>NZ_BJNG01000001.1 GCF_006539565.1 Pseudonocardia hydrocarbonoxydans
CCCTAGTGGTGGGCGGCCCGGTGCCCGGCGAGGACGTCGACGCCGAAGTCGGCCTCCGGGTCGCGCCACACCGAGTGGGCGTGGTTGACCTCGCGCTGGGTGTTGTCCCACTCCAGCAGCAGGCGCGGGCCCTGAAGCCGGTAGTAGTGCGGCTCGCCCGGCGCGGTGGAGCCCGCCCAGGCCAGGTGCACGGCGTCGAGCGCGGCCTCGTCGGCGTAGCGGGGCAGCGGCGAGACGGCCTCGGGGACGCGGTCGAGATAGCAGCCCAGCAGCGCGCGCAGCCGCTCGCGCTGCCCGGCGTCCATGGCGGAGGCGGGCACCCCCTTGGGCTCCGCGGTGAGCTCGACGGCGCGGTGGTCGGCGGCGTCGAGGCCGGCCCGGTCGTCGATGGCGTCGCTGAGCGCCTGCAGCTTCGCCTGCTCGGCCGGG
Source organism: Pseudonocardia hydrocarbonoxydans (assembly GCF_006539565.1). Lineage (GTDB taxonomy): Bacteria > Actinomycetota > Actinomycetes > Mycobacteriales > Pseudonocardiaceae > Pseudonocardia > Pseudonocardia hydrocarbonoxydans. The sequence goes on from NZ_BJNG01000001.1 coordinate 430, forward strand.
TCGTCGAAGGGGCCGCGCCACACCCCGGCCAGCGGGACCACCCGGTCGCCCGGCGACACCCGGCTGCGGTTGGCGGTGACGATGTCCGACGGCGCCCGCGGCAGCAGCACCGCGGCGGCGGCGAGGTCGGCGGGCAGTGAGCGGACCAGGTCCCGGGCCAGGTCCTCCACGGCGCCCAGCGGGCGCAGCCGCGCACCGCCGAGCAGCGGCGAGGAGGCCGGGTCGGCGCCCAGGAACAGCGGTGTCGTGGCCACCACCCGCCCGTCGACGACGAGCACGTTGACCGACACGTGATGGCCGCCGAAGCGCCACGCCCACGGCGCGGCTCCGCCGGGCTCGCCGAAGACGCGCAGGTAGTACAGGCCGGGGTCGCGCCCGCGCTCGCGGTCGAAGGAGACGCCGAAGCCCTCCGTGCGGTCGAGCACGTTCTCCAGGCCCATGACGGTGGCCGCCGTGACGTAGCCGGCCTCCGACAGCGCGCTCGCGACCAGCGCCATCGCCAGCCGCTGCTGGGCGGGCCGCTGCGCGTGCACGGTGAGCCCGCCGTGGTCGGTGGGCGTGTAGAACCAGCGCAGCCGCTCCGCGTCGTCCCCGGAGCCGGGGACCGCGCCGGTCGCGACCCGGCGCTGGTCGGGGTCCAGGGAGTCGAGCCACGCGGCGGCGGCCCCGGCGCTGCGCGAGGCAAGGTCCCGGGCAGGGTCCCGGGTGGGGTCCTCGGAGGTCATCGCGCGGATGCTACCGGTCAGGGGCGGGGCCGACCGGCGCCGATCCGGCAGCCGATCTCCTCCGGCGCGAGACCGGTGAGGTCGGCGATCAGCGAGCGGGCGGCGTCCTCGGCGCCCACCATCGTCGACACGGTGGTGGCGGCCTCGATCTCCGGGACGTAGAGGACGATCCGGCGGTCCGACGGCCACGCCAGCACCTCGAACGTGCGCACCTGCGACCCGGCGTCCACCCCGCCACGGTAGCCCCGCCGCGGGCCCCGCGACACGGCCCGCGCACCGTCTCAGCCGCAGGGGGTGACCGAGCAGTCCTGCTGGGCGGGGGCGTCCCCGGTGCCACCCCCGCCGTCGCCGAACAGCAGCGAGTCGCGGGAGGGCGGGGAGGTGTCCGTGCCCGGGCCGCCCGGCGTGGTCGCCGGGTCCTCGGCCGGCGGCGGTGGGGGCGGCACGCCGCCGTCCGGGGTGGGTGGGGCGGACGGCGCCGGGGTCGGTTCCGGGGTGGGCGTCGGCGTCGCGTCCGGGTCGACGCCGGGAGGCGCGTCGGAGGCCGCCTCGCCGATCGGCCGGTACGGCGCGAACGTCTCCACCGGCTCGGCCTCCAGCGCCTCGCCCATGAACTCCCGCCACACCTCGCCGGGCAGCGTCTTGCCGCTGATCGGGGCGCCGCTCGCGGTGCGGATCGGGGAGTTCATGTCGGTGCCGATCCACACCGAGGTGGACAGCGTCGGGGTGAACCCGGCCATCCAGGCGTCGTTGTTCTCGCCGTCGAAGCGCGACTGCACCGTGCCCGTCTTCGCCGCGACCGGTCGCCCGTCGGGCAGCGCCAGGTCGTCGGCGGCGGCCACCTCGAGCATCGACTCGACGACGTTGCGCGCGACCCGCTCGGGGAAGCGGCGCTCGCCCTCGGACTGCGCGGCGAACAGCACCCGGCCGTCGGCGGTGACGACCTCGCTCACCAGGTGCGGCTGGTGCCAGACCCCGCCGCCGGCGATCGTGGCGTAGGCCGAGGCCAGCTCGAGCGTGCTGACCTCCTTGTTGCCCAGCGCGATGCCCTCGTTCGGGTCGTCGAGCGGGGCGGTGATCCCGGCGGCGCGCGCGGCGGCGGCGACGTTCTCCGGCCCGACCTGCTTGGCGAGGGTGTTGAACACGACGTTGTTGGACACCGTCATGGCCTGCTTGAGGTCGCAGCGGTCGCAGTCGGCGCCCTCGGCGTTGCGCAGCCCGGGCACCTCCTCGCCGTCGAAGGTCTCCCCGAGCCCGACCGGGGGGTCCTGCTGCAGGCCGGCCAGCACCACGAACGGCTTGAACGTCGACCCGGCCAGGCGCTGCACGCGGGCGTAGTCCAGGCCCAGGCCGTTGTCGCCGCCGTAGTAGGCGAGGATCCCGCCGGTCTGCGGGTCGATCGCCACCATCGCCGACCGCAGGTCGTCGGGCTGCCCCTCCAGCGCGGCCTGCGCGGCGTCGACGGCCTGCTGCTGGCGCACCGGGTCGATCGTCGTGGTGATCCGCAGCCCCTCCTGGGCCAGGTCCTCCGCGGTGATCCCGAGCGCGTCCAGCTCGGCGGTGACGGCGGTGACGATGTGGCCGCTGGAGTCGGCGGGCACCCCGGCCGCGGCCCGGCGCGGCTCGACGGTCGCGGGGAACTGCGCGGCCGCCCGCTCGGGCGCGGTCAGCCAGCCCTGCGCGACCATGCCGTCGAGGACGAAGTTCCAGCGCTCCAGGGCCCGGTCGGGGTTGCGCGCCGGGTCCCAGCGCGACGGCGCCTGGATCAGCCCGGCCAGCAGCGCGCCCTCGCTGGGGTCCAGCAGCTGCACGGGCTTGCCGAAGTAGGCCTGGCTGGCCGACTGGATGCCGTAGGCGCCGCGGCCGAAGTAGATGGCGTTGAGGTAGTCGCCGAGGATCTCGTCCTTCTCCCGCTCCTGCGAGATCTTGACGGCGAGCACCACCTCCTTGTACTTGCGCCACAGCGAGTACTCGTCGCCGACCAGGGCGTTCTTGACGTACTGCTGCGTGATCGTCGACCCGCCGCCCGAGCCGCCCTGCAGCTGGTTCCAGACCGCGCGCAGGATGCCGGTGAGGTCGAAGCCGGGGTTGGAGTAGAACGTGCGGTCCTCCGCGGCGAGCACTGCGTCCCGGACGTGCGGCGGCACGTCCTCGATCTCCACCGCCACCCGGTTGCCCTCCTCGGGCACCAGGCGCGTCAGTTGGCTACCGTCGGCGTAGGAGACCAGCGCCACCTGGTTGGTCACCGAGTCGGTGGGGGTGGGGACGGAGAAGAACAACCAGCCCAGCCCGAACGCCACCAGCGGGCCGAGCAGCACGGCCGCGAGCCCGGCCAGCGCGGCGTTGCGGACCAGGCGCAGCCGCCGGATGCGGCGCTCCGCGGGGGTGGCCGGCCTGCGGTGCTGCGACCCGCCGCCGCGCAGCCGCGCGAGCAGCGACCGGCCGGGGGCGGCGCGCCTGCGGCCACCGGCCTCCGAGCGCGGGGTCTCCGGGGCCGGTCCGCCGCGGCGCCGCGTCGGGGGCTGCCACCAGCCGACGTCGCCCGCCGTCGCCCGGCGCCGCCCGCCCTGCTGTGCCCCGCCCTGCCGGGACCCGCCCTGCTGCGACCCGCCCTGCGGGGACCCGTGCTGTCGTGACCCGACCGGTGGACGCCGCGACGAGGCGACGGTGTGTGCTCCCGACACCGGTCACCTCCCGCTCGACGCGCCGCTCCGGGGCGCCGGAGGGGTCCATGACTCCAACGGGTCGCCCCCCCCGCGCGGTGTGGCGGCAGCGCGGAGATCACCCGATGAGAGGAAGCCCGGCGCGACCCGTCCCGGTGACGCCTCCGCCGGACGCGACGCTCCGTGGTCGGGTTGGGCCGTTCGGCGCAGCGCGTAGCGTCGGCGCCGTGGAGGCGGTCCGCGCGGGCCGCGCGGGAGGTGCGGACGTGTCGTGGCGGCGGGCGGTGGTGGGCGCGGGGGTCGCGTCGGGGGTGCTCGGCGGGCTCGGGGCCGCCGGGGCGCGCAGGCCGGTGATCCGGCGCTGGCCCGCGTCGATCGTGCAGGCGGCGCCGTGCCTGCCCGCATCGGAGGCGCCGGGGGCGATGACGGTGCTGTGCGGTGTCCTGGGGGTCGCCTCCGCGGTGGCGGGTGGCCGCGCCGGCCGCGCCGCCGCGGTGCTGAACGGTGTCGCGGTGGCGGCGCTGCACGACCTGCGCGGTGACGCGGCGCGATCGGCCGCCGTCCTCGACGCCGCGCTCGCCGGGCTGCCCGGCCCGCCCCCCGTCGCGGGGCGCCTGCGGGCGGGGCGCGCCGCCCGCCGGAGCCTCCTGCGCGCCGGCGACGTCGCCTGCGGACCGCACCCGGCCCAGCGCCTGGACGTGTGGGGGCCCGCGGAGCCGGTGTCGGGCGCGCCGGTGCTGGTGCAGGTGCACGGCGGCGGCTGGACCGGTGGCGACAAGGCGGTGTCGGCGTCGCCGCTGCTCGCCCACCTCGTCGGCGCCGGGTGGGTGTGCGTCACCGTGAACTACCGGCTGGGCCCGCACGAGCGCTGGCCGGCCCAGATCGTCGACGTCAAGCGGGCACTGGCGTGGGTGCACGGGCACGTCGCGGAGTACGGCGGCGACCCGGGCTCCGTGGCGGTCAGCGGGGGGTCGGCGGGCGGGCACCTGGCGTCGCTGGCGGCGGTCACGGCGGGGGACCCGGCCTTCCAGCCGGGTTTCGAGGACGCCGACACCTCCGTCGTCGCGGCCGTTCCGGTGTACGGCGTGCACGACTTCTCCGTCGACGAGCACGGCCTGCACCACACGGTGGAGCACGCGCTGACCGGCACCACGTTCGCCGCCGACCGGGACACCTGGCTGGCCGCCTCGCCCCTGCACCGGGCCCGTCAGGGGGCGCCGCCGTTCCTGGTCGTGCACGGCAGCGCCGACACGATCGTCTCCGCCGGGCAGTCGCGGCGCTTCGTCGCCCGCATGCGGGAGCTGGGCAACGAGGTGCACCACGCGGAGCTGCCGCGGGCCCAGCACGGCTTCGACGCCTTCCCCACCGCCCGCACCGGGAACCACGTCCGTGCGGTGCACCGGTTCCTCGCCGCCGTCCACGCCCGCCGGCCTGCCCCGGTGGGGTGACGACCGGTACCCGCAACGGCCTATGGCGCCCCGCCGGTCGACCGTTCATGCTGGTCCGGGCGGCCCCGCACCACGGGCGCCGCGAGGGGCGGGACCGGGGGCGGGGGGCACGACGTGCTGGCTTGGGTCGTCGGCGGGCTCGTCGCGTGGATGGTGTCCGCCGCGGGCCTGGCGGCGCTGATCGCCGCGGTGATCCGGCGGGCGAACCGCCCCGACGCGCCCACGGTGCTGCTGCCGGTGCAGCGCACCGGATCGCCCCCGTCCGTCGCTACGCCTCAGGTCAGCAGTGCGGCCATCCGCTCGCGCAGGGCGGTGGCGGCCGAGTACGGCCGCACCATCACCGTCAGCTCGGTGAGCACGCCGTCGACGGCCCGCAGGATGTCGACGCCCTGGAGCACGCGGTCGCCGACGCGCGCGGTGAAGACGAGCACACACGTGTCGCCCCCGCCGACGGAGTCGGTGTAGGTGAAGTCCTCGAACACCGAGACCACCGCGGTCAGGATGGCGTGCAGCGCCTCCCGGCCGACGTAGGGCCGGTGCACGACGGGGGAGTGGAAGACGGCGTCGGGGGCGAACAGCGCCACGGCCGCGTCGACGTCGCCGGCGTGCACGGCGTCCCGGAAGGCGGAGAAGGGGGAGTCGGTCACCGCGTCATCGTGCCCGCCGGGGCGAACGCCCCCGCCAGCAGCTCGTAGGAGCGGATCCGGTCGGCGCCGTCGTGGGCGCCGGTGACGACCATCAGCTCGTCGACGCCGGTGCGCTCGACCAGTGCGCGCACACCGTCGCGGACGGTGTCGGGCGAGCCGATCACCTGCCCGGCGAGGCGGTCGTCGACGAAGGCCTGCTCCTGCGCCGAGTACGGGTAGGCGGCGGCCTCCTCCGGGGTCGGGACGAGACCCGGGTTGCCCTGGCGCAGCCGCAGGAACTGCAGCGCGCCGGGCAGGGCGAGCCGCTGCGCCTCGGCGTCGGTCTCGGCGGCCAGCACCGACGCGGCGATCATCGCGTAGGGCTCCTGCAGCGTGCCCGGCCGGAACGTGTCGCGGTACAGGGCCAGCGCGGCGTCGGTGTTCTCGCCGCTGAAGTGGTGGGCGAAGGCGAACGGCAGCCCGAGCAGGCCCGCCACCTGCGCGCTGTAGCCGCTGGAGCCCAGCAGCCACATGTCCGGCCGCTGCCCGTGCGCGGGCACCGCGGCGACCGGGCCCTCGCCGCGGAAGTAGGCGGCGAGCTCGTCGAGCTGCTGGAGGAAGTCGTCGGCCCCCAGCGACCCGGTGCCGCGGCGCAGCGCCTGCGCGGTGCGCGGGTCGGTGCCGGGGGCGCGGCCGATGCCCAGGTCGATGCGGCCCGGGTGCAGGGCGTCGAGGGTGCCGAACTGCTCGGCGACCACCAGTGGCTGGTGGTTGGGCAGCATCACCCCGCCGGAGCCGACCCGGATCGTCGAGCTCGCCCCGGCCAGGTGGGCGATGAGCACGGCCGGCGACGAGCTCGCGATGCCCGGCATGCCGTGGTGCTCGGCCACCCAGTAGCGCCGGAAGCCGAGCTCCTCGACGCGCCGCACGAGGGCGGTGCTGGCGCGCAGCGCCTCGGTGGGGGTCGAGCCGGAGCCGACGGGGACGAGATCGAGCACGGAGAGTGGCACCACGTGGGAGTGCAACCGGCCGTGGGCGGTCCTTCTTCCCCGGGCGCGCATTCGGCCCAGCGGCCCCGCCGAGGGCCGTGGGCGGGGTGTGCACGAGTGGTTGCGGTCCGTGACCTGCGGACCTGCTCGACCGGCCCATGCACCGGCACCGACATCGCCGTCCAACGGCCCTGCCGGCAATAGGTCGTTCGGTCGTAATGATTGGACCGGCGGCGCGGAAAACAGTTGCTCCGACGGCGTGTGAAACAATTCTTCGCGAGGAAGGCGGGCGGCCGTTGTCGACGATCCATGACGTCCTCCGGGAGTTGTTGCGACTCCCGGGGGCGACGTATTCCTGTGCCGCCGTTCGGGCGAGCGGTGAGATGGTGGCGCAGGCCGGCTCCGCGCCGGCCGACCCGGCCGCCGTCGTGCGCTGGGCACGGTCGGCCGCGGATCTCCTCGCGGCCGACGACGACGACCTCGACGACCTGATGATCACCTCACGCCGGTCCTACCGGCTCGTCCGCCTGCTCGACGGGGGCGAGCTCGGCCCGCTGTTGCTGCACGTGTGCCTGGACCGGAACCGCGCGAACCTCGCCGTGGCCCGCCGGGAGCTGTCCCGGTCCCGGCTCGAACCCGAGCCCGTGCATGCCCCTCCACCTGCGGTGATTCCGGAACAGGCGGCGCCGGCGACGTGGGCCCCGCTGCCCCGCCGGGTGCCCGCCGCGATCCCGCCCGCCGCGCCGTGGGTCCCGCCGGTCCGCGCGTCGCGGTGGCCGTCGCGCAGCCGGCCGGGGGTGCTGGCGACGGCCGGGTACGGCGGGTCCGTCGTCCCCGCCCCGCGCACGGCCGCCGCGGTGCCCGACGCCCCGCCCGCAGCCGCGGCGGGGGCGGCGCCCCCGGCGACCGGCTGGGCCGACGACATCGGGACCATGCGCCGCCTGCTCGCGGGGCTCCGGTCCCTGCGCGAGTGATCCACGAAATGCACGGAAAGGGGTCCCGGACGCACCGGGAAATGGTCGGGGGGCTACCGTGCAGGCTCCCGGTAAACGTGCCTCTGGAGGCTCGACAATGAACATCGAACACTCACTCGACATGGTCGCGAACATCAAGGGTGCCTTCGCGGCGGCCATCGTCGACTACGACAGCGGTATGAGCCTCGGCTCCCGCGGCGGCAGCCCGGAGTTCGACCTCGACGTCGCCGCCCCCGGCAACAGCGAGGTCGTCCGCACCAAGTTCGAGGTCATGGAGAAGCTGGGCCTGCGGGAGGGGATCGAGGACATCCTCATCACCCTCGACACGCAGTACCACCTCATCCGCCCGATCCGCGGCAACAACGAGGAGAAGCTGTTCTTCTACCTCGTGCTCAACCGGGCCCAGGCCAACCTGGCCATGGCCCGGCGCGACCTGCGCGTCATCGAGCAGCAGTTCTACATGGCCGCCCCCGGTGTGAAGTCGGGCCGCCCCAGCCCCGGCGGCGACAGCCAGGCGTTCTTCCCGGCCAACGCCGGGCGCTGAGCGGTCCGCGCAGGGTGTGGCGGCGGCTGGTGAGGTCCTGATGTCGCGGCACCGCCACACCGTGAACGTCCGGGCGGACGGCCTGCAGGCCGTGCTCGGCCCGCTCCTGCGCGACCGGCGGGTCGTCACCGCCGTGCTGGTCGACGTCGACAGCGGCATGGTGCTCGACGCCTGGTCGTCGCACCTCGGGGGCGCCGAGCTGGAGTCCCTGGGGGCGCGGCACGCCGAGCTGGTGCGGGTGGCGGCCGACGACCCGCAGGCGGGCGGGGAGGCCCCCGGCGCCTGCGAGGTGGTCGTGAGCCAGGGCGGCCGGTGGCACCAGGTCGTGCGCACCGTGCCGGACCCGCACGGCGACCGGCTCGCGCTGGCCGTCGCCGTCACCGGTGGCCGGTGGGTGCTCGAACGGGTGCGGCGGCGGCTGCGGGTCGTGTCGGCCGCGGCACTGACCGCCGGCCCCACGGTCTCCCGCCGCCCCGGCGACGGCGGGTGGCTGGCGCCGGGCTCCGTCCCGCCCCCGGCGGCCCCGGCCGTCCCGCCCCCGGCGGAGGTCGCCCGCGTCCCGTGGAGCGTCGGCCCGCCCCGGGCGGACGCCGACGCGCCGGCCGGTGCGCCGCGCCGCGCGGAGCCCGCGCCCCGCGGTGACGCGGCCCTGCTCTCGCTGGGTGGCGCCCCGCGCCGGGACGGGACCCGCGCCGCGGCGGCCCTGGAGTCCCTGGGCCCGGCCGCGCCGCCGGGGCCACCGGTGCTGCGTGCGGTACCGCGGCCCGGGGCGCCGCAGGGTGCCTGGGTCGACCGGCCCCGCGCCCCGATCTCCGCGCTCGCCCCCGGTCCGCGGCGGGACCCGCCCCCGCGGGACTGACCCCGGACGGCGCCGTCCGGTGCGCCGGACGGCGCAGCCCCGTCCGCCCGCACGGGCGGAAGCCGCTGCACCCCTGTCCCGTGCGGGAGGATCTCGCGATGGCCGTCCCCGCCTCCCGTGTCGCCGAGGTGCTGGCGGGCCTGCTGGCGCGGACGGGCGGACGCACCGTCCGGGTCGTCGACGGGCGCACCGGGGACGTCGTCGGCACGGCGGGTGACGCGGCGTCGGGGTCCGACGGCCCCGCCGCGGTGGCGGCCCTGCTGCGCGACGCGCCGCGTCCCGCGGCCGGGGCCGACGACGTCACGCTCGTCACCGACCGCGGGGTGCACGTGCTGCGCACCGGCCCGGTCGCCGGGGTGTTCGTGCACCTGCAGCTCGATCCGGGAGCCGACCCCGCCCGCGCCCGCTCCGCCCTCGCGGATCCGGGTCTGCAGGACGCCGTGCGGCGGGCCCTCGGGGCACCGAACCCCTCTGCCGACCCGTCCCGGCGAGCGGCGCCGCCCCGGCAGACGGCCCCGCTCCGGCAGCCGGCGCTGGCGGTCCTGGCCACCGGACGGGCCCGCACCGGGGACGGTGCGCGGGCCGTCGCGGCGCTGGCCGCGCTGAGCGGGCCGGACGCCGCACCGGTCGTCCTGCCCCGGCGCCGGTCCGGCGCCGGGGTGTGGTCGATCCCCGCCGCGCGGGTCGCCGGTTCCACGACGGGCCTGCCCGAGCCGCTGTGGTCGGGCGACCTGCGGACCCTGCGGCGCGTGGCCGACGGGCTGCGCCGTCTGGGCTGAGGCCGTCCGGGCTGAGGGGAGCCGCGGCGGAACCCCGTCGCCCCGGCCCTCTAGCATCGGCGGGACGTCCGCACCACCCCCCGCCCGACGCCCTGGAGGCCTCCCGTGTCCGCGCCCGCACCCAGCCCCGTCCCCGCTGCCGTCCGGGTGCCGGCCGGGACGACCGCGGGTGCCGCGGTGCGCGCGGCGGGCCTGCCGACGAGCGGGCCGAGCGCCGTCGTCGTCGTCCGCGACCCGTCCGACGGCGACGGGCCGGGGCAGCTGCGCGACCTGGCCTGGGCCCCGGAGCGCGACACCGAGGTCGAGGCGGTCGGCGCCGACACCCCCGACGGCCGCGCCGTCATCCGGCACTCCGCCGCGCACGTGCTCGCCCAGGCCGTCCAGCAGCTGCGCCCGGACGCCAAGCTGGGCATCGGCCCGCCCGTCGTCGACGGCTTCTACTACGACTTCGACGTCGCCGAGCCGTTCACCCCGGACGACCTGCAGAAGCTCGAAGCGTCCATGAAGAAGATCGTCAAGGCGGGGCAGCGGTTCGCCCGCCGTCGCTACGACTCCCTCGACGAGGCCCGCAAGGAGCTCGCCGACGAGCCGTACAAGCTGGAGCTGATCGACCTCAAGGGCGGGGCGGGCGGGGAGATCACCGACGACGTGGTGGAGGTCGACGGCAGCGGCGAGCTCACCGCGTACGACAACGTGCACGCCCACACCGGCGAGGTGGTGTGGTCGGACCTGTGCCGCGGCCCGCACGTGCCCACCACGAAGTTCATCCCCGCCTTCAAGCTGATGCGCAGCGCGGCGGCGTACTGGCGGGGCAGCGAGAAGAACCCGATGCTGCAGCGCATCTACGGCACGGCGTGGGAGTCCACCGAGGCGCTGGACCTGCACCTGGACCGCCTGCTGGAGGCCGAGAAGCGCGACCACCGGCGGCTGGGCTCCGAGCTCGACCTGTTCTCCTTCCCCGACGAGATCGGGTCCGGGCTGCCGGTCTTCCACCCCAAGGGCGGCATCGTCCGCCGGGAGATGGAGGACTACGCGCGCCGGCGCCACGAGGAGGCGGGCTACGAGTTCGTCAACACCCCGCACATCACCAAGGGGCAGCTGTTCGAGACCTCGGGGCACCTGGCCTGGTACGCCGAGGGCATGTACCCGCCCATGCAGGTCGACGCCGAGTTCAACGCCGACGGCACCGTGCGCAAGCCCGGGCAGGACTACTACCTCAAGCCGATGAACTGCCCGATGCACAACCTGATCTACCGGTCGCGCGGGCGGTCCTACCGGGAGCTGCCGCTGCGGCTGTTCGAGTTCGGGTCGGTGTACCGCTACGAGAAGTCCGGTGTGGTGCACGGCCTGACCCGCGCCCGCGGCTTCACCCAGGACGACGCACACATCTACTGCACCCGCGACCAGATGCAGGACGAGATCCGCTCGCTGCTGACGTTCGTGCTGGACCTGCTGCGCGACTACGGCCTCGACGACTTCTACCTCGAGCTGTCCACCCGCGACCCGGAGAAGTCGATCGGCAGCGACGAGGACTGGGAGCTGGCCACCGAGGCCCTGCGCGAGGCCGCCCAGGCCAGCGGGCTCGACCTCGTGCTCGACCCGGGCGGCGCCGCCTTCTACGCCCCGAAGATCAGCGTGCAGGCCAAGGACGCGATCGGGCGCACCTGGCAGCTGTCGACGATCCAGGTCGACCTCATGGAGCCCGGCCTGTTCGACCTGGAGTACACCGCCTCCGACGGCTCCCGCGAGGAGCCGATCATGATCCACCGCGCGCTGTTCGGGTCGATCGAGCGGTTCTTCGGCGTCCTGCTGGAGCACTACGCGGGCGCGTTCCCGGCGTGGCTGGCCCCGGTGCAGGTCGTCGCGATCCCGGTCACCGACGAGCAGGTGCCCGCGGTCCGCGAGATCGCGGCGGCGCTGCGGTCGCGCGGCATCCGGGTCGACGTCGACGCGGGCGACGACCGGATGCAGAAGAAGATCCGCACCCACACCCTGGCCAAGGTGCCGTTCCTGCTGCTGGCCGGCGCCCGTGACGTCGAGGCGGGCGCGGTCAGCTTCCGCTTCCGCGACGGCACGCAGGTCAACGGCGTGCCGGTGGCCGACGCTGTCGAGCGGATCGCGGCGTGGGTGGCGAGCCGGAACAACACCCACCCGACCGCCGACGCCCTCACCCCCTGACCCCGGCCCCGCCGCGCCTAGGATCGGGCCCCATGACCGACGCCGTCGACCCGGAGCTGGAGCCCCGTGACGGCATCGGCACGCCGGACGGTTTCCGCAGGCTGTGGACGCCCCACCGGATGGCCTACATCAAGGACACCGGGGGCACGGGCTGCCCGTTCTGCCGCATCCCGTCGCTGCCCGACGACGAGGGACTCGTGGTGGCGCGCGGCGACGCCGTCTACGCGGTGCTCAACCTGCACCCCTACAACCCCGGGCACCTCATGGTGCTCCCCTACCGCCACGTCGCGGAGCTGGAGGACCTCACCCCCGGTGAGGTGGGGGAGCTGATGGCGTTCACGCAGGAGGCGGTGCGGGCGATGAAGCGGGTCGCGGCGCCGCACGCGTTCAACGTCGGGCTGAACCTGGGCACCGTGGCGGGCGGGTCGCTGGCCGACCACCTGCACCAGCACGTCGTCCCGCGGTGGGGCGGCGACGCCAACTTCATCGCCGTCGTCGGGCAGACCAAGGTCATCCCGCAGCTGCTCGGCGAGACCCGTGACCTGCTGGCCTCGGCGTGGGAGCCGCGCGGATAGTCTGGAGTCCCCACCAGCAGGAGCACGATGCTCAACCTCTTCGCCCGTGTCCACGTCAACCGCGTCGTCGAGCCCTTCGGACGCTGGCTGGTCGCCCGTGGGGTCACGCCGAACGCGGTCACCGTGATCGGCACGATCGGCACCGTCGCGGCGGCGGTCTGGTTCCTGCCCCGCGGCGAGCTGTTCGTGGGCACCCTCGTCATCTGGTTCTTCGTGATGTTCGACATGATCGACGGCGCGATGGCACGCGCCCGCGGCCACAGCACCCCGTTCGGCGCGGTCCTCGACTCCACCTGCGACCGCCTCGCCGACGGTGCCCTGTTCGCCGCGCTCGCCTGGTGGGCCCTCGGGGTGGGGGAGCAGCGGCTGGTCGGGCTCGCGGCGCTGGTCTGCCTCGTCGCGGGCTCGCTCGTGTCGTACGTGAAGGCGCGCGCGGAGGGTGCCGGGCTGTCGGCCGACGGGGGCCTGGTCGAGCGGGCCGAGCGGTTGATCATCGCGCTCGTCGGTTCCGGGCTGGAGGGCCTGGGGGTGCCCTACGCCCTGGCCGTGGCGATGTGGCTGCTCGCCGCGGCGTCGGTGTGGACGTTCGGGCAGCGACTCGTCGCGGTCCACCGCAGCGCCGCCCCGGCCCAGGCGTGAGCACGCGCGCCCGCCTCGTCGACGCCGCCTACGCGGCGGGCTGGCGAGGGGTGCGGATGCTGCCCGGGCCCGTTGCGCAGGGGATGTTCCGGATGGGCGCCGACCGCGCGGCCCGCCGCGGGTCCCCGCAGCTGCGCGCGAACCTGGCCCGGCTGGCCCCGGGCGCCGACCTCGACGCTCTCGTCCGCGCGGGCCTGCGCAGCTACGCCCGCTACTGGTGCGAGGTGTTCCGGCTCCCGTCGATGGACCTCGCCGACGTGCACCGTCGGATGGACCCGCACGTGCGGGGCGCGCAGCCGTTCCTCGAGGCGCAGGCCCAGGGCCGCGGTGTCGTCTTCGCGCTCACCCACAGCGGCAACTGGGACGTCGCGGGCGTCTGGCTCGTCGAGACGCTGCGCGCGCTGGGCCGGGAGCCCGCGTTCACCACCGTCGCGGCGAAGCTGGAGCCGGAGTCGCTCTACCGGCGGTTCGTGGCCTACCGGGAGTCGCTGGGGTTCGAGGTCGTCGCGGCCGAGGACGGGTCGCGCGCCTACCGCGCGCTGACGCGGCGGCTGCGCGGGGGCGGGGTCGTCTGCCTGGTCTCCGATCTCGACCTGAGCCGCTCCGGCGTCGACGTCGAGCTGTGCGGCGAGCCCGCCCGGATCCCCGGCGGGGCCGCGCGGCTGGCCGCGGCCACCGGAGCGCTGCTGCTCCCCGCCGTCCCGTCGTTCACCCCCGACGGGTGGGCGCTCGACATCGCCGCGCCGGTCCCGGTGCCCGACCGCGCCGCCGTGCCCAAGGCGACCCAGGGCGTCGCCGACGCGCTGGGCGCGCTGCTCGCCCGGGTGCCCGCCGACTGGCACATGCTGCAACCGGTCTGGACCGCTGATCGGTCATGAGGATCGGCCCATGAGGATCGGGATGGTCTGCCCCTACTCGCTGGACGCGCCCGGCGGGGTACAGGCCCACGTCCTCGACCTCGCTCGCGCACTGCGTTCCGCCGGGCACGCGGTCGAGGTGCTCGCCCCCGCCGGGCCGGACACCCCCGTGCCGCCGTTCGTGACCCGCGCCGGGCGGGCGCTGTCGGTGCCCTACAACGGATCGGTGGCCCGGGTGCGGTTCGGGCCGGTGTCCTGGACGCGGGCGCGCCGCTGGCTCGACACCCACGAGTTCGACGTCCTGCACCTGCACGAGCCCACGACCGTCAGCCTCTCGGTGCTGACGCTGCTGGTCGCGCGGGGCCCGATCGTCGCGACCTTCCACACCGCGACCGACCGCTCCCGCGCGCTGAGCGCGATGGGCGGGGTGCTGCGGCCGCTGATGGAGAAGGTGACGGCGCGGATCGCGGTGTCGCCGACGGCGCGGGCGGTGCAGGTCCGTCACCTCGGCGGCGACGCGGTGGAGATCCCCAACGGGGTCGACGTGGCCCGGTTCGCACAGGGCCCGGTGCTGGACGTGCCGGGGGAGACCGTCGGCTTCGTCGGGCGGTTCGACGAGCCGCGCAAGGGCATGCCCCTGCTGCTCGACGCCCTGTGCGGGCTCGCCCCGGCCCGCCCCGGGCTGCGGCTGCTCGTGGTCGGGCGCGGGGACGCCGCGGCGCTGCGGCGGGCCGCCGGGCCGTGGGCCGACCGGCTCGACGTCCTGGGCCCCGTCGACGACGCGACGAAGGCCGCGGCGCTGCGCTCGGTGCGGGTGCTGTGCGCGCCGCACCTGCGCGGGGAGAGCTTCGGCATGGTGCTCACCGAGGCGATGGCCGCGGGTGCGCCGGTGCTGGCCGCCGACCTCGACGCGTTCCGCGCCGTGCTGGGCCCCGCCGGCGCGCTGTTCCCCGCGGGGGACGCCCCGGCACTGGCCCGCTCGCTGGCCGCGCTGCTCGACGACGCCCCCCGCCGTGCGGCGCTGGCCGCCGCCGGGCGGGAGCGGGCGGCCGCCTTCGACTGGTCGGTCGTCGCCGCCGACGTCGTGCGCGTCTACCGGGCCGCGCTGGCCGCGGCCCCCCGGCAGCGCGCCGGATGACCTCCGCCGTCGCCGTCGCGGTGTTCCTGACGCTGGCCGGGCTCCTCGCGCGGGAGGTGGGGAGGGTCCGGCGGCTGCACCGGCTGCACGTCCGCGTCGACGGGGCCCGCGCCGGGCTCGACGCCGCCCTGCGCGCGCGGGCCGGGGTGGCACGGGAGATCGCCCGGCTCCCGCCGTCCGAACCGGCGGGTCCACCGCAGCCCGCGCTGGCGCGCGCGGTGCCGGGTCCCGCGCGTCCCCGGGGCCGGGCGGGACCCGCGAACGCGCGCGGACCGTCGCGGACGGCGGTTCTGGCGGCCGCGGCGTCGGCGGCGCTCGCGGCCCGGGACGTCGACGGC
Source organism: Pseudonocardia hydrocarbonoxydans (assembly GCF_006539565.1). GTDB lineage: Bacteria > Actinomycetota > Actinomycetes > Mycobacteriales > Pseudonocardiaceae > Pseudonocardia > Pseudonocardia hydrocarbonoxydans. The sequence goes on from NZ_BJNG01000001.1 coordinate 15,762, forward strand.
GCGCGCGAGGGCGTCGAGAACACCCTCGGGCGGCACCTGGCCGGTGTCGACCGCGCGGCGCTGCCCGCCCCGCTGCGCACCGCGCTGGCCGAGGCGGAGCGGGCCGTCGAGCTCGCCCGCAGCGTCCACAACGACGCCGTCCGCGACACCCTCGACCTGCGCTCACGCCGGCTCGTCCGCTGGTTCCGGCTGGCCGGGGCGGCCCCGCTGCCCGCCTACTTCGAGATCGCCGTGATCCCCGCCGCGGCCGGGCGCGGTGCCCCGGGGCCTGACGTACGATCGGACGACCGCCCTTCCTGACCCCGCACGTCGAGAGGTACCACCGTGTCGTCGCCCGAGCAGTCCGCAGCCACCGAGTCCGTCAGCGCCGGCTCCCCCCAGCTGGGTACCGCGCGCGTCAAGCGCGGGATGGCCGAGATGCTGAAGGGCGGCGTGATCATGGACGTCGTCGACGCCGCGCAGGCGAAGATCGCCGAGGACGCGGGCGCCGTGGCCGTCATGGCGCTGGAGCGGGTGCCCGCCGACATCCGCGCGCAGGGCGGCGTCGCCCGGATGAGCGACCCGGACATGATCCAGGGCATCGTCGACGCCGTCTCCATCCCGGTCATGGCCAAGGCCCGCATCGGGCACTTCGTCGAGGCCCAGGTGCTGCAGAGCCTCGGCGTCGACTACATCGACGAGTCCGAGGTGCTCACCCCGGCCGACGAGGCGCACCACATCGACAAGTGGGCGTTCACCGCGCCGTTCGTGTGCGGTGCCACCAACCTGGGCGAGGCGCTGCGGCGCATCTCCGAGGGCGCGGCGATGATCCGGTCCAAGGGCGAGGCCGGCACCGGCAACGTCGTCGAGGCCACCCGGCACATGCGCTCCATCCGCGGCGAGATCCGCAGGCTGGCCGGGCTCGACGAGGCGGAGCTGTGGGTCGCGGCCAAGGAGCTGCGGGCGCCGGTCGAGCTGGTCCGGGAGGTCGCGGCCGCCGGCAAGCTCCCGGTCGTGCTGTTCACCGCGGGCGGCATCGCCACCCCCGCCGACGCCGCGATGATGATGCAGCTCGGGGCCGAGGGCGTCTTCGTGGGCTCCGGGATCTTCAAGTCCGGCGACCCGGCGCAGCGGGCCGAGGCGATCGTCAAGGCCACCACGTTCTACGACGACCCCGACGTGATCGCCAAGGTCTCCCGCGGTCTGGGCGAGGCGATGGTCGGGATCAACGTCTCCGACCTGCCCGAGGCCCAGCGCTACGCCTCCCGGGGCTGGTAGCCCCACCCGTCCGGGGCGCAGCCCCCGCTCGTCGACGACGCCCGCCCGGTCACCGCGACCGGGCGGGCGTCGTCGTCACGGTGCGTCCTTCGACCCGGTGCATCACCCGTCCCGATGGGGTGACGCGACCGGTCGTGGTCACGGATCGCGCCTAGTGTCCCCGGCGATGTGCTGTGACGCGAGGGAACACCGGGACGCGAGCGACGGGGGAGACGCATGAGGCGACAGGTGACGGTGGGTGGCCTCGTGGCCCTCGCCCTGCTGAGTGGGTCGGTGGTGGCCTACGCCGCCCAGCCCGCACCGGCCGAGTGCGCCCCGGCCGCCGCGGGCCCGCCCGCCGACGGGGCGGCCGAAGGTCTCGTCCCGGCTCCCCGGGCCGCCGGGGACGACGAACCCGACGACGGCGACGACGAACCCGACGACGACGGGGACGGCGGCGGGGACGACGACGGGGACGGCGACGACGGGGACGGCGACGACGGGGACGGCGACGACGGGGACGGCGACGACGGGGACGGCGGCGGGGACGACGACGGCGGCGACGAGGACGGCGGGTCGGACGAGGACCCGGACGACTCGGACGGCGGCGGCGGGGACGAGCCGGGCGCCGATGAGCCCGATGCCGGTGACACCGGTTCCGACGACACCGCGTCGGACGACCCGCCCTCGGACGACGACGTGGACGAGGCCGGTGGACAGGACGCCGACCCCGCAGACGACCCTGCCCCCGGGGAGGACTCCTCCACCGCGGACGACCCGACCACCGGCGACGACGCGGCCACGGGCGACGACCCGACCACCGGCGATGACCCGTCGACCGTCGAGGACCCGGCGTCCGGGCCGGCGGACGACGCGTCGACGGAGGAGGCGTGCGCCACCGCCGCGGAGACGCTCGGCTGGGGCGAGCCCACCCTGGCCGACGAGTTCGACGGCCCGCTCGGCGGTGACTGGCGCGTCTACTCCGGGACCGGCTTCGACGGGCAGGGCACCCGGACCGCGGAGGCGCTGCGCGTCGACGACGGCGTCCTGACGATCACCGGCGATCCGGCGGGGGCCACCGGGGGCATGGCGTGGTCGCAGGGCCAGGAGTACGGGCGCTGGGAGGCGCGGGTGCGGATCCCCGAGGGTGACCCGTCCTACCACGCGGTCGCCCTGCTGTGGCCCGACGACCCCGCGGCGGCCGGACCGCAGATCGACTTCATGGAGGTGTCCGACCCCGGCCGCGGGACCACCGGCGCGTTCGTCCATCCCGGGGCCGGTGCGGCCCCCGCGGGCGCCGAGGTCGAGGTCGACGGCACCGCGTGGCACACCTGGGCGGTCGAGTGGACGCCGACGTCGGTCACGACCTACCTCGACGGCGCGCAGTGGTGGCGCGTCGACGACCCGGCCGTGATCCCGTCCGGCCCGATGCACCTGTGCCTGCAGCTGGACTGGTTCCCGACCGGCGAGGGGGAGGTGCGGGAGTCGTCGATGCAGGTCGACTGGGTCCGCCAGTACGCCCTCCCGGACACCGCCGCCGGTGAGCCCGGCGACCGGGTCGGGCCCGCCGACGTCACCGAGGGCGCCCCCACGGCCCGCCTCGCCGAGGGGGCCCCGGACCTCCCCGTCCGCGAGGGCCCGGTGCCCCGCCCGCTCGGCGGCAGCTGACCGACCTGCTCACACCGGGAGCCCTCAGACGTACTCCATCACCAGCACCGCGGCACACCCGGCGACCACCGCCTGGTAGGTGTGCGGGCGGTCGCCGGGGAAGCGGGCGTAGTCGCCCACACCGAGCTCCACCTCCCCGCCCACCGGCCCCGCCCGCCACCGCCCCGCCGTGACCAGCAGGTGCTCGGTCGTGCCGGGGATGTGGGCGTGGGCCTCGCGGGCCGCACCGGGCTCGGCGGTGATCACGTGCAGGTCCCGCCGGGCGCCGGGCGGGCAGGCCGCGAGCAGCGTGCCGGTGAACGGGGAGTGCTCCGACGCCAGCGCCAGGCCCTCCCCGGCGCGGATCACCCGCACCGGTGATTCGACGGGGTCGACGAGCCGGCTGAACGGGACGTCGAGCACGACCGCGATGGCCCACAGCGTCTCCACGCTCGGGTTGCCCGACCCCGACTCCAGCTGCGACAGCGTCGACTTCGCGATCCCGGCCCGCCGGGCCAGCTCGGCGAGCGAGATGCCCATCCGCTCGCGTTCGCGGCGCAGGGCGGCGGCGATGGCGGCGAGCGGCGCTGTTCGTTCCATCGGACTCCCTGTTCGGCTTGACGAACGCTGGCGAGGTTGTTCAGTCTAGTGGACATGCGTTCGCTCAATCGAACGGACGGCCTGCGTGACGTCCTCGCGCTCGCCTCCGCGGTCGGGGTGGTCGGCGCCTCGTTCGGGGCACTGGCCGCCGCGGCCGGGCTCTCGCCCGCGCTGACGGTCGGGATGTCGCTGCTCGTGTTCGCCGGGGGATCGCAGTTCCTGGTGGTGAGCGTGGTCGCGGCGGGCGGGAGCCCGCTGGCCGCGGTCGTCGCCGGGCTGCTGATCAACGCCCGGCACCTGCCGTTCGGCCTCGCCGTCGCCCCGGCCGTGGGCCGCTCGTGGCCGGCGCGGCTGTTCGGCGCGCACATCCTGATCGACGAGTCGACCGCCTACGCCCGCTCCCGCCCCGGCGACGCCCGCCGCGCGTTCTGGACCAGCGGCGTCGCCCTGTTCGTGTTCTGGAACCTCGGCACGGTGGTGGGCCTGCTGGGCGGGTCGGCGGTGCCCGACCCCGACGCGTTCGGCATCGACGCCGCGTTCCCCGCCGCGCTGCTCGCGCTGCTGCTGCCCGGCCTGCGCGCCGCCGACACCCGCCGCGTCGGGCTCGCGGCCGCCGCGGCCGCGCTCGTCGCCACCCCGTTCCTGCCGCCGGGCCTCCCGGTGCTGATCGGCCTGCTCGGCCTGGCCGTCGCCGGGCGGGGGGAGCGGTGAACTGGCCCGCCGTGCTGGCCCTGGCCGCCGGCACCTACCTGATGCGCCTGTCCGGGCTGGTGCTGCGGGACCGGATGGCGCTGTCGCCACGGGTGGAGCGGCTGCTCGACCTCGGGGCCACCGCCCTGCTCGTCGCGCTGCTGGCCACCGCCGCGCTCACCCAGGACGGCGGGTTCGCCGGGTGGGCCCGCACCGGGGGCGTCGCGGCCGGGGCGCTCGCCGCCTGGCGCCGGGTGCCGTTCGTGCTGGTGGTGGTGCTGGCCGCCGCCACGACCGCGGGGTTGCGCCTCCTCGGGGTGCCGTGAGCGGGCCGGTAGGGAAGGCTCGGGCACGTGCACTGTCTGGTGATCGGGGCGACCGGCTACGTCGGCGCCCGCCTCGTGCCCCATCTGCGTTCCGCCGGGCACGCCGTCCGCGTGCTCGTCCGTGACGAGGCCAAGCTCGACCGCCTCCCGTGGGCGAGCGACGTCGACCGGGTCGTCGGCGACGTCGCGGCCGCGGCCGACCGCGCCTGCGCGGGCGTCGACGCGGTGTTCTACCTGGTGCACTCCATGGACGGCCCGGGGTACGCCCGCCGCGACCGCGAGGCCGCCGAGCGGCTCGCCGCCGCCGCGGGGGCCGCGGGCGTGCGGCGGGTGGTCTACCTGGGCGGGCTGCAGCCTGCGGGATCGGAGAACTCCGCGCACCTCGCGTCGCGCCGCGAGACCGGTGACGCCCTGCTCGCGGGCCCGGTGCCCGCCGCGGTGCTGCAGGCCGGGATCGTCGTCGGGGCGGGGTCGGCCAGCTTCGAGATGATCCGGCACCTCGCCACGCTCTCGCCGGTGCTGCCGCTGCCCGACCGCGCCTGGAACGCCGTGCAGCCCATCGGCATCGACGACGTGCTGCACCACCTCACCGCCTGCCTCGACCTCCCCGACGACGTCAACCGCACCTTCGACATCGGCGGCGCGGAGGTCCTGTCCTTCCGCGAGCTGATGACGGGGTTCGCCGCGGTCGCGGGCCGGGTCCGCCCGGTCACGGTGCCGGTGCCGGTGTCGGCGCCGCGGATGCTCGCCCGCGCCGTCCAGGCCCTGACGCCCGTCGACCGTCATCTGGCCGGCCCCCTGCTGGAGTCGATGGCCCACGACCTGATCGTCCGCGACGACCCGCCGAACGGCCCCCCGCCCGGCGGCCCCACCGGCTACGCGGAGGCGGTGCGCCGCGCGCTCGCCGAGGAGGGCGCGGCCGGCCGCGTGCCCACGGACCTGCCCGAACCGGAGCTGCACAGCGAGCACGTCGAGGACGTCGCCGCGCCCGCCGCGGTGCTGTGGGAGGTGATCAGCGGCGTCGGCGGCGAGAACGGCTGGTACACCGTGCCCGGGGTGTGGGCGCTGCGCGGCGGGCTCGACCGGCTGCTCGGCGGCGTCGGCGCCCGGCGCAGCAGGCCCGCGCGGCTCGTCGAGGGGGCGGAGCTGGACTGGTGGCGCGTGGAGGAGGTCGTCGAGGGCCGCTCGCTGCTGCTGCGCGCGGAGACGAAGACCCCCGGCACGGTGTTCCTGGAGCTGCGGGCCGAGCCGGTCGACGACGGGCGCAGCCGCTACGTCCAGCGCGTCACGTTCCGGCCCGACGGCCTGTCCGGCTTCGCCTACTGGTACGCCCAGCTGCCCGCGCACGACTTCGTGTTCGCCGTCATGGCGCGCACGATCGCCGGGGTGGCCGCGGGCCGCGTCACACGGCGACCCGTCCGCTGACCAGCCGCCGCGCCGCGGGCAGGGCCAGCAGCGCGGCGTAGACCGCGATGACGACGGCGAGCACGCCGAGCGGAACGGTGAACCCGGCGTCACCCCCGGCGACCGACAGCAGCAGCGGCACGCCGAAGCCGAGGTAGGCGCAGGCGTAGAAGGTGCCGGTCAGGGCGCCGCGGGCGGTGGGCGCGGCCAGCTCGCCCACCATCGTCAACCCGGCGGCCAGACACAGCCCGTAGCCGACGCCGAGCAGCAGCGCCACGGGCACGAGCAGCGGCCACGCGCCCGTGGCCACGCCGACCAGCGCGAGCCCGAACCCGGCCGCGCCGACGCCGAGCCCCGTCGGCCCGGCGGCGACGTAACCGATGCGCTTCCCCAGCGGCTGCGCGAACACCCCGGTGAGCAGGGTCACCCCTGCCACCAGTCCGGTGATGGCCACCGCGATCTGCGGCATCGACGGCGTCAGCAGCAGCGGCAGCACCGTCACCGCGGTGGACGGGAAGGTGAACACCCCGATCGCGACGGGCAGCACCACGACCAGGAACGGGATGCGCGCCCCCGGGGGCACGCCGAGGTTCACCCACGGGCCGGCGCGGCGGTCGGCGGGCGCGAGGGTCTCCGGCACCCTCGGCAGCAGGGCCAGCCCGACGAGCATCAGCGCCACGTGCACGAGGTAGGGCAGCACCGTGGGCAGCGGCAGCCACTGCGCCATCAGCCCCGACACCAGTGGCCCGATCGCCCAGCCGCCGCCCAGCGCCGCCGTGGTCAGCCGGGCGGCGCGGGCCGGGTCGCCGACCAGCTCGCCCAGCCACGCGGTGCCGACGCTGAACACCACGCCCGACACCGCGCCCTGCAGGAACCGGCCGAGGAACAGCAGCGCCACCGAGCCCGACGCCCCGAGGAACAGCAGCGAGGTGAGGATCGAGAGCACCACGAACGGCACGACGACGCGGCGGCGCCCGAACCGGTCCGACGCGGGCCCGGCCAGCAGCAGCGCCGGGACCAGCCCCGCGGCGTAGACGCCGAACGCGCCGGTCAGCGCGTCCGAGGACAGGCCGAGCAGGTCGCGGTAGACCAGCAGCAGCGGGGTGGGCACGTTGGTGCCGAACGCGACCACGAAGACGGCGGTCCAGAGAGCGGCGACGGCGCGACGGTGCACCCGGCGACGCTACCCCGCGGGCGCCACGTCGTACCGGGCGAAGCGACGGGTGAAGGTGGCCGTGCCGGAGGTCATCGCGCGGGTGTCGACGGCGTAGCGCAGCAGCTCGGTGCACGGCACCTCGGCGCGCACCAGGGTACGCCCGGGGGTGTCGGCCTCGGTGCCCAGCACCCGGCCGCGCCGCCCGGACAGGTCGCCGAGCACGGCGCCGAGGTGCTCGTCGGGGATCCGGACGCACACCTCGTCGAAGGGCTCCAGCAGCAGCGTCCCGCAGACCGCGGCCGCCTCCCGCAGCGCGAGCGCCCCCGCGGTCTGGAACGCGGCGTCGGAGGAGTCGACGGAGTGGGCCTTGCCGTCGACCAGCGTGGCCCGGACGTCGACGACGGGGTGGTGGTCGTCGTCGAGCCCGCGCTGCAGCTGCGCCCGGATGCCCTTCTCCACGCTCGGGACGAACTGCGTCGGCACCGAGCCGCCCACCACCGCGGAGACGAACTCGAACCCCGACCCGCGCGGGAGCGGCTCGAACTCGACGTGGCAGACCGCGTACTGGCCGTGCCCGCCGCTCTGCTTGACGTGCCGGCCGGTGACGCGCCCGGGCGCGGCGAGGGTGACCCGCAGCGGGACCCGCACCGGCTCGGTGTCGACCCCGATCCCCGAGCCCGCGGCCCCGCCCGAGCGCAGCCGTGACAGCACGACGTCGGCGTGGGCCTCGCCCATGCACCACAGCACGGTCTGGTGGGTCTCGGCGTTGCGCTCCAGCACCAGCGTGGGATCGGCGGCGACGATCTTGCCCAGCGCCTTGACCAGGCCGTCCTCGTCGCCACGGGTACGGGCGGTGACGGCGATCGGCAGCAGCGGCTCGGGCAGGTCCCAGCAGGACAGCAGCAGCGGGTCGTCGGCGGCGGACACGGTGTCGCCCGTCTCGGCCGAGCCGAGGCGGGTCAGCGCCGCGATGTCGCCCGCCACGACGGCGTCGACCTCGTGCAGCGTGGCCCCCAGCGGGACGTGGACGTGGGCGAGGCGCTCGTCGTCGTCGTGGGAGTGGTCGGCGCCGCGCTGGCGCGGGATCGCCGTCTGCCCCCAGGCGGGGTGCCCGCTGACGTGCACGACGGAGTCGGGCCGCAGCGTCCCGGAGAACACGCGCACCAGCGACACCCGTCCCACGTAGGCGTCGGCGGAGGTGCGGACGACCTCGGCGGCCAGCGGGCCGTCCGGGTCGGCGGACAGGGACTCGCGCGGGCTGCCGTCGATGTTGCAGACCGGCGGCAGCGGGTGCTCCAGCGGGGAGGGGAACCCGCCCGCGAGCACCTCCAGCAGGGCGTCCAGGCCGATCCCGCCCATCGCGCAGACCGGCACGACGGGGTGGAACGACCCGCGCGCGACCGCGGTCTCCAGGTCGGCGACCAGCGTGGCGAACTCGATGTCCTCGCCCTCGAGGTAGCGCTCCATGAGCGACTCGTCCTCGGACTGCTCGATGATCCCCTCGATGAGCTCGGCCCGGGCCTCGCGCGCCCCCGGCGGCGCCTGGCCCGGGGGGGTGCGGGAGAGCAGGCCGTAGATGCCGGTGAGGCGCTCGCCGATGCGGATCGGCAGGTAGAGCGGGGCGACGCCGGCGCCGAAGGACTCCCGGCAGGCGGCGATCGTCGCCTCCAGGTCGGCGCGCGGCCCGTCGCAGCGGGCGACGACCACCGCCCGCGGCATCCCGACCGCCGCGCACTCCTCCCACTGCGCCACCGTCGCCGGGTTGATCCGGCCCTCGCGCCCCTCGTCGGCGGCGACGACGAACAGCGCGGCGTCCGCGGCGCGCAGCCCGGCCCGCAGCTCGCCGACGAAGTCGCCGTAGCCGGGGGTGTCGATCAGGTTGATCTTGATGCCGTCGTGCAGGACGGACGCCACGGACAGCGCGACCGAGCGCTGCTGGCGGACCGCGGCCGGGTCGTGGTCGCCGACGGTGGTGCCCTCGGTGACCGAGCCCGCCCGCGGGATCGTCCCGGTGTGCGCGAGCAGCGCCTCCACCAGCGTCGTCTTGCCCGACCCGGACGGCCCGACCAGGACCACGTTCCGGATGTCGGTGGGCGAGACGGCGGCCCTCGTGGTCCGCGTCCGCTCGCTCGTCGCTCTGCCGGCCATGGTGACCACCTCGTCCCCGTCGACGTGTGCGCCATCTCACACCTCCGACCGGCTCGGGACAAGACCAGAACGGTCAGAACCCGGGCCCGCTGGCGCTCGCCGGTAGGGTCGCGCCGTGGCAGTCCCCGGTCCCGGTTACGCGATCACCGCCCGTGTCGAGGTCCCGTCGTCCGCGAGCGCGGCCGGCGACCTCACGATGGCCGTCGGCCGCGTGGGGGGTGTCGTCACCGCGTTCGACGTGGTCGAGGCGGCTACCGCCACGCTCGTCGTCGACATCTCCTGCAACGCGCTGAACGAGGGGCACGCGCAGGAGATCACCGCGGCGCTGGAGGCGCTGCCCGGCGTGCGCGTCCGCAAGGTCTCCGACCGGACGTTCCTGCTGCACCTGGGCGGCAAGCTCTCGGTGGAGTCCAAGGTCGGCCTGCGCAACCGCGACGACCTCTCGCGCGCCTACACCCCCGGCGTCGCCCGGGTCTGCCAGGCGATCGCGGCCAACCCCGCCGACGCCCGGCGCCTGACGATCAAGCGCAACACCGTCGCCGTCGTCACCGACGGGTCGGCGGTGCTCGGCCTGGGCAACCTCGGCGCGGCCGCCGCGATGCCGGTGATGGAGGGCAAGGCGGCGCTGTTCAAGCGGTTCGCGGGCGTCGACGCCTGGCCGGTCGCCCTCGACACCCAGGACACCGAGGAGATCATCCGGACCGTCCAGATCCTCGCCCCGGCCTACGGGGGCATCAACCTCGAGGACATCGCCGCGCCCCGGTGCTTCGAGATCGAGGCCCGGCTGCGCGAGCTGCTCGACATCCCGGTCTTCCACGACGACCAGCACGGCACCGCGGTGGTGGTGCTCGGCGCGCTGCGCAACGCGCTGCGCGTCGTGGACAAGAAGCTCTCCGACTGCCGGGTCGTCGTGTGCGGCGTCGGCGCGGCGGGCTCGGCGATCATCCGGCTGCTGCAGTCGGGCGCGCCGGGGGAGGTGCTCGCCGTCGACATCGACGGGATCGTGCACACCGGGCGTCCCGGCCTCGACGACAACCTCGCCTCCATCGCCGCCATGACCAACCCCTCCGGCACCTCCGGCACGCTGGCCGACGCCCTCGTCGGTGCCGACGTGTTCATCGGGGTCTCCGCGCCCGACCTGTTCGGCGCCGACGAGCTCGCCACCATGGCCCCCGACGCGATCGTGTTCGCCCTGGCCAACCCCGACCCGGAGGTCGACCCCCCGCTCGCCCTGCAGCACGCGGCCGTCGTGGCGACCGGGCGGTCGGACTACCCGAACCAGATCAACAACGTGCTCGCCTTCCCCGGGGTGTTCCGCGGCCTGCTCGACGCCCACGCCCGCGACATCACCGACGCCATGCTGCTCGCCGCGTCCGCCGCCATCGCCGACGTGGTACCCGAGCCCAACGCCAGCTTCATCGTGCCGAGCGTGTTCGACGCGGCGGTGGCGCCCGCGGTCGCCGAGGCGGTCCGGCAGGCCACGGCCAAGAAGGACGTCGCCCCCACCTGACCCCACGAGTCGGGACATCCGTGCGACCGAATCGGCGGATCCGTGCGCGACTACCCTCGACGACGTGGTTCCCGTGATCGGAGTACTGGCCCTGCAGGGCGACGTCCGCGAGCACCTGGCCGCTCTGGCCGCGTGCGGCGCGCGGGCGGTGCCGGTCCGTCGCCCGGCCGAGCTCGCCGCCGTCGACGCGGTGGTGCTGCCCGGCGGGGAGTCGACGACGATGAGCCGGCTGCTGGTCACCTTCGAGCTGCTCGAACCGCTGCGGGCCCGCATCGCCGAGGGGATGCCGGCCTACGGTTCGTGCGCCGGGATGATCCTGCTGGCCCGCGAGGTCCTCGACGGCCGTCCCGACCAGGAACAGCTCGGCGGCCTCGACGTCGTGGTGCGCCGCAACGCGTTCGGCCGCCAGGTCGACTCGTTCGAGACCGACCTCGACGTCGACGGAGTGGTGGGCGACCCGGTCCGCGCCGTGTTCATCCGCGCCCCGTGGGTGGAGAAGGCGGGCGGCGACGTCGAGATCCTGGCCACGGTGCCCGACCGCACGGTGACCGGGGCCGGCACCGGGGAGGCGGCGGGCCGGCCGGTGGCGGTGCGCCAGGGCCAGGTGCTCGCGACGGCCTTCCACCCCGAACTGACCGGCGACCTGCGCATCCACGACCTGTTCGTGCAGATGCTCCGCTGACCCACCCCCGCCCCGCCCCCCGCCCGCCCGCCCGCCCGCCCGCCCAGCCCCCCACCCCCGGGTTGCAGTGGGGTGGCTTTACTGCAACGTGGCTGGAGTGAAGCCACCCCACTGCAATGGGTGGCGTGGCCCCGGCCCGGGCCGGGCCGGGTCGCAATGGGGTGGCTCTACTGCAACCAGACGGGAGTGGAGCCACCCTGCTGCGACGGCGTGGGAGCGGCGGGGTGGTCGGCGCGCACCGCGGGGCGGGGGCGTGCGGCCGCCGCGGTGTACGAGGACCGCAGCTCCGCCAGCACGTCACGGGGCTGTCGGCGCAGCCGGGTGGGGAGGGTCGGCAGCACCGCCGCGCCCACGGCGGTGAACCTCGCCCGCTTCTCCTGCTCCCGGGCGTAGTCCTCCGGCGCGAGGTGCCACTGGTAGGAGTTGATCTCCCAGGCCAGCGCGACGTCGTCCCACCAGGCGTCGGCGATGCCGAGGAACCGGCCCGCGGCGTCGTACACCGGGGCGTTCCACCACGGCTCGGGCAGCCCGGACCGGCGCCAGAGCCGTCTCGCGTCCAGCTCGGCGGCCGAGCGGATGCCGTCACGGACGTCCCGTAGCACGCGACGCGGAGTGGCGGACCCGTGCTGCCCGCCCGCGTCGAGCTCCGTCACGAGTTGCGCGACGGTGCACAGGTTCTGCTGCACGGCGTCGGAGACGAGCTCCGCGATCTCCCGCTCCGACCGCAGCAGCCGCACCGCATCGGCGACGGCGCGTTGCACCGGGGCCAGCGGGATCCCGCCGCGCGACACCGGGTGCGGCAACCGCCTCGTCCGGTCGACACGGAGGAACCAGGTGTTGCGCACCTGCCTGGTGTGCGGCACGAGCAGCTGCAGCGATCCGCCGGCCGTCGGACCGCGCCGGATCCGGTGGCGGCGACAGGCCTCCAACCCGGTGAGCACCGCCTGCTCGCCCCCGTGCAACAGCGCCGCGATCACGAGCTGATCCGCCGTCGGCTGCCCCGTGCACAGCAGCACGACGCCGGGTGCGAGCCGCTGCCACGGGCCGCCGTCGCGGCAGCGGTGGTACACCGTCGACTCCGGCACGCCCAGTGCGACGAGGGTGCGGGCGGTGATCACCCCGCCCCGCGACGCGGCCAGGATGGTGTCTCGGTCGGGTCCACGGCCGCGCGTCACGCAGCGATGATGCGGGAGCCCCCCGTCCTGGCGAGGCGTTTCGCCCCAACTCGGGCGCACCCGCCGCACACCCGGTTGCAGTGGGGTGGCTTCACTCCAACCCCGTTGCAGTAAAGCCACACCACTGCAACCGGTCGGGGCGGGGCGGCGGGGTCGGGTGCGGCGGCGGGGCGGGTGGGGCGGGTGGTGGGTCAGGGGGTGAGGCGGTAGCGGATCAGGCGGCTGCTGTTGCCCACCACCGCCACCGACGAGGCGTTGTGCAGGATCGCCGCGACCACCGGGCTGAGGGCACCGCCCGCACCGACCAGCAGGCCCGCGGCGTTGACCGCGATGGACATGCCGTAGTTCTGCCGGATCAGCCCGATGCTGCGCCGGCCCAGGTCGCGCAGGGCGAGCAGGGCGCGCAGGTCGTCACCGGCCAGTGCGACGTCGGCGGTCTCCACCGCCACGTCGGTGCCCCCGACGCCCATGGCGATGCCGATGTCGGCAAGGGCCAGTGCGGGTGCGTCGTTGGTGCCGTCGCCCACCATGGCGACGGTGTGGCCGCCGGCCTGCAGCGCGCGGACCAGGTCCTGCTTCTCCTCGGGCATCACCTGCGCGCGGAACTCGGTGATCCCGAGCTCCTCGGCGACCGCGGCGGCGGTGACGGGGTGGTCGCCGGTGAGCATGACGATCCGGGTGACGCCGTCGGCGCGCAGCGCGTCGAGCACCTCGCGGGACTCGGGTCGCACGGTGTCGCGCAACGAGACCAGACCCACCAGGCGCCCGTCGACGGCGAGCAGCAGCGGGGTCTCCGCGGCCCGCTGCAGCCGCCGCACCCAGTCCTGGGCCCGGCGGGAGACCGGCACATGCTGGGCGCGCAGCAGCTCGCGCGAGCCGATGAGCAGCACCCGCCCGTCGCTCTGGACGCGCATGCCCTGACTGAGCAGCACCTCGCACTCCTCGTGCGGCGGGATCGCGATGTGCCGCTCCTCGGTGGAGCGGATCACGGCCTGCGCCAACGGGTGCCGGGAGTGGATCTCGGAGCTTGCCGAGTAGGCGAGCACCTGCTCGGGGGACCAGTCGTCGTCGAAGGACACGACGTTGGTGACGACCGGGCGGCCCTGCGTCAGCGTGCCGGTCTTGTCGAACACCACCGCGTCGACGCGTCCGGCCGCCTCCAGGTGCGCCCCGCCCTTGATCAGGATGCCGCGCCGGGCCCCGTTGCCGATGGCCGCGCTGATGGCGGTCGGGGTGGCCAGCCCGACCGCGCACGGGCAGGCGATGAGCAGCATCGTCATCGCGCGCCGGACGTCGCGGGTGACCAGCAGCGTCAGCGCGGCGAACGCGAACGAGGTGGGGACGAAGCGGCGCGAGAAGTTCTCGCCGACGGTCTGGATCGGGGCCCGGTCGGACTGCGCCTCCTCGACGCGGGCGATGATCCGCCCGATCGCGGTGTCGCGCCCCACCGCCGACGCGCGGACGACCAGCCGCCCGCGCAGCAGCACCGAGCCCGCGTGCAGCGTCGCCCCCGGCTCGACGGCCACGGGCAGCGTCTCCCCGGTGATCGCCGCCTGGTCGACGACGCCCTCGCCCTGCACCACCACCCCGTCGACGGGCAGCACCACGTGCTCGTGCACCACGACCTCGTCGCCGATCACCAGGTGGTCGATGTCGACCTCGACCTCGGTGCCGTCCGCCAGCCGCGACCACGTGCGGGTCTGCGTGCCCGTCAGCAGCTCGGAGATCGCGCGCCGGGAGCGGCGCAGGGTGAGGTCGGCGACGTACTCGCCGATGTTGAGCAGCCACAGCACCGTCAGCGCGACGACGTTCTCGCGCAGCAGCAGCGAGGCCACCGTCGCCGCTGACACGAGCGCGTCGGTGCCCGCCCCGCGCCCGCCGGCGAGCGCACCGAACGCCCCCTTGAGGAACGGGTAGCCGGTGAAGATCGTGACGCCAGTGGCGACAGTGCGGCTGGTGGGCCCGAGCAGCGGCGGTCGCCCGAGCCCGCGGCGCACCCCGAGCGCGGCGAGCGCGGCCCCGCCGACGACCAGCCGGACCAGGTCGCCGTTGCTGACGTCGGCCGAGCGCGGTGTCCGGGCCGAGGTGGCCTCCGGGTCGGCGCCGAGCCCCTTGCCGACGGCCTCGACCAGCTCGCCGCGGTCGCAGCGCGCCGGGTCGAACCAGACGACCACGTTGCCGGTGCGCGGGTAGGCGTGCACCTGGCGGACGCCCGCGACCGCGTCGACGGCGTCCTCGACGGCGACCGCGAGCGCGGGGGAGTGCCGCAGCCCGGGGGTCGCGAACCGGACCCGTCCGGCGGCGTCGGAGACGACCGTGGGCATGCTCAGTGGGAGTGCCCGTGCCCGGTGGCGGCTCCGGGGGCGGGGGCCTGCTCGCCATGAGGGACTCCCAACGGAAACCGTTATCGACTCGCGGAGCGTACCGCCCGGTCGGCAGGGCCTAGAGTGGGAGCTGTTCGGTCCGTCCCCGGAGGTGCGCATGACCCGCGGATCCGCACCCGAGACGGCCCTGCGGGCGCAGGTCCGGGCCGCGGGACGCCTGCTGGTCGCCTACTCCGGCGGTGTCGACTCCGCGCTGCTGGCCGCGGTCGCCGCCCAGGAGCTGGGGGAGCGGGCCGTCGCCGTGACGGCGGTGTCGGCGAGCCTGCCGCGCACCGAGCGGGCCGCCGCGGCGGCGTTCGCCCGGGAGCACGGCATCGCCCACGTCGAGGTGTGCACCGACGAGCTCGACCGCCCGGAGTACGTGGCCAACGACGGCGACCGCTGCTTCCACTGCAAGTCGGCCCTGCTCGACGTCCTGGCCCCGCTCGCCGCGCTGAGCGGCGCCCGGATCGCGCTGGGCACCACGCTCGACGACCTCGGCGACCATCGCCCCGGGCAGCGCGCCGCGGCGGCCCGGGGAGCGGTCGCCCCGCTCGTCGACGCCGGGCTGGCCAAGGCCGACGTCCGCCGGATCAGCGCCGAGCTCGGCCTGGAGACCGCCGCCAAGCCCGCCGCGGCGTGCCTGTCGTCGCGGGTCGCCTACGGCGAACGGGTCACCGCCGAGGTGCTCGGGCGCATCGAGCGGGCCGAGGACGCCGTGCGCGCGCTCGGCTTCCCGGTGTGCCGGGTGCGCTCGCACGGCGACGGGTCCGTGGCCCGGATCGAGGTCCCCGCCGACGACGTGCCGCGGGCGGCCGGGCTGCGCGCCGAGCTGGACGGGGTGGTCCGCGCGGCCGGGTTCGCCTTCTCCGCGCTCGACCTGCACGGCTTCGCCAGCGGCCGGATGAACGTGCTGCTCGGGCTGCCGGCCCCGCGGTGAGCGGGTTCTCCGATCTCGGCCACTCACGGCCCGACCTCGACCGCGAGCGACGGCAGGGCCTGCCGGAGGTCGTCTACGGCCCGGGCAAGACCCCCGCGGCGATCGCCGGGGTGGTGCGCGAGCTGCTGGCCGGCAACACCGGGCCGGTGCTGGTCACCCGCGTCGACGCCGACGCGGCGGCCGCCGTCGACGTCCCCGGGGGCCGCTACGACGCCGCGGCCCGGCTGCTCGTGTGGCGCCCGGCGCCGTCGCGGGGGTTCCGGGTCGTGGTGGCCTCCGCCGGCACCTCCGACGCCCCGGTCGCGGCCGAGGCGGCGGCCGTCGCGGCGGCGGTGGGCCTGGACGTGCACGAGATCCGCGACGTCGGCGTGGCCGGGCTGCACCGGCTGCTCGCCGAGCGCGCGGCGCTCGACGCCGCCGACACCGTCGTCTGCGTGGCCGGGATGGAGGGCGCGCTGGCCAGCGTGATCGGGGGCCTGGTGGGCTGCCCGGTCGTCGCGGTGCCCACGTCGGTGGGCTACGGCGCGTCCCTGGACGGGGTCACGGCGCTGCTCGCGATGCTGTCCTCGTGCGCGGCCGGGGTCGTGGTCGTCAACATCGACTCGGGGTTCGGCGCCGCGATGGCCGCGCACCGCCTGGCGCGGGCGGCGCGCCGGTGATCTGCTGGCTCAACCCGGTGGGCGGCATCTCCGGCGACATGCTGCTCGGCGCCCTGCTCGACCTCGGCGCCCCGCTCGACGGCGTCCGCGCCGCGGTCGCGGCCACCGGCCTGCGGGGCTTCACCCTCGACGCCGAGCGCGTCACCCGCGGCGCGCTCACCGCGACCCGCGCGCTCGTCACCGTCGAGGACGCCGCGACCGAGCGCCGGGCCGCCGAGCTGCTGGAACGGGTCGCGGCGTGGCCCATGGCGGCGCGGGCGGTCCGCGCGATCGCCGAGGTGGAGGGCCGCATCCACGGCATCGACCCGGCCCGGGTGCACCTGCACGAGATCGGCGGGCTCGACACCGTCGTCGACACGGTGGGGGTCGCCGCGGCCTGCGACCTGCTCGGCGTCGGCGCCCTGCACTGCGGCCCCCTGCCGCTGGGCCACGGCACCGTCACCACCCGGCACGGCGTGCTGCCGCTCCCGGCACCGGCCACGGCCGCGCTGCTGGCCGCGGCGGGTGCGCCGGTGACCGGCGCGGGGGAGGGCGAGACGGTGACCCCCACGGGTGCCGCCCTGCTCAGCGGCGCCGTCTTCGGACCCGTCCCGCCCATGCGGCTGACCGCCGTCGGCTACGGGGCGGGCGGCCGCGACGACCCGGACCGGCCCAACGTCCTGCAGGCGCTGCTGGGGGAGCCGCAGGGGACGGTCGCGGAGATGGTCCTGCTGGAGACCAACGTCGACGACGTCACCGGCGAGGTGCTCGGCCACCTGGTCGCCCGGCTGCTCGACGCCGGGGCCGCCGACGCCTGGACCACCCCGATCGTCATGAAGAAGGGCCGCCCGGCGCACACCGTGCACGTGCTCGCCGCGCCGGAGCGGGCCGCGGGCTGCGAGCGGATCGTGCTCGCCGAGACCGGCAGCCTCGGCCTGCGGCGCAGCCCGGTCGAGCGGGTCGCGCTGCCCCGCCGCACCACGACCGTGCAGGTGGGCGGGCACCCCGTCCGGGTGAAACACGGGCCGTGGGGGTCCAAGCCCGAGCACGACGACGTCGCCGCGGCGGCCGCGGCGCTGGGGCTACCCCTGCGGGAGGTCGCCCGCCGGGCCCGCGACGACGGTGATGGTGGGCCCGAGCCGCAGCGTGCGGGTGACGTAGCAGACCCGCTCGGCTGAGGCGACGAGCCGGTCGAGCTCGGCGCCCGTCGGGGACTCGGCGGTGACCGTGACCCGCAGGTCGGAGAACTGCGGGCCGTCGTAGGTGCCGGTGACCTCGACGTTCAGCCCGGCGAGGGCCACATCCCGCTTACGCGCCGACCAGGCCACCGCGAGCGTCATGCACGAGGCCACCGAGGCGAGCAGCACCTCGGTCGGCTGCGGGCCCCGCCCGGTGCCGCCGTCGACGGACTCCGGTTCGTCGACGACGAGCTCGAACCCCCCGGCGTCGACGACGGCGCGCAGGCCACCGTCCCAACGCGAGCTGACCGTGCGCTCTGTCACGAGTACCTCCGGTAGTGGGACGTGCAACACACCTGCAACGAACGACTGGAAACGTGGCGCCCCACCCGACCGGCCCGCCCACGGGCCCGCACGAGGGAGCTGTCCATGACGATCATGACGTGTGCCGGTGCGACCGCGACCCGAGCCGCCTGCACCGACGGCTGCACCGTCGAGCCCGCGCTGCGCGGGCACCACGACCGCCTGCTCGCCGTCGAGCACGACGCCGACGAGCTGATCGAGCTGATGGAGCTCGCGGTCACCTGGGGCGAGCTGGAGTACGCCGACGAGCCGCTGGTCGGGCCCGACCGCTGGGTCGAGTTCGCGGCCACCCACCTCTGGGTCGACCCCGCCCGGGCCGAGCGGATCTTCTCCCTCGCCGCCGACGTCGCCGCGCGCTCGGTGGCGCCGCTGCGGATCCAGGGGGTCGCGGCGTAGCCGCTCACCGGGCCAGCCCGGTCACCGCGTCGGCGCCGACGTCGAACACGGTGGCCCTCGCCTGCCCGAGCCGCAGGTCCAGGCGCCCGGAGTCGTCCAGGACGCCGAGGGCGGCCGCGTGCAGCCCGCGCCCGGTGAACGCCGCGACGAGCTCGTCCTCGCGGCCCGCCGGGGCGCAGAGCAGGAAACCGAAGCTGGGGAAGCAGGTGAGCCAGGCCGCCAGGTCGACGCCGTCGGGGACGGGCAGTGCGCCGAGGTCCACGGTGACGCCGAACCGCCCCTGTTCGAGCAGCATCGCCAGCGACCCGGCGAACCCGGCCATGCTGATGTCCTTCGCGGCCACGCACGACCCGGCGGCGGCCACCTCCGCGAGCAGCCGGACGTCACCGGCGCAGCGCTCCCCGCGGGCGTCGAAGGCGGGGAAGAACGGGAAGTCCGGGCGCATGGTCCCGTCCAGGGCGTAGGCGGCGACGAGCACCTGCCCGGCCGCCATCCGCGTCACCGACAACGGGTGCGTGGCCGCGCCGACGCCGAACGCCGACACCGCGGGCTCGCCGTCGTGCTCGGTGAGGTGCCCGCCGACCACCGGCACGCGCAGCAGCGCACACGCCCGTCGCATGCCCTCCAGCACCCGGCGGGCCGTCGCGGCGTCGGCGACGATCGTGTCGACGATGCCGAGCGGCACCGCGCCCATAGCCGCCAGGTCGTTGACGTTGGTGAGCACCGCGGCGAACCCGGCGCCGAACGGGTCGGCCCGCACGAACGGCGGCCACATCGCCTCGCCGCACGCCACGACCGACCCGCCGAACGCCTCGACGACGGCCCCGTCGTCACCCGGCCCGCCGAGCCAGTCGCTGGCGCCGAGCACCTCGGAGACGAGCCCGATCGCGGCCTTGCCGCGGAGCCCGGGATGGGCACGGAGCCGCTCGACGAGATCCTCGAGCGCGGCCTGGTCGGTTCGGGGAGCGAGCACGTCTCCTATAGTAGATGGACCTCCACTAACCTAGGATCCGAACGTGGCCGACCCGTCCTTCCTGGATCTCCCCGCGCGAGCGGCCAAGCCCCGCAGCACCGGGCTCACGCACGTGCTCGACCCCGGCGTCCCGCCGGGCGCCGCCGCCGACCTGCTGGCCTCCGCCGCGGCACACGTCGACATCTGGAAGGTCGGCTGGGGCACCGCCTACGTCGACGCGGCGCTGCCCGCCAAGCTCGAGCTGCTCGCCGGGCACGGCGTGCCGGCCTGCCTCGGCGGGACCCTGCTCGAGATCGCGTTCGCCCAGGGCCGCGCCCGGGAGTGCCTGGCCTGGGCGCACGACGCGGGTTTCGCCATGGTCGAGGTGTCCCGCGGCACCGTCGACATGACGCCCGCGGAGAAGCGGGCCCTCATCGGCTCGGCGGTCGGCCGGTTCACGGTGCTCGCCGAGGTCGGGGCGAAGTCGCCGGGGGAGCAGCTCGCCGCCCGCACCTGGCCCGCCGAGGCCCGGGCCGACCTCGACGCCGGCGCGAGCCTGGTCGTCACCGAGGGGCGCCAGAGCGGCACCGTCGGCACCTTCGACGCCGCGGGCCGCGTCCGCCCCGACGTCGTGGAGGCCGTCGCGGCGGCCGTCGGCGTGCACCGGGTCGTGTTCGAGGCGCCGCGGTCGGCACAGCAGGCCTGGTTCGTCCGCCGCTTCGGCCCCGACGTCAACCTCGGCAACGTCGCGCTGTCCGACGTGCTGTCGGTGGAGACGCTGCGGCTGGGCCTGCGCTCCGACACCGCGGCCACCCGGCAGGACGCGGCCGGGGCGGGTCCCGCGTGAGGGCCCGCACCCGCGAGGGCGGCCCGCCGCAGGGCGGCCCGGCACCGGAGCTGGTCGAGTCCGGGTTCGCCCTGGAGAACGCCGACGCACCGTTCCTGCACCGTGGCCTCAACCTGGCCGACATCTCCCACGTGCTCGACCTCGCCCGCCGCGGCATCGTCGCCCCCGACGCCGAGCGCGAGTTGCTCGCCCTGCTGCTCGACGTGCACGAGATCCCGGCCGAGGAGTTCCCCTACGACCCCGCGCTCGGCGAGGCCTACAACTCGCGCGAGCACTACTTCGTCGGCCGGATCGGTGACGCCGCGGGCTGGCTGCACGCCGGTCGACCCCGCCGCGAGGCCACCCGGATCGCGCTGCGGCTGCACCTGCGCCGCCAGCTGGCCGAGCTCGTCACCGAGGCGGTGGCGTTCGCGCGCACGGCGTGCGACCGCGCCGAGGAGCACGCCCACACGCTGCTGCCCGACCAGACCTACCTGCAGCAGGCCCAGCCCTCGACGTTCGGGCACTACCTGCTCTCGTTCGTCTACTCCTGCGTCCGCGACGCCCGCCGCCTGCTCGACGAGCTCGACTGGGTCGACTGCTCGCCCGGCGGCGCGGGCTGCGTCAACGGCACCCGGCTGCTGGAGGACCGCTCGTTCATCGCGGCCTCGCTCGGGTTCGAGGGCGTCATCGAGCACACCCGCGACGCGATGTGGCAGGTCGACGGCCTCATCCACGTGCTGGCGACGGCGTCGAGCCTGCTGTCGAACTTCTCCAAGCTCGCCGAGGACCTGGAGATCTTCTCCTCCAGCGAGTTCGACTTCGTCGACCTCGACGACTCCTTCACCCGCAGCTCGGTCCTCATGCCGAACAAGCGCAACCCCTACGCGCTGGCGATCGTCCGCGGCGCGTCGGGCGTGATCATCGGACGGCTCTCGGGCTTCCTCGCGGTGACCAAGAGCCCGTCGGCCCGCAGCGACAACCTGATCTTCGCCTACGGCGAGGTCCCGCGGGCGCTGGACCTGACGCTGCGGATCACGCGGCTGTTCACCGGCGTCGTGCGGACGCTGCGCGTCAACGCCGACCGGATGGCCGAGGAGCTGGCGCGGGGCTACACCCAGGCCACCGACCTCGCCGAGCACCTGGTGCAGCGGGTCGGCGTCGACTACCGCACCGCCTACGTCGTGGTCGGCCGCACCGTCCGCGCGGCGAGCAGGGCGGGCGTCCCGGGCGGCGGGATCACCGGCGAGATGATCGACGAGGCCGCCCGCGAGCACACCGGCCGCGACTGGGGCCTCGCCGGGGCCGACCTGTCCGAGGTGCTCGACCCGTGGCGGATCGTGCTGTCCCGGGCGGCCCAGGGCGGCGCCGCGCCGGACGCCGTCGCCGCCATGATCGCCTCCCTGCGCACGACGCTGGACGGCCTCGACGCCGAGGCCGCCGCCCGCACCGCCGGGTTCGACCGCGTCGAGGACGCGCTGCTGGAGACCGCCCGAGCCGTGCTGGAGGACAAACCGTGCTGACACTGCCCACCGACGTCGCCGTCGTCAACGTCGGGCTGCCGATGTTCGCCGACTCCGTCCGCGAGCAGGGCGTGCCCGTCCAGCAGGTGGACTGGTCGCCCCCCGCGGGTGGCGACCCCGCACTGGTCGCGGCGCTGACGACGGTCTTCGGCCCGCGCGCGGCGGAGATCGACGCCGCCAACGCCGAGGTCGTCCGCCGCCTCGACGAGGGGGTGCCGAGCCTGGTCGGGGTGTCCCGGGTCGACGAGGTGCTGCCCGGCCTCGGCGAGCGCACGCTGCTGCACTGCGGGCCCTCGATCACCTGGGAGCGGGTGTGCGACCCGCTGCGCCGCTCGATGCGGGCCGCGGTCGTCGCCGAGGGCTGGGCGTCCGACGTCGAGGCGGCCGGCCGGCTGCTCGCCGACGGGTCGGTGACCCTGGCCCCGGCCAACGCGCACGACGCGGTGGTGCCGATGGCCAGCGCGGTCGGGCCGTCGACCCCGGTGTGGGTCGTCGACTGCCCCCAGGGCGGCACCCGCGCGTACGCCCCGGTCAACCAGGGCCCGGGCGAGGTGCCCTGGTTCGGCCGGGAGACCCCCGCCGCGATCGAGCGGCTGCGGTTCCTGCGCGACGTCGCCGGGCCCGCGCTGGGCCGCGTGGTCGGCGAGGCGGGTCCGCTGGACGTGTTCGCCCTGGCCAAGCAGGGCGTCGCGATGGGCGACGACCTGCACATGCGCACCCAGGCGACCACCAACCTGCTGATCCGAACCTGGCTGCCGCAGCTCGCGGCGCTGCCCTCGCCCGAGCGCGAGCAGGTGGCGCGCTTCCTGGCCGGCAACCACCTGTTCTTCCTGACGATCGCCATGGCCGGGGCCCGGTCGCTGACGGCGTGGGCCGGCCAGGTGCCGGGGTCGAGCATCGTCACCACGATGAGCCGCAACGGCACCGACTTCGGCATCCGGCTCGCCGGGTCCGACACCTGGCACGTCACCGACTCCCCGCCGGTCGGCGACGCGCTCTACAACGCCGGCATGGGCCCCGACGACGCCGCCCCGGACATCGGCGACAGCGCCGTGCTGGAGCTGACCGGGCTCGGCGGGCCCGCGGCGGGCGGCTCGCCCGCCGTCGCCGGGTTCCTCGGGGGGACGATGGCCGCCGCCGCGGAGGCCACCGACCGGTTCGCCCGGATCAGCTCGGGGCGCAGCAGCCGCTTCACGCTGCCGCCGATGGGGTTCGTCGGCACGCCGCTGGGCGTCGACGTCCGGCGGGTCGTCGAGCTGGGCATCCGCCCGCAGGTCACGACGGGCATCCTGCACGCCAGCGACGGCAGCGGCCAGGTCGGCGCCGGGGTGGCGACGGCGCCCGCGGCCTGCTTCGAGGCGGCGCTGCGGGAGCTGGCGGGCTGAGATGGGGCCGGCGACCACGCTCGACGTGGGGCTCGGGGCGCGTGAGGTGCTCTCGACGCCGGCGGAGGGACGCGTGGTCGGTACCTACCGCGTCGCGGCCTACCTGCGCTTCCCGGCCGGGCTCGTGGCCCTGACCAGCGGGCTCGCCCCACGCGGCCCGCTGCACCTGCGCGTGGCCGGGCTCCCCGCGCTGCGGCCGGGGGAGCGGGTCACCACCGACGGCACGGCGCTCTACGGCACGACGCTGCACGGCACGAGGTGGTCGCGGTCCCTGGCCGCGCCCACCTGGACCGGCGCCCTCCCCGGCGGCCCGCACACACCTCCCGGGGGTCGCACACGAGGCCGGACCTGTGTGCCGGCCCCCGGACCCGTGTGCGAGCTGGGGGAGTGGGCCGCCCGGCTGGGCGGCCGCGGGCCCGGGCTCACCCCCGAGGGCGACGACGTGCTCGCCGGGATGCTGCTGGCCGTCCGCGCCGCCCGCGGCCCGGCGGCCGAGCCGGGGCTGCGGGCCGTGGCCGCGTCGGTCCGTACGACGGAGCCTGCGGCGGCGTTCCTGGCGTGGGCCGCGCGCGGGCAGTGCATCGAGCCCGCGCACGACTGGCTCACCGCCGCGGACGGCGCCGCCCGCCTCCGCGCCGAGCGGCGGCTGCGGGCGGTCGGGGCCAGCTCGGGCGCCGCGCTGGTGCGCGGCCTGCGGACGGGCGCCGGTCAGGCGTCGGGCACCGACATCCAGACCGCGCGGGTCGGCCCCGGCCCGGAGCCGGACCAGCTGTGGGGACGGTCGGTGGGGTAGTGCAGGGAGTCGCCGTCGCGCAGCGTGTAGCGCTCACCCGCCACCTCGAACTCGAGCGCGCCCTCCAGGACGAGGACCAGCTCCTCCCCGGGCCGCGGCCGGGCGCGACCTCCGGCGCCCGCGGCGATCGTGGCTACGGCGCCGGCCGCACGGAACCGTTCGGGCGGGCCGCTGATCCCGCCCAGCTCCACCCCGTCGGCCTCCGCGCGGACGGCGGGACGGGCCGCGGCCGGCACGTAGGACGCCACCGGGGCGGCGTCCGCGCCCTCCACGAAGTGCCCGATCGGCCGCTCCAGGGCGGCCGCGAGCTTGAGCAGGGTCGTGATGGTGGGGACCATTTCACCGCGCTCCACCTTGTGGATCGCGGCCGCCGAGACGCCCGAACGCTGGGCGAGCTGCTGGAGCGACAGCGCGAGCTGCTGGCGCAGGTCGCGCACCTTCGGGCCGATCGCGCCGACGATCGGCTCCCATGCCGCGGGGTCGCCCGATCGGTCGGTCCCGGGCAGGGCTGCGGTCATGTCGACCCTCCTTGACACGGTGATCACGTTCAGTATAGTAGATTTCTCATTACTTATGGTGGACAAAGACAGCGGTCCACCTCCCGTCACAGCCAACGGAAGCGGGTTCTGCATTGCCTCGCAAGACGGTGATCATCGGCGGCGGCGCGGCCGGGCTCGGGTCCGCGGGCGGGGTCAAGGCGGCCGATCCGGGTGCCGACGTCGTCGTCTATACCGAGAACGAGGACGTCGCCTACAGCCCGTGCGGCATCCCCTACGTCCACGGCGGTGAGATTCCCGACTTCGAGCGGTTGTTCCTGGCGGGCAAGCAGGCCTACGTCGACGCCGGCATCGACGTCCACTACGAGACCGCGGTCACGGCGATCGACACCGCCGCGAAGACGGTGACGGTCACCGGCGAGGGCGCGGTCGCCTACGACCAGCTCATCATCGCCACCGGCTGGAACTACGCCGACCCCGGGGTGCCGGGCGGCGACCTGGGCGGGCTGTACTACGTCAAGAACATCCGCCGGGCCATGGAGTGGGACAAGGTCATCTCCGAGACGAAGAGCGCGGTGGTCGTCGAGGCCGGCCCGCTCGGGCTGGAGATGGTCACCGCGCTCGCGCACCGCGGCGTCGAGACCCACCTGATCGACCCGAACCCCTACGCGCTCGCGATGATGGCCGACGCCGACATCATGAAGCCGGTCGAGGACTCCTGGCGCGAGCTCGGGGTGCACCTGCACTTCAACACCACGCTCGAGGCCTTCCTCGGCGACGCCGACGGCAAGGTCCGCGCCGTGCAGACCTCCGGCGGCGAGATCGCGGCCGACCTGGTCGTCATCTCCACGCACAAGACGCCCGAGAACACCCTGGCGAAGGCGGCCGGCATCAAGCTCGGCTCCACCGGGGCGATCATCGTCGACGAGCGCATGAAGACCTCGGCCCCGGACGTGTGGGCCGCCGGCGACGTCGTGGAGATCCCGCACGGCCTGACCCGGACCCCGCTGCAGGGGCTCACCGGGTCGCACGCCTACGCGCAGGGCAAGACGGCGGGCACCAACGCAGGCGGCGGCGACCGCGCCTACCGGGCGGTGTTCGTCCCGTGGGGTACGCCCGCGGGCAAGTGGGTCATCGGCGGCGCGTCCTTCGGCGAGGCGACGGCGACGGCGCTGGGCATCCCGTACGTCAAGGGCGAGGCGCAGGGCATCTCCCGCGCCCGCTACTACCCCGGGGTGCAGCCGGTGCGGGTCAAGCTGCTGGCCGAGCCGGGCACGCTGCGGCTGATCGGGGCGCAGATGGTCGGTGGGGGTGAGGGGATCAAGGAGCGGGCCGACTTCCTCGCCCAGGCCATCCGCTTCGGGATGACGCTGCACGACCTGTCGACGATGGAGAACGTCTACTCGCCCGCCATCGGGGCGCTGAACGAGCCCATCGTGGTGGCGGCCACCAACGGCGTCGCCGAGTCCCGGAAGCCGAAGGCCTGACATGGCGGGAACGGGCTTCTTCGGCTGGCTGCGCAGCAACTCCGAGCACTACCTCCTCATCGCCGCCCACCGGAAGCTGGCGCGGACCCAGGGCGCCCCGGCCCCGCGCCCGCCCAAGGGCGCCAAGGAGATCTTCTGGCTGAAGGTCTTCGCCCCCACCTACGCGCTGCTGCCCTGGTCGTTGCGCAGCCGGATCATGCGGGCGATGCCCGGGAGCCACCGTCAGCAGTGGGCCGATCCACCCCGACCTCAAGGACCCGCGGTCTGACCGCGTCAGGTATCCACCCGTACGAAGGAGAAGCACGTGGCTCAAATCAAGGGTGAGCGTCCCGCCGAGGGCGACATCATCGTCGACTACGACGAGAAGCTCTTCGACGACATCCAGGCCAACGAGGGTGAGAAGGCCTACATCTTCATGCACACCGTGCCCTACGAGGGCTCGGTCGGCTTCGTCAACATGCTCACCGCCACCCGGATCAACCGCAAGGGCTTCGACACCTCGATGGTGCTCTACGGCCCGGGCGTGCTGATGGCGTCGGGCACCCGCGGGTTCCCCACCGTCGGGGCCGAGGCCTTCCCCGGCCACATGAACTTCAACAACCAGCTCAAGACGTTCATGAAGGAGGGCGGCAAGGTCTACGCCTGCCGCTTCGCCATGGCGGCCCTCTACGGCATGCGTGAGGCCGACCTGATCGAGGGCGTCAAGCCGATGCACCCCCTCGACGTGCTGGACGCGACGCTCACGGCCCGCCGTGAGGGCGCCCTCGTCCTCCAGACCTGGACGCTCTGACCGTTCGGCCCCCGTGGGGCGGGCGGCCCGTGGGACGCCCGCCCCGCCGGTCATCCTGGAGGAGAGGGAGACGATGAGCAGCATCGCCAACATCGGCGGCACCGAGGGCTGGGGCCGCACGACGGCACCGACCCCGGACGAGCCGGTGTTCGCCGAGCCGTGGGAGGGCCGCGCGTTCGCGTTGACCCTGCTGACGATGGGCCGGATCTCCGGCCGCAACCTCGACGCGTTCCGCCACGCGCTGGGCAGCCTGGACCGGGGCGCCTACCTCGACGACGGCTACTACGGCCGCTGGCTCAACGCCGCCGAGCTGATGCTCACCGAGAGCGCGATCCTGGCCCCCGGCGCCGTCGACGCGCGTGCCCGCGCCAACCGGGGCGAGGACGTCGCGCAGCCGCCCGCTCCGGAACAGGACGCCAAGCCCGACTACAAGCCGACCGCCGCCGGTTCGCTGCGCACCGTCGAGGAGCCGCCGCGGTTCGCCGTCGGCGACCGGGTGACGGCGAAGGACGTCGACCCCTCCGGGCACACCCAGCTCGTGGCCTACCTGCGCGGTCGCACCGGCGTCGTCTCGATCGTCCAGCCGGCCGCGCTGCTGCCCGACACCCACGCGCACTTCCTGGGCGAGAACCCCCAGCACGTGTACGCGGTGGAGTTCGACTCCCGGGACCTGTGGGGTCCCGACGCGGAGTCCTTCACCCTCACCGCGGACCTGTTCGACAGCTACCTGGAGCCGGCCTCATGAGTGCCTCGATCAACCCCGACCGCCTCTCCCCGGCGCTGCGCACCGAGGCGCTGGAGCAGCTGCTCACCGAGCGCGGCCTCGTCGACCCCGCGGTGATGGACAAGTTCATCAGCACCTACGAGAACGACGTGGGCCCGCTCAACGGGGCCAAGGTCGTCGCGAAGGCGTGGACCGACCCCGAGTACCGGGCGCGGCTGCTGGCCGAGGGCACCTCCGCGATCAAGGAGCTCGGCTTCGCCGGGCCGCAGGGCGAGCACATCGTCGTGCTGGAGAACACCGACACGGTGCACCACGTCGTCACCTGCACGCTGTGCTCCTGCTACCCGTGGCCGGTGCTCGGGCTGCCGCCGGGCTGGTACAAGGACCCCGCCTACCGGGCCCGGATCGTGCGCGAGCCGCGCGCGGTGCTGGCCGAGATGGGGCTGACGCTGCCCGACGACGTCGAGGTCAAGGTCTGGGACTCCAGCAGCGAGGTGCGGTACCTGGTGCTGCCGCTGCGCCCCGAGGGCACCGAGGACGCCTCGGAGGAGGAGCTGGCCGGCCACGTCACCCGCGACATGATGGTGGGTGTGGCGCGGTGACCTCCCCGGTCCTGGAGATCGACGGGCCCGCGGCGCCGCCGCGCGACAACGGCGAGCTGGTGTTCGCCGAGCCGTGGGAGAGCCGCGCGTTCGGGCTGGCGGTCACGCTGCACGACGCCGGCTCGTTCACCTGGGACGACTTCCGCGACCACCTGGTCGCCCGGATCGCCGACTGGGAGCGCTCGCACCCGGAGGGCGAGTGCTACAGCTACTACCGCTGCTGGCTCGACGCGCTGGAGTCGGTCGTGGCCGAGCGCGGCCTGGTCGGCGCCGACGAGGTGGCCGACCGGGCGGGGGCGCTGGCGCAGCGTCCCGCGGGCCACGACCACGAGCACGCCGAGGGCCACGGACACGGCCACGGGCACGGCCACTGACCAGGACCCGGACCACCGACGCGGGCAACGAGGCCCCGGACGAACGGCACTCCCGCCCAGCCACGTCGGGCGGGGGTGCCGTTCGTCCGGGTCGGCTCAGCGGCGGGCGGTGCGGATGTCGGCGTAGACCTCGCGGTGCCGCTGCGCGCTCGCGGCCCAGGTGTAGCGCTGCGCCACCGCGTGCCCCCCGGTGCGCAGCCGCTCCCGCAACGCCTTGTCGGTGAGGATGCGGCGCAGCGCGGCGGCCAGCGCGTCGCTGTCGCCGACCGCGGGGAGCAGGGCGTCGACGCCGTCGGTGAGGTACTCGCCGAACACCGGCAGGTCGCTGGCGACCACCGGCAGCCCCATGCTCAGCGCCTCCAGCACGACCAGGCCCCAGCCCTCCTTGACCGACGGGAACGCCAGTGCGTCGGCCGTGGCGTACCAGCCGGCGAGCTCGGCCTCGTCGACCGTGCCGACCGGCACGACGTCGACGCCCAGCTCCAGGCCCAGACCGGGCAGCGAGGCCAGCGCGGCGTCGCGGTAGGCGGTGTAGTCCTGGAACGAGTGCCCCCCGACGACCGCGAGCACCGGCCGCTCGCCGCGCAGCGCGCCGAGGGCCTCGAACAGGTGGTGGGTGCCCTTGCGCGGCTCCACACCGCCGACGGCGAGCAGCAGGAACCGGTCCCGCGCGCCCACCCGGTCGCGCAGCGCCGCCCGCTGCGCCGCGGACACCGGCGGGAACCGGGTCGTGTCGACGCCGTTGGGCACGATCTCGGCGCTCACGCCGTACTCGTCGCGCAGGATCCCGCGCCACTGCTCGGACACGACCAGCACCCGGTCGGGCTCGTGGATGGCCTTCGCCTGGCACTCGACCAGGGCCGGGGTGGTGAAGTCGTCGACGTGGTGCACCGTGCGCACGACGGTGACCGGCGATCCCTCGTCGCGGACCGCGACCGCCGCGCGGGCGGAGATGCAGTCCTGCGGGTGCAGGATGTCGAACCCGCCCGCGATCCCGCGCAGCCCCTCGGTGAGGGCCGCGATCGCGGCGAACACGCGCTCGTCCAGCGTGCCGGCGCGCTCGCGCACCGGCACGATCGTGTGCGGCACCTCGACGGGGCGGAAGAAGCCGACGTCGGGGTCGCCGAGGGTCACCACGTGCACCGGGTAGCCCTGCCGGTGCAGCTCCTCGGCCAGGCACAGCGTGTGGACGACGCCGCCGCGCGGCTTGGTCGAGTACGTCAGCAGCGCGACGCTCACACGGCCCGCCCGACGATCGACGGGTCGCGCGCGACGATCGCCGCCGCGGCCAGTGCGGCCCGGGCGGCGGTGGCGGTGACCACGCACCCGGCCTCGGTGAAGGCGCGGCGCTGGGCCTCGAGGCCCTGGGGGTCCTGGTCGGAGCCGAGCACGTACACGACGACCCGCGGCCCGCCGCCGGCGATGATGTCGGCGCAGACGGGGGCCAGCTCGGCGGCCGGGTCGGGGTGCGCGCCGTGGCCGAGCACGACGTCGAGCACGATCACCGCGACCTCGGGGTCGGCGCCGTCGGAGCGCAGCATCGCGATGCGGGCCTCCGGGTCGATCATCGGGTGCGGGCGGCCCCGGGTGTACTCCTCCTCGCCGAGATCGAGACAGGTGTGGGCCCCGGCGGGGGCGGGCAGGCCGAGCGTCTTGTCGACGGGGGTGTTGGAGTGCACGTCGCCGAGCGCGCCGGCCAGGATCACCAGCGCCTCGTAGCAGAGCGTGCCGCCGGAGTAGAGCCCGCGCAGCAGCGTGCGCTCGGCGGGCAGCTCCGCGATCGCGGCGGCGACGGACCCGCGCAGCCCCTCGGCCGGGTCGGGGGCGGTGCGGCCCAGCGCCTCCAGCGCCCGCACGACGCCGGTCTCCAGCGACCCGGCGAGCACGACGCCCTCGGGCACCTCGATCGCGCCCGGTTCGAGCCCGATGAGCGAGGCGACCACCGGCTTCCCGGCCGCGGCGGCCAGCACCGAGCGGGCGACGTCCGCGTCCGGCGGCTTGGAGACGACGAGGATGACCTCGGTGGCGTCGTCGGCGCGCAGCGCGGCCAGCGCCTCGCGCGCCATGATGCCGCCGACGTCCGCGGTCATGTCGCGCCCGCCGAGCCCGATCACGTGCGAGACGCCGACGCCCCAGCGGTCGAGCAGCGTCATGGCCTCCTGCGCACCGGTGCCCGCCGCGGCGACGACGGCGACCGGTCCCGGCGTCACGACGTTGGAGAAGCCCAGGCAGGTGCCGCCCAGCATCGCCGTGCCCGCGCCCGGGCCCATGACCAGCAGACCCAGACCGGCGGCGCGTTCCTTGAGCGCCACCTCGTCGTCGACGGACACGTTGTCGCTGAACAGCAGCACGTGCAGCCCCGCGCTGAGGGCCTGGTGGGCCTCCAGCGCGGCGTAGTCACCGGGCACCGAGACCACGGCCACCGTGCTGGCGGGTGCGACCTGCGTCGCCTCGCGGACGGTGCGGGTGCTGCGCGCGGGCCCGTCGTCGGACGAGGCGGTGCGGGTGAACAGCGCCTCCTCGCCCGCCGCGGTGCCCGCGGCCACCGCGTCGTCGGACTCCCCCCGCACCGCGATGAACAGGTCGCCGGCCCCCGCGCCGGACCACTCGGCGGCGTCGAAGCCCTCCGCGCCCAGGGTGTCGAGGTTGGCCGGGGTGGCCATCGCCGCCGAGGCCCACTCGACGCCGTCGACCTGGCGCATCGTGCGGGTGCCGGAGAGCTGGACGACGGAGTCGAGATAGGTGTCGCGGAACAGCGTGACCTTGCGTGCACTCACAGGACGGCTCCGATCGGGGTCGCGACGATCCGGGTGCCGGTCTCGCCGTCGTCCCCGGGGTCGAGGGAGGCGCGGACGTGCGCCACGTCGGTGATCACCGCGACCTGCCCGCCGCGGCGGACGAAGTCGATCGCGGCCGCCATCTTGGGGCCCATGCTGCCGGGCGGGAACTGGCCCTCGTCGTGGTGGCGCTGGGCCTCCTCCACGCCGACGTCGGTGAGGGCGCGCTGCCGGTCGGTGCCGAAGTCCAGCGCCACGCGGTCGATGTCGGTGATCAGCACCAGTGCGTCGGCGCCCAGCTCGGTCGCGACCAGCCGGGCGGTGAGGTCCTTGTCGATCACCCCGTCGACGCCCTGGTAGCCGTCCGGGTGCTCGACCACGGGCACGCCGCCGCCGCCGCAGGTGATCACGATCATGCCCCGCTCGACCAGCGCGCGGACGGCGTCGATCTCCAGGATCCGCCGGGGGGCGGGGGAGGCCACGATCTGGCGGTAGCCGCGCCCGGAGTCCTCGACGATCGTCCAGCCGCGCTCGGCGGCCAGCCGCCGCGCCTCGTCCTCCTCGAAGAACGGCCCGATCGGCTTGGTGGGGTGCCCGAAGGCGGGGTCCGCGGCGTCGACCACGACGTGGGTGACCATCGCGACCACCGGCGGGGACTCGCTGACGACCTCGTGCAGGGCGACGACGAGCAGCGTGCCCAGCTGTCCCTGCGTCATCGCGCCCTGGACGAACAGCGGGAGCGCGGGCACCTCCTCGGCCGCCTCGTGCTGCTGGATCGCGAGGTTGCCCACCTGCGGGCCGTTGCCGTGCACGACGACGACCACCCAGCCGGCGTCGCGCAGCTCGCAGATGGCCCGGGCCATGCTCCGGGCGTTGGCCGCCTGCTCGGCGTGCGTCCCGGCCTGACCGGCCCGGATGATGGCATTGCCCCCGAGGGCGACGACCGCGGTCCTCGGCATGTTACGCACTCCAGCCGTACAGGATGATGATGGACAATCAACTATAGTAGACGGACTTGGCGGCGAGCCAGCGAGCGGAGGAGCGGCGTGCACCCAACGGCAGGGCCCGACCACGGCGGCGCGGCGGCGGCGCAGGCCCGCTGGCGTGCCGCGGAGGACCGCCTCTACCCGGTGGCGATGAGCGATCCCGACGGCTACCGCAGGGGGCTGGAGGCGGTGCGCGACCTCGTCGCGCACCTGCGCGGCACCGCCCACACCCTCGACGACCTCGTCGCGGTGGAGGCCGATCCCGCCGCCCTGCTGGCCGCGCTGCCCGCGGGCGGCCCCGCGCTGCCCGCCGACCTGCTGGTCGCCGCGGCGTGCGGGGCCCGGGCGCGGGAGGTCCTGGCCGAGGACGAGGCGCGGCGGCGGGCCGCGGTGGTCGCCGACGCCCGGTCGCAGGGCCGCGCCTGGGCGGTGCTGCAGGGTCCCGAACGCATCGAGGAGCTCTACGGCGGCTCGACCGTCGCCACCCACCTGGACACCGGCCGGACCCTGCTCGCCGCCGTCGACCCGTACGCGGGCGGGGAGCCCTACCTGCTGCAGGAGTTCGACCCGGAGGGCCGGCCGGGCCCGGAGCACCGGTTCGCCGACGCGGCCGCATGGGTCGCCGAGCGCGACCGGCGGCGTGAGGAGATCGAGTCCTCTTGACCAATCACCGCACGGAAGGTCTCCTATACGACATGACCGCTCCCTATAGTGAACCCTCGTCCACGGGGCGGCGTCCGGACGTCACCTCCCTGATCATCGACCTGCAGAGCGTCGGCCTGCGGGTCGAGGTGCCCGTCGAGGCGCGCCGCGGGGGAGCGGGCCCGTCGGACTCGGGGATGTTGTGGATCGAGGGCGTCGCCGCCACCGTCCCCACCGACTCCCGGGACTCCCCCTACGTCCTCAAGGCGGAGGACGACGGCCAGGGCATCTACCGTGACGGCGTCAAGCTCGCCTCGGTCGCGAACAGCCACCGGCCCCGCTTCTACGACATGACCACCGCCGACGGCGTGCCGTACTGGAAGATCGCGCTGCTGCACCTGGACTCGCTGGCCAGCACCGTGCTGCAGACCTGCAACTACTGGGGCAACTCCGACCAGTGCCGGTTCTGCGGGATCGGCGTCTCGCTCGACTCCGGGCGCACGATCGCGAAGAAGACGCCCGCGCAGCTGGCCGAGGTGGCCGTCGCCGCCCGCGACCTCGACGGGGCCGTCGACGCCACGCTCACCACCGGCAGCACCCGGGCCCCCGACCGCGGCGCGTACTACGTGGCCGAGTGCGGCCGGGCGGTGAAGGAGGCCTCCGGCCTGCCCGTGGAGGTGCAGTTCGAGCCGCCGCACGACCTGGCCGTGCTCGACCGCGTGCACGGCTCGGGTGTCGACGCCGTCGGGATCCACGTGGAGTCCTTCGACCCGAAGGTGCTCGCCCACGTCGCCCCCGGCAAGTTCCGCACCGGCATCGAGACCTACTTCGCCACCTGGGAGCGGGCCGTCGAGCTGTGGGGCCCGGGCCGGGTGTCGACGTACGTCATCCTCGGCATGGGCGAGGACCCGGACCTGACGATCGCCGCGTGCAAGCGGGCCGTCGAGATCGGGGTGTACCCGTTCGTCGTGCCGCTGCGACCGGTCGCGGGCTCGCTGATGGAGGAGGTGGCGCCGCCGACGGCGGAGTACACCGAGCGGGTCTACCGCAAGGTCGCGGGCTACCTGGAGGAGCGCGGGATCGGGGCCGACACCGCGGTCGCCGGCTGCGCCCGCTGCCAGGCGTGCTCGGGCATCAACGGGCTGCAGAACGAGCTCAGCGGCGGCAAGCCGCTGCTGCAGATCGGCTTCCGGGGATGACCAGCGTCGTCGGTGCGCAGGTGTCCTGCCGGCTCGCCGGTGACGCCGGCGACCGCGCCGCGCACCACCGCGTCCGGCACACCGTGTTCGTGGACGAGCAGCGGATCTTCGACACCTCCGACCGCGACGCCCACGACGACGACCCGGCGACGCGGCACGTGCTCGGGCTCGTCGACGGCGAACCGGCCGGCACCGTGCGGCTCTACCCGGTCGGCGACGGCATGTGGAAGGGCGACCGGCTCGCCGTGCTCGCCGCGCACCGCACGTCCGGGCTCGGTGCGCCGCTGGTGCGCTTCGCCGTCGCCACCGCCGGGGCGGCGGGCGGGCGGCGGATGACCGCCTACGTCCAGGCGGCCAACGAGCGGTTCTTCCTGCGGCTGGGCTGGACCCGGATCGCCGACGTCGACTACGTCGGGCACCCGCACGTCCGGATGGAGATCCCGCTGACGCCCCCGGGTCAGGGCAGCCGGGAGTAGGACTCCCGCATCCCGGCGGGCAGGGCCCGCGCGATGCGGGCGCGGGCCGCGCGCCGGTCGACCGGGGTGCCGAGCCGGCCCACCAGCAGGTCCGACCCGATCCGCCCGGCGACGCGCGCCGCGGCCTCCTCGCGGCCCAGGTGCGCGAGCGCGAGCGCCTGGTACTTGGGGGAGTCGTGGGTGCGGGCCTCCTCGAACAGCGCCTCGGCCCAGGTGCGGTCGAACCGGGCCCGCATCTCCAGCAGCCGCATCGCCGCCCGCGGGCGGAAGGGCAGCGAGCGCTCCAGCATCGGCGCGGCCGCCTCCACGCGGGCCCCGGCGTCGTCGGTGCGCCCGGCGAGCAGGTCGCAGTCGGCCAGCGCCAGCAGCGCGTGCAGCTCCTGCTCCAGCTCCAGGGCGCCGCCGCCGCGGTGGGCCAGGTCGACGGCCAGCTCGGCGTGCCCCCTGGCGCGACCGACGTCACCCAGCTCCTGCCACAGCCACGACGTGGTGGTCTCGATCCCGGCGCGGTAGAAGCTCACGCCGTAGCCGTCGATCAGGGCGCGGGCGCGGTCCAGTGAGCGCAGCGCGCCCGCGAAGTCGCCGACGTCGCCGCGGGCCAGCCCGATGAAGAACAGCGTCTGCAGCAGCGGGCGGAACTGCCCGGTGCGCCGGCACAGCACCGCGGCCCGTTCCAGCACGGCACGGGCCTCGGTGAAGCGGTCCTGGTGCTGCAGCAGCGCGCCCCGGTAGGCCAGCGCGACCGCCGTGGTGGCGGTGCCGGACTCCTCGGGCGCCGCGCGCAGCACCTGCTCGTAGGCCGCGCCGGCCGCGGCGTAGTCGCCGTCCCAGTGCCGCACCCGGCCCAGCAGCAGGGTGGCGCTGGGCAGCGCGCCCTTGGCGGCCGCGGCCGACTCGGCGAGCTGGGTGGCGCGCTCGGCGAGGTCGACCGCACCGAGCACGTCGCGGGCGTAGAGCGCGGTCCAGCCGAGCTGCTCCAGCACCCGGGCTTCGAGCTCCTCGTCGTCGAGCTCGCGGGCCAGCACGAGCGCGTGCTCGTGGTCGTCGCGCGCCTCGTCGTGTCGGCCCAGCTCGGTGCGGACCTCCCCGCGGCGCAGGTGCACCACGGCCCGCAGCGCGCGGTCGCCGCTGCGCCCGGCCGCGTCGAGGGCGTCGGTGAGCAGGCGCTGCGCCTCGTCGTTGGCGAACGCCAGGTGTGCGGCGTGCGCGGCGAGCTGCCAGGCCCGCGCGGCCTCCGCCCAGTCGTGCGCCGCGGCGAGGTGCCGGGCCGCGGCCTCGGGCCGGCCACCGGCCAGCCGGGCGGCGCGCCGGTGCCTGCTGACCCGGATCGGCTCGGGCACGGAGTCGTAGGCGACGGTGCGGACGATGTCGTTGGGGAACCGGAACCGCTCGCCGTCGGTGGCGAGCAGTCCCGCGCGCAGGGCCCGGGCGGCGCGGGCGGCGCAGTCCTCCACGTCGAGCCCGCTCACCGCGGCCACGTCGTCGAGGGTGAACGACCCGCCCAGCACCGAGCCGAGCGCGAGCAGCGTCGTGACGTCCTCGCCCGCGTGCTCCAGCCGCTGCGCCACGGCCTCGTGCAGGGAGCCGGGGATGGCGAGCGTGCCGGGGCCCGCGCCGGGGTGGCGCAGCAGCTCGGTCACGAACAGCGGTGAGCCGCCCGTCCAGGCGTAGAGCTTCGCGACGTCGTAGGCCAGCCCGGACTCGCGCACCAGCTCGGCGACGGCGGGTTCGGCGAGCGGGCCGAGCTCGTGCAGCGCGGCGACGTCGCGCAGGGCGGCGGCGACGGACGGGTCCTCCCCGGTGCGCTCGGTGACGACGACGAGGACCGGCCCGGGCCCGCGCCCGGTCGGCCCCGGGTGGGTGGCGAGGAAGTGCAGCGCCTCGACGGTGGACGCGCCCGCGTGCTGCAGGTCCTCGATCACCAGCAGCACCGGCCCCCGCGCGGCGAGCCCGCCGAGCAGCATCGCGAGCGCCTCCAGGCTGCGCCGGTGCTCCAGCTCGGACCCGACCCGCTCGTAGGGCTCGGGCCCGGTGCTCGCCGCGATCTCCGGGACCAGCTCGATCAGGGTGCCCAGCCACTCACCGGCCATGGCGCGCAGCTCGTCGCCGTCGAGCCCGGCGACGCCACCGCGGACGGCCTCCAGCAGCGGCTGCAGGTAGAGCGAGCGCTCCGCCTCCCGGCACCAGCCGGTGAGCACCAGCGCGCCGTCGCGGCGGGCGTGCGCAGCGAGGGCCTCCACCAGCGCGCTCTTGCCGATGCCCGCCTCGCCGGTGACCAGCACGGGCCCGGCGCCGCCCGCCCGGGCGTCGGCCCAGCGGTCCAGCAGCGCGCCGAGCTCGGCGTCGCGCCCGACGAGCGGGGCGGGCTCGTCGGCCGCGGCGACCGGGCGCGGCGGGGCGTTGCCGGCCCGCAGCACGGACAGGAACAGCGCCTGGGTGGCCGGGGAGGGGTCGGCGCCGAGCTGTTCGGCGAGCACCGCGCGCAGCGTCCGGTAGACCAGCAGCGCCCGCCCGGACTCCCCGGCCCGCCGGTGCGCCGTCATCGCCGCCCGGGCCGCCTCCTCGTCGAGCGGGTCGGCGCGCAGGGCCGCGTCGGCGGCCTCGACCGCGGCGCGGTGCTCGCCCAGTTCCAGTGCGGCGGTCCACCAGCAGCGGCGGGCGCGGCGCAGCAGGTGCTCGGCGAGCAGCCGCACCTCCGCCGTCCACGGCGCGTCGCGCTCCTCGGTGAGCGGGCGCCCCGCGGTGAGCAGCGCGGTGGCCCGACCGGCCGCGTCGGCCGCCCGGGCCCAGCGCCTGCCGGCGAGCTCGTGCTCGGCGTCGACGACGAGATCGCGCGCCTCGAACAGGTCGACGCCGGTGCGCTCGTCGACGACGAGCCGGTAGCCCGCGGGTCCGCCCTCGAGGCGGTCACGCCCCAGTGCGCGGCGCAATCGGCTGACCAGCACCGCGATGTTGCGCTCGGCGTGCCCCGGCGGGCGCGACCACAGGACGTCGATCAACACGTCGACGGGCACGAACCGCCCGTCGTGCGTGGCCAGGACCTTGAGCAGCCGCTGGGCCTGGCCGGCGGGAAGGGGCTCGTCGAGGTCGCCCTGGACGTCGAAGGTCCCGAGCAGGCGCAGCCTCAGACGAGCGGGTGACACCCCGCGGATCCTATCCCCGTCCACCGGCGGGGATAGGATCGTCGGGATCCGGAAGGGGTTCGTGGATGAGTGGGCACTCCAAGTGGGCGACGACGAAGCACAAGAAGGCCGTCATCGACGCCCGGCGCGGCAAGATGTTCGCCAAGCTGATCAAGAACATCGAGGTGGCCGCGCGCACCGGCGGCGGTGACCTCGACGGCAACCCCACGCTCTACGACGCCGTCCAGAAGGCGAAGAAGAGCTCGGTGCCCAACGACAACATCGACCGCGCCCTCAAGCGTGGTTCGGGCCAGGACGCGGGCGGGGCCGACTACCAGTCGATCACCTACGAGGGCTACGGCCCCAACGGCGTGGCGCTGCTGATCGAGTGCCTGTCCGACAACCGCAACCGCGCCGCCACCGAGGTCCGCGTGGCGATGACGCGCAACGGCGGCGCGATGGCCGACCCGGGCTCGGTGGCCTACCTGTTCACCCGCAAGGGCGTGGTGATCGTGCCCAAGGGCGACCTGTCCGAGGACGACCTGCTCCTGGCCGTGCTCGACGCGGGCGCCGAGGAGGTCAACGACCTCGGCGAGAGCTTCGAGGTGGTCTCCGAGCCCACCGACCTGATCGCCGTGCGCACCGCGCTGGTCGACGCCGGGATCGACTACGACTCCGCCGACCCGACCTTCGTCCCGTCGATGACCATCGAGCTCGACGCCGAGGGGGCCCGCAAGGTGTTCCGGCTCATCGAGGCGCTGGAGGACAGCGACGAGGTGCAGAACGTCTACGCGAACTTCGACGTGAGCGACGACGTGATGGCCGAGGTGGGCTGAGCCCACCTCGGCGAGTTCGGCGAAACGGGCACGGGCGGCGGGCGGGGTGCGAGAGCCTGCCGCTCATGGGTGTCACGGGGTGGCCGTGGGTGTTCCGTGGTTCGGACGCCGTCGCGGCGGGGCTCGTCACCTGCACCTGAGCAGCGATGGTGTTCCGCTCGACCCGGTGGTCAGCGGATGCGGTGGACCGCCACCCGGGCCGGGCGGACGGAGCGGCCCGCGGCGTCGAGGCCGGGCTCCAGCAGGGCGGCCACCGTGCGGTCGGCCGCCGGGTCGTCGGTGGGCATCACCTCCACCGCCTCCATCTGCGTTCCGCGGAACGCGGTTCCGGGCTCCGGGGCCACCAGCGCGCCCCCGCGCCCGACGACCAGCCGCTCCAGTCCGGCGGCCACGGCGGTGAAGGCGGCGCGCTCGCGGCGGGAGCGGGCGGTGGCGGCGCAGGCGCGGGCGTCGCAGTACAGGGCGTGCAGGTCGACGAGCAGCGCGACGTCCGGCCCGGAGGCGGCCGGGGTGTCGGCGAGGGCGGCGATCGCGGCGGACTGGCGGGCCAGCAGCCGGGTCACGTCATCGATCTTGTCTGCGAGGTCCTGCACCGTGGGCACCGGCCGACGGTATCGCTAGTCTCGCGGCCGTGGCCGTCCACGGGATCGATCTCGGCACCACGAACTCCGCCATCGCCCGGACCGGCCCGGACGGGCGGCCCGAGGTGCTGGCCGGGATGGCCGGGGAGCCGACGACGCCGTCGGTGGTGCTGTTCGCCTCCGGCACCGAGCACGTCGTGGGGGAGGGGGCGCGGCGCGAGGCCCGGCTCGACCCCGAGCACGTGTGCGCGCTGGTCAAACGCCGGATGGGTGACGCGGAGTGGCGCTTCGTCGCGCACGGCACCGGCTGGTCGGCGCCCGCGGTGTCCTCGCTGATCCTGAAGTCGCTGGTGGCCGACGCGGCGTTCGCCTCCGGCGAGACCCCCACCGCCGCGGTGATCACGGTCCCCGCCTGGTTCGGCGACGAGGAGCGCCGCGCCACCGTGCTCGCCGGCACCTACGCCGGCCTCGACGTCGTCGACGTGCTCTCCGAGCCGATCGCCGCCGCGCTGGCCTACGGGTTCGCCCGCCTCGACGGTTCGCCCGGCCTCTCCAAGCAGAGACACGAGACCGTCCTGGTCTACGACCTGGGCGGCGGCACGTTCGACGCCACCGTCATCGAGCTGGCCGACCGGCGCATCTCGGTGCTCGCCGTGGAGGGCGACCACCAGCTCGGCGGGGCCGACTGGGACGAGCGCGTCGCGCTGCACCTGGCCCGGCGGTTCTGCGAGCAGAACCCCGACGCCGAGGACCCGATGGACGACGCCGCGGGCACCCAGGCGCTCGTGCTGGCGGCCGAGCGGGCGAAGCACCGGCTCTCCGACGCCACCAGCACCGACGTGGTCGTCACCCACGACGGCGCCCGCGCCACCGTCACCCTCACCCGGGCCGAGCTGGAGGCGATGACGGCGTCGCTGCTGCGCCGCACCGTCGACCTCACCCGCTCGTGCCTGGCCGAGGCCGCCCGCCGCGGCGTGCCCCGCGTCGACCGGGTCCTGCTGGTCGGCGGGTCGTCCCGGATGCCCGCCGTCGCCGACGCGTTGCTCACCGAGCTCGACCTGGAGGCGCGGCTGCACGACCCCGACCTCGCCGTCGCCCGCGGCGCCGCGCTGTACGGGGAGAAGAAGGAGCTGGAGCGGATGGTGGCGGCCGACCTGCGCACGCGCGGGCGGCTGCGCGACGGGGCCCCGCTGGAGGACGCCGCCCCCGCCGACCTCGACGACGCCGCCCGCCGCGTGGCCGACGCCTACGCCGTGCCGCTCGCTCAGGTGCGGCGCGCGGTGGAGGTCCGCGTCGACACCGTGGTGTCCCGGGGGTTCGGGGTGCTCGCGGTCAACTCGGCCGCGGGGCGGCTGGAGCCGACCTGGCTCGTGCACCGCAACGACCGCCTCCCGATCCGGACCAGCCGCAGCTTCGGCACGATGCGCGCCGACCAGTCCGTCATCGCGCTCACCGTCGTCGAGCAGCAGGGGCAGGTCGAGTCGTCGCGGGCGGAGGACGCGAAGGTGCTGGTCGCCGGCGAGATCACCGGCATCCCGCCCGGCTACGACGAGGGCGCCGAGGTGCGGGTCGGCTTCGAGATGGGTTTCGACGGGGTCCTGCACGTCACCGCGACGCACGTCGAGGCCGGGCTGCCGCTCACCCTCACGGTGACGACGGGCGCGACGCTCTCGCAGGCGGAGGTCGCGCGCGAGCGGGACCGGCTGGGGCGGATGCGCCGCCGTGGCTGAGTTCGACCCCGGCGACTACCGCAGGCGGGTGCTCGCGGAGGTGCTCAAGCGCGGCGGCCCGGAGACCTCCGACCCGTTCGAGCTCTACGACCTGCCGCTCGACGGCGACCTCGACGACGCCGCCGTCGCCGCACGCGTCGCCGACGTCTGGGGGGCCTGGCAGCGCCAGCGCGACCACCCCAAGTACCGCGTGCTGGTCGCCGAGCTGGTGGCCGGGCACGACACGCGCAGCGCCGAGCTGCTCGACGCCGGGCGCCGCCGCAGCGCCGTCGCCCGGGTCCGGGCCGAGCGCGAGCAGCGCGACTCCGGTCGCTACGCCCTGCTCGACGCCGCGGTCTCCCGGCTCGTCGACCGGCACCGCGGCGTCCCCGCCGACAAGGTCGAGGGCCTGCACGAGGTCGGCGCGCTCGCCGGGCTGACCCGCGACGAGGTCACCGCCCGGCTGCGCCGCCACCGGCTCCTCGCGGCGGCGCCGGCCGCGACCGGCGTCCCGCCCGAGCGCCGCCGCCAGGTCCGGGCCCTGCTCGACGAGTTCGGCCGGCTCACCGACGCCCCCGCCCCGCCGACGCTGCTCGTCCTGCTCGGGCTCGACCCCGCCGCGTCGGAGCAGCAGGTGCGGGCGAGCGCCGCCGCCTGGCGCTCGCGCGCCCGGGAGCTGCCGCCGGCGCGGCTGCGCGCCGTCGTCGACGAGCTGCTGGTGCACGTCGCGGAGCTGGTCGAGCCGGGCGCGGCGGGCTACCTCGACGCCGTCGCCCTCGACGTCGCCGAGCACCTGCGCCCCCGCGTCCGGGCCGCCGTGCTGGTGGAGGACCGGCTCGTCGCCGAGGACCACGCGCACCTGCTCGAGGAGGCCCGCGCGCTGGGCCTGGACGACGCCCGCGCCCGGAGGGTCCTCGCCGCCGTCGCCGCCGAGCTGGGGGCCCCGGTCGAGTCGACGGCCCCCGCACCCGACCCGGCCCCGCCGCGGCGGGACGACCGGGGGTGGGAGGCCCCGCTGCGGGCGGCCCGGGCGGCCCTGCGTGCCGCGCGCCCGACCGAGGCCCACCGGCTCGTCGGGCAGGCGCAGCGCCTCGCGGGGCCCGAGGGCGCCACGCCGGTCCGGGCGGTGGCCGACGAGATCACCGCCGTCCTCGACGAGGCGGCGCTGCGGTGGCGGGCCGCGATCGCGGCGGTGGCTGCGCGCCGCAGCACCGAGGCCCTGGAGCACCTGGAACACCTGGAGCGCACCGCCGCCGACGTCCCGGGCCCGGACGGCGCCGACCTCGACGCGCTGCTGGCCGCGGCGCGCCGCGAGGTCGCGTCGGCCGACGCCGCCGTGGCCGCCGCGCTCGCCGGGCCCGACCCGGCCGCGGCGCTGCTCGACGTGCTCGACGCCTGCCCCGGGCACCCGGGGGCGCAGGCCGCGCTCGCCGCCGTCCCGGTCGCGCCGCCCCCGTGGGTCCGCGCCACCCGCGACGGCCGGGGCGACGTGCTCGTC
Source organism: Pseudonocardia hydrocarbonoxydans (assembly GCF_006539565.1). GTDB lineage: Bacteria > Actinomycetota > Actinomycetes > Mycobacteriales > Pseudonocardiaceae > Pseudonocardia > Pseudonocardia hydrocarbonoxydans. The sequence goes on from NZ_BJNG01000001.1 coordinate 57,993, forward strand.
GTCTGGGCCGCCTCGCCCACCCCGCAGGTTCGCTACAAGGTCTCGCGCCGGGGCGCCGACGGCGGGTGGCGGGTGGTCGGGCGGGTCAGCGACACCTCCGTGCTCGACGGCGGCGCGCCCCCGGCCGTGGAGGCACCGGTGTACGCGGTGGAGGCGGTGCAGGCCGGGCGCAGCTCGGTGCCGGTGCGCTCGGACGAGCAGACCCCGCCGGAGCCGGTCCCCGCCGCGGGCCCGCCCGCCCCGACCGGCGTCCGGGCGCGGCGACGGCCGTCCGGGTCGGTCGTCGTGTGCTGGGACGGCCCGCCCGGCGCGGAGTTCCGGGTCCGCTGCGCCGTGCCCGGCGGGGGCTGGCGGGTCGTCGGACGCACCCGCGACCACGAGATCGAGGACGGCGGCGCCCCGGCAGGCGCGGTGCCGGAGTACACCGTCAGCGCCGCCGTCGACGGCGGGCGGTCGGCCGAGATCAGCACGCGCTGAGCGCCGTCGCCGCAGGACGGGGCCCGGGCGGGCACACTGGACGGCGCGGTCCGTCGGTGGTGATCCGAACCGGCTACCGTGACGGCGCTCTCGCTCCGCTCATCGACAGGGGACAGGACCATCAGGACATGAACCTTCGCATCTTCGGCTGGTCGTACGGGGTGACGGTCGTGTCGCTCGTGATCGCGTTCCTGTACGGCGGCTGGCAGGCGCTGATCCTCTGCACGATCCTGGGCATCCTGGAGATCTCGCTGTCCTTCGACAACGCGGTCGTCAACGCCACGATCCTCGAGCGGATGAGCGAGTTCTGGCAGAAGATCTTCCTCACGATCGGCATCTTCATCGCCGTGTTCGGCATGCGGCTGGTGTTCCCGCTGGTCATCGTGGCCGTCACCGCGGGCCTGAACCCCGTCGAGTCGCTGACCCTGGCGCTGGAGCAGCGGCCGGAGAGCGACCCCACCAGCTACGCAGCGCTGCTCGACGAGGCCTACCCGCAGATCGCGGCGTTCGGCGGCATGTTCCTGTTCATGCTGTTCCTGGACTGGATGTTCACCGACCGCGACGTCAAGTGGCTGCAGCCGATCGAGCGGTTCCTGTCCCGGATCGGGCAGATCGAGCGCATCTCGATCGTGCTGGCCGTGCTGGCGCTGGTGCTGCTCGCCGAGTTCCTCGCCGAGGACCCCGCCATCGTGCTGCTCTCCGGATCGCTGGGCCTCATCACCTACCTCGGCGTGCAGGGCCTGGGCCAGTTCTTCGAGCAGGCCGGCCACGCGCAGATGCAGGAGGAGGCGGCCGCCGACGGCTCCGGCGGGCCCACGCAGCTCGCGAAGGCCACCGGCAAGGCCGGGTTCTTCCTGTTCCTCTACCTCGAGGTGCTCGACGCCGCGTTCTCCTTCGACGGCGTCATCGGCGCGTTCGCCATCACCCCGGACCCGATCATCATCGCCCTGGGCCTCGGCCTGATCGGCGCGATGTTCGTCCGCTCGCTCACGGTCTTCCTGGTGCGCAAGGGCACGCTGGCCGACTACGTCTACCTCGAGCACGGTGCGCACTGGGCGATCGGCGCGCTGGCGGTGATCCTGCTGGTCGGGATCGGCTACCACGTCAACGAGATCCTCACCGGCCTGATCGGTGTCGCGTTCATCGGCGCGGCGCTGCTGTCGAGCATCCTGCGCAACCGCAGGCTGGAGGCCCAGGGCATCGACACCCACAAGACGGCCGACGAGCTGGCGGCGAAGTGAGCGTCAGCCTGCAGAAGGGTCAGAAGGTCTCGCTGGCCAAGCGCGGCGGCGGCTCGCTGTCGGTGGTGCGGATGGGCCTGGGCTGGGACGCGGTGCGCAAGCGTGGGCTGTTCGGCTCCAAGAGCCAGTCGATCGACCTCGACGCCTCCGCGCTGCTGTTCGACGCCTCCGGCGCGCTCGTCGACGCCGTGTGGTTCCGGCAGCTGCGCAGCAAGGACGGCTCGGTCCAGCACACCGGCGACAACCTCACCGGCGCGGGGGAGGGCGACGACGAGTCCGTGATCGTCGACCTGACCCGGCTCCCGCCCGCGATCAGCCAGATCGTGTTCACCGTCAACTCGTTCACCGGCCAGGACTTCTCGCAGATCGAGAACGCGTTCTGCCGCCTGGTCGACGAGACGACGGACGAGGAGCTCGCGCGCTACGAGCTGTCGGGCTCGGGGAGGCACAACGCGCAGATCATGGCCAAGGTCGGCCGGGCCGCCGACGGCGGCTGGTCGATGACGGCGATCGGCGCCATCGCCTCGGGCCGCACGTTCCAGGACCTGCTGCCGGCCACCGCGGCACACCTGTAGGTCGTGCGCGGGGACCGTGGCCGGGGCCACGGTCCCCGCGCACGGGCCTCAGAGGTCGAACTCGCTCGGCGCGATCCCGACCGCGAGGCACGCCTCACGCACGGCCTGCTGCTCGTCCTTGTCGAAGTCGCCGTCGGCTCCGCCGACGATGATGCCGACCTGGATGACGGCCCGGGCCGCGGGCGGGTCCTTCTTCAGCTTGCCGATCGTGGCGATCGCCTCGACCTTGCCGAAGTCGTAGTCCGACTCCAGCTTCGAGGCGTAGAAGGTGAAGTGGTCCTGCAGCTCGCTGGGCTCGAAGACCTTCAGCGCCTCGTTGCTGCCGATGAAGCCCGCGGTCTTGCGCCGCTCGTCGGCGGTGATGGTGCCGTCGGCGGCGGCGATGAGCGCGCACATCGCCATGCTCGCCTTGGCGAAGTCCTTGGACTTGAACTTGGCGACCTCGGTGGTGGCGGTGGCCTGCAGGCCGGCCATCCGGGTCTTGAGCTGGTCGAAGAAGCCCATGGTGTCGCAATCGTCCTCTCGTCGGAGGGTTCACACCCTGCCATGCGCCGCGGTGCGCCTCCGCACCGCCGACGTCTGCACCGCCAACTCCCGGAGGTGCCCCAGGAGTTCCGCGCCCGCCGCACCTCCGCGCGCGGTGGTGACGATGAGGCCGTCGCGGGTCCAGCCGGTGTCGTGCAGCTCGCCGTGGGCGGGGCGGACGGGGTGGTCGACGGCGTCGAGGAGGTCGGCGTCGAGCAGGGAGTCGCCTGCGGCCAGGGTGCGGTGCGCGCCCAGCCGGGCCGCGACCTCGCGGGCCGCGGCCGACTTCGTCAGCGCCCGCGGCACGGCGTAGACCTTGCGGCCCTGCAGCGACACCGACCAGCCGCCCTCGGCGCACCAGCCGGACAGCGCCTCCACCCAGCCTGCGGGCACGGCGGCGCGGTCGACCACGGCGTAGCAGAACAGGTCGCTCGCGGTGCGCCGGTTGAGCACGAAGTCGCCGCTCACCCGCGCCAGGTGCTCCTGCACCCCGGCCAGCGGCGCGCAGCCCGTCAGTCGCTCGCGGACCACCGCGGCCCAGTCGGGATCCGGTTCGCCGTCGACGAGCAGGTGCCCGCCGTTGGCGGCGATCGCGTACCGCGGCGGCGCCCCGGGCAGGTGCACGCGGGCGAGCTGCTCGGGGGTGCGGGTCGTCGTGGGGACGACCTCGGCGACCCCGCGCAGCGCGGCGAACGCGGCCACCGCGTCCTCGGTCATGAACGACAGCGGGGCTCCGCGGTACACCTCCACACACAGCAGGCGCGGGGCGTCGGGATCGGGCATCCGCAGGTCGAGCGCGGCGGCGGAGTAGATCAGGGTGCGGTCGAGGTCGAGGAACGCGGCGACGGTCACCGGCGTGTGCCCGTCGCCGCGGCCAGGCCGTCGGCCCCCGTGGCGCCCCGGGTGAAGCGCGGGTGGATCAGCCCGACGCAGCTGTAGGGCAGGTCCCCGGCCTCGTCCTCGGGGACCTGCTCCACCGGCACGCCGCGCTGTGCCGCCAGCATCCGCACGTGCGCGAGGTCGGCCTCCGGCGCCCCGGCCCGCGTCAGGACCTTCCACGGGACGCGGCGCAGCAGCACGCGCGTGGTCTCGCCGACCCCGGGCTTGACCAGGTTGACGTCGCCGATCCCGTACTCGGCCACGATGCGTTCGACGGCGGCCCAGCCGGCGTGGTCGGGCTCGCGGTCGGCGGGGGCGGTGGTGTCGGTGACGTCGGGGAACCGCGCGGTGACGGCGTCGAGGAAGGCGTTCGAGACGTCGGCACCGGCCAGCTCGGCGTAGAACTTGGCGCCGTGGAACTGACCGGGCCCGATGAGCCGGTCGTTGAGCACGGTCCGCGACACCAGGCCGGACACCGTGGAGTTCAGGCACGCCGAGGCGATCAGCCAGTCGTCGCGGGTGCCGAAGGTGCGGGCGCAGCGGCCCGGGTCGGCGAGCACGGCGAGGTCGGGGTCGAAGGCGGTGCCCTCCAGGGCCGCGGCCAGTTCCCGGTTGATCGCGCCCTTGCCGGTCCAGCCGTCGACGAACACCACCCGCGACGGGTCGTGGTGGGCCGCGAGGTGGTCGAGCGCGACGCGGTCGATGCCGCGGCCCCGCACGATCGACACGGCGTAGTGCGGCAGCTCCAGCCCGTGCCGGGCCGCGGCCCAGCGGCGCAGCAGGATCCCGACCGGCGTGCCGGCGCGGGCCAGCGAGGCCAGCACGACGTCGGGCCCGCGCTCGCGCAGCACCAGCTCGGTGACGGTGCCGACGGCCTGCGCCAGCCGGCCCGCCGTGGCGGCCAGGGCGCCGTCGTAGACCCGCAGATAGGCGGCGTCGGGCTGGAACTCCACCGGCAGCGACTCCGCGTAGTGCGCCCCGCCGCTCTGGATCGCCTCCTCGCGCTCCTCGGTGGGGGTCTCCAGCTCCACCCCGGACAGGTCGGTGAGCAGCCACGCCACCTCGTCGGGGGCGTAGCTGCCGAACGCGGGACCGCGCAGCGGCTCGGGGGTCACGGGGTGATCACCAGGGTGGTCCTCCGGGTCAGCGGGGCGAGGCGGGCGAGCAGGCCGTCGTGCAGGGCCGGGGTGACCGCGGGCGGGTCGACCACGACGGCGACGTGGTCCCACGACCCGGGGCCGCCGAGGTTGTAGGCGAACCGCGGGCCCGGTCCGTCGGCGGGGTCGTCGTGGGCCGGGAACTCCAGGCCGCTGCGCAGGGCGTAGCCCGGTTCGTCCAGGACGACGGCGGGGGAGCGGGTGGTCGTGGAGAACCGGACGGTGCACCCGGCGTCGGCCAGGGTCTGCGCGAGGCGCAGCGGCAGCGCCATCAGCTCCTCGGTGCCCAGCACCAGCGTCGTCTCCCCGGGGCGGGCGCCCACGGACCGGGCCAGCGCGGGCAGGGCGGTGTCGAGCCGGGCGTGGTCGGCGGCGCGGAACCCGTGGCGCCCGCCGACCGGGAGCCCGGCGGGCCACCCGTGGTCGGCCAGGCGCACGACGGCGTCGCCCGGGCCCCGGCCGCCCGGGTCCCGGCCGCCCGAGTCCCGGCCGCCCGGGGACGGGTCCGGGAGGGGTGCCAGGTGGGCTGCCGCGCGCTCGGCGAGGTCGGCGGGCAGGGCCACCGTCGCCCGGCTCAGCGCCACCACGTCGACGCGGGCACCCAGCGCGCCGACGGCGTCGACGAGGGAGTCGTCGGGGCGGGCGTCCACCAGCGTCGCCACGACGTAGCGGGCGCGGGGGTGGGCCCGGTGCAGCGCGGTGATCGTGTTGACGACGGTGCGGCCGGTGCTGAGCTCGTCGTCGACCAGTACCAGGGGCCGGTCGCCGCGCAGCAGGGCGGGATCGGCGGGCAGCAGCAGGTGGTCGGTGGCGTGCGAGTGCTCCTCGGTGAACCCGCCTGCTGCAGCGAACCCGGCCACCGGGCGGCGGGTGGAGTGCAGGTAGTCGGACTGCAGCGCCTCCGCGACGCAGTGCCCGAGCGCGGTCGCGGTCTCCGCGTAGCCGAGCACCAGCGCGTCGGCGGGCGAGCGGCCCGCGCCGGCCGTCAGACCGAGGGTGATCGCGGCGCTCCGGTCGCCGCCGACGGCGCCGTGCAGCAGGTCGGTCGGCAGCGCCCGCGGCTCCCGGCCGGCGAGCACGTCGGCGACCAGTCCGCCCAGGAGCAGCCCGGCCGAGCGGACGAGCCGCGGATCGGTCGGCACGTGCTTGCCCAGGACCCGGGACACCAGCAGCTGGGCCCGCCGCGGGTTGCGTCGCAGCGCGAGTCCGAGCAGCACCTCCGGGTCGGCGCCCGGCCCGGCCCGGCGCACCCGGACGCCGAGGCGGTCGGCGATGGGGGAGGAGGGCGGGGCGGCGTGCTCGGTGGGGGTCACCGGAGCAGTCTGCAAGATCGCGGGAGCACCGTTCACCGCGGCAGGCTGGCGGCGAGCAGGTCGACGAACGACACCCCGTCGCGCGCCACCCCGAACACCTGCGCGCGCAGGGCGGTGACCCGGGCCCAGGCCATGTGCGGCCGGATCTCGTTCATCTTGTTGCCGTGCCCGGAGGCCATGACCCCGCTGCCGCGGCCCGCGCCGAGCACGGCCGTGGCGTCGCGGTACTCCTCGGAGGACACCACCGACAGCGCGTTGACGACCGAGACGTGGCTCGGGTGGATCGCGGTCTTGCCGCGCAGCCCGTTGGCCTTGTCCATCTCCACCTCGCGGATGAGCCCGTCGATGGCCCGGGAGACCAGGCGGCTGCGCAGCTCACGCTCGTCGTTGACGTCGAACGGGGCCTGCCGCAGCTGCGGCTTGAAGATCCGTTCGGCGGAGGCGTAGTACTCCCAGACCGGCCCGGTGACGGTGAACCCGGTGCCGTCGGCGCGGCCCAGCACGTTGACGACGTCGGCGATCAGGTTGCTCACCACCTTGACGTCGTAGATCGTCAGCTCGGGGGAGCGGCGCAGCCCGTAGAGCGCGCACAGGTCGGTGGCGCCCAGGCGCACGGCCAGGATCCGCGCGCGGTCGCGGTGCAGCAGCGCCCGCAGCCGGGTGAGCTCGTCGACGCGCGTCTCGGCGTAGAGCACCGCCCCGGACTCGATCACCGGCATGGCGAGCAGCCGGCGGCCGCCGATGCGGTCGGCGTCGTCGAGGGCGTGCAGGTAGTCGGTGCCCGACAGGGCCGTGAACTTGGGCAGCACGAAGCCGTCGAGGACGCGCACCGAGCGCCCCAGGCGGGCCACCAGCGCCGGCATCTGGCGGGGCTCGCGCACCCGCACGAACAGCAGCGGCAGCTCGGCCGCGGCGTCGGCGTGCAGGTCGGCGAGGGCGTGGACGAGGTTGTCCTCCGCCGCCTCGACGTGCTCGTCGGCGATGGAGTCCTCCAGGCAGACCACCACCGAGGTGACCCCGGCGGCGGCCTGCTTGGTGATGTCGGCGACCAGCGAGGGCCGGTCGGCCGGGATGTAGAGCGTGGCGCCGAGCGCCACCGAGAGCAGGTCGTGCCCGCTGTCGCGGGTGAACTGCTCCGGTGGCCGCTCGAAGAGCTCGTCCTGCTCGGACGCGCCCAGGAACCCGAAGTGCCTCATCGCAGTGCCTCTCGGTGCGGGAGGCCACTGCGCTGTGGCCGGGATCCGTCAGATCATTTGCGCCCGCGGGCCCATTCCATGCCCCAGCCGTACGCCCGGTCGACGTCGGCCTGCCCGCCACGGATGTAGCGGACCTCCCGGTTGACGACGAGCTCACCGCCCCGGTTCTCCAGCAGTGCGATCACGCACGTCGGAGAGCCCGGGTCGGACTCGTCGAGCCGGACCTCGATCTCGGGGCCGGCCGTCGGGAAGAGCGTGACGACGCCGTCGGCGCTCGCCCAGTTCGGCGTACCCTCGTAGATGAAGGTGAACACCAGGATGCGGCGGATCTCGTCGATCCGCGACAGGTCGATGAACATGTTCTCGCCGCCGACGTTCGACCCCGAGCGGTCGTCGCCGTCGAGCCGGATGATCGGCGCGCCCTGGTAGGGCGCCTGGAACGCGTTGCCCAGGGCCTGCACCACGCCCTTGGAGCCGTCGGTGAACTCCCACAGGCAGGCCAGGTCGAGGTCGACGCCTCCGCCGCCCCCGCCCGTCAGCTTGCTGAACAGGCCCTTCTTGGCCGGGGCGGCGCCGGTGCTCCACTGCAGGTTGACCCGCAGCTGACCGCTCCCGCCGCCGCCCTTGCGCAGCGAGATGCTGGGCGCCGACTTCGTCAGGGTGACCTTCGACAGCGACACCCCACCCCCGCTCGCGGGAGCCGGGGGCTGCTCGTTCTTCGAGGGCCGCTTGTTGTAGTCGATGGCCACGGTGTGGTCTCCCGACTCAGACGTTGACGCCGAAGTCGCGGGCGATGCCCGCCAGACCCGACGCGTAGCCCTGGCCGACCGCGCGGAACTTCCAGTCGGCACCGTTGCGGTAGAGCTCGCCGAAGACCATCGCGGTCTCGGTGGAGGCGTCCTCGGTGAGGTCGTAGCGGGCGATCTCGGCGCCGCCCGCGGAGTTCACCACGCGGATGAAGGCGTTGCGGACCTGACCGAAGCTCTGCGAGCGGGCGTCGGCGTCGTAGATGCTGACCGGGAAGACGACCTTGTCGACCTCGGCGGGCAGGCCGGCCAGGTTGACCTTGACCTGCTCGTCGTCGCCCTCGCCCTCACCGGTGAGGTTGTCGCCGGTGTGCTCGACGGTGCCGTCGGGGCTGGTGAGGTTGTTGAAGAAGATGAAGTGCTTGTCGGAGACGGCCTTGCCCTCCGCGTTGAGGACGATCGCGGAGGCGTCGAGGTCGAACTCGGTGCCCGTGGTGGTGCGGACGTCCCAGCCCAGGCCGACGATGACGTCGGTGAGGCCGGGGGCCTCCTTGGTGAGGCTGACGTTTCCACCCTTGGTGAGGCTGACTCCCACGTACTTGCTCCGAATCTGTCGTGGGGGGCTCGTTCCCCCCAATCTCGCCCTGCCCATTCTCGCTCTGCACAGCCCGAGTCGAACCGGGCCGAGCATATCGGGACGGACCGGACCCGCTGTCAAGGTGCCAAACGGTGAACGACGTCGGGTGGTTCCCCCCTACCGTGCCCGGTATGGACCAGTTGCGCGTCGGCCGCCCCGGTCCGCGGCACGCGGGCGAGCTGTGGACCGTCCAGCGCGCCGCCTACGTCAGCGAGGCCCAGCGCTACGACGCGCCGCGGATCCCGCCGCTGCTGGAGACCCTCGAGCAGGTCCGCGCCGACCTCGCGGGCGACGTCCCCGCGGCCGCCGCGTGGCTGGGACCGCGGCTGGTCGGCTCGGTGCGCGGGCGCGTCGAGGGCGACCGGATGGAGATCGCGCGCCTCACCGTGGCGCCCGACGTCCAGGGCCGCGGCGTCGGGCGGGCCCTGCTGGCGGCGGTGCACGCCGCGGCGCCGGCCGTCGTCGTCCGGTTCTGGCTGGTCACCGGATCGGCCAGCCACGACAACCGGCGCCTCTACGCCGCCGCGGGCTACCGCGAGGCGGGCACGGCCGTCGACGCCGCGGGTGTGGAGCTGGTGCGGATGGAGCGGGAGCGCGGGGTATCAGCACGGTGCGGTCACGGTCCTTGATGTGGGCCCGTGCGACGGAAGAGACTTCCCGCTCGCGGCCCGGTCCTCCGGCCCGCCGTCGGGGTACCTCGTTCGTCGCGTCTGGCCGGGCCCGCGGGGCCGGCGGATCGGAGTGCCGCATGACCACCTCGTCGGGCCCGCCCCCGGGCTGGTACCGGGCCGCGGACGGCCGCTGGTACCCCCCGCCCGCCGGGTCGCCGGACCCCACCCGGCTGCACGCCGCCCCGCAGTACGGGGACACCGGGTACGGGCCGGCTCCGTACGGGCCGGCTCCGTACGGGACGCAGTACGGGGCGTCGGCACCGCCGCCCGCCCCACGCCGGCGTGGCCCGCGCACGGTGCTGCTCGTCGTCGGCGCCGTCGTGGTGGCCCTGCTCGTCCTCGGCGGGATCGCGCTGAACCGGCTGGTGGCGGGGATCGGGGAGGGCGTGGGCGGGCTGACCGCGAGCACCGACTGCGACGCCGTCTCGACCGAGGCGGTGAACGGCGCACTGGGCGGCAGCTACGACGTCGTGCAGCTCGGCGGGCTGGCGGGCACCGCCGGGCCGGTCCTGGACTCCCGGGTGCTGGCCGACGCGCCCACGTGCTGGGCGGTGGAGTCCGGCGACACCGGTGGACGCCTGGCCCGCGTCGCCCGCTACTCCGGCCCCGACGCCGCGGAGCGGTTCGCCGCCGAGCGGACCGCGGCGATGGGCACCACCGAGGACCGCGGCGACGGGCTGAGCGTGTCGAGCGCGGCCTACTTCAACAAGGACGTCGAGGCCGGTGACGAGGCGTTCTGCACCACCGGGGACTTCATCGCCTCGGCCGGGGTGCTGCTGCGCACCGGCGAGCTGCTCGTCTACGTGTCCACGACGGCCGCGGGCGGCGGGGCGGGCACCGTCCCCGACATCGAGTTCGACACCGCGGGCGGCCCGTCGGAGGCGATCCGCTTCGGCACCGACGACGCCAACTGCGACCTGGCGCTGGCCCTGGCGACCCAGGTGCGGTGAGCGCGGGACGGTGCCGCCGGGTTCTGTCGGGGGTCGGTCCTAGACTCTGGCGGCGATGAGCCCCGCAGCCCGCACGCCCGCCGCCCCGCCCGCCACGCCGCCCGTGGCGGCGCCCCCGCCCGCCGCGCGGCGCCTGCTGCTGCTCGACGGCCACTCCCTGGCCTACCGGGCGTTCTTCGCGTTGCCCGCGGAGAATTTCCGCACCGGCACGGGGCAGACCACCAACGCGGTCTACGGCTTCACCTCGATGCTCATCAACCTGCTGCGCGACGAGGCGCCCACCCACCTGGCCGTGGCGTTCGACGTCTCGCGCAAGACGTTCCGGTCGGAGAGGTTCTCCGAGTACAAGGCCAACCGCTCGTCCACCCCCGACGACTTCCGGGGCCAGGTCGACCTCATCAAGGAGGTCCTGCGCGCCCTGTCCATCCCGTTCTTCGCCGTCGACAACTTCGAGGCCGACGACGTCATCGCCACCCTGGCCACGCAGGCCGAGGCGCAGGGTTTCCAGGTCGCCATCACCACGGGCGACCGCGACGCGTTCCAGCTCGTCAGCGACAACGTGATGGTGCTCTACCCGACGCGGGGGGTCTCCGAGCTGGGCCGGATCGACCCGGCCGCGGTGCGGGACCGCTACGGCCTCACCCCCGCCCAGTACCCGGACTTCGCGGCGCTGCGCGGCGACCCCAGCGACAACCTGCCCAACATCCCCGGCGTCGGGGAGAAGACGGCGGCGAAGTGGGTGCGCGAGTACGGCTCGCTCGCCGAGCTCACCGACCGCGTCGACGAGGTGAAGGGCAAGGCGGGCGACGCGCTGCGCGCCAACCTGGCCAACGTGCTGCTCAACCGCCAGCTCACCGAGCTCGTCCGCGACGTCCCGCTCGAGGCGGCGCCCGCCGATCTCGAGGTGCGCCCCTGGGACCGCGACGCCGTGCACCGGCTGTTCGACGAGCTGGAGTTCCGGGTGCTGCGCGAGCGCCTGTTCTCCACGCTGGTCTCCGCCGAGCCCGAGGCCGAGGGCGGCATCGAGGTGCAGGGCGGCGCGGTCGCCCCGGGCGGGGTCCGGGCCTGGCTCGACGCGCACGCCCGCGACGGCCGCCGCGTCGGGCTCGCCTTCCACGGCATCACCGGCGGGGCCACCTCGGGCGACCTGTCGGGCATCGCGCTGGCGGCGGGCGAGCCGTCGGTGGAGGCCCGCGCGGCCGGGGCCGACGCCGGTGTCCCGCAGGGCGGCTACTTCGACGTCACCACGCTCACCCCCGACGACGAGGCCGCGCTCGGTGAGTGGCTGGCCGACCCGGGCGTGCCCAAGGCGGCGCACGACGCGAAGTCGGCGCTGCACGCGCTGCGCGGGCGGGGCTGGACCCTGGCCGGGCTCACCAGCGACACCGCGCTCGCCGCCTACCTGACGCGGCCGGGCCAGCGCAGCTTCGACCTCGCCGACCTCGCGCTGCGGCACCTGCGCCGCGAGCTGCGCGTCGAGGGCGAGGACGACGGCGGGCAGCTCTCGCTCCTCGGGGGCGAGGAGGAGGCCGACGCCGCCCGCGCGAGCGCGCAGATGGTGGCGGCCTCGGCGGTGGCCGAGCTGGCCGACGCGCTCGACGTCGAGCTGGCCGAGAAGGCGGCCACGTCGCTGCTCACCGGGCTGGAGCTTCCGCTGGAGTACGTGCTGGCCGACCTGGAGACCGCGGGCATCGCGGTCGACGGCGAGGCGCTGGCCGCGCTGGAGGCCGATTTCGCGGGCCAGGTGAAGCAGGCCGCCCAGGACGCGTACGCCGTCATCGGCAAGGAGATCAACCTGGGCTCGCCCAAGCAGCTCCAGGTGGTGCTGTTCGACGAGCTGAACATGCCCAAGACCAAGCGCACCAAGACCGGCTACACCACCGACGCCGACGCGCTGCAGACGCTCTACGAGCAGACCGGCAACGAGTTCCTGCAGCACCTGCTGCTGCACCGCGACGCCACCCGGCTCAAGGTCACCGTCGACGGGCTGCTCAAGTCCGTCGCCGACGACGGCCGCATCCACACCACCTACAGCCAGACCATCGCGGCCACCGGGCGGCTGAGCTCCACCGAGCCCAACCTGCAGAACGTGCCGATCCGCACCGCGGCGGGCCGCCGGATCCGCGAGACGTTCGTCGTCGGCCCCGGGTACGCCGAGCTGATGACCGCCGACTACAGCCAGATCGAGATGCGGATCATGGCGCACCTGTCGGAGGACACCGCGCTGATCGAGGCGTTCCGGTCGCAGCACGACTTCCACGCCGAGACCGCGGCCCGGGTGTTCGGGGTCGAGGCCACCGCGGTCACCCCGGCGCAGCGCGCCAAGATCAAGGCGATGAACTACGGCCTGGCCTACGGACTGAGCGCGTTCGGCCTGTCCAACCAGCTGCGGATCTCCACCGAGGAGGCCCGCGGTCTGATGGACGACTACTTCGCGGGCTTCGGCGGGGTGCGCGACTACCTGGCCACGGTCGTCGACAAGGCCCGCAAGGACGGCTTCACCGCCACCATCATGGACCGCCGCCGCTACCTGCCCGACCTCACCAGCGACAACCGCCAGCGCCGCGAGATGGCCGAGCGGATGGCGCTCAACGCCCCGATCCAGGGCAGCGCGGCCGACATCATCAAGGTCGCGATGCTCGGGGTGCACCGCGCGCTGGCCGCCGAGGGCCTGCGCAGCCGGATGCTGCTGCAGGTCCACGACGAGCTGGTGCTCGAGGTGGCCGAAGGTGAGCGCGAGCAGGTCGAGACGCTTGTGCGCCGGGAGATGGCCGCCGCCGCGCAGCTGTCGGTGCCGCTGGAGGTGTCGGTCGGCTACGGCCGCAGCTGGGACGACGCCGCCCACTGACCCCGCCCGCCCGGCCCGCGCCACACCCGGGCTCCGACGGCGCACGTCCCGTCACGCGCGCGGGGACAGGTCCACGCAGATCTCCCCGGCGACGGTCTCGGTGAAGCGGCCGTCCGGGTCGCCGGTCCCGGCCAGGCGGAGGGTGCCCGTGGCCCCGGAGAGCCGGCCCGTCCCGGTCATCCCGTTCTCGGTCGACTTCACGTCGAAGGTGATCGAGCCCGGCGGCCGGGTGGGATCGGCGTCGAGCCGTCCCGTGACCGCCACGGCCAGCGTCGCCCGGTTGACCGTGAACGTGACGGTTCCCGCGATGAGGGCCCCCGTCGGCGTCGGGGTCGCCTCGGGGAAGTCGCCGACGGTCGTGCCGTTCAGCAGCCCGCCGCCGCGGATCGTGGCGACGGTGGTCGTCGGGCCGGTCTGCTGGCCCGCTCCCGTCGCGTTGATCCGGTGGCAGGACACGCCCGCGTGGGCGACCGCGGGTGCGGGGTGTCTCCCGTCGTCGTGGAGGCCGGGTCAGTGGACGGCCCGGTCGGTCCCGGCCCAGTGCGGGGCCCGCAGCTCGCGCTTGAGGACCTTCCCGGCGGGGGAGACGGGAAGGGCGTCGAGGAACTCGACCGAGCGCGGCGCCTTGTACCCGGCGACCAGACCGGCGCAGTGCTCGCGCAGCTCCTCCGGCGTCACGGTCGCGTCGGGGGCGAGCACGACGACCGCGTGCACCCGCTCGCCCCACTCGTCGTCGGGCACCCCGATGACGGCGCACGCGGCCACCGCCGGGTGCGCGGCGAGCACGTTCTCGACCTCGGCGGAGTACACGTTCTCGCCGCCGGTCACGATCATGTCCTTGATCCGGTCGACGACGAAGACGTAGCCGCGCTCGTCCATGCGGCCCGCGTCGCCGGTGTGCATCCAGCCGCCGCGCAGCGCCGTCGCGGTCTCCTCGGGCCGGCCCCAGTAGCCGAGCATGACGTGCCCGCCGCGGACCACGATCTCGCCGACGGTCCCGTGCGGCACCTCCCGGTCGTCGGGGTCCACGATCCGCACCTCCGCGCAGGTGACGGCCCGGCCCGCCGAGCGGCGCAGCACCGGGTCGGCGTGGTCGTCCGGGGTCAGCACCGTGGCGACGGGCGACAGCTCGGTCATCCCGTAGGCCTGGGTGAACCCGCGGGTCCGAGCAGCGCCCGCATCCCGTCGTGGTTGGCCGCGTTGAACAGCTCCACCGAGTCGACGGCGCGCTGCCTCAGGTCGGTCATGGTCGTTCCTCCTCCGGATGGTCGTGGGCGTGCAGAGTGGGGGAGCGCGGTCGCGGAGCGGTCGCAATGCGGCCGTGGTCAGCCGCGCGGGCCGGTGAACCCGGGTACGGGGCTCAGCGCCCGGTCCCGGTCTCCAGCCGAGCGGGGCCGACCCGCAGGACGCCGTCGGTCAGCGGCTCGCAGCGCACCCCGCCGCGCCCCCACAGGGCCCGGAACGCACCCGTCCCGAGCACGGTCTCCATCCACGCGCAGGGGCTTGCCGGCCGGTGGGCCCGCAACCGGACGGGTCCGTCGCCGGAGTCGAGGGTGAACACCGCGCCGGGCCGGTCCCGGGTGCGGGCCAGCCCGTCGACGTCGGCGCCGCGCAGCACGATCGTGCGGCGGGTGAGCAACGGGTCGGGCACCGCGGGCAGGCCCAGCACGGCGGCCACGTGCTCCAGCGCCTCGACGGCGATCACGGTGACGGCGGCCTCGCGGTGGGCCGGGCGCCCGGCGTAGCGGTCGCCGACGGCGCCGTGCCCGGCCCGGATCACGACGTGGTCGCGGGCACCGCCCTCGGGATCGGGCCGCGGGCCCTCGGCGGGCCGGCCCTCGTAGGCGTGCCGCGGGGAGGTGTGCAACGCGACGATCTCGACCCCCGGCACCTGTGCGACGCTACCGCGCATGACCTCCGGGTCGACGCCGCTGGCCGCCACCGATCCGCTGCCCCTGCGGCCGCGCCGCGTGCTCGTCACCGGCTGCACCGGCTCGGGCAAGACGACGCTCGCCCGGTCGGTGGCGGACGTGCTCGGGGTCCCGCACCACGAGCTCGACGCGCTGTTCCACGGCCCGGGCTGGACGCCGCGCCCGGAGTTCGCCACCGACGTCGCCGCCCTCGCCGCCACCGAGCGGTGGGTCACGGAGTGGCAGTACTCGGCGGTGCGGCCGCTGCTGCTCGCCCGCGCCGACCTGCTGGTCTGGCTGGACCTCACCCGCGCCCAGGTCGCCCGCCAGCTCGTGCCGCGCACGGTGCACCGCCGGTTGCGGCGCGTCGAGCTGTGGAACGGCAACGTCGAGCCGCCGTTGTGGACCGTGTTCACCGATCCCGACCACCTGTTCCGCTGGGGCTGGCGCACGTTCGGGCGCACCGCCGAGCGCGTCGCGGAGGTGCTCGCGGCCCCGGGCCCACCGGTCGTGGTGCGACTTCGGGGCCGACGCGACGTCCGCACCTGGCTGCACGGCCCGCTGCAGGACGCGGCCGGTCGCTAGCGCCGCGCCACCAGCACCCGGGCCGGTGGCAGGTTGGCCCACACCGGCCCGCCGACGGTCACGGCGCCGAACTCGGCGCGCAGCGCGGCCAGCTGTCGCCGGGCCGGGGGCAGCCACGCCGTCGGCAGCAGCGAGACCTGGGTGAACGTACCGCCGGGCGCCAGCACCGAACCCGCCAGCCGCGCGACGGGCGCCGCCGCCCACGCCGCCCAGGGCAGCAGGCTGGACACGGCGTCGACGCGGTCGATCCCCAGCCCGCGCAGCAGCGCCGGGAGGTCGCCCGCGTCCCCCGGCACGACGGTGACGCCCGGGTGCCGGGCCGCCAGCCGCGCGGCCAGGGCCGGGTTCAGCTCGACGGCGACGTGTCGCCCGCGCCCGCCCAGCGCGCGGGCGAGCGCGTCGGTGACCCGCCCGGTGCCCGCGCCGAGCTCGACGACGACCGGGTCGTCGCCCTCGAGCGCCGGCGGGGCCAGCATCGCCGCGACCAGCGCGTCAGAGCTGGCGGTGAGGGTGGCGACGCTCGTGGGCGCGCGCAGGAACTCGCGGAACAGGAGGCGGGAGTCGGACACGGGCCGCAGGGTAGGGAGCGCGGGTGAACGGACGATGACCTAGCGACCGGCCGCCGCCGTGCGCCGCGCCCAGCCGGGCATGCCGAGCCGGGAGAACGCGGCCGCGGCCCGGTCGAGCAGCGGCGCGGCGCGGCCGTGGTCGCCCGCCCTGGCGTGCATCAGCCCCTCGTCGTGGTCGACGACCGCGCGCAGGGGGAGTGCGCCCTGCGCGTCCAGGACGTCACGGGCGGCGTCGAACCAGCGGTGGGCCTCGTCGCGGCGGCCGTCGAGGGCGCACAGCCGGGCCAACGCCTGCCGGGCGTCGGTCATCGGGAACCGGAAGTCGGCGGGCAGGGCGCGCTCGCGCAGGGCGCGCTCGACCACGGCGAGGTGGTCGCGCCGGTCGAGCAGCCACAGCACCTCGGCGACCTCGCAGGCCGTGCGGGCGTAGTTCGGGGCCCACGCGGGACCGTCGCGCAGCGCGCGGACCGGGCGACCGAGCAGGCCCAGCGCCGCCCCGGTGTGCCCGATCCGCGCCTCGGCGCGGGCGCTGATCGCGTCGATCGCGGCGCTGCCCCAGTGCCGGTCGGGTGCCGGGTCCCGCCAGCGGGCGAAGTCGGCGATCCGCGCGGGCCAGCCCTCGTCGCGGGCCATCGTGAGCGCGTCCTGGGCGCCCTCGTGGTGCAGCAGCTGCCACCCGGGCCCGAGACCGTGCAGCCGGGCGACCAGCCCGTGGACGTGCGCGATCACCGCCGCGCCCCCGTCGAGGTCGCCCAGTGCCACCCGGCACCGCGCCGCGCCGGCGCGGCAGTACACCTCCAGCGCCAGCTGCCCGGTCGCCTCCGCGAGGTCCGCGTCGCGCTCGAACAGCGGCACCGCGGCGGCGTAGTCGCCGACCAGGAACGCCGCGACCGTCGGGTCGTCGGCCGCCTCCGCCGGGATCGCGGCGCGGCTGCCGTGCACCGCGGCGACGGCGTAGCGGGCCAGGTCGCCGCGCCCGGCCAGGCGCCCCGACCCCAGCAGCACGCGCAGGGCCTCGCGGCGGCCGGGGAGGTCGAGCGGGATGCCCGGGTGGTCGGGGTCGGCCGCCTCCCGCCGGTCGAGGTCGAGCAGGGTCAGCGCGGCCCACGCGACGGCGTCCGGCCCGTCCGGGCCCGTCACGGCGGCGAGCGCGGAGGGGGCGAGCGACCAGGCGTGCCGGTTGCTCCCGGCCTGCGCCAGCACCGAGGCGACCTCGGCGGCCACGCTCGGCGCCGCGGCGGCCCGGGCCACCTCGACGGCCTCGTCGAAGCGCAGCGCCCAGGCCAGTGCCACCGCCCGGCGCGCCATCAGCTCCGGGCCCCGCTCGTCCCCGGCGGGGAGCAGGTCCAGCGCGATCCGCAGGAACGCCGCGTCCTCGTCGTGCGCGCCCGTGCGACGGGCCTGCTCGGCCGCGTCCAGTGCCGGGCCGACCCCGGCCCCGGCGCCCGGGAGCCCGGCCGCGCGGTGGTACTGCGTGGCGACCTCGGCCGCGGCGACGCGCAGGCCGGCCTCGCGGGCCGCCTGCAGCGCGACGGCGAGGTCGCGGTGCAGCCGCAGCCGGCGCGAGGGGTTGAGCTCGCGGTGCACCGCGTGCCGGATCAGGGCGTGGGTGAAGTCGTAGCGATCGGGCCGGCTGTCGGGGACGATGAACCCGGCGCCCAGCGCGTCGTCGAGGGCGCAGAGCGCCTCGGTGTCGTCGAGCCCGGCGACGGCGCGGACCGGCTCGAACGGGAACGGCCCCTCGATGCCCGCCGCGGCGTCCAGGAGCCGGTTGGCCCGGTCCGGGAGCCGCGCCCGCCGCCGGGCGACGACCTGCCGGACCCCCTCGGGCACCGCGGCCAGCGGCAGTCCGGTGCCCAGGCGCCCGTCGCCGTCGGGGCGCAGCGCCCCGTCGTCGGCCAGGTGCCGCACGATCTCGCGGGCGAGGAACGGGTTGCCGTCGGTCTCGGCGCGCACCGCGGCGACGAGGTCCGCGGCCACCGGTGCCCCCGCGGTGGCGCCGAGCAGCTCGGCGAGCGCGGCGCCGTCGATGCCGCGCAGCCGCAGCTCCCGGCACTCGGCCTCGCTGCGCAGCGCGCCGAGCGCGTCGGCGAGCGGGTGCCGCGCGTCGACCTCCTCGCCGCGGTAGGCGCCGACGAGCAGCACCGCGGCGTGCCCCGTCACCCGCGCGGTGTGGCGGAGCATCGCGACCGTGCCGCTGTCGGCCCAGTGCAGGTCGTCGAGCAGCAGCACCAGCGGCGCCGCGGCGGCCAGCGCGCAGACCCGGCGGGCGACGGCGTCGAGCAGCCGGGTGCGCAGCTCGTCGGGGCGCAGGACCTCCGCCGCCTCCCCGGGCGCGGCGGACACGAGCGCGGCGACGGCCGGATCGTCGGCGCCGTGCTGTCCCTCCGCGCCCTGCTGTCCCAGCGCCTCGGCGAAGGGGTGGAACGGCAACGCCCCGCCCTCCGGGCAGCGACCGGTCAGGACGCGCGCTCCGCCGGCCTCCGCCGCGGACGCGAGCTCGGCGAGCAGCCGCGTCTTGCCGATGCCGGGTTCTCCGCGGACCAGGACGACCCCGCCCCGGCCCGCCGCGGCGTCGGCCACGTGCCCGCGCAGCGCGCCGAGTTCACGCTCGCGGCCGACGAACGCGCCACGACCACCCGGCACGGCCGTGGGGAGCACGGCCAGCGCCGGGTCGTGCGCCAGCACCGCCGCGTGCAGCGCCCGCACGTCGGGACCGGGCTCGACCCCGAGCTCCCCGGCCAGGACGGCACGCAACCTGCGGTGGGTCTCCAGGGCCTCGGCCTGCCGCCCGTCGCGGTAGAGCGCCAGCATCAGCTGGGCCCACCTGCGCTCCCGCAACGGGTGGTCGGCGACCATCGCCTCCAGCGCCGCCACCGCCTCCCGGTGGCGGCCCAGCGCGAGCAGCGACGCGACGCGGTCCTCCTCCGCGGACGCCCGCAGCTCCGCGAGCCGGGCCGCGGTCGTCCGGGCGAAGTCCCGGTCGGCGAACTCGACCAGGCCGGGCCCGCGCCACAGCGCCAGCGCCTCGTCGAACGCGGTGACCGCGCCCGCGTGGTCGTCGCGCGCGGCGGCGCGCCGACCCGCCGCGATCCGGGCCTCGGCGAGTGCGGCGTCGGTGTCCGGCGGGCCGGCGCCCCCGGCGTCGGTGCCGTCGAGCAGGTAGCCGGGTGAGCGGGTGCGGATCGCGACGCCGCCGCCGTCGAGCGCCCGGCGCAGGCGCAGCACGTAGTTCTGCAGCGTCTTCGCGGCCGTGCGCGGCGGCGACCCGGCCCAGAGCGCCTCGACCAGGCGGTCCTCGGCGACGACCTCGCCGCGGTGCACGGCCAGCACCGCGAGCAGGCAGCGCCGCTCCTTGGGCCCGACCGGGCGCACCGACCCGTCGCGGCCGAGCACCTCGACCGGCCCGAGGAGTCGCAGTGCCACCGGCGGCATCCGCACAGCGTCCGCGCCGCCGCGGCCGCTGTCCAGGAGCCGTTCGGCGGGAACCGGCCGGGCGCTACGGGACCAGCACCGCACGGCCGTGCGTACGGCCGGCCTCGAGATCGGCGAGCGCGTCGGCGAACGCCTCCAGCGGGTAGGTGCGGGTCCGCACGCCCACGCCGCCCGCCGCGGCCAGGGCGATCAGCTCCCGCAGGTCGTCGTGGGTGCCCACGGCGTTCCCGACGATGCTGATCTCGGGCAGTACCACGTTGAACGTCGGCACCCGCAGTTCGCCGCCGTACCCGACGACGAAGTAGGTGCCCCGGGCCCGGACCATCGCCAGCGACGACGCGACCGCGTCCCCCTCGCCGACGAAGTCCAGCACCGCCTCGGCGCCCGCGCCGCCGGTGAGCTCGGCCACCCGCTCGCCGTGGGTCCCGTCGGCCGGCACGACGTGGTGGGCGCCGCAGTCGGCGGCGAGCTTGAGCGACTCGGGGTCCGGGTCGACCGCGACCACCACGGCCGGGGTGAGGGCGCGCAGGCACTGCACCGCGATGTGGCCCAGCCCGCCGACGCCGACCACCACCGCGCAGGTGCCCGGCCCGAGCAGCGGGACGGCCTTGCGCACGACGTGCATCACCGTGAGCCCGGCGTCGGCCTGCGGGGCGACGGCGGCGGGTTCCAGGCCCGACGGCAGCGGCAGCACCGCGCGGTCGGTCGTGCGCATCAGCTCCGCGAAGCCACCCGCGCGGGTGAGGCCGGTGAAGTCCATCCCGCGCACGCAGCGCATGTCGTCGCCGACGCGGCAGGCCGGACAGGTCCCGCAGGACGACTGCGGATGGCAGATGACGGCGTCGCCGACTGCGACGTTGCCCACCGCGGTCCCGACCTCGTGCACCCAGCCCGCCGTCTCGTGCCCGAGGACGAGCGGGAGGTCGGTGGGCACGGCCGGGGCGAACCAGCCGTCGCGGATGTGCAGGTCGGTGCGGCACAGGCCCGCCCCGCCGACGCGGACGACGACGTCGTGCGGTCCGGTCGCGGTGGGCTCGGGCACCTCGTCGAGCTGCGGGGGCTCGCCGTAGGCGTGCAGGCGGACGGCTCTCATGTCGCGACCTCCATGTCGGGAACGGGGTCCCGAGGGTGGCCCGGGGCGGTCGCGGCCCGGTCGTGCTCCGGTCGCACCCGGCGCGCCCCCGCGGCCCCGGCCCGGGTCGCCGGTAGCGTGCGCACTCGAACGACTGTTCGCGGAGGGGGTCGGAGTGCGGGTGCTCGGAGTCGACCCGGGGCTGACCCGGTGCGGTCTCGGCGTCGTCGACGGCTCCTCGGGCCGCACGGTGCGCGCCGTCGCCGTCGACGTGGTGCGCACCGCCGCCGACCTGCCGCTGGAGCAGCGCCTGCTCGCCGTCGGCGCGGAGGTGGAGCGGTGGATCGAGCGGCACCGGCCCGACGTCGTCGCGATCGAGCGGGTGTTCAGCCAGCACAACGTGCGCACCGTGATGGGCACGGCCCAGGCCAGCGGAGTCGTCGCCCTGCTCGCGGCCCGCGCGGGGCTGCCGGTCGCGTTCCACACCCCCAGCGAGGTCAAGGCCGCCGTCACGGGGGAGGGCCGCGCGGGCAAGGAGCAGGTGACGACGATGGTCACCAAGGTGCTCGGGCTCGCGCAGGCCCCCCGCCCCGCCGACGCCGCCGACGCGCTCGCCCTGGCGATCTGCCACTGCTGGCGGGCCCCCATGCTCGACCGGATGGCGCAGGCGAAGGCCCGCTCCGACGAGCTGGCCAGGGCCCACCGGGCCCGGCTGGCCGCGGCGGCGAGGGCGGCGCGCTAGCCCGCTCGCACACGGGGTGCGGGGTCGGCACACGGGGCCGGACCTGTGTGCGACCACCGGACGGTGTGTGCGAGCCTCCCCGCGGGCGGCCGTCGGGGTCGGTAGCGTGCGAACGGTTGTTCGTCGTCGGAGGAGGGTGCTGCGTGATCTCGTCGGTGCGGGGTGAGGTGACCGAGATCGCGCTGGACCACGCCGTCGTCGAGGTCGGCGGGGTGGGGCTCGCGGTCGTCGCGGCCCCGAACACCCTGGCCGGGCTGCGGCGCGGCGAGCAGGCCCGGCTGTCGACGGTGCTGGTCGTGCGCGAGGACTCCCTGACGCTGTTCGGGTTCGCCGACGCCGAGCAGCGGGAGCTGTTCGGGCTGCTGCAGTCCGTCGCCGGGATCGGGCCCCGGCTCGCGCTGGCCACGCTCGCGGTCCTGAGCCCCGACGACGTCACCCGTGCCCTGCTCGACGGTGACACCAAGGTCCTGACGCGGGTGCCAGGCATCGGGCCGAAGGTGGCGCAGCGGATGGTGCTGGAGCTGCGGGACAAGGTGGTGGCGCACTCCGCCGGACCCTCGGCGTCGGTGCTCCCGACCCCGGTGTCCGGCACCCGCCGGGACGAGGTCGTCGAGGCGCTGGTCGGGCTCGGGTTCACCGCGCAGCCCGCCGAGACCGCGGTCGACGCCGCGCTGGCCCACGACGCCGACGCCGACGCCGCCACGTTGCTGCGCGCCGCGCTGGGCAGCCTGGGCCGGTCCCGGTGAGCGCGTCGCGGAGCGGCGGGTCGGCCGCACCGGTGCGTATCGGTGCGCAGAGCCGGGGTCGGCGTGGGTGAGCTGAGCCCGTCCGTCGAGCCGGACGACGTCGAGGTCGACGCCTCGCTGCGGCCGCGCACCCTCACCGAGTTCATCGGCCAGCCGCGGGTGCGCGAGCAGCTGGAGCTGGTGCTGCAGGCCGCCCAGGGCCGCGGGACCCCGCCGGACCACATCCTGCTGTCGGGCCCGCCGGGGCTGGGCAAGACCAGCCTCGCGCTGATCGTCGCCGAGGAGCTGGGTGCGGCCGTGCGGCTGACGTCGGGCCCGGCGCTGGAGCGGGCGGGCGACCTCGCCGCGATGCTGTCCAACCTCGCCCCCGGCGACGTCCTGTTCATCGATGAGATCCACCGCATCGCCCGCCCCGCCGAGGAGATGCTGTACCTGGCGATGGAGGACTTCCGGGTCGACGTCGTCGTCGGCAAGGGGCCCGGCGCCACCTCGATCCCGCTCGACATCGCCCCGTTCACCCTGGTCGGGGCCACCACCCGGTCCGGCGCGCTGACCGGGCCGCTGCGCGACCGCTTCGGCTTCACCGCCCACATGGAGTTCTACGAGCCGCACGAGCTGGAGCGGGTGCTGCGCCGGGCGGCGGTGATCCTCGGGGTCGACCTGCACGCGGACGGCGCCGCCGAGATCGCCGGGCGCTCCCGTGGCACGCCGCGCATCGCCAACCGGCTGCTGCGCCGGGTGCGCGACTTCGCCGAGGTCCGCGCGGACGGGGCCGTCACCCGGGCCGTCGCGCAGGACGCCCTGGCCGTCTACGACGTCGACGAGCTGGGCCTGGACCGCCTCGACCGCGCGGTGCTCGGCGCACTGGTGCGCTCGTTCGGCGGTGGGCCGGTGGGGGTGTCGACGCTGGCCGTCGCCGTGGGGGAGGAGCCGGGTACCGTCGAGGAGGTCTGCGAGCCCTACCTCGTACGTGCCGGCATGCTCGCCCGCACGCCGCGGGGCCGGGTCGCCACCGCGTCGGCCTGGGCCCATCTGGGGCTCACCGCTCCGCCGGACGTCGCACCGGGTGGCCCTCCGCCGTTGTTCTGAGGCCGGGCTGGCAGACTCCAGCCAGGCCGACGACGTGCGGAGATACGGAGACCATGGACCTCTCGCTGCTGTTCCCCCTGTTCATCCTGCTGCTGTTCATCCCGATCTTCCTGTCGGGGCGCAAGCAGCGCCGGCAGATGGCGGAGATGCAGCAGATGCAGTCCGAGCTGGCCGTCGGCGACATCGTCGTGACCACCTCGGGGCTGCGCGCCACCGTGGTCGACGCCTCCTACGAGGAGACCGTCGACCTGGAGATCGCCGACGACGTCGTCACCACCTGGGTGCGGGCCGCGGTCCGGGAGAAGGTCGTGGCCCCGGACGAGCCGGGCACCGACGAGGCGCCGCCGTCGCTGGTCAAGGACAACGACGCCAACGGCGCCACCCAGAACTGAGCGCGCCGAGCTGAAAACCCCGCCGCGGCCCCGTGGTCGCGGCGTGACGTCAGGAAGAGACACCGTGGCCACCACCCCGGGGCAGATCCGCCCCTGGCGCTATCTCGCGTCGTTCGTCGGCGTCATCGCCGTCCTGTACTCGCTGGTCTTCTTCACCGGTGACGGGAACCTCACCCCGAAGCTGGGCATCGACCTGCAGGGCGGCACCCGCGTCACGCTGGAGGCCCGCACCGAGACCGGCGCCCAGGCCCCGCGCGACCAGCTGCTCCAGGCGCAGGCGATCATCCAGCAGCGCGTCGACGGGCTGGGTGTCGGCGGCTCGGAGGTCGTGCTCGACGGCAACAACCTGACGATCACCGTCCCCGGCGACGACGGCGAGCAGGCCCGGTCGCTGGGCCAGACCGCCCAGCTGCGGATCCGCGAGGTCGTCGGCGGGCCGGTCCCGGCCACGGCCGCCCCGGCCGCCCCCGCCGACCCGGCGGCCCCGGCCGATCCCGCCGCGCCGGAGGAGGCCGCGCCCGCCGACCCGGCCGCCCCCGCCGACCCGGCCGCACCCGCGGAGACGCCGCAGGGTGCCGGGCCGCCGGTCGTCGAGACCGACGTGGCGCCGGTGGCGCAGACCACGCCGCTCACGACCCCCACCCCCGAGCCCGCACCGGAGCCGGCCCCGTCCGATGCGGTCCCGGACGCCCCGGCCGATCCGGAGCTGGCCGCCGCGATCGAGCAGGCCCGGGCGCTGCGCCAGGCCCCGGAGCTGGTCGACCCCGACCCCGCGATCTCCCAGCCGGCCCAGGCGGCCGCGTTCGCCGCGCTGGACTGCGCCGCGAACGACCCGCTGCAGGGCTACGACGACCCGGCGCTTCCCCTGGTGGCCTGCGACGTCGAGGGCACCGCGAAGTACCTGCTGGCCCCCGCGCTGCTGGAGGGCACCGAGATCGCCGGGGCCCAGGCCCAGCCGGCGGAGGGCGGCATCGGCACGGTCGTGAACGTCCAGTTCACCAGCAGCGGCGCGGCGATCTGGGGCGAGTACACGGCAGCCAACATCGGCCGGAACGCGGCGTTCGTGCTCGACGGCGAGGTCGTCTCGGCGCCCACCATCAACTCGGCGATCTACGGCGACACGCGGATCGAGGGTCAGTTCACCCCGGAGGAGGCCCAGGAGCTCGCGGGCATCCTGCGCTACGGCTCGCTGCCGCTGTCGTTCACCTCGTCGGAGGCGCAGACGGTGTCGGCCACCCTGGGGCTCGCCTCGCTACAGGCGGGCCTGATCGCCGGCGGCGTCGGGCTGCTGCTGGTGTTCCTGTACTGCCTGGTCTACTACCGCGTCCTGGGGCTGCTGACGATCCTGTCGCTGATCCTGTCCGGGGCCGTCGTCTACGCGGTGCTGGTGCTGCTCGGGCGCTGGATCGGGTTCACCCTCGACCTCGCGGGCGTCGCCGGGTTCATCGTGGCCATCGGCATCACCGCCGACTCGTTCGTGATCTTCTTCGAACGGTTGAAGGACGAGATGCGGGAGGGCCGCACGTTCCGCTCGTCGGTGCCCCGGGCGTGGGTGCGGGCACGCCGCACGATCCTGGCCGCCGACGCCGTCAGCTTCCTGGCCTCGGTGGTGCTCTACGTGCTCGCGGTCGGACAGGTGAAGGGCTTCGCGTTCACCCTCGGCCTCTCGACGGTGCTCGACCTGGTCGTGGTGTTCCTGGTGACGCACCCGCTGGTGGCGCTGGCGTCGAACAACAAGGTGTTCGGCAGCTCGCGGTGGTCCGGCCTCGGGTCGGCCGCCCGGATGGGCGCCGAACGCAAGAAGGCCGTGGCCGGGCGCCCCGTATCGACCTCGAAGGGGGCCTGACATGACCGGCAGCGTGTTCTCCCGGCTCTACACCGGCACCGGCGCGTTCGACGTCGTCGGCCGCCGGAGGACGTGGTACGTCGCGTTCGGCGTGCTGATGCTGGTGTGCGTGCTCTCGATCGTGCTGCGCGGCTTCAACCTGGGCATCGACTTCACCGGCGGCACCCAGATCCAGTTCCCGACGGCGGCCACCAGCACACCCGTCGAGGTGGAGGCCGTCCGCGCCGTGTACGAGCAGGCCATCGGCGAGGAGCCGGCAACCGTGCAGGTCGCCGGGACCGGCGCCGCCCAGTCGGTGCAGATCCGGTCCGAGACGCTCGACCCGGCCCAGCTGGTGACGCTCAAGCAGGCCCTGTTCGACACGTTCGGCCCCGCCGGGCCGGACGGCGTGCCGAGCCCGGCCGCGATCAGCGACAGCGCCGTCAGCGGCAGCTGGGGCGACCAGATCACCCGCCAGGCGCTCATCGCGCTCGTGGTGTTCCTGGTGCTGGTCACGCTGTTCCTGGCGTTCTACTTCGAGCGGTCCATGGCGATCGCCGCGCTCGTCGCGCTGGTGCACGACGTCGTCGTCACCGCGGGCATCTACTCGATCGTCGGTTTCGAGGTCACCCCGTCCACGGTGATCGGCCTGCTGACGATCCTGGGCTTCTCGCTCTACGACACCGTCGTGGTGTTCGACAAGGTCAAGGAGAACACCCGCGGCCTGCTCGCCCTCTCGCGGCGCACCTACGCCGAGGCGGCCAACCTCGCGCTCAACCAGACGCTGATGCGGTCGATCAACACCTCGCTGATCGCGGTGCTGCCGGTGATCGGGCTGCTGGTGATCGGCGTCGGCCTGCTGGGTGTCGGCACCCTCGCCGACCTGGCGCTGGTGCAGATGGTCGGCATCCTCGCCGGCGCGGTGTCGTCGCTGCTGCTGGCCACGCCGCTGCTCGTCGACCTCAAGCTGCGCGACCCGAAGGTGCGGGACCAGGCGGAGCGGGTGCGGAAGCGGCGCCTGCACGCCGCCGCGCCCGCGGGCGGCGACCCGGACGCCGACCCCGACCTCACCGACGACGCGACGCTGGCCACCGAGCTGCGCCGGGAGAAGGCCCTCACCGCGGCGTCCGGGGTGCCCGCGCGCGCCCGCCCGGCCGGCACCGCCCGGCCGCAGGCCAACCGGCCCACCGGTCGGCGGCGGAAGTGACCGTCGCCGATCCCGAGCTCGACGAGGACGGCTCGCTGACCCACGTCGTCGGGTTGGTCCGGGACGTGCCCGACTTCCCCGGCCCGGGGATCCTGTTCAAGGACCTCACCCCGGTGTTCGCCGACGCGCGCGCGTTCACCACGGTCGCCACCGAGCTGGCGGCCTGCGTGGGCGACGCCGACGTCGTGGCCGGGATCGAGGCGCGCGGTTTCCTGCTCGGGGCCGCGGTGGCGCTGGTCGCGGGGTTGGGGGTGGTCCCGGTGCGCAAGGCGGGCAAGCTGCCGCGCGTGGCCGGGTCGCGCACCTACGACCTGGAGTACGGCACGGCCACCCTGGAGCTGCCCGCGGAGACCGTGTCGCCCGGGGCGCGCGTCTTCGTCGTCGACGACGTGCTGGCCACCGGCGGCACCGCGGCCGCGACCGCGGCGCTGCTGGCCGACGCGGGCGCCGAGGTGGTCGGGTTCGGGGCGTTGCTGGAGCTCACCGCGCTGTCCGGGCGCCAGGCGCTGGCCCCGCTGCCGGTGCACGCGTTGCTGCACGCCTGAAGCGACTATCCTCACCGGGGTGACCGAGCCCGCGAGGGCACCGCGCACTGTTTGCGAGGAGTGGGTGTGACCGAGCCTGCGAGGGCACGGTCGGGCACAGCACCGGCGGGCACGCCGGCGACGAGCGTCAGCGAGGAGTGGGTGTGACCGAAGTCCAGCCGGCGGCACCCCCGGTCCCCAGCCCGGACGGACCCGCCAAGCCCTCGGCCACGCGCCGTGTCCGGGCGCGGATCGCGCGCCGGATGACACCCCAGCGCGTGGCGGTGGTGGCGCCGGTGCTGGAGCCGCTGGCCAGCGTGCACCGCGCCGTGCACCCCAAGGCCGACCTCGCGCTGCTGCAGCGCGCCTTCGACGTCGCCGAGGCCAAGCACGAGGGCCAGAAGCGCAAGTCGGGCGACCCCTACATCACCCACCCGCTCGCCGTCTCCACGATCCTGGCCGAGCTGGGCATGGACACCACCACGCTGGTCGCGGCGCTGCTGCACGACACCGTGGAGGACACCGACTACTCGCTGGAACGGCTGCGGGCCGACTTCGGCGACGAGGTCACCCAGCTCGTCGACGGCGTCACCAAGCTCGACAAGGTCGAGTACGGCAACGCGGCCGAGGCCGAGACGATCCGCAAGATGATCGTCGCGATGGCCCGCGACCCCCGCGTGCTGGTGATCAAGCTGTCGGACCGGCTGCACAACATGCGCACGATGCGGTTCCTGCCGCCGGAGAAGCAGGCGAAGAAGGCGCGGGAGACCCTGGAGGTCTTCGCCCCGCTGGCGCACCGGCTCGGGATGGCCACGGTCAAGTGGGAGCTGGAGGACCTGTCCTTCGCGATCCTGCACCCGAAGAAGTACTCGGAGATCGTGCGGCTGGTCGCCACCCGCGCGCCCTCGCGCGACACCTACCTCAAGCAGGTCATCGACGAGATCACCGCGCAGCTCGACTCCGCGCGCATCGCGGCCACCGTGGAGGGCCGGCCGAAGCACTACTGGTCGATCTACCGCAAGATGATCGTCAAGGGTCGCGACTTCGACGACATCCACGACCTCGTCGGCGTGCGCGTGATGGTCGACGACGTGCGCGACTGCTACGCCGCGATGGGCATGGTGCACGCGCTGTGGCAGCCGATGCCGGGCCGGTTCAAGGACTACATCGCCCAGCCGCGCTTCGGGGTGTACCAGTCGCTGCACACCACCGTCATCGGGCCGGACGGCAAGCCGCTGGAGTGCCAGATCCGCACCGCGGAGATGCACCGCACCGCCGAGTACGGCATCGCGGCGCACTGGCGGTACAAGGAGTCCAAGGGCGCCGTCGGGTCTACGGTCGAGGTCGACGACATGTCCTGGATGCGCCAGCTGCTGGACTGGCAGCGGGAGGCGGCCGACCCCGGTGACTTCCTGGAGTCGCTGCGCTTCGACCTGGGCACCAAGGAGATCTTCGTCTTCACGCCCAAGGGCGACGTGCTGACGCTCCCGCTCGGCTCCACCCCCGTCGACCTCGCCTACGCCGTGCACACCGAGGTGGGCAACCGCTGCATCGGCTCGCGCGTCAACGGCCGGCTGGTGGCGCTGGAGCGCAAGCTCGAGTCCGGCGACGTCGTGGAGATCTTCACCTCCAAGGCCGAGGGGGCGGGCCCCTCGCGCGACTGGCTGGCCTTCGCCGCATCCCCGCGGGCCCGCACGAAGATCAAGCAGTGGTTCGCCAAGGAGCGCCGCGAGGAGGCGATCGAGGGCGGCAAGGAGGCCATCACCCGCGAGGCCCGCCGCACCGGGGTGCCGCTGCAGCGGCTGGTCTCCGCCGACGCGATGGCCGCCCTGTCGCGCGAGCTGCACTTCCCGGACCTCTCCGGGCTCTACGCCGCGGTCGGGGAGGGCCACGCCAGCGCCCGGCACGTCGTGCAGCGGCTCGTCGCGTTGCTGGGCGGGATGGAGGACGCCGAGGAGGAGCTGGCCGAGCGCGCCACCCCGTCGACGATCCGGACGCGCCGTGCCACCGGTGACGCCGGGGTGGTCGTGCGCGGCGACTCCGCCGACCTGGCCGACCTCTACACCAAGCTCGCCCGCTGCTGCACACCCGTGCCCGGCGACGAGATCCTCGGGTTCGTCACCCGCGGCGGGGGCATCTCGGTGCACCGCACCGACTGCACCAACGCCACCGAGCTGCAGAGCCGCTCGGAGCGGATCGTCGACGTCGCGTGGTCGGTCTCGGCGGGCTCGGTGTTCCTCGTCGCGATCCAGGCCGAGGCGCTCGACCGCCACCGGCTGCTCTCCGACATCACCAAGGTGCTGGCCGACGAGAAGGTCAACATCCTCTCGGCGTCGGTGACGACCTCGCGCGACCGCGTCGCGGTGTCGCGGTTCAGCTTCGAGATGGCCGACCCCAAGCACCTCGGGCACGTGCTGAAGGTGGTGCGCAACGTCGAGGGGGTCTACGACGTGTACCGGGTGACGTCGGCGGGCTGAGCCGCCCCGTTCAGGACCCGGCCAGCGGCCCGACGTAGGTCCCGGGCCGGGTGGCGCCGTCCTGGCGCAGCACCGGGTCGCCGTTCCACGGCACGGTGAGCTGCGCGGTGTCGCCGGGCGGGGTCGTCACGAGCTCGGTGGGCACCCAGCCGGTGGAGCCCAGGGTGCCGACGGAGCCGGGGGAGTCGGTGAGGTAGGTGAGCACCGCGACGGCCGCCGCCCCCGGTTCGAGCGTCACGGTCGTACCGTCGGGTTCCTGGCGCACCACCGAGTAGCTGGGGCCGTTGGGGTCCTCGGGACCGCGCAGGTCGACGCCGGGCACCCCGGTCGCCTCGCAGGCCCGGTCGGAGACGTTGGTGTAGACGACCGGCACCGTCCGCTGCCCCTCGCCGGTGGCCTCGCCCAGGGCGACCCGCAGGTCGGCGGCGACGCAGCGGGCGGCCTGCGTCGCGTCGGCCGTGGCGCGGGCGGTGGAGGTCGATGCCGACGTCGGTGCCGACGGGGTGCCGGACGCCGCGGCGGGGTCCGGGCTCCGGTCCGCGGAGCCGCAGCCGGCGAGCGCCAGGAGCAGCAGGGGGGCGAGTACGGCGGTCCGCTTGACGATCATGGCTGCACGGTAGTGCCGGCCGTCGGGACGGTCCGGCGGTGGCCGCCGCACGTTCAGGTGTTCCGTCCGCGGTCCCGAGCCGGCGACACCGGAGCCGGGGCGCCACCGGGCGCAGTCATGATCGTCAGGACCGGGACGTGAGCGCCACCGGTGGCGGCCGTGTCCCGATCTCGCCGATCACGAGGCGGCGGCCGTCTCGATGGTCGTCGGGATCAGCGGTGCGCCGTCACCTGGGCCGTTGGACCCGTCGTTGCCACCGGCCGCGATCGCGTCCAGGGTGGCGAGCCCCTCGTCCCCGATGGAGCCGAACACCGTGTACTCGGGGGGGAGCACCGAGTCGGCGTAGACCAGGAAGAACTGGCTGCCGGCCGAGTCCGGCGCCGCCGTCTTCGCCATCGCGACGGTGCCGCGCGGGTAGGTCACGCCGCCACCGGACGGGTCGGGGCTGAGCCCGGTGGGCGGCTCGTCGTTGACGGTGTAGCCCGGCCCGCCGGAGCCTGTGCCCGTCGGATCCCCGCACTGCAGGACGCTGAGCGACCCCCCGCCGGTGAGGCGGTGACACGGCGTGCCGTCGTAGTAGCCGGCGGTCGTCAGGCTGAGGAAGTTCTCGACGGCGCACGGGCCCTGCGCACGGTCGAGGGTCAGCGGGACGGCGCCCTGGTCGGTCTGCAGCGTCACCGCGGCGGTGCCCGAGGTCGGGGCGGAGGTGATCGTCGGCACCGGGGCGGGCTTCGCCGCGGCGTCACCGGGCACGAACGCGCAGTCGCCGAGTGTCGCGGTCGGCGCGGCGGCCTCGGGGGTGGTCTCCTCGCCCCCGGACAGCGTGGTGAACAGCACGATCCCGACCACCACCACGACCACCACGGCCACCGAGGTGACGACGGCGACGCGCTGGCGCCGCTTCGCCTGCTGCGCCCGCCGCTCCTGCCGGCGTTCGAGCTTCCGCTTGGCCGCCTCGCGCCGCATCTGGTTGGTCGCCACCGTGTACCTCCGGGTCCGCCGATCGGCCGCCACGATATCCAGCGGCGCCGGGCTCTAGGCTGGTCGGGTGCTCGTCGCCGGATTCCCCGCAGGTTCGTTCCAGACCAACTGCTACGTGGTGGCCCAGGGTCCGGGGGAGGCGTGCGTCGTGGTCGATCCCGGCCAGGACGCCGTGGAGCCCCTCGACGCCCTGCTCGCCGAGCACCGCCTGACCCCGGTGGCGGTGCTGCTCACCCACGGGCACTTCGACCACACCTTCAGCGTCACCCCGGTCTGCGACGGCCACGACATCGCGGCCTGGATCCACCCCGAGGACCGCGAGATGCTCGCCGACCCGATGAAGGGCCTGTCGACGGAGTCGGCGGCGTTCTTCGGCGGGCGGCTGGAGATGCGGGAGCCGCGCTCGGTGGAGGAGATGACCGACGGCGCCACGCTGGATCTCGCCGGGCTCACGCTGCGCGTCGACCACACCCCGGGCCACACCCGCGGCTCGGTGATCTTCACCCCGACCTCGGCCGCCGACGGGGGGCAGGGCACCGAGGTGATCATCGCCGGCGACACGCTGTTCGCCGGGTCGATCGGGCGCACCGACCTCCCCGGCGGCGACCACGGCCAGATGCTGGCCAGCCTGCGCGACAAGCTGCTCACCCGCTCCGACGACGCGCTGGTGCTGCCCGGGCACGGCGCCACCACGACGATCGGGCGCGAGCGGGCGTCCAACCCGTTCCTGCAGGGTCTCCCGGTCCCGGGGCGTGGCCTGTGAGCGCCTCGTTCGCCGCACCCAAGGGCATCCCGGAGTACACCCCGCCCGAGTCCGCGGCGTTCGCCTGCGTCCGCGACACCCTCGTCGCGGCCGCCACGCGCGCCGGCTACGGGCTGCTGGAGCTGCCGGTCTTCGAGGACACCGGGCTCTACGCGCGCGGGGTCGGCGAGTCGACCGACGTCGTCAGCAAGGAGATGTACACCTTCGCCGACCGCGGGGAGCGCTCGGTGACGCTGCGCCCCGAGGGCACGGCGGGCGTCGTCCGGTCGGTGATCGAGCACGGGCTCGACCGCGTCGGGCTGCCGGTCAAGGTCCACTACGCGGGCCCGTTCTTCCGCTACGAGCGCCCGCAGGCCGGCCGCTACCGCCAGCTCCAGCAGGTGGGCGTCGAGGCGATCGGCGTCGACGACCCGGCCCTGGACGCCGAGGTCATCGCCGTCGCCGACGAGGGCTACAAGGCGCTGGGCCTGCGCGGCTACCGCCTGGAGCTGACCTCGCTGGGCGACGACGAGTGCCGCCCGGCCTACCGCGACCTGCTCACCGACTTCCTGTCGCGCCTGGACCTCGACGAGGCCACCCGCGAGCGGGCCCGGGTCAACCCGCTGCGGGTGCTCGACGACAAGCGCCCCGAGGTCCGCGCGCTCACGGCCGACGCGCCGCTGCTGCTGCACCACCTCTCGCCCGCGGCGAAGGACCACCACGCCGCGGTCAAGGAGCACCTCGACGACCTCGGCATCGCCTACGTGGAGAACCCGCGGATGGTGCGCGGCCTGGACTACTACACCAAGACGACCTTCGAGTTCGTCCACGACGGGCTCGGGGCGCAGTCCGGGATCGGCGGCGGCGGGCGCTACGACGGGCTGATGGCCACGCTCGGCGGGCAGCCGCTGTCGGGCGTCGGGTTCGGGATCGGCGTCGACCGCACCCTGCTGGCCTGCCGCGCCGAGGGCGTCACGCCCTGGACGGACGCGCGCGTCGAGGTGTTCGGGGTGCCGCTGGGCGACGCCGCGAAGCGCCGGCTCGTCGTGCTCGCCGGGGCGCTGCGCCGGGCCGGGGTGCGCGTCGACCTGGCCTACGGCGGGCGCGGGCTCAAGGGCGCGATGAAGGCGGCCGACCGCTCCGGCGCCCGCTACGCCCTCGTGCTCGGCGACCGCGACCTCGACGCCGGCACCGTGGGCGTCAAGGAGCTGGGGTCGGGGGAGCAGCGGTCGGTGCCGCTGGACGCGGTCGTCGACGAGCTGGTCGCGCTGCTCGGTGGGTGACACGTCCCCGGACGCGGCCCGCTGGGACGCCCGGCACGCCGTCGCCGGGCCCGGCGTCCCGATGCCGCCCGGCGCACTGCGCGGGCGCGAGCACCTGCTGCCCGCCGGCGGCCGGGCGCTGGACGTCGCGTGCGGGCGGGGGGCGGTGGCCGCGTGGCTGGCCGGTCGCGGGTTCGCCGTCGACGCGGTCGACGTCTCGCCGGTGGGGCTGGCGGCGGGCGCCGCGCTCGCGCCGGACGTCACCTGGATCGAGCACGACCTGAGCACCGGGCTGCCGGTGTCGGGGCCCTACGACGTGGTGGTCTGCCAGCGCTACCGCGACCCGGCGCTCTACCCGGCGCTGGCCGCCGTGCTGGCTCCCGGTGGGCTGCTGGTGCTCACCGTGCTGTCGTCGGTGGGCGACTCCGGTGGCGCGTTCCGGGCCGCGCCGGGCGAGCTGGCGGCGGCGTTCCCCGACCTGGAGCAGCTCGTCCACGTCGAGGCCGACGGCGAGGCGACGCTGGTGGCCCGCCGGCCCGGGTGATCGTGACCGGCCCCGTCAGACGCGCAGGGCCTCCGGCGACTCCCGGCGCGCCACCACCGCGGCGAGCGCCGTGGTGATCGGCACCGACGCGACCAGCCCGATGCTCCCGACCAGCGTCCGCACGATCTCGGTGGCCACCGCCTGCGAGGTGGCGACGTCGCCCAGCGTCTGCCCGGACAGCGAGAACAGCAGCAGCAGCGGGAGCGAGGCGCCCGCGTAGGCGAGCACCAGGGTGTTGACGGCCGACGCGACGTGGTCGCGCCCGATCCGCATGGCCGCGGTGAACAGCCCGGCCGCGCTCATCCCCGGGTCGGCGCGCCGCAGCTCCCACACCGCGCTGGTCTGGGTGACCGTGACGTCGTCGAGGACGCCCAGCGCCCCGATGACGACCCCGGCGAGCAGCAGTCCGCGCGCGTCGACGCCGGTGCCGAGCGAGGCGATCAGGGTGGTGGTCTGCTCGTCCAGGCCGGTGAGCCGGGCGGCGACGGAGAACAGGGCGCCCAGCACCCCGATCAGGGCCAGGGACACCAGGGTGCCCAGCACGGCGGTGGACGTGCGCGCGGAGGGCCCGTGCGTCAGGTAGAGCACCGCGAACATGATCACGCAGGACCCGGTGACGGCGACGGCGAGCGGGTCGCGCCCGTCGAGGATCGCGGGCAGGACGAACCCCAGCAGCACCACGAAGCTCAGCACCAGCGCGCCGAGCGCGGCGAGGCCCCGCCAGCTCCCCAGCACCAGGACGGCGGCGGCGAACAGCACGGTGAGCCACACCAGCGCCCCGCTGCGCTGGAAGTCGACGACCTGGTAGGAGCCCGGATCGGTGGGGTCGCCGCCGGAGAAGCCCAGCACGACGTCGTCGCCGACCCCGAAGGTCGGGGTGCTGGGCTCGACCGGCACGACCTGCACGAGGTCGCGGCCGGGCAGCGGCCCGTCGGCCATCCGGACGACCAGCGCGACGCAGCCGCCCTCGCCCGAGCCGGGCGTGCAGTCCGTGGCCTGCGCCGCGGTGACCTCGGCGCGCACCGGGGTCTGCGCGGTGGCGGGCGGGGCCGTGGCGACCCCGTCCGGCCACAGCACCACCAGCCCGATCAGCGTGGCCAGCGCGCACGGCACCAGCAACGCCGCGATCAGCAGCCGCACCCGGCGGCCCGCGGGGGCGGTCGGGCCGCCGTGGGAGTGCCCGTGCCCGGTGACCGGCGCCCGCCGCCCGGCCCGGGCCCGCCGGGCCGCGGCGCGGCCCACCGCGGGGGACCCGGCCGCCGTGTCCGGGGCCGCGGAGGGGGGCGCGGACGTCGGCGGGTCGGCGGGGTCCGGGTCCGGCGCCGCCGGAGGACCGTCGACGCCGGGTACCGCGCGGATCGGCCCGGTCGGGGCGTCGGGATCGTGGGGTGGTCGCCGGGCGGACCCGCCGGGTTCGCGGGCCGCGCCGGCCGGAGGGGGAGCGCCGGGTACGGACACGGACCCATCCTGACCTGTGCGCCCCGCCACCGGGCGCCCGCCCCGGCGCTCTCGAGGACCAGGCTCGCCACGAACGCCAGCGCGAAGCCGACGAGACCGATCAGCGTCTCCATCACCGTCCAGGTCCGCAGCGTGGTGCGCACGTCCATCCCGAGGAACCGGCCCACCAGCCAGAACCCCGAGTCGTTGACGTGGGAGAGCACGGTCGACCCGGCCGCGATCGCGATGACGACCAGCGCGACGTCGATCCCGCTCAGCGCCTCCGCGGCCACGACCGGGGCGACCAGGCCCGCGGTCGTGGTGAGCGCGACGGTGGCCGAGCCCTGGGCGACGCGCAGCGCGGTGGCGATGAGGAACGCCGCGACGATCACCGGCAGACCGACGGCGTCGAGCGACTGCGCGAGCGCGTCGCCGATGCCGCTGGTCCGCAGCACGCCGCCGAACGCCCCACCGGCCCCGGTGATGAGGATGATGGCGCAGACCGGGCCGAGCGAGGAGTTGACGATCGACTCGGCCTCGGCCCGGCTGAACCGTTCCCGGCCCAGCACGACCAGCGCGACCAGCACGGTGATGAGCAGGGCGACCGGGGTCTGACCCAGCAGCCGCAGCGCGCCGACGGTGGTGGTGTCGCCGTCGACGACGCCGGCCGTCGCGAGGGTGTTGAGCCCGGTGTTGAGCAGGATCAGCACCAGCGGCAGCAGCAGCAGGGCCAGCACCGTGGAGAACCGCGGCGGCGCCGTGCGGACCTCCGTGCGGACGGCGCCCCCGGCGGGCCCGTCGGCGGAGAGCAGCTCGGGCACCGGCACGTCGTCGCGTCGCCCGCTCCACAGGCCGAACAGGTACGAGGCGACGTACCAGGTGGGCAGGCCGATGACCAGGCCGACGACGAGCACGAGACCGATGTCGGCCCCCAGGATCCCGGCCGCGCCGACCGGTCCCGGGTGCGGCGGCACGAACGCGTGCATGACGGCGAACGCCCCGGCCGAGGGCAGCGCGTAGGTCAGGACCGACCCGCCGAAGCGCCGCGCCACGCTGAAGATGATCGGCAGGAACACGACGAACCCGGCGTCGAAGAAGATCGGGAAGCCGAACAGCAGCGAGGCCACGCCAGCGCGAGCGGTGCGCGCCGCTCCCCGAAGCGCCCGACGAGCGTGTCGGCCAGCACCTGCGCCCCGCCGGTCACCTCCAGCAGCTTCCCGATCATGGCCCCCAGCCCGACCAGCAGCGCGACGCTGGCCAGGGTGGTGCCGAAGCCGTCGAGCAGGGCGGGAACGGCCTGGTCGACGGGGATGCCCGCGGCCAGCGCGGTGAGCAGCGTGACGCCGATCAGCGCGACGAAGGCAGCCGCAGCGCCATGATCAGCACGAGCAGCAGCGCGACCGCGCCCACGGCGATCAGCAGTAGCACGGCGGTGCCGTGCACGGGTACGAAGTCGTCCATCAGCGGGTCCCGTCCTCGGCGGTGTCGGTGTCGGTGTCGGCCCCGGTGTCGGGGCGCGGGTCGACGTCCAGGGCGGCGAGTGCGCGGGCCGCGACGTCACCGGGGCTCCCGGTGGTCTCGACGCGCACGCCCGGCTCGTCGTCCTGCAGCGGTTCGAGCGTCGCGAGCTGGCTGCCCAGCAGCGACGCCGGCATGTAGTGGCCCCGGCGGGCGGTCAGCCGCTCGGAGATCAGCGGCTCCGGGGCGAGCAGGTGGACGAAGCGCACGGACGGGTGGCCGTCGCGGAGCAGGTCGCGGTAGGACCGTTTCAGCGCCGAACAGGTGAGCACAGCGCCGGTCCCGGCCGCCTCCCGCTCCCCGATCCAGGCCGCGATCCGCCGCAGCCAGGGCCACCGGTCGTCGTCGTCGAGGGGGTGGCCGGCCGCCATCTTGGCCCGGTTGGCCTCGGGATGGAGGTCGTCCCCCTCGACGAAAACCCATCCCGTGCGCCGCACCAGCTCCGCGGCGACGGAGGTCTTGCCCACCCCCGACACCCCCATGACGACCACGGTGCGGACGGTGCTGTCGGACATACCTCGCAGCGTGCACCAGAGCCACCCGGCGCGCCGCGCGGGGGAGGTGGTGTCCGACGGCTCGGGTGGGCCCCGGCGCGCACGCTGTGGCCCGGCGCGCACCCTCGACGGTGCGCGTGCGGGGGCGCGGTGCGCGCCGGTCGGGCCGCGGGCGCGCGGCGCCACCCCGGCACCGGCCGTCCGGCGCGGGACGGGCTTGCGGTGGGATCGAACACATGTTCGAATAGCGGCATGCGGTGGAGCGGGCAGCAGGTGAGGGACGAGGGCGTGGGTCCGGCGGCGGTGCTGCCGGGGATGCGTGGGCTGCTCCGGTCGGTCCGGGTGCCGGAGTTCGCGGGCACGGTGTTCCACGAGGTGGAGGCGCGCTCGGCGCTCAACCGGGTGCCGGGCACGTCGCCGGTGCCGTTCCGGTGGACGGTCAACCCCTACCGGGGGTGCTCGCACGCGTGCGTCTACTGCCTCGCCGGTCCCACCCGGGTCCTGATGGCCGACGGGTCGACGCGGCCGATCGCGGAGCTGCGCGTCGGCGACGCGGTCGTGGGCACCGAGCGGGCCGGCGGGCGCCGCCGATACGTGCGCACCACCGTGCTGGCCCACTGGTCGACCGTCCGGCCCGCGGTGCGGCTGCGGCTCACCGGCGGCACCGAGATCGTCACGAGCGGCGAGCACCGGTTCCTCACCGGCTCCGGGTGGCGCCACGTCACCGGGGGCTGGTGCCGGTCCGGGCGCCGTCCCCGGCTGCGGGTCGGGGGCACGGTCCTCGGGCCGGGCCCGTTCGCCGCGCAGCAGGCCGGCCCGCCGACACCTGGCTACCGGCGCGGCTACCTGGCCGGGCTGGTCCGCGCCGACGGCCCCACCCCCGCCGAGCCCGACCGCTGCTTCCCGTCGGTGCACCTGGAGCTGGAGGCGCTGGGGCGGGCGCACCACTACCTGGCCGAGCTCGGGCGGGCGCCGCGCACCCGGGAGCCGGTCGCCGTCGGCGCCGTGGTCGACGGCCGCATCGCCCCTCCGCCGCGCCGCGCCGCCGGAGCGGGGATCGCTCCCGTCGCCGAGGTCGCCCGCTGGCCACGGGACGCGGGTGCCGACTGGTGCGCGGGGTTCCTCGCCGGGGTCGTCGACGCGCGGGGCTCGGTGTCGTGCGGTGAGCTGCGGGTCCGGCACTCCGACGAGGAGGTGGTCGGGCGCGTGGCCGGGGCGCTGCACCGGCTGGGCCTCGGGTTCGCGATGGAGTCGGCCGAGCGCGGGGAGCGGGTCGTGCGGCTCACCGGCGGGCCGGCGGCACTCGCGCGGTTCCTGCAGCTCACCGGCCCCGCGGTGGGGCGGCGACGGGACCTGTCGGGCGGCCCGGTCGGGGTCGCCGCCGAGGTGGTGGCGATCGAGCCCACGGGGCGCACCGAGCCCATGTTCGACATCACCACCGGCACCGGCGACTTCGTGGCCGAGGGGGTCGTGAGCCACAACTGCTTCGCGCGGGGCACCCACACCTACCTCGACCTCGACGCCGGGGCCGACTTCGACTCCCAGATCGTCGTCAAGGTCAACGTCGGCCGGGTCCTCGACCGCGAGCTGCGGCGCCCGCGATGGGCCCGCGAGCCGGTCGCGATGGGCACCAACACCGACCCCTACCAGCGCGCGGAGGGTCGCTACCGGCTGATGCCGGGCATCATCGACGCCCTGGCGCGGTCGGGCACCCCGCTGTCGTTGCTGACGAAGGGCACGGTGCTGGCCCGCGACCTGCCGCGCCTCGCCGCCGCCGCCCGCGACGTCCCCGTCGGGCTCGGCGTCTCCGTCGCGCTGCTCGACCGGGCCGTGCAGGCGGGGCTGGAACCCGGCACACCCTCCCCGCGGGCCCGCCTCGACCTGGTCCGCCGGATCACCGACGCCGGGCTCGCCTGCGGGGTGATGGTGGCGCCCGTGCTGCCCCTGCTCACCGACTCCGACGACGCGCTCGACGCCCTGTTCGGCCGGATCCGCGCGGCCGGCGCCACCGGGGTGAGCGTGCTGGCGCTGCACCTGCGCCCGGGGGCCCGTGAGTGGTTCCTCGCCTGGCTCTCGCGCGAGCACCCGGGGCTGGTGGAGCCCTACGCCCGGCTCTACCGGCGCGGGTCCTACGTCGACGCGGCGTACCGGCGGGGTCTGGCGGCCCGGGTCGCGCCGCTGCTGCGCCGGCACGGACTCACCGCGTCCACCGGCGTCGTGCGGGCGGGGCCCGACCCGTCCGAGCTGGCCCGCAGCGCGGTGCACGCCCCCGAGGCCGAACAGCTGAGCCTGCTGTGACGGGGCTCGCGCACCGGTCGCGCGGAGGTGACCGGAGGTAGGGGAAACCTGCTGGCCGGGCGCCGGGGGCCGCCGGATAGCCTCGACGCCGTGATGCGATCCCACCCCGCCGGCACGTTGCGCGCCGAGCACGCCGGACAGTCCGTGACCCTCGCCGGGTGGGTGGCCCGCCGCCGTGACCACGGCGGAGTGATCTTCGTCGACCTCCGCGACGCCTCCGGGTCGGCGCAGGTCGTGTTCCGCGAGGGCGAGATGGCCCGGCCGGAGTTCGCCCAGCGGGCCCACCGGCTGCGCTCGGAGTTCTGCGTGCAGGTCACCGGCGAGGTCGTCGTGCGCCCCGAGGGCAACGAGAACCCCGAGCTGCCCACCGGCGCCGTCGAGGTCACGGTCACCGACTTCACCGTGCTGTCGGAGTCGGCGCCCCTGCCCTTCCCGGTCGACGAGCACGCCGAGGTGGGCGAGGAGACCCGCCTGCGGCACCGCTACCTCGACCTGCGCCGCAGCGGACCGGCCGCGGCGATGCGCCTGCGCAGCTCCGTCAACAAGGCCGCCCGCGCGGTGCTCGACGCCCGCGAGTTCGTCGAGGTCGAGACCCCGACGCTGACCCGTTCCACCCCCGAGGGCGCGCGGGACTTCCTGGTCCCGGCCCGCCTGCGCCCGGGCAACTGGTACGCGCTGCCGCAGAGCCCACAGCTGTTCAAGCAGCTGCTGATGGTCGGCGGGCTGGAGCGCTACTACCAGATCGCCCGCTGCTACCGCGACGAGGACTTCCGCGCCGACCGCCAGCCGGAGTTCACCCAGCTCGACATCGAGATGAGCTTCGTCGAGCAGGACGACGTCATCGAGCTGGCCGAGGCGATCCTGGCCGCCCTGTGGGAGCTGATCGGGTACGAGATCCCGCGGCCCATCGCGCGGATGACCTACGCGGAGGCGATGCGCCGCTTCGGCTCGGACAAGCCCGACCTGCGCTTCGGCATCGAGCTCACCGAGATGACGGAGTACTTCGCCGACACGCAGTTCCGGGTCTTCCAGAACCCCTACGTCGGCGCGGTCGTCATGCCCGGGGGTGCCTCGCAGGCCCGCCGCGCGCTCGACGCCTGGCAGGACTGGGCCAAGCAGCGCGGCGCGCGGGGTCTGGCCTACGTGCTGATCGGCGAGGACGGCACCGTCGACGAGCGCGGCCCGGTGGTCAAGAACCTCTCCGAGGCCGAGCGCGAGGGGCTGGCGAAGGCCGTCGGCGCGGCGCCGGGGGACTGCATCTTCTTCGCCGCCGGGTCGGCCAAGGACGCCCGCGCGTTGCTGGGCGCGGCCCGCGGGGAGATCGCGCGGCGCACCGGGCTGCTCGACGAGTCGGCGTGGTCGTTCGTCTGGATCGTCGACGCCCCGATGTTCGAGTCCACCGCGGAGACCGACGACGTCGCCGTCGGCAGCGGCCAGTGGACCGCGCTGCACCACGCGTTCACCTCGCCCACCGCCGAGTGGATCGACACCTTCGAGTCCGACCCGGGCAACGCGCTGGCCTACGCCTACGACATCGTCTGCAACGGCAACGAGATCGGTGGCGGGTCCATCCGAATCCACCGCGCCGATGTGCAGAAGCGGGTCTTCGAGATCATGGGGCTGGGCGAGGAGGAGGCCCAGGAGAAGTTCGGCTTCCTGCTCGACGCGTTCGCGTTCGGCCCGCCCCCGCACGGCGGCATCGCGTTCGGCTGGGACCGGATCACCGCGCTGCTGGCCGGGGTCGACTCGATCCGTGAGGTCATCGCGTTCCCCAAGACCGGTGGCGGTTACGACCCGCTCACCGCCGCACCCGCCGCGA
The DNA here is from genome assembly GCF_006539565.1 of Pseudonocardia hydrocarbonoxydans. Classification (GTDB taxonomy): domain Bacteria; phylum Actinomycetota; class Actinomycetes; order Mycobacteriales; family Pseudonocardiaceae; genus Pseudonocardia; species Pseudonocardia hydrocarbonoxydans. The sequence continues at coordinate 99,483 of NZ_BJNG01000001.1, forward strand.
TCACCCCGGAGCAGCGCAGGGAGGCCGGGGTGGACGCCAAGCCCGCCCGCCCCGCCGCGGCCCCCGCGCCCGACGCGCGGTAGCCCGCGGTGCAGCACCTGCGGGTCATCTCCCCGGCGGCGTCGACCGCCGCCGTCCGCGACCTGCTGGTCGCGGAGCCGGGGGCCACCCACGTCACGGTGCTGGCCGGGGCGGCGATCCAGCCGGCCGGGGACGTCGTCGAGGCCGACGTCACCCGCGAGGCGGTCGACTCCGTGCTCGACGGGCTGTGCGCCCTGGGCGTCGACCGCTCCGGCGGGGTGACCCTGGAGGCCATCGACACCACGCTGTCCGACGCCGCCGACACCGCCGAGGAGGTGGTGCCGGGCGACCCGCAGGACGCCGTCATCTGGGACGAGGTCGTGGCGCGCACCGGGGAGGACTCCCGGCTGTCGATCAGCTTCCAGATCTTCCTCACCGTCGCCTGCCTGCTCGCGGCGATCGGCGCGATCACGAACTCGCCGGTCACGGTGGTGGGCGCGATGGTGCTCGGCCCCGAGTTCGGGCCGCTGGCCGCCGTCGCCGTCGGCGTCGTCCTGCGGCGCGGCGACCTCGTCCGCCGGGGCGGGATCGCGCTCGCCGCAGGCTTCCCGCTCGCCATGGCCGTGACGGCCGTGGCCACGCTGGCGTTCGACGCGCTCGGCCTGCTCGACGCCACCACCCTCGACACCCTGGACCAGGTCGACTTCATCTACCAGGTCGGCTGGTTCTCCCTCATCGTCGCGCTGCTGGCCGGGGCCGCCGGGATGCTGGCCCTGACCTCGGCGAAGTCGGCGTCGCTGGTGGGCGTGTTCATCTCCGTCACCACCGTGCCCGCGGCCGCCTTCGCCAGCGTGGCGCTGGTCGAGGGTCGCTTCGCCGAGGCGGCGGGCTCGGTCACGCAGCTGGTCGTGAACCTCGTCGGGATCGTGCTCGCCGCGGTGGTGGTGCTGCTGCTGTCCCGCCGGGCCCGGGGGCGGCGCCACCGGCTGAGGCGGCTGTCCACGGGGTAGTGTCGCGGGCGATGGTCAGCAACCTGGGCGCCTTCCCCAGACCGGTGCTCATGGCGCTGGCTGCAGCCGAACGCCTGCTCACCCGCCGGGCGGGGGCGAGCGTCGTCCTGGCCGACCCGGAGGACCTGGGCGGCAGCGACCGGTCGGTGGTGGCCCGGGCGCGGGTGGCCCGCAACCCGTTCTCCCTGCCGCGCACGCTGGTGGTCAAGCACTACCTGGCCGACCCCGAGCCGGGCAGGCCCGACCCGTTCCACCACGAGGTCGCGAGCTGCCAGCTGTTCACCGCCCTGCCCTCCGAGGCCCGCGCCAGCCCGGAGCTGATCGCCCACGACCCGCAGGCTCGGCTGCTGGTCCTGGAGGACCTGGGGCGCAGCTCCACCCTCGCCGACGCCCTGTTCGGCCCCGACCCCGCCGCCGCGCAGCGCTGCCTGCTGGGGTGGGCCCGCGGCCTGGGCCGGATGCAGGCCACCACGGCCGGCCGGGAGAACGACTTCGGGGCGCTGCTGCGCCGGCTGGGGGAGCGGTCCTGGCGCGACCCCGTCGCCGAGGACGCCCGCGCCGCGCTGGCCGGGGTCTCGGCGATGCTCACCGACGTGCTCGGCGTGCCGGTGCCGGACGCGGCGCTGCGCGACGCCCAGGGCTCCGCGCGGCTGCTCGGCGGCACCCGCTACCGCGCGTTCAGCCCGTCGGACACCTGCCCGGACAACAACCTCGTCACCAGCCGCGGGGTGCGGTTCGTCGATTTCGAGGGCGGCTGCTTCCGCGACGTCGCGCTGGACGCCGCCTACTTCCGCGTGCCGTTCCCGGCCTGCGAGGCGAGCTTCGCGCTGCCGCCCGGGGTGACCGCGGTGATGCTGGATGCCTGGCGCAACGAGATCTCCGGGGTGTGGCCCGATCTCGACGACCCGGAGCTGCTCGGGCGCCGGCTGCTCGACGCGCAGCTGCTGTGGGTGTGGCTGTGCACGTGGTGGCTGCTGCCGCGGATCCGTGGCCGTGACGCCCTGCTGGGGCCCGACCCGACCCGCACCCCGCGGATCAGCACCGTGCTCGCGCACTACTGGCGCGAGATGGCCGCGTCCGCGGCGGCGGCCGGGCGCCACGCGAGCGCCGACCTCGGCGTCGCGGTCGCCGAGGTGCTGCGGGACCGGCACATCGACGCCCCGGACGAGCTCGCGGTGTACCCGGCGTTCCGGTCGGTCGCCTGAGCCTCGGAAACCTGGGCGGCGGGGCGCGGCGGGTGCGGCCCGGGATGGACCGGCACCCGCCGCGCCCCGGGCTCAGCCCGCCTTCTGCCGCGCCTGCTCGACCTGCTCCACCCGGTCCTGCGCGGCCATCCGGGTCAGCTCCGCACCCGCGTCGGCGTCGCGGGTCAGGTTGTCCCCGGTCTCCGGGTCGAACACGTGCACCTTGCGGCTGTCGAGCCAGAACTCGGCCTCGCGGCCCTCGCGGATGCGGCTGGTCGCGTCGATCGACACGATGGCCTGGGTCCGCAGCTGGTCGGAGTCGAGCTCGCGGGAGAGCTCCTTGAGCTGCAGCGTCACGTCCTCGGGCGCGTCGTAGGGGATGTAGGCGTACTGCGAGTCGCCGAGCCACTCGGTGACGTCGACGCGCGCGGTGAACACCGACCCCAGCGGCCGCTTCGCCTCGTCGACCAGCGAGGCGTCCTCGAAGTACTCGGGGCGGATGCCGACCAGCACCAGCTCCTTGCCCTCGACGGCCTTCGCCCGCCGCTCGTCGAGCTCGATCGTCCCGAACGGGGTCTCCAGGCTCGACCCGGACACCGTGGCGGGCAGGAAGTTCATCGGCGGCGAGCCGATGAACCCGGCCACGAACAGGTTGACCGGCTGCTCGTAGAGCTCGCGCGGCGACGCGACCTGCTGGATCAGCCCCTTGCGCAGCACGCAGACGCGGTCGCCCAGCGTCATCGCCTCGGTCTGGTCGTGGGTGACGTAGACCGTGGTGATGCCCAGCCGCCGCTGCAGACGCGCGATCTCGGTGCGCATCTGCCCGCGGAGCTTGGCGTCGAGGTTGGACAGCGGCTCGTCGAACAGGAACGCGTCGGCGGCGCGGACGATCGCCCGCCCCATCGCGACGCGCTGGCGCTGCCCGCCGGACAGGTTCGCCGGCTTGCGGTCCAGGTGCTCGTGCAGCTCCAGCACGTCGGCCGCCTCGGTGACCCGCTTGCGCACCTCGTCGTCGGGTGCGTTCTGCAGGCGCAGCGGGAACGCGATGTTCTCGTAGACCGACAGGTGCGGGTAGAGGGCGTAGTTCTGGAAGACCATCGACAGGTTGCGGTCGCGCGGCGCCTTGTCGTTGACGCGCGTGCCGCCGATGACCATGTCGCCCGAGGTGATGTCCTCCAGCCCGACGATCATCCGCAGCAGCGTGGACTTCCCGCAGCCCGACGGGCCGACCAGGATCATGAACTCACCGTCGGCGATGTCCAGGCTGACGTCGTTGACGGCGGGGAAGCCGTCGCCGTACTTCTTGACGATGTTGCGCATCTCGATCGAAGCCATGACTTCTCCTAACCCTTGACCGCGCCGTTGGTGAGACCGGCGACGATGCGCCGTTGGAAGAACAGGACCAGGATGATCACCGGGATGGTGACGACCACCGCGGCCGCCGCGATCGCGCCCGTCGGGTCCTCGAACTGCGACGCGCCCGAGAACAGCCCGAGCGCGGCCGGGACCGGTCGGGCGGCCCCGGTGGAGGTCAGCGAGATCCCGTAGACGAAGTCGTTCCAGGCCAGGAAGAACGCGATGATCGCGGTGGTGAACACCCCGGGCGCCGCCAGCGGCACGATGACCTTGCGGAACGCCTGCCAGGTGGTGGCCCCGTCGACCTGGGCCGCCTGCTCCATCTCCCACGGGATCTCCCGGAAGAACGCCGACATCGTCCAGATCGAGATGGGCAGCGTCAGCGACAGGTAGGGGATGATCAGGCCGGGCCAGGTGTCGTAGAGCCCGATCTGGCGCCACAGGTTGAACAGCGGCGTGACGATCGAGATCACCGGGAAGATCGCCACGGCCAGCGCGGTGGACAGGATGATCTTCTTGCCGGGGAAGTCGAGCCGGGCGATCGCGTAGGCGGCGAACATCGCCAGCAGGCAGGACAGGAACGTGGCGATCAGGCAGATCCCGAACGAGTTGAGCAGGGCGGGCAGGAACAGCTCGCTCGCGTCCCCGGTGAGGATCAGCGAGTAGTTCTCCCAGGTGAACACGGTCGGCAGGAACTGGCCGTTGGCGATGTCGGCGGGCGCCTTGAACGACAGCGACACGATCCAGGCGATCGGGAACAACGCGTAGAGGATGATCCCGATGCCCGCGACGATCCACCAGTTGCGTTCTCGTGTGGACATCTACTTCTCCCCCCTGGCCTGCGACAGGTCCACCTTGAACCCCTTGATGAACCCGAACGCGATGAGCACGACCGACAGGAACAGCAGCACCGACACCGCGGAACCCAGGCCGATCTCGAGTCGGGCGATGGTCTGGCGGTAGGCCAGGAACGACACCGTCTCGGTGCCGTTGGCCCCCGCCGTCATGACGAAGACGCTGTCGAACACGCGGAACGCGTCGAGCGTGCGGAACAGCAGGGCCACCATGATCGCGGCCTTCATGTTCGGGATGGTCACCTTGCGCATCCGCTGCCACCAGGTCGCCCCGTCGACCTGGGCGGCCTCCTGCAGGACGTCGGGGACCTGCGCGAGGCCCGCGAGCAGCAGCAGCGAGATGAACGGGGTGGTCTTCCAGATCTCGGCCAGGCAGATCACCAGCAGCGAGGTGCCGGTGCCGCCGAACCAGTCGGTGTCGGCCGAGACCCCCGGCAGCCACGCGAACCAGGTGTTCACGAAGCCCGAGGTGAGGTCGAAGGCGAACTGCCAGGCGAACGCCGAGACGACGGTGATGATCGCGTAGGGCAGCAGGATCGCCGCGCGCAGGATCGGCCGCAGCCCCTTGAGGGCCTTGAGCATCACCAGTGCGAGGGCGAAGCCGAGCACCAGCTCCACGGCCACGGTGACGACGGTGATCAGGACCGTGACGCCGAAGGACTGCCACCACAGCGTGTCGGTGAGCACGACCCAGTAGTTGCCCAGGCCCACGAAGGACCGGTTGCCGGGGTCGGTGAGCCGGTAGGAGAACAGCGAGTCGTAGACGGCCTGGACGATCGGGTACGCGGTGACCAGCAGCATCACCGCGAACGCCGGGCCGGCCAGGATCCAGCCCAGGCGCCGCTCCGCGCGGACGCGGTCGCTGGCCCCACCGGTCGGCGCCGGACGGCCGGTGGCGACGTCGGTGGGCGGGGGTGCGGTGGTGGTCACGACTCCTCCTCGCTGGCGCTCGTCGGAGCCGTTCCGTGGGTCGCTGTGTCGAATGGTGCCCTCGCAAGCTCGGTCACAGCAGCTCCTCCCCGGACAGGACGGCACGGATCAGCTCGGCCGCGGCCGGGCCGGTGACGTCGGGTGTGACGGCGGTCGGCGGGTGGTAGATGCGCTGCAGGCTGCCGGAGACCTCGCTGTAGTACGCCGTCTGCGGCCGGGGGGCCGCCTGCTGCAGGGACTGCGCGATCACCGGGGCCATCGGGAACTCCGCGACGACCTCCGGGTCCTCGAACACCGCGAGGCTGGCCGCCGGGTTGCCGTTGGACACGAAGTAGTAGGCCTGGTTCTCGTCGGAGGTGATGCACTGCGTGGCCTGGTAGGCCAGGTCGGGGTGGCGACTCGACGCGCCGACCCCCAGGTTGATGCCGCCGTAGGGCGGCGCGCTCGGCGTGCCCGCCTCGACCTGCGGGTACACCGCCCAGCCGTAGTCGTCGACGACGGACTGGTCCAGGGTGCCGCCCTCGACGCCGCTGCCCGCCCGGCCCCACACGAACGGCCAGTTGACCATGAAGGAGGCGTCGCCGTTCTCGAACGACGCGACGCTCTCGTCCTCGCCCGCGGTGGTGAACGCCGGGCCGACCGCCCCGCTGTCGGCCACCGCGCGCATGACCTCCGCCGCGCGTGCGGCCTGCGGGGTGTCGAGCCCCAGCTGGATGTCGGCGGGGTCGTCGGCGGTCTGCGCGATCACCGCGCCGCCCGCGGAGGCGATCAGCGCGTTGAACCACACGACCAGCGACTCGGCACGCCGGCCCTGGGCCGCGATCTGGGTGTCCTGCTCCTGCGCCGCGGTGACCAGCTGGTCCCAGGTGACGGGCTGGGTCATGTCCAGCCCGGCCGCCTCGGCGACGGACTTCTTGTACCAGAGCAGCTGGGTGTTGGCCCAGAACGGCACCGTCACCAGCTGCCCGTCCCAGGTGGCACCGTCGATCGCGCTCTGCACCACGCCGTCGGAGACGTCGCTCGCGACCTCGGGCGGCATCGGGGCGAGGAACCCGGCCTGGGCGAACTCCGGGATGTAGGGCGGGTCCAGGCTCATGATGTCGATCGAGGAGTCACCGGCCGCGAGGCGCCGCACGAGCTGCTGGCGCTGCTCGGAGGACTCGCGCGGCAGCACCGAGACGTCGATGTCGTAGGCGCCGCCCGCCGCGGCGGAGCAGCGGGCGGCGATCTCCTCCTGGCCGCCCGAGTCGGGGTTGATGTACCAGGTCAGAGTGGGCGGCCCAGGGTCGGAGACCCCGCATCCGGCCAGGCCGCACAGGGCCAGCGCGGCCACAGCCGCGGTGCCCAGGCGACGCCGTCGTCGTTGACGCATGCTGCTCCTCCATCGGGTCGACGGTCGATCACCCGGACAGCCTCGACCCTGCGGACGGGTTCGGCGAATCGGAGAGATCCATCACGTCATGCAACCCGGCATCCCGGACAAAATCCAGGGTTGCGGCCCATCCGCAACCGAGCGACCGGAGGAAGGCCGCGTTCCGGACGGCCCTCAGGCGGCGCGGCGGGACGGCACCGGCGCCGCGGGCGCCCACGGCGTCGCGAACGTCAGGCCGGCCTCGATGAGCCAGAGCTGCGCCCGGGTGCAGGTCGGGCAGATCCGGGTGATGGAGCCGTCGACCTCGTGCTGGCTGCTCCAGGCCAGGTCGCCGGGGGTGTGGGGGAGGGCGCACAGGGGGCAGGTGTCCATGGCGTCGAGCCTGGCCGCCCCGCTTTTCCGGTGTGTGAACGGCGCGGGAAACCTGCAGTGCGTGGACGTCCGACTACCCGGCGTTCAGGAACCTCGCGATGCGCACCAGCGCCTCCTCCAGCTGCGGCAGCGCCGTGGCGTAGGAGCAGCGGATGTGCCCCTCACCGGACGGGCCGAACACGTTGCCCGGCACCACGGCCACGCTCTCGGCGTGCAGCAGCCGCTCGGCGAAGGTCTCCGAATCGAGACCCGAGGAGCGGATCGAGGGGAACGCGTAGAACGCGCCGCCGGGCTCGGGGCAGTCCAGCCCGATCTCGCGCAGGCCCTTGACGAACACGCGACGGCGGCGGTCGTAGTCGGCCACCATGGCGTCGACGTCGTCGTCCGGGCCGGACAGCGCCTCCACCGCGGCGAGCTGCGAGACGTGCGGCGCGCACAGCATCGTGTACTGGTGCACCCGCACGCACAGCTCGGCGACGGCCTGCGGCGCGCAGATCCAGCCGACGCGCCAGCCCGTCATCGCGTGGGCCTTGGAGAAGCCGCCGAGCAGCACGGTGCGCTCGGGGGCCAGCGTGCCGAGGCAGGTGTGCGCCCCGTCGTAGGTCAGCCGGTCGTAGATCTCGTCGGAGACCAGGTACAGGTCGTGCTCGCGGGCGAGGCGGACCAGCGCGTCGAGGGCGGCGCGGGGCTGCACGGCGCCGGTCGGGTTGGCGGGCGAGCCGATCAGGATCGCCTTGGTGCGCGGGGTGATCGCGGCGGCGACGACGTCGGCGTCGATCGCGAAGTCGTCCTCCCAGCGCGTCGGCACCCGCACCGGGGTGCCGCCGGCGAACCCGACGCACGGCTCGTAGGCCACGTAGCACGGCTCCGGCACGATCACCTCGTCACCGGGCTCGAGCAGCACGCGGAGCACGAGGTCCAGGCCCTCGGAGACGCCGGTGGTGATCAGGCACTCCTCGCGCGGGTCGTAGGTCGCGCCGTAGCGGGTGGCCAGGTCGTCGCAGATCAGCTCGCGCAGCCTCGGCAGGCCCGCGTTGGAGGTGTAGGTGGTATAGCCGTGTTCCAGGGCGTAGATCCCGGCCTCGCGGATGCGCCACGGCGTCACGAAGTCGGGCTCGCCGACGCCGAGGGAGATGACGTCGTCCATCTCGGCCGCGATGTCGAAGAACCGCCGGATCCCCGACGGCGGGCACGCCGCGATGACCGGGTTGAGCGGCCTCACTGTGTCCTCCTCACGGGGTCACCGGCAGGCGGTGGTCGGCCTCGGGGGTGGCGAAGGAGTCGCCGTCGCGCTTGTAGGTCTTGAGCACGAAGTGTGTGGCCGTGGCGCGCACCCGGTCGATCGTGGACAGCTTCTGGGAGACGAAGTCCGACACCGCGCGGATGGTGCGGCCCTCCACGGTGCAGCGCAGGTCCTGGCTGCCCGAGACCAGGTACACGCTGCGCACCTCGGGGAACCGGGCGATGCGCTCGGCCACGTCGTCGAAGCCGACGCCGCGGGCCGGGGCCAGCGAGACGTCGATGAAGGCGGTGACGGTCTCGGCCGTGGAGTCGCCGTCGACGGCGTCCCAGTCGACCACGGCCTTGTAGCGCCGGATCGCGCCGGAGGACTCCCATGCCGCGATCGCCGCGCTCACCTCGGCCACCGGGATGCCCGTCATCGTGGCGAGGGTGTCGTGGGAGAGCTGGGCGTCGCGTTCCAGCAGTTCGAGGATCTGGCGCACGTCGGCGACCCTACGTCGCGGCCCGTGCGAGCCGGCGCACCGCCTCGGTGACCACCGGTTCGGGGTGTGAGACGACGCAGCACCGCAGCGAGTGCGGCTGCTGGGTGTCCACCGCGAACGCGCTGCCGGGCACGAACCCGACCCCGTGCCCGAGCGCCCGGGGGAGCAGCGCGGTGGTGTCGACGCCGGGCAGCTCCAGCCAGCAGAACATCCCGCCGGCCGGGACCGAGCAGCTCGCGCCCGGTAGGTGCCCGGCGACGGCGGCGGTGAAGGCCGCGGCACGCGCCGCGGTGGCGTCGCGGACCCGGCGCAGGTGCGCGTCGAACCAGGCGGGGTCGCCGAGCAGGTCGGCGGTGATCGTCTGGGTCAGCGACGAGGTGCACAGGTCGGTGCACTGCTTGAGCCGCTCCACGGCGGCGAGCAGCTCGGGCGGCCCGGACAGCCACCCCACGCGCAGGGCCGGGGCCAGCACCTTCGACGCGCTCCCCAGCCGCACCACGCGGTCGGAGTGGGCCGCGACCGGCACCGGCGGCACGCCGTCGAAGGCGAGCAGGCCGTACGGGTCGTCCTCCACGACGAGGAAGCCGAACCGCTCGGCCAGCGCGGCGAGCCGGACGCGCCGCTGCGCGGACAGGGTGACCCCCCGCGGGTTGTGGAACGTCGGGACGGTGTGCACCAGCCGGGGGCGCAGCCCGTCGCGCAGGCGGCGCTCCAGCACGTCGACCTGCAGGCCGTCGGCGTCGAGCGGGACGGGGTGCATCGCGGCGCCGGCGGCCTGGAACACCTGCAGGGCCCCGACGTAGGCCGGTTCCTCCACGACCACCGGGTCACCGGGGTCGAGCAGGGCGCGGGCGACGAGGTCGAGGCCCTGCTGCGACCCCGAGGTGACGACCACGTCGGTGACCGGGCGGCCGCAGAGGGCCGTCTCGTGGGCGGTGAGGACGGCGCGCAGGGACGGCAGCCCGGCGGTCTCGCCGTACTGCACCGCCGCGGGGTCGGTGAGCGCCGCCGCCGCGGCGGCGGCGATCCGCTCGCGGGGCAGCAGGTCGGCGGCGGGCAGGCCCCCGGCCAGGCTGATCACCTCCGACCGGGAGGTGAGCGAGAGCAGGTCGCGGATCGCGGAGCCGCGCACGGCGCGGGACGCGGTGGACAGGTGCACGGGACGCCTTCCGTCCGATCGGGGCGTCCTGGATCGGCAGGGCGGTGACGGGTGCGGGCGCGGGGTGGCGGGCCCTCACCGATGCTCCCGCACCGTCCCGTTCTACGGAACCGACATCTCATTCAATGGGAACGAGGTCGGGAGCGGGGCGTGGGTGCCGCGGGAACGGTCGTGCGCCGGTGGCAGGCTGGTGGCGTGACCACCGACGCGGACGGGCTGTTCGAGCTCGACGGGCCCGCGCCCACGGCACGGGCGGAGGCGCCGCGCGCGACCGCCCCGCTGGCCGCCCGGATGCGCCCCCGCACGCTCGACGAGGTCGTCGGCCAGGCCCACCTGCTCGCCCCCGGCGCCCCGCTGCGCCGCCTCGTCGAGGGCGGGGCGGCGGCGTCGGTGCTGCTCTACGGCCCGCCCGGCACCGGGAAGACCACGATCGCGCGGCTGCTCTCGCAGGTCGGCTCCCGGCACTTCGTCGCGCTGTCCGCGCTGTCGTCGGGGGTCAAGGAGCTGCGCGAGGTGATCGCCGACGCCCGGCGCCGGCGCGACCACCACGAGCAGCAGACCGTCCTGTTCATCGACGAGGTGCACCGCTTCTCCCGGACCCAGCAGGACGCCCTGCTCGGCGCCGTCGAGGACCGGCTGGTGCTGCTCGTCGCGGCCACCACGGAGAACCCGTCGTTCTCGGTGGTCTCGCCGCTGCTGTCGCGTTCGCTGGTACTGCAGCTGCAGTCGCTCACCGAGGACGACGTGCGCGCGCTGCTGCGCCGGGCGGTCGCCGACCCGCGGGGCCTCGCGGGTGCCGTCGCGCTGGCGCCGGACGCGGAGGACGCGCTCGTGCGCCTGGCCGCGGGCGACGCCCGGCGCGCGCTCACCGCCCTGGAGGCCGCCGCGGACGGGCTGGCCGGCGCCGGGGGCTCGGTGATCGACGTGCCGGCCGTCGAGCGGGCCGTCACCGAGGCCACCGTGCGCTACGACCGCCAGGGCGACCAGCACTACGACGTCATCAGCGCGTTCATCAAGTCGATCCGGGGTTCGGACCCCGACGCCGCGCTGCACTACCTCGCCCGCATGATCGTGGCGGGGGAGGACCCGCGGTTCATCGCGCGGCGGCTGGTGGTGCACGCGAGCGAGGACATCGGGCTCGCCGACCCCACCGCGCTTCTCGCAGCGGTCGCCGCCGCGCAGACCGTGCAGCTCATCGGGATGCCCGAGGCCCGCCTCGCGCTGGCCCAGGCCACGGTGCACCTGGCGACGGCGCCGAAGTCGAACGCGGTGATCGTCGGCATCGACGAGGCGATGGCCGACGTCCGGGGCGGCGCGGTCGGCGCGGTGCCGCCGCACCTGCGCGACGGGCACTACGCCGGGGCGGAGAAGCTGGGCAACGCGGTGGGCTACCGCTACCCGCACGACTCCGGTGACGGCGTGCTCGCCCAGCAGTACCCGCCCGACGCACTGGTCGGGAGGGACTACTACCGGCCCACCCCGCACGGCGGCGAGCGGACCCTGGGCGAGCGCCTGGCCCGGCTGCGCCGCGCCGTCCGCGGCCGCTGACCCCGCGAGTCGGGACATCCGTGCGACCGAGTCCGCCGGCCGCTGCGGGTCAGGCCCCGGTCAGGTCGGTGCGGAACTGCATCGCCCGGTACGGCCAGTTCCGCGCGGTGTTCCACTGGCTCACCACCAGGTGCAGGTCGTCGAGCCGGGACCCGGGCAGGACGTAGCCGCCGTAGAGCTGGGCCACCCGGCCGCCGGCGTGGTCCTCGTGCTCCCACGCGCAGCCGTCGAGGACCGTCACGCGGCGGGCGGTGTGCAGGTCGTCGAGCGGGGAGGCGAGGTCGAGCACGTCGATGCGGTAGTTCCCGGCGTCGAACGCCGACAGCAGCCAGCGGTCCTGCACCCGGCGCAGGCTCAGCTCGCCGTAGGCGCCGGGCAGCGCGACGGTCGGGGGCAGGCCCCACGCCCACCCCTGCCCGGGGACGAAGCCCCAGCTCTCCCAGGCGCCCGGGGTGGTGAGGCGGTCGGCCGGCACCCGGTGCAGCACCAGCCCGTGCGCGCGCTGGAACCCGGTGGTGAACGCGTACACCCAGCCGTCGTCGCCGAGCTCCCAGGTGAGCATCTGGAACAGGCCGCCGAGGTGCCCGCCGGGCCAGCGCACCCCGGTGGGCCGCCACGTGACGCCGTGGTCGCGCGAGGAGTGGATCTCCGTCCAGTGCACGTGGCCCAGCTCGCGGCACACCATGACGTGCAGGTACATCGTGTCGCCGACGGTCAGGACGTCGGTCGGCAGGACGGTCGTGACGCGGCGGGGCCTGCGGGCGAACCAGCGCGGGAACTGGTGCAGGTAGCGCACCACCTGCCGGGCCCGGGGCCCGCGTCCGGCGCTGCCCGTCCAGCGCACGCCCGTGGGGACCGAGGCCGGGTCGCCGAACAGCACGACCGGTGAGCGCCAGCCCCGCCCGCCCGCGCGGGGCGAGGCGAAGGTGTCGCCGAAGACCGACACCAGCCGCCCGTCCGGGGCCGTGGTGGTGGTCCCGAGGTCGGTGCCGCCGATGCCGAACGCGTCGGTGTGCCCCGGCCCGGTGAGGTCGGCGACCTTGGTGGCCGGGGCCCGGAGCACGGGGGACCCGCTCGCCGCGTTCATGCCGGCGAGCCTCCCACGCCCGGCGGCGGGGTCAGACGCCGTCCCGCTGGATCGGGCAGCTCATGCACCGCGGCCCGCCGCGGCCGCGGCCCAGCTCCCCGCCGGGGATGTCCAGCACCTCGACGCCGTGGCGGCGCAGGAAGGTGTTGGTCGTGACGTTGCGCTCGTAGGTGACGACGACGCCGGGCGCGACGGCCAGCACGTTGCACCCGTCGTCCCACTGCTCGCGCTCGGCGGCGTGCACGTCCTGCTCCGCGGTGAGCACCCGGATCCCCGGCAGCCCGAGCGCCTCGGCGATGGCCGCGTGCATGCCGTCCGGGGCGTGGTCGGTGACGTGCAGCTCCTTCTCGTTGTCGCCCGGGCGCACCGTGTACGCCGGGAGCATCCCGAGCCCGGCGTACTTGGTGAAGGTCTCCGGGTCGACCATCGTCATCACGGTGTCCAGGTGCATGAGCGCGCGCGTCTCGGGCATCCGCAGCGCGACGATCCGGTCGACGTCGCCCCCCGCGAACAGCGCCCTGGCCAGCCGTTCGACGCCCGCGGCCGTCGTCCGCTCGCTCATGCCGACCAGCACGGCGCTCCCGCCCCCGTCGACAGAGGCGCCGAGCACCAGCATGTCGCCGCCCTCGGTGGTGGCCACCCCGTTCTCCGATCCCGCCGACCAGACGCGGAACCCGGCGTCGGCGAACAGCGGGTGCCACCGGTAGACCGCCTCGTAGTGCACGGTCTCCCGGATCCGCGCCTGCTTGCGCATGCTGTTGATCGCCACGCCGCCGCCGATCCATGCCGAGGTGTCGCGGGTGTAGAGGTGGTTGGGCAGCGGCTCGAGCACGAAGTCGTCGGGGTCCAGGACGTGGAAGGCCACCGACCGGGGCTCGGGGATGCGGTCGAGGACCTCGCGCTTGGTGATCCCGCCGACCAGGTGCGCGGTGAGCGTGTCGAGGTCCATCGCGTCGAAGCAGTTGCGCAGGGCGTCGATCGCCATCGGCCCGTACACGCGCTCGTCGAAGATGCGGTCCAGCACGTGGGCGTGCGCCTCCGGGATCCCGACGGTCGTGCGCAGCAGCTCACCGAACAGGTGCACGGTGACACCGCGCTGCGTGAGCACCTGCGCGAACCGGTCGTGCTCCTCCTGCGCGCGCTGCACCCACAGCACGTCGTCGAAGAGCAGGCGGTCCTTGTTGCCCGGCGTCAGCCGTTTCAGCTCCAGGCCGGGGCGGTGCAGGATGACCTGGCGGAGCTGCCCGACCTCGGAGTCGACGCGGAAGGACCCTGCGCTGGAGGACTCTGCGCGCAGGGATTCGGGGCGGGACATGCGTGACATCCTGCACCGCGTGGACCTCGACCGGCTCGACGAGCAGATCGTGGCCCTGCTCGTCGACGACGGCCGCCGCAGCTACGCCGACCTCGGGCAGCGGGTGGGACTGTCGGCGTCGGCGGTGCAGCGGCGCGTCGACCGGCTGCGCCGGGGCGGGGCGATCACCGGGTTCACCGTGACGCTGGATCCCGGCGCGCTCGGCTGGACGGTCGAGGGGTACGTCGAGCTGTTCTGCCGCATGCGCACCCCGCCCGCGACGATCCGGGCCGCGGTCGCACGCTTCCCCGAGGTCGTCGACGCGAGCACCGTGTCCGGCGAGGCCGACGCCGTGCTGCGGATACTGGCCGCGGACATGAGGCACTTCGAGCAGGTGCTCGAGCAGATCGGCGCCGAGCCGTTCGTGGCGCGGACCAGGAGCGTGCTGGTGCTCAGCCCGCTGATCCGGCGCCCCGCGGCCCCCCAGCCCCCGACCTGACCCGCCCGCCACGGCGGGAGCGGCGAACCCCGGGTACGCAACGTTCCGGCGCGATCAGCCGGATGTGCGCGCGGATCGTGCGCGGGCAGGCGTCGGATGGCGATTGTCGGGCGTCGGCGGCGTTCCTACCGTGGAGGTGTCCCGTCCCCGTCGGAGACCCCGGAGGTACGACCGTGACGACCCTGGAGTCCCGCACCGCGGAGCACGAGCGGCTCATGGCCGAGCACTCCGCGCACAACTACCACCCGCTGCCGGTCGTCGTCGCGCACGCGCGGGGCGCCTGGGTCACCGACGTCGAGGGCAGGCGCTACCTCGACTGCCTGGCCGGCTACTCGGCGCTGAACTTCGGCCACGGCCATCCGGCGCTCCTGGCCGCGGCGCACGCCCAGCTCGACCGGGTGACGCTGACCGGCCGCGCGTTCGGCAACGACCGCATCGGCCCGTTCTGCGCCGCCCTCGCCGCGCTGGTGGGCAAGGACATGGTGCTGCCGATGAACACCGGCGCCGAGGCCGTCGAGAGCGGGATCAAGGTGGCCCGCAAGTGGGGGTACGAGGTGAAGGGCGTGCCCCCGGGCCGGGCCCGCGTCGTCGTCGCCGACGGCGGCTTCCACGGCCGCACGACCACGATCGTCGGCTTCTCCACCGATCCCGACGCCCGCGGCGGCTTCGGCCCGTTCACCCCCGGCTTCGACGTCGTGCCCTACGGCGACGCGGACGCGCTGGCGGCGGCGATCACGCCGGACACCGTCGCGGTGCTGCTCGAGCCGGTGCAGGGGGAGGCCGGGGTCGTCGTCCCGCCGCCGGGCTACCTGGCCGCCGTCCGCGCGGCCTGCACCGCGCACCGCGTGCTGTTCGTCGCCGACGAGGTGCAGTCCGGCCTCGGGCGCACCGGGCACGTCCTCGCGACGCGGGCCGCGGGCGTCGACGCCGACGTCTACCTGCTCGGCAAGGCCCTCGGCGGCGGGATCGTGCCGGTCTCGGCCGTGGTGGCCGACCGGGAGGTGCTCGGCGTCCTGCGACCGGGCCAGCACGGCAGCACGTTCGGCGGCAACCCGCTGGCCTGCGCCGTCGGGCTCGCGGTGCTGGACCTGCTCGCCGACACCGGGCCCGAGGGCATGCTCGCCCGGGCCGCCCGGCTCGGGGCGGAGCTGCACGCCCGGCTCGGCGACCTCGTCGGGCACGGCGTCACCGCGGTGCGCGGGACGGGCCTGTGGGCCGGTGTCGACGTCGACCCCCGGGCCGGGACCGGCCGCGCGGTGAGCGAGGCGCTGGCGCGGTGCGGGGTGCTGGTCAAGGACACCCACGGGCCGACGGTCCGGTTCTCCCCGCCCCTGGTCGTGGAGCCCGGGGAGATCCGGTTCGCCGTCGACGCGCTGGCGGGCGTGCTCAGCCGAGCGTGATCTCCAGGTTCGGCACGTTCGGGCTCTCCGCCGACCCGAGCCGCTTCCAGCCCAGCGGGGAGGTCTCGTCGGCGGCGCGCAGCATCATCGTCCCGGACGGGACGCCCGCCGCGGTCCAGGCCCGCACCAGCTCGGTGACGTCGACCTGGACCCAGCCGGGCGCGCAGGCGGCGGCGTTGCCACGGGTCTCGGTGCTGGTCGCCCACATCCGGTCGGCGGCGGGCTGGGTGGCGAACCGGGTCGCGGGGCCGACGGCCGGGGCCGACCACACCTCCCACGCCGCCGGGGCGCACGACGATGACCAGTCCTGGTGCACCCGCAGCGTCGCCGAGCCGACGGGGCGACCGGTCACCCCGGTGAGGTCCCAGGTGAGGAAGCTGCGCGCCACCGCGACGCCGTCGTAGCTGCCCAGGCGCAGGTCGGGGTCGCCCGAGGCGTCGCTGCGCAGGATCGTCGACTGGACGGTCGTGTCGAAGGGCGCCGGCGTCGCGCCGCTCACCGGGGCGGCGGCGACGACGCGGCTGACGGCGGACTCGGTGGCCAGCCCCTCGGCGGCCAGGCCCTCGGCGCCCAGGCCCTCGGTGACCGGGCCCCCGGCCGCGCCCTCGGTGCCGGCGGCGGTCGTCGTCAGCGCGAGGACCGGGGCCGGGCCGGTCGGGGTGCCCGCCCGGCGGATCGACGCGGCGAACCCGGCGCGGGTGGCCTCGACGACGAGGTCGTAGCCCGGCGCCGCCTGCGGGTAGGTGGCGCGGTGCCCGGCCAGCGCGGGCGGCGGGAGCGGGCCGGGGCCGATCGGGGCGAGGGCGGCCGATCCGCCGCCCGCCCAGCGCACGACCGGGCCGGTCGGGGTGAGGACGAGGTCGTGCGGCGCCGCGGCGGGCCGGACGAGACCGTCCGGACCTGAACCGAGAGTGAGGTCGACGGGTACCCACTCGGCCCCGCGACGCAGCTGGACCGGCCCGGCGAACAGCGTGACGGCGCGGGACCCGTCGACGCGGGCGACGCTCGTGCTGGTCTCGGTGCGGGTGTCGGGGGTGACCGGCTCGTCCGCCGCTGCGGTGCCCGGGACGGCCAGTGCGAGCGCGGCACCGAGGATGATCGCGGTGCGTGCCGCGTGAGTCTTCATGATCGTCATAAGTAGGGGTCGTGACACCGGGTCGACAAGATCGACGGCCCATTCGCACCCACACCGGTGACGGCGTCCATCCCATCGGGGTCTTCGGTCACCGGAGATCGCCCGGCGGTACACCCGGACGGGGTCAGGAGCGGCGGCGGAACGGCCGGTCGTCGGCTGGGCCGTTCAGCAGCAGCTCCGGCCGGAGTGCGCCGAAGAGCACGGTCAGCAACAGCTCGGCGCGGGCGTCCGCCGACTCGTCGGGGCGGTTCATCGTCCGCGTGAGCAGGGTGTTGACGATCATCGCGCTGATGTCGGCCGCCGGGGGGAAGGCGCGCAGCTCGCCGGTGCTCTGGCCGTGCTCGACCAGCAGCCGGATCGAGTCGGGGACCGGGGCCAGCAGACGGGGGTCGATCTCGTCGGTGGGGTCGGCCGGGCCCTCGACACGGATCGTGTAGTCCTGCACGGCCGAGAAGAACGACGCGCTGAGCTCGCGGTGCCGCGCCGCGGTGCGCGCGAGGGCCCTGACCTGGTCCTCCAGCGCGGCGACCGACGGGCGTCCGGCGGCGACGTCGCGTTCGGCCTGCACGAACAGCGGGCGCACCAGCGGCGCGTAGACGTGCCCGATGAGCGAGTGCTTGGACGGGAAGTGGTTGTAGGCGGTGGCGGCGGAGACGCCGGCCGCGGCCGCGATGTCCTCGATGCGGGTCCGCGCCCAGCCCCGTGAACCGAACGTGGCGTCCGCTGCGTCGAGCAGCGCACGTCGCGTGCGGTCACGTTTGGTCTGGGCGGCCCGGGCTCGGGGATCGGCCGCTCGGGGTTCGTCGGCGGAGGACATTGAGCGCAGAGTAACCAACTTCGGGCCGAAGTGCCCTTGACTCCAACTTGGAGTGTCACCCAAAATGCGTACTTGAAAGATGAACGAGTTCGCTCAGCAGGGCACAGCAGGGCGGGTTCGGGAGGGTTCCGAGCCGCGAGCGTCGGGGGACGCTCGCGTATCTCGCGGCCATCGAGACCTTCCACGACAGGCAGCCACCACCGCCGTCCCCGGGCCCCGGGGTCGCGGCGGAAGCCGCAGGACGTCGGTGCCGTCACACCGCTGGTGTCGCAGCGCCGACCTGGGAGGGGACCCCACGATGAACGAGAACGTCCGATGACCGCCGCGATGGTGCTGGAGCTCGTACCCGCCGACGGGCCCGACGAGGTGGACGAGCCGCCGCAGCCGGCGGAGCGCACCCTGGAGTCGATGGTCGCCGCGGCCGTCGCAGGGGAGGACAGGGCCCAGGACCGGTTGCTCGCCGAGATTCACCCGTTCGTGTTGCGGTACTGCCGCGGCCGGCTCGGCCGGCAGGAGTGCGTCACGGGCTCGGCCGACGACGTCGCGCAGGAGGTCTGCCTCGCGGTGGTCAGCGCGCTGCCCGCCTACAAGATGCGCGGCCTGTCGTTCCGGGCCTTCGTCTACGGGATCGCCGCGCACAAGGTCACCGACGCCTTCCGGGTCATCGGCCGCAACCGCACCGAGCCGGTGCCGGAGCTGCCCGACTCCCCGATGGCCGACGACGGGCCCGAGCACCGGCTGCTCGCCTGCGAGCTCGGCGAGCAGCTCGGCGAGCTGCTGCACATCCTCACGCCCCGCCAGCGCGAGGTGCTGGTGCTGCGCGTCGCGGTCGGGCTGAGCGCGGAGGAGACCGCGGCGGCCGTGCGCTCGACGCCGGGCGCCGTCCGGGTGACCCAGCACCGGGCGCTCAACCGCCTCCGGGCGGCACTGGGCCAAGCCACCGACGACGTCGTGCTGCCGGATCCGCGGACCCCGGCCGGCGTCGGCTGAGCACCGGCGGCACCCGGCCCGGTGATCGTCACCGGCCGGGCGCCGCGGGCCCGACCCGGGAGGGCGGGCCCACCCCCGCGCGGTAGCCTGACCGTCCATCACACCCTGTCGTCGGACGGTTCGAGGAGGCTTCGTGTCGGCTGGTCAGATCGCCGCGCTCATCGCCGCGGGGGCGTTCGTCGTCCTCGTGCTGCTGCTGGCGGTCCCGCTGCTCAAGCTCGGGCGCACGCTCGACGAGGCGACCGTCGCCATCCGCAAGGCGCACGAGGGCAGTGCGCCGCTGCTCGACAACGCCCAGACCACGCTGCACCAGGTCAACACCCAGCTCGAGCGCGTCGACGGCATCACCTCCAGCGCGCGCACCGTCACCAGCAACGTCTCGGTGCTCACCTCACTGTTCACCGCGACGATGGGCGGGCCGCTGGTCCGGGCCGCGGCGTTCTCCTACGGGCTGAACAAGGCCGTCAAGGCCCGGCGCGCCGGGCGCGACGCCGGCGCCCACTCGCTGCAGACCCGCCCGGGTCGGCTGCGCCGGCGGGGGAGGAAGACGTGAAGAGGCTGTTCTGGCTCGGCGTCGGCGCGGTCGCCGGCTCCTACCTCACCCGGCGCGCCACCCGCGCCGCGCACGCCGTCAGCCCGGCCGGGCTCGGCGAGAACCTCGCCGAGGGCCTGCGCGAGCTCGGGGCCGGGCTGGGCGCGTTCGGCGCCGAGGTCCGCGCCGGCATGGACGCCCGCGAGCGCGAGCTGACCGAGCTCGTCGAGCGGCGCACCGGCGGCCACGTGCCCACCTACTCCGAGGCGCTGGCCGAGCCCGCCCCGGGACGAGCGCCCCGGGCAGGGCACTAGCCAGCCCTGCCGCTCCGCCCCATTCCTTCCCGGTAGAGAGCCGTTTGTCGTGCAGACCCACGAGATCGTCCGCCGCTTCATCGACCACTTCGTCGCCGCGGGCCACACCCGCGTGCCCAGCGCGTCGCTCATCCTCGACGACCCGAACCTGCTGTTCGTCAACGCCGGGATGGTGCAGTTCAAGCCCTACTTCCTCGGCGAGGTGCCCCCGCCGTACCCGACCGCGACGTCGATCCAGAAGTGCGTGCGCACCGGCGACATCGACGAGGTCGGCCGCACGACCCGGCACAACACGTTCTTCCAGATGGCCGGCAACTTCTCCTTCGGCGACTACTTCAAGGCCGGCGCGATCGAGCTGGCCTGGACGCTGATCACGGAGTCCTACGGGTTCGACCCGGAGCGCCTGTGGGCCACCGTCTACCTCGACGACGACGAGGCCGAGCAGCTCTGGCGCCGGTACCTGCCCGCCGAGCGCATCCAGCGCCGCGACGGCAAGGACAACTACTGGGACATGGGCGTGCCCGGCCCCGGCGGGCCCTGCTCGGAGATCTACTACGACCGCGGGCCGGAGTACGGCGTCGACGGCGGCCCGGTCGCCGACGAGAACCGCTACCTGGAGATCTGGAACCTGGTCTTCATGCAGGACGTCCGGGGCGAGCTCTCCCCGAAGGACGGCCATCCCCCGATCGGGAAGCTGCCCCGGCCCAACATCGACACCGGCATGGGCGTCGAGCGGGTCGCCACGCTGCTGCAGGGCGTGGCCAACGTCTACGAGACCGACCTCGTGCGCCCGGTCATCGCCCGCGCCGAGGAGCTCTCCGGGCGGCGCTACGGCGCCGGCGGCCCGTCGGGGGAGGAGGACGACGTCCGCTTCCGCGTCATCGCCGACCACGCCCGTTCCGGCGTCATGATCATCGCCGACGGCGTGACCCCCGCGAACGACGGCCGCGGCTACGTCCTGCGCCGGCTGCTGCGCCGCATCGTGCGCTCGGCGCGGCTGCTCGGTGTCACCGAGCCGGTGCTCGGCGCGTTCGCCGAGGTCGTGCGCGACGCGATGGCGCCCTCCTACCCCGAGCTCGTCACCGACTTCGAGCGGATCTCCGCGGTCGTGCGTGCCGAGGAGGAGGCGTTCCTGCAGACGCTCACCGCGGGTGAGCGGATCTTCGACACCGCCGTGGCCGAGACCCGGAGGACCGGCGCCACGGTGCTCGCGGGCGACCGGGCGTTCCAGCTGCACGACACCTACGGCTTCCCGATCGACCTCACGTTGGAGATGGCCGCCGAGGCCGGGCTGGAGGTCGACAGGGACCGGTTCGCCGCCCTGATGACCGAGCAGCGCACCCGGGCGAAGGCCGACGCGGCCAAGCACAAGGTCGGCCACGGCGGCGACGGCTCGATCTACCGCGCCCTGCTCGACACCCACGGCACGGTCGACTTCCTCGGCTACACCGAACTGGCCGCCGAGGGCACCGTCATCGGGCTGCTCGTCGACGGGGTCCCGGCCCCGGCCGCGGGCGAGGGCGCCGCGGTGGAGGTCGTGCTCGACCGCACCCCGTTCTACGCCGAGGCCGGTGGCCAGCAGGCCGACACCGGTGAGCTGCGCGGGGCGTCGTTCACCGTCCGCGTCGACGACGTGCAGTCGCCCGTGGCGGGGCTGCGGGTGCACCGCGGCACGGTCACCGCGGGCGAGGTCACCCTGGACGCGGCCGTCGTCGCCTCGGTGGACACCGCGCGCCGCGCGTCGATCTCGCGGGCGCACACCGCCACGCACCTGGTGCACGCGGGCGTCCGCGGCGCGCTGGGCCCCTCGGCCGCCCAGGCCGGTTCGCTCAACGCCCCCGGCCGCATGCGCTTCGACTTCACCTCGCCCGGCGGAGGGGTGTCCCCGGCCGCGCTCGCCGAGATCGAGGACGAGGTCAACACCGTCCTGCAGGAGGACCGCGCCGTCGAGTCCTACGAGACCACGCTGGACGAGGCGCGCGCGCTCGGCGCGATGATGCTGTTCGGCGAGAAGTACGGCGACCGCGTGCGCGTGGTCGACATGGGCGCGTACTCCCGCGAGCTCTGCGGCGGCACCCACGTCGGGCGCACCGGTGAGATCGGCATGATCAAGGTGCTGTCGGAGGGCTCGATCGGCTCCGGTGTGCGCCGCGTCGACGCCCTCGTCGGGCTCGACGCGTTCCGGTTCCTCTCGCGCGAGCACCTGCTGCTGTCGAACCTGGCCGAGCAGCTCAAGACCCGGCCCGAGGACCTCCCGGAGCGGATCGGCGGCCTGGTCGAGCGGCTGCGCACCGCCGAGCGCGACCTGGAGAAGGTCCGCGCCGACGCCGTCCTGTCCTCGGCGGGGGCCCTGGCCGACGGGGCCGAGGACGTCGGGGGCGTCGCCCTGGTCGCCGTCGCCGCGCCGGACGGGCTGGGCGGCAACGACCTGCGCGCACTGGCCTCCGACGTCCGCGGGCGGCTCGGCTCGCGGCCCGGCGTGGTCGCGCTGTTCTCCGGGGACGGGGAGAAGGTGGCCTTCGTCGTGGCCACCACCGCCGCCGCCCGGGACGCGGGGCTCGCGGCCGGGAAGCTGATCGGGGCGTTCGCCCCGGCCGTCGGCGGGCGGGGTGGCGGCAAGCCCGACCTCGCCCAGGGCGGCGGCGCCGACCCGGCCGGGATCCCGGCAGCGGTCGACGCGCTGCGGGCGCACCTCCGTGCGCGGTAGACGCCTGGGCATCGACGTGGGCGCGGTCCGCGTCGGGGTCGCCTCGTGCGACCCCGACGGGCTGATCGCGACCCCGCTGCTCACCGTCCCGCGCGACGTGGAGGGGGGCACCGACGTCACCACGATCGCCGCGCTGGTGGCCGAGCACGAGGCCGTCGGGGTGGTGGTGGGGCTGCCGCGCACGCTCGCCGGGCGCGAGGGCCCCGCGGCCGAGGCGGCGCGCGCGTTCGTCGCGGCGCTGGAACCCGCGCTGGACGTGCCGGTGGAGCTGTCCGACGAGCGGCTGACGACCGTCCTCGCCACCCGTCAGATGCGGGAGAGCGGGCGCTCGGGACGCCGGCAGCGGGCCGTCGTCGACCAGGTCGCCGCGGTCGGCATCCTGCAGGGCTGGCTCGACCGCCATCGCCGCTGATCGGACATCCGGTGGGGTACCGGACAGCCCGGACCGGGTGAGCGCTCAACCCCCGTCCGATACCGGGCCCGCCCGATCGTTACCCTCCGATGCTGTGGACATCGACGGCCCGACCACCCGGCTGCGTGCCGTCCACGGATCGCCCGCCGATCCCGCGGGCGAGGAGCCGACCGCGCCCATCCCGGTCGTCACGTCCCGTGCCGACCGCGACGGAGACGGAGACGGCGAGGCGGAGCCCGCCGCGCCCGCCCCGCGGCGCGGCCGCCGCGGTGCGGTCCTGCTGCTCGCCGTCGCCGTGCTGCTGGTGGCGCTGCTGGGCGGCGCGGCCTACCTCTACCGGTCGCTGACCGCGGCGCCGGACTTCGAGGGCGCGGGCGAGGGCGACGTGATCGTGCAGGTCGCGGGCGGCGACTCGACCGCCGCGATCGGCCGCACCCTGGAGAGCGCCGGGGTCGTGGCGAGCGTGCAGGCGTTCCTGCGCGCGGCCGAGCAGGACGACCGGATCCTGGGCGTGCAGCCCGGCTCGTACCAGATGCGGTCACGGATGTCGGGCGCCGCGGCGGTGGAGCGCCTGCTCGACCCGCAGGCCAGGGTGGGGCAGCTGGAGATCCGCGGGGGCGTGCAGCTCGACGACACCAGCGCGCCCGACGGCACCGTCGCCCCCGGGGTGCTCACGCTCATCTCGCGGGCCACCTGCGCCACGCTCGACGGCGCCGAGTCCTGCGTGTCGGTCGACGACCTGCGCGCGGCGATGGCCGGGACCGACCCGGCCGAGCTCGGTGTGCCCGAGTGGGCCCGCGAGGCGGTGGCGGCCGCCGACCCTGTGCGCCGCCTGGAGGGGCTGCTCGTGCCCGGGCTCTACGAGGTCGAGCCCGGCCGCTCGGCCGTCGAGGTGCTGCAGGGCCTGCTCGCCGTCTCGACCCCCCGCCTGGAGGAGAGCGGCCTCCTCACCGAGGCCGCGGCCACCGGCTACACCCCCTACGAGGTGCTGATCATCTCCTCGCTGGTGGAGAAGGAGGGGATCACGCCCGACATGCCGAAGGTCGCCCGGGTCGTCTACAACCGCCTCGGCATCGGCCAGCGCCTCGAGCTGGACTCCACCGTCAACTACCCGCTGGACCTGCAGGCCCTGCGCACCACCGCCGAGGACCGCGGCACCCCGGGCCCCTACAACAGCTACGCGACCGCGGGCCTGCCGCCCACGCCGATCGCCGCGCCCGGCCGCGACGCGCTGGCCGCCGCGCTCGACCCGGAGCCCGGGCCGTGGTTCTTCTTCGTGCGCTGCCAGACCGACGGCACCTCGTGCTTCGCCGAGACCTTCGACGAGCACACCGCGAACGTCACCCTGGCCCGGGAGAACGGCGCGTTCTGAGAGCCAGCGGTTCTGGGGGGCCACCGGTTCCGGGGGCTACCGGCCGAAGAACCCCTCCGGGGGCAGCGGCGAGGGGTCCGCGGTGCGGTCGGTCGGGGCCACGGCGTCCCCGGCGAGCGCCCGCACCGCCGCGGCGTCGAGCACCCGCGCGGGGAACGGGTCGGCCGCCGTGCGGCGCGCCAGCCCGGCGACCGGGAGCTCGCCGTGGCCCGCGACCAGCAACAGGTTGCCGAACCGGCGCCCGCGCAGCACGGTGGGCGCGGCGACCAGCGCCAGCTCCCCGAACACCGCGGCGGCGGCCGCGCACTGGGCGCGCGCGAACGGCAGCGCGCCGCCGTCGGCGAGGTTGGCCACGTGCACCCCGCCGGGGGCGAGCACCCGGTCGACGGCGGCGAGGAAGTCGGTCGAGGTCAGGTGGGCCGGGATGCGGGCGCCGGCGAACACGTCGAGGACCACCAGGTCCGCCGACGCCGCGGGCGCCTCGGCCAGTCCCGCCCGCGCGTCGGCGACCGTCACCTCGATGCCGAGACCGTCGGCGGGCAGCCGCCCGGCCACGAGATCGACCAGCGCGCCGTCGATCTCCACGACCCGCTGCGCCGAGCCGGGCCGGGTGGCGGCGACGTAGCGCGGCAGCGTCCACGCCCCGCCGCCCAGGTGCAGCACGCGCAGCGGGGCGGTGGGCGCGGCGAGGAGGTCGACGAGGTGGGCGAGGCGGCGCACGTACTCGAACTCGAGGTGGGTGGGGTCGTCGAGGTCGACGTGGGACTGCGCGGTGCCGTCGACCAGCAGCGTCCAGCCCTGGGGCCGGTCGGGGTCGCCGACCAGCTCCGCGCTGCCGTGGTCGACCTCGGCCCGCACCACCGCCCGGGCCCGGTTCACCGCCCCATCCTGCCCGGCTCACCCGGCGGGCGGCACCCTCCCGTACACGCGGTCGACCACGGCGGTGAGCAGGACCCGGCGCTCGGCGACCATCGCGGCGCGGTACTCGTCCCAGTCGGGGTGCTCGCCGCGCACGTCGCGGTAGTAGGCGACCAGCGCCTCGACCGTGTCGTCGTGCGGGTCGGCCGCGGCCGCCGTCAGCTCGGCGGTGGCCTCGCCCACGGCGTAGGCGGACAGGTCGGGGCGGGTGACCTGGTAGCTGCACCGCGGGTCGCGACGCAGGTTGCGGGTCTTGGCCCGGCCCTCGGTGACCGAGATCCGCAGGGTGCGGGTGTCCGGGTCGAACGCGTGGGTCACCACCGAGGACTGGGCGCGCCCGTCGCGCTTGAGCGTGATCAGGGTGCCGCCGGGGATGTCGGTGAACAGGTCGAGCAGGTGGGGGTCCATGGGGCTCCTGTCGGTCGGTGCCCCGGGCTTACCACAGCGGACCGTCACCGGCGCGGACGCGGACGCGGGCCGTCCACCTCGGTGCCGGCCCGTCCACAGGCGGCGGTGGGGGCCTGGTGCGGG
Source organism: Pseudonocardia hydrocarbonoxydans (assembly GCF_006539565.1). Taxonomy (GTDB): domain Bacteria; phylum Actinomycetota; class Actinomycetes; order Mycobacteriales; family Pseudonocardiaceae; genus Pseudonocardia; species Pseudonocardia hydrocarbonoxydans. The sequence goes on from NZ_BJNG01000001.1 coordinate 125,021, forward strand.
TGGGCGGGCCGGTCGAGGCTGGTCGGGGACGGGGGAGGCGACGTGGGGGTGTGTGTGACGGTGGCCGGCGGGGTGGTGGCCGGGGTGGGGGCCGGGTCGGTGGCGCGGTGGCTGTTGGGCCGGATGGCGCGCGGGACGCGGGTGCGGATCCCGGTGTGCGAGGTGCTGGTCGCGCTGCCGTGGGCCGGGATCGCGGGCGGCTGGGCGGCGGGGGTGCTGCCAGGGCGGTGGGTGCCGGTGCTGCTCGGGCTGGCCTGGTTCGCGGCCGCCGCCGGGCCGGTCGACGCCCGGCACCGCCGCCTCCCCGACGCGCTCACCCTGCCCGCGGTCCCCGCCGCGCTGGTGCTGGTCGCGCCGTTGGGTGCGGGGGCGCTCGGGCGGGCGGGGCTCGGGGTGCTGCTCGCCGCGGGGGTGCACGCCGCGGTGCACCTCGCCGCGCCCGGCGCGCTGGGGGCGGGTGACGTCAAGCTGGCGGCGTCGCTGGGGGCGCCGCTGGCGGTGGTGTCGTGGCCCGCGCTCGTCGTCGCGGCGGTGGGCGCGTCGCTGCTGACGGCGCTGCTGGCCCTGGTGACCGGCGCCGGGCGCCGCGGGCGCGGGCCCGCGGTGCCGCACGGGCCGTCGATGCTGGTGGCGACGGCGGTCGTGGTCGTGGCCGCGGCGGGCGCCGGGGGTCCGTGGTGAGAGGATGGTCCGGTGCTGCGCTGGATGACCGCCGGGGAGTCCCACGGTCCTGCGCTGGTCGCCGTGCTGGAGGGCATGGTCGCCGGTGTCGGGATCACCACCAAGGAGCTGAACGCCGAGCTGGCCCGGCGGAAGCTGGGCCACGGCCGGAGCCCGCGGATGGCGTTCGAGGCCGACGAGCTCGAGGTGATCGGGGGCCTGCGGCACGGGCTGACCCAGGGCGGCCCGGTGGCGGTGCGCATCGCCAACACCGAGTGGCCGAAGTGGGAGACCGTCATGGCGGCCGACCCCGTCGATCCCGAGCTGATCGCCGGCCGGGCGCGCAACGCCCCGCTCACCCGCCCCCGCCCCGGACACGCCGACCTGGCGGGGATGACGAAGTTCGGCTTCGACGACGCCCGGCCCGTGCTGGAGCGGGCCAGTGCGCGGGAGACGGCGGCGAAGGTCGTGCTGGGCACCGTCGCGAAGGCGTTCCTGGCGCAGGCGCTCGGCGCCGAGATCGTGTCGCACGTCGTGGCGATCGGGGCCGTCGACGCCCCCGACGACGACCCGGTGCCCGGCCCCGGCGACCTGGAGCGCGTCGACGCCAGCCCCGTCCGTGCCTTCGCCGCGGCCACGACCGAACGCATGATGGCCGAGATCGACGCCGCCCACGAGGACGCCGACACCCTCGGCGGGGTCATCGAGGTGATCGCCTACGGGATGCCGGTGGGCGTGGGGTCCTACGTCCAGTCCGACCGCAGGCTCGACGGCCGCCTCGCCGGTGCGCTGATGAGCATCCAGGCGATGAAGGGCGTCGAGATCGGCGACGGCTTCCGCACCGCGCACCGCCGGGGCAGCGCGGCACACGACGAGATGATCCCGGGCGACCCGGTCAAGCGGCTGTCCAACCGCGCGGGCGGCATCGAGGGCGGCATGACCAACGGCGAGCCGGTGCGCGTGCGCGTGGCGATGAAGCCGATCTCGACCGTGCCCCGGGCGCTGCGGACCATCGACACCGCCACCGGCGGCGAGGCCACCGCCATCCACCAGCGTTCCGACGCCTGCGCGGTGCCACGGGCGGGTGTCGTGGCCGAGGCGATGGTGGCGCTGGTGCTGGCCGACGCGGCGCTGGAGAAGTTCGGCGGCGACTCGATCGCCGAGACCCGTCGCAACCTCGCCGCCTACCTGGCCGCCGGCGCCTGACGCCGGGTCCGGGTCCGCGCGCGTGCGCGGGGGGTGTCAGCCGTCCTCGCGCGGAGGGCGGCCGGTGGCCCGGCGCACGGCGGCCCGGAAGGCCGCGGCGCGGCTGCCCGCCGGGGCGGGGTCCCCCGCGCCGGCACCGGGAGCGCCGGCACCGGGAGCGGGCGAGCCGGGGTCGGGGGAGTCCGGGTCGGGCGAGTCCGGATCGGGCGAGTCGGGATCGAAGGCCGCGAACGGGGTGCCGGTGCCCGCACCACCGGGCTCGCGCAGCTGCGGTTCGAGATGGGTCCGTCCGGAGCGGCGGGGGAGCCGCTCGGGGTCCGGCTCTCCGTCGTTCACGTGCGCTCCGATCATGCGGTCCCCCCGGGGCCGTACTCGTCACTCTGCGCCATGACGACGCCGGGCCAGGCTAGCGCGGACCGGGCCCGGCCGGGCGATGGCGGGCCCGTGCACGGACACACAGGGTCATCGGGGAGGGGAGCGGGCGGGCCGGTCGTGTCGTGGTCACTACCCTCGGTGCGATGAACGCCCCCCTCCGCCCGACCCTGGTGATCGTCGGGCCGCCCGGCGCGGGCAAGACGACCGTCGGCAAGGTGCTCGCCCGCCGCCTCGGCGTGGGCTTCACCGACGTCGACGCGCTGATCGTCGCCCGCGCCGGGAAGTCGATCGCCGACATGTTCCTGCACGACGGCGAGGACGCCTTCCGCGCGCTGGAGCGCGAGGTCGTGGCCGAGGCACTGGGCTCGGTCGACGGCGTGCTGGCGCTGGGCGGCGGCTCGGTGCTCGCCGAGCAGACCCGCGAGGCGCTGCGCGGCCACCGGGTGGTGCTGCTGATGGTCGGGCTCGCCGACGGGCTGCGCCGCACCGGCATGTCCACCGCGCGCCCCCTGCTGGCCGGGGTCAACCCGCGGGCCACCTTCAAGGCGCTCCTCGACGCCCGCGCGCCGCTGTACCGGGAGGTGGCGACGGTGGAGGTCGACACCGCCCGCCGCAGCGCCAACCAGGTGGCCCGCGCGGTGCTGCTCGCGCTGGGCGAGATCCCGGCCGACGCGCCCGAGCCGGCCGCCGACCCGCACGACCCCCTCGACGTCCCGACCCCGCACGAGAGCACGCTGCTGCCCGACCCGGTCCGCGTGCCGAAGGACTAGCACCGGCACGCCGATAGGGTGGGCCGGTGATCCGGATCGACGTCGCCAGCGCCTCGCCCTATCCCGTGCTCGTCGGGCGGGGGGTGTCGGGCGAGCTCGTGGGCACCGTCTCCGGGCTGGGCGCGGCGAAGGCGGTGATCGTGCACCAGCCGACGCTGGCCGACCGCGCCGAGTGGATGCGGGCCGAGCTCGTCGCGGCCGGGGTCGACGCACACCGGGTCGAGATCCCCGACGCGGAGGAGGGCAAGACGCTCACCGTCGCCGGGTTCTGCTGGGAGGTGTGCGGCACCGTCGGGCTGACGCGCGGGGACGTCGTCGTGTCGCTGGGCGGCGGCGCCGTCACCGATCTCGCCGGGTTCGTCGCCGCGGCGTGGATGCGCGGGGTGCAGGTCGTGCACGTGCCGACCACGCTGCTGGCGATGGTCGACGCCGCGGTCGGGGGCAAGACCGGCATCAACACCGCGGCCGGCAAGAACCTCGTCGGCGCGTTCCACGAGCCCGGCGCCGTACTGGTCGACCTCGCCACGCTGGAGACCCTGCCCGCCGACGAGCTGGTCGCCGGCAGCGCGGAGATCCTCAAGACCGGGTTCATCGCCGACCCGGTGATCCTCGAGCTCGTCGAGCGCGACCCGAAGGCCGCGCTCGACCCCACCGGCGACGTCCTGCCCGAGCTGGTCCGTCGCTCGATCCAGGTCAAGGCCGACGTCGTCGCGGCCGACCTGCGCGAGTCGCACCTGCGGGAGATCCTCAACTACGGCCACACCCTGGGGCACGCCGTCGAGCGCCGCGAGGACTACCGCTGGCGCCACGGCAACGCCGTGAGCGTCGGTCTGGTGTTCGCCGCGGAGCTGGCCCGCGCCGCGGGGCGGCTCGACGACGCCACCGCCGACCGGCACCGGGACGTGCTCGCCTCCGTCGGCCTCCCGGTCCGCTACGTGCCGGGCGTGCTGCCCGAGCTGGTGGAGACGATGCGCGGGGACAAGAAGTCGCGCCCGGGCATGCTGCGGTTCGTCGTGCTCGACGGCCTCGCGCGGCCCGGCCGGCTGGAGGGGCCCGACCCGGCCCTGCTGGAGACGGCCTACGACAGGCTGTGCGCATGAACGCCGGGCGAAAAAGCGTCCTCGTCCTGAACGGACCCAACCTCGGCCGCCTCGGCACGCGCGAGCCCGCCGTCTACGGCTCCACGACCCACGCCGACCTGGCCGCGCTGTGCGTGCGCACGGGGGAGGAGCTGGGCCTGGCCGTGGAGGTCCGCCAGACCGACCACGAGGGCGAGCTGCTCGGCTGGCTGCACGAGGCCGCCGACACCGCCACCCCCGTCGTGCTCAACGCCGCCGCCTGGACGCACACCTCGGTGGCCGTCCGCGACGCCTGCGCCCAGCTCACCGCGCCGCTGGTCGAGGTGCACATCTCGAACGTGCACCGGCGCGAGGAGTTCCGGCACCACTCCTACATCTCCGCGGTCGCCGACGGCGTGATCGTCGGACTGGGCGTCACCGGCTACGCGCTGGCCCTGCGCTGGATCGCCGGGGGTCAGTAGCGCGGGTCGCGCTCCGGCGGGTACGTCTCGGCACGCGGGGCGACGACCGGTCGTGCGCGCCGGGCCAGTGTGAGGCTGGCCAGCAGCCCGACGACGCCGACGGCCGCGAGGATCCAGCCGATCAGGTCGAGGTCTAGCCCCTCGACGTCGATGTTCACCGCGAGGGCGAGGATCAGCCCGATCGCGATCAGTCCGATGCTCGATCCGATTCTCATGGCGTCCTGTACCCCGTCGTACCCGGTTCCACACCTCACTACGGTGGGCGAGGTGACCCACGCCGACCGCCGCGCCGCGCTGCGCGCCCTGCTCGCCGACGTCGACGCGCTGCTGGTCACCGACCTGGTCAACATCCGGTACCTGACCGGCTTCACCGGGTCCAACGCCGCGCTTCTCGTGCACGTCGACGGCGACGCGGCGAGCCGGTTCGGCACCGACGCCCGCTACCGCCTCCAGGCCGACGCCCAGGTGCCCGACCTGGAGCGCATCGAGGACCGCGCGACGGCCCTCGCCGTCGCCGCGGCGGCGCCCGGTGCGGGCGTCCGGCGGCTGGGGTTCGAGTCCGACGCGGTCACCGTCGACGCCCTCGACGGCCTCGACGCCGCCGCCGAGGGGGTGACGCTGCACCGTGCCCCCGGGCTGGTGCAGCGTTTGCGGCGGGTCAAGGACGACGGCGAGATCGACGCCCTGCGGGCCGCCTGCGCCGTCGCCGACGCCGCGCTGGCGGGCCTGCTCGCCGACGGCGGGGTGGCCGCGGGGCGCACCGAGCGCGACGTCGCGCTCGACCTGGAGGACCGGATGCGCCGCCTCGGCGCCGACGGCCCCGCGTTCGCGAGCATCGTCGCCGCGGGCGCGCACTCCGCGGTGCCCCACCACCGGCCCACCGACGCGCCGCTGCGCGCGGGCGACCTGGTGAAGATGGACTTCGGCGCGCTCGTCGGGGGCTACCACTCCGACATCACGCGCACCGTCGTGCTCGGCCCGGCCGCGGAATGGCAGCGCGAGCTGCACGACCTCGTCGCGGCCGCCCAGCGCGCCGGCCGGGCGGCGCTCGCCCCGGGGGCCGACGTCGTCGCCGTCGACGCCGCCGCCCGCACCGTCTGCGAGGACGCCGGGCGCGGCGAGGAGTTCCTGCACGGCCTCGGGCACGGCGTCGGCCTGCAGATCCACGAGGCGCCGTCGCTCGCGCGCACCGGCACCGGCACCCTCGAGGCGGGCATGACGGTCACCGTCGAGCCCGGGGTCTACCTGGCGGGCCGGGGCGGGGTGCGCATCGAGGACACCCTCGTCGTCCGGGGGACGGGCGCGGAACCGCTGACCCGGACCACCAGGGAGCTGCTCGAGGTCTGACCCGGGTACCCTGGCCCGCGGACGACGGTGCCCGGCGGCGCCGTCCAGCGAGGACACCCCCGACGCGCCCGCCCCCTCCGGCGAGCGGCGCGCCCCGAACCGACGCAGGAGATCTACTCACGTGGCCACCACGAACGACCTGAAGAACGGCCTGGTGCTCAACCTGGAGGGCCAGCTCTGGGCGGTCACGGCGTTCCAGCACGTCAAGCCCGGCAAGGGCGGTGCGTTCGTGCGCACGACGCTGAAGAACGTCATGACCGGGAAGGTCGTCGACAAGACCTTCAACGCCGGCACCAAGGTGGAGACGGCCACCGTCGACCGCCGCGACATGACCTTCCTCTACCGCGACGGCTCCGACTTCGTCTTCATGGACGGCGACACCTTCGACCAGATCCCGATCCCGGAGAACACCGTCGGCACCGCCGCGGGCTACCTGCTGGAGAACCAGGTGGCGATGGTGGCGCTGCACGAGTCGGTGCCGCTGTTCGTCGAGCTCCCCACCTCGGTGGAGCTGGTGATCAGCCACACCGACCCCGGCCTGCAGGGCGACCGCTCCACCGGCGGCACCAAGCCCGCCACCCTGGAGACCGGCGCGGAGATCCAGGTGCCGCTGTTCGTCACCACCGGCGAGAAGGTCAAGGTGGACACCCGCGACGGGCGCTACCTCGGCCGCATCAGCAACTGATGTTGCGCGCGCGCACGAAGGCCCGGAAACGGGCCCTGGACATCCTGTTCGAGTCCGAGGCCCGCGGCGACGACCCGCTCGCGGTGCTGGTGGCGCGCCGGGAGACCGACGACGCCCCGCCGGTCTCGGAGTACGCGGGGATGCTCGTCGAGGGCGTCGTCGCGCACCGGGACCGGATCGACCAGCTCCTCGCCGAGCACGCCGAGGGCTGGACGGTGGCGCGGATGCCCGCCGTCGACCGCGCGCTGCTGCGGATCGGGGTGTTCGAGCTGCTGTGGGTCGACGAGATCGACGACCCGGTGGCCATCACCGAGGCCGTCGAGCTGGCCCGCACGCTGTCCACCGACGACAGCCCGCGCTTCCTCAACGGGGTGCTGGGCCGCATCGCCGACATCGCCCCGCAGCTGCGCACCACCCGCTGACGGGCCCGGCGGTCCGCAGGGCGCCGCACCCACGACGAGGCTGTGTCCCCGGCGACGCCGGGCCCATGACGACCCCGGACGCGCGACGGCCCCCCGCCGGATGGCGGGGGGCCGTCGCCGATGTGGCACGGGTGCCCTTCCCCAGGCACCCGGGCGTCACTGGGCCGGGCGGGCCTCCGGGGGGAGCACTCCCCAGTCGATGAGCTGGTCGGTCAGCTCGCCGGGGCTCTTGTCGTAGATGATCGCGAGCGAGCGCAGGTCCTCGGCGCGGATGCTGAGCACCTTGCCGTTGTAGTCGCCGCGCTGGCTCTGGATGGCGGCGGCGTAGCGGGCCAGCGGGCCCACCTTGTCCGCCGGGAGCTGCTGCAGCCGCTCCAGGTTGATGACGATCTTGGTGGCGGGCTCGGAACCCGACGGCACGCGGCCCTCGGGCAGGAGCTCGGCCACCGGCACGCCGTAGAAGTCGGCCAGCTCGGCCAGCTTCTGCACCGTGACGGCGCGGTCGCCGCGCTCGTACGAGCCGACCACGACCGCCTTCCACCGCCCGCCCGACTTCTGCTCCACACCGTGCAGCGACAAACCCTGCTGCTGCCGGATGGCGCGGAGCTTCCCGCCGAGCGCCTTGGCGTAGTCGCCCATACGGCGACCCCTTTCGTGACTGGCGCCGGCCCGTCAGGACCGGCGTCGGAGGAACTGATGTGCTCTCGGGGTTCCGGCGTTCGGGGACGCCGGTCGTGTCGAGCGGTGCCCCCCGCGGCTCCCTGCGACCCCCAGTGGATCAATACGGAGAGTAATCATGCGCTCGCCGTCGCCGCCAGGTCAAGTTGTCCGGCCTGTCGCAGTCCCGTTACGCCCTGGTTCCACCCAAATGGCTGATCGACACGCCGCCGCCTGGCGATTCGCGGGGGCCCGGGGTCGTGACGGTCAGCACTGTCGTGACCGGAGCGTGACCACCTTGTGGCGAATGGGACTCCAGAGGGTGTCGAACGGCCGATGTGATGCTGCCGATGCTGCGGCGCTCGGAGGCCGGTCGGCGCCACCCGCGCTGGTACGGTCGCCCGCGGAAACCGTTCCTTTAAGGCCCGTCCGGTGAGGCGGGGAAGGAGATCCTCGTGGCGAACGACCGCCGCGGGGACGTCCCAGGCGCGCCCGGAGACCGGGAACTGCTCAGCGCCGCCGACGTCACCCGCACCATCGCGCGCATCGCGCACCAGATCATCGAGAAGACCGCCGGTGACGAGCGGGCCGTCCTGATCGGCATCCCGACCCGCGGCACGATCCTCGCCCGCCGCCTCTCGGCCGCGATCGGCGAGTTCTCCGGCACCGCCCCCGAGGTCGGCTCCGTCGACGTCACGCTCTACCGCGACGACCTGCGCCGCCGCCCGGCCCGTGCGCTGGAGGACACCGATGTCCCCGACGGCGGCCTCGACGACCGGCTCGTCGTGCTCGTCGACGACGTGCTGATGTCCGGCCGCACCGTCCGCGCCGCGCTCGACGCGCTGGCCGACCACGGCCGCCCCCGCGCGGTGCAGCTCGCCGTGCTGGTCGACCGCGGCCACCGCGAGCTGCCGATCCGCGCCGACTACGTCGGCAAGAACGTCCCCACCTCGCGCGACGAGCAGATCCTGCTGCTGCTGGCCGAGACCGACGGCGTCGACGGCGTGCGGCTGCAGCGGGGTGCAGGCGCCGGAGCCGGCTCCGGCGAGGCCGCGCCGTGAAGCACCTGCTCTCGGTCACCGACCTCGACGCCGCCACCGCCACCGGCCTGCTCGACACCGCCGACCGCCTCAAGCAGGCGCTGCTGGGACGCGAGGTCCGCAAGCTGCCGACGCTGCGCGGGCGCACCGTCATCACGATGTTCTACGAGAACTCCACGCGCACCCGGGTGTCGTTCGAGATCGCCGGCAAGTGGATGAGCGCCGACACCGTCAACGTCAGCGCCTCGGGATCGTCGGTGAGCAAGGGGGAGTCGCTGCGCGACACCTCGCTGACGCTCTCGGCGATGGGCGCCGACTGCGTGGTCGTGCGCCATCCCGCGTCCGGCTCCGCGCACCGCATGGCCGCCTGGGCCGACCGCGACCACGGCATGACCGGCACGCACACCTCGATCGTCAACGCCGGCGACGGCACCCACGAGCACCCCACGCAGGCCCTGCTCGACGCGGCCACGCTGCGCGACCGCCTCGGCTCGATCGCCGGGCGCCGCATCGGGATCGTCGGCGACGTCCTGCATAGCCGGGTGGCGCGGTCCAACGTGTTCCTGCTGGCCACGCTCGGGGCCGAGGTGGTGGTGATCGCGCCGCCGACGCTGCAGCCGGTCGGGATCGGGCAGTGGCCGTGCCGGGTCAGCCCGTCGCTCGACGCCGAGCTGCCCGCACTGGACGCGGTGATGATGCTGCGGGTGCAGGCCGAGCGCATGCACGGCTCGTTCTTCCCGTCCTCGCGGGAGTACGCGATCGGCTACGGCCTGTCCGAGGCCCGCGCCGCGCTGCTGCCCGGGCACGCCGTCGTGCTGCACCCCGGCCCGATGGTGCGCGGCATGGAGATCGCGCCCTCGGTGGCCGACTCCCCGGCGTCGGCGGTGCTGGCGCAGGTCGCCAACGGCGTCCACGTCCGCATGGCCGTGCTCTACCACCTTCTCGCGGGAGCCCCCGAATGACCGAACACGCCCCCACCGACCTCCTGATCACCGACGTCCGGCCCTACGGCGAGGACGCCGTCGACGTCCTGGTGCGCGACGGGGTCGTCACCGAGATCGGCGCCGGGCTCACCGCGCCGGAGGGGGTGCCCACCCTGGACGGGGGCGGGCACGTCCTGCTGCCCGGGTTCGTGGACCTGCACGTGCACCTGCGCGAGCCCGGCGGCGAGGAGTCCGAGGACGTCGCCACCGGCTCGGCCGCGGCGGCGCTGGGCGGGTTCACCGCCGTGTTCGCCATGCCCAACACCGATCCGGTCGCCGACACCGCGGTCGTCGTCGAGCACGTGTGGCGGCGCGGGCAGGAGGTCGGGCTCGTCGACGTGCACCCGGTCGGTGCGGTCACCGTCGGGCTCGAGGGCGTGAAGATGGCCGAGCTGGGCACGATGGCCGCGAGCCGCGCGCAGGTGCGGATGTTCAGCGACGACGGGAAGTGCGTCAACGACCCGCTGATCATGCGCCGCGCACTGGAGTACGCCTCCGCGCTGAACGTCGTGATCGCCCAGCACGCCGAGGACCACCGCCTGACGGGCGGAGCGCAGGCCCACGAGGGCGTCGTCGCCTCGCGGCTCGGGCTGGCCGGCTGGCCCGCCACCGCGGAGGAGACGATCGTCGCCCGCGACTGCGCGCTGGCCCGCGAGGCCGGGGCCGCGCTGCACGTCTGCCACATCTCCTCGGCCCGCACCGTCGACGTGCTGCGCGCGGCCAAGGCGGCCGGGGTGCGGGTGAGCGCCGAGGTCACCCCGCACCACCTGCTGCTCACCGACGGCAGGCTCACCAGCTACGACGCCGTCAACAAGGTCAACCCGCCGCTGCGCACCGCCGAGGACACCAAGGCGATGCGGGCGGCGCTGGCCGAGGGCGTGATCGACGTGGTCGCCACCGACCACGCGCCGCACGCCAGCCAGTACAAGGACACCGAGTGGCAGGCGGCGCGGCCCGGGATGCTGGGGCTGCAGACGGCGTTCTCGGTGCTGGTGCACACCATGGTCGAGCCGGGGCTGCTCGACTGGCGCGGCGTCGCGCGCGTGCTGTCCGAGCGGCCCGCGGAGATCGGGAACCTGCCCGACCAGGGCCGCCCGATCGCGGTGGGGGAGCCGGCCACGTTCGCGCTGGTCGACCCCGAGGCCCAGTGGACCGTGCGCGGCGCGGCGCTGGCCAGCAGGGCGGCGAACACCCCGTACGAGGGGATGCGGCTGCCCGGAGCGGTGGTCGCCACCGTCCTGCGTGGACGGATCACGGCCCAGGACGGGAAGGTCGCCCGGTGAGCGGACGGAGCACGAGGGCGGTACTCGTCCTGGAGGACGGGCGGATCTTCCGCGGCGAGGCCTACGGGGCGCTCGGGACGGGGCTGGGCGAGGCGGTGTTCACCACCGGCATGACCGGCTACCAGGAGACGCTGACCGATCCGTCCTACCACCGCCAGATCGTCGTGCAGACCGCCCCGCAGATCGGCAACACCGGCTGGAACGACGAGGACGACGAGTCCGCCGGGATCCAGGTCGCCGGGTACGTGGTGCGCGACCCGTCGCGGTCGGCGTCGAACTGGCGGTCCACCGGATCGCTCGCGGACGCGTTGCGGGAGCAGGGGATCGTGTCGGTCTCGGGCATCGACACCCGGGCGCTGGTGCGCCACCTGCGCGAGCGCGGGGCGATGCGGGCCGGGGTCTTCTCCGGTGACGACCTGGCCGCCGACGACGTGCTGGTGCAGCGCGTCCTCGACAGCCCGCGGATGGAGGGCTCCGACCTCTTCGGCGCCGTCACGACCCGGGAGCCCTACGTGGTGCCCGCGGTCGGCGCGACGCGGTTCCGGGTCGCTGCGCTCGACGTCGGGATCAAGTCGAACACGCCGAGGATGCTGGCGCAGCGGGGCGTCGAGACGCACGTGCTGCCCGCGTCGAGCACGATCGAGCAGGTCGAGGGCTTCGACGGGTTCTTCCTGTCCAACGGCCCGGGCGACCCCGCCACCGCCGACGGCCCGGTGGCCCTGACCCGCCAGGTCCTGGAGCGGCGGATCCCGCTGTTCGGCATCTGCTTCGGCAACCAGATCCTGGGCCGGGCGCTGGGCCGGGGCACCTACAAGCTGCCCTACGGCCACCGCGGCATCAACATCCCGGTGATCGAGCACGCCACCGGCCGCGTCGCGATCACCTCGCAGAACCACGGGTTCGCCGTCGAGGGCGAGGCGGGGGAGGAGTTCGACACCCCGTTCGGCGCCGCCCGCATCACCCACACCTGCCCCAACGACGGCTGCGTCGAGGGGCTGGCACTGGTGGACGCGCCCGCGTTCAGCGTGCAGTACCACCCGGAGGCGGCGGCCGGCCCGCACGACGCCGCCGACCTGTTCGACCGCTTCGTCGACCTGATGGCAGCCACGGCCGAAGGCCGCTCGACCGAGGGAAGCCGCTGATGCCCCGCCGCGACGACATCCGGCACGTGCTGGTGATCGGCTCCGGGCCGATCGTGATCGGCCAGGCGTGCGAGTTCGACTACTCGGGCACGCAGGCCTGCCGCGTGCTGCGCGACGAGGGCATCCGCGTCTCGCTGGTGAACTCCAACCCCGCGACGATCATGACCGACCCCGAGTTCGCCGACGCGACCTACGTCGAGCCGATCACCCCCGAGTTCGTGGAGAAGGTGATCGAGGCCGAGCGCGACGCCGGGTTCCCGGTGACCGCGATCCTGGCGACGCTGGGCGGGCAGACCGCGCTGAACACCGCGATCGCGCTGCACGACAACGGCGCGCTGGCCCGGCACGGCATCGAGCTGATCGGTGCCGACGTCGAGTCGATCCAGCGCGGCGAGGACCGGCTGAAGTTCAAGGAGATCGTGCTCGGTGTGGGCGGCGAGGTGCCGCGCAGCGCCGTCTGCCACTCGATGGAGGAGGTGCGGGCCGCCGTCGGCGAGCTGGGGCTGCCGGTGGTCATCCGGCCCTCGTTCACCATGGGCGGGCTCGGCTCGGGCATGGCCCACACCGAGGCCGACCTCGAGCGCCTGGCCGGGGGTGGGCTGGCCGCCTCCCCGGTCACCGAGGTGCTCATCGAGGAGTCGGTGCTCGGCTGGAAGGAGTTCGAGCTCGAGCTCATGCGCGACCGCCACGACAACGTGGTCGTCATCTGCTCCATCGAGAACATCGACCCGATGGGCGTGCACACCGGGGACTCGATCACCGTCGCCCCGGCGATGACGCTGACCGACCGCGAGTACCAGCACATGCGCGACGTCGGCATCGCGGTGCTGCGCGCGGTCGGCGTCGACACCGGCGGCTGCAACATCCAGTTCGCGGTGCACCCGGAGACCGGGCGGCTGGTCGTCATCGAGATGAACCCGCGGGTGTCGCGGTCGAGCGCACTGGCGTCGAAGGCCACCGGGTTCCCGATCGCGAAGATCGCCGCGCGGCTGGCCGTCGGCTACACCCTCGACGAGATCCGCAACGACATCACCGGCGAGACCCTGGCCGCGTTCGAGCCCACGCTCGACTACGTGGCGGTCAAGATCCCGCGGTTCGCGTTCGAGAAGTTCCCCGGCGCCGACCCCGAGCTGACGACGACGATGAAGAGCGTCGGCGAGGCGATGGCGCTCGGGCGCTCGTTCCCCGAGGCGCTGGGCAAGGCGCTGCGGTCGATGGAGGCCACGGCGGCCGGGTTCTGGACCACGCCGGATCCCGTGGGGGACCCGCAGATCCGGGTCCCGGTCGACGGGCGGATCTACGAGGTGGAGCGCGCGCTGCGCAGCGGTGCGACCGTGGCCGAGGTGGCCGCGGAGACCGGCATCGACCCGTGGTTCCTCGACCAGATCCTCGCGCTCACCGAGCTGCGCACCGAGATCCTCGACGCGCCCGTGCTGGAGTCGGTGCTGCTGCGCCGGGCCAAGCGGGCCGGGATCTCCGACCGGCAGATCGCCGCGCTGCGCCCCGAGCTCGCCGGGGAGGACGGCGTGCGGACGCTGCGGCACCGCCTCGGAGTCCGCCCGGTCTACAAGACCGTCGACACGTGCGCGGCGGAGTTCCGGGCGCTGACGCCGTACCACTACAGCGCCTACGAGACCGATCCCGGCGCCGAGTCGGAGATCGCGGCCCAGCCCGACCGGCCCAAGGTGCTGATCCTGGGGTCCGGCCCGAACCGGATCGGCCAGGGCATCGAGTTCGACTACTCCTGCGTGCACGCCGTCATGGCGCTGCGCGAGGCGGGCTTCGAGACCGTGATGGTCAACTGCAACCCCGAGACGGTCTCCACCGACTACGACACCGCCGACCGCCTCTACTTCGAGCCGCTCACCTTCGAGGACGTGCTGGAGGTGGTGCACGCCGAGCAGGAGAGCGGCACCGTCGTCGGCGTGATCGTGCAGCTCGGGGGGCAGACCCCGCTGGGGCTCGCCGCCCGTCTCACGGCCGCGGGGGTGCCGGTCGTGGGGACGAGCGCCGCCGCGATCGACCTGGCCGAGGACCGCGGCGCGTTCGGCGAGGTGCTCCGCAGGGCGGGGCTGCCCGCGCCGTCGTTCGGCATGGCCACCACGTTCGACTCCGCGCGCGAGATCGCCGCCCGCATCGGCTACCCGGTGCTGGTCCGGCCGTCCTACGTGCTGGGCGGGCGCGGCATGGAGATCGTCTACGACGACGAGACCCTGGCCGGCTACATCGCCCGCGCCACGACCATCAGCGACGAGCGCCCGGTCCTGGTCGACCGGTTCCTCGACGACGCGGTCGAGATCGACGTCGACGCGCTGTGCGACGGCGTCGAGGTGTTCGTCGGCGGCGTCATGGAGCACATCGAGGAGGCCGGCATCCACTCCGGCGACTCCTCGTGCACCCTGCCCCCGGTCACGCTGGGGCGCAGCGTGATCGAGGCCGTGCGCCGCTCCACGGAGGCGATCGCGCACGGCATCGGGGTGCGGGGGCTGCTCAACGTCCAGTACGCGCTGCACGGCGAGACGCTCTACGTGCTGGAGGCCAACCCGCGCGCCTCCCGGACGGTGCCGTTCGTGTCGAAGGCCACCGCGGTGCCGCTGGCGAAGGCCGCGGCCCGGATCATGCTGGGCGCCACCATCGCCGAGCTCCGCGGCGAGGGCCTGCTGCCCGCCGAGGGCGACGGCGGCGAGCTGCCGCCGGACGCGCCCGTCGCCGTCAAGGAGGCGGTGCTGCCGTTCAACCGGTTCCGCACCGCCGACGGCCGCGGGGTCGACCCGCTGCTCGGCCCGGAGATGAAGTCGACCGGCGAGGTCATGGGCATCGACGCCTCCTTCGGCCCGGCGTTCGCGAAGTCGCAGGCCGCGGCGTACGGGTCGCTGCCGGCGACCGGGAGGGTGTTCGTCTCGGTCGCCGACCGGGACAAGCGGGCGATGGTGTTCCCGATCCGCCGCCTGGCCGACCTCGGCTTCGAGATCCTGGCCACCGACGGCACCGCCGACGTGCTGCGCCGCAACGGGTTGACCACCACCGTGGTGCGCAAGCACTCCGCGGGCGGGGAGACCATCGTCGACCTGATCCTGGACGGGCAGGTCGACATGATCATCAACACCCCGTACGGCAACTCCGGGCCGCGCGTCGACGGCTACGAGATCCGGGCCGCCGCGGTGAGCCGGGGCGTCCCCTGCATCACCACGGTGCAGGGGGCCGCGGCCGCGGTGCAGGGCATCGAGGCGGAGGCCGCCGGGCGGATCGGGGTGCGGTCCCTGCAGGAGACGCACGCGCAGCTGCAGAAGGCGCGCACGTGAGCTTCGGGGAGCGGCTGGCGGCCGCGGTCGGCGAGCACGGCGTACTGTGCGCCGGGATCGACCCGCACCCGCCGCTGCTGGCCGAGTGGGGGCTCACCGACGACGCCGACGGCCTGGCTCGCTTCGCCGACGCCTGCGTCGAGGCGTTCGCGGGGCACACGGCGGTGGTCAAGCCGCAGTCGGCGTTCTTCGAGCGGCACGGCTGGCGGGGCGTGCGGGTGCTGGAGGAGCTGCTGACGGCGTTCTCCGGCACCGGCACCCTCACCCTGCTCGACGTCAAGCGCGGCGACATCGGCACCACGATGGACGGCTACGCCGACGCCTACCTGGCCGTCGGCGCCCCGCTCGGGGCCGACGCCGTCACGCTCTCGCCCTACCTGGGCTTCGGCTCGCTGACGCCGGCGCTCGACGCCGCCGCCGACGCGGGCCGCGGGGTGTTCGTGCTGGCCCGCACGTCCAACCCCGAGGGCGCTGACGTCCAGCTGGCGACGTTCGGCGGTCGCAGCGTCGCGCAGGCGATGGTCGACGGGGCGGCGGCCCGCAACGCCGCCGCACCCGGTGGCGTCGGGGTCGTGGTGGGCGCGACGGCCGACCACGACCTGGACCTCTCCGCGCTCGACGGCCCGGTGCTCGCGCCCGGTCTGGGCGCCCAGGGCGCCGGCCCCGCCGACGTCGCGGCGCGCTTCGCCGGGGTGCGCGGGACCGTGCTGCCGGCCGCGTCGCGGTCGGTGCTGCGGGCCGGTCCCGATCCGGCGGCGCTGCGGGCGGCCGCGGAGTCGCTGCGCGACGAGCTGGCGGGCGCGCGGGCCTGACCGCGGCCCCCGCGCGCATTTCCCGCCCCCGCGCGCACCGTCGAGGGTGCGCGCGGCGGTCCCGGGGTGCGCGCGGGCGGGGGGCGGTCGGCGGGCGCGGTGGCGGTCGGCGGGGGCGAGGTCGCCGGGGGAGTCCGGTAGCGTTCTCCCGTGCCGCTGCGTGTCGTGATCGCGGAGGACTCCCTGCTGGTGCGCGAGGGGGTCACCGCCGTGCTCCGCCAGCCGGGCGACATCGAGGTCGTCGCCGGGTGCGGCTCCCTGCCCGAGCTGCTGGCGGCCGTCGACGAGCACGGGCCCGACGTCGTCGTCACCGACGTGCGGATGCCGCCGACGTCCACCGACGAGGGCATCCGCGCGGCCACCGAGCTGCGGCGGACCCATCCCGGCACCGGCGTGGTCGTGCTGTCCCAGTACGCCGAGACCGGGTACGCCACCGCGTTGCTGGCCGGGGGCAGCGCGTCGCGGGCGTACCTGCTCAAGGAGCGCGTCAGCAACCCCGGGCAGCTGGTGGCCGCGGTGCGGGAGGTGGCCCACGGCGGCTCGGTGATCGACCCGGCCGTCGTCGAGGTGCTGGTGTCGGCCAACGGGCGGGCGCGGGTCTCGCCGCTGGCCGAGCTCACCTCCCGGGAGCGCGACGTGCTCGCCGAGATCGCCCAGGGCAAGAGCAACTCCGGGGTGGCCGCGGCGCTGTACCTGTCCGAGCGGGCCGTGGAGAAGCACATCAACGCGCTGTTCGCCAAGCTCGGGCTGGCGTCCGAACCGGACACCAACCGGCGCGTGAAGGCGGTGCTGATGCACCTCGCCGACGGGGTCGACCCCGCCTGATCGGGGTGCCAGCACCCTGTGCGGCGCACCCGTGCGGGCGCACCATGGCCCCATGACGGGGAGGTCAGCGGTGGTCGACGTGCTCATCGTGGACGACCAGCCGCCGTTCCGGTCGGTGGCGCGCACGGTCGTCGGCCTGGTCGGGGGCTGGACGGTGACGGCCGAGGCGGAGACCGGCGAGGACGCGGTGCGCCTGGCCGCCGACACGCACCCGCAGGTGGTGCTGATGGACATCAACCTGCCCGGGATCGACGGCATCGAGGCCACCCGGCGCGTGCTGGCCGCGCACCCGGCGGTCACGGTGGTCCTCATGAGCTCCTACGCCGCGGCCGACCTCCCGGCCGACGCCGCCGACTGCGGCGCCGCGGCCTACCTGCACAAGGAGGACCTCACCCCCGCCGCGCTGCGGGCGCTGCGCGTGGGGTGAGCCCGTCGGCCATGGCCAGCCCGGCCGCCTGCCAGCCGCCCATCCCGTGCGCGCCGCCGCCGGGCGGGGTCGACGCCGAGCACAGGTAGAGCCCGGGCACCGGCGTGCGCCACGGGGACCGCGCGAGCACGGGCCGGGACACGAACTGGCGCCAGTCGCCGGAACCGCCGTTGATGTCGCCGCCGACCTCGTTGGCGTCGTGCGCCTCCAGCGCGGCCGGGCCCATGGCGTGCCGGGCCAGCACACGGTCGCGGAAGCCGGGGGCGAACCGCTCGATCTGCGCCTCGACCGCGGCGGTCATGTCGGTCCCCGACCCGTGCGGCACGTGGCAGTAGGCCCAGAACGTGTGCCTGCCCTCGGGCGCCCGCGACGGGTCGGCGACGCACGCCTGCACGCCGAGCACGAACGGCCGCTCCGGGTGCAGGCCGCGGGCGACCGCCCGCTCGCTCGCGACGACCTCGGCGGCCGTACCGCCCAGGTGCACGGTGCCCGCGGCGGCGACGGCGGGGTCGGTCCACGGCACGGGCGCGTCGAGGGCGTAGTCGAGCTTGAACACCCCGGGGCCGTAGCGGAAGCGTTCCAGCCGCCGCGCGTAGCCCGCGGGCAGCCGGTCGCGGGCGATCTCCAGCAGCTGGCGCGGGGTGACGTCGAGCAGGGTGGCGGGCGCGGGTGGCAGCTCCGCGAGGTCACGCACCCGGCACCCGGTGACGATCTCGGCCCCGGCCCGCCGCAGCCGCGCCACCAGCGCGTCGGCCAGGTGCTGGGAGCCGCCGCGCACCACGGGCCAGCCCACCGAGTGCGCCAGCGCGGCGAGCAGCAGCCCGTAGCCCGCGGTGACCGGGGCGCCGAGGTCGAGGATCGAGTGCGCGGCCATGCCGGCGAACGCCGCGCGCGCGGCGGGATCGCGGAACAGGCGCCCGGTGACGGTGGCGGGCCACGCACCGAGCGCGCCGAAGCGCACGGCGGCGACGGGGGCGTGCGGCGGCAGGTCCAGCGGGGCGAGCAGGGTGTCCACCAGCGGGAAACCCGCGCGCGCCGTGGCGCCGACGGTGGCCCGCCACGCGGCGCCGTCACGCCCGAAGCCGGCCGCGGTGGCGGCGGCGTCGCGCAGCACCAGCGCGGCCTGCCCGCCGTCGAGGGGGTGCGCGGCGGGCACCGGGGGGTGCCGGTACCCCACGTCGGGCGCCAACGCGCGGAACGCGGGTGAGGCCAGCGCCAGGGGCAGCACGGTGGCGCAGACGTCGTGGCGGAACCCGGGCAGCGTCAGCTCCTCGGTGCGCAGCCCGCCGCCGAGGCGGTCGGCGGCCTCGACGAGCAGCACCCGGCGCCCGGCCTCGGCCAGGCGCAGCGCGCCCACCAGCCCGTTCGGCCCGGAACCGACGACGACGGCGTCGAACCCGTCGGCGCTCACGAGGGCACCGGGATCGTGCCGGTCACGGTGGTGCCGGCGCCGGGCGCCGAGACGACCTCCAGGTCGCCGCCGACCGCGCCGAGGCGGTCGCGCATGTTGACGAACCCCGCACCGGCGCCGCCGGTGTCGAAGCCCGCGCCGTCGTCGGAGACGCGGAACCGCAGGAGGGAGTCGGTGAGGGTCACGCTCACCAGGATCTCCGCTCCCTGCCCGGCGTGCTTGCCGGCGTTCTGCACGGCCTCCAGGCAGCAGAAGTACACGCACGACTCGACGTCCTGCCCGTACCGCCCGGGCAGGTCCACCTCGACCGCGCAGCGCAGCGGCGACCGGGCGGCCGCGGTGCGCAGCGCCTCGCC
Source organism: Pseudonocardia hydrocarbonoxydans (assembly GCF_006539565.1). Lineage (GTDB taxonomy): Bacteria > Actinomycetota > Actinomycetes > Mycobacteriales > Pseudonocardiaceae > Pseudonocardia > Pseudonocardia hydrocarbonoxydans. The sequence goes on from NZ_BJNG01000001.1 coordinate 144,264, forward strand.
GAGCCCGCGTTCGCGCAGCAGCGGCGGGTAGATGCCGTGCGCCAGCTCGCGGACGGCGCCGATCGCGGCCTGCGCGTCGCCGCGGAGCTGGTCGAGCAGTGCGGGCACCGATTCCGGGTCGGCGTCGAGCACCGTGCGCGCCAGCCCGATCTTGACGGCCAGCGCGACGAGGTGCTGCTGCGCGCCGTCGTGCAGGTTGCGCTCGATCGCGCGGCGCGACTCGTCGGCGGCGGTGACGATCCGGGCACGGGAGGCCTGCAGCTCGACGTTGCGGGTGCGCAGCTCCTCCAGCGAGGCCTGCAGCGCGGAGTCCAGCGACACGTTGTGCAGGGCGAGGCCGAGCTGGCGGGCGAGCTCGACGAGCGCGCGGTCCTCGTCGTCGGAGAAGGGGTCCGCACCCGCGGGCCGGTGCACCACCAGCAGCCCGAGCAGCGCGCCCAGGTGCGCCACCGGCACCGCGCGGACCGGGGCGTCGGGCCCGTGCCGCCCGGTGTGCTCGGCCAGCAGCCCGGGCAGCCACACCGACATCCAGCGCGCCCCTCCCGAGCGCGCCCGCCCGACGACGACGCGCTCGTCGGTGCCGAGCTCCAGGCGCGCGGGCGGGCGGTCGGGCACGGCGACGGTGCGGTCGAGCACCCCGTCGGCGCCGACCCAGACCTCGGCGCCCGCCGGGGCCGGTCCGGCGCGCAGCGACTCGGCCAGCTGCAGCAGCAGCTCGTCCATGGGGACGGCGCGGGTCATCCGCGCGCCGAAGGAGGTCATCTCCTCGGCGCCGCCGGTGCGGCGTCCCACCAGCGCGGCCGCGGCCGCCACCAGCCGGGCGCGGACCGGGAGCACGAGCACGGCCACGACGATCGCGGCGACGATGCCGGACACCAGCACGTCGCGCTCGGCGCCGACCGGGACCCGGCCCAGCCCCACCACCACGACCAGGTAGACGGCGACGACGAGCACGGCCAGCCCGGCCACCACGATCGCCTCGACGAGCGCGGTCGCGGCGGCGGGCGCGCTCGCCGGGTGCAGCGCGGCGGCCAGGCCCAGCGGCACGAGCGCGGTGGCCGCGGTGCTCCAGGCCAGGACGTCGGCGGGGGAGCCGAGCATGACGTGCAGAGCCATGAGCACCGCGATCGCGGCCCCGGCGAGCACCGCGGCGGCGGTGACCCACTGCAGCACCCGCCGCGCGGCCGGGGCGGCGTGCCGGCAGCGTAGCGCCGACGCGACGGCGGTGACCCCGGCCGCGGGAACGGCCACGGCCACCACCATGCCCGCCGGCGGCGCGGCGGTCGTCGCCTGCGCGACCGTCCACGCCGCCCCGACGAGGCCGAGCGCGGCCGTCACCGCGACGCGGCGGGCCGGGCCGGGCCGGCCGTCCGGCAGGGCGAGGCCGAACCCCACCCAGCCGGCCAGCACCAGCGGCACCAGCGCGGGCCACACGGTGACCGCGGCGTGCCCGGCACCCAGCCCGGCCGCCCACGGGACGAGCGCGCGGCTCGTCGAGCGGTGGGCCACCGCGGCCGCTACCACCCACGCCGCGCCGACGGCCAGCGCCGCCGCGCGCAGCCCGTCCGGTGCGCGGAGCAGGAGGGCCGCGGCCACCACCACGGCGGCCGCCGCGCACAGCACCGCCACGAGCCCGCCGCGGCGGGCGGGCCGTCCCGGGCCGGTCACCGGTCCGCCCTCAGCACGTCCCCGACGCGCAGCCGCGCGGCGTGCCCGCCGGGCCGGGCGGCGAGCGCGTTGACGACGAGCACCGTGACCGGGGCGGCGAGCAGCAGCGCGAGCGCCGCGGCCGGGGCCGCGTACTGCAGCGGGGTGATGTCGGCGACGACCCGCCACAGCACCCGGCCCAGCGCCACCCCGAGCGGGAGCCCGGCCAGCAGCCCGACCGCGGCCAGCACGGTGGCCTGGGTGACGACGACGCCGCGGGCCTGCCGCCGCGTCATGCCCAGCGCGCGCAGGACCGCCACGTCGTGGCGGCGGCGGCGCACGGCCGTCGCGAGCGCGTGCCCCACGGCGCCGACGGCGAGCAGGGCGAGGAACCCGCCGAGCACCACCGGCAGCACCTCGACGTTGCGGAGCAGGCCCGCCTCGTAGGGCGGCCCGACCGGCGCCAGCTCGGCGACCCCGGCGAGCCGTTGCGCCACCGCGGCCGGGTCGGCCCCCGGGGCCACCGCGACCAGCCCCACGTGGAAGCGGAAGGTGTCGGTGAGCGCGGCGTAGCCGTCCGGGCTCAGCCACGCACCGTCGTCGTAGAAGTTGTGCGGCCCGACGGGGACGAAGCCGATGCCCGTGACGGTCAGCCTGGCGCCGCCGAGCGGCCCCGTGGCGTCCAGCGCGTCACCCGGGCGCGCGCCGAGCTCCTGCGCGGTGCCCGGGGCCAGGACGATCTCGTCGGCCTGCTGCGGCATCCGGCCCGCCGAGAGCACGGTCGGGAACGGCGGCGCACCCGGCGCGGGTCCGGTGAACACCGTGACCGGGCGGGCGGGCCCGTCCCCGGCCCGCACGTCCAGGACGCCGTCGCGGACGTCGAGCACGCCGGTGACGTCCGGGTCGGCGGCGACGGCCCGCAGCGCCGGTCCGGCCGGGCCCGCGACGTCCTCGCCGAAGAAGCCGAAATAGGACGCCAGCTGGTGGGTCTGGCCGAACCGGGCCGGGTTCTGCGCGGCCTCGGACACCCCGGCGGAGAAGGTCAGCGCGGCGAGCACGCCGAGCACCCCGGTGACGGCGCCCACCAGCGCGGGGCGCACCGGGAGCGCCGACCGGCCGCGTCCGGGCTCCAGCGCGAACCGGACGCCCACCAGCACGGGGACCGGCAGGCCCAGCCGGGCCGCCGCACCGGCCACCGCGGAGCGCCGCCCCGCCGCGTCGCCGGGGCCGGCCAGCGCCCAGCGCGCCGCCGCGGCCGCCCCGCCGGCCAGGGCCAGCACCAGCGCGGCCCCGCCCGCGCCGAGCACGGCCGCGTCGACGTCGACGCCGGGGTCGGGCTCGAACCCCGCGGCGGTGCCGAAGGGGAACCACGCCGACGCGGCCACGGCGCCCGCCGCGCCGAGCGCGGTGCCCGCCACCCCGGCCAGCGCCGGACCCGCGACGGCGGCGACCGTCGCCTGCCGCCGGGACATCCCCAGCGCGCACAGCACCCGCAGCTCGGTGACGGTGGACCCGACGTGGCGGGCGACGGCCTGGCCGACGAGCACCGTCGCGGCGGCGAGCGCGGCGAGCCCGAACGCCAGCAGGCTCGCGCTCTCGAACGCCAGCGTCCGGCCGATCTTCCGGTGCTGGGCGGACAGGTCGAAGTAGCTGATGTCGGTGCGGCCGGTCGCCCCGACCAGTGCCTCCTGGAACGCGGGTACCGCGGCGGGCCCACCGTCCAGGCGCACCAGGGCCTGCAGCAGCTCGGTGCCCGGCGGCCCCAGCAGGTGCGGCCGGTACTGCGCGAGCAGGCCGGGCGAGGGGTGCAGGCCGGGGGTCTCGGTGGGGCGGTCGCTCAGCACGAACGAGCGCACGACGCCCACGATCCGCACGTCGAGCACCGGCCCCGTCGGTTCCGGGGGCTCGGCGTTCGCGATCGCCTGCGCCGCGATGACGGCCGGGTCCTGCAGGGCGAGCCGTACGGTGTCGCCGACGCCGGTCCCGAACACCTCGGTGTAGGCCGGGGTGATCACGGCCTCGTCGGCCCGCGCCGGGTCGGGCAGCCTGCCGGCGAGCACGACCGGGACCTCGACGGTGTCCGGGCGCAGGTCGACGGTGAGGTCGGCGAACTCCCCGTCGACCTCGACGGGGGCGCTGCCGAACTCGCTGAGCGCGACCACGCCGGGGACCGCCCGCACCGCGTCCCAGTCGAACCCCGGCGTGGTGGGCAGCACCGCGAGCGTGGCGGGCCGGGTCTGGGCGAGCAGCCGGTCCAGCGCGCCCGCGCCCCGCCGGGCGGCGGCCACGGCCGTCAGCACCACCCCGGCGGACACCGCCACCAGCAGCGTCAGCACCACCAGCGACCGCCACCGCCGCCGCACCTCCAGGACCAGCCATCTCCCCACCACGGCCTACTCCGCCCGCAGGACGTGGGCGATGCGCAGCCGGGCGGCGCGCCGGCCGGGCGGCGCGGCGAGCGCGTTGGCGACGAGCACCGCGACCGGCGCGGCCAGCAGCAGCGCGGGCACCGCGACCGGGGCCAGGTACTGCAGCGGGGTGATGTCCGCGACGAGCCGCCACACGACCCGCCCCACCGCCACCCCCAGCGGCACGCCGAGCAGCAGCCCCACCGCGGCGAGGACCGTGGCCTGGGTGACGACGACCGTGCGGACCTGGCGCCGCGTCATCCCGAACGCGCGCAGCACCGCGACGTCGTGGCGGCGCCTGCGGACGGCCGTGGCGAGCGCGTGGCCGACCGCGCCCACCGCGAGCAGCGCCAGGAACCCGCCCAGCGCCACCGGCAGCACCTGCACGTTGCGGATGACCGTCGCCTCCACCGGCGGCGGGGTCACCATGATCGGGAACTCGCCGACGCCCAGCGCGGCGCCGACGTCGGCGGCGAGCCGCCCGGCCACCACCTCCGGGTCCGCCCCGGGGCGCAGGGCCACGAACAGCGGGTGGAACTTGAAGCCCGCGATCAGCGCGGTGTACCCGTCGGCGGTGAGCCAGGCCCCGTCGTCGTAGTTGTTGTGCCCGGCGTAGGGCACGAAGGCGATGCCGGTGACGCGCAGCGTCGCGGAGCCCGCCGTGCCGGTGACCGCGAGGGTGTCGCCGACGGCGGCGTCCTGCTCCGCGGCGGTGCGCGGGGCCAGCGCGATCTCGTCGGGGGCCTGCGGCATCCGGCCGGAGAGCACCACGGTCGGGAACGGCTCCCGCCCGGTGCTGCCGTAGGCGAACGTGCTCACCGCGCCGCGCGCGGTGTCCAGCACCCCCACCGGGGCGTCGACGACGGCGAGCACGTCGGGATCGGCGGCGATCGCGGCGGTGAGCGCGGGGCCGGTGGGCAGGTAGTCCTCGCCGTTGAAGCCGACGAAGCTCTCCAGCCGGTGGGTCTGGCCGAACCGCTCGGGGTGGGCCGCGGCGTCGGCCACGCCCGCGGAGAAGGTGAGCGCGCCCAGCACGCCCAGCACCCCGCCGACGGCGCCGACCAGTGCGGGTCGCACCGGCAGCGCCGACCGCCCGCGGCCGGGCTCCAGCGCGAAGCGCAGCCCGACGAGCACCGGCACCGGCAGCCCGGCCCGGGCGGCGAGCGCGGCCACCGCGGAGGGCCGCGCGTTCCCGCCCGCGCCGGGACGCAGCGCCGCCGCGGCCGCGGCCACCGCACCGCCCAGGCACAGCGCGGCCAGCACGGCGGAGCCCACGCCCAGTACCAGCGGGTCGGGCGCGAACCCGGGCCGCGGCTCCAGCAGGGCCGCGGTGCCCAGGGGGAACAGCGGGGACGCCGCCGCCGCGGCCGCGGCACCGGCGAGCACCCCGACGCCGGCCGCCAGCACCGGCGCGGCGACGGCCGTCCGCAGCGCGGCGGCGCGCTCCAGCCCCAGCGCGCGCAGCACGTCGAGATCGGCGACCGCGGCGGTGGTGTGGCGCGCGATCGCCTGGCCGACGAGCACCGTGGCCGCCAGCAGCGCGGCACCGGCGAACGCGAGCAGGCTCGCGGCCTCGAAGCCGAGCGTCGCGCGGGCCTTCGCGGCCTCCTCGACCTGGTCGAACATCTCGATGTCGGTGCGGCCGCTGACCTGTGCGAGCCCGGACCGGAACGCCGCGATCGACGCCGGGTCGTCCGCGGTCAGCCGCACCAGCGCGTTGACGTTGGTGAACCCGGGCAGGCCGAGCTGCGCGGGGTACCGCTCCAGCAGGCCGGCCGAGGGCTGCACCGTGCCCAGCGCGCCCGGCTGGTCGACGAACCAGAACGAGCGGATCGTCCCGACCACGGTGGCCCGCACGAGCGGCCCGCCGGGGACGTCCGGCGGCGCGGGCGCGGCGAACTGCTCCGGGGCGTAGAGGCGCAGGTCGACGGTGTCGCCCACCCCGACGCCGTAGCTGCGGGTGAACGCCGGGGTGACCGCCACCTCGTCGGCGCGGTCCGGGTCGGGCAGCCGGCCCTCGAGCACCACCGGCCGCTCGACGGCCGACATCGCCTCGCGGTCCATCGGGAAGCCGTCGGGGTAGTCCTCCGGCGTGATGTCGTCGACCCGGAAGGAGGTGACGGCGAATTCGGCCACCGCCTCCACCCCGGGCAGGGCGCGCACCGCGTCCCAGTCGAAGCCGGGCTGGTTGGGCAGCACGGCCAGGGTGGCGGGCGCGGTCACGGCCAGCAGCCGGTCCAGCGCGGAGGCCCCGCGCCGGGCACCGGCCACCGCGGTCAGCACCACCCCGGCCGACACCGCCACCAGCAGCGCGAGCACCAGCAGCGAGCGCCACCGGCGCCGCAGCTCCAGGCCCACCCACATCCCGGCCAGGCCCATCACCCCTCCCTCCGCAGCAGCTCGGCCAGCGGCAGCCGCGCGGCCCGGCGGGCGGGCAGCGCGGCCAGCAGCGCCGTCGCCGCGAGCACGGCCGGCACGGCGAGTGCCCACGGCACCGCGGGCGGCACGTGCACGATCGGGGTCGTCTCGGCGACCGTGCGCCAGGCCGTCCGCCCCAGCGCGATCCCCAGCGGCACCCCGACGGCCAGCCCGGCCACCGCGAGCACCGCGGCGTGGGTGTGCACCGCGGTCCGGGTCTGGCGCGGGCTCATCCCCAGCGCCCGCAGCACCGCGAGGTCGTGGCCGCGGCGCCGGACCGCGGTGGCGAGCCCGTGCCCGACGGCGCCGACGGCCAGCACGCCGAGGAACACCCCCAGCACGCGCGGCAGCACCTGCACCGTCGCCAGCTCCTGCACCTGGGGCGGGGGACCGATCGGGAACAGCCCGATCGGCTCCGCGCCCGGCACCGTCGCACCGATGGCCTGCAGGCGCGGCACCGCGGCCGCGGGGTCGTCGCCGGGGGCCAGCGCCACCGCCGAGTACCGCACCGTCTGCTCCAGCCCGAGCGCGGCGAACCCGCCTGCGGTGACCAGCGCGCCGGTCAGGTTGTCCACCTGCGGCAGGAACCCGATCCCGACCACCCGCAGCCGCGCCGGACCGGCCGGGCCCGCCAGCTCCACGACCCGGCCCGGTGCGGCGTCGAGCTCCCGGGCGGTGACCGGGCCGAGCAGCACCTCGTCGGCGGCGGCGGGTGGGCGCCCGCTGGTCGCGACGAGGCCGGGGGCGGACCCGGACACCGGCTGCGCGCCGTAGACCGCCAGCGGCACCCCGCCCGCGGTGGCCGTGCCGGAGACCATCGCCGTGACCCCGGTGACGGCCGGGTCGGTGCCCATCGCCGCCAGCATCGCCGGCGCCGTGCGCGGGTCGGCGGGCGTGCCCAGGCCGAAGAAGCCGATCAGGGCGAAGTCGGTGCCGAAGCGCTCCGGGTGCTCGACGGCGTCGGTGACACCGGCGGCGAAGGTCGCCGCGGCGAGCACGCCGAGCACGCCGACGACCGCGCCGGCCAGCGACGCGCGCGCACCGGTCCCGGCGGGGTCACCGCCCGGTTCGAGCGCGAACCGGGCCCCGAGGACGGCGGGCACCGGCAGGCGGACCCGCGCGACCGCGGACGGCCGGGCCGCGGCCGGGGCGGGCACGACCCGCGCCGTCCCGGCGTGCCGGAGCCGGGCCGCCGCGGCCGCGGTCGCGGCCACCAGCGCGATGGCGACCAGCACCCCGCCGCCGAGCACCGCCACGTCGACGTCGACGCCCGGGGCGGGCTCGTAGCGGCCCGCGGCCCCGAAGGGCAGGCCCGCCGACGCGACCGCGGCCCCGGCCGCGCCCAGCAGCGCCCCGCCCAGCGCGGCCACGGTGGGCGCCGCCGTGGCGGCGGCCACGGCCTGTCCGCGGGTCATCCCGGCGGCGCCGAGGACGCGCAGGTCCGGCAGCGTCGCCGCGACGGTGCGCTGCACCGCCTGGCCCACCAGCACCGCGGCCGCGGCGGCCGCGGCCAGGCCCAGCGCGAGCAGGCACGCGGACTCGAAGTCCAGCACCCCCGAGGTCCGCTGCGCCCTGGCGAGCTGGTCGGTGAACTCGACGTCACCGGTGGCCGAGAGCCGGATCACCTCGCGGCGCAGCGTCTCGAGGTCGGCCGGGTCGTGCAACCGGACGAGCCCGGCCCGCCACGTCGCGGCGGTGCCGACCAGCTCGGAGCGGTAGCGCTCGGCGAAGGCGGGTGAGGGGATCAGCAGGCCGGGGGACGCCAGGTCGTCGGCGACGGCGAAGGACCGCACGACCCCGACGATCGTCACGGGCACGGCGGGCCCGTCGGGCTGCTCGGGCAGCGGGTCCCCGGTCGTGGCCTGGGCGTCCACGCTCGCGGGGGAGTAGGTGCGCAGCGTGACCACGTCGCCCAGCTCCCGGCCGGAGGACCGGAGGAACTCCGCGGTCACCACGGCCTCGTCGGACCGGGCCGGGTCGGCGGCGCGCCCGGCGAGCACCACCGGGCGCTCGACCTCGCCCCGTCCCGCGTCCGCCGTCGGCAGCCAGGGGGGCAGCACGGTGGACGGCAGGCCGTCCACGGCCAGGTTCCCGTCGACGACCAGCGCCACGTCCTCGACGATCGGCAGCGCCCGGACCCGCTCCCAGTACCGCGCGTCGGGCAGGCTCCCGGGCGGGCCGGGCGGCCCGAACGGATTGACGATCGCGTGCGCGGCCCCGGTGCGCCCGAGCAGCCGGTCCAGCGCGGAGTCGCCGCGGCGGGCACCGGCCGCCGCGGTCAGCACGGCCCCGCAGGACAGCGCGACGAGCAGGGCGAGCACCAGCAGCCCGCGCCGGCGCCGACGCAGCTCCAGCCGCGTCCAGCGCAGGATCGGCGGCATCGGGGGTCAGTCCTGCTCGATGCGGCCGTCGCGCATCCGGACGACGCGCGACGCGCCCGCGGCGACGTCGGGGGAGTGGGTGACCATCACGATCGTCTGCCCGTCGGCGTGCAGCCGCCGGAACAGCTCCAGCACCTCCAGGCCACCCTCGCTGTCCAGGGCGCCGGTCGGCTCGTCGGCCAGCAGCAGCGAGGGCTCGTTGGCCAGCGCGCGGGCGATCGCGAGGCGCTGGCGCTGGCCGCCGGAGAGGACGGCGGGCACCTGCTCGGTGCGGTCGCCGAGCCCGAGCAGGTCGAGCAGGTCGCGGGCGCGGGACTCCGCGGCGCGGCGGCGCAGCCCGTGCAGCATCGCGGGCAGCACGATGTTGTCCAGCGCGGACACGCCGTCGAGCAGGTTGAAGAACTGGAACACGATGCCCACGTGCGTGCGGCGGAAGCGGGCGAGCCAGTCCTCGTCGCGGCCGTCGATGCGCTGCCCGGCCACCTCGACGGTGCCGTCGTCGACGGCGTCGAGCCCGGCGACGACGTTGAGCAGCGTCGACTTCCCGCAGCCCGAGGGCCCCATCAGCGCGACGAACTCGCCGGGGGCGACGTCGAGGTCGACCCCGCGCAGCGCGCGCACCGGGGCGAGGTCGGCGGTGAAGGTCCGGCGGGCCCCGCGGACGCGCACGGCCCCGCCCGCGCCGAGGGTCACGTCGGTGGTCTCGGGTGCTGCACTCACGCGTCCTCCTGGTCGCCGGATCGCAGCCGGTAGGCCACGACGGTGGATTCGCGGCCCTTGACGCAACGGTTACCGAGCGGCTCCCACGGCCGGGCCGGTGCGCCGCGGACGGTCGGCTCGCTCGCCACGGTGGTCCCGGCGGGCCGGGCCAGGTCCTGGAGCCGCTGGGCGAGGTTGACGACGTCGCCGACCAGCGTGTACTCGACGCGCTCGGCGCTGCCCAGCATGGCGGCCGCGACCTCGCCGGTCGAGAGCCCGATGCCCAGCCCGAACGGGTCCAGGCCGCGCGCGGCCCACTCGGCGTCCAGGACGCGCTGGCGGGCGTGCATCTCGCAGGCCGCCCCGACCGCGCGCTCGGCGTGGTCGGGCTGCGGGTCGGGCGCGCCGAACACCGCCATCACGGCGTCGCCGACGTACTGCATGACGGTGCCCCCCGCGCCGAGGATCGCCCCGTTCATGGCCTGCCGGTGCGCCCCGAGCTGCCCGGCCAGCGCGGCCGGGTCGGTGCCCTCGGCGATGCGGGAGTAGCCCCGCACGTCGGACATGAGGACGGTGACGACCAGGCGTTCGGTGCGGTCCACCGCGCCCGCGTCGGTGCGCAGCTTCTCCGCGATGCCGCCGGGCAGCAGCCGCGAGAGCGTCTCGCCCTGCTCCTCGCGGGCCAGGATCGCCGTGTGCAGCATCCGCAGCCTGCGCAGCGCGTCGGCCCGGCCGGCCCCCGCCCCCTTGGCCAGTGCGAGGAACAGCCGCTCGATGGCCGCGCCGACGGCCTCCGGGGTGTCGCCGCGCGACACCGCGATCGCCTTGACCGGACGGCCCTGGGCCACCCACTGGAGTAGCTGCTCGTCGTCGGCGTCGAGCCGGCTCTCGTCGCGGGCGGGGTCGACCAGCGCGCGGACGATGTCCGGGTCGATCACCGAGCCGCCCGCGGCGACCGCGCGGATCGCCGAGCCGAGCCGGCCGGGGTCGTCGATGTGGTTCTTGAGCAGGTAGGCGTAGCCCGCGGCGCCGTCGGCGAGCAGCGCCACGGCGTACTCCGCGCTGTCGAACTGGCTCAGCACCACCACGCCGGTGCCCGGGTGCCGCCGCCGCACCTCGCGCGCGGCCTCGATGCCCTCGTCCTGGAACGTCGGGGGCATCCGGATGTCGGTGACGACCACACGTGGCTGGAGCCGCTCGGCCTCGGCGACGAGCTCGTCGCGGTCGCCCGCCACGCCGACCACCTCGACGGCCGGGTCGTAGGCGAGCAGCGCGCGGACCCCCTCGCGGACGATCAGGTTGTCGTCGGCGAGCAGCACGGTGATGCGCTCCATGCCCGCAGAGCCTGCCGTCGCCGGCCGGGGCCGGTGAGGGTGCAGCCCCGCCGGCCGGGGGGTGCTGGCACCCCCGGTCCGGTCGGTCCGTGTCCTCCCCCGGGCCGGGCGCGGTTCCTAGCGTCGACGGCGAGAACCCGAGGAGGTCGCCGTGCGCGTCGAGTCCCCCAGGCATGTCGAGTCCGCCGTCACGTCCCTGTCCTGGATCCCGTCCGAGGCGGTCACCGGGCTGCTGAAGCTGCCGTTCACCCTGCAGGTCAGCGCCTACGACGACCCGCCGCCCGACGTCGTCGACGACGACGCGGTCCGGGCGGACGCCTACGCCGTGCGCTTCGCCAACCGGCTGCGCGCGTGGGCCGAGTTCGCCCCCGACGGCTCGGTCGCCGCGCACGGGGTCGACGGCGGGGTCGTGATGGGCCGGACGACCGCGCGGCTGGGCCCGGTCGCGGGCAGCTTCGCGGCGGTGGCGATGCCGGTCCTGCGCGCCACCGAGCCCGCCGCGGGCCGCGTGGTGTTCCGCCAGACCTGCGGCGGGCGCACCGCCGCCCCGCTGCCGCGCCGCATCCCGCGGGCGCCGTGGGTGCGCCTGACGGCCCCGCTGGTGTGGACGACGCTGGAGCTGGAGCTGCGCGCCGACGGCAGCACCGCGCACCGGTTGACCGGGGCCAGCGGCTTCCCGCGGCACTGGGTCTACGACGCCGCGGGCACGCTGTGCCTCAAGGCGGGCCGCACCGACTGGGCGGGCTGGACCGGCCAGGTCTCCCCGGGCGCCACGCCGTGGGGCGACGAGGACTCGCCCGTCGTCGTCACCGCGGCGGAGACGGCGCTGGAGCGCGAGCTGTCGACGCTGATCATGCGCGGCGGGCGGCGACCGGAGGTGCGCACCCTGCCCGCCGGTGCGGTGCTGGCCCGCCAGGGTGATCCGGGCGACGTCCTGTTCCTGCTGCTCGACGGCGTGCTGGCGGTGGAGCACGACGGCGTGCCGCTCGCCGAGCTCGGACCGGGCGCCGTGCTGGGGGAGCGGGCGGTGCTGGAGGGCGGGCGGCGCACGGCGACGCTCACCGCCGTGACGCCGGTCCGCGTCGCGCAGGCCGCGAGCGACGTCCTGGACCGGGAGGCGCTGGCGGCGCTGGCCACGGGGCACCGGCGCGAGGAGCAGCCTTCGTGAGGCTGGCCCTGCTCGGGGTCCGGGGCTCGACCCCGGCCCCCGGTGCCGCGTTCGTCCGCTACGGCGGCCACACCAGCTGCGTCGCCGTGCTGCCCGACGGTCCCGGCCCGCCCGCGCTGCTGCTCGACGCCGGCACCGGGCTGCGCGACCTCGGCACGCTGCTGCCCGGCGGGTGCCCGTTCGACGGCGCGCTGGTGCTCACCCACCTGCACTGGGACCACGTCCAGGGCCTGCCGTTCTGCCCCCCGCTGGACCACCCCGGCGCCCGCGTCGCGGTGCACCTGCCCGCACCGCAGGGCGCCGACGCGGCCGCGCTGCTGGCCCGCGGGATGTCGCCGCCGCACTTCCCGATCGGGCCCGACGGGCTGCGCGGGCGGTGGTCCTTCGCCGCCACCCCGGACGGTTTCGACCACGCGGGCCTGACCGTCACCGTCGCCCGGATCGCGCACCGTGGCCGCACGCACGGCGTGCGGGTGGAGTCGGGCGGGCGCGCGGTCGCCTACCTGCCCGACCACAGCCCGGCCACCGCGTCCCCGCCGCTCGCCGCAGCCGCGCGCCGCCTCGCCGCGGGCGTCGACGTCCTGCTGCACGACGCGCAGTTCACCGCGGCCGAGCGGGCCACCGCCGACGCCTACGGGCACGCCACCGTCGACGACGCCGTCGCCTTCTCGGAGCAGTGCGGGGCCCGCGCGCTCGTCCTGACCCATCACGCGCCGTCGCGGACCGACGACGAGCTGGACGCCCTGGCACGGTGTGTCGCAGGCCGGGCACCGCGTGTCACGGTGGCGATCCAGGGGACGGTCCTCGACGTGCGGTGAACGGGCGCGTCGAGGTGCCGCGGGGACCGTCCGGCGTGCTATCACCCGTACGGGTGTCGGGAGAGAGAACCCACAGGTGGCACCCCCCGTTTCCCTTCCCGGACGGGTCGTGAGTACGTTCGGATCAGACCCCGGGGGCAGCCCCGCGGGGTGGTGATCCGACACCTGTCACACAGGAAAGAAAGGCGGAGGAGACCGTGGCCCTTCCCCAACTCACCGAGGAACAGCGCGCGGCCGCGTTGCAGAAGGCGGCCGCGGCCCGCCGGGCCCGGGCCGAGTGGAAGGAGCGTCTCAAGCGCGGCGGGACGACCCTCGACGAGGTGCTCAAGGAGGCCGATACCGACGAGGTGCTCGGCAAGATGAAGGTGTCCGCCCTGCTCGAGGCCCTCCCCGGCGTCGGCAAGGTGCGCGCCGGCCAGATCATGGAGCGCCTGGAGATCGCCCCGAGCCGCCGCCTGCGCGGCCTCGGCGACCGCCAGCGCAAGGCGCTGCTCAGCGAATTCGCCTGACGGTGACCGCGCACGGGAGGGGCCGGCTGGTCGTACTGGCCGGCCCCTCCGGCGTGGGCAAGAGCAGCGTGGTCCGCGAGCTGCGGACCCTGCTGCCCGAGCTGTTCTTCTCGGTCTCGGCCACCACCCGCGACCCGCGGGAGGGCGAGGCCCACGGCGTCGACTACCTGTTCGTCGGCCCGGCCGGGTTCGACGGGATGATCGCCCGCGACGAGCTGCTGGAGTGGGCCGAGATCCACGGCGGCCTGCAGCGCTCGGGCACCCCGCGGGCGCCCGTCGAGCAGGCGCTGGCGGCGGGTCGGCCGGTGCTGGTCGAGGTCGACCTGGCCGGGGCCCGCGCCATGAAGGCGGCGATGCCCGAGGGCGTCAGCGTCTTCCTCGCGCCACCGTCGATGCAGGAGCTGGAGCGCCGGCTGCTCGGGCGCGGCAGCGAGACCGAGGCCGCGTTCGCCCGCCGGCTGGAGACCGCCCGCGAGGAGATGGCCGCCCGCGACGAGTTCGACGTCACCGTCGTCAGCGACGAGCCGCGGGCCGTCGCGGCCCGGTTGGTAGAGTTGCTGGTCGCCACCCCACTACGCACGCAGGAGTCCACTTCGTGAGCATGCCGTTGACCGCCCCCGTCGCCGGGGCCCTCCCCGAGGGCATCACCAACCCGCCGATCGACGACCTGCTGGGCCAGGTGAGCTCCAAGTACGCCCTGGTGATCTACGCGGCCAAGCGCGCCCGCCAGATCAACGACTACTACTCCCAGCTGGGCGAGGGCCTTCTCGAGTACGTCGGCCCGCTCGTCGAGCCGGGCCCGCGCGAGAAGCCGCTGTCGATCGCGATGCGCGAGATCCAGGCCCACATGCTCGAGCACACCGAGGGCGAGCAGTAGTAGGCCACGGTCCGAGCTTGCGAGGCCGTCCGTGAACGCAGCGCCACCCTCGGTGCTCCTGGGGGTGGCGGGCGGCATCGCCGCCTACAAGAGCGCCGAGCTGTTGCGCCGGCTCACTGAGACCGGTCACGCCGTGCGCGTGCTCCCCACCGCGTCGGCACTGGAGTTCGTCGGCGCCGCCACCTTCGAGGCGCTGTCCGGGCAACCGGTGGCGACCGGGGTCTTCACCGACGTGCCGTCGGTGCCGCACGTGAAGCTGGGCCAGCGGGCCGACCTCGTCGTCGTCGCCCCGGCCACCGCCGACCTGATGGCCCGGGCCGCCCACGGCCGGGCCGACGACCTGCTCACCGCGTCCCTGCTCACCGCCCGCTGCCCGGTGCTGTTCGCCCCGGCGATGCACACCGAGATGTGGGAGCACCCCGCCACGCGCGCCAACGTCGCGCTGCTGCGCTCCCGCGGCGTCGTCGTGCTGGAGCCGGCGTCCGGCCGGCTCACCGGCGCCGACACCGGCCCCGGTCGGCTGCCCGACCCCGCCGAGATCGCCGAGCTGGCCCGGCTGCTGCTGGAACGGCCCGACGCCCTGCCGCGCGACCTGGAGGGGCGGCGCGTCGTCGTCAGCGCCGGCGGCACCCGCGAGGCGCTCGACCCGGTGCGGTACCTGGGCAACCGGTCCTCGGGGCGGCAGGGCTACGCGCTGGCGCGGGTCGCGGCCCAGCGCGGGGCGCGCGTCACGCTGGTGGCCGCGCACACCGCGGACCTGCCCGATCCTGCCGCCGTCGACGTCGTGCGGGCGGGCTCGGCGCGCGAGCTCCAGGAGGCGGTGCTCGCCGCCGTGGCGGGCGCCGACGCCGTCGTCATGGCCGCGGCCGTCGCGGACTTCCGCCCCGTGGCCCTGGCCGAACACAAGATCAAGAAGGGGTCCGCCGACCCGGACCCGGTGCACCTCACGACCAACCCCGACATCCTCGCCGGGCTGGTGCGCCACCGCGAGCCGGGCCAGGTGGTCGTGGGATTCGCCGCCGAGACCGGTGACGCCTCCGGCGACGTCCTGCACCACGGGCGCGCCAAGCTCGCCCGCAAGGGGTGCGACCTGCTCGTCGTCAACGCGGTGGGCGACGGCAGGGCCTTCGGCACGCCCGACAACGCGGGCTGGCTGCTCGGGGCCGACGGTTCCGAGACCGAGCTGCCGACCGGGTCCAAGGCGCTGCTCGCGTCGCGGGTCTGGGATGCGGTCGCACCGCGCCTGCCCTGACACCCGGGGGGAGCGACGGGGTGTGTGGGGCAGGCGCGGTGCACCGTGCGCACCCGCGGGGCGCGCGCGTCGACGGACGATCGGGGCCGTCCGGAGCGGCGCGCCGCCGCGGGGGCCGTTCAGCCGAGCAGGCCGCCCACGGGCGAGCCGCCCCCGGCGGTGTCGTCGGCCTGGCCCGCGTCCGACGAGCCGGTGTCGGAGGTGTCGGCGGCGTCGTCGTCGTCGATGCTGCGCCCGGAGTCCGACGGCCGCGGCTGCGACGACGCGGAGGGCTGCGACGCGGAGGGCTGCGAGGACGCCGACGGCCGGGACGACGCGGACGGCCGGGACGACGCCGACGGCTCGGCCGAGCCGGTCGACCGCGGCTGCGCGGAGCGCGACTCGGGCGTGCGGGCCTCCGGCGCGCGCGAGGGCGCGGGGGTGGTGGCCCGCGACGAGTCGTCCGCCGAGCTGCTCGGCGAGGCGCCCGACCGCGGCGAACCGGCCGCGGGGGACGCGCCGTCGACCGAGATGTACTCCTGCGCCGCCCAGCCGCCCAGATCGGTGATCTGCACGAACCCGTTGCGGGTGGTGCCGGTCTCGACCGCGGTGCCCGCCTCACAGAGCGCGACGATGCGCGAGGCGGTGCTCGGCTCCGCCCGGACGTTGACGTTCTCGGTGCAGCGGCCGGGGGCCACGGCCGACGCGGTGCCGGCCAGGACTCCCATGAGGGTCGTCGCGCTGACCGCGACCACCGCGCCGACCACAGCGGCCGTACGGCCCGGTCGTGCCATCATCGTGGATCCTCTTCTCGCTCGGGTGCCTTCTCCCTCTCCAACGAGCGTCCTCGTTACCGATTCGCTACCAAGCGTGACACCACCGGATGTGGTGACCGTGTCGCACGTGACATGACCGTCCGTGACGTCGGGCGTCACATCGGCACGGACCGGGGCTGGACTACTCTCGGCCCCCGGAGCGGCAAGTCCCGGATCAGGATCAACGGACGGAGCAGGGCGTGGTGGCAGTGGGTCGACGGTTGTTCACGAGCGAGTCGGTGACCGAGGGGCACCCGGACAAGATGTGCGACGCCATCAGCGACACCATCCTCGACGCGCTGCTGGCCGACGACCCGCGCAGCCGGGTCGCGGTGGAGACGATGGTGACCACGGGGCAGGTGCACGTGGCCGGCGAGGTCACGACCAACACCTACGCCGACATCCCCACCCTGGTGCGGGAGAAGATCCTGGAGATCGGCTACGACTCGTCGTCCAAGGGCTTCGACGGGGCGTCCTGCGGGGTCAACGTGGCGATCGGTGCGCAGAGCGCCGACATCGCGCAGGGCGTCGACACCGCCTACGAGAGCCGGGTCGAGCTCTCCGAGGACGAGATCGCGAAGCAGGGCGCGGGCGACCAGGGCCTGATGTTCGGCTACGCCAACACCGACACCGACGAGCTGATGCCGCTGCCGATCGCGCTCGCGCACCGGCTGTCGCGGCGGCTCACCGAGGTCCGCAAGACCGGCGTGCTGCCCTACCTGCGCCCGGACGGCAAGACCCAGGTCACCATCGAGTACGACGGCGACAAGGCCGTGCGGGTCGACACCGTCGTCCTGTCCAGCCAGCACGCCGCCGACATCGACCTCGACGGCATGCTCGCCCCCGACATCCGCGAGCACGTGGTGGGCCCCGAGCTCGTCGACCTCGGCCTCGACGTCTCCGACGTGCGCCTGCTGGTCAACCCGACCGGCCGGTTCGTCGTCGGCGGCCCGATGGGCGACGCGGGCCTGACCGGCCGCAAGATCATCGTCGACACCTACGGCGGCTTCGCCCGCCACGGCGGCGGCGCGTTCTCCGGCAAGGACCCGTCGAAGGTCGACCGCTCCGCGGCCTACGCCATGCGCTGGGTGGCGAAGAACGCCGTCGCGGCGGGCCTGGCCGAGCGCCTCGAGGTGCAGGTCGCCTACGCGATCGGCAAGGCGGCCCCGGTCGGGCTGTTCGTCGAGACCTTCGGCACCGAGCACGTCGACCCGGCGAAGATCACCGCGGCCATCGAGGAGGTCTTCGACCTGCGCCCCGCCGCGATCATCCGCGACCTCGACCTGCTGCGCCCGATCTACGCCCAGACCGCCGCGTACGGCCACTTCGGCCGCCGTGACGTCGACCTGCCCTGGGAGCGCACCGACCGCGCCGACGCGCTGAGGTCCGCCGCCGGGGCCTGACCCGCCACCCGCCGAACGGCCCGGTCACCCGACCTGCTCGGGTGACCGGGCCGTTCGCGCGTCTCAGGAGGTCAGGGCCGGGTCGGCCTTGAGCGCCACCCCGGACAGGCCAAGGCGTCTCGCCTCGGCCATCAGCATCGCGCAGGTGGTCGCCGCCGCCTCGTAGCCCGTCCCGTGCGGGGGGCGGATGTTGGACAGGCAGTTGCGCTCGGAGTCGCGACGGCCGCGGCGGGCGTCGAAGGTGAAGTAGATCCCCAGGCTGTCGGTCGAGCTCATGCCCGGCCGCTCGCCCACCAGCACCACCACGCTGCGCGCGCCGAGCCCGGCGGCGATCTCGTCGCCCAGGGCCACCCGCGCCTGGGTGGCGATCACCACCGGGGCGATCCGCCAGCCGTCGAGACGGGTGGTGAGCGCGCGCAGCATCGGCACGCCGTGGGCGTGCACCGCCTGCGGCGAGAGCCCGTCGGCCAGCACGACCACGACGTCGTGCTCACCGCGGTCCAGCTCGGTGCCCTCGGCGAGGCGCCGGCCCAGGTCGGGCCGTTGCAGGTACTCGGCCCGGCCGGACGCCGCGCTGGTGACGCGCAGCGGCGCGCCGCCCAGCTCCACGGCGAGGGCGTCGACGTCGAGGGGGGAGTGCACGGCGTCGCGGGCGGCGGCGTGGGCGGCCCGCAGCTCCAGCAGCCGGGCGGTCGGCAGGGCGTCACCGGCCCGGCCCAGGGCGACCCGGGCGCGGGTGGCGGCGCGCAGGGGGTCCAGGGGGTCGCTCATGCCAGGCCCGCCGTCAGCGCGCGGACGGCCGGGGAGCCGATCTCCCGGATGCGGCCCGCGCCGTCGAGCAGCTCCATGCGTTCCAGCCACGCCGCGAACTCCGGGGCGGGCGCCAGCCCGAGCACCTGGCGGGCGTAGAGCGCGTCGTGGAACGACAGCGACTGGTAGTGCAGCATCACGTCGTCGCCGCCGGGGACGCAGATGACGAAGGAGCAGCCGGCCACGCCGAGCAGCGTGAGCAGGGCGTCGGTGTCGTCGGCGTCGGCCTCGGCGTGGTTGGTGTAGCAGACGTCGACGCCCATCGGGACGCCGAGCAGCTTGCCGCAGAAGTGGTCCTCCAGCCCGGCCCGGGTGATCTGCTTGCCGTCGTAGAGGTACTCCGGCCCGATGAACCCGACGACGGTGTTGACGAGCAGCGGGTCGAACTCCCGCGCCACCGCGTAGGCCCGGGCCTCCAGCGTCTGCTGGTCCACGCCGTGGTGCGCGTCGGCGGACAGCGCGCTGCCCTGCCCGGTCTCGAAGTACATGCAGTGCGTGCCGACGGTGCCGCGGCCCAGCCCGAGCGCCGCCTGGTGGGCCTCGCGGAGCAGGTCCAGCGTCACCCCGAACCCGGAGTTGGCCGCCTGCGTGCCGGCGATCGACTGGAACACCAGGTCGACCGGCGCGCCGCGTTCCATGATCTCGAGCGAGGTCGTGACGTGGGCCAGCACGCAGCTCTGCGTCGGGATGTCGTAGCGCAGCCGCACGTCGTCGACCAGGCGCAGCAGGTCGATCGTGCGCTGCGGGCTGTCGGTGGCCGGGTTGATGCCGATCACGGCGTCGCCGCTGCCCAGCAGCAGGCCGTCGACGATCGTCGCGGTGATCCCCACCGGGTCGTCGGTGGGGTGGTTGGGCTGCAGGCGGGTGGCCATCGTGCCGGGCAGGCCCAGCGTCGTCCGGAACGCGGTGACGACCGGTGTGCGCCGCGCCACCGAGATCAGGTCCTGCACCCGCATGAGCTTGGACACCGCCGCCACCATCTCCGGGGTGAGCCCGCGGGCGAGCGCGGTGGTGTCGGTGGACGGGGCGAGCAGGTGGTCCCGGAACTCCCCGACCGTCATCGACGCGACCGGTGCGAACGCCGCCGCGTCGTGGGAGTCGACGATCAGCCGGGTCACCTCGTCGTCCTCGTAGGGGACGACGACCTCGTCGAGGAAGGTCGTGAGCGGCAGGTCGGCGAGCAGTGCCTGGGCGGCGACCCGCTCCTGCTCCGAGCGGGCCGCGACCCCCGCGAGCACGTCACCGGAGCGTTCGGGCGTGGCCGCCGCGAGCAGGCTCGCCAGGTCGGCGAAGCGGTGGTTGTGCCCGCCGAGGGTGATCTGCCGGACGGTCACCGCAGCTCGTCCTCCGCCGCGGCCAGGGCCGCGAACTCCTCGTCGGGTGCGGCCGCGACGAGGTGGTGGCGGCTGTAGAGGGCGAAGTAGGCCATGAACAGCGCGAACGCCCCGAGCGCGCACAGCGCCGCGACGCTGTCGACCAGGAACGTCGCGATCACCGAGATCACCGCGACGACGAGGGCGAAGCCGGTGGTCGCGACGCCGCCGGGCGTGCGGTAGGGCCGCGGCATGTCCGGCTCGCGGCGGCGCAGCACGATGTGGCTGACCATCATCAGCACGTAGCTCAGCGCCGCGCCGAACACCGCCGTGTTCAGCAGCACCGCGCCCTGCCCGGTGAGCGAGAGCAGGAAGCCGATGACGCCGGGCACGATCAGCGCGAGCGCGGGGGCCTTGCGGCCGTTGGTCAGCGACAGGACGCGCGGCAGGTATCCGGCGCGCGAGAGCGCGAAGGTCTGCCGCGAGTAGGCGTAGATGATCGAGAAGAAGCTCGCGATCAGCCCGGCCAGCCCGATGTAGTTGACGACGGTCGCCATCGTGCCGGTGCCCAGCGCCTCGACCAGCGGGTTGCCCGACTCCGACAGCGCCGAGGCGCCGATCGCCCCGGTGGCGAGCACGAGCACCAGCGCGCCGGTGACGAGCAGCACGACCATCGCGGCGATGATCCCGCGCGGCACGTCCTTGGCCGGGTCGCGCGCCTCCTCCGCGCCCAGCGGCACGCCCTCGATCGCCAGGAAGAACCAGATCGCGAACGGCACCGCGGCCCAGATCCCGAGGTAGCCGTAGGGCAGGAACGGCGAGGCGCCCGCGGCGTCGGTCGGCGGGATGTCGGTGAGGTTGGCCGCGTCGAACAGCGGGACCGCGGCCACCGCGAAGACGACCAGGCCGACCAGGGCGACCGCGGTGATCACGAACATCACCTTGAGCGCCTCGCCGACGCCCATCAGGTGCACCCCGACGAAGATCACGTAGGCGGCCAGGTAGACCCACCAGCCGTCGGTGATCCCGAACAGGCCCAGCGACTCGACGTAGGCGCCGATGAACGTGGCGATCGCGGCGGGGGCGATGGCGTACTCGATGAGGATGGCGGTGCCGGTGGCGAACCCGCCCCACGGCCCGAGCGCTCGCCGGGCGAAGGTGTAGCCGCCGCCCGCCGTCGGCAGGGCCGAGGACAGCTCCGCCATGCCCAGCACCATCGCGGTGTACATCGCGGCGATCACGATCCCGGCGATCAGCAGGCCGCCGAACCGCCCTGCCCGAGGCCGAAGTTCCACCCCGAGTAGTCCCCGGAGATGACGTAGCTCACCCCCAGCCCGGCGAGCAGGACCCACCCGGCGGCGCCCTTCTGCAGCTGGCGCCTCGCGAGGTAGTCCTCGGCGGCGCCGGAACTGGTGGAGGGGGTGGTCGGTGAGGTGCTCACGGTGCCTCCGGTACCGGTGGGGCGGGTGGTAGGGGCACGGTAGGGCGGTGATGTTGCCCGCGTCTCACGTCCGCGTTTCCCGGTCCCGGATCCACCCGGTCGGCGCGCGGCCATCCGGACCAGTGGGGGCGGGCGGGCCCGGCCCGGCGCCGTCGGGGGCGTCCTGCACGATGCCGGGGTGACCACGGCCCGGAGCACCCCGCAGCGGGGGGAGTGGGTCGCCGCGGCGCAGCGGCCCGTCGCGCGGGTGGCCGTCGACGTGGCGCTGGCGCACCTGGACCGCACGTTCGACTACCGCGTGCCCGCCCACCTCGACGCCGACGCGCGGCCCGGGGTGCGGCTGCGGGTGCGCTTCGCCGGGCGGTTGGTCGACGGCTACCTGCTCGAGCGCGTCGACGGCTCGGAGCACCGGCTGGCCTGGGTGGAGAAGGTGGTCTCGCCCGAGCCGGCGCTCAGCGACGAGGTGGCGCAGCTGTGCCGGGCCGTCGCCGACCGGTGCGCCGGGGTGTTCGCCGACGTCGTGCGGCTCGCCGTGCCGCCGCGCCACGCGCGCGTGGAGAAGGAGGTGCGCGACCCCGCACCGGCGCCGCTCGCCCCGGAGCCGGACCCGTCCGGGTGGTCGCGCTACCGGCACGGCGCCGCCCTGCTCGCCGCGCTGGCCGGCGGGCGGGCGGCGCACGCGGTGTGGCAGGCGCTGCCGGGGGAGGCGTGGCCGGCGCGGCTGGCCGAGGCGGCGGTGGCCACCGCGGCGGCCGGGCGCGGGGCGCTGATCGTGGTGCCCGACCAGCGCGACGTCGACGCGGTGGCCGCCGCGCTGGAGCAGCGGGTCGGGGCGGGGGCGGTCGTCGCGCTCACCGCCGAGGCCGGCCCGGCCGAGCGCTACCGCCGCTGGCTCGCCGTGCGCCGCGGGCAGGTGCGGGTGGTCGTCGGCACCCGGGCGGCGGCGTTCGCACCGATCGTCCGGCCGGGCCTGCTGGCCGTCTGGGACGACGGCGACGACCTGCACGCCGAGCCCCGCGCGCCCTACCCGCACGTCCGCGACGTCCTGGTGGGCCGCGCGCACGCGGCGGGCGCGGCGCTGCTGGTCGGCGGGTTCGCGCGCACGGCCGAGGCGCAGCTGCTCGTGGAGTCGGGCTGGGCCCGGGAGGTGGTGGCCGACCGCGCGGAGGTGCGCGCGGCCATGCCGCGGATCGAGGCGCTCGGCGAGGGCGACGGCACGCTGCTCGCCCGCGACCCCGACGCCCGCGCCGCGCGCCTGCCGCACGTCGCGTTCGAGGCCGCCCGCGCCGCGCTGGCCGCCGGGCGGCCGGTGCTGGTGCAGGTGCCGCGCTCGGGCTACGTGCCGTGGCTGTCGTGCGGGCAGTGCCGCGAGACCGCCCGGTGCCGGCACTGCGCCGGTCCCCTCGGGCTGCGGCCCGGCGCCGACCCGGGCTCGCCCGCGCTGCCGCACTGCCGCTGGTGCGGCCGCCCGGACCCGGCGTTCCGCTGCCCGGCGTGCGGCTCGCGGCGGCTGCGCGCCGGCGTCGTCGGTGCCGGTCGCACCGCCGAGGAGCTGGGGAGGGCGTTCCCCGGCGTCGCGGTGCGCGCCTCCGGCGGCGGGGCCCCCGTGCTCGCCGCGGTGCCCGCCGGGCCGTCGCTGGTCGTCGCCACTCCCGGCGCCGAGCCGCCCGCCGACGGCGGCTACGGCGCCGCCCTGCTGCTCGACGGCTGGGCGATGCTGGCCCGGCCCGACCTGCGGGTGGCCGAGGAGACACTGCGCCGCTGGCTGGCCGCCGCCGCGCTGGTCGTCCCGCACACCGCGGGCGGCCGCGCCGTCAGCACCGCCGAGGCCGCCCTGCCGGTGGTGCAGGCCCTGGTCCGCTGGGACCCGGCGCACCACGCCGCCGCCGAGCTCGCCGCCCGCGCCGAGGTGGGGTTCCCGCCCGCGGTGCGGATGGCGGCGGTGGAGGGCGTGCCCGCGGCCGTCGCCGAGGTGGTCGACCAGGTGTGCGCGGCCGTCGAGGCGGAGGTCCTGGGGCCGGTGGAGATCGAGCCGGTGGCGGCCGACGGCGTCGAGCGCGAGCGGGCCCTGCTGCGGGTGCCGCGGGCCCGCGGGCGGGAGCTGGCCGCGGCCCTGCACGCCGCCCAGGCCGCGCGCACCGCCCGCAAGGCGCCCGATCCGGTGCGGGTGCGGCTGGATCCGGTCGCCGTCGAGTGAGGTGGCAGAATCGGTGTCCGCCCCCCGAACCGCCGTCGTAGGAGATCCGTGCCCGTCCAGCCCGTCCGCCTCTTCGGTGACCCCGTGCTGCGCACGCCCGCCGAGCCCGTCACCACGTTCGACGCGGAGCTGCGCAAGCTGGTCGCCGACCTCACCGACACCATGCACGACGAGGGCGGAGCCGGGCTGGCCGCGCCGCAGCTCGGGGTGGGCCTGCGCGTGTTCACCTACGACTGCGACACCTTCTCCGGGCACCTGGTGAACCCGACGTTCGAGGTCGTCGGCGACGAGGAGCAGGTCGGCCCCGAGGGCTGCCTGTCGATCCCCGGCCTGGCCTGGGAGTGCCGCCGCCACCTGCACGTCGTCGCCCGCGGGTTCGACCAGCACGGCGAGCCGGTGGTGGTGGAGGGCAGCGAGCTGCTGGCCCGCTGCATCCAGCACGAGACCGACCATCTCGACGGCGTGCTGTTCGTCGACCGGCTCGACCCGGCGACCCGCAAGATCGCGATGGCCGAGATCCGGGCGGCGGAGTGGTTCGGCGAGCCCGCGCCGGTGATCCGGGAGAGCCCGCACCCGCTGTTCGGGAAGGTCCGGTGACGCCGCCGGTGCGGCCGGTGGGCGGCCCGTGAGGCTCGTCTTCGCGGGCACCCCCGAGCCCGCGGTGCCCGCCCTGCGCGCGCTGCTGGCCTCGCCGCGGCACGAGGTGCTCGCCGTCGTCACCCGCCCCGACGCGCCCGCCGGCCGGGGCCGCCGGCTCGCCCGCTCGGCCGTGGGCGCCGTCGCCGACGAGGCCGGCGTCCCCGTGCTGACGCCCGCGCGCCCGTCGGAGCCGGACTTCCTCGACGCCCTGGCCGCCCTGGAGCCGGACTGCTGCCCGGTCGTCGCCTACGGCGCGCTGGTGCCGCGGGCGGCGCTGGAGATCCCCCGGCACGGCTGGGTCAACCTGCACTTCTCGCTGCTGCCCTCGTGGCGGGGCGCCGCGCCGGTGCAGGCCGCGATCCGGCACGGCGACGACATCACCGGCGCCAGCACGTTCCTGATCGAGGAGGGCCTGGACACCGGGCCGGTGTTCGGCGTCGTCACCGAGGTGGTCCGGCCGACCGACACCGCGGGTGACCTGCTGGGGCGCCTGGCCGGGTCGGGTGCCGACCTCCTGCTGGCCACCATGGACGGCATCGCCGACGGCTCACTGGTGCCGCGCGCCCAGCCGGCCGACGGCGTCACGCACGCGCCGAAGGTGCGCACCGACGACGCGCGCGTCGACTGGACGCACACCGCCGACGTCGTCGACCGCACGATCCGCTCGGTCACCCCCGACCCGGGCGCGTGGACCACCTTCCGCGGCGAGCGGCTCGGCCTCGGCCCGGCCCGGCCCGTCGACGGCGGGCCGCTGAAGCCGGGGGAGCTGGCGCCGGAGAAGCGCCGGGTGCTCGTCGGCACCGCGGGCGGGGTGCTGGAGCTGGGCGAGGTGCGCCCGGTGGGCAAGCGCGCGATGCCCGCGGCCGACTGGGCGCGCGGGGTCCGCATCGAGGCGGGGGAGCTGCTGACATGACCGCCCGGAACCGATCGACCGGCGACCGCAGGCCGGGGGTCCGTCGCGGGTCCGGGCCGCCGCGCGGGCGCCAGGGCCCCGCGCGCCCGCCCGAGCCCGACCTTCCGCGCCGGGCCGCGCTGGAGCTGCTCACCGCGGTGCGCGTGCGCGACTCCTACGCCAACCTCGCGCTGCCCGCGATCCTGCGCCGCCACCGGCTGCACGAGCGCGACGCCGCGCTGGCCACCGAGCTGGGTTACGGCACGCTGCGCGCCCAGGGCCTGCTCGACGCCGTGATCGCGCACTGCACCGACCGCCCGCTGGCGAAGGTGGAGGCCCCGCTGCTCGACGCCCTGCGGCTGGGGGCCTACCAGCTTCTGCGCATGCGGGTCCCGGCCCACGCCGCCGTGCACGCCACCGTCGAGCTGGTGCGCGCCGACTCCGGCTCGCGCCCGGCCGGGTTCGTCAACGCGGTGCTGCGCCGCGTCGGCGAGTACGACGAGGCCGCCTGGGTGGCCCGGCTCGCACCCGACGCCGGGGAGGACCCGCTCGGGCACGCCGCGTTCGCCCACGCCCACCCGCGGTGGATCGCCCAGGCCTTCGCCGACGCGCTGGGTGACCTCGACGAGCTCGACGCCGCACTCGCCGCCGACGACGCCCGGCCCGTGGTGCACCTGCTCGCGCGGCCCGGGGAGATCACCGCCGAGGAGCTGGCGCTGGCCACTGGGGGCACCGAGGGCCCCTACTCGCCCTACGCGGTGCACCTCGACGCCGGCTCCGGCGCGATCGGCGACCTCGACGCGGTCGCCGAGGGCCTGGCCGTCGTGCAGGACGAGGGCAGCCAGCTCGTGGCCCTCGCGCTGACCCGCGCCGCCACCACGGGCGACGACACCGGCCGCTGGCTCGACCTGTGCGCGGGCCCCGGCGGCAAGGCGGTGCTGCTCGGCGGGATCGCACAGATGGACGGCGTCGCCGTCGACGCCGTCGAGTCCGGCGAGCACCGCGCCGAGCTGGTGCGCCGGGCCGTCGACGGGCTGCCGGTGACCGTCCACCACGCCGACGGCCGGGCGGCCCCGCTGCCCGACGCGGGCTACGACCGCGTGCTCGTCGACGCCCCGTGCACCGGCCTGGGCGCACTGCGCCGGCGCCCCGAGGCGCGCTGGCGGCGCACCCCCGAGGACGTCCCGGGCCTGGCGAAGCTGCAGCGCGAGCTGCTCACCGCCGCGCTGCGCCACGTCCGGCCCGGGGGAGTGGTCGCCTACGTCACCTGCTCGCCGCACCTGTCGGAGACCGTCGGCGTCGTCACCGGGGTGGCCCGGCGGGCGAAGGCGGAGCTGCTCGACGCCCGCGCGCTGCTGCCGGGCGTCGACGACCTGGGCGAGGGACCCACCGTGCAGCTCTGGCCGCACCGGCACGGCACCGACGCGATGTTCCTGGCGCTGCTGCGCCGCCCGTGAGGCCCGGGCCGCACCGTCCCTCCCGTGCGCGCCGCCGCGCCGCCATACTCGGCCCGTGCCGCTGTCCCCACTGGTCGGGCGCCGGGCCGAGCTGACGGCCCTGCTCTCGGCGTGCGGCTCCGGCGGGGTCACCCTGGTCACCGGGGAGGCCGGGATCGGCAAGACCCGCATCCTGGACGAGGTCGCGGAGCGGGTGGGCGGCGGGGCGGAGGTCCTGCGCGGCCATGCCGTCCCCGGCGGGGGCCCGTTCCGCCCGCTGGTCGAGGCGCTGGTGCGGGCGTCACCGCCCCGGCTGGCCACCGACCCCGCGCTCGTCCCGTTCCGCGCCGTGCTGGCCCGGCTGCTGCCGGGCTGGCCGGTGCCGCCCGCGGCGGGTGCGCACGTCGTCGACCCGGTGGTGGTGCTCGGTGAGGCCGTCACGGCGCTGCTGGGTGTGCTGGCCGGCACCGGGCCGCGGGTCGTGCTGCTCGACGACCTGCACTGGTCCGATGCCGACACCCTCGCGGTGCTGGAGTACCTGGCCGGGACGCGGCCGCCCGTCCGGCTGATCGGTGCGGCCCGGGTGGACGCCCCGGCCGACGGCCTGGCGGCACTGCGGCGGCACCCGGCCGTCACCGAGGTGCCGCTGGCACCGCTCACCGCCGACGAGGTCGCGGCACTGGCCGGCCAGGTCGGCGGGGGCGTGCCGGACCCGGACGCCGCCGCGCTGCTCACCGCCACCGCCGACGGGCTGCCGCTGCTGGTCGAGGAGCTCACCACCGGCCTGGTCCGCAGCGGCGGGCTGCGCCGCGAGGCGGGGCGGCTGGGCGTCGCGGGCACCCCGGCGCCGCGCGTGCCCGACCCGTTCGCCCGGCTCGTCGAGGCCCGCCTCACCGCACTCGCCCCCGCCCACCGTGACCTGGTCGTCGCCGCGGCGGTGCTCGGCCCGGAGCTGGACTGGGCCCTGCTGGTGCCCGCCACCGGGGCGCCGGAGCGCGACGTGGCCGCGGCCCTGCGCGCGGCGCACGGGGCGGGCCTGCTCGTCGACGGCCCGCGCTGGCGGCACGCGCTGACCCGCGACGCCGTGCTCGCCACGCTGAGCGGGCCCGAGCGGGCCGTCCACGCTGCCGCGCTGGCCACGGCCCTGGACGCGGCCGGGGCCGACGCCACCCGGCCGGGGCTGGTCGCCGACCTGCACGCGCGCGGCGGGCGGCCCGGCCGGGCCGCCCGGCTGCTGGTCGACCAGGCCGCCCGCAGCACCGCCGCGGGCGCGCTGGCGGCCGCGTCGGCCGTCCTCGACCGCGCCGTCGTGCTCGCCGCGGGCGACCCGGCGCAGCGCGCGGCCGTCGCCACCGAGCGGGTGCGGGTGCTGGCGCTGCGCGGGCGCGCCGACGAGGCGGTCGCCGCCGCCGACGCCGCGCTCCCCGGGGCCGTCGGGGCCACCCGCACGGCGCTGGCGCTCGCGGCCGCCCGCGCCTGCGTCGCGGCCGAGCGGTTCGCCGAGGCCGACCGCTACCTGGACCAGGCCGGGGACGGTCCGGCGGTCGCCGCGCTGCGGGCGCACGCCGCGCTCGGCCTCGGCGACCCCGCCACCGCCCAGGCGGCGGCCCGGCGGGCGTCGGACGCGGACGACCCGGCCGTCGCGTGCGAGGCGCTGGAGGCGCTGGGCCGGGTGCTGCGCCGCCCCGACCCGGCGGGCTCGCGGGCGGCGCTGACCCGGGCCGTCGAGATCGCGGCCCGGCACGGCCTGGCGCCCTGGCGGATCCGGGCGCTGGCCGAGCTCGGGGCCGGCACGATGATCGAGCTCGGCGGCACCGCCGAGCTGGAGCGGGCCGCGGAGCTGGCCGTCGAGTCCGGGATGCTCGGCACCGCCGTGGCGCTGGAGCTGCAGATCACCGTCGGCACCGTGGCGATCGAGGGATACGTCGCGGCGTCGCGGCGCGCCCGCCGCTGCGCCGAGCGGGCGGGCCGGCTCGGGATGGCGTCGGCCCGGTCCTTCGCGCTGCTGTTCGCGGCCCGGGGACAGGTGTTCGCCGGGTCGCTGGCCGAGGCCGAGGCGCTGCTGGACGAGGCACAGACCGGCAGCGCCGAGCCGCACCTGCGGCTGGCCCGGTCCGGCCTGCGGGCCCGCGACGCGTGGCTGTCCGGCGACGACGCCCGCGCGGTCGAGGGCATGGCGGCCGGCGTCGCCGCGCTGCGGACGGCGCCCGGGTCGAACCCGGCCCCGCTGTGGGGCGAGTGGGCGCTGCTGCGCACCGTGCTCGACCCGTCCGACGCCGGGCCGCGCGGGGAGCTGCGCGCCTCCGACGTGATGGTCAACCTGCTCAACCGCGCCGCCCTGCACTACGCCGACGCGGTCGCGGCCTCGGCCGCCGGTGACGCCGCCGCGGCGGCCGTGGCGTTCGCCCGGGCCGAGACGGTGGCCGCGGACCAGCCCTACTACCGCCACCTGTTCCGCGCGCAGCTGCTGCCGCGGGCCGGATCACCCGGCCTCCCCGACCCCGCAGGTCTGCTGCGCGAGCAGCTGGCCTTCCTCGCCGGGCGGGGCGAGGACCGGCTGACCGAGCTCGCCCGCCGCCGGCTGCGCGCGCTCGGGCTGCCGGTGCCGCGTCCCGCCCGCGACGTCGAGCCGGTCCCGGCGCCGCTGCGCGCCCGCGGGGTCAC
This sequence comes from Pseudonocardia hydrocarbonoxydans, assembly GCF_006539565.1. Lineage (GTDB taxonomy): Bacteria > Actinomycetota > Actinomycetes > Mycobacteriales > Pseudonocardiaceae > Pseudonocardia > Pseudonocardia hydrocarbonoxydans. Next base: position 173,364 of record NZ_BJNG01000001.1, read on the forward strand.
CGGGCGCGAGCTGCAGGTGCTGCGGCTGGTCGGGGCCGGCCTGTCCAACCCCGAGATCGCCGCGCGGCTGCACCTGTCCCCGCGCACCGTCGAGACCCACGTCGGGCGGCTGCTGGCCAAGACCGGGGCCGCGCGGCGCGCCGAGCTGGCCCGGCACCTGCCGACCTGATCCGGGCCTGGGTACGGGATCGCCCGTCCTGGGTCCGTACGGCACCCGGATCCGGGGCAGGGCCCGCGGCGCGACGGTGGTCGCCATGACCACCACCCGTAGGACCACGTCCACGCACCGCCTCGTCACCGACCTGTTCCGCGCCATGGCCGACGGCACGGAGGCCGACCTGGCCCGGCTCGTCCACCCGCGGGCCCACGACCGCGAGGCCGTCATCGGCCCGCCCGCCGCCCGCACGCCCGGGCCCGCCGGCTGGTGGGCCTCGACGGCGTGGCTGCGCGCCGGGTTCTCCGAGCTGTCCTGGGAGCTGCACGAGATCCTGGTCGACGACGACCTCGCCGCGGTGCACACCACCATGTCCGGCCGGCACACCGGGGCCTACCACCGCTACGGCCCGGACGGCTCGGTCGTGGCCGTGCGCCCGCCGACCGGGCGCCCGTTCGCGGTGACCCAGACGCACTGGTTCCGCACGGCCGACGGCCTGCTCGTCGAGCACTGGGCCAACCGCGACGACCTGGGTCTGGCCGGCCGGCTCGGGTGGCTCGCCGCGCCGGGCGGGGGCGGCCCGGCCGCGGCCGCCCGCCGGATGGACGTCGGCGACGCCGAGCTGGAGTACTGGGAGCGCGGCGCCGACGCCCCCGGCCCGGCGGTGCTGCTCGCGCACGCCGGGATGTTCGGGGAGTGGTTCCGGCCGGTGTTCGACCAACCCGCCCTCGACGGGCTGCGGGTCGTCCGCGTCCACCGCGCGGGCTACGGCGGGAGCTCGCGACCGGACCGGCCGTTGAGCCTGGCCGACCACGCCCGGCAGTGCTGCGCGCTGCTCCGCGGGCTCGGCGTCGACCGGGCGGTCTGGGTCGGCCACTCCTCCAGCGCGTGCATCGGGCTGCAGGCCGCGCTGGACGACCCCGACCTGATCGAGGGCCTGGTGCTGCTGGAGCCGGCGCCCCGGCCGGCCGGGCCCGCGGCGGAGGAGACGAACGCCCGGGTCGTCGGGCCGGTCATGGCGGCGCTGGCCGACGGGGACGTGGCCCGCGCCGCCGACCTGTTCCTGCGCGGGGTCGACGGCCTCGACTACCGCGCCCTGCTGCGGGCCCGGCTCGGCGAGGACGCCCCCGACCGGCTCGCCCGCGACGCCGCCTACTTCCTCACCGACGAGATCCGGGCCGCGGCCGTGGACTGGCGGTTCGACGCCGCTCTCGCCGCCCGCGTGCGGGCCCGGACGCTGCTGGTGTGCGGGGCCGAGAGCAGCCGGACGACCCCGATGTTCGCCGAGGCGGTCGCGCTGCTCGCGGAGTGGATGCCCGGCGCGCGGTCGGTCGAGCTGCCCGGCGTCGGGCACGGCATGCCGCTGCAGGACCCGGTGGCGGTGGCCCGGCTGGTGGCGGACTTCGTCCGGGCGTGAGGGCCCGCGGCGGGGCCCGTACCCTCGCGGCGTGCACCCGATGATCGCCCCGAGCATGCTGTCGGCCGACTTCGCCCACCTCGCCGACGAGGCCGCCGCCGTCGCCGGGGAGGCCGGGGCCGACTGGCTGCACATCGACGTCATGGACGCGCACTTCGTGCCCAACCTCACACTGGGCCTGCCGGTCGTCGAGTCGCTGCTGCGGGCGACCGACATCCCGCTGGACTGCCACCTGATGATCGAGGACCCCGACCGCTGGGCGCCGGGCTACGCGGAGGCGGGCGCGCACAACGTCACCGTGCACGCCGAGGCCGCCGCCGACCCCGTCGCGCTGGCACGGAACCTGCGCGCGGCGGGGGCGCGGGCGGGCCTGTCGATCAAGCCCGACACCCCGCTCGAGCCGTGGGTCGAGGTGCTGCGCCACTACGACACGCTGCTGGTGATGAGCGTGGAGCCCGGTTTCGGCGGGCAGAGCTTCATGCCCCGGGTGCTCGACAAGGTGCGCACCGCGCGCCGCCTCGTCGACACCGGGCACCTGACGCTGCTGGTCGAGATCGACGGCGGCATCAACGCCGACACCGTCGAGGCCGCCGCGGAGGCCGGGGTCGACTGCTTCGTGGCCGGGTCGGCCGTCTACGGGGCCGACGACCCCGCCCGCGCCGTGGCGGCCCTGCGCGACCGCGTGCGCACGGCCGCACCGCACCGGGCCTGGACCGCCTGACGGGCCCGGCGCGGCCCGGGGGATGATCCGGGTGCGCCCGCAGGTTGGTACGGGCAGGAGCGGAGAAGGGCGGCGGGATGTTCACCGGCATCGTCGAGGAGATGGGCGAGGTCCTCGCCGTGCGCGAGAGCGCCGAGGTGGTGGAGTTCACCGTGCGCGGCCCCCTGGTCACCACCGACGCCGGGCACGGCGACTCGATCGCGGTCAACGGCGTCTGCCTCACCGTGATCGACCCCCACGGCAGCACCGACGGCACGTTCCGCGTCGAGCTGGTGCCCGAGACGCTGAAGCGGTCGAGCCTGGGCGCCGTCGCGGCCGGCACGCCGGTGAACCTGGAGCGGGCCGTCCCGGTGTCGGGCCGCCTGGGCGGGCACATCGTGCAGGGCCACGTCGACGGCGTGGCGACGCTGATCTCGCGCACCCCCGCGGAGCGCAGCGACGAGCTGCGGTTCAGCCTCGCCCCCGACCTCGCGCGCTACGTGGTGGAGAAGGGGTCGATCACCGTCGACGGCGTGTCGCTGACGGTCGCCTCGGTGGGCCCGGACTCGTTCACCGTCGCGCTGATCCCCACGACCCTGGCGCACACCACTCTGGGGATCCGGCGGGCGGGGGATACCGTCAACATCGAGGTGGACGTCCTCGCGAAGTACGTGGAACGGCTGGTCGGCGGGTACGGCGGCACGGCCCGATGAACGTGACCCGATGAACGTGAACGGTGGAGATGTGGACAGCGACACGGACGGCAGGCCGCGCGGCGGCACCGAGGCCATCGAGAAGGCCCTCACCGACCTGAAGGCCGGCAAGGCCGTGGTGGTGGTCGACGACGAGGACCGCGAGAACGAGGGCGACCTCATCTTCGCCGCGGAGATGGCGACGCCCGAGCTGGTGTCGTTCATGGTGCGCTACACCTCCGGCTACGTCTGCGTGGCGCTCACCGAGACCGAGTGCGACCGCCTCGACCTCCCGCCCATGCACCACACCAACTCCGACAGCTTCCGCACCGCGTTCACCGTCACGGTCGACGCCCGGCTCGGGATCACCACCGGCATCTCGGCAGCCGACCGCGCCCACACGATCCGGCTGCTGGCCGACCCGTCGGCGGGGCCCAACGACCTGGTCCGCCCCGGCCACGTGCTGCCGCTGCGGGCCCGCGAGGGCGGCGTGCTGCGCCGCCCCGGCCACACCGAGGCCGCCGTCGACCTGGCCCGGCTGGCGGGGCTCGCCCCGGCCGGTGCGCTGTGCGAGATCGTGTCGCAGAAGAACGAGGGGGAGATGGCCCGCGGCGAGGAGCTGCGCGTCTTCGCCGACGAGCACGACCTCACGCTGATCACCATCGCCGACCTCATCGCCCACCGGCGCCGCTTCGAGAAGCACGTCGTGCGCGTGGCGCAGGCCCGCATCCCCACCGCCCACGGCGACTTCACCGCCTTCGGCTACGACTCGCTGCTCGACGGCATCGAGCACATCGCGATGGTCCGCGGCGACATCGGCACCGAGCTCGACACCGGCGAGGACGTGCTGGTGCGGGTGCACTCCGAGTGCCTCACCGGCGACGTCATGGGCTCGCTGCGCTGCGACTGCGGACCCCAGCTCGACGCGGCGCTGGCCGCGGTCGCGGAGGAGGGGCGCGGCGTCGTGCTCTACATGCGCGGGCACGAGGGCCGGGGCATCGGCCTGCTGCACAAGCTGCAGGCCTACCAGCTGCAGGAGGCCGGGGCCGACACCGTCGACGCCAACCTCGCGCTGGGCCTGCCCGCCGACGCCCGCGACTACGGCATGGGCGCGCAGATCCTCGTCGACCTCGGTGTGCGGTCGATGCGGCTGCTCACCAACAACCCGGACAAGCGCGCCGGACTGGAGGGCTACGGCCTCGCGGTCACCGGCCGGGTGCCGCTGCCCGTGCGGGCGGTGCCGGAGAACCTCGCCTACCTGCGCACCAAGCGCGACCGGATGGGCCACGACCTGCCCGACCTCGACGCGCCCGGCGCGGCCGGCGTCCCGTCGTGAGCGGCGAGGGCCGGCCCGTCGTCGGGACCCTGCCCGACGCCGGTGGCCTGCGGGTCGCGGTGGCCGCCACCAGCTGGCACGCCGACATCGTCGACCTGATGCTGGAGCGCGCGGTGTCGACGGCCCGCGAGGCCGGCGCCCCCGACCCCACCGTGGTGCGGGTGTCGGGCACCGTCGAGCTGCCGGTGGTCTGCCAGGAGCTCGCCCGCACCCACGACGCGGTGGTGGCGCTCGGCGCCGTCATCCGGGGCGGCACGCCGCACTTCGAGTACGTCTGCGACGCCGTCACCGACGGGCTGACGCGGGTGGCGCTCGACGAGCGCACGCCCGTCGGCAACGGGGTGCTGACCTGCGACAACCACGACCAGGCCGTCGACCGCTCCGGCGGGCCCGGCGCGTCGGAGGACAAGGGCGCGGAGGCCTGCCTGGCCGCCCTGCACACCGCGGTGCTGCTGCGCGACCTGAGGAAGGGCCCGTGACGGTGACCGAGGAGCGCGAGACGCTGACGCTGCGCCCGCTGCGGGCGGCGGTGATCTCCTGGGCGTCGGCGGTGGTGATCGTCGTGCTGTTCACGGTGATCGCGCTGGTGCTGCGCAACAGCGACACCGGGGTGATCTTCCGCGTCGCCGACCAGGTGGCGCTCGTCGTCATCGGCCTGTTCTTCGCGGCGGGCTGCCTGCTGATGGCCCGCCCGCGGGTCCGGGCCGACGCCGAGGGCATCGAGATCCGCAACGTGTTCGCCACCCGTCGCTTCCCGTGGACCGAGGTGCAGCGCGTCGCGTTCCCCGACGGCGCGTCGTGGGCCCGCATCGACCTGCCCGACTACGAGTACGTGCCGGTCATGGCGGTGCAGGCGGTCGACGGGCAGCGCGCGGTCGAGGCGATGCGCCGGCTGCGCGCCCTGCACGCGGCGGCCCACGCGAGCTGAGGTGCGGCGACGGTCACGGGCCCGGCCGGTACGGGGCCGGGTGGGCCGCACGTAGCATCGTGGCGTGTTGCGAGCCAAGCAGGTCCCCGACCACGGCGAGGTGCGGCTGGGCGACATCGTGCTCCGCAACCGGCTGGTCACCTCCTCGAGCCTGCTGGGCTACGGGGTGGCGAACTCCCCGCTGCTGCCCTACGGCATGAGCCCGGTGTCGCTGTTCGTGCCGCTGGAGCGCTTCGGGGCCGTCACCACCCGCACGCTCACCGTGGAGCCGCGCGAGGGCCACTTCAGCACCCGCGACGACTACTCCCTCGGCGAGCTCCCCGGCCTGCTCCGCCGCTACGGCCGGGTGCTGCGCCGCACCGACGGCGGCTGGCTCAACGCGTTCGGCTGGTGCAACGTGGGCATCGAGGCCTACCTGCGCGACTACCACCCCCGCACCCGCGGTCAGCGCACGATCATCTCCCTCGGCGGCTTCTCCGGCGAGGAGCTCGTGACGCTGGTGGACCGCGTCAACGCCGCCGTGCCCGCCGGGGACATCGCCGCGGTCGAGCTCAACGTCAGCTGCCCCAACGTGAACGTCGACCTGTCCACGATCCTGGACGAGGTGCTCGCCGAGGCCGTGCCGCGCAGCAGCCACCCGGTGATCCTCAAGCTGTCCCCCGACCACGACTACGTGCGCAGCGCCCGCGCCGCCGCCGCGGCCGGGGTGTCGGCGCTGACCGCGATCAACACCGTGAAGGCGCTGCGCCTGGACCCCCGCACCGGCGAGCCGTTCCTGGCCAACCGCTACGGCGGCCTGTCCGGGCGGGCGATCAAGCCGATCGGGCTGCGCGTGGTGTCGGAGCTGCGCGAGGCCGGCGTGACGCTGCCGATCATCGCCACCGGCGGCGTCCGCACCGTCGACGACTGCCGCGAGTACTTCTGGGCGGGCGCCGACGCGGTGAGCCTCGGTAGCGCGGTGTGGCTGGCCAGCTACCCGGGGTACGCGCTCGCGCCCCTGCGCGCGCTGCACGTTCGGCGCGTCCTCGACGCCGTTCGGCGCTGGGACACCCCGCCCGGACGGCCCGTCGCCGCGGCCTGAGCCACGATCCGCCGGGGCGGCTCCGCTGCTCCGGAAGGAGTAACGGCGATGACCGTGTCCCCCCGGCCGGGCACCCCGGACCGCCCCCGCGCCGACGACCGCCGCCCGCGGGTCGTGCTGTTCGACGTGTTCGAGACCATGTTGCAGGTCGATGCCCTCGGCGCCCGGTTCGTCGACGTCGGGCGCCCCGCCCACGAGTGGGAGCTGTTCTTCACCCGCACCCTGCGCGACGGGATGGCCCTGACGCTCGCCGGGTCGACCCCGCCGTTCGGCGACGTGGCCCGCGCCGCGCTGCGCACCACCACCGGCCACACGCTCTCCGACGAGGCGCTCGACCACGTGCTCGCCGGCTTCGCCCACCTGCCCCCGCACCCCGACGTGGAGCCCGCGCTGCAGGCGCTCGCCCTGGCCCGGGTGCCCACCTACGCGTTCACCCACGGAAGCCCCGGCACTGCCTGCGACGCGCTGGACCGGGCCGGTCTGCGCACCTACCTGCGCGGCGTGCACTCGGCCGAGGCGATCGGCGCGTTCAAGCCCCCGCCGCGGGTCTACGACTGGGTGTGCGAGCAGGTCGACTCGGCTCCCGAGCGCACCGCGCTGGTGGCCGTGCACTCCTGGGACGTGCACGGGGCGGTGCGCGCCGGGCTGGTCGGGGCGCTGGCGACCCGGCTGGAGGGCCGGGTGTCGGCCGTCGTGGACCCCCCGCACGTGAGCGCCCCCCGCGTGGACCTCGTGGTCGACCGCCTGCTCGCCCTCCCCGCCTGACCGCACCCCCCGGGCGGAGGTGCGGTTCGGACACAGGGTCCGGGCTCGCGCAGAGGGTCCGGGCCCGCGCACGGGGTGCAGCCTGTGCGACGGGCCGCGGGGTGTGCGACGGGCCGCGGGGTGTGCGCTCACCGGCCCAGGGCCGGGGAGCGGGCGGGGGTGACCCGGGGGTGGCCCAGATCGGCACGGGCGCCGGCCCGGGTGCCCGCCCGGACGCCGGACCCGGTGAGCATCGAGCGGCGGGCGCGCCCGAGCTCGGGGAACGCCTCCGCCCACGCCCGCTCCACCCGCTCGCGCCGGTCGGCCAGCACCAGCGCCACGGACGGGCCGTGGGCGCCGGGGGTGGTGCCCGCGGCCTCGCGCTCGGCGTCCTCGTGCGCGGCGGCGAGCCTGCGGTGGACCTCCACGGCGAACCCGTGCAGCCAGGACCGCCGGTAGGCCGCGACCGACTCGCGGGGATCGGGCGGGCGCAACCGCACCAGCTGCGAGGTCGCCTGCAGCAGCAGCGAGGTGTGCAGCAGCTCCACCCGCGCCCGGTCCGACGCGTGCCCGAACACCGTGACGGCCGTGACCCGCCCGCCGCGGACGCCGTGCAGCACGCAGCGGCAGCCGAACGCGCTGCCGACCCAGCCCAGGAGCCGCGCCTTGCCCGCGCTGTACGGGTCGTCGACGGCGATGCGGGTGGCCCCGATCTCGTCGTCACCGGGACGGGCGGCACCCAGCAGCGCCTCGTCGATGCCGTGGCGGGCCATCAGCTGCACGGCCTTGGCGGTGTAGGCCTGCGCCTCCTGCGCGGTGGCGGCCCCCTCGGCCTTGGCGAGCAGCTTGCGGACCGTGTCGAGCTTGTCGGCACCCATCCCGCACCCCCTTCGAACGCGTGTTCGTGACGGGGACAGGGATAGCACGCGGGACCGACAGCCGGCTCAGCCGTTGACGGTGACCGACCAGTCCTGGAGCGTGCCGGTGTCGACGATGACGGCGTCGAGCACCCGCAGCCGCCACGGCCCGGCCAGCGGTTCCCCGACGAGCGGGGCGAGCGGCGACCCGGGCGCGGAGGAGTCGAGGCTCAGCGTGATCGTCCCCCCGCTGGACAGCCCCGCCTCGCGTTCGGTGAGCACCACGGTGCGCCCCAGCGGCGAGCGCAGCTCCACCCGCAGGTCGCTGCTGATGCCGTGGGCGATCGTGACGTCGACGGCGACCCGGTCGACGGTGCCGTAGCCGCCCAGGTCGACGACGTCGGTGACGCCGAGGAGATCGTCGTCGTCCGGGATCGCCAGGCCGGGGGCCGACGATCCCGTCGCCGGGGCGGCGGAGGGGACGGGCGCGTCCGCGGCGGCCGGGTACACGACGATCTCCCAGCTGTTCAGCGTGCCCGGGTCCGCGCTGACCTCGTCGGACAGCGTCAGCGCCCAGTCCCCGGCGACCGGGCCGCCCTGCAGGTTCAGCAGCGGCGACGACGGCTGGGTGGTCGAGAGGGTGACCCGGCCCGCGGTGTCGGAGCGCGGGAAGACCACGGCCTGGCGCCCCGCGGGGGAGGTGAGCACCCCGGTGATCTCCCGCGGGAACCGGTGCTGCAGGTCCAGCACCACGTCGATCCGGCCGACCGTGGCGTCGCCGGTCAGGGTGATCGTGCTGGTCGCGCCACCGGGGGTGTTGTCGGGGATCGCCAGTGCGGCGGTCGAGGCACCCCGGGCGACGGGGGTGTCGGGGTCGGGCGCGCGGTTGAGCAGCACCACCACGACGACGGCCGCCACGATCGCGACGGACGCCACCACCGCGGCGACGATGATCCCGGTGCGCCGCCCGCGTCCGGGCGCCGGCGCCGGCGCCCCGCCGTACGCCGGGTTCCAGCCGGCCTGGCCCGGCCCGTACGCGCCGGGGTCGCGGCCGTACTGCTCGCCCCCGTACGGGGAACCGGGGTAGGGACCCGCGGCCTGCGGACCGGCCGGGTACTGGCCCGGCCCGGGGTACTGGCCGGCCCCCGGGTACTGGCCCGCCCCGGGGTACTGGCCCGCGCCCGGGTACAGGGCGGTCTCCGGGTACTGGCCCGCCCCGGGGAGCTGGCCGGCACCGGGGTGGTGCCCGGCCCCCGGGTACTGGGCGGTCTCCGGGTGCTCGGCGTCCCCGACCGGGGCCTTCCCGCCGTCCGGCGACGCGCCGGTGGTGGACCAGCCGCCCTGGTTCCACCCGGCGGGGGGAGGTCCGGTCGGGTCGGTCATGGTCGCCTCCGGGTCGGTCGTCTCCGTGTCGGATCGTCGTCGGGGCACGCGTCGTTAGCAATACACCCGGTCGGACGCAGCATGGCCCTCCCGGGCCGGGACCGGTCCCGGCCCGAGCCGCGGCCCGTCGGGGTGCCGTCCTACCCTGGGGAGGCCATGCCTGATCCCGCGAGCTACCGCCCGGCCACCGGTTCGATCCCCGAGGCCCCCGGGGTCTACCGGTTCTCCGACGTGCACGGGCGCGTGATCTACGTCGGCAAGGCGAAGAACCTGCGCCAGCGGCTCAACTCCTACTTCGCCGACCTGTCCGGGCTGCACCCGCGCACCCGCCAGATGGTCACCACCGCCGCGCACGTCGAGTGGACGGTGGTCGGCACCGAGGTCGAGGCGCTGCAGCTCGAGTACAACTGGATCAAGGAGTTCGACCCGCGGTTCAACGTCCGCTACCGCGACGACAAGACCTACCCGGTCCTGGCGGTCACCGTGGGCGAGGAGTACCCGCGGCTGCACGTCTACCGCGGCCCGCGCCGCAAGGGCGTCCGCTACTTCGGGCCCTACGCCCACGCCTGGGCCATCCGGGAGACCCTGGACCTGCTGCTGCGCGTGTTCCCGGCCCGCACCTGCTCGGCCGGGGTGTTCCGCCGCCACGGCCAGATCGGGCGGCCCTGCCTGCTCGGCTACATCGACAAGTGCTCCGCCCCCTGCATCGGCAGGGTCGACGCGCAGACGCACCGCGAGATCGTCGAGGACTTCTGCGACTTCCTCGCCGGCCGCACCGACCACCTCGTCCGCCAGCTGGAGCGCCGGATGGCGCAGGCGTCGGAGAACCTGGACTTCGAACGGGCCGCCCGGCTGCGCGACGACATCGGCGCGCTGAAGCGGGCGATGGAGAAGCAGGCCGTCGTGCTCGGCGACGGCACCGACGCCGACGTCGTCGCGTTCGCCGACGACGAGCTGGAGGCCGCCGTCCAGGTCTTCCACGTGCGCGGCGGGCGCGTGCGCGGCCAGCGCGGCTGGGTGATCGACAAGGTCGAGCCCGCCGACACCGCCCAGCTCGTCGAGCGTTTCCTCGTGCAGTTCTACGGCGAGCAGGCCGCGCTCGCGGAGTCCAGCGACGACGCCGCCCAGCCGGTGCCCCGCGAGATCCTCGTGCCCGAGCTGCCGGCCGAGGTCGACGCGCTGGCCGAGTGGCTGTCCGAGCTGCGCGGTTCGCGGGTCGTCATCCGGGTGCCCCAGCGCGGCGACAAGCGGGCACTCGCCGAGACCGTCGCCCGCAACGCCGCCGAGGCGTTCACCCAGCACAAGCTGCGCCGGGCGGGCGACCTCACGGCGCGCTCGGCGGCGCTGCAGGAGATCCAGGACGGACTCGGCCTCGACACCGCCCCGCTGCGCATCGAGTGCATCGACGTCTCGCACGTGCAGGGCACCGACGTCGTGGCGTCGCTGGTGGTGTTCGAGGACGGCCTCGCGAAGAAGTCGGACTACCGCCGGTTCGAGATCAAGGACGCGGCGCAGCTGGGCGACGTCGCGGCGATCGCCGAGGTCGTGCGCCGCCGCTTCCGCCGCTATCTGGCCGAGACCGGTAACGGCGCGGCGGATGCGGCCGAAAAGCCCGACGTCGGCTCCCGTCCGGGCATCGACCCGGATACCGGACGGCCCCGCCGGTTCGCCTACCCGCCCCAGCTGCTCGTCGTCGACGGGGCGGCCCCGCAGGCGCAGGCGGCGGCCGACGTGCTCGCCGAGCTCGGCGTCACCGACGTCGCGGTGTGCGGACTGGCCAAGCGGCTGGAGGAGGTGTGGATGCCCGGCGAACCCGACCCGGTGATCCTCTCCCGCACCTCGGAGGGGCTCTACCTGCTGCAGCGGCTGCGCGACGAGGCCCACCGCTTCGCCATCACCTACCACCGCCAGCGGCGCTCCAAGGGGATGACCAGCTCCGAGCTCGACGGGGTGCCCGGCCTGGGCCCGGCCCGGCGCGGCGCGCTGCTGCGGCACTTCGGGTCGGTCCGCAAGCTCAAGGCGGCCGGCGTCGACGAGATCGCCGCGCTGCCCGGGTTCGGGCCGCGCACCGCCGCGGCCGTGCTGGCCGCGCTCACGGGGGACGTCCCCGCGAAGGAGCCGACGTGACCGCCGACGTGCCGGCCGCACCGCTGCCCGGGATCGAGGTCGCGCTGGTCAGCGGCCTGTCCGGGGCCGGACGCAGCACCGCGGCCAAGGTCCTGGAGGACCTGGGCTGGTTCGTGGTCGACAACCTGCCCCCCGAGCTGATCGCCACCATGGTCGACCTCGGGGCCAGGGCCCGGGGGGAGGTCGCCCGCATCGCCGTCGTCATGGACGTCCGCAGCCGGGCGTTCACCGCCGACCTGCACGCCGTCATCAAGGATCTCGACGCCCGCGGCTACCGGCCCCGGCTGCTGTTCCTGGAGGCCTCCGACGCGGTGCTGGTCCGCCGCTTCGAGCAGGTCCGGCGCAGCCACCCGCTGCAGGGCGACGGCCGACTCGTCGACGGGATCGCGGCCGAGCGCGAGCTGCTGCGCCCGCTGCGGGAGAGCGCCGACCTGGTCGTCGACACCTCCACGGTGTCGGTGCCGGCACTGCGGGCCACGCTGGAGCGCACGTTCGGCGCCGAGTTCGCCCAGCACACGCGCGTCACGGTGGTGTCGTTCGGCTACAAGTACGGGCTGCCCATGGACTCCGACCTCGTCGTCGACGTCCGGTTCCTGCCCAACCCGTTCTGGATCCCGGAGCTGCGCGAGTTCACCGGCCGCGACGGCACGGTCCGCGACTACGTGCTGAGCCAGGAGGGCGCGGCGGAGTTCATCGAGCGCTACCTGGAGCTGCTGCGCCTGGTCGGGGCCGGCTACCGGCGCGAGGGCAAGAGCTACCTCACCGTCTCCGTCGGCTGCACCGGCGGCAAGCACCGCAGCGTGGCGATCAGCGAGGAGATCGCGCGGCGGCTGGCGGGGGAGCAGGGCGTGTCGGTCAACGTCGCGCACCGCGACCTGGGGCGCGAGTGACCGGGCCGCGGGCCGTCGCGCTGGGGGGCGGGCACGGCCTGCACGCCACCCTGTCGGCGCTGCGGGTGCTCGCCGGTCGCGGGGTCGTCGACCCGCACGTGACGGCCGTCGTCACCGTCGCCGACGACGGCGGGTCGTCGGGCCGGCTGCGCCGCGAGCTGGGCTCCCTGCCCCCGGGGGACCTGCGGATGGCGATGGCCGCACTGGCCTCCTACGACGTCGCGGGCCGGCGCTGGACCGCGCTCGTGCAGCACCGCTTCGGCGGCACCGGCGCGCTCGCCGGGCACGCCGTCGGCAACCTGCTGCTGGCCGGCCTGATGGACACCCTGCGCGACCCGGTGGCCGCGCTCGACGAGGTCGGGGCGCTGCTCGGCGTCCGCGGCCGGGTGCTGCCGATGAGCTGCGAGCCGCTCGACATCGAGGCGGAGGTCACCGGCCTGGGCAGCGACGACCCCGCCCGCGCGTACCGGATCCGCGGCCAGGTGGCGGTGGCGTCCACGCCGGGGCGCGTGCGCCGGGTGTGGCTCCAGCCGGAGCGCCCGCGGGCGTGCCGGGAGGCCGTCGAGGCGGTCCGCGACGCCGACCTGCTGATCCTGGGCCCCGGTTCGTGGTTCACCAGCGTGCTGCCCCACCTGCTGGTCCCCGAGCTGCGCGACGCGGTCCTGACGGCCGCCGCGCGGCGGGTGCTGGTGCTCAACCTGGCCCCCGAGCCCGGGGAGACCGCCGGGTTCTCCCCCGAGCGGCACCTGGCCGTACTCTCCGAACACGCTCCGGCACTCAGGGTGGACGCGGTCGTCGCCGACGTCGCCGCGGTGCCGGTGCCCGATCGGCTCCACCGGGCGGCGTCGACGATGCTGTCGCCCGGCGGCCGGGTCCACCTGGCCCCGGTCGCGGCAGACCCGGCGGTGCCGCGCCACGACCCGGTGGCGCTGGCCGACGCGCTGGGGTCCGTGGTGGCCGGCCCGCAGCTCCCGCATCCGGTCGGCGCCTCGCCGGATGGCCAGACCCAGCACCCCGGAGGTCCGTGACATGGCGATGACCGCATCGGTCAAGGACGAGCTGAGCAGGCTCGTCGTCACCAAGCCGTGCTGCCGGCGGTCCGAGGTGGCCGCGCTGCTGCGCTTCGCGGGAGGGCTGCACATCGTCGGCGGCCGGGTCGTGATCGAGGCCGAGGTCGACACCGGGTCGGTCGCCCGACGCCTGCGCCGTGACATCCACGAGCTCTACGGCCACACCTGCGAGGCGCACGTGATCTCCCCGGGCGGGCTGCGCCGGGGCGCGCGCTACGTCATGCGCGTCGTGCGCGACGGCGAGGGGCTGGCCCGCCAGACCGGCCTGCTCGACGCCCGCGGCCGCCCGGTCCGCGGCCTGCCGCCGCCCGTCGTCTCCGGCGGGGTGTGCGACGCCGAGGCGGCCTGGCGCGGTGCCTTCCTCGCGCACGGTTCCCTCACCGAGCCCGGCCGCAGCTCGTCGCTGGAGGTCACCTGTCCGGGGCCGGAGGCCGCGCTGGCGCTGGTCGGGGCGGCCCGCCGGCTGGGCGTCACGGCCAAGGCCCGCGAGGTGCGCGGGGCCGACCGGGTCGTCGTCCGCGACGGCGACGCGATCAGCGCGCTGCTCACCCGCATGGGCGCGCACGAGTGCGTCATGGCCTGGGAGGAGCGCCGGATGCGGCGCGAGGTCCGCGCCACCGCCAACCGCCTGGCCAACTTCGACGACGCCAACCTGCGCCGCTCGGCCCGCGCCGCGGTCGCGGCGTCGGCGCGGGTGCAGCGGGCACTGGAGATCCTCGGCCCCGACGTCCCGGAGCACCTGCAGGCCGCGGGGCGGCTGCGCGCCGAGCACACCCAGGCGTCGCTGGAGGAGCTGGGCCAGCTCGCCGACCCGCCGATGACGAAGGACGCCGTGGCGGGGCGGATCCGCAGGCTGCTGCACATGGCCGACAAGCGCGCCGCCGACCTGGGCATCCCCGACACCGACTCGGCCGTCACCGCGGAGATGCTCGACGAGAGCTGAGCCCCGCCGCCCGGCCCGGCTAGAGCGACCCTCCGGCCGTGTCCGACGCCAGCGCCGCGCGCCCCGCCTCCAGCCGTGCCACCGGCACCCGGAACGCCGAGCAGGAGACGTAGTCGAGCCCGGCGTCGTGGAAGAAGTGCACCGACTCCGGGTCGCCGCCGTGCTCCCCGCAGACGCCGAGCTTGATGTCGGGCCGGACCGCCCGCCCCGCCTGCACGGCCATCCTGATCAGCGCGCCGACCCCGTCGCGGTCGAGCGACTCGAACGGCGAGACGGTGAACACGCCCTTGTCCAGATAGGTCGCGAAGATCGATGCCTCGACGTCGTCGCGGGAGAAGCCCCAGGTCGTCTGCGTGAGGTCGTTGGTGCCGAAGGAGAAGAACTCGGCGGCCTCGGCGATCCGGCGGGCGGTGAGCGCCGCCCGGGGCAGCTCGATCATCGTGCCGATCGGGATGTGCAGCTCCGTCCCCGCCGCCGCGGCGACCTCGGCCAGCACCCCGTCCATCTCGTCGCGGATGAGGTGCAGCTCCATGACCGAGCCGACCAGCGGCACCATGATCTCGACCACCGGCCGTCCCCCCGCGGCGAGCCGCTCCGCGGCCGCCTCGGCGATCGCCCGGACCTGCATCGCGAACAGGCCCGGCACGCTCAGCCCCAGCCGGACCCCGCGCAGCCCCAGCATCGGGTTGGACTCGTGCAGCCGGTCGACCGCGGCCAGCAGGGTGACGTCCTTCGCGACGTCGGCGTCGTCGCCGCGCCCGGTGGCCTGCGCGACCGCGACGCGTACGGCCAGCTCGGTCCGGTCGGGCAGGAACTCGTGCAGCGGCGGGTCGAGCAGCCGGATCGTGGTCGGCAGCCCGTCCATCGCCTCGAGCAGCGCGACGAAGTCGGCGCGCTGCAGCGGCAGCAGCTCGGCGAGCGCGGCGTCGCGGGCGGCCGGCCCGTCGGCGAGGATCAGCCGCTCGATCAGCACCCGGCGCTCGCCCAGGAACATGTGCTCGGTGCGGCACAGCCCGATGCCCTCCGCGCCCATGTCGCGGGCCCGGGTGGCGTCCTCGGCGGTGTCGGCGTTGGCGCGCACGCGCAGCAGCCGGGCCTGGTCGGCGTGGCGCAGCAGCCGGTCGACGCTGCGCACCAGCTCACCGGTCTGCTCGTCGGCCGCCTCCAGCGCGGCGTCGAGCCCCTGCTCCAGGTAGACCACCACCGGGGAGGCGACGACCGGCAGCTCACCGGCGAAGACCTCGCCGGTGGACCCGTCGATGGACAGGACGTCACCCTCGGCGATGCGGGTCCCGTTGACGGTCAGGGTGCGGGCCGCGGCGTCGACCTCGATCTCCTCGGCCCCGCACACGCAGGTGCGCCCCATCCCGCGGGCGACGACGGCGGCGTGCGAGGTCTTGCCGCCGCGGCTGGTGAGCACGCCGGTCGCGGCGATCATCCCCTCCAGGTCGTCGGGGTTGGTCTCGCGGCGCACGAGCATCACCGGCTCGCCGCGCGCGGCCCACGCCACGGCGGTGGCGGAGTCGAAGACCACCTTGCCGACGGCGGCGCCGGGGGAGGCCGCCATGCCCCGCGTGAGCAGGGTGCGCCCGCCCTCGGTGTCGAACTGCGGGAACATCAGCTGGGCGAGCTGGTGCCCGGTCACCCGCGCCAGCGCCTCGTCCCGGGTGATCAGCCGCTCGTCCACCAGCTGGGTGGCGATCCGGAACGCGGCGGCGGCGGTGCGCTTGCCGACGCGGGTCTGCAGCATCCACAACTTGCCGCGCTCGACGGTGAACTCGATGTCGCACAGGTCGCGGTAGTGGGTCTCCAGCCGCCGCATGATCCGCGTCAGCTCGGCGTGCGAGGAGGGGTCCAGCCGTGCGAAGTCCTCCAGCGTCAACGTGTTGCGGATGCCGGCGACGACGTCCTCGCCCTGGGCGTTGGACAGGTAGTCGCCGTAGACGCCGGGCTGGCCGCTGGCCGGGTCGCGGGTGAAGCAGACCCCGGTGCCCGAGGTCTCGCCGAGGTTGCCGAACACCATCGCGCAGATGTTCACCGCGGTGCCCAGGTCGTGCTGGATGCGCTCGCGGCGGCGGTAGAGCCGCGCCCGGTCGGTGTTCCAGGAGTTGAAGACCGCGCGCATGGCGAGGTCGAGCTGCTCGCGCGGGTCCTGCGGGAACTCCCGCCCGGTGGCGTCCTGCACGATGTTCTTGAACTCCTCCACGAGCTCCACCAGCGCCGGGACCGGGATCTCGACGTCGGTGGCCACGCCGGCCCGGGCCTTGGTCGTGTCCAGCTCGTGCTCGAAGCGCTCGGCGGGGATGTCGAGCACCGTGCGGCCGAACATCTGGATCAGCCGCCGGTAGGAGTCCCAGGCGAAGCGCTCGTCCTGCGCCGCCTCGGCCAGCCCCTTCACCGAGTAGTCGTTGAGCCCGACGTTGAGGACGGTCTCCATCATCCCCGGCATCGAGTGCTTGGCCCCCGAGCGCACCGACACCAGCAGCGGGTCGACGACGTCGCCCAGGCGGCGCCCCAGCTCGTTCTCCAGGCGGCGCAGCGCCATGGTGATCTGCACCCGCAGCGACTGCGGCTCCTCGCCGCGCTCCAGGTAGTAGCGGCACGCCTCGGTGGTGACGGTGAACCCGGGCGGCACCGGCAGGCCCAGCTTGGTCATCTCGGCCAGGTTGGCGCCCTTGCCGCCGAGCAGGTCCACCTGGGTCCGGTCGCCCTCGGCGAAGTCGAACACGAGCTGGGAACGGTCGGGCTGGGCCCGCCGGGCCCCGGCCGTCGCCGGTCGCTGAACGCTGGTCACGACGCCTCCCGCAGGTCGGCCCCGGGCGGTGACCCGGAGCACATCCGGACGACGGTACGTGTGACCTGCACCGGTGATCAATGGTCGACGGCGGGCGACACCCGGGTGCCGAAGGGCCGTCCGGGCAGGCCGGAGCGTGGTGTATCGATTCCGAACAGGGTCGTGCCCCGACGGGGGTCCGGGCGCTAGGGTCGTCCCGGAACAAGTGACGAGTCTGAGGAGGCACGGCGTGACGGTGCGCGTAGGCGTGAACGGGTTCGGTCGGATCGGGCGCAACTTCTGGCGCGCGGTGGACGCCCAGCGCAAGGCCGGCACCAGCGACATCGAGATCGTGGCGGTGAACGACATCACCGACAACGCCACGCTGGCGCACCTGCTCAAGTACGACTCGATCCTCGGGCGCCTGCCCTACGACGTCACCTCCACCGACGACGAGATCCTCGTCGACGGCAAGGGCTTCAAGGGCCTCGCCGTGCGCGACCCGGCCGAGCTGCCCTGGAAGGACCTCGGCGTCGACGTCGTGGTCGAGTCCACCGGCATCTTCACCAAGCGCGACGCCGCGGCCAAGCACCTCGACGCGGGCGCCAAGAAGGTCGTCATCTCCGCGCCGGCCACCGGCGAGGACATCACGATCGTCAAGGGCGTCAACGACGGCGACTACGACGGCAGCCAGACCGTCATCTCCAACGCCTCGTGCACCACCAACTGCCTCGCGCCGATGGCGAAGGTGCTCGACGACCTGGTGGGTATCGAGAAGGGTCTGATGACCACGATCCACGCCTACACCCAGGACCAGAACCTGCAGGACGGCCCGCACAAGGACCTGCGCCGCGCCCGCGCCGCCGCGCTCAACATCGTCCCGACCTCCACCGGTGCCGCGAAGGCCATCTCGCTGGTCATGCCGCACCTCAAGGGCAAGCTCGACGGCTACGCGCTGCGCGTCCCGATCCCCACGGGCTCGGCCACCGACCTGACCGCCACCGTCGGCCGCGAGACCACCGCCGAGGAGGTCAACGCCGCGATGAAGGCCGCGGCCGAGGGCCCGCTCAAGGGCGTGCTGCTCTACACCGAGGACCCGATCGTGTCCTCCGACATCGTCACCGACCCGCACTCCTGCATCTTCGACGCGGGCCTGACCAAGGTCATCGGCAACCAGGTCAAGATCGTCGGCTGGTACGACAACGAGTGGGGCTACTCCAACCGCCTCGTCGACATCACCGGGCTGGTGGCCTCGAAGCTGTGAAGACTCTCGACGACCTCATCGACGAGGGGGTCGAGGGCCGCACCGTCCTCGTGCGCTCCGACCTCAACGTCCCGCTCGACGACGCCGGGGAGATCACCGACGACGGCCGGATCCGGGCGTCGGCACCGACGATCTCGGAGCTGTCCGGTGCCGGCGCGATGGTGATCATCGTGGCGCACCTGGGCCGGCCCAAGGGCGAGCCGGACCCGGCGCTGTCGCTGGCCCCCGCCGCGTCCCGGCTGGGCGAGATCCTCGGGGCCCCGGTGCGGCTGATCAGCCGGAAGCACTGGGACGCCGGCCGCGGCGACCTCGGGATGGCCGCGGGCGACGTCGTCATGCTGGAGAACATCCGGTTCGACCCGCGCGAGACGTCCAAGAACGACGACGAGCGCGCCGCGCTGGCGGACGAGCTCGTGGCGCTCACCGGGGACGACGGCGCGTTCGTCTCCGACGGGTTCGGGGTCGTCCACCGCAAGCAGGCCTCGGTCTACGACGTGGCCCGCGACCTGCCCGCCCACGCGGGCGGGCTGGTGCTGTCCGAGGTCGAGGTGCTGCGCACGCTCACCGAGTCGCCGAAGCGGCCCTACACGGTGGTGCTGGGCGGGTCGAAGGTCTCCGACAAGCTGGCCGTCATCGAGGCCCTGCTGCCGAAGGTCGACGCACTGCTCGTCGGCGGCGGGATGTGCTTCACCTTCCTCGCCGCCCAGGGGTACGGGGTGGGCGACTCGCTGCTGGAGCGCGAGCAGATCGGCACCTGCCGCACGCTGCTGGAGTCGGGCAAGATCGTGCTGCCCACCGACGTGGTGGTGGCCGACGACTTCTCCGCCGGGGCGAACACGCGGACCGTCGCCGCCGACGCGATCCCCGACGGGTGGAAGGGCCTCGACATCGGCCCGGAGTCGGTCACGGCGTTCGCCGAGGTCCTCTCCGGCGCGGCCACCGTGTTCTGGAACGGGCCGATGGGCGTGTTCGAGCTGGCACCGTTCGCAGAGGGCACCCGCGGGGTGGCGCAGGCCATCATCGACTCCAGCGCCTTCAGCGTCGTCGGCGGCGGCGACTCGGCCGCCGCGGTGCGGGCGCTGGGCCTGCCCGAGGACGGCTTCTCCCACATCTCGACCGGCGGCGGCGCGTCGCTGGAGTACCTGGAGGGCAAGACCCTCCCCGGCCTCGCCGTACTGGAGCAGTGACATGGCCACCCGCACGCCGTTGATCGCCGGCAACTGGAAGATGAACCTCAACCACCTCGAGGCCCTCGCGCTGGTGCAGAAGGTGGCGTTCGCGCTCCCGGAGAAGTACTACGCCAGGGTCGAGGTGGCGGTGTTGCCGCCGTTCACCGACATCCGCTCCGTGCAGACCCTCATCGACGGCGACCGGCTGCTGATGGTGCACGGCGCCCAGGACCTGTCCCCGCACGACTCGGGGGCCTACACCGGCGACGTGTCGGGCGCGATGCTCGCGAAGCTCGGCTGCCGCTACGTCGTCGTGGGGCACTCCGAGCGGCGGGAGATCCACGGCGAGGACGACGCGCTCGTCAACGCCAAGGTGCGGGCCGCCCTCCGGCACGGCCTCGTGCCGATCCTGTGCGTCGGCGAGGGCCTCGACGTCCGCGAGGCGGGGGAGCACGTCGCGCACACCACGCGCCAGCTCGTCGCCGCGCTGGAGAAGGTCGACGCCGAGCAGGCGGCGACCCTGGTGGTCGCCTACGAGCCGGTGTGGGCCATCGGCACCGGCCGGGTGGCGAGCGCCGCCGACGCGCAGGAGGTCTGCGCGGCCCTGCGCACGGCGCTCGCGGAGAAGTACGGCGACGCGGTGGCCGCCCAGGTGCGGGTGCTCTACGGCGGATCGGTCAAGGCGAAGAACGTCGGCGAGATCGTGGCGGAGGCCGACGTCGACGGGGCGCTGGTCGGCGGGGCCAGCCTGGACGCCGACGAGTTCTCCCAGCTCTGCGCGATCGCCGCGGGCGGCCCGCTCCCGTAGCCCTCCCGGGGCCTTGTACCCTCGGACGGGTCGTTCCGCGAGGTGAAGAGGATGGGATGAGGATCGCTCTCCAGATCGTGCTGATCGTCTCCAGCGTGCTGCTGGTGACGTTCATCCTGTTCCAGCGGGGCAAGGGCGGTGGCCTGTCCAGCCTCTTCGGCGGCGGCGTGCAGTCGAGCCTGTCCGGCTCGACGATGGCGGACAAGAACATCCAGCGGATCACGCTGTTCACCGGGCTGATCTGGGTGATCGCCATCGTGGGCACCGGCCTGCTGGTGAAGGTGGGGGTCTGAGCGATGGCCATGTCCGGCGGCAACGCGATCCGCGGCACCCGCGTGGGTGCCGGTCCGATGGGGGAGTCCGAGCGCGGGGAGACCGCCCCGCGCGAGAACATCCCCTACTACTGCGCCAACGGGCACGTGACGACGCCGTCGTTCGCGTCCGAGGCGGAGATCCCCGAGTCGTGGGACTGCCCGCGCTGCGGGCTCCCCGCGGGCCGTGACGGGCAGAACCCGCCCGCCGCGCCGCGCACCGAGCCGTACAAGACGCACCTGGCGTACGTGAAGGAGCGGCGCTCGGACGCCGACGGTGCCGCCATCCTCGACGAGGCCCTGGGCCGACTCCGCGCGTCCCGCGAGCTGTAGGACCGCGCGCTTACGAGGCCTACTGAGCGCTCACCCCGGCAGCTGCGCGCCCAGCGCCGTGGCCAGCCTGTCGGGGGTGGTCGACGCGGGGACCTCGACCGCCGCGACCGTCACCAGGTCGCCGTCGTGCAGCGTCGCGGCGAACACCCCGCCGCCGGGCAGCCGACAGGTGAACCCGGTGCCCGTCGGGGTGCGGGTGCCGTCGGCGCACACCGCGGCGACGTCGTCGAGCACGACGGCCGGGCCGACCTCGACCACGACGAACTCGCCCGCCGTGGCGCCCTCGGGGTCGTAGACGCACCGGGTGTCGGTCGCGGCCGTCTCGTCGGCGACCCAGGCCGGGCCGGTCGCCGTGCGCAGGGCGTCGACGTCGAGCAGGCACGCGGCGGGCGGCGCCGGTGGCGGGGGCGGCACCGGCGGCGGTGGCGGTGCCGGGGCCGCGGTGCAACCGGCCAGCAGGACCCCCAGCAGCACCGCGCCCGCCGGTACCGCCCGGGCCGCCCGCACCGTCACCGGGGCAGGGCCGCCTCGACGGCCGCGACGACCTCGTCGGAGCCCGGCTCGGTGCGCGGGCGGAAGCGGCGCAGCACCGTCCCGTCGGGGCCGACGAGGAACTTCTCGAAGTTCCACTGCACGTCGCCCGCGGTGCCCGTGTCGTCGGGGGTGGCGGTGAGCCGCTCGTAGAGGGGGTGCCGGCCGGCGCCGTTGACGTCGACCTTCTCGGTCAGCGGGAAGCTCACGCCGTAGGTGGCCGAGCAGAACGTGGCGATCTCCTCGGGGGAGCCCGGCTCCTGCCCGCCGAACTGGTTGCACGGGACGCCGAGCACGGTGAGACCGCGGTCGGCGTAACGCTCCTGGAGCTGTTCCAGCGCGCTGTACTGCGGGGTGAGCCCGCAGCGCGACGCGACGTTGACGACGAGCACCGTGCGCCCGTCGAGATCGGGCAGGGGGGAGCCGTCGAGGGCGGAGATCGAGACGTCGGACAGGACCATGTCGTGCACCCTACGACCGCGCTACGCTCCGCCGATGACGCGGTGGACGCTGCCCCCCGACCAGATCCCCGGCGCGTGGTTCAACGTGGTGCCGCACCTGTCGGCGCCGCCGCAGCCGCCCCTGCACCCGGGTACCCGCGAGCCCGTCGGCCCCGACGACCTGGCGCCGCTGTTCCCGATGGCGCTGATCGGCCAGGAGGTGAGCGCCGAGCCGTGGATCGACGTGCCCGGCGAGGTGCTCGACATCCTGAGGCTGTGGCGCCCCACCCCGCTGGTCCGGGCGACCCGCCTGGAGAAGGCGCTCGGCACGCCCGCCCGGATCTACTTCAAGGACGAGTCGGTCTCCCCGTCGGGCAGCCACAAGACGAACACCGCGGTGCCGCAGGCGTTCTACAACGCCCGGGAGGGCATCACCCGCCTGACGACCGAGACCGGTGCCGGGCAGTGGGGCACCGCGCTGGCGTTCGCGACCGCCCAGTTCGACCTGGACCTCAAGGTCTACATGGTGCGCGCCTCCTACGACCAGAAGCCCTACCGGCGCATCGCGATCGAGACCTGGGGCGGGGAGGTCGTACCGTCGCCGGTCGACGACCCGGGCCACCCCGGCTCGCTGGGCAGCGCCATCTCCGACGCCGTGCGCGACTGCGCGGGCCGCTCCGACACCCACTACTCGCTGGGTTCGGTGCTCAACCACGTCCTGCTGCACCAGACCGTCATCGGGCTGGAGGCCAAGGAGCAGCTGGGGCTGGCGGGGGAGCGGCTGCCCGACGTCGTCATCGCGCCGTGCGGCGGCGGGTCGAACCTGGGCGGCATCGCGTTCCCGTTCGTCCCCGACGCCGGGGTGCGCCTGCTCGCCGTGGAGCCGCTGTCCTGCCCCACCCTCACGCAGGGCGAGTTCGGCTACGACTTCGGCGACGTCGAGGGCCTCACCCCGCTGCTGCCGATGTACAGCCTGGGCCGCGGCTTCATCCCGCCGTCGATCCACGCGGGCGGGCTGCGCTACCACGGCGACTCCCCGCTGATCTCGCAGCTGGTGCGCGACGGTCGGATGGAGGCGGTGGCGTACCCGCAGGGCAAGGTGTTCGAGGCGGCGGTGCAGTTCGCCCGTGCCGAGGGGAAGATCCCGGCGCCGGAGTGCGCGCACGGCATCCGCGCCGCGATCGACGAGGCGCTGGCCGCGAAGGAGACGGGGGAGGAGAAGGTCATCCTGTTCAACTACTGCGGGCACGGCTTCCTCGACCTCGCCGCCTACGACGAGTACAACCACGGCCGGCTGCCCGACGAGCAGGGCAGCTAGGACCGGCGACTTCCGCGCACCGGTTCGCCGTTCGCGCACGTCCGGGCGTGCGCGGACGGCGGGAAGGTGCGCGCACCGCCGGGGTCAGGCGTCGGCGGCCAGCCGCACGCCGAGGCCGACCAGCACCACGCCGGTGACCTGCTCGATCCGGCGCCGCACCGCGGCCCGGGCCAGCACGGGCCGGAGCCGGCCCAGCAGCACGGTGAAGAGCACCAGCCAGGCCGTGGCCACCGCCAGGAAGACGGCGGCGAGCACCGCGGTCCGGCCCGTCGCCCCGGCCCCCGGATCGACGAACTGCGGCAGGAACGCCACGTAGAACACGACGATCTTCGGGTTCAGCAGGTTGGTCAGCAGCCCGGCGCGGAAGCTCCGCCCGGCACGGGCGCTGGCATCGGCGCTGGGGTCGGCGGGTGCGGGTCCCGTGCCCCGGCGGGCCTGCCACAGCGTCCGGGTCCCGAGCCACACCAGGTAGGCCGCGCCGATGATCTTGAGGGTGGCGAAGGCCGGCGCCGACGCGGCGAGGAGCGCGGAGAGGCCCAGCGTCGCGGCGGTCGCCTGCACCGCCGAGCCGGTGACGATCCCGGCCACGGCCAGCAGACCGGCGCGGCGCCCGTGCGTCAGGACCTGCTGGGTGACGACGGCCATGTCGACGCCGGGCAGCAGCACCACCAGCGCGCAGACCGCGAGGAACGGGAGGAGGTCCACGGGTGCAGCACACCACACCGGCGCCCGGTCCACCGAGCCCGCGTCGTCACCGGGCCCCGCGAGCGTGAGCGCGACGTTGCGCGCGTGCGCACGAGTTGGACCGCCGCGGCGGTCCCGCCGCCGCTCAGCCGAGCGGGCCGAGCCCCCCGGGCAACGCGTCCAGCAGCACCGACGGGCCGGCGGTCCGGGCGCCCGCCGCCCGCACCCGTTCGCGCAGGCCGCGGTCGGCCGTCACGACGACCACGTCCCGGCCGGCGAGCGACGTGGCGAGCGCGACGATCGTGGCGTCGCCGTCGGCCGGGGCGAGCACGGCCGCGAGGGACGGGTGGGTGGGCAGGTCGGCGGCCGTCGCCGCACCCTCCAGGACGAGGTGCAGCCGGGGTTCGGGCCCGAACGCCGCCACGAGGCGCCCGTCGGTCAGTGCCGCCACGAGCCGGGCGGCCAGCCGCTCGGCGGCGCCCGGCCGGTCGCGCCACCAGCCGTCCGGGCGGGAGCCGACGACGTTGGCGCCGTCGACGATGACGTGTGTCACCCGATATCGGGCTCCAGGTCGCGCGGCAGCTGGGACGCCGCGGCCCGGTCGAGCAGCCATCGGGTGCGCCGGCGGCCCCGCGCCCCGGCGACCGGGAGGGTGACCTCGTCCGCCCCGCTCAGCGCCATCGACACCGCCGCCGCCTTCGCCTCGCCCGTGGTCACGATCCACACCTCGGCGGCGCTGCGGATCGCCGGCAGCGTCAGCGACACCCGGGTGGGCGGCGGTTTGGGGCAGCCGTGCACGGCGACGACCGATCGCCCGGTCTCGTGGACGGCGGGGGAGTGGGGGAACACCGACGCGGTGTGCCCCTCCCCGCCCATGCCGAGGAGCAGGACGTCGAAGGACGGGACACCGAGGTCGGCCCCGTCCGCGGCGTCGGCGAGCTGCCGGGCGTAGTCCTGCGCGGCGGCCTCCGCCCCGGACGGGCCGGTGCCGGTGTCGGCTCCCATCGCGTGGACCCTCACCGGGTCGACGCCCACGTGGTCGAGCAGCGCGTCGCGGGCCTGGGTCTCGTTGCGGTCGGGGTGCCCGGGCGGCAGGAAGCGCTCGTCACCCCACCAGAACTCCACCCGTCCCCAGTCGACGGAGTCGCGGGCCGGGTCCTCCCGGATCCGGTCGAGCATCGCGATCCCGACGCCGCCGCCGGTGAGGACGAGCCGGGGCACGGCACCCGCGGCCTGCAGCTCGGCCAGCCGGTCCAGCAGCGCGGTCGCCGCCGCGGCGGCGAGGGCGTCGGGGTCGTCGTGGACGGTGATCTCGGTGGCCATCAGGACGACACCGCCGGGACCGTCACGGGGGTGCGTCCGCGGGTGGTCCGCGCGACGCCGGCCAGCGCCTCGCCGTAGATCTCGTCCGGGTCGAGGCGGCGCAGCTCCTCGGCGAGGCAGTCGCGGACCTCCCGGCGGGCCAGCGCGACGAGCCGGTCGGGCTGCCCCGGCTGGCGCAGGCTGCCGATCTTCCCGTCCGGGCGCACCAGCTCCACCGGCCCCGACGGCCGCTGCAGCACGACCGACACCAGCCCGGGCCCGTTCGCGGCGGGCGAGCGCTTGACCTTCACCCCGAGCCGCGCGGCGAGCCAGCCCGCGAGGAGGTCGGTGGACGGCGACACGGTCTCGCCCGCCACCACCGCGGCGGTGACGTCCTCGTGCGGCGGGGCGTCCAGCGCCGTCGCGAGCAGCGCCCGCCACGACGTCAGGCGCGTCCAGGTGAGGTCGGTGTCGCCCGCGACGTGGGCGGCGCGACGCTGCTCGAAGGCCTTCACCGGGTTCTTCGCCGACAGGGCGTCGGTGATCCGGCGCTGGGCCAGCCGCCCGACCGCGTCCTCCGACGGCACCGCCGGGGCCTCGCCGGGCCACCACGCGACCACCGGGGCGTCGGGGAGCAGCAGCGGCATGACCAGGCCCGCGGCGGGCTCGCCCGCGGCGAGCGGGCCGTAGCCGCGCAGCACGATGACGTCGCTCGCCCCGGCGTCCCCGCCGACCCGGATCTGCGCGTCGAGCCGGGCGGCGGCCCGACGCTGCCCGCTGGCCAGCACGATCACCCGGCAGGGGTGCTCGCGGCTGGCGGAGTTGGCGGCCTCGATGGCGCCCTCGATCGCCGGGCCGTCGTCGGTGATGATCACCAGGGTGAGCACGCGGCCGAGCGCCTGCACGCCGCCGGACTCGCGCAGCTCGACGAGCTTCCTGTTGACCGCGGAGGTCGTGGAGGACGGGAGATCGACGATCATGGGCGCCTCCAGGTGCGTCCGGTGCGGGCGAGCATGAGGTCGGCGGACTCCGGCCCCCAGGAGCCCGCCGGGTAGGGGTCGGGTCGGGTTCCGGCGGCGTGCCAGTGCTCGATGACCGGGTCGAGGATCTCCCAGGACCGCTCGACCTCCTCGTTCACCGGGAACAGCGACGGCTCGCCGAGCAGCACGTCGAGGATCAGCCGCTCGTAGGCCTCGGGCGAGGCCTCGGTGAACGCGGTGCCGTAGCCGAAGTCCATCGTGACGTCGCGGACCTCCATCGTGGAGCCGGGGACCTTCGACCCGAACCGCATCGTGACGCCCTCGTCGGGCTGCACCCGCACGACGAACGCGTTCTGCCCGAGCTCCTCGGTCATCGTCGCGTCGAAGGGCAGGTGCGGGGCCCGCTTGAAGATCACCGCGATCTCGGTGACCCGGCGGCCCAGGCGCTTGCCGGTGCGCAGGTAGAACGGCACGCCCGCCCAGCGACGCGTGTCGACCTCGACGGTGATCGCCGCGTAGGTCTCGGTGCCGGACTCGGGGTCGAACCCCTCCTCCTCGGTCAGCCCGGGCACCTTCTCCCCGCCCTGCCAGCCGCCGCTGTACTGCCCGCGGGCGGTGGTCTCGTCCAGCGGGCCGACGAGCCGGGTGGCCTTGAGCACCTTGGTCTTCTCCGCGCGCAGCTCGTCGGAGGAGAAGGAGGTGGGCTCCTCCATCGCGATGAACGCCAGCAGCTGCAGCAGGTGGTTCTGGATGACGTCGCGGGCGGCGCCGATGCCGTCGTAGTAGCCGGCGCGCCCGCCCAGCCCGATGTCCTCGGCCATCGTGATCTGGACGTGGTCGACGTAGTGGGAGTTCCAGATCGGCTCGAACAGCTGGTTGGCGAAGCGCAGCGCCAGGATGTTCTGGACGGTCTCCTTGCCCAGGTAGTGGTCGATGCGGAACACCGAGTCCTCGGGGAAGACGTCGTTGACGATCTCGTTGAGCTCCCTGGCCGAGGCCAGGTCGTGCCCGAACGGCTTCTCGATGACGACGCGGCGCCACTGCTCCAGGCCCTCCTGGCGGGCCAGCCCGGAGCGGGCGAGCTGCTTGCACACCACGGGGAACGCGTCCGGGGGGATCGACAGGTAGAAGGCGTGGTTGCCGCCGGTGCCGCGCTCGCGGTCGAGCTCGCGGACGGTGGCCTCCAGGCGGTCGAACGCGTCGTCGTCGTCGAAGCTGCCCTGCACGAAGCGGAAACCCTCGGCGAGGCGGTCCCACACGGCCTGCCGGAACGGGGTGCGGGCGTGCGCCTTCACCGCCTCGTAGACGACGTTGCCGAAGTCCTGCGTCGCCCAGTCGCGGCGGGCGAACCCGGTGAGCGCGAAGCCCGGCGGCAGCAGGCCGCGGTTGGCCAGGTCGTAGATGGCGGGCATGAGCTTCTTGCGCGAGAGGTCACCGGTGACGCCGAAGATCACCAGTCCGCACGGGCCCGCGATGCGGGGGAGCCGCTTGTCACGCGGGTCACGCAGCGGGTTGGTCCAGCCCGCCGCCTGCTTGGCCGTCATCGTCTCTCCCAGCTCGTCGGTGTCGCCATGATCGTCCTACAGGTGCTGCACCGCGCGTACGAGGGCCACCAGCCCGGTGAGGCGGTCGGGCAGGTGCAGCCGCAGCACCGGCCCCGGCTGCGCCGCCGCGTCGGCGTCGATCTGCTCGGCCTGCACGTCGTCCAGGGCGCACCGGCCGTCACCGGCCCCGGTGATCAGGCAGACCGCGGCCCCCGCCCGCTGCGCCGGGCCCCAGTCGAAGGTGACGGTGTGCCCGGTGCGCCGGGCCAGCACGCCGCGCAGCAGCGCGACCGACGCGTCGGACTCGCGGTCGAGGTGGGCGTGCAGCGCGAGGTGGGTGCCGCCCGCGCCGAGCAGGGCCAACAGCGCGTCGCCGACGGTCGCGGTGCCGGTGGGGAGCCACGGTCCGGCCAGTACCTCGACGTCGCCGTCGACGAAGGCCGGGCGCAGCGGGTCGCCGGAGCCGGTGACGGGCCCGAGCAGGTGCGCGGCGGCGGCCGCGGCGTGCTCCCACAGCAGGACCCGCGCGGCCACCGGCCCGGGCAGGTCCACGTCGCGCCCGACCCGCAGCGCTCCCACGACGTCCGGGCCGCCGTCGAGGACCACGGGGGGCGGCCCGCCCGGCAGCGCGGCGGGCCAGCGCTCGGCCACCTCCACCGCGGGGTGCGCGGCCAGCAGTGCGCCGAGCACCAGCGCGGGATTGGCGGGGGCGTCGGTGAGCAGGGTGTCGCGGGCGGCGACGGCGTCGGCCACGAGCGTGCCGACGTCGGCACCGGCCAGCCCGGCGGGCACCAGGGTGTAGGCGGAGAAGGCGCCGTCGGGCCCGCCGGTGACGGTGGCCCCCGCGTCCGGGGAGACGGTGACGGTGTGGGCGTCGGGATCGAGGCCCTCGGCGCGGAAACCCACGCGGACCTCGTCGGCCACGCGGTGCAGTGCGCGGGTGTCGACCGCGGACAGGCCGGGCGGCCGGGCGAGCACCAGCACGGTGGCGTCGAGGTCGCCGTCCAGGGCGTCGGCCACCCGCACCGGGTCGGCCGTGTCGAGCACCAGCAGCCGGGCGCCCTCCCCGGCGAGCGCCTCGGCGACCGCGCCGACGGCGGGCGTGGTCACCAGCACGACCTTCGCCCTGCCCGCGACGTGCAGCTGCTCGCGCAGGGCCGCGATCTCGCCGACGAGCGGGCGCGCGGCCCGCACGCACCCGGCGCGCGGCGAGGCCGCGATCCGGGACGCGACGGCACCGTCCACCAGCCGGTCGAGCAGGTCGGCCGGCGGGTGGACGGGCGTGGTCGGCACGCGGCTCAGCGCGCGCCGTCGAGCTGGCCCTGCACGGTGTCGCCGAGCTCGGACCAGGACTTCTCGAACTTCTCGACGCCCTCGTCCTCCAGCGTCAGGAACACGTCGGTGAGGTCGACGCCCACGCGCGCCAGGTCGTCGAAGACCTGCTGGGCCTGCGCCGCGGTGCCGGTCACCCGGTCACCGTGGACCTCGCCGTGGTCGGCGAAGGCCTGCATCGTCTTCTCCGGCATGGTGTTGACGGTGCCGGCGACGACGAGCTCGGTGACGTAGAGGGTGTCGGGGTAGTCGGGGTTCTTCACCCCGGTCGAGGCCCACAGCGGCCGCTGGGCGGCGGCGCCCTGCGCGGCGAGGGCCTCCCAGCGCGCACCGGCGAACACCTCCTGGAAGGCGGCGTAGGCCAGCCGCGAGTTCGCGACCCCGGCCTTCCCGCGCAGCGCCAGCGCCTCGTCGGTGCCGATCGCCTCGAGCCGCGTGTCGATCTCGGAGTCGACGCGGGAGACGAAGAAGCTCGCCACCGAGGCGATGCCGGCGAGCGTGTGCCCGTTCGCCGCGGCCGCCTCCAGCCCGTCGAGGTAGGCGTCCATGACGGCCCGGTAGCGCTCCACGGAGAAGATCAGCGTGACGTTGACCGAGATGCCCTCGGCCAGCGCGCGGGTGATCGCGGGCAGGCCCGCCTCGGTGGCCGGGATCTTGACCAGCAGGTTGGGCCGGTCGACGGCCTTCCACAGGTCGATCGCCTGCGCGACCGTGCCGTCGGTGTCGCGGGCCAGGCCAGGGTCGACCTCCAGGGACACCCGGCCGTCGACCCCGCCGGTGGACTCCCAGACGCCGCGGAACACGTCGCAGGCCTCGGTGACGTCGGCGACGGTGATCTCGCGGACCGCGTCCTCGACCGACGCGCCGCGCCCGGCGAGCTCGCGGACCTGCTCGTCGTAGGCCTCGCCGTCGGCCAGCGCGCCCGCGAAGATCGTGGGGTTGGTGGTGACGCCGACGACGTGCCAGTCGGTGATCAGCTGCTTCAGGCTGCCGCTGCGCAGGCGCTCGCGCGACAGGTCGTCGAGCCAGATGGAGACGCCCGCCGCGGCGAGCTCTGCCAGTCGTGCGTTGCTCATGGGGTACTCCTTCAGACGTGGGAGAGGCTGCGGTCGGCGGCCGCCACGACCGCCTCGGTGGTGAACCCGAACTCGCGGAACAGGATGTCGGCCTCGGCGCTGGCGCCGTAGTGCTCGATCGAGACGATCTCGCCCGCGTCGCCCGCGATGCGGTACCAGGGCTGCGCGATCCCGGCCTCGACGACGACCCGCGCCTTCACCGCGGCCGGGAGCACCGACTCGCGGTACTGCGCGTCCTGCTCGTCGAACCACTCGACGCACGGCATGGACACCACGCGGGTGGCGACGCCCCGGCCCTCCAGCACCTCGCGCGCGTCGACGGCCAGCGCGACCTCCGAGCCGGTGGCGACGATCACGAGCTGCGGGGTGCCGCCCGATGCCTCGGCCAGCACGTAGCCGCCGCGGGAGACGCCCTCGACCGACGTGCCCTCCAGGGTCGGCAGGTTCTGGCGCGACAGCGCGAGGCCGGAGGGGCCCTCGGGCCGCTCCAGGATCGCCTTCCACGCCGAGGCGGTCTCGTTGGCGTCGGCCGGGCGCACCACCGACAGTCCCGGGATCGCGCGCAGCGCGGAGAGCTGCTCGATCGGCTGGTGGGTCGGGCCGTCGCCGCCGAGGCCGATCGAGTCGTGCGTCCAGACGTAGATGCCGGCGCACTTCATCAGCGCGCCCAGGCGGACCGCCGGGCGCATGTAGTCGGAGAAGATGAGGAACGTGCCGCCGTAGGGCCGGGTGGGCCCGTGCAGCGCGATGCCGTTGATGATGGCGCCCATGGCGTGCTCGCGGACGCCGAAGTGCAGCGTGCGGCCGTAGGGCTGCGCGTTCCACATCTTCGTGGCGATCGAGGTGGGGCCGAACGAGTCGGCGCCCTCCATCGTCGTGTTGTTGCTCTCCGCCAGGTCGGCCGAGCCGCCCCACAGCTCGGGCAGCACGTCGGCGAGCGCCTTGAGCACCTCCCCGGAGGCCTTGCGGGTGGCCAGACCCTTCGGGTCGACGTCCCAGCTGGGGAGCGACTTCTCCCAGCCCTCGGGCAGGGTGCGGCCGAGCATCCGGTCCAGCAGCGCCCTGCGGTCGGGCTCGCGCTCCGCCCACGCGTCGAAGGCGGTGGTCCACTCGTCGTGGGCGGCCTTCCCGCGCTCGCGCAGCGCGCGGGTGTGGGCGAGCACGTCGGCGTCGACCTGGAAGTTCTGCTCCGGGTCCATCCCGACGATCTTCTTGACCGCCGCGATCTCCTCGTCGCCCAGCGCGGAGCCGTGCGCCTTGCCGGTGTTCATCTTCGTGGGCGCCGGGAAGCCGATGATGGTGCGCAGCAGGACGAACGACGGACGGGTCGTCTCGGCCCGGGCCGCGGCGAGGGCGTCGAGGATGCCGGTGACGTTCTCCCCGCCCTCGACGACCTGCACGTGCCAGCCGTAGGCCTCGTAGCGCTTCGCGACGTCCTCGGACAGCGCGATGTCGGTGTCGTCCTCGATGGAGATCTTGTTGTCGTCGTAGACGACCGTGAGGTTGCCCAGCTGCTGGTGCCCGGCCAGCGAGGACGCCTCGGCCGTGACGCCCTCCTGGATGTCGCCGTCGGAGGCGATGACGTAGATCTGGTGGTCGAACGGGCTCTCGCCGGGTGCGGCGTCGGGGTCGAACAGGCCGCGCTCGCGCCGCGCGGCCATCGCCATGCCGACCGCGGAGGCCAGGCCCTGCCCCAGCGGGCCGGTGGTGATCTCGACGCCGGGGGTGTGGCGGTGCTCGGGGTGGCCGGGGGTGGCCGAATCCCACTGGCGCAGGTTCTCGATGTCGGTGAGCTCCAGGCCCCAGCCGCCCAGGAACAGCTGCAGGTACAGCGTCAGGCTGGAGTGCCCGCAGGACAGCACGAAGCGGTCGCGGCCGATCCAGTCGGCGTCGGCGGGGTCGTGGCGCATCACCTTCTGGAACAGGCTGTACGCCAGCGGCGCCAGGCTCATCGCGGTACCGGGGTGACCGGAACCGGCCTTCTGCACCGCGTCGGCGGCCAGCACACGGACCGTGTCGACGGCGCGCCGGTCCAGGTCGGTCCAGTCGGCGGGCAGCGAGGCCTGCGTCAGACGGGCGATGTCGGCATCGGTCACGGGCACGGCGGCTCCCTGGTTCTGTTCGAGTAGGACACTGGTCACGGGGGCGGTAGGCCACGACGCGTGACGGCCAGCCTATCCACGTCGGACCGGTGGGTGGGCGGTCCGCACCCACGGCTCACGCCGGGTTACCCGACCGGCCGCACACTCATGCGCCGGGCTAGGATCGACGCGCTGTAGAAGTACCGCCCCACCACATCGCGGATCGAGGTTGTGCCGGTGAGTGTGCCCGTGACCGACGTGGCACCGACGGAGGTCGGGTTCGTGGCCCGTGCGCGCGCCACCGTCGGCGCCTACCTGGGCCTCACCAAGACCCGGATCATCGAGCAGCTGCTCGTCGTCACGGTGCCGGCGATGTTCCTGGCCGAGCGCGGCATCCCGAGCGTGTGGCTGATCGTCGCCACGCTGCTGGGCGGCGCGCTGGCCGCGGCGAGCGCGCACGCGCTCAACTGCGTCGTCGACGCCGACATCGACAAGGTGATGAAGCGCACCGCCCGCCGCCCGCTGGCCAAGGGGCAGGTGCCGGCGCGGCACGCGCTGGTCTTCGGGCTCGTGCTCGGCGTGCTGAGCTCGGTGTGGCTGGGGCTGACGACCAACTGGCTCGCCGCCGCGCTGTCCGTCGCGGCCATCGCGTTCTACGTGCTGGTCTACACGCTGCTGCTCAAGCGCCGGACCGCGCAGAACATCGTGTGGGGCGGCGCCGCGGGCTGCATGCCCGTCGTCATCGGGTGGGCCGCGGTCACCGGCACGGTCGAGTGGCCGGCACTGGTCATGTTCGCGATCATCTTCTTCTGGACGCCGCCGCACTTCTGGGCGCTGGCGATGCGCTACCGCGAGGACTACGCCGCGGCCGGGGTGCCGATGCTGCCCGTCGTCGCCACGCCGGTGCAGGTGTCGCGCCGGATCGTCGCGTACTCCTGGGTGATGGGGCTGGTCACGCTCGCCCTGCTGCCGGTCACGTCGTGGATCTACGCCACGGTCGCGGTGCTGGGCGGGGCCTGGTTCGTCTTCTCCGCCCACCGCCTGCACCACGACGTGGTGGCCGGCATCGAGGTCACCCCGATGAAGCTGTTCCACCTCTCCAACGCCTACCTCTGCCTGCTGTTCGCCGCGATCGCGGTCGACGCGGCCGTCGGCCTCCCGGTGCTGGGCCTGCCCGGCTGACCGACCGGCGGCGCTTCCCGCGCCGGTGGCGGGACCGGGCCGCGCAGACCCGGTGGCGCGGCACAGGCCGCCGGCGGTCTGCTCGGTGGCACGGCGGTCTGCGAGGTGGGGTGGGTTGTGCCGTTCGGCCCCGGCAGGACGGCCGGCTCGACATCCTCATCCCGTGGACCCGCTCCTGCACCGTCGCGCCCTGCTCGCCGGCGGCGCCGCCCCGCACGAGGTGCGCCGGCAGCTGCGGCTCGGCGAGCTCGTCGGGGTCCGGCGCGGGCGCTACGTCGCGGGCCTGCTGCCCCCTCGGGCGGAGCAGCGCCACCTGCTGCACGTCCGTGCGGCCGTCACCGAGCTGGCCCCGGACGCGGTGGTCAGCCACGTCTCGGCGGCCGTCGTGCACGGGCTGCCGGTCTGGAACGCCGACTTGTCCCGGGTGCACGCCACCCGGGACCGCCGCTCGGGTGCCCGCCGCAGCACCGTGACCCACCTGCACGCTGCCCGGCTGGACCCGGACGAGGTCGTGGTCGTCGCCGGCCTGCGGGTCACCTCCGTGGCGCGCACGGTCCTCGACGTGGCGAGGTCACTGCCTTTCGACGCCGGGCTCGTCGTCGCCGACGCGGCGCTGCACCGCCACCTCGTCACCCGGGAGGAGCTGGCCGACTCGCTGCTGTGCGCGGAGCGGCGCCGGGGCGCCCCGGCCGCGGCCCGCGTGCTGGCCTTCGCAGACCCTGGCTCGATGAGCGTCGGGGAGACCCGCAGCCGCATCGCGTTGCGCGACGCCGGGCTCCCGGCGCCCGTGCTGCAGTGGCGGGTGTGCGCGTCGGACGGGACCGAGGTGGCGCGGACCGATTTCGGCTGGCCGGAGCGGCGGACCGTCGGGGAGTTCGACGGCCGCCTGAAGTACGGCCGGTCTCTGCGACCAGGGCAGGATGTCGCCGAGGTGCTGTTCGAGGAGAAGCGGCGCGAGGACACGGTCCGGGCCGAGGACCTCGGGATGGTGCGGTGGGTGTGGGCCGACATCGACCGGTTCGCACCGGTTGCCGAACGGCTGTGGCGGACGTTCCGCTGAACACCGGCCGCCGGGCCACCTCGCAGACCCCGGTGTCACCGCGCAGACCGCCGGCGGTCTGCGCGGTCACCGGGTCTGCCCGGTCGCCCGTGTCAGGCCGCGGGGATGAGGCCGTTCGGGTTCAGCACGTACTTCTTGGCCGCGCCCGCGTCGAACTCCTGGTAGCCGCGCGGGGCGTCGTCGAGGGAGAGCACCTCGGCGTTCACCGCGTCGGCGATGTGGGCCTTGTCGTGCAGGATGCTCATCATCAGGCCGCGGTTGTACTTCAGGACCGGGCACTGGCCGGTGTGCAGCGAGTGGCTCTTGGCCCAGCCCAGTCCCAGGCGCACCTTGAGGGTGCCCTGCTTGGCGTCGTCGTCGCCCGCGCCGGGGTCGCCGGTGACGTAGAGCCCGGGGATGCCCAGCGAACCGCCCGCGCGGGTCAGCGTCATGATCGAGTTGAGGACCGCGGCCGGCTGCTCACCCGCCCCGGCGCCGTGCCCGGTGGCCTCGAAGCCCACGGCGTCGACCGCGCAGTCCACCTCGTTCGTGCCCAAGATCTGGCCGACCTGGTCCTCCAGCGTGGCGTCCGCGGAGACGTCGACGGTCTCGCAGCCGA
The DNA here is from genome assembly GCF_006539565.1 of Pseudonocardia hydrocarbonoxydans. GTDB lineage: Bacteria > Actinomycetota > Actinomycetes > Mycobacteriales > Pseudonocardiaceae > Pseudonocardia > Pseudonocardia hydrocarbonoxydans. Next base: position 208,472 of record NZ_BJNG01000001.1, read on the forward strand.
ACGAGCGGGCCTGCGCGAGCCGGTCGGCGTTGAGGTCCCCGACGATGACGACGGCCGCGCCGAGCAGGTGCGCCGAGTACGCCGCCGCCAGCCCGACCGGGCCCGCGCCCGCGATGTAGACGGTGGAGCCGGTCGTCACGCCCGCGGTGTAGGCGCCGTGGTAGCCGGTGGGGAAGATGTCCGAGAGCATCGTCAGGTCGAGGATCTTCTCCAGCGCCTGGTCGCGGTCGGGGAACTTCAGCAGGTTGAAGTCGGCGAAGGGCACCATGACGTACTCGGCCTGGCCGCCCTCCCAGCCGCCCATGTCGACGTAGCCGTAGGCCGAGCCGGCCCGGCCGGGGTTGACGTTGGTGCAGATGCCGGTCTGGCCCTCGCGGCAGTTGCGGCAGCGCCCGCAGGCGATGTTGAACGGCACCGAGCAGATGTCGCCGACGTCGAGGAACTGCACGTCGCTGCCCTTCTCCACCACCTCGCCGGTGATCTCGTGGCCCAGGGTCTGCCCGGGCGGTGCGTCGGTACGACCGCGGACCATGTGCTGGTCGGAGCCGCAGATGTTGGTCGAGACCGTCCGCAGGATCACGGCGTGCTCGGCCTTGCGCGTCATGCCCATGGCCTCGGCCACCTCGGCCGGGACCTCCAGCTTCGGGGCGTCGTGGTCCTCGACCGCGACGACTCCCGGCTCCTTGTAGACGACGATCCTGTTGCCACCCATGCATTCCTCCTCATACGTCCGTGGGAGTCGACTACCCGGGGGACGGATGGGGCGAAACGGTCAGCGCCCGTAGGTGGGCTGGGTCTGCGGGTTGAACACGTCGAAGACCACGTCCTGCGCCCCCGCGATCGTCGCGTCGTCGACGGCGAGCACGTCGAGACCCTTCTGGATGTCGGAGGAGAAGACGTGGCCGTTGTACCAGTACGCCGACCACGAGCCGCCCAGCGTCAGCTCCGTGGTCGAGAGCGGCCCGCGCTCCCAGAACCCGATCTCGACGGGGTTCGCGGAGTCGGTGAAGTCCCACACCGAGACCCCGCCCTGGTACCAGGCCTGCACCATGACGTCGCGGCCCGGGACCGGGATCAGCGAGCCGTTGTGCGCGACGCAGTTCTCCTGCTCGGTCTGCAGCCGGGGGATCTTGAAGTAGCTGCGGAACTCCAGCTGCCCGTCGACGATGTCGTAGATCCCGTCCGCGCCCCGCAGCGGGCCGACGTCGGCGGTGCAGGTGGCCGCGCTGCCGCCGCCGAGCTCGTCGGTGAACACGACCTTGGTGGCGTCGTCGTTGAACGTGGCGCTGTGCCAGAACGCGAAGTTCGTGTCGTCGCGTACCCGCTCGATCACCTCCGGGTTCTCGCGGTCGGAGATGTCCATCAGCACGCCGTCGCCCATGCAGGCGCCCGCCGCGAGGTTCTTCGCCGGGTAGACGGTGATGTCGTGGCACCCGGTGGTGGTGTCGCTGCCGGGGCCGGGGTTGCCGCCGTCGGGGAACAGCACCGGCTCGGCGACGACCGCCGCGGCGGCCGGGTCGGCCAGCGGCACCTCGACGATCGAGATCCGGTCGTGCGGCGGCAGGCAGCCGAGCAGCTCCGGGGCGGGGGCGTAGGAGGAGACGTAGAGGTAGACCGACTCGCCCGCGGTGTCCGGGACGAGCGTGTGGGTGTGCGAACCGCAGGCCGTGGCCACCGAGGTCACGTAGGCCGGGTTCGCCGGGTCGGACACGTCGAAGACCTTGATCCCCTCCCAGTAGGGGAGCTGCCCCTGGTTCTGCGGGACCGCCGAGCACGTGTCGTCGCTCCAGCGGGAGTCGGTGGACAGGAACAGCAGGTCCCCGCTCACCGACACGTCGTTCTGCGAACCCGGGCACAGCACCTGGCTGACCACCCGCGGCGCGGCCGGGTCGGCCACGTCGTAGACGACGAACCCGTCGTAGTTCCCGACGTAGGCGAGGTCGCCGGAGAAGGCGATGTCCGTGCCGTAGGAGGACTCCCCGGTGAACGGCTCCTGCTTGGGCAGGTTCGCGACCTGCGTCACGTTGTCGCTGCTCACGATCTCGTCGACGGCGGGCCCGACCGGTGGCGGCGCGGGCGGGCCGGCTGCGGCGGTCCCCGGCGCGGCCACCGCCAGCGCCAGCGACACGGTGGCCGCCAGCGCGGCCCCCAGCACGGTCCGTACGCGTGCGCGCATCGTCGATCGTCCCCCGGACGGCTCAGCGGCGGGCCCCCCGACGTGCCCCCCGACCACCCCGCACTGTGCCAAGGAGGTCGGCCACGACCGAACCCCCACGCGCGAGGACCACCCGTCCGGAGCAGTGCGGGGTACCGTCGGTGTCATGCGCCGTGCCCTGCCGACCGTCGCGCTGATGGTGGCGCTGGCCGGTTGCGCGGCCGCGCCGCCGGGCCCCTCGGTGATCGTGCCGGGAGCGCCGGGGGAGCCCGCCCGGGTCGTGGACGGGGCGGAGGCGGCGCAGCGCCGCTCGCCGGTCCCGGTGTCGCCCGCCGACGTCGAGTTCGCCGCCCGGATGGTCCCGCACCACCGGCAGGCCCTGGAACTCGCGGCGCTCGCCCCGGACCGGGCCGCCGACCCCGGGGTGCGGGCCGTGGCCGAGCGGATCGCCGCCGTCCAGGGACCCGAGATCGCCGTGCTGGAGTCCTGGCTCGCCCGGCACGGCGGCGCGCACCTCCCGCACGCCGACCACGCGGCGATGCCGGGCATGGCCACCCCCGCCCAGCGCGACGAGCTGGCCGCCGCCGACGGCCCGGGGTTCGACGCGCTGTTCGTCGCCCTGATGATCGCCCATCACGAGGGCGCGCTGGAGATGGCGGCGCAGGTGCGCTCGTCCGGCACCGACCTCACCATCGCCGAGTTCGCCGACGGCGTGGTCGCCACCCAGAGCGCGGACATCGACCGCTTGCGCGGCCTGCTCCGCTGACCCGCGGTCCCGGCCCGGATCGTGGGACGGGGCATCGACGTGGTTCCCGACTCAGGTTAGCCTGCGCTCAACTTCGGGAAAGGGACCTTCAGTGCAACGACGAGACAAGCACGTGATCCGGGCGGTCGCCCTGGTGGCGGCGGGCGCCGCGTTGGTCGCCTGCGGAGGTGCCCCCGCGACGGCGCCGGCCGAGCAGACCGCGGACGGCGACGGCGTGCTGACGATCTACTCGGGACGCAACGAGGACCTGGTCGGGCCCCTGATCGCCCAGCTCGAGGCGGCCGTCGGCACCCCGGTCGAGGTCCGCTACGGCAGCACCGGAGAGATGGCCGCACAGCTGCTGGAGGAGGGCGCCGACTCGCCGGCCGACCTGTTCTTCGCCCAGGACGCCGGTGCGCTGGGCGCGGTGTCGGAGGCCGGGCTGCTGGCCCCGCTGCCCGCCGACGTCCTCGAACCCGCGCTGGAGAGCTACCGGGCCACCGACTCCACCTGGGTCGCCACCTCGGCGCGCGCCCGGGTCGTCGCCTACAACACCGACCTGGTGCCCGCGGCCGACCTGCCCACCTCGCTCGACGCCCTGCTCGACCCGCGCTGGGCCGGCCAGATCGGCATCGCGCCGTCCAACGCGTCGTGGCTGTCGTTCGTCACCGGGCTCCGGCTGATCCGCGGCGAGGACGGCGCCCGCCAGTGGCTCACCGCGTTCGCCGCCACGAACCCGCAGACCTTCGAGGGCAACGGCAACATCGTCGACGCGGTCGCGGCCGGCACGATCCAGCTCGGGCTGGTCAACCACTACTACCTCTACCAGGACCTCGCCGAGGTCGACGCCGCCACCTACCCGGTGCGCAACCACTTCGTCGCCAACGACCCGCTGGGCCTGGTCAACGTCGCGGGCGTCGGCGTCACCGCGGCGGCCGACGACCCCGGGCCCGCGCTGGAGGCGGTGCGCTTCCTGCTCTCCGCGGAGGCCCAGCAGTACCTCGTCGACTCGACCGCCGAGTACCCGGTGATCGACGGCATCACCCCGGAGCGCCAGGACGTCGACCTCGCGCCGCTGGACAGCCTCGCCGCACCGGACGTCGAGCTGGCCGACCTGTCGTCGCTGGCCGAGACCGAGACGCTGCTGCAGGAGGTCGGGCTCCTGTGAGGTCGGTGACGCCGTGACCTCGGTGGTGCAGCGCCCGGTCCCCACCACGGCCGGGCCCGCCGCCCCGACCGGGCCCGTCGCCCGGTCGCGGCGGGGCCGGGCGCCCGCGCTGCTGGTCGGGTGGGGCTCGGTGGCCGGTGTCGTCGCGCTCGTCCCGCTGGTCTACCTCGTCGTGCGGGCGCTGGAGAACGGGCCCGGGCTGTTCGTCACGGTGCTCGGGCGGCCGCGCACGCTGGAGCTGCTCGCCTCCAGCGTCCTGCTCGCCGGGTCGGTCACCGCGGTGTGCGTGGTCGTCGGGTCGCTCGCGGCCTGGCTGGTCGTGCGCACCGACCTCCCGGGGCGGCGCGTGCTCGCGGTGCTGTTCGCGCTGCCGCTGGCCGTGCCGTCCTACGTCGCGGGGTTCACCTGGATCTCCGAGTGGCCGGCGTCCGCCGGGTTCTGGGGGGCGTTCGGCGTGCTCGCGGCCGTCAGCTTCCCCTACGTGTACCTGCCGGTGGTCGGCGCGCTGCGGGCGGCCGACGGCGGGATGGAGGACGTGGCGCGCTCGCTGGGGCACGGCCCGGCGCGCGTGCTGCTCGGCGTCACGCTGCGGCAGGCGTGGCCCGCCGCCACCGCGGGCGGCCTGCTGGCGGCCCTCTACGTGCTCAGCGACTTCGGCGCGGTGTCGCTGATGCGCTACGACACCTTCACGCTCGGGATCTACACCAGCTACCGCGGCACGTTCGACCGCACGCCCGCCGCGGTGCTGGGCTGCGTGCTCGTCGCCCTGGCCGCGCTGGTCACCCTCGGCGAGGCCCGGGCCCGCGGGAGGGCCGCCCACCGGGTCGCCCGCGGCGCGGCCCGGCCGGCCGCGCCGGTGCGGCTGGGCGGCGCGCGGCTGCCGTGGCTCGCGTTCTCCGGGCTGGTCGTGGGGGTCTCGCTCGGCATCCCCGCGTGGAGCCTCACGCACTGGATGATCGTCGGGTCGTCGCTGGGGCTCGACCTGCCCGACCTCGGGGCGGCCGCCCTGGTCACCCTGCAGGTCGCGGCACTCGGGGCCCTGCTGACGACCGTCCTCGCGATCCCCGTCGGGGTGCTGGCCGCGCGCTACCGCGGCCGCGCCACCGCCGCGCTGGAGACCTCCACCTACATCGCGCACGCGCTGCCCGGCATCACCGTCGGGCTCGCGCTGGTGTTCCTGGGCATCCGGCTGCTCCCGGGCATCTACCAGGAGACCCCGCTGCTCGTGCTGGCCTACGCGGTGCTGTTCCTGCCGCTTGCCGTCGGGTCGATCCGGGCGGCCGTCGCGGCCACCCCGGCGCGGCTGGAGGAGGTGTCGCGCTCGCTGGGCCACGGCCGGGTCGCGACCCTGGCCCGGGTCACGGTCCCGCTCGCCGCGCCCGGCGTCGCCGCGGGTGCCGCACTGGTGTTCCTCACCGTGGCCAAGGAGCTGCCCGCCACCCTGCTCCTGCGCCCCACCGGCGACGACACGCTCGCCATCCGGCTCTGGACCCACACGGGCGCCGGCCAGTACGCCGCCGCCGCCCCCTATGCGATCCTGCTCGTCGTGCTCGCCGCCGTCCCCGTCCTGCTGCTCGACCGGGCCGTGCGCCGGTGACGCCGGCGCTGGTCGTCACCGGGGCATGGGCGTCCTACCCCGGCACCCCCGTCCTGCACGGGATCGACCTGACGGTGGACGCGGGGGAGCTGGTGGCCGTCCTCGGCGGGTCGGGCTGCGGCAAGACCACCCTGCTGCGGGCCATCGCCGGGTTCCACCCGCTCGACGGCGGCACCGTCGAGCTCGCCGGGCGGCTCGTCGCCGGGCCGGGGGTCGACGTCGCCCCCGAGCGTCGCGGCGTGGGCCTGGTGCCGCAGGACGGCGCGCTGTTCGGGCACCTCAGCGTGGCCGCCAACGTCGGGTTCGGGCTCGGCCGCGCGGCGCGCCGCTCCGGGCGCGTCGAGGAGATGCTGGAGCTGGTCGGGCTGCCCGGGTACGGCCCGCGCCGCCCGGCGGAGCTCTCCGGCGGCCAGCAGCAGCGCGTCGCGCTGGCCCGCGCGCTCGCCCCGGCGCCCGCGCTGGTGCTGCTCGACGAGCCGTTCACCGCGCTCGACGCCGGGCTGCGCGCCGAGGTCCGCGAGCAGGTGTGCACGGCACTGCGCGCGGCGGGCGCGGCGGCCGTCCTCGTCACCCACGACCAGCAGGAGGCGCTCGGCGCGGCCGACCGCGTCGCCGTCCTCGTGGCGGGCCGGGTCGTGCAGGCGGGCGCGCCGCACGAGCTGTACCGGACCCCGGTCGACCTCGACGTCGGCACGTTCGTCGGCGAGGCCGTCGTGCTCGCGGCGCAGGTGCACGGCGGCCGGGCCGACACCGCGCTGGGCCGCCTCGACGTCGACGGGCCGGACGGGCCGGGACGCGTCCTGCTGCGCCCCGAGCAGCTCCGGCTGCGCGACGGGGTGGCGGCCACCGTCCGCGAGGTGATCTTCCACGGGCACGACTCGACGGTGCTGGTGGAGCACGGCGGCTCGGTCCTGCGCTGCCGCACCGCCGACGGCGACCTGCCGGCGGTGGGGCAGCGCGTCGACGTGGAGGTGGCCGGTCCGGTGCTGTTCTACCCGTCCTCAGGGCAGCAGTAGGACCTTCCCGGTCGTGCGGCGGGCCTGCAGGTCCTCGTGGGCGGTGCGGGCGTCGGCCAGGGGGTAGCGGTGCCCGATGCGGACGTCGAGGGTGCCGTCGGCGACGGCGGCGTACACCGCAGCGGCCCGCGCCCGCAGCGCCTCCGGGGTGGGCACGTGGTGGAACAGCGTCGGGCGGGTGAGGAACAGCGACCCGCCGCGGTTGAGCCGCTGCGGGTCGACCGGCGGCACCGGGCCGCTGGCCGCGCCGAACAGGACGAGCATCCCGCGCACGCGCAGGGAGTCGAGGCTGGCGTCGAAGGTGGTCTTCCCGACGCTGTCGTAGACCACGGCGACGCCGGTGCCGCCGGTGAGGGCGCGCACGTCGCCCGCGAGGTCGTCGGTCTCGGTGTAGCGGATCACCTCCGCCGCGCCCGCGCCGCGGGCCAGCTCCTCCTTCTCCGGCGTGGAGACGGTGCCGATCACCCGGGCGCCCTTCGCCGTCGCGAGCTGGGTGAGCAGCAGGCCGACGCCGCCCGCCGCGGCGTGCACGAGCACGTCGTCACCGGCCTGGACGGGGTAGGTGTCGTGCACGAGGAAGTGGGCCGTCATGCCCTGCAGCAGCGCGCCGACCGCCACGTCGTCGGCCACCCCGTCGGGCACCGGGACCGCCTTCGCCGCCTCGACGACGACGAGCTCGGCGTAGCTGCCCAGCTGCTCGCACCAGGCCACCCGGTCGCCGACGGCGACGTCCTCGACGCCCGCGCCCAGCGCCCGGACCCGCCCGGCGCCCTCCATCCCCGGCACGTAGGGCAGGGTCATCGGGTAGATGCCCTCGCGCTGGTAGGTGTCGATGAAGTTGACGCCCGCCGCCGCGACCTCGACGAGGATCTGGCCGGGGCCGGGAGCCGGGTCGTCGAGCTCGGTGGGGGTCAGGACGTCGGGGCCGCCGGCCTCGGTGATCTGGATCGCGCGCACGGCCAGATCATGGCCCGGTGAGGGCCGGTCGCGCATCCCGGGTGTCCACCGGGGCGCCGGTGCGCGCGACGGTGCCGAACCACAGCGTCGCGGCCGCGGCCGTGACCAGCCCGGCGCCCAGCACGTGCAGCACCACCAGCACCTCCGGGACGCCGACGGCGTACTGCACGCCGCCGAGCACCCCCTGGGCCAGCACCACGGCGACCAGCACCCGGAACCGGCGCACCAGCGCGGCGGGGGCCGCGACCGCGTGCAGGGCGAACCCGAGCCCGACCAGCAGTCCGAGGTAGCCGAAGAGCAGCTCGGCGTGCAGCTGGGCCATGGGCTCCACCCCGAGCCCCAGCCGCGGGGTCTCGGCGTCACCGGCGTGCGGCCCGGCCGCGGTGACGAGCGTGCCGGCCACGAGCACCGCGGCCAGCAGCACCGAGGCGACGCCGACGAGCGTGCGGATCGGGCGGGGCACCAGGAGCCGCGCCGGGCCGTCGCCCTCGCCGGTGGCGAGGACGAGCGCCGCGGAGAGCCAGACCAGCCCGGCCGACACCATGAAGTGCAGGGCCACCCCGCCCCACGCCAGGTCGGTGAGGACCGTGACGCCCCCGATCACGGCCTGGGCGACGATCCCGGCCGGCATCACCGCGGCCAGCAGCGTCAGCCGCCTGCGCCGGGGCCGGGTGCCCAGTGCGGCGAGCAGGACCAGCCCGGCCACCAGGACCAGCACGAACGTCAGCAGCCGGTTGCCGAACTCCACCCACTGGTGCAGCGGCGCCACGTCGGCGTTCGAGACCGGCACCATGCTGCCGGGAAAGCACTCCGGCCACCCCGGGCAGCCCAGCCCGGAGCCGGTGACCCGCACCGTCACCCCGGTGACCATGATCCCGACCTGCGCCACCAGGTTCGCGACCGCGAGCCTGCGCAGGGTGGTGGCCGAGGTGACGGGAAGCCGGTCGAGAAGACTCACCCCCCGATCGTATGCCGCCCTGCCCCACCCCCACCCGCCCGCTCACCCCGTCGCACCCCCCTCGTGGCCGGTCGCACACCCGGTTGCTCCCCGCACAGGTCGCAGCCCGTGCGAGGAGCCGGTGGGCGTGCGAGCAGGGGTGCCCGCATGGGAGAGGGGCCCGGTGGGCCGGGTGCCGCGGCATGCGTCGGCGTCGTCGCACGCCGTGTGGTCGCTCGCACGGGTCCCAGCCTCTGCGAGGAGCCGGTCCGCGTGCGAGCGCCGGGAGTCAGCGCCGGGAGTCAGGGGCGGAAGGTGCGGCGGAGGCGGGCGGCGGTGGGGGCGAAGGGGTCGAGGTCGGACCAGCCCCAGCGGACCGCGCCGAGGTCCTCGCCCCGCATCGCGTCCTCGCGCCGCTTCTCCGCGTAGACGACGTCGCGGGCGGTCGTGCCGGACGGGACGAGCCGCCCGTACTTCTCGCGGCCGTCGAACTCGCCGAAGGTCCGCAGGCCCGGCCAGCCGAAGTCGGCGCGCCCCAGCAGGACACCGGCGGTGGACCACACCTCCCACTGCAGCACGGGCTCCGGGATGCCGGCGTGCATCATCGCGACCCGGCTGCGGGACTCGCCGACGCTCTCGCTCCCCCACCGTGCGAAGGCCAGCGCCCGCCGGGCGGCCGGGACGCCGGGCCGGCCCCGCGCGGTGGCGAGCGCGAGATCCAACTCCTCCCGGGTGACCGACCGGCGCCACAACGCGGCGTCCGCGACGACCACGGCCTGCTCGAAGCCGACCTGCCGCGCCACGTCGACGAGGGTCCGGGGCAGCGAGGTGACGGCGAGGCCGCCGACGGTCACGATCTCGCCCGGCTCCAGTGGTGCCGCGTGGACGTGCAGGTTCCCGGTGAGCCGCGCACCCGACCGTCGCGCGCGGGTCATCTGCACCCGGCGCAGCGGATCGCCCCAGACCGGCAGCCCGTGGAGCACGGCCGCCGAGAGGTGGCTGACCACGGCATCCGGGGACACCTGCCCGACGGCGGCCCGGACCTCCACGGCGTGGCGGGCCTCCGGCCGGTCCGACAGGGCACCGGGCCGGGAGTAGGCGCCGCGGCGCACGAGGCACAGCTCGCCGCGGCGCCGCCGGCCGCGGATCTCGGAATCGTCGAACCCGTGGGCGAGGAGTTCGCGGCGGGTCAGGAGCCGGGCGTCGTCGATGTGCACGGACGCAGGATGGGACGGCCGGGGCCCCGGACGGGGGCGAACGCGGCAACCTGTGGACAACCCGGGTCGCGTCGTCCCCCGTCGCACAGGTTCCGGGCGCTCGCACCGGTTGCACCCTCTGCGACGCGCCGCCGGGTGTGCGACGGGCCGCGGGTCAGCGCAGGCGGACCAGGCGGGTGGCCGCCAGCGTCGCCACCGCGGCCCACGCCACGAGCACCAGCACCGGGGTCAGGCCGGGGGGTGCGCCGGTGGTCAGGACCGTGCGCAGGCCCTCGGCGAGGGCACCGGAGGGGAGCGCGGTCGCCACCGCGGCCAGCGGCCCGGGCAGCTGCGACACCGGGACGACGATGCCCCCGGCCAGCAGCAGCACGAACCACACCACGTTGGCGACGGCGAGGGTGACCTCCGCGCGCAGCGTGCCGCCGAGCAGGATGCCCAGCGCCCCGAACGCGGCCGACCCCAGCAGCACCAGCAGCACCGCCCAGGCCAGGCCGGTCGCGGCGGGCCGCCAGCCCAGGACGGCGGCCAGTGCCCCGAGCACCACCATCTGCACGGCGACGATCCCGAGCACGGCGGCCAACCGGCCCGCGACCAGCAGCCAGCGGGGCAGCGCGGTGGCCGCGAGGCGCCGGATGACCCCGTAGCGGCGGTCGAAACCGAGGGCGATGGCCTGCCCGGTGAAGGCCGTGGACATCACCGCGAGCGCCAGCACCCCCGGTGTGACGGAGTCGACCCGCGGCTCGGGCAGCGCCACCAGGTCCAGCAGGGTGAGCCCGACCAGTAGCACGACCGGGATGAGCAGCGTGAGCAGCACCTGCTCGCCGTTGCGCAGGGCCAGCCGCAGCTCCGTGCCGGCCTGGGCGGCGAGCATCCGGCCGGGTGCGCCCGCCCCGGGGCGCGGGGTGAAGGTGCCGGGGACGAAACGGTCCGGCGGCGACGAGTGCATCGCGGAGGTCATGTGCGCAGCTCCCGGCCGGTCAGTTCGAGGAACACGTCCTCCAGGCTGCGTCGTGCGACCTGCACGTCGTCGGCCAGCGCGCCCTGCTCGGCGCACCACGAGGTGATCACCGACAGCACCGACGGGTCGATGCGGCCCTGCACGAGGTAGCGCCCGGCGATGGGCTCGGCGGCGCCGTAGCCCTCGGGGAGGGCGGTGCGCAGCCCGTCGAGGTCCATGCCGGCGCGGGCCCGGAAGCGCAGCTCCTGCTGCTCGCCCGCGGTGAGGACGGCGGGTGAGCCGTGCGCGACGACGCGGCCGTGGTCGACGATCACCACGTCGTCGGCCAGCGCCTCGGCCTCCTCCATCAGGTGCGTGGTGAGCAGCACCGCCACCCCGTCGCGGCGCAGCGCGGAGATGAGGTCCCAGACCAGGCGGCGGCCCTGGGGGTCCATGCCGGCCGTCGGCTCGTCGAGGAACACCAGCTCCGGGCGCCCGACGACGGCGCAGGCGAGCGCGAGCCGTTGCTGCTGCCCGCCGGAGAGGCGCTTGTAGGGGGTGCGGCCGCAGGCGTCGAGCCCCAGCACCCCGGACAGCCAGCCGACGTCGAGGGGGTGCGCCGCGCAGGCCGCGACGACCCGCAGCATCTCCCGGGCGTGCACCCCGGGGTAGGCGCCACCGCCCTGCGGCAGCACCCCGATCCGGGCGCGCAGCGCGTCGGGCGCCCCGGCCGGGTCGACGCCGAGCACGCGCACCTCGCCCGCGTCGGCGCGGGCGAACCCGGTGCACACGTCGACGGTGGTGGTCTTGCCCGCGCCGTTGGGCCCGAGCAGGGCGAGCACGGAGGCGGCGGGCAGGTCCAGGTCGAGCCCGTCCACCGCGGTGGTGCGGCCGTAGCGCTTGACCAGACCACGCACGGACACGGCGGGTTGCGGACTCACGGGAGGTGAGTCTAGAGAGGTGCCCCGGGCCGGGCCTGCGGGCGACCCGCCGGGACGCGCCCCGGCCACGCGTCGACGTCGACGCCGGTGCGCCCGACCAGGCTGCGCCGCACCACGAGCAGCGCGAGCGCGAGCACCAGCAGCCCCGCGACGATGGACATCGGGAGCTGGTAGGCCCGGAAGTTGAAGTCGGCCCCGGTGGGCGGCACGACGATCGCGAGGATCCCGGAGATCACCAACATCGCCCGGCGCGCCCGGGGCATCGCCCGGGTGGCGGCGAGCGGGATGACCGCCCACAGCAGGTACCAGGGGTGCACGATCGGGCTGAGCAGCACCACCGCGCCCATCCCGGCGGCCATGCCGGTGATCGCGTCGACCCGGCCCCGGAGCACGGCGAGCATCAGCCAGCCGGCCAGCAGGGCGGCCACCACGATCCCGCCGGCGCGGGTGAGGGAGAGCACGGCGTCGGTGTGGTCGCCCAGTCCGCCGAGGATGCCGACCTGCCCGCCGAGCAGCCCCAGGTCGGTGGAGACCGAGAGCCAGCTGCGGATCAGGCTCGGCGCGTCGAGCGCGCTGAGCCAGGCCACGCCCAGGCCCGTGCCGTAGCCGAAGACCGCGTAGATCACCGCCGCGATGGCGGTGTAGACCGTCGTCGCGATCGCGACGTCGCGCACCCGCCCGCCGCGCCGGCGCGCCCACTCGATGCCCAGGAACCCCAGCGCGAGCAGCGCGGGCAGCTTGACCGCCGAGGCGAGCACGATCAGCACCCCGCCGCCCAGGAAGTGCGGATCCCACCACCGCTCGCCCGCACGCAGCCCCACCTCGAAGCCGACGAGCATGAGCCCGACCATGAGCGACTCGTTGTGCATGCCGCTGACCAGGTGGAACAGCACCAGGGGATTGGCGACGCCGAGCCACATCGCCAGCCCGACGTCGAGCCCGCAGCGCCGCGCCAGCTTGGGCAGTACCCACACGATCATCGCCACGCCGACCAGCGCCAGCGCCCGGTGCGCGAACACCCCCGCGACGATGTCGTTGCCGGTGAGCGCGGTGATGCCGCGGCCGAGCACGAGGAAGAACGGGCCGTACGGGGCGCCGGTGTCGCGCCAGATCGTGGGGATCGAGCGCACCAGCGGGTCGTCGACGCCGAAGGCCTCGGCCGGGCCGAGCGTGTACGGGTCGAGCCCGCGGGCGAGCGTGGCGCTCTGGGCGAGGTAGCTGTAGACGTCGCGGGAGAACAACGGCGGGGCCAGCGCGAGCGGGAGGGCCCACAGCGCGGCGGTGCGGGCGAGCTGCCCCGGCGTGGGGGCGGGCGCGACGGCGCCGTTGTTGCGCAGCATCTTGCCGATCCACAGCCAGGCGAGCACGACCATGCCGATGCCGGCGTAGGTGAGCGCGATGGCGACGGTGGCGTTGCGGCTGGGCAGGCTGAGCACCCGGATGCCGAACAGCGGGTTGGGGACGGGCAGGGCCCCGGCCCCGAGCGCGCCCCCGGCCATCAGCAGGGCGCCGGTGAGCCCGAGCAGCCGCGCGGTGCGGCTGGGATCGCGCGGCGCGGGCGGGCGTGGGCCCTCGCCCACGATCGCGTCGTCCACCCCGGGTGCGGCCATGGCGGCAGCGTATCGAGGGGGTACGACGGTGAGGCGCCTCACCCGGGGAGGGGGGCGGTTTTGCCGTCGGCGCGGATATAGGCAACACTGGCGTTGTGAAAAGCACCGGAACGCCCACGGGCGATCTTCGCGTGCCCACCCAGGCCGGGGCGGTGGTCCCGGTCCAGGCGGGAGGGCCCGTCGACGGCCGCACCCGCGAGGCGGTCGCCCGCCTGCTGATGGAGCAGGGCCCGGTCACCGCCGCGCAGGTCGCCACGGCACTGGAGCTGTCCTCGCCCGCCGTCCGCCGCCACCTCGACGCCCTGCTCGCCGACGGCGAGGCCGAGTGCCGCGAGGCCACCCGCCGCGGGCCCCGCGGCCGGGGCCGACCGGCCCGGCAGTACCTGCTCACCGACGCCGGCCGCGCCCGCTTCGGGCACAACTACGACGACCTCGCCGTCGCCGCGTTGCGCTACCTGGCCCAGCACGGCGGTCCCGACGCGGTGCAGGGCTTCGCCCAGAGCCGCGTCGAGGAGCTGCTCGGCGACGGGCTCGCGCAGATCGAGGCCGCGCAGGGCCCGGACGCGCGCACCCACGCGCTGGCCACCGTGCTCACCGCCCGGGGCTACGCGGCCCAGGCGCGGGAGGGCGGCCACGGCGTCCAGCTCTGCCAGCACCACTGCCCGGTCGCGCACGTCGCGGCCGAGTTCCCGGCCCTGTGCGAGGCCGAGACCCACGCGTTCGCGGAGCTGCTCGGTACCCACGTACAGCGCCTCGCGACCATCGCCCGCGGAGACTCCGCGTGCACCACCCACGTTCCGCTGGACGCACCCGAGGTCCGGCGGAGGGCAACCACCACGATCCCGAGAGGGAGGCAGTCCGAATGACGACCGCTCCTGAAGCACTCACCCAGGAGGAGACGCTCGCGACGCTCGGCCGCTACGACTTCGGCTGGAGTGACCCGGACGCCGCTGGCGCCACGGCACGTCGCGGCCTGTCCGCGGACGTCGTCGCCGACATCTCCGCGCTGAAGTCCGAGCCGCAGTGGATGCTCGACTTCCGCCTCAAGGCCCTGGACATGTTCGACAAGAAGCCGATGCCGCGCTGGGGTTCCGACCTCTCGGGCATCGACTTCGACAACATCAAGTACTTCGTGCGCTCGTCGGAGAAGCAGGCGGCCACCTGGGAGGACCTGCCCGCCGACATCAAGAACACCTACGACAAGCTGGGCATCCCCGAGGCCGAGAAGGCCCGCCTGGTGTCCGGTGTGGCGGCGCAGTACGAGTCCGAGGTCGTCTATCACTCGATCCGCGAGGACCTCGAGGAGCAGGGGGTGATCTTCCTGGACACCGACACGGCGCTCAAGGAGCACCCCGAGATGTTCCAGGAGTACTTCGGCTCGGTCATCCCCTCGGGCGACAACAAGTTCTCCGCGCTCAACTCCGCGGTGTGGTCGGGCGGGTCGTTCATCTACGTGCCGCCGGGCGTGCACGTCGACATCCCGCTGCAGGCCTACTTCCGGATCAACACCGAGAACATGGGCCAGTTCGAGCGCACGCTGATCATCGTCGACGAGGGTGCCTACGTGCACTACGTCGAGGGCTGCACGGCGCCGATCTACAGCTCCGACTCGCTGCACTCCGCGGTCGTGGAGATCATCGTGAAGAAGGGCGGCCGGTGCCGCTACACGACGATCCAGAACTGGTCGAACAACGTCTACAACCTGGTGACCAAGCGGGCCAAGGCCGAGGCGGGCGCCACCATGGAGTGGGTCGACGGCAACCTCGGCTCCAAGGTCACGATGAAGTACCCGGCCGTCATGCTGATGGGCGAGTACGCCAAGGGTGAGGTGCTCTCCATCGCGTTCGCGGGCGAGGGCCAGCACCAGGACGCCGGCGCGAAGATGACGCACCTGGCGCCGCACACGTCCTCGACGATCATCTCCAAGTCGGTGGCCCGCGGCGGCGGTCGCACGTCCTACCGCGGGCTCGTGCGCGTCAACCCGAACGCGCACCACTCCCGGTCCACGGTCAAGTGCGACGCGCTGCTCGTCGACACGATCAGCCGGTCCGACACCTACCCCTACGTCGACGTCCGCAACGACGACGTGTCGATGGGTCACGAAGCCACCGTGTCCAAGGTGAGCGAGGACCAGTTGTTCTACCTGATGAGCCGTGGGCTCACCGAGGACGAGGCCATGGCCATGGTCGTGCGCGGGTTCGTCGAGCCCATCGCGCGCGAGCTGCCCATGGAGTACGCACTGGAACTGAACCGGCTCATCGAGCTGCAGATGGAGGGGTCGGTCGGATGACCGAGGTTGCCGGGCTCGCACCAGAACTGGCGGGCGCGAAGAAGGGCATGGGCTCCAAGCCGCTGGCGAGCGCCAGCGAGCGGTTCACCTCCTATGACGTGGAGGCCTTCGAGGTCCCCAGCGGTCGCGAGGAGAACTGGCGCTTCACCCCGCGGCGCCGCCTGCGCGGGCTGTGGGAGACCACGACGTTCGACGCGGCACCCACGGTCACCGTGTCCGAGGGGGCGACGGTCGAGACCGTCGGCCGCGACGACGCGCGGATCGGGGAGGGCGGCGTCCCCGCCGACCGCATCGCCGCGGCGGCGTGGTCGGCGTTCACCGAGGCCACCGTGGTGACGCTGGACGGCACGCCCGACCCGGTCACCGTGAGCGTCACCGGTCCCGGTGAGGGCGTCGTCGCGGCCGGGCACGTGCAGATCCGCACCACGCCGCACACGGTCGCCACCGTCGTCGTCGAGAACACCGGTTCCGGCACGCTGGCCGACAACCTCGAGGTCGTCGTCGCCGACGGCTCGACGCTGCACCTCGTGGTCACCGAGGAGTGGGCCGACGACGCCGTGCACGCCGGCGCGCACCACTTCTCGATCGGCCGCGACGCCACGCTGCGCGGGGTCGCCGTGCAGTTCGGCGGCGATCTGGTGCGCATCGTGTCGACGGTCAACTACCGCGGCCCCGGCGGCGACGCCGAGCTGCTCGGGCTGGGCTACGCCGACGCCGGGCAGCACCTGGAGCAGCGGCTGCTGGTCGACCACGGTGTCCCGCACTGCACGTCCAACGTGCTCTACAAGAACGCGCTGCAGGGCGACGGGGCGCACACCGTCTGGATCGGCGACGTGCTGATCCGGGCGGCCGCGGAGCAGACCGAGACCTTCGAGCTCAACCGCAACCTGGTGCTCACCCCCGGCGCCCGCGCCGACTCGGTGCCGAACCTGGAGATCGAGACCGGCGAGATCGTCAGCGCCGGGCACGCCAGCGCCACCGGTCGCTTCGACGACGAGCAGCTGTTCTACCTGCAGAGCCGCGGCATCCCCGAGGACGCGGCGCGACGGCTCGTCGTCCGCGGCTTCTTCGGCGAGATCCTGTCCAAGATCACCCTCCCCGAGCTGCGGGAACGGCTGGAGGCGGCCGTCGAGGCCGAGCTCGCCGTCACCGGCGTCTGACCCACCACCACACGGAGCGATTCACACATGTCCACCTTGGAGATCAAGGACCTGCACGTCTCGATCGCGGTCGACGGCGGCACCAAGGAGATCCTCACCGGCGTGAACCTCACGATCCGCGGGGGCGAGACCCACGCGATCATGGGGCCGAACGGCTCGGGCAAGTCGACGCTCGCCTACGCGATCGCCGGGCACCCGAAGTACGAGGTCACCAGCGGCGAGATCCTGCTCGACGGCGTCGACGTCCTGTCGATGACGGTCGACGAGCGCGCCCGCGCCGGGTTGTTCCTCGCCATGCAGTACCCCGTCGAGGTCCCCGGCGTGTCCACCGCCAACTTCCTGCGCTCCGCGGCCACCGCGGTCCGCGGCGAGGCCCCGAAGCTGCGCCTGTGGGTCAAGGAGGTCAAGGCCGCGATGAGCGACCTCGACATCGACCCGGCGTTCGTCGACCGCAACGTCAACGAGGGCTTCTCCGGCGGGGAGAAGAAGCGCCAGGAGGTGCTGCAGCTCTCGCTGCTCAAGCCGAAGTTCGCGGTGCTCGACGAGACCGACTCCGGCCTCGACGTCGACGCCCTGCGCGTGGTGTCCGAGGGCGTCAACCGCTACCGCGAGGGCGGCGAGACCGGCGTCCTGCTGATCACGCACTACACGCGGATCCTGCAGCACATCACCCCCGACGTCGTGCACGTGTTCGCCGGCGGCAAGGTCGTCGAGTCCGGCGGCCCCGAGCTGGCCGACGAGCTCGAGAAGAACGGGTACGTGCGCTTCACCCAGCCCGCCGCCGTCTGATGTCGCTCGACGTCACCAAGATCCGGGGTGACTTCCCGATCCTCGCGCGCACCGTGCGCGGGGGTCGGCCCCTGGTCTACCTCGACTCCGGGGCCACCGCGCAGCGGCCGCGCCAGGTGCTCGACGCCGAGCGCAGCTTCCTGGAGCAGCACAACGCGGCCGTGCACCGGGGCGCGCACCAGCTCGCCGAGGAGGCCACCGACGCCTACGAGTCGGCCCGCGCGCGGATCGCCGCGTTCGTCGGGGCCGACCCGGGCGAGGTGGTGTTCACCAAGAACGCCACCGAGGGGATCAACCTGGTCGCGTACGCCCTGTCCAATGCTTCTTCGGGGTGCAACGCCGCGGGGTTCCCCGGCGCGGAGCGCTTCGAGATCGCCGCGGGTGACGAGATCGTCGTCACCGGGCTGGAGCACCACGCCAACCTCGTGCCGTGGCAGGAGCTGTGCCGACGCACCGGTGCGGTGCTGAAGTGGTTCGAGGTCGGCGAGGACGGCCGGCTCGACCTCGACAGCGACCCGATCACCCCGCGCACGAAGATCGTCGCGTTCGCGCACCAGTCCAACGTGCTCGGCACCGTGCTCCCGGTCGAGGAGCTGGTGCGGCGGGCGCGCGCGGTGGGTGCACTGGTGCTGCTCGACGCCTGCCAGTCGGTGCCGCACATGCCGGTCAACCTCACCGAGCTGGGCGTCGACTTCGCGGTGTTCTCCGGGCACAAGATGCTCGGTCCGTCGGGGGTCGGCGTGCTCTACGGGCGTGCCGAGCTGCTGGCGGCGATGCCGCCGTTCCTCACCGGCGGGTCGATGATCGAGATGGTGCGGATGGAGGGGTCGACCTACGCCCCGCCGCCGCAGCGTTTCGAGGCCGGGGTGCCGATGACGTCGCAGGCCGTGGGCCTGGCGGCGGCCGTCGACTACCTGGGCGAGATCGGCATGGACGTCGTGCACGCCCACGAGCTGGAGCTCACCGCGCTGGCGATCGAGGGGCTGTCCGCGATCCCGGGGGTGCGGATCCTGGGCCCGACCACGACCGAGGACCGCGGCGGCGCCGTGGCGTTCGTCGTCGACGGGGTGCACGCGCACGATGTCGGCCAGGTGCTCGACGACCGTGGCGTGGCGATCCGGGTGGGCCACCACTGCGCGTGGCCGCTGCACCGGCGCTTCGGGGTGGCCGCCACGGTGCGCGCGTCGTTCCACGTCTACAACACCCCGGACGAGGTCACCGCACTGGTGCAGGGCGTGCAGGCGGCCCGCGAGTTCTTCGGAGTGAGCTAGTGCAGCTGGAGCAGATGTACCAGGAGATCATCCTGGACCACTACCGCACCCCGCACGGCGCCGGGCTGCGCGAGCCGTACGACGCCGAGTCGATGCAGATCAACCCCACCTGCGGCGACGAGATCACGCTGCGGGTGAAGCTCGACGGCGACACCGTCGCCGAGGTCTCGCACGAGACGCTGGGCTGCTCGATCAGCCAGGCGTCGGCGTCGGTGCTCACCGACCTCGTCGTCGGCCGCTCGGTCGAGGACTCCCTGCGCATCCTCGGCGCGTTCCAGGAGATGGCGCAGGGCCGGGGCAAGGTCGAGCCCGACGAGGACGTCCTCGGCGACGGCGTCGCATTCGCCGGCGTCGCGAAGTACCCGGCGCGCGTCAAGTGCGCACTGCTCGGGTGGATGGCGTTCAAGGACGCGGTCATCCGGAGCGAGCGAAGCGATTCCCAGGAGGCAACAGCATGAGCGAGACCACCGACGACGTCGTGCGCGGTGCGGCGGGCATGCCCGAGCCGCCCGCCACGACCGGCGACCCCTCGGTCGACGACCTCGAGGAGGCCATGCGTGACGTGGTCGACCCCGAGCTGGGCATCAACGTCGTCGACCTGGGCCTGGTGTACGGCATCGCGGCCACCGACGGCGTCGCCACCATCGACATGACCCTGACCAGCGCGGCCTGCCCGCTCACCGACGTCATCGAGGAGCAGACCCGCTCCGCGCTGACCGGCGGCGGCAACGGCGGCCTGGTGAACGACATCAAGATCAACTGGGTCTGGATGCCGCCGTGGGGTCCGGAGAAGATCACCGAGGACGGCCGCGAGCAGCTGCGGGCCCTCGGCTTCCGCGTCTGAGCCCCGCGCGAACGGCACGTTCACCCGACGACCTCGGGTGAACGTGCCGTTCGTCTAGGCGGGGGTGGGCCGGGACGCTACGGCTGCACTGCGTTGGCCCGGATCACGTCGGCGTAGAACAACGCGCTGTCCTTCACCGTGCGCTCCTGCGTGGTGTAGTCGACGTGCACGATCCCGAAACGCTTGCCGTAGCCCCAGGCCCACTCGAAGTTGTCGAGCAGCGACCACACGCAGTACCCGACGACGGGCGCGCCCGCGGTGATCGCGGCGTGCACGGCCGCGATGTGGGTGCGCAGGTACTCGCGGCGGTCCGGGTCGGCCACGCGGCCGTCCGGGCCGACGACGTCGGGGAACGCGGCCCCGTTCTCGGTGACCAGCAGCTCCAGGCCGGGGGCCTCGCGGGCCATCCGCACCAGTAGCTCGGTCATCCCGCGCGGGTCGATGCCCCACCCCATGTCGGTGGTGCGCCCGGAGCGTCGCGGGAACTCGACGTCGTCACAGGCGATCCACGGGCTCGCCGCCCCGTCGCCGTGGCCGTCGGCGTACTCCCTGGGCCGCTCGCGCGTCCAGTGCCGCACGACGGTGGGGGAGTAGTAGTTCACCCCCAGCACGTCCACGCCGCCCGCGGCGATCAGGTCCAGGTCACCGGGTCGCACGAACCCCCAGTCGGTGACGCCCGCGGTGTCGGCCAGCACGTCGTCGGGGTAGTGCCCGCGCAGCAGGGGGTCGAGGAACACCCGGTTCTGCAGCCCGTCGACGCGGCGGGCGGCGTCGGCGTCGAGCGCCGAGCCGGTCTCCGGCCGCACCCACACCAGGTTCAGGCTGATCGACACCCGGGCGTCCGGGGCGGCCCGGCGGACCGCGGCCGCACCGAGGCCGTGGGCCAGGTTGAGGTGGTGCACGGCGGCCAGCGCCGCGGCGTCGGAGGTGCGGCCGGGCGCGTGCACGCCGCTGGCATAGCCCAGGTAGGCGCTGCACCACGGCTCGTTGAGCGTGATGAACAGCCGCACCCGGTCGCCCAGCGCCGCCGCGACCACGCCCGCGTACTCGGCGAACCGCTCCGCCGTGGCCCGCGACGTCCAGCCGCCCGCGTCCTCCAGGGCCTGCGGGAGGTCCCAGTGGTAGAGCGTGACGGCCGGGGTGATGCCCGCGGCCAGCAGGGCGTCGACGAGGTCGGAGTAGAACGCCAGCCCGTCGGGGTTCACCGGGCCCAGCGCGTCCGCGGTGACCTGCGGGGTGATCCGCGACCAGGACACCGAGAACCGGTAGGAGGTGAGCCCGAGCCGGGCCATCAGCGCCACGTCGTCGCGGAAGCGGTGGTAGTGGTCGACGGCGACGTCACCGGTGTCGCCACCGGCGACCCGTCCGGGGGTGTGGGAGAAGACGTCCCAGATCGACGGGGTGCGCCCGCCCTCGTCGACGGCCCCCTCGATCTGGTAGGCGGCGGTCGCCGAGCCCCACAGGAAGCCGGTGGGGAACGTCAGCGGCGCGGTCACCGCGACGGGGTGGGTGGTGGTCACGCGGGTCATCCCTTCACGGCGCCGGCGATGATGCCGCCGACGATCTGACGGCCGAGCAGCAGGAAGACCACGATCACCGGCAGCGTCCCGACGAGGGTGCCCGCCATGATCACCGAGGTGTCCGGGACGTACCCGCTGCCGAGATTGTTGAGCGCCACCTGCACGGTGGGGTTGGTCGAGTTGAGCGTGATGACGGGCCAGAAGAAGTCGTTCCAGGCCGTCATGAACGTGAGCATCGCGAGCACGGCCATGCCCGGGCGGGCGATCGGCAGCACGATGGAGACGAAGGTCCGCAGCGAGGTGGCCCCGTCGACGCGGGCCGCGTCGAGCAGCTCGTCGGGCAGCGCCTGTACCAGGTACTGGCGCATGAAGAACACCCCGAACGCGGCCACCAGCGACGGCAGGATCACCGAGCTGAGCTCGCCGGCCAGCCCGAGGTTCGCCATGAGCGCGTAGAGCGGGACGACGCCCAGGCTGGGCGGGATCATCATGGTCCCCAGCGCGACGGCGAACAGCGCCGACCGCCCGCGGAACCGCAGCTTCGCGAACGCGAACCCGGCCAGCGTGCACAGCAGCACCGTGCTGGCGGTGACCACGCCGGAGACGATCGTCGAGTTCAGCAGCGCGAGCCCGATGTCCTGCGACTCGACCGCCTTGGCGATGTTGGACCACAGGTCCGGGCCGGGCGTGAGCGGCGGAGGGGTCCGGTTCATCTCCGCCATCGGCCGGCTGGCCGCGACGACCATGTAGTAGAAGGGCACCAGGAACACGAACGCGGTGACGCAGAGCAGCACGTAGGTCAGCGGGCCCGCCGAGTCGTTGCGGCGCAGGCGCCCGCGCGCGGGCACCCGGGTGGCGGGCGTGACCGGGGGACGCTCCAGGGTGGCGGTCACGTCGCCCTCCGCTTCGCGATCCGGGTGTTGACCAGTACCAGCACGATGATCAGCAGGAAGGTCACCCAGGCGACGGTGGCCGCGCGGCCGAGGCTGCCGTAGGTCCAGCCCTGCTGGTACATGAACAGCCCGAGCGTCTGGTACTGCCCGAGCGCGCCGCCGTCGGGCTTGCCGCCGCCGAAGATCAGCGGCTCGCCGAACAGCTGGCTGGCCCCGATCGTCGACACGACGACGGTGAACAGGATCGTGGGCCGCAGGCCGGGCAGCGTCACGTGCCGGAACTGCTGCCAGCGGCTCGCCCCGTCGAGCGCGGCGGCCTCGTAGAGGTCCTGGCTGATCGACTGCATGCCGGCCAGGTAGATCAGCGCGTTGTAGCCGGTCCACCGCCAGATGACGATCACCGAGATGGCGAGCTGGGCGGTCCAGTCGCCGTTGCGCCAGTCCACGGCGTCCACGCCGACGATCCCGAGCAGCCAGTTGACCGCCCCGGCGTCGCGCCCGAACAGCTGCGCGAACACCAGCGCCGCGGCCGCCACCGACGTCGCGTAGGGCATGATCATCGACACGCGGAAGAACGTGCGCCCGCGCATCCGGTAGTGCAGCAGGTGCGCCAGGCCCAGGGCCAGCGCGAGCTGCGGCACCGTCGACAGCACGCCGATCGTGAAGGTCTTCCACAGCGCGTTGTAGAACGCCGGGTTGGACAGCAGCCAGGCGTAGTTCTCCAGGCCGAGCCACTCCATCTCCGAGCCGAGCCGGTAGGAGTGCAGGCTGATCCACGCGGTGTGCACCAGCGGGAACAGCCCGAACGCGGCGAAGAGCAGGAAGAACGGGGCCACGTAGGCGTACGGGGCGGAGCGCTCCTCGACCCGGAAGAGCCGGGCGCGCCACGGGGTCCCCGCCCCCGGGGGCGCGGTGCGCTCCCCGGGGACGGGACGCTGGACGGTCGGCACGCTCAGCCGACCTGGTTCGTGACGTCGGCCAGCGCGGCGGTCCAGGCGTCCGCGGGGGCGACCCCGTTGGCCTCCACCGACAGCAGTGCCTGCACCATCGCGCTCTTGATCACGCCGTCCTGCGGGCCGAGGATCTGCACGGGCGCGTTGGTCGAGGACGCGGAGAAGATCTGCCCGATCGGGGCGTCGTTGAACCAGGGGTCGGTGGCGTCGCCGACCATCTCGATCGCCGCCGTCGTCGACGGGAAGTTGCCGACCGAGGCGAACACCTCGGCCTGCTGCTCGGGCGCGGTGAGCCAGGCGATCAGCTTCGCGGCCTCCTCGACGTTCTCGCTGGCGGCGGGGATGCCCAGGTAGGCGCCGCCCCAGTTGCCGCCCGCTCCGCCGGGCAGGGTCGTGACGTTCCACAGCCCGGCCCCGGCGTCACCGGCCTTGCCCTTGATGTAGCCGATCATCCAGGAGGGGCAGGCGATGGTCGCGAAGCTGCCGGAGGCGAACCCGGCGTCCCACCCGGGGTCGACGAACTGCTCCAGGCGGGCGGTGAGCCCGGCCTGCCCGGCGGCGGCGGCGGTGTCGAAGGCGGCGCGCACCGCGGGGTTGGAGTCGTGCACCAGCGCCCCGGAGGCGTCGTAGTAGATCTCCTGCTCGGTGGAGACGATCGCGTTGTAGAACCCGCCCGCGGAGTCCATCCACGCGCTGCCCGCGGGCGCGGCGGCCTGGTACTCGCGGCCGAGCGCGACGTAGTCGTCCCAGGTCTGCATGCGCGCGGCCAGCGCGGTGGGCTCCGTGGGCAGCCCGGCCTGGCCGAGCAGGTCGGTGCGGTAGCAGATGCCCATCGGGCCGATGTCGGTGCCGAGGCCGAGCACGGCGCCGTCGGCGGTGGTGGCGGCGGGCTCTTTCCACTCGACGTAGTTGCCGATCGCCGAGGCCGCCGGGGTGTCGCGCAGGTCGGTCCACAGGTCCGCCTGGTTGGTGACGACGTCGGCGATGCGGGCGACCTCGATGCCCTGGACGTCGGCGACACCGCTGCCCGAGGCGAGCCGGGTCTGCAGCGCGGGCCAGTAGGTGTCCTCGCCCTGGGTCGACTCGTAGGTGATGGTGACGCCGGGGTTCTCGGCCTCGTAGCGGTCGAACAGGCCGACCTCCTCGTAGCCGAAGGTGCCGAACAGGCCCACGGTCAGTTCCACCGTGCCGTCGTCGGCGTTCCCGCTGCCGCCGCCCCCGCAGGCGGCCAGCAGGAGCGTGCCCGCCACGGCGGTGGCGAGGGCGGTCGTGGTCGTGCGTCGAGGGGTCGGGCGTCCGGTCATCTCGATGTCCTCCTGGGCCGGCGGCGTCGTCGGCGGTGGACGGGCTCGTGAGAGCGCGCTCACACCGTGGGCAGAGCGTGGCCCCGATCGGGTGAGAAGTCAAGAGAGCGCTCTCACGAGGCCCGTG
Organism: Pseudonocardia hydrocarbonoxydans; assembly: GCF_006539565.1. Classification (GTDB taxonomy): domain Bacteria; phylum Actinomycetota; class Actinomycetes; order Mycobacteriales; family Pseudonocardiaceae; genus Pseudonocardia; species Pseudonocardia hydrocarbonoxydans. Next base: position 232,903 of record NZ_BJNG01000001.1, read on the forward strand.
AGAGCGTCAGGCGGAGTCGCGGCGCACGATCTCCGTCGGCAGGATCACCGGTGCCTGCGGCTCCCCGCCGTGGGTGATCTGGTCGAGCAGCAGCGTGGCCAGCGTCCGGCCCATCTCGACCATCGGCTGGCGGACGGTCGTCAGCGCGGGCTGCGCCGACGCGGCGATCGCGGAGTCGTCGAACCCGACCACCGCCAGGTCCTCGGGCACGCGGCGGCCCAGCTCCCTGGCGGCCTGCAGGGCACCCGCGGCCATCAGGTCGTTCGCGGCGAACACCCCGTCGATCGCGGGGTCGGCGGCGAGCAGGTCGAGCATCGCGCGGCGCCCCCCGACGATGCTGAAGTCGCCGTCGGCCGAGCCCGCGTCGACGACGTCGTGGGCGGCCAGCTCGGCCCGGAACCCGTCGACCCGGTCGACCGAGGCGGCCATGTCCAGCGGGCCGGTGATCGTCGCGATCCGCCGCCTGCCCTGCTGGGCCAGCAGCCGCACCGCGGCCATCGCGCCGCCCACGTTGTCGGCGTCGACGTAGGTGAGCGGGGTGCGTGACTCGTGCGCGAACGGCCGCCCGGACAGCACGACCGGCACCCCGGCGTCCTGCAGCCGCCGCGGCAGCGGGTCGTCGCCGTGCAGGGAGACCAGGATGGCGCCGTCGAGGTGACCGCCGAGCGCGAACCGCTCGAAGCGCTGCCGCTCGGTGTCGTCGCGGCTCACGACGGTGAAGACGAGCTGCATGTCGTGCTGGGCCACCACGGCGTGGGCCCCGTGCAGGACCTGCGAGAAGTAGGGGTCGGCGAAGAAGCGGTCCTCGGACTCGGCGACGACGAACGCGATCGAGTCGCTGCGCCGGGTCATCAGCGAGCGCGCCGCCCGGTTGGTGACGTAGCGCAGCTCCGCGGCCGCCCGCAGCACCGCCTCGCGCGCCTGCGGCCCGACCGTCGTCGACCCGGACAGCACGCGGCCCGCCGTCGCGCGCGAGACCCCGGCGCGCCGCGCCACGGACTCCAGGGTGGGCGCGCCACCGCCGTTCCGCCCCGCCATCGGTCCTCCTTCGGTGGTCCAGGGGACATCGTGGCAGGTGCGGGGCCGGCCGGACCGCGCGGCGCGGCGGGCCCGGCCGCCGGACCCCACGCGCACCCACCGGCCCCGCGCGCACCCTCGACGGTGCGCGCGCGCCCACGGGGTGCGCGCGGGGGTCAGGTCGTGGCGACCCGCTGCGCCCCCGCGTAGACGTTCATCGTCTCCCCGCGCAGGAAGCCGACCAGGGTGACCCCGGCGTCGTCGGCCAGCTCGACGGCGAGCGAGCTCGGCGCCGACACCGCGGCGAGCATCGGTACGCCGGCCATCACCGCCTTCTGCACCAGCTCGAACGACGCCCGCCCGGACACCATCAGCACCGTGCCCGCGGCCGGCACCCGCCCGTCGAGCAGCGCCCACCCCAGCACCTTGTCGACGGCGTTGTGCCGCCCGACGTCCTCGCGCGCCACGAGCAGCTCCCCGTCGGCGGTGAACAGGCCCGCGGCGTGCAGCCCACCGGTGGAGTCGAACAGTCGCTGGGCCGCGCGCAGCCGGTCCGGCAGGGCCGAGAGCAGGGACGGGGTGACCGTCAGTGGGTCGGCGGCGGGGGAGAAGCGGGTCTTGAGCCGGACCGCGTCGAGGCTGGCCTTGCCGCACACCCCGCACGAGGACGTGGTGTAGAAGTTGCGTTCGATGCTCGTGTCCGGCGGCTCGACGCCCGGCGCCAGCGCCACGTCCAGGACGTTGTAGGTGTTGCGGCCGTCGGCGTCGAAGGAGTCGCAGTAGCGCGCCGTGGCGATGTCGGCTGCGGCGCCCAGCACGCCCTCGGTGAGCAGGAACCCGTGCGCCAGCTCGACGTCGTGGCCGGGGGTGCGCATCGTGACCGACAGCGGCCTGCCCCCGACCCGCAGCTCCAGCGGCTCCTCGGCGGCCAGGGTGTCGAGCGTGTGCTGCGCACCGTCGGGTCCGATCCGGACGACGGGTCGTCGGACACTCAGGCGGCCCATGGACGTCCTCTCGCTGCGCGGCGGCCGTCAGCGGACGCGACGGCCGGTCTCCGCACAGGAGTACCCACCCAGGGCCTCGACATGTTCCCGGAACCCGTCCTGCTGTAGCAGGTCCCACAGCGGCGCCAGGAGGTCGTCATCGACGGTGGACGCCCGCAGCACGAGGTCGTAGGGCTCGCGCGCGACGGGGACGAAGTCCAGACCGAACGCGCGCGCCGCGGCCAGGATGCCCATCCCGGTGTCGGCCCGCCCGGCCGACACCGCAGCGGCGACGCCCAGGTGGGTGTGCTCCTCCCGGGAGTAGCCCGACACCCGCGCCGGGTCGAGGCCGCGCCGCCCCAGCTCGTGGTCGAGCAGGGCCCGGGTGCCCGCGCCGCGCTGCCGGTTGACGTAGCGCAGGCCCGGGCGGACGAGGTCGTCGACGCCGGTGAGGCCCAGCGGGTTGCCCGGGGCGACGATCAGTCCCTGGTCGCGGTGCACGAGCCGGACGACGGCGACGTCATCCGTGAACAGCCGGTCGACATACGGCAGCGTGTACTCGCCGGTCGCCGGGTCGAGCAGGTGCGAACCGGCGACGTGGCACAGCCCGTCACGCAGCGCCGCCAGCCCGCCCAGCGACCCGACGTTGGACGACGCGAGGGTCACCAGCGGGTCGGCGGCCCGCAGCCGGGACGCGGCCACGTCCAGGACGAGGTCGTGCGAGCCGATGGCGACGATCGTGCGGCCGATCTCGTCGAGCCCGCGCAGCAGCTCCACGCGCACCCGCTCGCCCGCGTGGTGGCCCTCCACCCCCGAGGGGACGACGAGCAGCCCGTCGGCCCGCACCAGCGAGGTGAGCACCCCGGCGCCGCGGGGCAGCGGGGTGGCCACCACGTCGCCGCCGACGTGGCCGAGCCGGACCCGTACCCAGTCGTCGGAGCCGATCGACGAGGCGAGCTTGCGGGCCATCCGGGCGGTCGTCGTCGGGCGCTCGCGCGGTGCGGCGCCCTCGAGCGCGGCGAGCAGGGGCGCGGCGAAGATGTCGAAGGTCAGCGACGCCGAGACGGGGTAGCCGGGTGCGCCGAGCACCGGGGTGGCGTCGACGACGCCGAGGACCACCGGGTGCCCGGGCCGCACCGCCACGCCGTGCACGGCCAGCGTCCCGGCCGCCGCGACGACCCGGGCGGTGTAGTCGTCGCGCCCGGCGCTGGACCCGGCGACCAGCACGACGAGGTCGGCCTCCGCCGCGGCGGCGCGCACCGCCGCGGTGATGGCGGCCGGGTCGTCGGCCACGATGTCGTGCACCCGCGCGGCGCAGCCCAGCTCGCGGGCCTGCGCGGCGAGCATCAGCGAGTTGGTGTCGAGGATCTGGCCCGTCGCGGGTTCGGTGCCGACCGGGACGATCTCGTCCCCGGTCGGGACGACGGCCACCACCGGACGGCGCCGCACCCGCAGCTCGACCGCCCCGGCCGCGGCGCAGGCCGCCACGTCGACGGGCCGCAGCCGGTGACCCTGCGGCAGCAGCAGCTCGGTGGCGCCGATGTCCTCGCCGATCGAGCGGACGTGCTGGTAGGGCGGGACGGCCGCCCGCAGCTCGGCCCGCCCCCCGGTGTGGTGGACGTGCTCGCGCATCACGACGGCGTCGTAGCCCTCGGGCAGGGGGTCGCCGGTGTCGACGACCGCGAAGTCGTCCAGCAGCACCGGAGCGGTCTCGGCCGCGCCGACGGTGTCGGCCGCGCGCACGGCGATGCCGTCCATCCCGGCCGAGTCGAACGCGGGCGACGAGCGCCGCGCCCACACCGGCTCCGCGGTGACCCGGCCCACGGCGTCGCCGACGGGCACCCGGACGCCGTCGACGCGCTGCGGGCAGCCGGCGTCGGCGCAGGCGGCCCGCCAGGCGGCCGCGGCCTCCGCGGCCGGGACGTCTGAGACGAACGGGCTCGCGGGGGTCACGGGCCGACGGTAACCCGGCGGCGGGTGCCCCCACCGCCGGGGTGATCGCCGCGCGGTCCCGCGGTCACCGGTAGAGGGTGACCTCGACCTCCGCGCCGGCGTCCAGCCCGGTCGCCGGTTCCCCGACGACGACGCAGCCGTCGGCGCGCGTCAGCACCGACAGCAGCGCGGATGGCCCGAAGACGGGTTCCGCCACGCCGTCGCGGACCGTCACCTGCACGACGTCGAGCCGCCCGGCGGCCGACGGCACGTCACGGGCGAGGCGGGCCCGGACCGTCGGCTCCGGGGGTGGGGCGTCCGCGCCGGCGAGCCGCCCCACCAGCGGCACCCCGACCAGGCGGAACACCACCAGCGCGGAGAGCGGGTTGCCCGGCAGCCCGACCACGGGCACGCCCGCGCACTCGGCGAGCAGCGTCGGCTTCCCGGGCTTGACGGCGAGGCCGTGGCACCAGATCTCGCCCAGCGCGGCGACGGCGCCCGCGGTCTCGTCCCGCGCACCGACCGACGACCCCGCGGAGACGACGACGAGGTCGGCGCCGGGCAGCACCTCGCGCAGGACGGCCTCCAGGGCCCCCGGGTCGTCCGGGACGATCCCGGCGTACACCGGCTCGCCGCCCGCGTCGCGGACCAGCCCGGCGAGCGCGGACGCCGTGGCGTCGCGCACCTGGCCGGGCCGCAGCGTGGCCGTCGACGGCGCCACCACCTCGTCACCCGTGGAGATGATCACGACGCGCGGCCGGGCGTGCACAGCCAGGTCGACGACCCCGGCCGCGGCGAGCAGGCCCAGGTCGGGGGCGCGCAGCGGGCGGCCCGCCGGCACCAGGTCGGCCCCGGCGGCCACGTCCTCGTCGGCGCGGACCAGGCCCGCCCCCGGCGCCACCGGCCGGGTCACCTCGATGGTGCCGGGCATCGTCTCGGCGGTGAACTCGACCATGACGACGGCGTCGGCGCCGTCGGGCAGGACCCCGCCGGTCGGCATCGCGACGCACCGCCCCGGCCCGACCTCGACGCCGGGTGCGGCGCCCATGAGCACCGCCCCGGCGAGGTCGAGGTAGGACGGCAGGCCCTCCGAGGCGCCGTAGGTGTCGGCGGCCCGCACGGCGAACCCGTCCACGGTCGACCGGGCGAACCCGGGCAGTGCCGCGGGCGCCCGGACCGGCGCGACCGGGACCCGGTGCAGCGCGTCCGCCAGGGGGACCGTCTCCGCGGGCGTGCGCCGCGCGGGCCGGAAGCCGGCCAGTGCCTCGGCGACGGTGCGGGTGCGGAAGAACTCCCGTCCCGTCACCGGGGCGCGCGGACTCGGTCGCACGGATGTCCCGACTCGCGGGTGGGGGGTGGGGTCATCGGTCGGGCTGGCCCGGTTCGCCGCCGGGTTTGGGCTGATCGCGGGCCGCGGCGCCGCCCTTGTCCAGACCCAGCACGCTCACCACCGGGCCCAGCGCCACCTGGCCCAGGCCGCAGATGCTCGTCTTGCGCATGGCCTCCTCCAGCCGCAGGATCTGCGCGCGCTCGTCGTCGTCGACCGTGCTGCGACCCTCCAGCAGGGCGTGGGCCTTGGTCGAGCCGACGCGGCACGGCACGCACTTGCCGCACGACTCGTCGCGGAAGAAGCGCAGCACGTTCGTCGAGGCCGCCAGCAGGTCGGTGCCCGCGGCGAGCACGACCAGCGCCCCCGAGCCGAGCATGGTGCCCGCCTCGGCGGCCGTGCCGAAGTCCAGCGCCAGGTCGAGCCGGTCGGGGCCGATGAAGTTCGACGACGCGCCGCCCGGCTGCACCGCCCCGACCTCGCGCCCGCCGCTCACCCCGCCCGCCAGCTCGATCAGGGTGCGCACGGTGGTGCCCATCGGCACGCAGTACACGTCGGGCCGCTCGACGTGCCCGGAGACGGCGAAGAACTTCCAGCCCACCGACTCCCCGGCACCCTGGTCGACCCACCACTGCGCCCCGCGCTCGACGATCACCGGCACGTCGGCGAAGGTCTCCACCGAGTTCATCAGGGTGGGGCGCCCGTGCAGGCCGTAGTTGCCGGGGAACGGGGGCTTGTTGCGCGGCTCGCCGCGGTGGCCCTCCATGCACTCCAGCAGCGCGGTCTCCTCGCCGAGGATGTAGCCGCCGGGGGAGACGAACACGTCGACGTCGAGGCGCCGGCCGCTGCCGCACGCGTCCGGGCCGACGATCCCGGCCGCCCGCAGCGCGTCGATCTCGGCGCGCAGCACGTGCTCCTCCGGCCCGTACTCGTGCCGGATGAAGACCCAGCCCTCCTGCGCGCCGACCACGGCCATGCCCAGCAGCAGCCCCTCCAGCACCAGGTGCGGCTGGGTGGCGAGGATCTGCCGGTCCTTGAACGTGCCCGGCTCGGACTCGTCGGCGTTGCAGATCACGTACTTGACGCTGCCCGGCTGGGTGCCGCGGACCAGGTCCCACTTCTGCCCGGTGGGGAAGCCCGCTCCGCCCATGCCGCGCAGGCCCGAGTCCTTCAGCGCCGTGACGACCGCGTCCGCGTCGAGCTCACCGGCCAGCAGGCGGCGCAGCGTGGCGTAGCGCTGCGCGACGCCGGAGCCCGCCGGGTAGGGGTCGTTGGGCCACGGCTCCTCGCGGGTCCGGGCGGGGGCGTCCCCGACACCGCTCCCGCGGGCGTCGGCCACCAGCGCGTCGACGTCGGCGAGCGCGGCGGGCCGCTCGTTCACCGCCACCGCGGGTGCGACGTCGCAGCGGCCCAGGCAGGAGACCTCGACCAGCTCGACGTCCGCCTCGTCCCCGTAGCGCTCCCGCAGCGTGGCGATCTTCTCCTCGCCGCCCTGCAGCCAGCACGGCAGGTCGTGGCAGGCGTGCAGCGCGACCGGTGCGGGGGGTGAGGTGCGGAAGTGCGGGTAGAACGAGATCAGGCCCTCGATCTCGTAGCGGGGCCGACGGGTGTCGCGGGCCAGCTGCTCGAGCTCCTCCCGGGGCAGCCACCCCAGCCGCGCCTGGATCGCGTTCAGCGCCGGGATGAGCGAGGGCCCGGGGAACTTCCCGGCCCGCGCCTCCACACCGGGGACCTTGCGCGCCCGGACCTCGGCCGCGCGCTCGGTCACCTCCGCCGTCACCTCGGCACTCACAGAACCTCCACCTGCACCGCGCAGAACTTGAACTCGGGGATCTTGCCGTAGGGGTCGATCTCGTCGATCGTCAGCAGGTTGGCCGCGGCCTCCCGGAAGTGGAACGGGATGAACACGTTGCCCAGCTGCTCGCGGTGCGAGATGCGGACCACCAGCTCGATCTGCCCCCGCCGTGAGCGGGTGCGGACCCGCTGCCCGTGCGCCAGCCCGCGGTCGGCGGCGTCCTTGGGATGCATGTAGACCTCGGCGATCGGGGAGATCGCGTCGAGGGCGAAGCTGCGCCGCGTCATCGATCCGGTGTGCCAGTGCTCCAGCAGCCGCCCGGTGTTGAGCACCAGCGGGTACTCGGCGTCGGGCAGCTCCTTGGGCGGCAGCCACTGCGCGGGCACCAGGTGGGCGAGGCCGTCGTCGGTGTTGAACTTCTCGTCGAACATCACGATCGTGCCGTCGGTGTGCTCGGGATCGGCGTTGGGGTAGAGCTTGCCGGTGAGCCCGAGGTTGTCGTAGGCGAGGTTCGCGTACGACGGCATGAGTGCGACCATCTCGTCGAAGACCTCGCTCGGGCTCGTGTAGTGCCAGTCCAGGCCGAGACGCCGGGCGATGTCCTGCTCGATCTCCCAGTCGGGCCGGGCCTGGCCGGGCGGGTCCATCACCTTGCGGCCGAGCTGCACGCGCCGGTCGGTGTTGGTGTAGCTGCCGTCCTTCTCCAGGTAGGAGGTGGCCGGGAGGATCACGTCGGCGAACTCGGCGGTCTCGGTGAGGAAGATGTCCTGCACGACGAGGAAGTCGAGCGCGGACAGCGCCTTGCGCACCTTGTTGATGTTGGGGTCGGACAGGAACGGGTTCTCCCCGAGCATGTACATCCCGCGCACGCCGCCGGGCTGCAGCACCGAGCCGATGATCTCGGTGACGGTGAGGCCGCGGTCCGGGTTGAGCGCGGTGCCCCACGCCTCCTCGAAGCGGGCCTGGGTGGAGGCCCGGTCGACGCCCTGGTAGTCGGGGTAGAACATCGGGATCAGCCCGGCGTCCGAGGCGCCCTGCACGTTGTTCTGCCCGCGCAGCGGGTGCAGCCCGGTGCCCGGGCGCCCGACCTGCCCGGTGATCGAGCACAGCGCGATCAGGCAGCGGGCGTTGTCGGTGCCGGTGGTGTGCTGGGAGATCCCCATGCCCCAGTAGACGACCGCGGCGCCCGCCTCGCCCCACAGCCGCGCGACCTCGCGGATGGTGTCGGCGTCGACGCCGGTGATCTGCGCGGCCCGCTCCGGCGGGTAGTCGGCCACGGTGGCGGCCAGCTCGTCGTAGTTCGAGGTGCGGGCGGCGACGAACTCCCGGTCGACGTGCCCGTTGCGGATGATCTCGTGCATCACCGCGTTGTAGAACGCCACGTCGGTGCCCGGCTTGAGCTGGACGTGGACGTCGGCATGCTCGGCCACCGTCGACGCGCGCGGGTCCACGTAGACGATCTTCGTGCCGGCACGGCGGGCCTGCTTGAAGAAGCTCGACGCGACCGGGTGGTTCGCGGTCGGGTTGGAGCCGGTGATGATCACGACGTCGGCGTTGACGACGTCGCCGTAGGTGGTGGACACCGCGCCCGAGCCGACGCCCTCGAACAGCGCCGCCACGCTGGAGGCGTGGCACAGCCGGGTGCAGTGGTCGATGTTGTTGGTGCCGAAGGCGGTGCGGATGAGCTTCTGGAAGAGGTAGGCCTCCTCGTTCGAGCACTTCGCCGAGCCGAAGCCGGCGATCGCGCCCGGCCCGCCCTCGGCGTGCACCTCCTTGAGGCGGCGTGCGACGAGGTCGAGCGCCTCCTCCCAGGTGGCCTCGCGGAAGTGCGGCAACACCTCGTCGTAGTCGACCAGGCCGCCGGGCTTGCGGTTGCCGCCGCGCTTGTCGCCCGGCTTGCGCTCGCTGCGGTTCCCGCCGTCGCCACCGCGGCCGCGGTCGTTGTCCGTGGCCTGCTTGCCGGTGCCCTCGCCGCGGACGTCGGCCGAGAGCGGGCCCTTGGGGTAGGAGCCCTCCACCCGGATCAGCGGCACGGTGAGGCGCTGCGGGGAGGCGGCGTAGTCCCAGCCGTAGCGGCCCTTGACGCACAGCCTGCTCTGCGAGCCGGGCTGGTCGCGGCCCTCGGCGAAGGAGATCGCGCCGCGCTCGCGGTCGACGTAGTAGGTCAGTGCGCAGCCGACACCGCAGTACGGGCACACCGAGTCGACGGCGTCGAGCTCGGAGCGGGGCCGGATCGGGATGTCGCGGATGGGCTTGTTCGTCAGCGCGCCGGTCGGGCAGGCCTGCACGCACTCCCCGCACGTGACGCACGAGCTGGCGCCCATCGGGTCGTCCAGGTCGAACGCGATGCGCGTGCCGTAGCCCTTGCCGGTGCGGCCGATGACGTCGTTGCCCTGGATGTCGTCACAGGCACGCACGCAGCGGTCGCACAGGATGCACGCGTCGTGGTTCACGTCGATGACCGGGTTCGACGAGTCGGTGCCCCGGCCCGACCCGCACGGCAGGGCGGTGTCCTCGCGGGACACGTCGAAGCCGTCGGCCAGCGCGAGGAGCAGGTTGTCGCCGGTGGTGGTCTGCTTGGGGTCCTCGGCGCGCGGGGGCTGGTCGGACACCAACAGCTCGGTGAGCACGGCGCGACTGCGCTCGAGCTCCTCCGAGGTCGTCACGACCTCCATCCCGTCCTCGCAGGGCCGCACGCACGCGGCCGCGAACACCCGGCCGCCGGTGTCGACCACGCACATCCGGCACACGCCGACCGGGTCGTAGCGCTCGTCGTGGCACAGCACGGGGATGTCGATGCCGGCCCGCCGCGCGGCGTCGTAGATCGTCGTGCCCTCGGGGACGGTGACCTCGCGCCCGTCGATGGTCGCCTCCACCGTGGGCACGCGGGTGGCGGCGGGCGGCTCGTGCAGGGCGGTCATAGGGATCCCCCGATCGACGGCGATGCGGAGGTCCGACCCTAGTTGACCCCACGGGGATCGGCTGCCCCCACGACCGCCACGTCGTCACGACGTGCCGGGCACCCGAGGGGGGCCGGTCACGCCGGGTCGGCCGGCTGCGGGTCGGCCGGGTGCGGGTCGGGCAGGAGGAGGTCGGGCAGGGCGGCGGGGTCCGGGCGGCCGGCGGCGTCGAGGCCGCGGGCGCGGTAGTAGCCGTCGACCATGGCCTGCAGGGTGGTGGCGGTGAGCGTCGCCGCCCGGCCCGAGGCCAGCTGCAGCGGGGTCCGCAGCATCCGGGCGGGCAGCGTGTCGTCGGCCGCGGTCGCGCCCGCGCGCAGGTTGAACACCCGTTTCGCCAGCACGATCCGCCGGGCCGTCGCGCGCAGCTCGTCGGCGTCGACGTCCCAGCCGGTGACGGGCCGCAGCAGCGCCGCCCACTCGTCGAAGGGCTCGGTGAACACCCCGCGCAGGAACTTGCACAGGATCATCGAGTCCATCACCGCGGCGCGGTCCTCGGTGGCGACGGCGGCGGCCACGTGCGGGTCGCCGCCGTCGAGACGGTCCAGCTCGCCGGAGAGGTCGGCCTCGTAGGCGCCGGAGCGGTTGTGGTCGGCGCCGCGGGAGTTCACCGCGAGCCCCAGCGCCATCGCCTGCAGCGTGCGCGGCTCGTAACCGGGCAGCTCCAGGCCCTTGACCTGGGGGGCGAAGTCGATCGAGCCGCCGCCGACGACCCCCGCGGCGTGCCGGGAGCCCTGCGCCAGCAGCTCGCCGACCCCCGAGCGGGACCCGATGAGGTCCAGGGCCCGCAGCAGCGCGGCGCCGTCGCCGAACCGCAGCCACGGCGCGTCGAGGAGCCCCCGTTCGGCGCACTCCATCGCCCAGGCGATCGTGCCGCCCGCGGAGATCGTGTCGATGCCGAGCTCGTCGCAGCGGGCGCTGGCCGCGAACACGTCGTCGGGGTCGGACACCCCGCACATCGGGCCGAGCGCGAACACGTTCTCGTACTCCATGCGCTGGCTGCCGCCGCCCTTGCGCGAGTAGATGTGCTCGCAGCCGATGGAGCACGACGCGCAGCTGTTGCGGGCCACGCCGCGCAGCTCGTGCAGCTCCTCGGCGGCGAGGCGGTGCGCGCCGTCGAAGGTGGCGGCGGTGAAGTTGCGGGTGGGCAGGGTGGAGACGGCGTTGAACGCGAGCAGGTTGGCCAGCGTGCCGAGCTCGCGGTACTTCTTCGTGGCCGGGCCGAAGCTGCGTTCCCGCAGGTCACGGGCGGCGGCGAGGACGGCGGGCGCGTCGGCGACGGCGGCCTTCGTCCCCGCCCGAACCAGCACGGCCTTGAGGTTCTTGGCCCCGAGCACCGCGCCGAGCCCGCCGCGCCCGGCGTGCCGTCCGTCGTGGCTGATCGTGGCGAAGCGGACGCCGCGTTCGCCCGCCGGGCCGATCGCGGCGCTGTTCCAGCCGCGGCCGAACCGGGCCGTCAGCGCCGTCTCGGCGTCGGCGGCGGGCAGCCCGGCCAGCTCGGGGCACGGTTCCAGGCGTACGCCGTCGGCGTCGACGAGCACCACCGACAGCTCGTCGGCGCGGCCGCGCACCACGATCGCGTCGTGCCCGGTGAGCTTGCCCGCGATGGCGAACCGGCTCGACGCCAGCGCGTCGGTGAGCAGCCCGGTCAGCGGGGACCGGGCGACCACGGCGAACTTGGCGCTGGTCGTCAGCGGGGTGCCGACCAGCGGGGAGAAGACGAACGCCAGCGGCGCGGCCGGGGCCAGCGGGTCGGTCCCTGGCGGGGCGAGCCGGTGCAGCAGCCAGGTGCCCAGCCCGACGCCGCCCAGGTAGCCGCGCAGGACCCGGTCGTCGAGCTCGAGGGCGGTGCCGGTGGCCGTGCTCCCGCCGACGTCGACGACGAGCGCCCTCCCGAAGTACCCACCGGCCACCATGGGGCCGACTGTAGGCTCACCCGCCCGCGTCGGCCGACAGGAAGGCGACGCCGTCGCCGGCCACCAGCGGCAGGCCCGGGTCGCGGGTGATCCGGTCGCCGTTGAGGGCGGCGACGACGTGGCGGTCCAGCTCGAGCCCGACGGCCGCGGCCGCCGAGCCCAGCGTGGCGACGTGCAGGGTGCGCGGCCCGCGGCGACCGGCACCGGCGAGTGCGCCGAAGCACTGCACCTGCACCGGAGCGGGTTCCCGGCGCCGGGCCTCGGCGTAGTCGGCGGGCTCGTTGACGTTGACGACCGAGTCCAGCGCCGGATCCAGCCGGGCGACGTCGGGGTCGGCCAGCAGGTCGGCGTCCTCCAGCCGGGCCACCGTGCAGTGCTCGTAGAGCATCCCGGGCCGGCTGCGGCCCTGCGCGATGAGCGAGGTGATCAGCGGGGCGAGCCCGGTGCGGTACCCGGCGGCCAGCGGCTGGCGGAAGCCCCGCGCGAACGGCAGCGCCACGTCCGTGCCGGGCCCGGCCAGGCCCGCCAGCACCCGCCGGACGAACGCGGGGTGCAGGAACGGCATGTCGGTGGAGCAGACGAACGCCGCCGCCGCGCGCCCGTCCAGTGCGGTGAGCCCGGTCGCGATGCCCTGCATCGGCCCGACGCCCTCGACCGGGTCCTCCACCACCTCGACGCCGGCGGGCAGGTCGGGCAGCTCCTGGTCGGGGGAGGCGACGACGAGCACCGGGCCGGGGACCGTCCGGGCCAGCAGCGCCGTGGCGCGGTAGAGCAGCGTGGAGCCGTGCCACTCCAGCGCGGCCTTGGACGTCCCCATCCGCGACGACCGCCCGCCGGCCAGCACGAGCCCCGCCGCGCCGTCCCCGTCACCCACGCGGCGATCGTAGGCGGCTCGCGCACGACGCCCGGGTCCGGCACACGGGTCAGGCACACGGGTCCGGCACCGGTGGCGGACCCCCGCGGCGGGTAGGAGCTACCCGGCCGCCGGGGTGACCGTCCCGGAGCGGGTGGCGTCGTAGCCGCCCAGCGCCGTGACCGCGGCCCGCAGCGGTGCGCCGTGCAGGGCCGCGACCAGGGGTGCGGCGGCGTCGAGCGCGCTGCCGGGCAGCGCGATGTCGTAGTCCTCCCAGGCGACCGGCAGGAAGTCGAGATCGAGGTCGGCGGCGGCCGACCGCACCCCGAGCCCGACGTCGACGGTGCCGGTGGCGACCGCGAGCGCGACCTCGAGGTGGGTGCCCAGCTGCGGGCCCCGCACCGCGTCCGGGTCCTCGCCTGCGTCGAGCAGGAGGCGGTCGAGCAGCACCCGGGTGCCGGTGCCCGGCCGCCGGGCGGCGACCCGGTGGCGCACCAGTCCGGCGAGGGTGACGCCCGCGGGGTTGCCGGGTGCCACGATGAGGCCCTGCTCGCGGCGCCACAGGTGGACGAGGTGCGGGTCGAGGCGCCGCAGCAGGCCGCGGGCGAACGGTGCGTTGTAGACGCCGCTGTGGTGCAGCAGGTGGATGGCCGCGCCGTCCGCACGGCCCTGCCGCACGGCGGCCAGGCCGGCGAAGCTCCCCTGCCCGGTCAGGGTCCGCACCCGCCCGGCGAGCGTGCGGGTGACCAGGTCGAACGCGGGGTCGTCGCTGCCGGCCAGGGTGAACACCGACTCGGCGTGCAGGAACCGGCGCGCGGCGACGGCGGCGTCCGCGGTGAGCCGGGCGCGGCGGCGGTCGGCCAGCTCCAGGACACCGGCCTCGGCGAGGTGGCGCTGCGCGCGGCTCACCGTCGACGCCGTGGTGCCCCACTCGCGGGCCAGCTCGCGCACACCGGGCAGCTCGTCGCCGGGGCACAGGTCACCGGACCCGGCGCGGCGGGCCAGGGCGGTGCAGATCTCCCGGTACCGGGTCACGGGAGGGCACTCTAGGCTCGGGCCGGTCTGCACTGCTCTGAGATGGTTCAGAAAGAGGCACCGTGGCCGGTCGTGCCGTGCTCGCGCTGGTCGTCGCCGCGCTCGCGCTCACGGGATGCGGGGCCGCTCCCTCCGCGGAGCGGTCGCTGATCCTCGCCACCACCACGAGCACCCAGGACTCGGGCCTGCTCGACGAGCTGCTCCCCGCCTTCACCGCCGCCACCGGGTGGCAGGTGAGGACCGTGGCCGTCGGCAGCGGGCAGGCCATCGAGCTGGGCCGCCGCGGCGAGGCCGACGTGCTGCTCGTGCACTCGCCCGCGGCCGAGGAGGAGCTCGTGGCCGAGGGCACGGCGGGGCAGCGGCGGCTCGTGATGCACAACGACTTCGTGCTGCTCGGGCCCGCGGCCGACCCGGCCGGGATCCGCGGCGTCACCGCGGTCGAGGCCGTGGCCCGGATCGCGGCGGCGCGCGCGGTGTTCGTCTCCCGAGGCGACGACTCCGGCACGAACGCCGCGGAGGACGGGCTGTGGTCCGCCGCGGGCGTCGCGCCCGGCGGCACCTGGTACCAGGAGACCGGGCAGGGCATGGGGGAGACGCTGCGGGTGGCGAGCGAGCTGGGCGGCTACACGCTCTCCGACCGTGCCACCCATCTCGCCCAGCGCGACACGCTGGCGCTCGAGGTGCTCGGCGAGGGCGACCCGGGCCTGCTCAACGTCTACCACGTGATCGAGATGACGACCCGGGCCGGTGACCGCGTGCAGCCCGACGGCGCCGCCGCGTTCGCCGGCTGGATCGTCTCCGCCCCCGCCCAGGAGCTCATCGGCGGGTTCGGCACGGCCGAGTTCGGGCAGCCGCTGTTCACCGCCGACGCCGGGCGGAACCCCGCGACCCCGGGCGGCTGACGGGTGGACGTCCTGCTCGACGGGCTGGTGGAGGCGCTGCGACTGTTGGCCACCGGGGACGAGGACACCTGGGCGATCACCGCGCTCACCCTGCGGGTGTCGCTGGGCGCCACCGCGGTGGCGCTGCTGGTGGGCGTCCCGCTGGGCACGGCGGTCGCGGTCGCGCGGTTCCCCGGCCGCCGGGTGCTGCTGGCCGGGGCGAACACCGGCATGGGCCTGCCGCCGGTCGTCGTCGGGCTGTTCGTCACGGTGCTGCTGTGGCGCAGCGGCCCGCTCGGGGCGTTCGGGCTGCTCTACACCCCCGCCGCGATGGTGATCGCCCAGGCCGCGATCGCGACGCCGGTCGTCGTCGCACTGGTGGCGGTGGCGCTGCAGCAGGTCGACCCCGACTTCCGGGTGCAGATGCAGGCACTGGGTGCCACCCCGCTGCGGGCGCACCTGGCGCTGCTGGCCGAGGCCCGGCTGCCGTTGCTGGCGGCCGCGATGGCCGCGTTCGGGGCGGTGGTCAGCGAGGTGGGCGCGGCGCAGATGGTCGGCGGGAACCTGGTCGGGCAGACCCGCGTGCTCACCACGGCCGCGGTGCTCGCCACCAGCCGCGGCCAGTTCGCGCTGGCGATCGCGTTCGGGCTGATCCTGCTGCTGATCGCCTTCGCGGTGAACCTGGTGCTGACGGTGGTGCAGCAGCGCACCGCGGTGCCGCGGTGAGCATCGGCTGCCGGGACCTGCGGGTGCGGGCCGGGCACCGGGAGGTGCTGCACGTCGACGCGCTGGACGTCGCCGACGGCTCGACGCTGGCGGTGCTGGGGCCCAACGGCGCGGGCAAGTCGACGCTGCTGCGTGCGCTGGGCCTGCTCCTGCCGCCGCGCCGGGTCACCGGCGAGGTGCTGCTCGACGGGCGCCCGGCGACGGTCGACGGGATGCGGTCGGCGGTGGCGGCGGTCCTGCAGCGCCCGATCCTGCGCCGGGGCACCGTGGCGGCCAACGTCGCGAGCGGGTTGCGGCTGCGCGGCGCCGGGCGAGCCGGGTCCCTGGCCCGGGTGGCGCCCTGGCTCGACGCGCTGGGCGTGGCCCACCTCGCGGCCCGCGACGCCCGCACCCTGTCGGGCGGGGAGGCGCAGCGGGTGAGCGTCGCGCGGGCCCTGGCCGTCGGGCCGCGGGTGCTGCTGCTCGACGAGCCGTTCGCGGCGCTGGACGCTGCGACCCGGGCCGACCTGCTCGCCGACCTGCGCGCGGTCCTGGACGGGCGGCGGACCGCCACCGTGCTGGTCACCCACGACCGGAACGAGGCACGCGCACTGGCGACGCGCACGGCGCTGCTGGTCGGCGGCCGGGTCCGGGGGCTCGGGCCGACCGCGGAGGTGCTGGACCGGCCGGTCGACGAGGACACCGCGCGGCTGCTCGGCTTCACCAACCTGCTGCCGCCCGACGGCGACGGGCCACGGCGGGTGGCGCGCCCCGAGGACTGCCGGGCCGGGCCGGACCCCGTCGCCGGTGCGGTGCGGGGCACGGTCCGGCGCGTGGTCGGGCTGGGCGAGGTCACGCGCGTCGACGTCGACACCGCGGCCGGGCCGGTGATGTGCCTGCACCCCGGCCCGGCCCCGGCGGTGCCGTCCCCGGGGGGCGCGGCGCACGTCGTGGCGAGCGCGACCCGGGCGCTCGGCGACGGGGTCGACCCGGTCAGGCCGCCAGCATCTCCAGCCCCGGGTACGGGCGGATCCGCGGGCCGGGTCCGGTCGGGCCGCCCGCGGTGAGCAGCGCGGGCAGCTCGGAGCCGCCGCGCCGTGCCGCCTGCGCGGCCGGGGCGCCCACCTCGCGCGCGGCGGCCGTCACGAGCCGGGTGAGCGGGGCGCGCACCGGGACCCGCGGACGCCCGACGGCCACCAGCACCGCGAGCGCCGCGAGCGCCGCGGCCACCACCGCCAGCACCGGCACCGTGGCCAGCGCGACCGGCAGCCCGGAGTGCTCGGCCAGGAACCCGATGACCGGCGGGCCGCCGAGCAGCCCGCTGTAGCCGACGGTCGAGGCCAGCGCGACACCGCCGGACCCGCCCAGCGCCCCGGCCCGGGCGATGGTCACCGGGAACAGGTTGGCGAACCCCAGCCCGACCAGTACGAACCCGGCCAGCGCGACCGGCGCCGACGGTGCGACGAGGGCGAGCGCCATCCCGGCGGCGGCGAGCAGCGCGCCGCCGGTGAGCAGGCGGGTCTCGCCGAACCGGACCAGCAGCCGGCACCCGGCCAGCCGCCCTGCCGCCATGGCCAGGGAGAACCCGGCGTACCCGGCGGCGGCCAGGCCCGCGGACGCCCCGAGGCTCTGCGTCAGGTGCAGTGCACCCCAGTCGGTGAGCGCCCCCTCGCCGAAGGCGGTGCAGCCCGCGATCACCCCGAGCAGCACGACGGGCACCCGGGTGCGGCCCACCGGCCGCCCGGCCACGACGGCGTCGGGCGCGGGGGCGGTGCCGAGACGGCGCAGCCCGCCCGCGGTGGCGGCGGCCACGATCAGGCCCGCGGTACCGACGGCGGTCAGGTGCGCCGCGACCCCGAGGGAGCCGGCGAGCAGCCCGCCCGCCGCGGCCCCGGCGAGCCCGCCGAGGCTGAAGGCGGCGTGCAGTGCGGGCAGCATCGGGCGTCCGGCCCGGGCCTCGACCTGCACCCCCGCACTGTTGACGGCCACGTTGAGCAGCCCCGTCGCCGCGCCGAAGACGACCAGGGCGGCGCCGAGCACCGGCACGGACCCGGCGGTCCCGGGCAGTGCCACGGCGAGGGCGGAGAGCACGGCGCCGGCCGTCGTGACGCGCCCGGCGCCGAAGCGGGCGCACAGGACACCGGCCGGCTGCATGCCGGCCAGCGCCCCGACCGACAGGCACAACAGCGCCGCGCCCAGGGTGGCGTGCGTGGCGCCGACGGCGGCGGTCACGTCCGGGATGCGGGCGGCCCAGCTGCCGAACAGCAGCCCGTCGAGGGCGAAGACACCGGCGACGGCGCCGGCGGGGGAGGGCGCGCGCAGGCGCGCGGGGAGGAAGGACATCGGGGGGACCTCTGGCCGGGCGGGGCGCGCGTGCGGCGGCTGTTGCCGCAGCGGGGCCCGGCGGGTGTCGCGGGCGGTCGGAGGAAGGACGCACGACCGCGTGCGTCGCGCTCCATGGTGCGGCCCGACCACCCCCGAGAGGCAAATCCCCCGCAGGTGAGAACCCTCACGATCGATTCAGAACAGGCGGGCGAGGTGTCCGTCGAGATCGGGCAGGCCGGAGGTGTCGATCAGCAGGTCGCGCTCCAGCACCTCGCGCAGCTCGGCCGGGGAGCCCAGCTCACGGCGCTGCGACGGCCCGCCGAGGCGGTGCACCGCGAGCGTCCGGCCGCCGAGGGCGTAGCGGCGGTCGGCCGCGGCCCGCGCGGCGATCAGCCCGGTGACGAAGCCGGACCGCGGGTGGCGCGAGACGTAGAAGTTGCTCACCTCGTAGTCCGCCGCCGGCGTCGGGACCTGGTCGAACCGGTAGAGCGGGCGCCACTGTCCGCCGATCAGCGACTGCAGCTCGTGGATCCCGCCGTCGCGGCGCAGCCGGAACGGCTCGTGCGGCGTCGCCTGCTCGACGTCGGGCTCGAGCGCGAGCACGCCGGTCAGCGTCTGCCCGCCGAACCCCACGTCGACGACGTGCGGCCCCTCCGGCAGGTCGACGCGCAGCAGCATGTGGCTGCGCGGGCCGGGCGGTGCCTCGGGCCCGGCGCCCCAGACCACCCGGGCGGACAGGCCGGTCGTGCGGTAACCCAGGTCGTCGAGGACCCGGCGCAGCAGCGCGTTGTGCTCGAAGCAGTAGCCGCCGCGGCGGGCGTCGACGAGCTTGGCGGTGAGAGCGGCGGGATCGAGGTCGACCTCGATCCCGGTCCAGCTGTCGAGGTTCTCGAAGGGGATGCTGCGGGTGTGGGCCGCCGCGATCGCGCGCAGCCCGGCGAGGTCCGGGACGGCCGGGGCCGGGATGCCGATCCGGGCGAAGTAGCGCTCGTTCACGGACGCGAGCGTGCCCCCTCGACCCGGGTGCAGGTCAAGGGCCGGTCGCGTGCAGGCTCTGCGCGCGGACCTCGGTCAACCGGTCGTCGGCTCCAACAACCACGGGTGCAGGCTGCGGTACCCGCGCACCGCCACCGGGCGCAGGGCGCGCACCCGGAACCGCGGGTCGCCGTCCAGCGCGGCGGCGACCGCGTCGTCGACGAGCACGGAGTCCGGTCGGGCGTGGGTCGTCAGCCGGGAGGCGATGTTGACGACCTCGCCGTACACGTCGCCGTAGCGGGTGAGCACGGGGCCGGCGGCGAGCCCGATGCGCAGCTGCGGCAGGGCGTCCTCGGCGCGGACCCGTTCCTGCAGGCCCAGCGCGATCGCGGCCGCGTCGGCGGCCGCGTCGGCGACGAAGAGCACCTCGTCACCGACGGTCTTGACGATCCGGCCGCGCCCCTCGGCGATCACCTCGGTGGTGGTGGAGCCGAACCGTTCGATCATCTCCGACAGCTCGTCGGCCGAGCGCCGCCGCGTGGTGCGGGTGAAGCCGACCATGTCGGCGAACCCGACGACCAGCGGCCAGGTGTCGCTGCCGTCGCCTGCGGGGGTGGCCAGCACGCGGTGCACGGTGGCGGCCAGGTGGCGGCGCCACACGTAGCTCTGCAGCTGCTCCAGGGCCGGGATCACCGCGGCCGCGACCTGCAGGGACTCCACCGGCGTCAGGTCCTCGTCGTGGCCCTCCAGCAGCCTGCGCAGCATCCCGACCTGCCACTCGGCCAGTCGCGACATCGACTGCGCCACCGCACGGGCGACGGCCTCGCGCACCTCGGGTTCCAGCACGCCCGCCTCGGTGAGGCCCGCCATCAGCCGGACGGCGGCGACGTCCTGGTCGGTGAACAGCACCTCGTCGTCGCCGACCTCGGCGAACCCGAGCGAGCGCCACAGCCTGCGGCCCTCGTCGGGGTCGAGGTCGGCGGCCTCCGCCAGCCCGGCGCGCGTGTAGCGCCGGGGCGCGCCGAGCACGATCTCCTCGACGGCCTCGTCCAGCGGGGCGTCACCGGCCAGGTGACGGACGACGGCGCCGTTGAAGAGCCGCCCGACGCCGGCCAGGAAACGGCTCCCGCGCCCCACCCTCAGGTCGTGTGGACGATGAGCACGTCGACGCCCGAGCGGCGCGCGACGTCGGACGGGACCGAGCCGAGGATCCGGCCCGACAGCGTGTTGAGGCCGCGGTTGCCGACGACGAGCAGGTCGGCCTTCGCGTCCTCGGCCGCGGCGCGGAGCACCTCGACCGGGTTGCCGTCGGCGGCGACGGTGCGGATCGTCCTGGCGCCTGCCGCCACCGCGCGCTCCTCGGCGGTGCGCAGCGTCTCCTCCGCCGGGGTCCAGCCGACGACGAGGTAGGCCTCGTCCTTGAGCGCGTCCTCGGCGCTCGCGGTGTCGTCGCGCCCGGCCGGGCTGTAGGCGCACACGATGACCAGCTCGGCGCCGCTGTCGGCGGCCACCGCCGCGGCACGGTCGACCGCGGCGAGGGAGGTGTCGGAGCCGTCGGTGCCGACGACAATGGTGCGGTACGCGGACATGGGTGCCTCCGTCTCGGGGACCGTCAGGTTACTCCCGGTAGCACTCGGTTGCCGCACCACCTCCCTCACCCGTTCGGGGCAGCCTCGCTGTGTCGCAGCCGGGGCAGCACGGCGGGCCCGACGAGCCTGCGGCGCAGCGTGGCGTCGGCGGCCCCGAACAGCGCGGCCATCGCCGCGAGCGTGCCGCGCAGGTCGTCGCGGCCGGAGAGGTAGGCGCGGCGGTGCCGGTCGGGCAGGCCGAAGAACACCTCGAAGAACGGGGCGACCTCCGCCGGGGGCATCCGCAGCAGGGCCTCCAGCCCGATGCCCCGTACGTGGTGGACCACCCGGGCGGCGGGCGGCCAGACGGTGGCCCCCGCGGCGCCCGGGCGGCGGGCCAGCGCGCGGGCGACGGCGGGGGCCAGCCCCAGCGCCGTGGCCAGGCTGTACCCGCTGGCCGGGTGCACCAGCGGGGCGGCCGCCCCGAAGCCGAGCACGTGCCCGCGGTGCCGGGGCCGGTCGAGCGGGAAGGACACCTTCTCCATGGCGGCCCCGGGCGGCACGGTGACCCCGTGGTGGCGCAGGCGGGCGAGCAGGCGCCTGCGCAGGACGGGCAGCGGCAGGCCGGGGCGCCGGGCGAGCGAGGTCTCCTCGAGCAGCACCCGGTCGCCGTCCAGCGGGATCGCGTAGAGGAACGTCGGGGCGCCGGGCTCGCCGTGGTCGGGACGCCAGTCCATGAACAGCGCCTCGCCGGGGGCCACGACGGGCCGGGCCGCGGCGGCGTCGACGACGACGCCGTAGGCGGTCTGCTCGGCGGGCACCCGGGCCCGCACCGGCCGGGCGTCCAGGGGCTGGGCGCGCCCCCCGGCGTCGACGACCGCGCCCGCGCGCAGGACGGTGCCGTCGGCGAGCGCGACGGTGCCCGCCGCGGGGGCGGCCACCGCCCGTCCCGCGCGGACCCGCACGCCACCGCGGGCGAGCCGGTCGTCGAGGTGGGTGCGCAGCGCCGCCACGTCGAGCACGGCGTAGACGCGGTCGAGCCGGTGCTCGGTCAGCGCGATCGCCCGGCCCGCGGCGCGCGCGGAGACGACGTGTCCGGGCAGGCCGGCCAGCTCGTCGTCCCAGGCCCCGTAGGTGGCGGGCCACGGCCGGTCCGGCGCCGGGTCGAGCAGGGTGGTGCGCAGGCCGAGCGCCCCGCACTCCGCGGCCAGCGCCCGGCCGGCCGGGCCGCCGCCGACGACCAGCACGTCGTCGGTGGGGGTCATGACGCAGTTCTACCGGTGATCGCCGGACGGGGGGCCGCTAGCGTCTGGTCCGTGAGCGATCCGACAGCCAGTGCCCGGACCGCGCGACGGTCGGGCCCGGGGGAGTCCGGGGCCGGGCTGGCGACCGGCCCGTTCCGCGTCGACCGCGACCGGATCGTCGCCTCGCCGTTCTTCGCCCGGCTCGCCGGGGTGACCCAGGTCGTCAGCCCGGCCGGGGCCGGGCTGCTGGTGCACAACCGGCTCACGCACTCGTTGCAGGTGGCGCAGGTGGCGCGCGCGATCGCCGAACGGGTGCCCGACTGCGACCCCGACGTCGTCGAGGCCGCCGCGCTCGCCCACGACCTGGGGCACCCGCCGTTCGGGCACCTCGGCGAGCAGGTGCTCGACCGGCTCGCCCGCGGGCGGCTCGGGCTGCCCGACGGGTTCGAGGGCAACGCCCAGAGCTTCCGGATCGTCACCACGATCGACCTGCACGGGCCGACCGGCAACGGCCTGGACCTCACCGCCGCCGTCCGCGCAGCGATCCTCAAGTACCCGTGGACCCGTCGCGGCCATCCCGACCCGCACCCGTCCCGGGCCGCGCTGCCCCCGCGCGGCGGCGGCCCGCTGCCCGGCGAGCCGGACGCGGGATCGGCGAAGTTCTCCTGCTACGAGACCGAGCTCGACGACCTGCGCTCGGCCCGCGCGGCGTTCCCCGACACCGGGCCGTGGCGCCAGACCGTCGAGGCCGCCGTGATGGACACCGCCGACGACATCGCCTACGCCATCCACGACCTGGAGGACTTCCACCGCGTCGGGGTGCTCCAGCAGGCCGGGGTGGCCGCCGAGCTCGCCGGGTGGCGCCGCCACGCCGGGACGTCCGGGCCGGGTTCCGGGCTGGAGGCGCTGCGCCGGCGCCTGGCGGACAAGGACGGCTGGGCCTACCACGACGACCTGTTCGCCGCGGCCGTCGACCGGGTCCGCGACGAGCTGGTCGACGGCCTGCTGGGCGTCGCGTTCGACGGGTCGATGGCCGCGGAGCGCGCGGTGGCGGAGTTCTCCGCGCGGTGGACCGCCCGGCTCGCCGCGGGGGTCGTCCGCGACCCCGACCCGCCGGTCCGCTCCGGTCCCGTCGCACTGGCCGGCGCGCAGTGGCACGAGGTGGCGGTGCTGAAGTTCGTGCACCAGCGGTTCGTCCTGGGCCGCGCCGACCTCGCCTCCTACCAGCGGGGGCAGGGCACCGTGCTCACCGCGCTGGTCGGGGCGCTGGCGGACTGGCTCGCCGACGACGACGCCCCGCGGCTGCCCCCGCGCCTGCACGACCTCGCCGAGCTGGCCCGCAGCCAGGGCGCGCCGCTGGAGCAGGCCAGGGGCCGCGCGGTCATCGACTACACCGCGAGCCTGACCGACGGCCAGGCCGGTGCCCTGCTCGACGTGCTGACCGGCCGCAACGGGCGGCTCTGGACCGACGCCGCGGTGCTCTGATACCCGGACCGGTCAGACCGCGCCGAGCGTGCCGGTGGAGAGGATCCCGCCGTCCACGCGCACGGTCTCGCCCGTCATCCAGCCCGCCGCGTCGGAGACGAGGAAGCCGACGACGTTCGCGATGTCCTCGGGCTCGCCCAGGCGCTTGAGCGGGTAGGGGGCGCTGGCCTTCTCCTCGCCCTCGGCGTAGAGGGCGGCGGCGAACTTCGTCTTGACGACGGCGGGCGCCACCGCGTTGACCCGGATCTTCGGGCCGAGCTGCCAGGCCAGCTCCTCGGTGAGCCGGATCAGCGCCGCCTTCGAGGCCCCGTAGGCGGGGATGACGCCGTTGGAGCGCAGGCCGGCCACCGAGGCGACGTTGACGACCGCGCCGCCGTGCTCGGCCATCCACGCGCGGTAGGCGAGCTGCACGTAGGCGAGCGTGGCGACGACGTTGGTGTCGAAGGTCTTGCTGACGGCCCCGAGGTCGGCGTCCATGAGGAAGCCGTAGGTGGGGTTGATGCCGGTGTTGTTGATCAGGATGTCCAGGCTGCCGAAGCGCTCGACGGTCTGCGTGACCGACGCCTCGCGCGACTCCGCCGACCCGGCGTTGGCGGCGACCGCCAGCACCCGGGCCGGGTCGCTGCCGGCACCCAGCTTCTCCGCGGCCGCGTTCAGCTCGTCGATCTTGCGGGCGGTGATCGTCACCGAGGCACCGCGCGTCAGGAGCTCGGCGGCGATGGCGTAGCCGATGCCGCGGCTGGCCCCGGTGACGAGTGCGGTGCGGCCGGCGAGGCTGGTGAGATCAGTCATGCGCCGACCCTACTTCGGGAATCCGTTCGGCCCGGCCGGTACTCTGGGGCCGTGATCCGGATCGGGTAGCGGCCGTCTTCGGCCCACGTCCCCCCGAGCTCTGGAGTCCTCCTCGTGATCACCGCCTCCGACCTGGAACTGCGTGCCGGGTCCCGGATCCTGCTGTCCGGGGCCACGCTGCGCGTCCAGCCCGGCGACCGGATCGGGCTCGTCGGGCGCAACGGCGCCGGCAAGACCACCTCGATGCGGGTGCTCGCGGGCGAGGGCGAGCCCTACGGCGGCGGCGTGCACGCCAACAGCCCTGTCGGCTACCTGCCGCAGGACCCCCGCGAGGGCGACCTGCTGGTCACGGCGAAGGACCGCGTCCTGTCCGCCAAGGGTCTCGACGTGATGCTGCGCCAGATGGAGAAGGCGCAGAACGCGATGGCCGAGCTGGTCGACGGCGCGGCCAACGACAAGGCGGTGCGCGACTACGGCCGCATCGAGGAGCGCTTCTCCGCGCTCGGCGGGTACGCCGCGGAGAGCGACGCCGCCCGCATCTGCGCGCACCTGGGCCTGCCCGACCGGATCCTGCACCAGCAGATCGCCACGCTCTCGGGCGGCCAGCGGCGCCGGGTCGAGCTCGCGCGCATCCTGTTCTCGGCCACCGACGGCGGAGCGTCGAGCAACACCACGCTGCTGCTCGACGAGCCCACCAACCACCTCGACGCCGACTCCATCACCTGGCTGCGCTCGTTCCTCCAGAACCACGACGGCGGCCTCGTGGTGATCAGCCACGACACCGACCTGCTCGCCGACGTCGTCAACAAGGTGTGGTTCCTCGACGCCACGCGCGGCGAGGTCGACACCTACAACATGGACTGGAAGCGTTACCAGGAGGCGCGGGCCACCGACGAGAAGCGCCGCCGCCGCGAGCGGGCCAACGCCGAGAAGAAGGCCTCGGTGCTGCACACCCAGGCGCTGAAGATGGGCGCGAAGGCCACCAAGGCCGTCGCCGCGAAGAACATGGCCCGCCGGGCCGACCAGCTGCTCGCCGGTCTGGAGCCCGAGCAGCAGCACGACCGCGTCGCGAAGATTCGCTTCCCGGACCCGGCGCCGTGCGGGAAGACCCCGCTCACCGCGGAGGGGCTGAGCAAGGCGTTCGGGTCGCTGGAGGTGTTCACCGGGGTCGACCTCGCCGTCGACCGCGGGGCGAAGGTCGTCGTGCTGGGGCTCAACGGTGCGGGCAAGACCACGCTGCTGCGGCTGCTCGCGGGCACCGAGCGGGCCGACGCGGGCGACGTGCTCCCCGGTCACGGGCTGCGCGTGGGCTACTTCGCCCAGGAGCACGAGACGCTCGACCCCGACGCCACCGTCTGGGAGAACATCCGCCACGCCTCGCCCGACACCGGCGAGCAGCAGCTGCGCACGGTGCTCGGCACGTTCATGTTCTCCGGCGAGCAGCTCCAGCAGCCCGCCGGCACGCTCTCGGGCGGGGAGAAGACCCGCCTCGCGCTGGCCGGTCTGGTGTCCAGTGCCGCCAACGTGCTGCTCCTCGACGAGCCCACCAACAACCTCGACCCGGCCAGCCGCGCCCAGGTGCTCGACGCCCTGCGCCGGTTCACCGGTGCCGTCGTGCTGGTCTCGCACGACCCCGGGGCGGTGGAGGCGCTGGACCCGGACAAGGTCATCGTGCTGCCCGACGGCACCGAGGACCTCTGGTCGGCCGACTACCTGGAACTCGTCCAGTTGGCCTGAACGGGCGATCATGGCCCCGTCCGCACCACCCGAACGCCGGTGTGACGCGGCTCTCCTCCTCGTGGGGCGTCGACCGGGTGACGGCCCGGTGGCGTCGGGGTGACGCTGCGGCGTCGAGCAGCCGGAGATGATCACCCGTACGCGTGGTCCGTTCGGGCGAACCGCTCACCGATCATCGAATGGATCTCCTGTTCCCGGTCATCGCGCTGGACGATCATTGATCCACCGGGGGGCCGGACGATCCCCTTCCGCGGGGCGACCCGCGGGACGGCAACGAGGAGGCGCGACGTCATGCCCGACCTGAAGAAGGGCGCCCGCATCACGGGCACCCAGCGCGACAAGCTCGCGGGCGACCTGAAGAAGAAGTACGAGAAGGGCGCCAGCATCCGGGCCCTCGCGGAGTCCACGGGCCGGTCCTACGGCTTCGTGCACCGCGTGCTGTCCGAGACCGGCGTCACCCTGCGCGGGCGCGGCGGGGCCACGCGCACCAAGAAGAAGTAGCCCTACTCGGGGGTAGCCTGCCGGCATGACCCTCGCGGAATCCGACCTCCTGCAGCGCGGTGGGCTGGCCCTGGACGTCGACGGCGCCCGGGCCACCATCACGCTGTCCCGTCCCGACTCGCTCAACGCGCAGACCCCGGACACGTGGGCGGCGCTGGCCGCGATCGGGGAGTCCCTCGGCGACGACGTGCGCGTGGTCGTCGTCCGAGGGGCGGGTCGGGCGTTCTCGGCGGGGCTCGACCGCAGCCTGTTCACGCCCGCGCCCGGGCGGCCCGGCATCGCCGCGCTGGGCACGATGCCGCCCGACGAGGCGGACCTGACGATCGCGGGCTACCAGGCCGGGTTCTCCTGGTTGCGTGATCCGGCACGCGTCACGATCGCCGCGGTGCAGGGGCACGCGATCGGCGGCGGGTTCCAGCTCGCGCTGGCGTGCGACCTGCGGGTCGTCGCCGACGACGTGCAGTTCTGCATGGCCGAGCCCGCGCTGGGCATCGTGCCCGACCTCGGCGGCACCCACCCGCTGGTGCGCGCCGTCGGGTACGCCCGCGCGGTCGAGATCTGCCTGACCGGACGCCGGGTCGGCGCCGAGGAGTCGGTGCGGATCGGCCTCGCCCTGCGCTCGGTACCGCCCGCCGAGCTGGACGCGGCGGCCGACGAGCTCGCCACCGCCCTCGTCGGGGCCCCGCGGGAGGCCGCGGCCGAGACCCTGCGCCTGCTCGCCGGCGTCGCCGACGGGCTGGATCCCGCCGCGGCGCTGGCGGCGGAGCGGGCGGCCCAGGTCCGCCGCCTGCGCTCCCTCGCTGCCGGCACCGGCTGAGGCGCCCCCCGCCCGGGCCCGACCCCGTCCCGCGTCGCACGGCTTCCGGCGCGTCGCAGAGGCTGCACCCTGTGCGACGGGCGGCGTGGCGTGCGACGGGTGGGGTCGGGTCGCGGGCCGGGGTGGGGGCCGGTAGGGAGTAGTCCGGGGCCGGACGGTGTTCGGTCCGGTGGCGCCGGTGTCGGGAGGTGGTCGTGGAACGGCCTGTGGGGATGATGCGCAGGGTGGCGTCCGGGGTGGACGCACCGCGCTCGGTCGCGCCCGGCACCATCGGCCGCATCTGGCGGTTCGCCGCCCCGTACCGGCGCTGGCTGCTGACCTTCCTGCTGCTCACCGTCGTGATGGCGACGATCGGGGTCGCGACGCCGGTGCTCGCGGGGCAGGTCGTCAACGCGATCGTGGCGGGCGGCGACGCCTCCGCGGCCGCCGCCACCGTCGTCGGGCTGGCGGCGGGGATCGCGGCACTGGCGGTCCTGGAGGCCGTCACGGGGCTGGTGTCGCGGTGGTTCTCCTCCCGGATCGGGGAGGGTCTGATCGTCGACCTGCGCAAGGCCGTGTTCACCCACGTCCAGAAGATGCCGGTCGCGTTCTTCACCCGCACCCGCACCGGGGCGCTGGTCAGCCGGCTCAACAACGACGTCATCGGGGCACAGTCGGCGATCACCTCGACGCTGGCCACGGTGCTGTCCAACTCCATCCAGCTGATCCTCGCCCTCGGTGTGATGATCACCCTCGCCTGGCAGGTCACGCTGCTGGCCCTGTTGCTGCTGCCGGTGTTCGTGCTGCCCGCCCGCCGGATGGGGCGCACCATCGCCGACCTGCGCCGCGAGTCGGCCGACCTCAACGCCGGCATGAGCACGCAGATGACCGAGCGGTTCTCCGCGCCCGGAGCCACCCTCGTCAAGCTGTTCGGCCGCCCCGACGAGGAGGCCGCCGAGTTCGGCGCCGTCGCCGAGCGCGTGCGCGACATCGGGGTGCGCACCGCGATGGTGTCGCGCGTGTTCGTCACCGCGCTGTCGCTGGTCTCGGCGCTGGCGCAGGCGCTGGTCTACGGCCTGGGCGGCTACCTCGCGGTCACCGGTGTGATCGAGCCCGGCACCGTCGTCACCCTGGCCCTGCTGCTCACCCGTCTCTACACCCCGATGACGGCACTGGCCAACGCCCGCGTCGACGTCATGACCGCGCTCGTGTCGTTCGAGCGGGTCTTCGAGGTGCTCGACCTCGAACCGATGATCCGCGAGCGGCCCGACCCGGTCCCGCTGCCCGCGGGGCCGGTCACCGTCGCCCTGCGCGACGTCCGGTTCGGCTACCCCGGCGCCGAGGACGTGTCGCTGGCGTCGCTGGAGGAGGTGGCGGTGCTCGACCAGCGGCCCAGCGAGGAGGTGCTGCACGGCGTCGACCTGGAGGTCGGGGGCGGGCAGCTGCTGGCGCTGGTCGGGTCGTCGGGGGCCGGGAAGTCGACGATCGCCTCGCTCGTCCCGCGCCTGTACGACGTCGACTCGGGTGCGGTGACGCTGTCCGGCGTCGACGTGCGCGACCTGGGCTTCGCCGACCTGCGCGGCGCGGTCGGCGTGGTCACCCAGGACGGGCACCTGTTCCACAGCTCGATCGGCGACAACCTGCGCTACGCGAAACCGGACGCGAGCGACGCCGAGATCGTCGACGCGCTGCGCCGCGCCCGCCTCGGCGATCTGCTCGAGGGCCTGCCCGACGGGCTCGACACCGTCGTGGGGGAGCGCGGCTACCGGCTCTCCGGCGGCGAGCGCCAGCGGCTGACGATCGCGCGGCTGCTGCTGGCCCGCCCGCGGGTGGTGATCCTGGACGAGGCGACGGCGCACCTGGACTCGGAGTCGGAGTCGGCGGTGCAGGAGGCGCTGGTGGAGGCCCTGTCCGGGCGCACGGCGATCGTCATCGCGCACCGGCTCTCCACGGTGCGCCGGGCCGACCGGATCGCGGTCGTCGAGCACGGGCGGATCGTGGAGAGCGGCACCCACGACGAGCTGATCGCGGCCGGCGGCCGGTACGCGGTGCTGCACCGCACGCAGTTCGCCCAGGACACCGCCCCCGCCCCCGCCGCCGTCGACGACGGGGTCGAGTGCGGCATCGACGGCTGCACCGTGCGCCACCGCGAGGAGCACGTCGTCGGCTGAGGCCGACGGCGGGTCAGCGGCGCACCGCCGCCTCGACGAGGTCCAGGACCGGGCCCAGGTCGTCGGCGGACAGGCCCATCGCCAGGTGCGACACCAGGCCCTCCATCACCAGCTCCAGGTACTGCGCGAGGACGGCGACGGGCACGTCGTCGCGCACGGCGCCCGCGCGGGCCTGCCGCTCCAGGCGGGCGCGGGTGGCCCGGGTCAGGGCCGCGGAGTGCGCGCTCCAGCGCTCGCGGAACTCCGGCTCGGTGCGCAGCCGCCGCGACACCTCCAGGCGGGTGCCCAGCCAGCTCCGCTCGTCGACGGGGTCGGTGAGCAGGTTGCGCATGACCTGCACCAGCCCGTCGGCGGCGACGACGTCGGCCATCCGCTCGGCGTCCTGCTCGGCCAGGGCCAGGAACAGGGCGTCCTTGTCGCGGAAGTAGTGGAAGATCGCGCCGCGGGACAGCCCGGTGGACTGCTCGAGCCGCCGGACGGTGGCGCCCTCGTAGCCGTGGCGGGCGAAGCAGGTGCGGGCCCCGTCGAGGATCTCCTGGCGCCGCGCCGCGAGCTGGTCGGTGCTGACGCGGGGCATCGCACCACCCTAGCCACCCAGACGTACGTACGGCTTGGGACCGACGTCATGGGTTCGTTCGCCACAAGCACCTGCGCGACGCCCGGACCGCGGGTAGCGTCGTTCCGCGTGACCCAGGACGTGACGTCGGGGGCCGCCGCGCCGGCGCCCACCCCGGATCCGCCGGACCCGGGCCCGTCGGTGCTGCACGACTGCGCCGACGCGGAGGCCTACGTCGCGTCGGTGTGCTTCAAGCACGGCCCCCCGCGGCTGATCGGCGTCGAGCTCGAATGGCTGCTGCACCGCAGGGCCGTCCCGGACGCCCCGCTCGACGCCGAGCGCCTCGTGGCCGCGCTGGGCCCGCACGCCCCCCGCACGCTGAACCCCACATCGCCCGCCGAGCCCCTCCCGGCCGGCTCCACCATCACCGTCGAACCCGGCGGGCAGGCCGAACTGGCCAGCCCCCCGCTGGCCGATCTCGGTCTGCTGCTCGACACCGTCCGCGCCGACGGCGCCGCCCTGCTGGGCCGCCTCGCCGCCCACGGCCTGTACCCGCACCCGCGCGCCGCCGACCCCCTGCGCCCGCCGGTCCGGCTGTTGCAGGTGCCGCGCTACCGCGCGATGGAGCAGTCCTTCGACCGGATCGGGCCCTACGGCCGCAGCGCCATGTGCTCCACCGCGGCCGTGCAGGTCTGCCTCGACACCGGCGAGGGCGCCGACGTCGCGCGGCGCTGGGCCGCGGTGCACGCCGTCGGCCCGGTGCTGCTGGCCGCGTTCGCCAACTCGCCCGTGCTGCACGGGCGGCGGACCGGCTGGAAGTCGTCGCGCTGGGCGGCCTGGCTGGCGTGCGACCCCGCCCGGACCGGGGCCCCACCGCCGTCCGACACCGACCCGGACCGCGACCCCGCACCGGCCTGGGCCCGGCGGGTGCTGGCCAGCCCGCTGCTGTGCGTCCGCCGGGAGGGCAGCTGGGCCGTGCCGCGCGGGGTGACCTTCCGCGACTGGGTGGACGGCGCCCTGCCGACCCCGCCGACCACCGCCGACCTCGACTACCACGTGTCCACGCTGTTCCCCCCGGTCCGGCCGCACGGGTTCCTGGAGGTCCGCTACGTCGACGCCCAGGCCGGGGACGGGTGGGCGCTGCCCACCGCGGTGCTGGCGGCGCTGCTGGCCGCGCCCGCCACCGTCGACCGGGTGCTGGAGCTGTGCGAGCCCGCCCGCGGGCGCTGGGTGTCCGGCGCCCGGCACGGCCTCGACGACCGGGTGCTCGCCCGCGCCGCCGCCGCCGTGTTCACCCTGGCGCTGGAACGGCTACCCGGTCTCGGTGCGCCGCGCCGCGTGCTCGACGCGCTCACGACCATGACCGAGCGGCACGTGCTGCGCGGCCGATGTCCCGCCGACGACCCGGCACCCGGCGACCGCGACGCCGTCACCGCCCCCCGGCTCGAGCCGGGGATCTCCGGAGGGGAGACCGCATGACCACCCTCGCCGAGGGCGACAGCCCCGAGGCACTGCGCACCCGCGTGGCCGGCCTGCTGGCCGCGGCCCGGGCGCGCAGCACCGCGCTGACCGACGCCGTCGACGAGGCCGACCTGGTGGCCCAGCACTCCCCGCTGATGTCGCCGCTGGTCTGGGACCTCGCGCACATCGGGAGCCAGGAGGAGCTCTGGCTCGTGCGGGACGTCGGCGGCCGCGAGCCGCTGCGCCCCGAGATCGACGGCCTCTACGACGCCTTCCAGCACTCCCGCGCCAGCCGCGTCACGCTGCCACTGCTCACCCCGCCCGAGGCCCGGACCTACGTGGCCGAGGTCCGGGACAAGGCCCTCGACGCGCTGCACCGCAGCCCGCTGTCGGGGCGGCGCCTGGAGCGCGACGGGTTCGCGTTCGGGATGATCGTGCAGCACGAGCAGCAGCACGACGAGACGATGCTCGCCACCCACCAGCTGCGCACCGGAGCCCCGGTGCTGCACGCGCCGGCCCCGCCGCCGGGCCGGACGCCGTCGGCCCGCGAGGTGTACGTGCCGGCCGGGCCGTTCGAGATGGGCACCTCGGTCGAGCCGTGGGCCCTGGACAACGAGCGCCCCGCGCACGCCGTCCACGTCGACGCCTTCTGGATCGACACCGCACCGGTCACCAACGGCGCCTACGCCGAGTTCGTCGACGCCGGCGGCTACGACGACCCGCGCTGGTGGAGCGCGGCCGGGTGGCGCCACCGGCTCGACGCCGGGCTGAGCGCCCCCCAGTTCTGGGAGCGCGACGGCTCCGGCACCTGGTACCGCCGCCGCTTCGGGGTGCTCGCGCCGGTCGTGCCCGACGAGCCGGTGGTGCACGTCTGCTTCCACGAGGCCGACGCCTACGCGCGCTGGGCCGGCCGCCGGTTGCCCACGGAGGCGGAGTGGGAGAAGGCGGCCCGCCACGACCCGGCCACCGGCCGCTCGCGCCGCTACCCCTGGGGCGACGAGGAGCCGACCGAGCGGCACGCCAACCTCGGCCAGCGCCACCTGCAGCCCGCCCCGGTGGGGGCCTACCCGGCGGGTGTGTCGGCGCTGGGGGTGCACCAGCTCGTCGGCGACGTCTGGGAGTGGCTGTCCTCCGGCTTCGAGGCCTACCCGGGCTACGAGACCTTCCCGTACCCGGAGTACTCGGAGGTGTTCTTCGGCGGCGACTACCGGATGCTGCGCGGCGGCTCCTTCGGCACCGACCCGTCGGCGGTGCGCGCCACGTTCCGCAACTGGGACCACCCGGTCCGGCGGCAGATCTTCGCCGGCTTCCGGTGCGCCCGCGACGCCGGGCCCCGCGACGACCGGCCCCTCGGCGACCGGCCCCTCGGCGGCGGAGCGGTGGCGTAGCGGAGGGTGTGCCGGCATCTGGCCTATCTCGGGCCACCGGTGACGCTGTCGTCGCCGGTGCTCGACGCGCCGCACTCGCTGCGCCACCAGTCCTACGCCCCCACCGACATGCGCGGCGGGGGCACGGTCAACGTCGACGGCTTCGGCGCGGGCTGGTACCCCGAACCGGGCGGCGACGCCCTGCGCTACCGCAGCGCGACCCCGATCTGGGCCGACGACTCCTTCGCCGCGCTGGCCGCCGCCACCCGCACGACGGCCCTGCTCGGAGCCGTCCGCTCGGCCACCACGGGCATGCCCGTGACGCCCGCCGCCAACGCCCCCTTCGTCGACGGGCGGTGGCTGTTCAGCCACAACGGCCGCGTCGCGGGCTGGCCGGACGCGGTGGCCGCGCAGGCGGCGCAGCTGCCGGTGACCGATCTGCTCACCCTCGACGCCCCGACCGACTCCGCGCTGCTGTGGGCGCTGGTGCGGCGCAGGCTGCGCGCGGGGGAGGACCCGGCCGCCGTGCTCGCGGGCGTCGTCACCACGGTGGCCGCGGCGGCCCCCGGATCGCGGCTGAACCTGCTGCTCACCGACGGCGCCACGATCTGGGCCACCGCCTGGGACCACGCCCTGTCGCTGCGCGTCGACGACGGCTGCGCGCTCGTCGCGTCCGAACCGCTCGACGACCACCCCTCCTGGACCGGGGTGCCCGACCGGCACCTCGTGGTCGCCCGCCCGGGCGACCACCGCACGGAACCGCTTCTGACGACAACGGGAGTCCGATGAGTGCCCAGCACGCCCTGCTCGACGTCCACCTCACCGACGGCGACGCCGACCGCGCCCTGCGCGCCGACGCCGCCGCCGGGCTGACCGCCGTGCCCAAGTCGCTGCCGCCGAAGTGGTTCTACGACGCCCGCGGCAGCGCGCTGTTCGAGAAGATCACCGAGCTGCCCGAGTACTACCCGACGCGCACGGAGGCGGCGCTGCTCACCCACAGCGTCGACGAGATCGCGGCGGCGTCGGGCGCGGAGACCCTCGTCGAGCTGGGGTCGGGGTCGTCGTCGAAGACCCGCCTGCTGCTGGACGCGTTCGGGCGCACCGGCACGCTGCGGCGCTACGTGCCCCAGGACGTCAGCGAGTCGGCGCTGCGCCTGGCCATGGACGCGCTCGCCCTCGACTACCCCGACCTGGAGCTGCACGGCGTCGTCGGCGACTTCACCCGGCACCTCGACCGGCTCCCGCGCGGGGGGCGGCGCATGGTCGCGTTCCTGGGCGGCACCATCGGCAACCTCACCCGCGACGAGCGCTACGCCTTCCTCGCCCAGCTGCGGGAGGTGCTGGAGCCGGGGGAGCAGCTGCTGCTGGGCACCGGGCTGGTCGTCGAGGAGTCGGTGATGGTGCCGGCCTACGACGACGCCGCGGGGGTCACCGCGGAGTTCAACCGCAACGTGCTGCACGTGCTCAACCGCGAGCTCGGGGCCGACTTCGACGTCGACTCCTTCGCGCACAGGGCGCTGTGGGACGCGGAGAACAGCTGGATCGAGATGCGGCTGGTGGCGCAGCGGGCGATGACGGTGCGGCTCGCGGAGCTGGACCTGACCGTCGAGTTCGCCGAGGGGGAGGAGATGCGCACCGAGATCTCCACGAAGTTCCGGCCCGACGGGGTGGCCGAGGCGCTGGAGGCCACGGGCTGGGCGGTCGCCCACACCTGGACCGACCCGGACGCCCGCTTCGCCCTGACCCTGGCCACCGCGGTCTGACCCCCGCCCTCCCGCGAGTCGGGACGTGGCTGCGCACGAGTCGGTGCGTGGCTGCGACCGGGTCGGGGTGTGGACGCGACCGGGTCGGGGTGTCGTCGCGCGACGGGACCCCGACCCGCGGGGTGGTGGGGCAGGATCGGGGGCGTGAGCACCGACTGGCGCACGGACGGGGTCCGGGTCATCCCCGCCGACTCCCTGGACACGAACACCGCGCAGACCCCCGGCATGAACCGCGCCGCCGCGGTCACGCACGCGCGGGCCGGCGCGGAGAAGCTGTGGGCGGGCACTGTCACCATCCATCCCGGTGCCCGCACCGGCGCGCACCACCACGGCGAGCTGGAGAGCGTCATCTACGTGGTGCGCGGCCGGGCGCGGATGCGCTGGGGCGAGCGCCTGGAGTTCACCGCCGAGGCGGGCCCCGGCGGGTTCATCTTCGTGCCGCCGTGGGTGCCGCACCAGGAGATCAACGCCCTCGACGACGAGCCGCTGGAGTGCGTGCTGACCCGCAGCGGCCAGGAACCGGTGGTGGTGAACCTCGACATCGAGGGCGTGGCGCAGCCGGAGCCGGTGCGCTGGGTCGACCCGCTGCACGGGAGCTGAGCCGCACGGCTCCGCCGGTGGGCCCGCCCCGCCCCTTCGATGTCAGCGAATCATTGACACGACGGACCGACAACGAGTCGTGGACGCCGGACCCACCCCGCGTACGCCGTCCACGCGTTCACGTACGGCGTACACGGCGATCGGGGGCCGTCCGTCGCAGCTCGGACCGACCGGAGATCGCCGGGGCGGGCGGTGTACTAGTACAGGGGTGGCGAGGACGGGATCCGCGGCGATCACCGCGGAGCTGCGCAGGCGGATCGTGTCCGGCACGCCGGCGCCGGGGGAGCGGGTGCCCTCGACGCGGGCGATCGCGCGCGAGTGGGGTGTCGCGATCGCCACGGCGAGCCGCGTGCTGGCGACGCTGCGGGCCGAGGGGCTGGTGCGGGTCGTGCCGGGGGTCGGGACGGTCGTCGCCGAGCCCTCCGCCGGCGCGGCGGACCGCACCGACGCCCCGGCCGGGTCCGTGCCGCCGTGGGTCCGGGCCGGGGGGCCCGCGGCGGAGCCGGCGCGGGTGCTGGGCCCGGACCGGATCGTCGAGGTCGCCGTCCGGGTGGCCGACGCCGAGGGTCTCGCCGCGGTGACCGTGCGCCGGGTCGCCGCCGAGCTCGGCGCCGCACCGATGGCCCTCTACCAGCACGTGGGCGGCAAGGACGAGCTGGTCGACCGGATGCTCGACGCCGCCCTGCGGGACGCGGTCCCCCCGGCCGAGGGCGCGGCGGGGTGGCGGCCCCGGGTCGAGTCGGCGGCCTGGGCGCTGTGGACGGCGGTCCGCCGCCGCCGGTGGGCGGCCGAGGCGCTGGCCACCGGGCGACCGGCGCCCGCGGACACGGTGTTCGAGCGGCTGACGACGGTCACGCCCGATCTGGCCCCGCCCGTCGCGGCCGACCTGCACCGCACCCTCGTCCACCTCGTCCGCGGGACGGCGGTCGGGTCCGACCCCGATCTCGACGCCCTGTTCGCGGCGGGCCTGCGCCTGCTCCTGGACGGCGTGGCGGTGCGGCTGGACCGCGAGGACGCCGCCGCCCGGTCCACCGCGCCGCCCTGGGCCCGGACCTGACCCCGGCCCGTCACCGACAGGCCCTCACGCGCACGGTCCGGTGCGGCGCACCGGCTGCAGCCCGTGCGACCGCCCGCTCCGCGTGCGCCACTCTCAGATGTCAATGAAACATTGACGCAACGGATCGGCAATGAATCGACGACGTCGCCGGACGGGCCCGGAGACGCCAACGGCCGCCGCCCCGTCGAGGAGCGGCGGCCGCCGGGGGAGAGGGGAGGACTAGCTGCGCAGCATGCCGCGCAGCACGTACTGCAGGATCCCGCCGTTGCGGTAATAGTCCGCCTCGCCAGGGGTGTCGATGCGGACGACCGCGTCGAACTCGACGGTCGACCCGTCGGTCTTCGTCGCGGTGACGGCGACCGTGCGCGGGGTGGAGCCGTCGTTCAGCGCGGTGATGCCGGCGATGTCGAAGGTCTCGGTGCCGTCGAGGTGCAGCGACGACGCCGACTCGCCCGCCGGGAACTGCAGCGGGATGACGCCCATGCCGATGAGGTTCGAGCGGTGGATGCGCTCGAAGGACTCCACGATCACGGCCCGCACGCCCAGCAGCGCCGTGCCCTTGGCCGCCCAGTCGCGCGACGAGCCCGAGCCGTACTCCTTGCCGCCCAGGACGACCAGCGGGGTGCCTGCGGCGGAGTAGTTCTGCGCGGCGTCGTAGATGAAGGCCTGCGGGCCGCCGTCCTGGGTGAAGTCGCGGGTGTAGCCGCCGCTCACCCCGCCGTCGACGATCGCGTCCAGCAGCTGGTTGCGCAGCCGGATGTTGGCGAACGTGCCGCGGATCATCACCTCGTGGTTGCCGCGCCGCGAGCCGAAGGAGTTGAAGTCCTTCTTCTCCACGCCGTTCTCGATGAGGTACTCGGCGGCGGGCGTGCCGGGCTTGATGGCCCCGGCGGGGGAGATGTGGTCGGTGGTGACCGAGTCGCCCAGCAGGGCCAGCACCCGCGCGCCGGAGATGTCGGTGACCGGCGACGGGTCGGGCGACATGCCGTCGAAGTACGGGGGCTTGCGCACGTAGGTGGACTGCGGGTCCCACTCGAAGGTCTTGCCCTCCGGCGTGGGCAGCGACCGCCAGCGCTCGTCACCCGCGAAGACGTCGGCGTAGCTCGAGCCGAACATCTCCTGGTCGATCGCGGAGTCGATGGTGTCCTGCACGTCCTTGGCCGAGGGCCAGATGTCGCGCAGGTATACCTCGGTGCCGTCGGTCGCGGTGCCCAGCGGCTGGTTGTCGAAGTCGAAGTCCATCGTGCCCGCGAGGGCGTAGGCAATGACCAGGGGCGGCGACGCCAGGTAGTTCATCTTGACGTCGGGGTTGATCCGGCCCTCGAAGTTGCGGTTGCCCGAGAGCACCGAGACCACCGTGAGGTCGGCCTCGTTCACCGCCGCGGAGATCTCGTCGGACAGCGGGCCCGAGTTGCCGATGCAGGTGGTGCAGCCGTAGCCGACCAGGTGGTAGCCGAGCTTCTCCAGGTACGGCCACAGGCCGGCCCGCTCGTAGTAGTCGGTGACGACCTTGCTGCCCGGCGCCATCGACGTCTTCACCCACGGCTTGACGGCGAGCCCGCGGTCCACCGCGTTCTTCGCCAG
Organism: Pseudonocardia hydrocarbonoxydans; assembly: GCF_006539565.1. Classification (GTDB taxonomy): domain Bacteria; phylum Actinomycetota; class Actinomycetes; order Mycobacteriales; family Pseudonocardiaceae; genus Pseudonocardia; species Pseudonocardia hydrocarbonoxydans. The sequence goes on from NZ_BJNG01000001.1 coordinate 270,286, forward strand.
CAGCGCCGCGCCGAGCATCACCGACGGGTTGGAGGTGTTGGTGCAGCTGGTGATCGAGGCGATCACGACCGCGCCGTGGTCGAGCACGAACTCGCCGCGGGTCTCCGAGCGCACCGTGGTGGGCTTGGTCGGGCGGCCGTCGCAGCCGTCGGCCGCGGAGATCACGACCGGGGCCGCCTCGTCGTCGGCGAAGGAGAGCGCGGGCGCGTCGCTGGCCGGGAACGACTCGTCCGAGGACTCGTCGACGCCCGTGAGCGAGGCCTCGCCCGTGGCGTCGTCGGTGTAGTCGTGGATCGACTTGCGGAACGCCGACTTCGCGTCGGTGAGCTCGATCCGGTCCTGCGGGCGCTTCGGGCCGGCGATCGACGGGACCACCGTCGACAGGTCCAGCTCCAGGGTCTCGGAGAACACCGGCTCGCGGCTCGGGTCGTGCCAGAGGCCCTGCTCGCGGGCGTAGGCCTCGGTGAGCTCGAGCTGCTCGGCGGGGCGGCCGGTGAGCTTCATGTAGCGGATGGTCTCGTCGTCGATCGGGAAGATCGCGGCGGTGGAGCCGAACTCCGGGCTCATGTTGCCGATCGTGGCGCGGTTGGCCAGCGGCACCGCGCCGACGCCCTCGCCGTAGAACTCCACGAACTTGCCGACGACGCCCTGGCGCCGCAGCATCTCGGTGATCGTCAGCACGACGTCGGTGGCGGTGGCGCCCGGCGGGATCTCGCCGGTGAGCTTGAAGCCCACGACCTTCGGGATGAGCATCGAGACGGGCTGCCCGAGCATCGCGGCCTCGGCCTCGATGCCGCCGACGCCCCAGCCCAGCACGCCCAGGCCGTTGACCATCGTGGTGTGCGAGTCGGTGCCGACGAGCGTGTCGGGGTAGGCCTGCCCGTTACGGGTCATGACCACGCGCGCGAGGTGCTCGATGTTGACCTGGTGCACGATCCCGGTGCCCGGGGGGACGACCTTGAACTCGTCGAAGGCGCCCTGGCCCCAGCGCAGGAACTGGTAGCGCTCCTTGTTGCGGCCGTACTCGAAGTCGACGTTGCGCTCGAAGGCGTCCGGGGTGCCGAACACGTCGATGATCACCGAGTGGTCGATGACCAGCTCGGCGGGGGCGAGCGGGTTGACCCGGGCCGGGTCGCCGCCCAGCTCGGTGACGGCCTCGCGCATGGTCGCGAGGTCGACGACGCACGGCACGCCGGTGAAGTCCTGCATGATCACGCGGGCCGGGGTGAACTGGATCTCGGTGTCCGGCTCCGCCGACGGGTCCCATCCGGCGAGCGCGCGGATGTGGTCGGCGGTGACGTTGGCGCCGTCCTCGGTGCGGAGCAGGTTCTCCAGCAGCACCTTGAGGCTGAACGGGAGCTTCTCGGAGCCCTCGACGGCGGAGAGCCGGTAGATCTCGTGCTCGGCCCCGCCGGCCTGCAGGGTCCCTCTCGCTCCGAAGCTGTCGGTGCTGGCCACTGGTTGTCCTCCTGCGGTGGTGGGCGCGGGTTGCTCGGAGTCTCGCGTACCGCATCCGTGGCGGGTACGAGACCCCTCTCACCTCCAAACAGTACGCTTGTCCGGTTAAAACGGCAGGGCCGGGGTGACGATCACACTGACCCCGATGGAGTAGTTCGTGATCCGGGCGCGCGTGGCAACCGGATGGGTGACGACACCGGTGGCACAGTTCGGCGCGGTTCAACCGCCGAGTCAGGGAAGGTCGTCCGGTGCACAGGTCCGTTCGGGTGGTCGTGCTCGTCCTGCTGCTCGCCCTGCTCGGGGGAACGGCCCCCGCCCTGGCGCAGGAGCCGCCGCCCCCGCCGAACCCCAGCGACGACGAGCTGCGCAACAGCCAGCAGGCCGTGCAGGACCGGGCCGGGCAGTTCGGCGCGCTCACCGGCCGGCTCGCCGAGCTCGACGCGCAGGCCGACGACCTCGCCGCCGAGCTGGCCGGGCAGCGCGAGAACGCCGAGGCCGCACTCGTCGACCTGCAGGCGGCCGAGTCCGCCGCGGCGGAGGCCGGCGAGCGCGCCGCGGCCGCGCGCGTCGCCACCGACGCCGCCACCCTCGCCATCGACGAGGCCCGCGCCCGGCTCGACGACTTCGTCACCGCCACCTACCAGGAGGGTCTCGACACCGGCCCGCTCGGCCTGCTCACCTCGGCGCAGACACCCGAGGAGCTCGTCGCCCGCGCCGAGTTCACCGACCTGCTCGCCCGGGCCCAGCTCGCGGCCCAGGACGGGCTGGAGCGGGCGCGGGTCGACAAGGCCAACGCCGACTCCACCGCCCGCGCGCTGCTGGACGAGGCCCGGGCCCGCGAGGAGGAGGCGGCGCGGGCCAAGGACAGCGCCGACGCCGCGTACGCCGCGGCCGACGCCGCCGCCCGCGAGCAGGCGGCCCTGCTCGACGCGGTGCAGGCCGAGCGCGAGCAGGTCCAGGCCCAGCTCGATGCGGCCGTCGCCTCCGACGCCGGGCTGCGCGACCAGCGGGCCCGCTACGACGAGTGGCAGCGGGTGCTGGCCGAGCAGGAGGCCGCCCGCC
>NZ_BJNG01000002.1 GCF_006539565.1 Pseudonocardia hydrocarbonoxydans
CCGCCCGCCAGCGCGCCGAGCGGGAGGCCGCGTCGGCGCGCGAGCAGGCGTCGTCCTCGGTGGCGGCGCCGCCCCGGGCGGGCGCGGGCGCGGTGCAGCGGGTGATCGACCGGGCCGTCTCGCAGATCGGGGTGCAGTACGTGTGGGGCGGCGGCAACGGCCGCGGCGCCACGACCGGCATCCCCGGGCCCGCCGGCGACCCCGGCGACCGTGTCGGGTTCGACTGCTCCGGGCTGATGCTCTACGCGTTCAACGGGGCGGGGGTGTCGCTGCCGCGGGTCAGCCGCAACCAGTTCAACGCCGGGCGCAAGGTCCCGATCTCCCAGTTGCAGCCCGGCGACATGGTGTTCTACCGGAAGGGCCGCGCCCCGATCCACCACGTCGCCATGTACATCGGCGACGACCGCATGATCGAGGCCCCCTACACCGGGGCGAACGTGCGGATCGTGCCGCTGCGGCGCAAGGACCTGGTCGGCGAGGCCACCCGGGTGCTGTGACACCCGGCGTGGACCCATCGCCCGGACCCACGGCCCGCTCACGGCCCGCTCACGGGCGATGCGGTGAGATGTCCGCGTGAGCGCCCCGGAACCCAGCAGCCCCGCCCGTGAGGGCGAGCGCCTCGAGCGCGTCGTCCTGGAGATCAAGCGGGTGATCGTCGGGCAGGACCGCCTGGTCGAGCGGATGCTCGTCGGGCTGCTGTCCCGGGGCCACCTGCTGCTCGAGGGCGTGCCCGGCGTCGCGAAGACGCTCGCGGTGGAGACCGTGGCCGCGGTCGTCGGCGGGACGTTCTCCCGGCTCCAGTTCACCCCCGACCTGGTGCCGGCCGACATCCTGGGCACCCGCATCTACCGCCAGGGCCGCGAGGAGTTCGACGTCGAGCTAGGCCCGGTCGTGGCCAACTTCGTGCTCGCCGACGAGATCAACCGCGCCCCGGCGAAGGTGCAGTCGGCGATGCTCGAGGTGATGGCCGAGCGGCACCTGTCCATCGGCGGGAAGACGTTCCCGATGCCCGACCCGTTCCTGGTGCTCGCCACGCAGAACCCGATCGAGAACGAGGGCGTCTACCCGCTGCCCGAGGCGCAGCGCGACCGCTTCCTGTTCAAGCTGATCGTGGAGTACCCGAACGTCGAGGAGGAGCGCGAGATCGTCTACCGGATGGGCGCCGAGCCCCCGGTGGCCCAGCAGGTGATCGACCCGGCGGAGCTGGTGCGCCTGCAGCAGGTCGCCACGACGGTGTTCGTGCACCACGCGCTCGTCGACTACGTGGTGCGCCTGGTCGTCGCCACCCGCACGCCCGCCGAGCACGGCCTGTCCGACATCGCGGGCTGGGTGTCCTACGGCGCGTCCCCGCGCGCCACGTTGGGCATCGTCGCGGCCGCGCGGGCGCTGGCGCTGCTGCGCGGGCGCGACTACGTGCTCCCGCAGGACGTCCTCGACGTCGCCCCGGACGTGCTCCGGCACCGCCTCGTGCTGTCCTACGACGCCGTGGCCGACCAGGTGCCGATGGACCACATCATCTCCCGGGTGCTCGCCACCGTGCCGCTGCCGCAGGTCAGCGCCCGGCCGGCGCAGCAGTACACCTCGGCGTGAGCTCCCCGGCCGCCGCCCGACGCACGCCGACCGCCCCGCCGTCGTTCCGGGACGGGCGGATGGAGGCGTCGCTGCGGCAGCTGGAGCTGGCCGTGCGCGGCCGGCTCGACGGGCTGCTGCAGGGCAACCACCTCGGCCTCGTCCCGGGCCCGGGCAGCGAGCCGGGGGAGGCGCGCGGCTACCAGCCCGGCGACGACGTGCGCCGCATGGACTGGGCCGTCACCGCCCGCACCACGCAGCCGCACGTCCGGGAGACCGTCGCCGACCGCGAGCTGGAGACCTGGGTCGTGCTCGACCTGTCCCCGAGCCTGGACTTCGGTACCGCGTCGTGCGAGAAGCGCGACCTGGCCATCGCCGCGCTGGCGGCCGTCACCCACCTGACGCGCGGGGGCGGCAACCGGATCGGGGTGCTGGCCGCCACCGGCGACTCCGTCGTGCGCGTCCCCGCCCGGGGCGGCCTCGCGCACGCCCGCGGGATGCTGCGCCGGGTCGCGGGGATCCCGCGGACGCCCGAGGGCACCCGCGGCGACCTGGCCGCCGCCGTCGAGCAGCTGCGGCGCCCGCCGCGCCGCCGCGGGCTGGCGGTGGTCATCTCCGACTTCCTGGGCGAACCCGACTGGGAGCGGGCGCTGCGGGCGCTCTCGACGCGCCACGACCTGCTCGCCGTCGAGGTGCTCGACCCTCGCGAGCTGGAGCTGCCCGACGTCGGCACGGTCGTGCTGGCCGACCCGGAGACCGGGCGCCAGCGCGAGGTCACGACCACCCCGCTGCTGTGCCGGGAGTTCGCCGCCGCCGCGGCGGCCCACCGCGACACCGTCGCCGCCACGCTGCGCCGCTGCGGGGCGGCGCACCTGACGCTGCGCACCGACTCCGACTGGATCGCCGACGTCGTGCGCTTCGCACTGGCCCGCAAGCGGGCCTGGTCCGGCGGGGGGCGGTAGCGGTGTTCTCCGCACCCTGGTGGCTGTTGCTGCTCGTCGTCGTCGCGGTGCTCGCGGCGGGGTATGTCGTGCTGCTGCAGCGCCGCCGCCGCGACGTCGTCCGCTTCACCAACCTGGAGCTGCTCGACCGCGTGGCCCCGCAGCGTCCCGGCTGGTACCGGCACCTGCCGGCCGTCGCGCTGATCACCTCGCTCGCCCTGCTGACGATCGCGCTGGCCGGCCCGCTGGCCGAGGCGCGGGTGCCGCGCAACCGCGCCACCGTGGTGCTGGTGATCGACGTGTCGCTGTCGATGCAGGCCGCCGACGTCGAGCCGAGCCGGCTCGCCGCCGCCCAGTCCGCGGCGAAGGACTTCGCCGACCAGCTGACGCCGGGGGTCAACCTCGGGCTGGTCGCGTTCGCGGGGACCGCGGCCGTGCTGGTCTCGCCGACGGTGGAGCGCGACCCGGTGAAGCGGGCGATCGACGGGCTGCGGCTGTCGGAGTCGACGGCCACCGGGGAGGCCATCTTCGCCGCGATGCAGTCGGTCGAGACGTTCTCGCAGGCCATCGCGGGCACCGGCGAGGAGGGTCCGCCACCGGCCCGGATCGTGCTGATGAGCGACGGCAAGCAGACCGTGCCCGACTCGGCGACGGGGGCGCCCGAGGAGGAGCCGCGCGGCTCGTTCACCGCCGCCCGGGCCGCGGCCGAGGCCGGCATCCCGGTCTCGGGGATCTCCTTCGGCACCCGCTACGGCACGATCGAGCTGGAGCCGGGGGCCGATCCTGTGTCGGTAGCGGTCGACGACGCCTCGATGCGCACGATCGCCGAGCTCTCGGGCGGGCAGTTCTTCACCGCGGCCAGCGAGGAGGAGCTGCGGCAGGTGTACTCCGAGCTGGGCGAGCAGATCGGCTACGAGGTGCGCCGCGTCGACACGAGCCGCCCGTGGCTCGCGGGCGGGGTGCTGCTGCTGGTGGTCGGGGTGGGGGCCGGGCTGGTGCTCGGCCGCCGCCTGCCCTGACTGTCCCATCCGCCCTGACCCATCCGCCCCGACCCGTCTGCCCCAGCTCACACGGGGCGGGTCGTCGAGGCCACCAGCCGCCGGACCGCGTCGCCGTCGCCGGTCACCGTCAGCGCCCCCGCCGCCACCGCCCGGTCGAACGCCTCCGGGCCGCCGGTCAGGCCGTCGAGGTCGTCGCCGGTGACCACGGCGTCGGGTGCCTGCGCGGGGGCCCCGCGGGCCAGCTCCCACAGCTCCCCGTCCACGACGACCACGCGGTAGGCCTCGCGGTCCGTGCGCACCTCCACCACGGCGTCCCACCCGGGGGTGCGGGCGAAGAACGTGCGCAGGCCGAGCAGGACGGAGTCGGCGCTCACCGGGCCCGTGCGCGGCCGGGGCGAGGCCATGCCCCACGCGGCGAGCGCCCGGAACACCGGTTCGAGCCCCGCCCCCCACGGGCTCAGCGCGTAGACGCCGCCCCGGTGCTCCAGCACCCCGCCCGTCACCAGGTCGCGCAGCCGCTGGGACAGCACGCTCGGCCCGATCCCGGGCAGGGCGGCGGCGAGATCGCGGTAGCGGCGCGGGCCCAGCCGCAGCTCGCGGACCACCAGCAGCGACCACCGGTCGCCGACGGCGTCGAGGGCGTGGGCGACGGGACAGGCCTGACCGTAGGTGCGCACGCCCACTCCTTGTACGAAAATCGTAGTGACTGCTACGTTCATCGTAGTCGATGGACGGAGGAGCCGACATGTCGATCACCGAGACCCGGGTCGCCACCGCGGGGGCCGAGCTGTGCGTGCAGACCTTCGGAGACCCCGCCGACCCGGCGCTGCTGCTGGTCACCGGCGCGGCGTCGTCGATGGAGTGGTGGGAGGACGGGTTCTGCGCCCGCCTGGCCGCGGGCGGCCGGTACGTCGTGCGCTACGACCAGCGCGACACCGGCAGCTCGACGTCGTGGCCCGCGGGGGCGCCCGCGTACACCGGGGCCGACCTCACCGCCGACGCCCTCGGCGTCCTGGACGGGCTGGGTATCGCCGCGGCGCACGTCGTCGGCATCTCGATGGGCGGGGGCATCGGTCAGGAGCTGGCGCTGCACCACCCGGAGCGGGTGGCCACCCTGACCCTGCTCTCGACCACCCCCGTCGGCCCCGCACCCGCCGACCGGCCCGCCCTCCCCGGCATGCGCGAGGACGTGGCGCGGTCCTTCGCCGAGCCGTCGCCCGACCCCGACTGGAGCGACCCCGCGGCGGCCGTCGCGGCGTTCGTCGACGGCGAGCGGCTCTTCCACGGCACCCTGCCCTTCGACGAGGAACGGATCCGCGCGATCGCCGCCCGCGTCGTCGCCCGCAGCACCGACATCGCCGCGACCATGACCAACCACTGGATCCTCGACGGGGGCGGGCCCGACGGGGTGGCGGTCGCCGCGATCTCCGCCCCGACGCTGGTGCTGCACGGCACCGAGGACCCGCTGTTCCCGATCGACCACGGCGAGGCGCTGGCCGCGGAGATCCCCGGCGCCCGCCTCGTGCCGCTGCCCGGGGTCGGCCACCAGATGCCGCCGCCCGCGATGTGGGACGTGGTGATCAGCGAGATCCTGGGACACACGTCCGGTTAGGGTGTCGCCCGTGTCGAGAACAGTGCTGGTGACCGGAGGAAACCGCGGGATCGGGCTCGCGATCGCGCAGGCGTTCGCGGAGCAGGGCGACCGGGTGGCGGTGACGTACCGCAGCTCGGTCGAGGGGCTGCCCGACGGGCTGTTCCCGGTGCGGTGCGACGTCACCGACGCCGCGGACGTCGACGCCGCGTTCACCGCGGTGGAGGCCGAGCTGGGACCGGTCGAGGTGCTGGTGTCCAACGCCGGGATCACCGACGACGGCCTGCTCATGCGGATGAGCGAGGACTCCTTCACGAAGGTGGTCGACGCCAACCTCACCGCGGCCTACCGCGTCGCCAAGCGCGCCACCCGCGCCATGCTCAAGGCCCGGGCCGGCCGGATGATCTTCGTGTCCAGCGTCGTCGGGCTCACCGGGTCGGCCGGTCAGGTCAACTACGCGGCCTCGAAGTCCGGGCTAGTCGGGCTGGCGCGGTCGGTGGCCCGCGAGCTGGGGTCGCGGGGGATCACCGCCAACGTCGTGGCGCCGGGGTTCGTCGACACCGACATGACCCGCGCCCTGCCCGACGCCCGCCGCACCGAGATCCTCGGCCAGGTGCCGCTGGGTCGGTACGCCAGCGTCGAGGAGGTCGCCTCGGTCGTCACCTGGCTCGGCTCGGCGGGTGCGGGATATGTGACCGGCGCCGTCATCCCGGTCGACGGCGGACTGGGAATGGGGCATTAGGTTGACGGACATGGGTCTCCTCGAGGGCAAGAAGCTGCTCGTCACCGGCGTGATCACCGACGCCTCGCTCGCGTTCCACGCGGCGAAGGTGGCACAGGAGCAGGGCGCCGACGTCGTCCTCACCGGGTTCGGGCGGATGCGCCTGGTCGAGCGCATCGCGCAGCGCCTGCCGAAGCCGGCGCCCGTCGTCGAGCTCGACGTGAGCGACCAGTCCCAGCTCGACTCGCTGGTCGAGCGGCTCGCCGAGCACACCGACCGCCTCGACGGCGTGCTGCACTCGATCGGCTTCGCCCCGGCGTCCTGCCTGGGCGAGGGCGCCTTCCTGAAGGCCCCCTGGGAGGACGTCGCCACGACGATCCAGGTGAGCGCGTACTCGTTCAAGTCCCTGGCCGTCGCCGCGCTGCCGCTGATGGGGCCGGGCGGCTCGATCGTGGGCATGGACTTCGACAACCGCCAGGCCTGGCCCGCCTACGACTGGATGGGCGTGGCGAAGTCGACGCTGGAGTCGGTCACCCGCTACCTGGCCCGTGACCTGGGCCCGCAGGGCATCCGGGTCAACCTCGTGGCCGCGGGGCCGGTGAAGACCATGGCCGCCAAGTCGATCCCCGGCTTCGCCGCGTTCGAGGACGCCTGGGACGGCCGCGCGCCGCTGGGCTGGGACGTGGGCGACCCGGTGCCGGTGGCGAAGACCGTCTGCGCGGTGCTGAGCGACTGGCTGCCCGTCACGACCGGCTCGATGGTGATGGCCGACGGCGGGTTCCACGCGATCGGGGTC
>NZ_BJNG01000003.1 GCF_006539565.1 Pseudonocardia hydrocarbonoxydans
AGCCCCCGGCTCTCCAGCCACTGGCCGGCGCGGCGCTTCGACGCCTGCGCCAGCCAGGCGTCCTGGACGATCTCGGCGAGCTCGGCCCGGTCGAGCTCGCCGATCCGGCTGCCGCGCAGCAGCACCGACGGGTGGCCGTCGAAGTGGGGCGTGGTGAAGAACGGGGTGCCCGGGTCCTGCACCAGTGCCTGCTTGTCGGCCTCGGAGGCGACCCAGAACACGATGACGTCGGTGTGGCGCTCGCCGGTGTCGGGATCGACCGCGTCCGGTCGGGGGGTGCGGAAGAACACGAACGACTTCCCGCCCACCTGGTAGACGCGGTTGCCCGCCCCGCCGACCTCGACGGTGACGTGCGGCATCGACGCGGCGAGGTCGTGGACGTCCTGCACGGTGGCGCGGGGCACGCGAGGCAGTGTGCCGGGCCGGATGTCAGGATTCCAGGATGGTCGACGCGTTGCTGGTCCTGTCCTTCGGCGGCCCCGAGGGCCCCGACGAGGTCCGCCCGTTCCTGGAGAACGTCACGCGTGGGCGCGGCGTACCGCCCGAGCGGCTCGACGCCGTCGAGGAGCACTACCAGCACTTCGGCGGCGTCTCGCCGATCAACGCCCGCAACCGGGAGCTGATCGCCGCGATCCGCGAGCGGATCGACCTGCCGGTCTACTTCGGCAACCGCAACTGGCACCCGATGGTCGAGGACACCGTCGCGGAGATGGCCCGTGACGGCGTGCGCCGGGCCCTGGTGTTCGCGACCAGCGCCTACGGCGGGTACTCGGCGTGCCGCCAGTACCACGAGGACATCGCGCGGGCCCGCAAGGCGGTCGGCGACGGGGCGCCGCAGCTGGTCAAGCTGCGCCAATTCTTCGACCACCCGCTGTTCGTCGCGGCCAACGCCGACGCCGTGCGTGCCGCGGGCCTGCCCGCGGGGGCCCGGCTGGTGTTCACCGCGCACTCGGTGCCCGAGTCGGCCGACGCGACGGCGGGCCCGCCGGAGGAGGGGGGCCACCGCTACTCCCGCCAGGTCACCGAGGCGGCCCGGCTCGTCGCCGCCGACCTGGGCGTCACCGACCACGACGTGGTGTGGCAGTCCCGGTCGGGCCCGCCGCAGGTCCCGTGGCTCGGGCCCGACGTCGTCGACCACATCGAGGCCCTGCACGCGGCGGGCGTCCCGGCCGTCACGATCGCCCCGGTCGGGTTCGTCTCCGACCACGTCGAGGTGATCTGGGACCTCGACACCGAGGCCCGCGAGCGCGCCGAGGAGCTGGGCATGGGCTTCGCCCGCGCGTCCACGGCCGGGCCGGACCCGCGGTTCGCCGACATGGTCGTCGAGCTCGTCGACGAGCACCGCCACGGCCGGGCCGCCCGCGGGCTCGGCGAGGTGCCGCGCGCCGGGTGCGGCGTGGACGGCGCACTGTGCGCCCCCGCGTGCTGCGAGCCCCCGCGCCGCCCGGCCCGCTGACGCCCCGCCCGCTGACGCCCCGCCCGCTGACGCACCGCCTCCCTGACGCCCCCGCGCGCACGTACTGGCCCCGCCGCGCACCTCCGAAGGTGCGCGGCGGGGCGGAACGTGCGCGGGGCGCCGTCAGGTCGCCGGTGCGTAGAAGGCGATGGAGCGGTCGGCGGCCTCCCGCTGGGCGCGCGCGTCGAGCCCGCTCGCCACGGCCGCGGCGTACCAGCCCTCGCCGGACTCCGTGATGAACCGCCTGCCCTCCTCCGACGCGCCGAACGCCGCCTCGTCGATCCGGGCGGCCGGGTCGTCGAGGTGCCGGGCCAGGCCGAGCAGGCCCAGGTCCCAGCCGATGCCGGTGGCGCCCGGGCCGTAGGTGTCCCAGAAGTCCTCCGGGACGTCGCCCGCATGCTCGAGCTCCAGCCGCGTGCGGTCGGCGTCGACGGCGGAGAGGGTCACCGTGATCCGGCTGACGCCCCCGGCGAACTCCCAGGTGGCGACGAAGCGGTGCGGCGCCTCGCAGTGCTCCACGGTGCCGGAGGCGTTGCCCTCCAGCTGGTAGCGGCCGCCGACGCGCAGGTCGCCGGTGACCGGCAGGAACCAGCGGGCGAGCCGCTCGGCGGTGGTGCAGGCGTCCCACAGGTCCTCGATGCCGGTCGGGTAGGTGCGGGCGATCGTCGCGACGCGGGTCCGCTCGCCGTCGACGGTGCGGGTGCCGACGCTGCGGGACACCTCGGTCATGGGTCGTTCCTCTCTCGGTTCCGGCGCCCGCGGGCCACCTCGGTGGCCAGGGCGTCCAGGTGGGGGGTCCAGAAGTGCCGGAAGCCGTCGAGCCAGGCGTCGACCTCGCGCAGCGGGGCGTCACGCACGGCGTACAGGCGGCGGGTGCCCTCGGGGCGGACGGTGGCGAACCCGTTGTCCCGCAGCACCTTCAGGTGCTGGGACACCGCGGGCTGGGAGATCCCGAACTCCTCCCGGATCGTGGCCGTGAGGGCGCCCGAGGTCTGCTCCCCGGCGGCCAGCAGCTCCAGGATGCGCCGGCGCACCGGGTCACCGAGGACGTCGAAGGCGTGCACGACGCCACTATAGTGGTGGGAACTTATATAAGCCACAGGTTGGCTCATGGCGCCGTGCGGCAGGTCGGTATCCTCCGCCCAACCGAGTCCAGGAGCAGGCCGATGCCGGAGCGCGCCGTCGAGGATGTCCCCGGGTCCCCGGCATCCCCGGATCCGCACGTTCTGGCCGGTGCGCTGGAGGAGCTGCCGCACGGCGTGCTGGTCCACACCGGACCGGAGCACCTCGTCGTCGGGGCCAACCGGGCGGCCCGCACGTTCCTGGGCGACCGGCCGGGCATCCTCGGGCGGCCGCTCGCCGAGGTCTTCCCCGAGATCGCCGGCCAGAACCTGATGGGCCGGTTCGACCGCGTCTACGCCACGGGCGAGCCGTTCACGGGGCGGGAGTGGCGGATCGAGGTGGCCGGGCACGTCGACGGCGACGACCGCTTCGTCGATCTCGACGCCGTCGCGCTGCACGACCCGCCGGGTGTGGTGTCCGGGGTGGCGGTGCAGTTCCGCGACGTCACCGCGACCGTGCGGCACCGCCGGTCGCTGGAGGCCGACACCGCCGAGCTGCGCGAACGCTACGAGGCGGCCCAGGACGTGGTGCTCACGCTGCAGCGCAGCCTGCTGCCCGACGGCCTCCCGGTGCTGCCAGGCATGCGGATCGCCGCGCACTACCTGGTGGCGGGCGCCGAGCAGGCCGCGGGCGGCGACTGGTTCGAGGCCGTGGCGCTCGACGGCACCGCGGCGATCATGGTCGGTGACGTCGTCGGGCACGGGTCCGCGGCCGCGGCGGTGATGGCCCAGCTGCGCGCGGTCCTGGTGGAGTTCCTGCTCGACGGCGACGATCTCGACACCGTGCTCGCCCGCCTCGACGCCTTCGCCGGACGGGTCCGGGGCGCGCGCGGGGCGACCGTCTGCATCGTCCTGGTCGCACCCGACGGCGCCGTGCGCTACGTGTGCGCCGGGCACCCTCCGCCGCTGGTCGTCTCCATCGACGGGGCCGCGCGCTACCTGTCCGCCCCCGGCGGCGGCCCGCTCGGCGTGGCCGGGCCGGCCGCGACGGTCGGCACGGCCACCCTCGCGGCGGGCGACCTCGTCCTGTGCTACTCCGACGGACTGGTGGAACGCCCCTCGCAGGACCTCACCGTCGGGCTGACCGAGCTGGCCGAGGTGGCGTCGGCGGCGATGCGCCGCGGCCCGGCCTCGACGATGTCGGCGGACGCCACCGACCGCGTCGCCGAGCTCACGGTGGAGCGGATGACCCGCCACGGCTACCACGACGACGTCACGGTGCTGGCGCTGCGCCTGACCGGGCGGGTCGTGCCGGACTTCGTCGTGGAGATCCCCGCGGAGGCCGAGCGGCTCTCTGTGCTGCGCCGCGACCTGGAGGGCTGGCTCACCGAGCTCGGCGTCGGCGACGCCGACGTCGCCTCGATCGAGATCGCCGTCGGCGAGGCCGCCACCAACAGCGTGGAGCACGCCTACCCCGACGGGGGCGGCACCGTCCGCGTCGAGGGGCAGCTCGACGGTCAGGGCCGCGTCTGCATGACCGTCAGCGACCGCGGCACCTGGCGGCCCGCGCCGCCCGATCCCGGCCACCGCGGCCGTGGCCTGATGATGATGCGCGACTGCATGGACACCGTCGAGATCGACGACGCCGCCGACGGCACCGTGCTGCTGCTGGACCGCAGGCTGCGCCGGGAGCCGGTCGTCAGCCCGGCGACGGTCGTGGAGACCAGCGCGACGCCCCGGCCGTCGACGATGAGCGTGACGCGCACGGTCTCGCCCGAGCCGCGGATCGCGCTCGGCGGCCCGATCGACCTGAGCACCTCGGAGGACCTGCGCCGCGAGCTGTGGTCGGCGAGCCGGGGCGGGGCGCTGCCGCTCGTCGTCGACCTGGGGGCGGTGACGCACCTGGGCAGCGCCGGCATCCAGGTGCTCTACGACTTCGTCGAGGACATGACCGCCGACGGGCGGTCGCTGCGGTTCGTCGTGCCGCCGGGGTCGCCCGCCCGGCACGCGATCGTGCTGAGCGACCTCGACCGGATCGTCACGGTCGGCGAGTCGTGAGCGCCCCGCGCCGCACCGCGCCCGGCGTGGCGCCCACGACGCGGGCGAACGCCCGGCCGAACGCGGCCTCCGACCGGTAGCCCAGCCCGCCGGCCACCTCGGCCACCCCGGCGCCCGCGCGCAGGCGGTCGAGCGCGAGATGCATCCGCCGCCGCGTGAGGTAGGCCAGCACCGGCTCGCCCACCAGCGCGGTGAACCGCGCGGCGAAGGCGGAGCGGGACATCGGGACCTGCGCGGCGAGCGAGGCGACGGTCCAGGCGCGTGCCGGGTCGCGGTGGATCAGGGCGATCGCGCGCCCGATCCGCGGGTCGGCCAGCGCGCCGAGCCATCCGGTGCGCGCCGCCGGGTCGGTGTCGAGCCAGGAACGCACGACCTGGATGACCAGGACGTCGGCCAGCCGCGTGAGGACCGCCTCGCCGCCGGGCCGCAGCTCCCGGGCCTCGGCCGCGACGAGCCGCAGCGTCGCCTCGATCCACTCCGTGCGCGGGGACGCGTCGACGTGCAGCAACGGCGGCAGCAGGTCGAGCAGGTCGCGCGCGCCGGGGGTGTCGACCCGCACGGCCCCGCAGATCAGCGTGGTCGCCTCCCCGCCGGAGCCGTGGTGCAGCACCGCGTACCGGTCGGTGGCCATGGTGTGCGGCAGGTCCATCACCGACGGGGCGATGGTGTCCGGCCCGCTGCGGAGCCGGTGGCCCTCGCCGTGCGGCAGGAGCACGACGTCCCCGGCCCGCAGCGGCACCGGCGCGGCGCCGACGGTCTCCAGCCGGCACCCGCCCGCGGTGACGACGTGGATCCACAGGTGGTCGGGGATCGGCGGGATCGTCAGCCCCCACGGCGCGGTGAGCTCGGAGCGGCAGTAGAAGGTGCCCGACAGGCGCAGGTGGTGCAGCGCCTCGCCCAGCGGATCGGGCGGGGCGTCCGCCCAGGGGGTCTGCACGGCGCCATTCTGCCCCGCCGTCCGGGTGGGCCGGACGATCGAGCACACCATGGCGACGAACCGGCATGGATCGTCCCGTCCCGACGGGTCATCGTGGACGCACGGCAACCGGAGGAGGATCCGAGATGGTCACGGTGACATGGGCGACCGGCGTGAGCCTGTTGCAGGTGGTGGCCGCGACCGGGTGCGGGCTCGTCGCCGGACTGCTGTTCGTCTTCTCGGCCGGGGTCCTGACGGCGCTGGGCCGGCTGCCCGCCGACGACGGGGCCGTGGCGATGCGGGCGGTCAACGCCGCGGTGCTCAACCCGCTGTTCCTCGGGGTGTTCGTCGGGACGGCCGTGGTGTGCGCGGTGCTGGTCGTCGCGGTGGCGGTGGGCGGCGGCCCGGTCACCGCCGCGGTGGCGGGCGTGCTGTATCTGGTCGGCGTCCTCGGGGTGACCGTCGCGGTCAACGTCCCGCTCAACGAGGCCCTCGCGGCCGGGCGCGTCGGGTGGGCGGACTACCGCCGGCGGTGGGGCCGGTGGAACCACGTGCGCACCACCGCGGCGACGGTCGCGCTCGTCCTGCTCGTGGCCGCGTAGCGGTTCAGCGCTCGCGATCGCGGTCGAGCACGGCCTTGACGTCGATGACCGGGGTGCCGTCGAGAGCCTCCAGGTCGGCGACGCCGATCCGGGGGCCGTCGATCGAGCGGATGCGGACGCGGTGCAGCCCCACCGGGTTGGGCCGGTCCGGGGAGCGGGTGGAGAACACGCCGGTCGGCGGGCGGGCGGGGTCGTCGCGCGGGCGGGTGGTCTGCACCGTGCGGTCGGCCCGGTCGAGCCAGGTCAGCACGATGGCGTCGGCGCCGACGACCAGGTCGCGGGCGGCCGCGGCCACGTCGTCGTGCAGGACGATCCAGGCGTCCGGCGCCCCTTCGTGACCCTGCTTCGGGGCGTCGGCGCGCTCGGTCAGCGGTGACTCGACCCGCCCGACCGGGCGCAGCTCGTAGCGGTCCACGGCGTGAGGCTAGTGCGCGGTGGCCGCCGCCACGATGTCGGCGGCGCTGCTGTCGCGGGTGCGCAGCCCGCGGTCGTAGTGCTGGGTGGTGGCGATGGAGGCGTGCCCGACGTCGGCCTGCACGTGCTGGATCGGGGCCCCGTTCTCCAGCGCGATGGTGACGTAGGCGTGGCGCAGGGCGTGCGGGTGGACGCGGTCGGCCACCCCGTCGAGCTCCGGGCCCGCGGCGACGGCGATGCGGCGCAGCAGGGCCGCGAGGTCGTGGCGGGAGCAGCGGCCCCCCGCGCGGGTGGCGATCATCGGGGAGGTGTCGCCGCGGGTACGCCCGCGCGGCGCCGGCAGCGCGGCGCCGGTGTCGCGGTCGCGCTCGGCCAGGTACTCCGCGAGTGCCGCCCGGACCGCGCCGGGGAGGTAGACCTCGCGGTGCAGCCCGCCCTTGCCGCGCACGCGCAGCACCTCGTCGCCGCCGGTGCGGTAGAGGTCGCCGCGGTCGAGCCCGACCAGCTCGGAGATGCGCAGCCCGAGCGTCAGCAGGGAGACGAACGCGACCGCGCGCCGCGTGTACAGGCCCGCGGCGCGCGGGTCGCGGGAGTGGTGCAGGCGCGCCGCGCTCACCAGCAGGGCCCGGACCTGCGCGGCGGTGAGCCGGACGGTCGGTGACGCGTCGCGCGCGCCGGTGGACAGGCCGAGCCGGGAACGGTTGACCGCGGCCGGATTGGCCGGGATCACGCCGGTCTCGGCGAGGTGCGCGCAGAACGCCGACACGGTGGACAGCATCCGCTGCCGGGTGCGGCGCTGCGCCCCGGCCGCGTCGAGGGCGTGCAGCCAGGTCGTGACGTCGGCGGTGGTCGCGTCGCGTGGGTCGAGCCCGCGGCGGGCGCACCAGCGGAACCAGGCCAGGTCGTGCAGCGGCCCGCGCGCGGCGGGGGGCGGGCGGCGGTGCCCCGCGCCGGCCCGCGACGGGGGAGCGGGGTCGACCCAGGCGACGGGCAGGCCCAGCGCGTAGGCGTAGGTGCGCCGGGTGCCCGGGTTGGCGTACTGGCTCAGCCAGTCGAGCAGCTGGGCGCGCAGGCCGTCCGGGTCGGCGACGCCCGGCCAGTCGGCCGGCTGCTCCGGGGAGGCGGGGAGAGCCATGACCGCACGGTACTCCCTGCGAAACATCCGTTTCGCTGGTGGCAAGTTGTCTTCTTTGAACTGTAAACCGGTTGCGCAGTTTCTAACAGCCGAACTGGTAGCCTCCGGCGGTGATCGACGACGCCGCACGCTGCGGCTACAGCCGGTGCCGCGCCGCCCTGCCCGCTCCGGGACCGCAGGGCGGGCGCCGCCGCGCGTTCTGCCGCGACACGCGCTGGGAGGCCGGCCGGACCTGCGCCCAGATGGCCCGCGCCGAGCGCGAGGCGCTCGGGGCGCTGGGACTCGACTCCGGCGGCACCGCGTTCGCCCTCGACGCCGACCGGTTGCGCGAGCACGTCGACGCCGTCCGCGGCCCGGTCGACGCCCTGGCGGCGTCGCTGGACGCCGTCCTGCGTCGCCTCGACGAGGTGCAGCGCGACGCCCTGGAGGCGGTCGCGGCCGCGAACGGCCAGGTCGCGGAGGCGGAGCGGATGCGGGTGGCGGCGGAGCAGGCGCGCGAGGAGGCGCTCCTGAAGGCGCGGCGCGCCGACGCCTCGGCCGAGCGGGCGGGCCGGGAACGGGCGGAGGCGGGCGAGCGGGCCGACGCGGCCGCCCGTCAGGCGCTGGAGGCCACCGAGGCGCTGGGGGCCGCCCGCCAGGCCGCGGAGCGCGCGGTCGCCGACCGGGCCGCGGCGGAGGAGGCCGCCGCGGCGGCCGGGGAGCGCCGGGACGCCGCGGAGGACGCGGCCCGCGAGGCCCGCGCACGGGCCGACCGGCTGGCGGGCGAGGTGGAGGTCGCCCGGGAGCACGCGCGGCAGTGGCGGGAGGCGGGGGAGGCCGACCGGGCCGCCCGTGACACCGCGCTGGAGGGGCAGCGCGTCGCCGAGGCCGCGGCGGCGGCGGCACGCGAGGAGCAGCGCCGCGCGGCCGACGAGACCGCCGCCGCGCAGGCCGGGCACCGGGACGCGCAGCGGCGGGTCACCGAGCTGGCGCAGGCGGCGGCCGGGGACCGCGCGGCCCGCGAACGGGCCGAGCGCGAGCTGCTCACCGCCGTCGAGCGGGCGGAGGGCGAACGGGCCCTGCGCGAGCGGGCCGACGCCGAGCTGGAGCGGCTGCGGATCGAGCTCGCCGAGGTCCGCACGCGGCACGCCGTCGAGGTGCGGGGCCTGCTGACCGGGGACTGACCGGCACTCAGGGCGGCGGCCCGGCCAGGCGGAACGCGAGCTCGGTCTCCCACCGGTGCGGGTCGGGCTGTTCCCGGGGATCGGTGAGGAAGTGCTCGGTGCGGGCGGTCCAGTGCTCGGCGTCGCCGGCACGGGTCATGTCCCAGCCGTGGCCGCCGCGCGCCGCCCAGGCCAGCAGTCCGGCGGTCACCTCGAGCAGGCCGTCGGGATGGCCGCGGTGCAGCACGACGGCGTACCGGCCGGCCGGCAGCGCCCCGGCGACGATCCCGTCGGCGGCCAGGTGCAGGTCGTCGGTGGGGACGCACGCCTGCACCTCCATCGACCCGTCGGCGTGGAGCACGAGGTAGCGCAGGAACGGGGCGCCGCGCAGCTGCCCGCCCCCGGCCAGCAGGTGACCGATGACCTCCGGGATGCGGTCGGCGACGACGCCCATGGTGGTCAGGGTGCAGGTACGGCGGATCCCCAGGTAGGGGCGCTCGGCGAGGTCGACGATGCGGGGTTCCACGGATCTCCTGTGGTGGTCGGGGCGCCGCGACACGGCGACGAGGACGGTGGGGTCGGGCCCCCGGTTGTGCAGGGCGAGCAGCGCGAGGTGGTCGAGGCAGACGATCGCGCCCTCCGGGAGGCTGCGCGTCGCGCCGTCGCGGCACTGGAGGTCGAGGCGGCCCCGCTGCACGACGACGAGCGCGTCGGCCCACTCGTCGCCGTCGTAGGGCCGCGAGCCGCCCGGGTCGACGACGACGGTGCGCCGCCGGAAGGCCCGCGGCAGCGGCCCGGCCAGGAAGGGCAGGTCCACCTGTGCTCAGGCGCCGGGCCCGTACAGCGCGGCGACGTCGGGCGAGTCGAGCCACCGGCTGTAGGTGGGCGACTGCGGCCAGCCCCCGGGCGAGTCCTGCCACTCCTCCTGGCGGCCGTAGGGCAGCAGGTCGATCAGCGCGAAGGTGTGGCTGAGCTGCTCGGTGCCGCGGCCGTCGGTGTGCCAGGTACGGAACACGCGGTCGCCGTCGCGCAGGAAGACGTTGACGGCGAACCCGCCGCCCGCCGGTGCGCCGACGTCGGCTCCGAACGGGCTGTTCGCGGTGGAGTACCACTCCATCGTGTTGCCGACCCGCCGCCGGTAGGCCAATGCCTCGTCGATCGGGCCCTGGGTGACGACGACGAACCGCGCGTCGTAGTTGCGCAGCACGTCGAGCCGGGTGAACTGGGAGGTGAAGCCGGTGCAGCCCCCGCACTGCCACTCCTGCCCCGGCGACCACATGTGGTGGTAGACGATCAGCTGCGACGCCCCGTCGAAGACGTCGGCCAGGCGGACCGGACCGTCCGCGCCGTCGAGGGTGTAGTCGGGCAGCTCGACCATCGGCAGGCGGCGGCGCTGCGCGGCGATCGCGTCGAGCTCGCGGGTCGCGGCCTTCTCCCGGGCGCGCAGGGCGTCGAGCTCGCGGCGCCAGGTGTCGGGGTCGACGACCGGGGGCAGGGCTGTGCTGTCGGTGCTCATGCCGGGGAGACGACCGCCGGCCCCCGAACTCATCGGTGCCGCTTACACCAGCGGGCTGGCCGCCAGCACCCGGACGGCCTCGGCGACCGCGGCGCGGCGGGCGACGCGCACGGCGGTCTCGATCGGCCGCAACGCCTCCCGGCGCGCCTCGGCGGCCGACGCCGACAGCGCGCCGCCGGGTTCGTCGACCTGGGCGGCGGCCAGGATGGCCTCGACCTCGTCGGCGTGCTGCAGCACGCGCAGCGCCTGCCCGGGCATGCCGGCGGGCCACATCGACTCCGGCCGGGCCCGCAGCGCGGCGGCGATCTCCTCGCGCACCCCGGGGCGGTGCCGGGCCACGCCGAGGGAGGTCAGTACCGAGGCCGACTGCCGCACCTGCTCGCGCAGGTCGCGCTCGGCCTGGCCCAGCGCCACGTACTCGGCGGGCGGGCCGATCTCGGGGACGGGGTAGACGGTCCAGCGCACGACGTTCTCGGCGACCGAGGTGGGCACCACGCCCAGCCCGGCGTCGACGAACAGCACACCCTCGCCCGCTGACGTCGCCTCCCGGCTGAACGCGCCCGGGCCGGGCAGGCCGCGGACGTCGCCGGGCACGGGGAGGACCAGCCGCGCCGGGCCGCGCGGGGAGGCGCGGCGCAGCGTGGCGAGCAGGAAGGCGAGCGAGGACACGGGGGAGCCGGGGGCCGGCAGTGCGGTGGCCTGCGCGGTCTCCGCGTCGGCGGCCTGCACGTCGTGGGCGAGCGCCCACGGCGCCAGCGCGTCGAGGACGTCGTCGGGCGCCGCGGCGCCGGCCAGCCAGGCCGACGCCCAGACGGTGAAGGTCGCGGATGCACGGGGCACGGGCGTCAGGTTAGCGAGCACCCCATGGGGTCGCACGCCTGCCGCACGGGTGAGCGCGTGCACGCACCGTCACCGCAGGTGACCGTGTGGGTGCGTGTCGCAGCGTCCGCGGGTCCCGCGGCGCCGGTAGAACTGGCGTCCATGACGCGAAGCCACGACTACCGCGGGGTGTTCGGATCCGACGGCTCCCGCACCGTGGTGCGCCGCGCCGTGCCGGACGTCCCGGCCGAGCCCGGGCTGGTCGTCGAGACCCCCGACACCGGGATGGGCGCCGGGTTCTGCGGCGCGGTGGTGTCGGTGAACGTCCGGGAGGTGACGCTGGAGGACCGGCACGGGCGGCGCCGGGTGTTCCCGCTGCAGCCCGCGGCGTTCCTCGTCGAGGGCGTGACGTCCACGCTCGTCGTGCCACGGCGGGCCCCGGCCGGGCCGGTGCGCTCGGCGTCGGGCTCGGTGGCGGTGACGAACCACCGCGCGCGCACCGCCCGCGCCGCCCGGATCTGGGTGGAGGGCATCCACGACGCCGCGCTCGTGGAGACGGTGTGGGGCCACGACCTGCGCGTCGAGGGGGTGGTCGTGGAGCCGATGCACGGCATGGACGACCTCGCCGCCGCCGTCGCCGACTTCGCGCCGGGGCCGCAGCGCCGGCTCGGGATCCTGGTCGACCACCTCGTCACCGGGTCGAAGGAGACCCGCGCCGCGCACGCCGTCGCCGGGCCGCACGTGCTCGTCACCGGGCACCCCTACGTCGACGTGTGGGAGGCGGTGAAGCCGTCGGTGGTGGGCATCCGGGCCTGGCCCCGGGTGCCGCGCGGCACCGACTGGAAGACCGGGGTGTGCGACGCGCTGCGGTGGGGCGAGCCCGCCGACGGGGCCCGGCGCGTGCTCGGCTCGGTGCGCAGTTTCCGGGACCTGGAGACCCCGCTGATCGGTGCCGTGGAGCAACTCATCGATTTCGTGACGACCTGATCACGCACCGCCGGTTTCTGGCAGGATCGACGGCATGACCCCGGCTGTGATCTGGCTCATCGTGGGCCTCGCGCTGATCGCGGCCGAGGTGCTGTCCGGGGAGTTCGTCCTGCTCATGCTCGGCGGCGGCGCGCTGGCCGCGGCGGGGGTCACGTTCCTGGTCGGCGGCCCGGTCGCGGGCGTGATCGCCTTCGTGGTCGTGGCGCCGCTGCTGGTGTTCGCGGTGCGACCCGCGCTGCGGCGCAGGCTGGAGCACCAGATCGAGGACTCCCGGATGCACCACCGGGCGCTGGAGGGCCGCGAGGCCCTCGCCGTCTCCCGGATCGACGCCGGCGGCGGCCGCGTCAAGATCGGTGGCGACCTGTGGTCGGCCCGGCCGGTGCACGAGGACGACGTGATCGAGGAGGGCCGGTCCGTGCTGGTCGTCCAGATCACCGGCGCCACCGCCGTGGTGGTCGCCCAGGACCAGGACTGACCAGCACTAGCCGCCCCTGACGGGGCGAGAAGAGGGCGGACATGGATCCCCTGTTGATCGTCGGGCTGCTTTTCCTGGCCCTCGTCGTGGTGTCGATCGTCAAGGCGGTGCAGATCATCCCGCAGGCCACGGCCGCGGTGATCGAGCGCCTGGGCCGGTTCAAGGGCACGGCCGACCCCGGCCTGGTGTTCCTGGTGCCGTTCATCGACAAGGTGCGCGAGCGCATCGACCTGCGCGAGCAGGTCGTGTCGTTCCCGCCGCAGCCGGTGATCACCCAGGACAACCTGACCGTCAACATCGACACGGTCGTCTACTACACCGTCACCGACCCCAAGGCCGCGGTCTACGAGATCTCCGACTACATCCTGGGCGTCGAGCAGATCACCACCACGACGCTGCGCAACGTCGTCGGCGGCATGAGCCTGGAGGGCACGCTCACCTCCCGCGACGAGATCAACACGGTGCTGCGCGGCGAGCTCGACGACGCCACCGGCCGGTGGGGGATACGGGTCGGCCGCGTCGAGATCAAGGCGATCGACCCGCCCGCGTCCATCCAGGAGTCGATGGAGCGGCAGATGAAGGCCGACCGCGAGAAGCGGGCGATGATCCTCACCGCGGAGGGGCAGCGGGAGTCGGCGATCCGCAGCGCGGAGGGCCAGAAGCAGAGCCAGATCCTCACCGCGGAGGGCGCGAAGCAGGCCGCGATCCTGGAGGCCGAGGCGGAGCGGCAGTCGTCGATCCTGCGGGCGCAGGGTGAGCGGGCCGCGCGCTACCTGGAGGCCCAGGGCGAGGCGGCGGCGATCGAGAAGGTGTTCGCCGCGATCAAGGCCGGGCGCCCCACCCCGGAGCTGTTGGCCTACAAGTACCTCGAGACGCTGCCGGAGATGGCGCAGGGCGAGGCCAACAAGGTGTGGATGGTGCCCACCGACTTCGGCAAGGCACTGGAGGGCTTCACCCGGATGCTCGGCGCGCCCGGCGAGGACGGCGTCTTCCGGTTCACCCCCTCGGAGGTGGAGGAGGCGGCCATCGCCAGCCGCCCCCAGGACGAGGACGAGTCGATGGCGCACTGGTTCGACACCTCCACCGACCCGGAGATCGCGAAGGTCGTGGCCGACGCGGAGGCGGAGGCCCGCAAGGAGGTGCCCGCGCTCGGCGCCTCTCCCGCCGCCGCGCCGCAGCCGGCCCGGGCCGAGGCCGCCGCGATCCCGCCGCACCTGCCCCCGCCCGCCCGCATCACCGCCAACGGCGACGCGGAGCGGGAGAGCTCGGTGCCCACCCCGCCCCGCGGCGTCCCGAGGGTGGAGAAGGACGCCCCGGCCAAGCCCGGCTACCCCTCGCCGCCCCCGCAGTGACGTCGTCCGCACCCTGGCCAGGCGAGCCCCCCGCAGCGATGACGTACCGTTCGCGCGGCGGGACGAGCGGACGGCCGCTCAGGCCAGGGTGAACCCGTAGGGCAGCTCCAGGCGGTGGCGGCGGAGCAGGTCGGGGTCGGCGAGCAGCTCCCGGGTGGGCCCGTCGGCCACGACCTCCCCGTCGTCGAGCACCACGCTGCGCGGGCACAGCTGCAGGGCGTAGGGCAGGTCGTGGGTGACCATCAGCATCGTCACGTCCAGGTCCAGCAGTACCTCGGCCAGCTCGCGGCGGGCCGTCGGGTCCAGGTTGGACGACGGCTCGTCGAGGACCAGGATCTCCGGCTCGCAGGCCAGCACCGTGGCCAGCGCGACGCGGCGGCGCTGGCCGCCGGACAGGTGCAGCGGCGAGCGGTCGGCGTGCTCGGCCATCCCGACGCGCTCCAGTGCGGTGCGGACGCGGGCGGCCAGCGCGTCGCCGGTGACCCCGAAGTTGGCCGGCCCGAAGGCGACGTCCTCGGCGACGGTGGGCATGAACAGCTGGTCGTCGGGATCCTGGAACACCAGGCCGACCCGGCGGCGGATCTCGCGCAGGTTGCGCTTCTCCACCGGGAGCCCGCCGACGGCGACGGAGCCCGCCCCGGCGGTGAGGATGCCGTTGAGGTGCAGCACGAGCGTGGTCTTGCCCGCGCCGTTGGGCCCCAGCAGGGCGACGCGCTCCCCGCGCCCGATCCGCAGGTCGACCCCGTGCAGGGCCTGGTGCCCGTCGGGGTAGGCGAAGGCCAGGCCGGACACGGCGAGCGAGGTCGTCACGGTGGGGACGGTCACGCCGTCACCAGCCCGGTGACCGCCAGCGCGGCCGCGAGGGCGACGGGGGACAGGCCGACCAGCCAGTCGCGGCGCCGCGTGACGGCGTCGGACAGGCGTGGCATCTCCCCGGCCCAGCCGCGCGAGAGCATCGCGAGGTGGACCCGCTCGCCGCGCTCGTAGGACCGGACGAACAGGGCGCCGACACCCCGCGCGGTGGCCCCGACCTGCCAGAGGAAGCGGGGGTCGTGACCGCGGGCGATGCGGGCCAGGCGCATGCGGCGGGCCTCCCCGGCGATGACGTCGACGTAGCGGAGCATGAGCGTGGCGATCGTGACGACCAGCGACGGCGCCCGCAACCTCTGCAGCCCCAGCAGCAGGTCGCGCAGCGGCGTGGTCGCGGCCAGGGTGAGCGAGGTCAGCACGCCCAGGGTGCCCTTGACCAGGATGTTCCAGGCGGCGAGCAGCCCGGGCTCGGACAGGCTCACCCCCAGCCACTCGACGCTCGGCGCGCCCCCGGTGAACGGCAGCAGTACCGCGAGGACGACGAACGGGGCCTCGATCAGCGACCGTCGCGCGATCCAGCCCAGCGGTATCCGGGCGCACACCCACACCCCCGCCAGCACCAGCAGGTACCCGCCGAAGACCGCGAACGCCTCCCGCGGGGTGATCACCACGCACACCACGCCGAGGAACGCCGCGACGATCTTCACCTCGGCCGGCAGCCGGTGCACCGCCGAGGTGCCCGCCAGGTAGAGCGGGTGGGAGTGACCGGCGCCCATCTACTGCGGGTCGCGCCGGCGCAGCACCCAGAACAGGCCGCCCGCCACCGCGAGGGTGACCAGCACGCCGACCACCCCGGCGATGCCGACGGTGCCCTCGCCGCCACCGACCGCGTAGTCGGCGAACGGGCTGTCGGCCAGTGCGTGGTCCTCGGCGCTGTTGGCGATGCACGAGCCCGAGAGCGGCTCGCCCTCGTCGTCGAGCTGGCACCCGGTGAGGGTGACCGTGTCGAGCCCGTCGGGGTCGCCGCTGGCGAAGTAGGACAACCCGCCGGCCACCAGCAGGGCGACGACGAGGAAGCCGAGGAAGAACGTGGTGGCGCGCCGGTCGCGGGTGGGGCTGGTCATGACGGGGCTCCTTCGGTGCGGCGGCCGCGGACCTCGACCGGCGGCCGGGACCCGCGCAGCAGGTACACGAGATCGGGACGGGTGGCGGCGACCGCACCGATCGTCGCCGCGGTGATGACGCCCTCACCGACACCGATCAGGGTGTGCAGGCCGACCATCAGGGCGAAGACGGTGCCCAGCCCCACCTCGCCCGCCCCGCCGACGGCGTACTGGAGCACGAAGCCCAGCGACGCGACGACGACGTTGAGCAACGCGGCGACGAACGCGGTGACCAGCAGGCCCGCCCGGCTGCGGCGGGCGAACCGGCGCAGGACCAGGGCCACCCCGTAGGCGGTGAACACCCCGAGGAAGGCCATGTTGACGATGCTGGTGCCCAGCGCGGTCAGGCCGCCGTCGGCGAACAGCAGGGCCTGCACGACCAGCACGATCGCGATGCAGATCGAGCCGACCCACGGTCCGACGAGGATCGCCACGATGGCGCCGCCGAGCAGGTGCCCGGACGCGCCGGGCAGGATCGGGAAGTTGATCATCTGGACGGCGAAGACGAACGCGGTGACGAGCCCCGCCATCGGGGCCGTCCGGTCGTCGAGATCGCTGCGGGCCCGGCTCGCCGCGATCGCGAGCCCGATCGCGGCGATCACCCCGAACACCAGTGCCGTCTGCGGGCTGACCAGCCCGTCGCTCATGTGCATGGCGAGAGCCACGTGGCGCCTCCTCGCGAACCGGGCACCCGGCCGGGTGACCGGTCCAGGCTAGGCGCGTACTACCCGCAGTCGCAAAAGCAGTGCGACTAACGGTCAGGTTCCGTACTCGACCCGGAACGACCCGATGAGGGTCACCACGTTGCCGTCCGGGTCGGAGATCGGCGCCAGGGTCACGCCCCGGTTCACCTCCTGGATGTCCCCGGGCTCCAGCCCGGCCGCCCGCAGGCCGTCGAGATGGGCCGGGAGGTCGTCGACGGCCAGGTTCAGCAGACCGCTCCCCGCCCGTCCGGGATCGACCCAGACCTGCACCCAGCCGCCCTCGGTCAGGTGCCACTCGGCCAGCGGCGGCATGGGGGTGTTGTCCGGCCCCCGGCCGAAGAGCCGTTCGTACCAGGCGCGGGACCGGTCGATGTCGGAGACGGGCAGGACGGACAGGACGTGCGCGATGCTCATGGGTGGACAGACCGCCCGGGCACGCGAAACTGATCGGTCCGGTCAGCCGCTGTGGGCGATCGCGACGTACTTGGTCTCCAGGAACTCCTCGATGCCGACGGAGCCGCCCTCCCGGCCCAGCCCGGATTGCTTGATCCCGCCGAACGGGGCGGCCGGGTTGGACACGAGCCCGGTGTTGAGCCCGATCATGCCCGCCTCCAGCCGCTCGCTCACGCGGAGCGCGCGCGTCACGTTCTCCGTGAACAGGTAGCTGACCAGCCCGAACTCGGTGTCGTTGGCCGCGGCGACGGCCTCGTCCTCGTCGTCGAACACGGTGATCGCGGCGACCGGGCCGAAGATCTCCTCGCGCGCGAGGCGGGCCGTCAGGGGCACGTCGGTGAGGACCGTGGGCGGGTAGAAGTGGCCGGGGCCGTCGGCGGGGTCGGCCCCGATCCGCACCGCGGCGCCCTTGTCGAGGGCGTCGCGCACCAGCGTGGTGACCTTCTCGCGGCCCTTGGCGTTCACCAGCGGGCCGACCTGCACGCCGTCCTCGGTGCCGCGGCCGACGACCAGCGCACCCATCCGCTGCGCGAGCCGCGAGGCGAAGTCCTCGGCGACGGA
Source organism: Pseudonocardia hydrocarbonoxydans (assembly GCF_006539565.1). Taxonomy (GTDB): domain Bacteria; phylum Actinomycetota; class Actinomycetes; order Mycobacteriales; family Pseudonocardiaceae; genus Pseudonocardia; species Pseudonocardia hydrocarbonoxydans. The sequence continues at coordinate 17,625 of NZ_BJNG01000003.1, forward strand.
GCGGTGCACGAGGAACCGGTTGGCCGCGGTGCAGGCCTCGCCCATATTGCGCATCTTGGCCGCCATCGCCCCCTCGACGGCCTTGTCCAGGTCGGCGTCGTCGAACACGATCAGCGGGGCGTTGCCGCCGAGCTCCATCGACGTCCGCAGCACCTTGTCCGCCGCCTGCTCCAGCAGCTTCTTGCCCACGGGCGTGGACCCGGTGAACGACAGCTTGCGCGCACGCCCGTCGCGGATCAGCGGCTCCATCACCGCACCGGCCTGCGAGGTCGTGACGACGTTGAGCACGCCGTCGGGCAGGCCGGCCTCGACGAGGATCGCGGCGAGGGCGTGCATCGACAGCGGCGTCAGCTCCGAGGGCTTGATCACCATCGCGCAGCCGGCCGCGATCGCCGGGCCGATCTTGCGGGTGCCCATGGCCATCGGGAAGTTCCACGGGGTGATCAGCAGGCAGACCCCGACCGGCTGCTTCATGACCAGGAACCGGCTGGTGCCCGCCGGTGCGACGGCGTACCCGCCGTCGATCCGGACGGCCTCCTCGGCGAACCAGCGGAAGAACTCCGCGGCGTAGGTGATCTCGCCCTTCGACTCGGCCAGCGGCTTGCCCATCTCCAGGGTCATCAGCAGCGCCAGGTCGTCGATGCGCTCCATGAGCAGCTCGTAGGCGCGGCGCAGGATCTCCCCGCGCTCGCGCGGCGCCATCGCGGCGAAACCGGCCTGCGCGGCGCACGCCGCCGACAGCGCCTCCATCCCGTCCTCGGGCCCCGCGTCGGCGACCTCGACCAGCGTCTTCCCGGTGGCCGGGTCGTCGACGGCGAGGGTGGCGCCGGACGCGGCGGGGCGCCAGGACCCGCCGATGAACAGGCCGGTGGGGACGGCGTCGAGCACCCGGGCTTCGTCGGTCGGAGTCGTCATGGTCGCGATGCTGCCACCCGGGCCCCGGCGACGCAGCCCCCGTGCCCGGGCCCGTACACCGGCGGTGGGGCCCGCACACGGGGCCGGACCCGCGCGCGGCGTGTGCGAGCGCGGCGGATGGCGCAGGATGGCGCGTGTGACGTCCACTCTGCGCCGGCTGCCGGCACTCGTCCCGCCCCCCACCGAGCTGCCGCCCCGCGCCGCCGCGCTGCGGGCCGAGGTCCGGGCGTTCCTGGCGGAGGAGCGGGCCGCGGGGGCCTGGACGCCGCGCGCCGACGTCTGGCTGTCGGGCTGGGACGAGCGGTTCACCCGGGAGCTGGGGCGGCGCGGCTGGCTGGGCATGACGATCCCGGTCGAGTACGGCGGGCACGGCCTCGGCGCGCTGGACCGCTACGTCGTCACCGAGGAGCTGCTCGCCGCGGGCGCGCCGGTGGCCGCGCACTGGGTGGCCGACCGGCAGATCGGGCCCACCCTCATGCGGTTCGGCACCGAGGAGCAGCGGCAGCGCTACCTGCCGCGGATCGCGGCGGGGGAGTGCTACTTCGGCATCGGCATGAGCGAGCCCGACGCCGGCTCCGACCTGGCCGCCGTCCGCACGAGGGCGGTGCAGGTCGACGGCGGCTGGGAGCTGACCGGCACGAAGGTCTGGACCTCCGGGGCGCACCACGCGCACGCGTTCTTCGCCCTCGCCCGGTCGGCGCCGAAGGACGAGGGCAACCGGCACGCGGGGCTGTCGCAGTTCATCGTCGACCTCGACTCGCCCGGCGTGCAGATCCGCCCGATCCCGCTGCTCACCGGCGCGCACCACTTCAACGAGGTCGTGTTCGAGCGGGTGTTCGTCCCCGACGCGCAGGTGCTGGGCGAGCTGGGAGCCGGGTGGGCGCAGGTCACCGGCGAGCTGGCGTTCGAGCGCAGCGGGCCGGAGCGGTTCCTCTCGACGTTCCCGCTGCTCGTCGCGATGCTCGGCGAGCTGGCGGCGACGCCGGGCGTCGAACGCGAGGTGGGGCGGATCGTGGCACGGCTGTGGACGCTGCGGCGGATGTCGCTGGCCGTGGCCGGGTCCCTGGAGTCCGGGGAGGCGCCCGAGCTGGCCGCCGCCGTCGTCAAGGACCTGGGCACGCGGTTCGAGAACGAGATCGTCGACGCGGCCCGCACGCTGGTGGACCTGCCGCCCGACCCGGGCGCCGAGCCCGGGTTCGCGCGGTTGCTCGCCGACGCCGTGCTGCACGCCCCCGGCTTCACGCTGCGGGGCGGGACCAACGAGGTGCTGCGCGGCATCGTCGCGCGCGGGATGGGGTTGCGCTGATGTCCGAGGTCCGGGAGCTCGCGGAGTCGGTGTTCGAGAAGTCCGCCACCGCGGGCACAGAGCTGGACACCGCCCTGTGGGCGGCGTTGGAGGAGACCGGGCTCGCCCGGCTGACCCTGCCCGAGGGCGCGGGGGGCAGCGGGGCGGCGTACGCCGACGCGGCGGAGGTGCTGCAGGCCGCGGGGGAGCACGCCGCGCGCGTCCCGCTCGTGGAGACCGACCTGCTGGCCGGCTGGCTGCTGCACGCCCACGGCCTCGCCGTCCCCGGCGGCCCGTTGACGGCCGTGGCCGCGGACCTCGGGTCGGACGGGACGCTGGCCAGGGTCCCGTGGGCGCGGGGCGCGGCCGGGATCGTCGTGCTGACCCCGGCGGAGGTGCTGCTCCTGCCCGCCGACGGCCTGGAGGTCGACGGCGGCACCAACCTCGCCGAGGAGCCCCGCGACACCGTCCGCGTCACCGCGGACCCCTCGGCCCGGGCCGACGCCGTTCCCGGCACCGGGGCGGAGTTCCGGCTGCGTGCGGCGCTCGGGCGCGCCCAGCTCCTGGCCGGGGCGGCCCGCGGCGCGCTGGAGCGGACGGTGCGCTACGCGGGGGAGCGGGTCCAGTTCGGCCGCCCCATCGGGCGGTTCCAGGCGGTGCAGCAGCAGCTCGCGCTGGCCGCCTCGGAGGTGGCCGCGTCCGGTGCGGCGGCCGCGGCGGCGGCGGCCACCGTCGACCGCGACGGGTTCGGCGCGCCGTCGGCCGCGTTCGCGGTGGCCGCGGCGAAGGCGCGGGCGGGCGAGGCGGCGGGCGAGGTGGCCCGGATCGCCCACCAGGTGCACGGGGCGATCGGGTTCACCCGCGAGCACGACCTGCGGCTGCTCACGACCCGGCTGTGGGCGTGGCGCGACGAGGACGGCTCCGACGCGCACTGGCAGGCCGAGCTGGGCGCCACGGTCCTCGCGGCCGGGCCGGAGGCGTTGTGGCCGATGGTCACCGGCTCCCCCTGAGCGGTGGGAAATGCGTACGCATCCGGGTACGCTCCGGCCATGCTGCTGCCCCAGGTGCTGTCGTTCCGCGAGTTCCGCGCCGGGTTGGCGGCCACGCTGAAGCGCGTGCAGGAGCCCGACGCGGAGCCGGTCTTCGTGGGGGCGCACCGCAGGCCCGAGGCCGTCGTCATGTCGGTGGCGCACTACCGGTGCCTGCGCGAGGCGGCGGAGCGCCGTGAGGCCGTCGACGAGGCGCTGGCGTCGGTCCGGTTGGAGGGGCTGGAGCCGAGTCCGGAGGGGCTCCGGATGTTCGGCGCGGTGGCCGCCGGCACGATGACCACCGACGAGATGCGGGAACAGATCCTCGCGCGCTACCGCCGGTGAGCTGGGACCCCTACCTGGACCTGGCCTCCGGCGTCCTGCACAACCGGCTGGGGATCACCGATCGTGCCGAGCTGGCCCGCGCGGAGGCGGAGCTGACCGGTTCGCGGCTCGTCGACCTCGAGTGCACCGAGCTGCCCGGCCACTACGACCTCGCCCATCTGCAGGCCGTCCACCGCCACCTCTTCGGCGACGTCTACGACTGGGCCGGCGAGCTGCGCACCGTCGCGATCGGCAAGGGCGTGCCGTTCTGCCCACCCGACGAGCTGCGCGCCCGCGCCGACCTGCTGTTCGCCCAGCTCGCCCGCGACGGCCACCTCCGCGGCCTCGACCGCGACACCTTCGTCGACGCCCTGGCCCGGCTGCTCGCCGGGATCAACGCCCTGCACCCGTTCCGGGAGGGCAACGGCCGCACGCAGCGCGCCTTCCTCGGGCAGCTCGCCCGGGCCGCGGGTCACCGCCTGCGGTGGGCCGGGATGGACCCGGTGGAGAACATCGAGGCGTCCCGGGCCGCCCATCTCGACGGCGACCGCGGCCGCCTGCGCGTCCTCCTCCACCGCGTCGTCGCCGTGGCATGACCCTCGATCATGCCGTCAGGCGGAGCCGACCTTGCGGAAGTCCCAGCTGGTGATCTTCTCCGGGACCAGCTTGAGCCACCCGTGGCGGCCGTCGTGGTACATGGTGCCGCCGGTGTAGCGGTCGGCGAAGGCCTGCTCGGGACCCTCCAGCTCGGGTACCGGTTCGCCGGTGCGCGGCACCTCGCCGACCACCTCGACCCGGCCGCGCAGCTCGACACCGCGCAGCTCCGCGTAGTCCTCCCCGGCGTCGACGACGGCGGCGATCCGCGGGTCGGCGGCCAGGTCGGCCCACCGCTGGCTGCGCGACAGCGACGTCAGCCACATCGCCCCGCCGTGCCAGACGAACCACAGCGGGGTGGCGTGCGGGCCGTGGGTGCCGTTGGTGGCCACCCGCACCGTGCGCTGCTCGGCGAGGAAGGCGTCGACCTCCTCCGCCGTCATCGCGATCTTCCGGGACCGGCGCTGTTCCTTCATGCCCGGAGTATGCCGCCCGTCAGGGCCACAGCCGCTCCGACGCCAGGCGCGCCCCGGCCGACAGCGCCCGGAACTTCTCCCACACCACGCTCGGGTGCACCTCGGGGGAGAAGCTCGCGCGGGAGGAGAAGCCGCAGTCGGCCCCGGCGATGACGTTCTCCCGCCCGACGATGCCGGCGTACTGCTCGATCTGGTCGGCGATCAGCTCCGGGTGCTCGACGTAGTTGGTCGCGTGCCCGAGCAGGCCCGGGATCAGCACGACGCCGTCGTCGAGCGGGATGTCGCGCCAGATCTTCCACTCGTGCTGGTGGCGCGGGTTGGCCACCTCGAACGAGTAGGCGCCCGCCGGGATCCGCAGCATCAGCGGGGCGACCTCGCGCAGGTCGATGTCGTGCACCCGGGGGCCGTGGTTGAGGCCGTAGCAGGTGTGCAGGCGGATCCGGTCCCGCGGGATGCCGCGCAGGGCGTGGGACAGGATCTCCACGTGCTGCTCGGCGTCGCGGCGTCGCTGTTCCGGCGTGGTCTCCGGGTTCTCCGAGAGGTACTCGATCAGCCAGGGGTCGTCGACCTGCAGCAGGAACCCGGCGTCGACGATGGCCAGGTACTCCTCGCGCAGCGCCTCGGCCACCGCCTCCAGGTACTCCCCGTGGGTGGGGTAGTGCTCGTTGCGGCCGAACCCGCTCGGGCTCGTCGAGGGCAGGAACGCCTCGGTGACGTCGTGCCCCTCCAGCGCCGCGCGCAGGTTCGCGATGTCGGTCGCCACCTGCTCCTGGCCGACGTAGGTGACCGGCCCGGTGCACACCATCGTCGTCATCGGTGAGACCTGCTCGGTGTACTTGCCCAGGTAGCCGGCGTAGTACTCGGGGAACGCGTCGATCTCCACCTGCCACGACGGCGGCATCAGCTTCTCCCCGGAGTCGGCGGCGAAGCCGGAGAGCCGGTCCTTGACGTAGGTCAGGAAGCTGACCTTGCCCATCTCCCCGTCGGTGACGACGTCGATGCCGGCCTCGACCTGCCGGTCGACGACCTCGGCGACGGCCGCGGCGACCCGCCCGGTGTAGCCGTCGGCGTCGTAGGGGCGGCCGTGTTCCTTCTCCCGCATGACCTCCAGCAGGTCACGGGGCCGGGCGAGGCTGCCGACGTGCGTGGTGAGGATCCGGTCGCTGCTGCGTCGCATGGTCCACGGACGCTAGGAGCCCGGCCGCGTGCCGGACAGGGGCCCGTTCCGCTGCGGCGAACGCTGCTCCGGACGGGTGCCGTCCGGGACGCGGCAGTAACCCGGGCCGCCGGTGATCGTTCCACCGGACGTGATGCGTCTGAGCCCCGTCCGGGTCGCCAAGTCCCTCGTCCCGGCCACGGTCCTGGCGCTCGGGGTCCTGCTGGCGACGCCCGCGGGGGCCGCGCCCGCGGAGAGCCCGTTCGCGACGCAGCCGCTGTTCGACTCCTACGTGGCGCTCGGCGACTCCTACGCCGCGGGCCCGCTGATCCCGCTGCAGACCGGCGTGCCGGCCGGCTGCCTGCGCTCCAACCGCAACTACCCGTCGCTGGTGGCGCAGACCGGCCGGGTCCCAGACTTCCGCGACGTGAGCTGCAGCGGCGGCACCACCGAGGACCTGTTCGCCCCCCAGACCACGCAGCTGGGCACCAACCCCCCGCAGCTCGACGCGCTGGGCCCGGACACCGCGGGCGTCACGCTGAGCATCGGCGGCAACGACATCGGCTTCGCCACGATCATCAACGAGTGCGCCACCCGCTCGCCGCGCGCCCCGCTCGGCGCGGCCTGCCGCGACTTCTACACCGCCGGGGACGGCAGCGACGAGCTCGCCGCCCGGATCGACGACACCGCCCCGAAGATCGCCGCCGCCCTGGCCGAGATCGCCGCCCGGTCCCCGGAGGCCGAGGTGTACCTCGTCGGCTACCCGGCGATCCTGCCCGACGAGGGCCCGGGCTGCTTCCCCGTCGTCCCGTTCAGCCCGGGCGACGTCGCCTACCTGCGCGACACGGAGAAGGCGCTCAACGCGATGCTCGCCGAGCAGGCGGACGAGGCCGGGGTGACCTACGTCGACACCTACGACCGGTTCATCGGTCACGACGTCTGCACGCTGCCGGGCACGAAGTGGATCGAGGGGCTGGTCCCGACCTCCCCCGCGGCGCCGGTGCACCCCAACGCGCTCGGCATGCTGTCGATGGCCCAGGACGTGCTCGCCGCGGCCGATCAGGGCTGACGGGCCGCGCACCACCGGGACCATGCCGTCGCCAGGTCGAAGCCGGGCGGCGGGGTGAACCGGTGGCGGGTCAGGCGGATGCCGCGGACGTCGTCCACGCACAGGGCGTCGGGCACCCCGTCGGCGCCGGCGACGACCAGGTGCCACGAACCGGCCTTGAGCACCAGACCCAGCGGGTCGACGGTGCGGACCGGCCGTTGCGGGAGGGCGATCTCCACCCGCCGGTGACCGCGGACGGCGGCGGCCAGGCGGCGCAGCTCGCCGTGCGGGACGCGGTGCCCCTCCCAGGGGTCGGGGTCGTGCAGGAACCACGTCGAGAGCTGCCCGACCTGCGCCGCGGGTGCCGGCGGGAGCGCCGTCAGCAGCTTGTGCCGGGCGGAGCGGGCGGCCGCCCCGAGCCCGAGGCGGTGAGCCAGCCGCGGCTGCCCGATCAGGAACAGCGACATCGCCTCCTCGTCGGTCAGCCCGGTCAGCTGCACGCGGAAGCCGTCGAGCAGCGTGATGCCGCCGCCCGCCCCGCGGGTGGTGTACACCGGGATCCCCGCCTCGCTCAGCGCCTCGACGTCGCGCAGGACCGTGCGCTGCGACACCTCCAGCACGGCGGCGAGCTCCCCGGCGGTCATGTGGCCGCGGTGCTGCAGCACCGTGAGCATCTCCAGGACCCGGGCCGCCCGCACGGGCACGACGATAGGGCGAACCTGACAGAAGATGTCATGTCCGCTCTGCCAGGGTCCGCGCATGACACCTGACGACGTCGACGGCACCGGCACCCCGGCCGACCCGTGGAAGCTGACCACCCCGCCCGGCACCAGCGCGTTCGAGGCCTACCGCGATCCCGACGCGGACCCGCCCGCGCTCGTCGTGCAGGTCGGCCGCACCCAGCTCCGCTACCACCTGGCCTGCATCGAGGACCTGCACGCCATGCTCGCCGCGCACGGCGACTGGATGCCCCTGGGCAACGCCGACGAGCAGAAGCCCGCCGTCGAGGGCACCGTGGAGTCCTGGGGCCGGGCGCCGGACAACCCGGTCGGCGGCTGGTACGGGATCAAGAAGGGGCTGCGCGGCCGGTTCGGCAGCTACCTCCCCCCGGTGCTCGAGGCGCTCGGGTTGGCCGAGGTCGAGCACGGGGCCCGCAACAACCGGATGCGGGCGCTCTGATCGCGCTCAGCGCTCGTCGTAGCTGCCCACGACCCGCGCGGTGAGCGGGAAGCGGACGGGGGTGTCGCCGAAGAGCCGCCGCCGGGCGGTGTCGGCGGCCGCGGCGACCGCCTCGACGACGGCCGGGGCCAGCTCCCGCGGGCAGTGCAGCACGACCTCGTCGTGCTGGAAGAACACCAGTTCGGCCGGCCCGTGAAGGAGCAGCAGCCGCAGCTCGGCGAGCAGCACCAGCGCCCACTCGGCGGCCGTGGCCTGCACGACGAAGTTGCGGGTGAACCGGCCACGGGCCCGGGCCCGGGCGGGTTCCTCGTCGCCGGGGCGGGCCGGTGGGCAGGTACGCCCCAGGTGCGAGCGGACGAGCCGGCCCGCCTCTCCGTCGCGGGCGGCGTCGTCGACGTAGGCCATCGCCCGGGGGTATCGCCGCCGCAGCGCCACCAGCAGCTCGCCCGCCGCCCCCGCACCCGCGCCGTACATCGCGGAGAGCAGGGCCAGCTTCGCCGTGGCGCGGTCGTCGCCGAAGTCGCGGGCGGCCAGTGCGGCGTAGAGGTCGTCGGTGCCGGGGGCGAGCGCGTGCTCCCCGGAGAGCGCGGCCAGCACGCGGGGTTCGAGCTGCGCGGCGTCGGCGACGACGAGGCGCCACCCGGGGTCGGCCCGCACCGCACCGCGCACCGCCTTCGGGATCTGCAGCGCACCGCCGCCGCGGGTGGCCCAGCGGCCCGACACCACCCCGCCGACGACGTACTCCGGGTGGAACCGCCCGTCGACGACCCAGGTCCGCAGCCACGCCCAGCCGTGCGCGGCGTGCAGCCGGGCCAGCTCCTTGTAGGCCAGCAGCGGGGGGACGGCGGGGTGTGCCACCCGGCGCAGCTCCCACGCCCGGGTCGTGGTCAGCTCGTGGCCGGCGCGGGCGAACGCGCGGAGCAGGTCGGCGGGGGAGTCGGGGTTGACCGGCCGCCCGAACGCGGTGTCGATCTCGGCGGCCAGCGCGGCCAGGCGCGGCGGGCGGCCACCGAGCACCGGCCGCGGGCCCAGCAGGTCGGTGAGCAGGGCGTCGTGGTGGGCCGCGCTCCACGGCAGCCCGTGGGCCGTCATCTCCTCGGCGACCAGGGCGCCCGCCGACTCGGCGGCCGCCAGCAACCGCAGCCCGGGACCGGCCGGCGCGCGGAGCTGCGCGGCGTGCACCGCGACGAGGTCGGCCAGCTCGTCGCGGGCGGGACCGGTGTCGAACAGGCCGGGCGGCCCGTCGTCGACCGGCGCCGGGTCGGGGCCGGGCACCCGCCCGGCGAGCCGGGCCGCCGCGGCGGCGAGGCCGTGCGGCTCACCGGAGCGCCCGGCCGCGCCGACCAGCAGCCCCTCCACCAGCTCGACGTCGTGCGCCCGCCCCACGCGCACCCCCGCGCCGAGCAGCCTGCGGTAGGTGCGGGCGCGGGCGAACACCCAGCGCGGGGCGTGGTCGCGCTCGAGCGCGGCCGCCGCGGCCAGGTCCGGGAGCGCCTCGACGCCGGCCAGCGGCGCGCCGTCGTCGGCGAGCCGCCGGATCCGGACCGGCCCGTCGCGGGGGCCGGGGTCGAGGGCGATCCTCATCCCGGGATCCTCACCGCCGGGCGAGCAGCCCCCGCTGCGGGATCCCGCGGATCTCCTCGGGACCGGCGCCGACCTCGTCGAGGATGTCGTTGGCCGCGAGCACCCCGGTGACCGACGCCCGCTCCATCAGCCCCGTGAGGAACGGCGAGTCGACGTGGTCGCCCGCGATCCGGATGCCCCGCGCGTCGCCGGTGACGCAGGGCCGGGTGCCCGCGCCGCCGGGCGGCCAGGTGGGGGCGGTGGCCTCCATGCGCTGCTGCAGGTGCACGACCTGCGCCGCGACCGTCTCCGGCCACAGCGCGCCGAGCTCCGCCCGCATCCGTGCGGTGGCGGTGTCGGCGTCGGGGGCGTCGCAGGCGTAGGAGTGCAGCTCGACGACCGACCCGCCGGTGCGCGCCGCCCACTCCGCCGACGGCCGCTCCAGGCGGGAGTAGATCGTGACGGAGTCGAGCGTGGCCTCGCGGCTCACGGCGTTGAAGGTGGCGCGCTCGGGCCGGACGTCGCGGTCGAGCCACAGCCGGGTGACCGCGAACGGCGGTGCCACCGCGATCGCCGCGGCCCTGCGGGCCAGCTTGGGCGCGGCGACCGACATGTCGGGCGACCCCGCGACGATGGCGCGCAGCGCGCCCGGGTCGGTGGCCAGCACGAGGTGGCGGGTGCGTAGCGACGGGGCGGCGTCGACCTCGACCTGCCACAGGTGGCGGTCGACCGGCGCGATCGCGCTGACGCGGCTGTTCACGAGCACCTGCGCGCCGCGGGCCTGCAGGTACTCCGCGAACGGGGCCCAGATGCAGGTGAGGTGGTCGGTGTCGGGGGAGTCGAAGGCGATGCCCTCGGGGTTGCCGAGGAAGTAGTAGTGGAACATCGCGATCAGCTCGGCGGCCGAGAGCGCGCCCGGGTCGGCGAAGAACGACCGGGCGAACGCCTCGAACAGCATCGCCTGCGCGCGGTCGGACATGCCCAGCGAGGTGAGGAACTCCGCGGCCGGCATCCGGTCGAAGCGGGCGGTGGTGCGGTCGCGGTCGTAGGCGAGCAGCTGGGCGGCCAGGCCCTGGTTCGACCCCAGCAGGTCGCGCAGGCCGAGGCTGGGCGAGCGGGCGAACAGCGCCAGCAGGTTCAGCGGCGGCGAGCCGGGCAGCGACGTGAGGTCCTCGTCGGGCCACTCGCGGGAGATCACGGGGTAGCCGCCGACGGGCTGGAGGAACGACAGCTGCGGGTCGATCCGGCGCAGCACCGCGCGCCAGGTGTAGTAGTGCCGGAAGAAGGCGTGGAACCCGTGCTCGACGACCTGCTCCGTGCCGTCGGGCAGGGTGTGCGGCCAGGCCCCGAGCCGCCCGCCCAGCGTGGGCGCGGCCTCGACCAGCGTGACGGCCACACCGCGCTCGGCGAGCACCACCGCGGCGCTGATGCCGGCGATCCCCCCGCCCACCACGACGGCCTCGGTGCCCTCCGGTGCCTGGTGGGGGCGGCGCGGGTCGGCGGGCACGAGCACCCGGGGACGCATGCGCAGGGGAGCGGCGCGGGAGAGCAGTTCGTTCACACCACCGACCCTATGCGCGACCCCCGACACCCGCCCGGAATGCCGCGGCGGCCCCCGGGGTTGCGGTGATCATGACGGTCGAACTCGGCAGGTACGGGATCTGGCGGCACGCGGGCGGGCTCACCCCCGACCTGGCACGCGACATCGAGGCGCTGGGCTACGGCGCGGTGTGGATCGGCGGGTCCCCGCCGGCCGACCTCGAGCTGGCGGAGTCGCTGCTCGACGCCACCGAGCGCGTCGCCGTCGGGACCAGCATCGTCAACATCTGGTCCTCGCCCGCCGCCGAGGTGGCCGCGTCCTACCACCGCATCGAGGCGAAGCACCCCGGCCGCTTCCTGCTCGGCGTCGGGGTCGGCCACCCCGAGGCCACCAGCGACTACACCCGGCCCTACGCCTCCCTCGTCGCCTACCTCGACGCGCTCGACGCCGACGGGGTGCCCGTCGAGGGCCGGGCGATCGCCGCTCTGGGACCGCGGATGCTGCGGCTCGCCGCCGACCGGACGGCCGGGGCCCTGCCGTACCTGACCACGCCCCGGCACACCCGCGAGTCCCGCGACCTCCTCGGGGAGGGCGTGCTGCTCGCGCCCGAGCACAAGGTGGTGATCGACACCGACCCGGCGCGGGCCCGCGCGGTCGGTCGCCCGTTCGTCCACAAGCCCTACCTGGGCCTGCGCAACTACACCTCCAACCTGCTGCGTCTGGGCTGGACCGAGGCCGATCTCGCCGACGGCGGCAGCGACGCCCTCATCGACGCCCTGGTCGCCCACGGCGATGCCGCCACGGTCGCCGCGCGGCTGGCCGAACACCTCGACGCGGGGGCCGACCACGTGTGCGCCCAGGTCCTCACCGAGGGCTACGCCGACCCGCTGCCCCCGATGCGCGCGCTCGCGGAGGCCCTGGGCCTGGGGTGAGATCGGGGCCTGGGGTGACACCGGGCCTGGGGTGACCTAACGGGCGGGGTGCACCTGCGGGGCGGTCACGCCGCAGTGCGTGCACTCCTCGATCAGCACGCGCTCGCCCGGTCCGGCCGTCTCCGGCTCGCGCCGGATCAGCGCGTACGCCACCGCCGACGCCACGACGAGCAGGCCGGCGCCGATCATGACGGCCGTGCGGAAGCCCGCGGAGAACGCGGCGGGGTCGGTGTAGTCGGCCCCGCTGATCCCGGCCAGCCCCGGGACCACAGCGACGGCCAGCAGGCCCGCCGCGCGGGCCACCGCGTTGTTCACCCCCGACGCCGAGCCCGCGTAGCGGTCGGGCGCGGCGTCCAGGACGGTGGCGGTCAGCGGGGCGACGGTGAGCGCGAGCCCCGCGCCGAACACCAGCACCGCGGGCAGGACGTGCAGCACCCAGTCGGCGTCGGCGCCGATGCGCAGCATCAGCAGCAGCCCGACGGCGCTCACCAGCGGTCCGACGGTGAGCGGGATCCGCGGCCCGATCCGCCCGGCCAGCGCACCGGCCCGGGACGAGAACACCAGCATGACCGCGGTGACCGGCAGCAGCGCGCTGCCCGCGACCAGCGGGGAGAACCCGGAGACCGTCTGGAGCTGCAGCACCAGCAGCATGAACACGGCCCCGAGCGCGCCGTAGATCAGCAGCGTGACGGCGTTGGCCGCGCTGAAGATCCGGTTCGCGAACAGCGCGGGCGGCACCAGTGGATGGCGGGAGCGCCGTTCCACGACCACGAACGCGGCCAGGGCGAGCAGCCCCGCCACGAGCCCGGCGAGCAGCGCCGGTGTCGGGCCGGTCTCCCCGAGGCCGGTCAGCGCGTAGGTCAGCGCCCCCAGCCCGACCACGGCCAGCACCGTGCCGGGGACGTCGAGGCCGGGCGCGGAGTCCGGATCGCGCGTCTCCGGGACGTGCCGCAACGCCACCACCACGATCAGCGCGGCCAGCGGCAGGTTGATCAGGAACACCGCGCGCCAGGTCCACTCGACGAGCCAGCCGCCCAGGAACGGCCCGACCGCCCCCGCGATCCCGCCCAGCCCCGACCACGCCCCGATCGCCGCGGCCCGGTCCGGGCCGTGGAACGACGCCGAGATCAGCGCCAGGCTGCCCGGCGTCAGCAGTGCCCCGCCGACGCCCTGCAGCGCCCGCGCGGCGATCAGCGTCTCCACGTTCGGCGCCAGCCCGCACAGCAGCGACGCCAGCGCGAACCAGACGACCCCGACCAGGAACACCCGCCGTCGCCCGTAGCGGTCGCCCAGGGACCCGCCGAGCAGGATCAGCGAGGCCAGGGTGAGGGTGTAGGCGTTGACGGTCCACTGCAGCGCGGTGAACCCGGCGTCGAACTCGGTGCCGATCGACTGCAGGGCCACGTTGACGACCGTGCCGTCGATCATCACCAGCCCGGAGCCCAGGACCGTGGTGATCAGCACCCAGCGGCCCGCCGTGGTGCCCATCCGCAGCTCGCCGGTCTCCGTCACACCACCGAGCGTACGACCGCGGCGGCCGAGGGGTCGTGGACGCCGACCCGTACCCTCCGGTCCGTGATCAACGTGTCGACCACGGACGCCGTGGGACTGCTCGAACTCGACCGGCCCGACCGCCGCAACGCCCTCGACGTCGCGCAGTGCCGGCGGATCGTCGAGGCCGTCACCGGTCTGGTCGACGGCGGGGTGCGGGCGATCGTCGTCACCGGTTCGGGCAGCAGCTTCTGCTCGGGTGCCGACTTCGGCGAGGTCTACACCGACGGCTTCCGCGACGCCCTGCACGCGGCGCTGCGGTCCGTCGCCGGGGCCCCCGTGCCGGTGGTCGCGGCCGTCAACGGGCCGGCGATCGGGGCCGGCACCCAGCTGGCGATCGCCTGCGACCTGCGGGTCGCCGCCCCCGGCGCGGTGTTCGGCGTGCCGACGGCCCGGATCGGGCTGGCCGTCGACCCGTGGACGGTGCGGCGACTCGCGCAGCTCAGCGGCGGTGGCACCGCCCGCGCGATCCTGGTCGGCTGCGACCGGATCGGCGTCGATCTCGCGCACGCGCGCGGGCTCGTCGACCGGTTGGGCGAGCGGGCCGACGCGCTGGCCTGGGCCACGGAGCTCGCGACGCTGGCCCCGCTCACCCTGCGCTACAACGCCCTGGCGCTGGACCGCGACGATCTCGCCGACGACGACCCGGCCCTGCTCGCGGCGTTCGAGGACTGCTGGAACAGCGACGACCGGCACGAGGGCCAGCAGGCGCGGCTGGCCGGGAGGAGCCCGATCTTCCACGGAAGGTGAGGGCTGCGACACTTGCCGTCACCACGGCGTCGTCAGGTCGTTGACCCGTGTAGTAGTCCGGAAGGGACCCGACTGGTGGCGACACACCCGCACGGCACGCGCCGCATCGCGCAGGGCGCCGTGTTCGCGGCGCTCGTGAGCACGGTGCTGGTCGGCGTCGGTCTCGGTGTCGGCACCGCCGACGAGGGGCCCGCGGCCGTACCGGCCGCCGCGTCCGCCGCCCCGGTGCCGCGGGCCGCGCCGAGCGCCCCGGCCACCCGCTCCGCCCCGCCGACGTCGCAGGCGGCCGCTCCGACCAGCTCCGCGGCGCCCGCGCCGACGACCGCACCGACGACGGCACCCACGACCTCGCCCGCGACCTCGCGCGCGGTGCCCCCGGCGGCCGTGCCGGCCCGGGTGGCGGCCGCCCCGGCGCTCGTGGCGGGCACCCCGTGCACGGTCACCGCCAAGGCCTGCGTCGATCTCGACGCCCGCACCGCGTGGCTGGTCGAGGACGGTGCGGTCCGCCGGGGGCCGGTGTCGGTGATGATCGGTGACGAGATCGACCCCACCCCCCGCGGCACGTTCCGGGTGGAGTGGAAGGCCGAGCAGTGGACCAGCCGCGAGTACCTCACGCAGATGCCGTACGCGGTGTTCTTCGCCGAGGGCGGCATCGCCTTCCACGAGGGTCCGCAGGACACCAACTCGGCGGGCTGCGTGAAGCTGACGAACGCCGACGCGCAGGCCTGGTTCGCCTACCTGCAGGTGGGCGACGAGGTGCAGATCCGTTAGGCGCGCACTTCTACCGGGGGTAGAATGGTGTCGTGCCCAGTCTCGGTGAACTCGAACGTGCGGTCATGGAGACGCTGTGGGCGGCCGCGGCGCCCCTCACGGCCCGCGGCGTCCAGGACGCCCTCGCCGCCCGCGACCTCGCCACCACCACCGTTCTCACCGTGCTCGGCCGCCTGGAGCGCAAGGGCCTGGTCACCCGCGAGCGCGAGGGGCGCGCCCACCGCTACCGGTCCGTCGCCAGCCGCGAGGACCACGTCGCCGAGCTGATGCGCGACGCGCTCGACGCCGCCCCCGACCCGGGGGCCGTGCTGGCCCGGTTCCTGGGCTCGATCCCCGCCGACGAGCGCGCCGCCCTGCGCGACCTGCTCGACTGAGGGGCCCTGCGACAATCCCCGCGTGATGGAGCTGACCGCGCTCGGGCTGCTGCTCCTGGGCGTCGTCCTGGCCGAGCCGGCCAGCCGGACGCTGGCCCGTGCGCGCTGGCCCGCGCGCGACCCGGTCGGGGCGCTGCTGGTGTGGCAGGCGGTCGGCCTGGCCGGCGGGCTGTCGCTGCTCGGCGCCGGGGTCGTGTACGGGCTGGCGCCGCTGGGCCCGACGCTGCCCGCCGCGCTGGCCGCCGTCGACGCCTCGGCGCCCGGCCGGCTCGGCGTCACCCACGTCGTGGCGCTGTCGCTGGCGCTGCTGCTCGCCCTGCGCCTGATCGGGGTGCTCGTCGCGGTCACGGTGCGCACCCAGCGGGCGCGGCGCCGGCACCGCGACCTGCTCGACGTCCTCGGCACGCCGTGGCCCGCCGCCCCCGGCGCCCGGGTGCTCGACCACCCGGTCCCGGTGGCCTACTGCCTGCCGGGGCTGCGGTCGCGGCTGGTGCTCTCGGCCGGCGTCCTCGACGCCCTCGAGCCGGCCGGGGTCCGCGCCGTGCTCGCCCACGAGCGCGCCCACCTGCGTGAGCGTCACGACCTCGTGGTGCTGCCGTTCGTCGCGTGGGGGGCGACGGCGCCGTTCGTGCAGGGCATGGTGTGCGCGCAGGTGGCGGTCGCCGCGCTGATCGAGATGCGGGCCGACGACGTCGCGGCATCCGGGGCGTGTTCCGGGGAGCTGGTGGGGGCGTTGCGCACGATGGGCGGCGCGGCCCCGGCGGCGGCGCTCAGCTCGTTCACCACGGCGCTGGACCGCAGGCTCGACCGCATCACCGACCCCCCGCCCCCGCTGCGGCGCCCGGTGCGGGTGCTGGTGCGCCTGGGCGCGCTCGCCCTGGTGGCGGTGCCGACGGCGCTGCTGCTGCTCAGCTGAGCGTCACCGCAGCGGCGCGGCCGCCACGCGCAGGGCGGTGAGCATCTCCGACCACGACCCGAGCAGCGTGGTCTCGTGGTACGGCACGCCGATCTCGGCGCAGAACTGCCGGACGACGACCCGGGCGCGGCGCTGGCGCGGCGTGGGCATCGACGGGAACAGGTGGTGCTCGATCTGGTGGTTCAGCCCGCCCATCGCGATGTGGAGCAGCCCGTCGGTGAACCGGCCCCCGCGGACGTTGCGCGAGGTCAGGACCTGCTTGCGCAGGAAGTCCATCCGCTCGGCCGGCATCAGCATGCCCTTGTGGTTCGGGGCGAAGATCGAGCCGAGGTAGACCCCGAACAGGCACTGGTGCACGGCGAGGAAGGCGACGGCGAGCCCGGGCGGCAGGACCACGAACAGCGCGGTGAGGTAGCCGCCGACGTGCCCGGCGATCAGGGCCAGCTCGGTGCGGCGCCACGGCATGCGGCCGCGGAGGAGGCCGTGGACGCTCGCCCGGCGCAGGTCGAGCCCGGCCAGGGTGATCGACGGCAGGAACAGCGCGTCCTGGTGGCGGACCAGGAGGCGGGCGATCCCCCGGCTGTCCCGGGCGTGCTCGGGGGTGAACACGATCGTGCCCGGTGCCACGTCGGGGTCGCGGCCGACGAGGTTGGGGTCGGCGTGGTGGCGGGTGTGCTTGCGCATCCACCAGCCGTAGGACATGCCGATGCCCAGGTTGCCGATCAGCCGCCCGGTGAGCTCGGCGGCGCGCCGGGTGCGGAACACCTGGCGGTGGGCCACGTCGTGGGCGAGCAGCGCCACCTGCCCGTAGACGACCGCGGCCACGGCCGCGACGAGCAGCTGCCACCAGGAGTCGCCGAGCACCACGAACGCCGCGACCGTCGCGGCGGCGACCGCGCCCA
This sequence comes from Pseudonocardia hydrocarbonoxydans, assembly GCF_006539565.1. Lineage (GTDB taxonomy): Bacteria > Actinomycetota > Actinomycetes > Mycobacteriales > Pseudonocardiaceae > Pseudonocardia > Pseudonocardia hydrocarbonoxydans. Next base: position 34,929 of record NZ_BJNG01000003.1, read on the forward strand.
GCGTCACGGAGCGGCCCACGTAGTGGGCGGGCGCCGGGTCGAGCAGCCCGGCGGCGCCGATCCGGTGCGCGAGCCGGGCGAAGTCGCTCCCGGTGCGGGTCCCGACGGCGGTCGCCGCCTCGCGGCCCGGGAACGGCACCGGGCTCCGGCCGTCTGCACTCATGTGTCTCCCCGTCCCTCGTGCGGAATTCCACACCGCGGCACGACGGGAATCTCGGTCGCTCGGACGGCGAGGTCCAGGTTAGCCCGGAACGACCGGTTCCACCCGGTCCGGGCCGCCCGCGAGCAGCGCGAGTATGCCCAGCACGGGCAGCGCGCCGAGCAGGCAGAAGGCCGCGGGCACGCCGATGACGCTGCCCAGGCCACCGACCAGGGCCGCCCCGACGCCCGCGCCGGTCAGGAACACCAGCGTGGCGATCCCGAGCGCCACCCCCCGCTGGGCGCCGGGCACCGCCGCGCCGACCGAGGAGATCATCGCCGGCTGGCCGACGCCGAACGCGACCGTGACGAGCACGACGGCCAGCGCGAGCAGCCACGGTGACGCCAGCACCCCGCCCAGGGCCGCGACCAGCAGCGCGACCACGGCCGTCGGGCAGGCCAGGGCGATCGTCCGGCGGCCGCCGAGGCGGGCGAGCAGGCGGCGCGCGATCGGTGGCGAGAAGAACCCGACGACCGCCGCGGGCACCAGCAGCGTGCCCGTGGCCAGCGGGGTCCACCCCCAGGACGCGGCGGCCAGCGGCACGCCGAGCAGCAGGGCGAACCAGCTGGCGGGCACCGCGGCGGCGGCGAACGCGCTGCGCAGCACCGTCACGTTGGTGACGATCGAGCGGGGCAGGAAGCCGTCCGGGCGGCGGCGCACCCACCAGGCGACGGCGGGCACCCCGGTCACGAGCAGGACCGCACCGATCGACCCGGTGACGACACCGGCCGACGGCGACTGGATGAGCAGGACCAGCCCGGACGCGGCCAGCGCCACCAGCAGCGCACCGACCTTGTCGACGGGCTCGCCGCTGCCGCCCGCGGGGGCGCCGCGCCACAGTGCGGGGATCGCCAGCAACCCGGCGACCGGCAGTGCGACCGACCAGCGCCACCCGCCCAGTGCCACCAGCGCGCCGCCGAGCAGCGGGCCCAGCGCGCTGAGCGTCCCCGCGACCCCGGCCACCCGCCCGAGCGCCGCCCCCCGGGTCTCCCCGCTCCAGCGGGCGCTGATCAGCGCCGTCCCCAGCACCGCGACCGACGCGGCCCCGGCGCCCTGCAGGACCCGCGCCACCATCAGGACCGGGAAGTTCGGGGCGAGCGCCGCCCCGACCGCGCCGGCGCCCATCATCGCCACGCCGACGGTGAGCGGCAGCCGGATGCCGGCCATGTCGGCGAGGCGGCCGTGCAGCGGGGTCGCCACGGCCAGTGCGACGGTGTAGCCGCTGACGATCCAGGCCGCGGTGGCGGCGGTGATCCCCAGCTGCCCGGCGAGCTGCGGCAGCGCCACCGTCACCGCGGACGTCGAGGTGCCGGCGAGCCCGAACAGCAGGCCGAGCAGGACGGCGGTACGCCCGGGCGAATGCATGTCCTATGCCAACGATCGGGCGGCGGCGGAACATTCCCGGCCCGGGGCCCGTCCGTCGGTCCGCAGGCCGAGCCGGGCCCGCGGGCGTAGCGTGGAGAGGTGCCCCATGATCTCCCCCGCACCCTCGGCGCCCTGCGCGCCTCCGGTCACGAGCTGCGCGGCGTCAAGGACGAGATCCGCGCCAACCTCCTCGACGCCCTGCGCGCGGGCCGCGACCCGTGGCCCGGCATCGTCGGATTCGAGTCCACCGTGCTCCCGCAGCTGGAGCGGGCGCTGATCGCCGGGCACGACGTCGTGCTGCTCGGCGAGCGCGGGCAGGGCAAGACCCGCCTGCTGCGCTCGATCACGAACCTGCTCGACGAGTGGACGCCCGTCATCGCCGGCTCCGAGCTGGGCGAGCACCCCTACGACCCGATCACGCCCGCCTCCCGGCGCCGCGCAGACGAGCTCGGCGACGACCTGCCCGTCGACTGGCGCCACCGCGACGACCGCTACACCGAGAAGCTGGCCACGCCCGACACCGCGGTGGCCGACCTGATCGGCGACATCGACCCGGTCAAGGTGTCGGAGGGCCGCTCGCTGGGCGACCCGGAGACGATCCACTACGGGCTGGTCCCGCGGGCGCACCGCGGGATCGTCACGATCAACGAGCTGCCCGACCTGGCCGAGCGCATCCAGGTGTCGCTGCTCAACGTGATGGAGGAGCGCGACATCCAGGTGCGCGGCTACACGCTGCGCCTGCCGCTGGACATCCTGCTCGTGGCCAGTGCCAACCCCGAGGACTACACCAACCGCGGGCGGATCATCACCCCGCTCAAGGACCGGTTCGGCGCGGAGGTGCGCACGCACTACCCCCTCGAGCTCACCGACGAGATCACGCTGGTGGAGCAGGAGGCGCACCTGGTCGCCGACGTGCCGCGGCACCTGCTGGAGATCATCGCCCGGTTCACCAGGGCGCTGCGCGAGTCGAGCGCGGTCGACCAGGGATCAGGGGTGTCGGCGCGGTTCTCGGTGGCCGCCGCGGAGACCGTCGCGGCCGCCGCGCTGCGTCGCGCCGCGATCACCGGCGAGTCGCCCGCCGTCGCCCGGCCCGTCGACCTGGAGTCGGTGCCCACCGTGCTGCGCGGGAAGCTGGAGTTCGCCTCCGGCGAGGAGGGCCGCGAGATCGAGCACATGGAGCACCTGCTGCGCCGGGCCACCGCCGACACGGCCCGGGCCCGGTTGCGCGGCATCGACCTCAACCCGCTGGCCGAGGCCGTCGCCGCCGCGCCGGTGCGCACGGGGGAGCGGGTGTCGGCCGCCGAGGTCGTCGCCGCGCTGCCCCCGGTGGACGCGCTCACCGAGATCGCCAAGCGCCTCGACGCGGGTGGCACCGAGGACCCCGGCCGGATGGCCAGCGCCGCGGAGCTGGCGTGCGAGCTGCTGTTCCTCACCCGCCGCCTGGCCAAGGACACCGCCGACGACGACACCGTCAGCTACGGCTGACGAGATCGCCGACGGCGCCGCGCGAGGTCAGTCCGTCACCTCGATGCCCAGCACCCCGAGCAGCGCGGCCCCGAGCGGGACGAGCTGCTCGGGGCTGATCCGGGTACCGGCCAGCGACATCGCGCCGCGCACGTCGTCGAGCCGGGAGCCGTGCAGCCGGGTACCGGCCATGCGGGCCTCCTGGAACGACGCCTCGCGCAGGTCGCAGCCGAGGAACGCACAGCCCGAGGCGGTGAAGGAGTAGAGGTCGGCCGCGTGCAGCGAGGTGTTCTCGACCAGCAGGAACGTGCCCGTCGCCATCCGGAAGCCGGTGAGGTCGGCGCTGCTGTCGGTGATCCGCACGTCGTCCAGGCGCGCCCCGGCGAAGGACGCCCCGGTGAGCCGGCAGTCGGTGAAGGCGACCCGGCGCAGCACCGCGTCGTCGAGGACGGCCCCGGACAGGTCGCAGTGCTCGAAGCGGGTGTCGCGGGCCCGGAACCCGGTGAGCACCCGCCCGCTCAGATCGGCCCCGGTCCAGCGGCACTCGCGCAGGTCCAGGTCGGCGACGTGCGGTGGTACCTCGACCCCGGCGCCGGCGTCGAGCCCGTCCCACACGGCCCCGTCCTCGGCGAGCTCGGGCGCGGGATCCCAGCGCGACGGCGTGTCGGGCGGGTCCGGGAGCAGCTTGGTGGGTCGTGTGCGCCGGGCCCGAGCCATGCGCCGGACCCTACCCACCGCACGGAACGCCCCCAGGAGTCGCAGTGGGGTGGCTCCACTGCAACCCGGTTGGAGTGGAGCCACCCCACTGCGACTCACGGGGTGGCGGGTGGGCGGCGTCAGCCGGCGGCCTTCAGGCGGGGGCGCGGCGACGGCCGGGTCGCGGTCGCCTGGTAGCTCAGCAGCAGGTTCATGTCGCGGAACACCCCGGGCCGGGCGGCCAGCTCGGCGTGCGTCCCGGCGTCGACGACCCGGCCCCGGTCGATGACGTAGATGCGGTCGGCCCTGCGCAGCGTGGACAGCCGGTGCGCCACCACGATCACCGTGCGGCCCGCGGTGAGCCGCTCCAGGCCCTTCATCACCAGCGCCTCGCTGACGGCGTCGAGCCCGGAGGTCGGCTCGTCGAGGATGACGACCGGGGTGTCGCGGACCAGCGCCCGCGCGATCGCGATGCGCTGGCGCTGCCCGCCCGACAGCGAGCCGCCGCGCTCGTGCACCTCGGTGTCGTAGCCGTCGGGCAGCCGGTCGACGAACTCGTCGACGTAGGCCGCCTTCGCCGCCTCGACCAGCTGCTCGCGGGTGGCGTGGGGGGCACCGAAGGCGATGTTGTCCAGGATGGTGCCCGACATCAGCACCGCGTCCTGCGGCACGAGCGACACCTGGTCGCGGACGGAGTCCAGCGTCAGGTCCCGCACGTCGTGCCCGTCGAGGGTCACCGTGCCGGACTGCACGTCGTACAGGCGCGGGATCAGGCCGCCCACCGTCGACTTCCCGGCGCCGGTCGGCCCGGCGAGCGCGATCAGCTGCCCGGGCTGCGCGGTGAGGGTGACGTCGTGCAGGACCGGGCGGTCCGGGTCGTAGCCGAAGGTGACCCCGCGCAGGGCGACGTGGCCGCGCAGGTGGTGCAGCGGGCGGGCGTGCGGGGCGTCGCGCACGGCGGCCTCGACGGCGAGCACCTCCAGCACCCGGTCGGCGCCCGCCTGCCCTTTGCTGATCGTCGTCTGCAGCTTCGCGAGCTGCTTCACCGGCTGGTAGAGCTTCTCGTTGTAGGCCAGGAAGACCAGCAGCAGGCCCAGCTCCATCGACCCGTCGAGCACCCGCAGCGTGCCGACGAGCAGCACCACCGCCCGTCCGGTGTGCACGATGACGTCGACGGCGGCGGGCAGCCGCGCCGCGAAGTCGACGCGCTGCAGCCCGGCGGCGAGCCGCGCGTCGGAGAAGGACCGGAAGCGGCGCTCCGAGCGGCCCTCGCCGGAGTGGGACTTGACCAGCCGGATCGCCGAGAGCACCTCGGAGGCGTGCGAGGCGACGCGGCCCTCCTCCCTGCGCGCGGTGGCCGCCCAGCTCTTGATGATCCTCCGGTAGCGCACCAGCACCAGGTAGAGCGGCGGCACGACCAGCACCGAGAGCAGCGCGAAGAACGGGTCGATGAGCACCGAGATGACCAGGATGCCGACCAGCAGCGTCGCGTTGGGCAGCAGCACCGACAGCACCGCGACCAGCAGGCTCTGGATCGTGTTGACGTCGTTGGTGAGCCGGTTGCCCAGGTCGCCGACCCGCTGGGTCTGGTGGTAGTCCAGCGACAGCCGCTGCAGGTGCGCGAAGGTCGCCGTGCGCAGGTCGGCCAGCATCCGCTCCCCGACGCCCGCGAGCGCGCGCTCGGCGAGGTAGGTGGTCAGGGCGCCGAGGGCGGCGAGCCCGCACATCGCGGCGATGCACGCCCCCAGCAGGACGCCGCCGGACAGCGGCCCGAACGGCCGGTCCTGCAGCAGGTGGTCGACGACGATCTTGAGCGGCCACGGCAGGGCGAGGGCCAGTCCGGCGCCGGCGAGGACGAGCAGCCCGCCGACGGTGAGCTCGCGGCGGTGGGGGGCCAGGGTGGCGCGGAAGCGCCAGAGCACGGAGAACATCTCAGGCCGCCCGCCCCGCTCCGTGCTCGCGGGCGAAGGCCGCCACGACGGCCCGGTCGCGCCCGCGGGTGAGCAGGGCGGGCGCGTCGTCGAGCGGGACCCAGCGCACCTCGTCGATCTCGGCGGGGTCGGGCGGCGCCGCGGTCCCGACCGGGGTCATGTGCCAGAACCGGACGTGCTTGGCCCGGTTGTTGCGGTCGCGGTAGCGCACCGAGTGGATCTCCGCGCCCATCCGGCAGCGCAGCCCGGTCTCCTCGCGCACCTCGCGCAGCGCGCACTCCTGCACGGTCTCCCCCGGGGCGGTGGCGCCCTTCGGGATCGACCAGTCGCCGTGGCGCACCCGGTGCACGAGGAGGACCTCGGGCCCGGCCGGTCCGGGTCGCGCCACCAGCCCGCCCCCGGCCACCTTGGCCGGGCCGTCGTCGTCGGCGGGCAGCAGGTGGCCCAGCGCGGCCACCCCGGCCAGCGCCTTCTCGACCTGCCGGGTCACCCACACCCGCCGGGTGACGATCCGCGCCAGCTCCCGGCGGGTCGGGCAGGCGGGCAGCCGCTGCTTCAGCTCGTGGGCGGCGCAGACCCGCAGCGCCGCGGCCGCCGCCGTCCGCAGGGCGTCGGCGGCGGGCCAGAGCCCGATCACCGGGAACTCCAGCCGGGCCGCCACCTCGACGACGACGACCAGCTCGGCCGCCCGGCGGTGCAGCGACTCCAGGTCCTGCACCGGGGTCTCCTTCACCAGCTTGCGCCACCGGCGGTGCAGCATCGGCGGCAGCAGGACCGCGGCCGGCAGCCCGGGGTCGCCGACGGGCGCGGCGGCCCGCAGCGGGGCCGGCTCGCGCCCGGAGGCGAGGAAGGCCAGCGCCGCGCCGGTCTCGGGGTCCAGCGCCGCCGGGACGGCCGCGACCAGCGCGGCCCGCTCGGCGGCCGTCGCGCGGAGGATCTCCCGGGCCGGGCCGTCGCCACCGCACTCCAGCAGCAGCCGGGACTCCCCGTCCAGCGCGGCGATCCGCGCGAGCACGCCCGTCATCTCGTCGAGGCCGCCGCGCAGCGCGACCGTCCACTCCTTGTCCAGGACCGGGCGCAGCGACCGCAGGTCCGTGCGCAGCGCCACCAGCGCGTCGAGCGCCGCCGCCACCTCCGCGGCGCCGTCCTCCCGGGTGAGCACCCGCAGCCAGCCGACGACGGTGGCCGCGTCCCCGGCCAGCCGGGTGCGGGCGACGGAACCGATGCTGGGGGTGAGGGGCGGCGCACTGTCCATGACGACGAGGGTCCGGACGGGGGATGGCGTGTGCATGAACGGCCGGTGAGCGGCCTCTCATCCGGCACGATGGCGGGGTGACCGCACCGCTCGTCCCCGCCGGCGCCCGGGTCGGGTTCGTCGCGCACGCCGGGGGCCGGGTCCGCGTCCTGCGTGGCGGCGGGCCCGGCGGGGTCCCCGTCGTCCTGGTGCACGGCGGCGGCCCGGACAACGCGGCGATCTCGTGGTTCGAGGTGTTCGGCGAGCTGGCCCGGTCACGTCCGGTGCTCGCCCCGGACCTGCCGGGCTTCGGCCGCACCGACGGCGTGCCCGTCGACGGCTCGCCCGCCGCCATGGCCGATCTCGCGGTCGCCGTCGCCGGTGCCGGCCCGGCCGTCTGGATCGGGGTGTCGATGGGCGGCGACGTCGTGCTCAACGTGGCGCTGCGCCACCCCGGGGCGGTCGCCGGGCTCGTCGCGGTGGCACCGGGCGGGCTCGCCGCGTACGCCGGGAACCGGGTGCTGCACCCGCTGGCCTGGCTCGCCTGCCGGCTCCCCGACGCGGTGCTGCTGCCCGCGCTGCGGCTGGCGGGCCGGTTCACCGGCGCCGCGGTCCGCGCCATGGTGCACGACCCGGCGAGCGTGCCGCCGGCCGTCCGCGAGGAGATGGTGCGGGAGTCGCGGCGCGCACCCACGGGGTACCTGCGCTACAACCAGGCCACGGTCGGGCCGTGGCGGATGCGCAACGACCTGAGCGGGCGCGTCGGGCGGATCCGGGCCCCGGCGCTGTTCGTCCACGGCCGGCAGGACCGGCTCGTCGACCCGCGGGACTCGCTGCGGGCCGCCGCCGCGATGCCCGACGCCCGCGCCGTCCTGCTCGACGGGTGCGGCCACTGGGTGCAGATCGAGGCCCGCGACCGGTTCCTGGCCGAGCTCGGGCCCTTCCTGCGCCGGATCGACGACGAGCACGACCGGGGTGCGCGGACGTAGCGTGGAGGGGTGACACGACGACGCCCCGGTTACCGCTACGGCCGCTACGTCGACGGCCCCGACCCGCTGGCGCCGCCGTTCGACCTGCGCGCGGCGATGGACGAGATCGGCCGCGACGTCATGGAGGGCTCGTCCCCCCGGTCGGCGCTGCAGGAGCTGCTGCGGCGCGGCATGGAGAACCGCCGGGGCCTCGACGAGCTGACCCGTGAGCTCTACCAGCGGCGCAGCCGGCTGCAGCGGGAGAACCGGCTCGACGGCACGCTGCAGGAGGTCCGGGAGCTGCTGCAGCGCGCGCTGGACGCCGAGCGCGACTCGCTCGGCCGCCAGGACACCGACGACGCCCGGTTCCGGGAGATGCAGCTCGACGCCCTGCCCACCGACACCGGCGGCGCCGTCCGCGAGCTGAACGAGTACGACTGGCAGAGCTCCGACGCCCGGGAGGCCTACGAGGAGATCCGCGACCTGCTCGGCCGGGAGATGCTCGACCAGCGCTTCGCCGGGATGAAGCAGGCGATGCAGAACGCCACGCCGGAGGACGTCGAGCGCATCCGGCAGATGCTCGACGACCTCAACGCGCTGCTGGCCGAGCACGCCGCCGGGCAGGACACCACCGAGCGGTTCGCCGAGTTCATGGCCCGCCACGGCGAGCACTTCCCGGAGAACCCGCAGAACACCGAGGAGCTGGTCGACCTCCTGGCCCAGCGCGCCGCCGCCGCCCAGCGGATGCTCAACTCGATGACCGAGGCCCAGCGCCGGGAGCTCATGGAGCTGTCGCAGCAGGCGTTCGGCGACCCCCGGCTCGCGCAGGCGATGGCGCAGCTCGACGCCCAGCTGCAGGGCCTGCGCCCCGGCGAGGACTGGGACGGGCGGGGCCGGTTCCGCGGCGAGAACCCGATGGGCATGGGCGAGGCGACCCGCGCGATGGAGGAGCTCGGGCAGCTCGACGCGCTGGCCGAGCAGCTCTCCCAGAGCTACCCGGGCGCGCGGCTGGAGGACATCGACCTCGACGCGGTCGGGAGGCACCTGGGCGACCAGGCCCGCGTCGACGCCCGCGCGCTGGCCGACCTGGAACGCGAGCTGCAGCGGCAGGGGCTGTTCGAGCGCGCCGCGGACGGGTCGCTGCAGCTGTCCCCGAAGGCGCTGCGGCGGCTGGGGGAGTCGGCGCTGCGCGAAGTCGTCGACCGGATCGGGGCCCGGCGCGGCGAGCGTGACACCCACCGCTCCGGGGCGGCGGGGGAGGCCACCGGCGCCACGCGGCCGTGGGCGTTCGGCGACACCGAGGCGTGGAACGTGCCCCGCACCCTGCTCAACGCGCAGCTGCGGCGGGCGGGCGGCGATTCCCGGCAGCTCGACGTCACCGACGTGGAGATCATCGAGACCGAGCAGAAGACCCGCGCCTGCGTCGCGCTGTGCGTCGACACCTCGTGGTCGATGGTGCAGGACGGGCGCTGGGTGCCGATGAAGCGCACCGCGCTGGCCCTGCACCAGCTGATCTCCACCCGGTTCCGCGGCGACGACCTGAAGCTGATCACGTTCGGCCGGCACGCGCGGTCGGTCGAGCTGGGCGAGCTGGTCGGCCTCGACGGCGCCTACGAGCAGGGCACCAACTTGCACCACGCGCTGCTGCTCGCGGGTGCCCACCTGCGCCGCAACCCCGACGCCCAGCCGGTGGTGCTCGTCGTCACCGACGGGGAGCCCACCGCGCACCTGGAACCCGACGGGCACGCCGACTTCGACTACCCGACGAGCCCGGCGACGCTGCGCGCCACCATCGCGGAGGTCGACCGGCTCACCGGCCTGCGGGCGTCGTTCACCTTCTTCGTCCTCGGCGACGACCCGCGGCTGGCCGCGTTCATGGACGGGGTGGCGCGTCGGTGCGGCGGGCGGGTCGTCGCCCCCACCCTCGACGGCCTCGGCGCCGAGGTCGTGGCCGACTACCTTCGCACCCGCCGCTGACCCTCAGCGGTCGAGCGCGGCGAGCGGCGTGCGGAGCGCGCCGGCTCCTCCGGGGTTGACCCTGACACGGTGTCACGGTCTTCACTGGGGACGAGGAGGTGGTCCGGATGACCGTGTCGGGGCTGGTGGACGGGGACCCGTCGGTGCGGCTGCGGGCGGCGCTGGCGATCGGCACGAGTCCGGACGCGCGGCACGTCGCCGGGCTCGTGGAGCGCTGTGCGACCGAGCCCGACCTCTCGGTGCGCGAGATGCTGACGTGGGCGCTGCTGCGCCACCCGCAGGCGCTCACCGTCCCGCGGCTGGTCGAGGAGCTCCGCTCGGACCGCGCGCAGGCACGCAGCCAGGCGCTGCACACGCTGTCCAAGATCGGCGACCGGACGGCGTGGCCGGCGATCACCCGGCGGCTGCTCACCGACCCCGACGACGAGGTGGCGCGCAGCGCCTGGCGGGCGGCCGTCGTCCTCGTCCCCGACGACGGCCGGCCCGCGCTGGCCACCGTGCTGGCGACGCAGCTCGGGCGCGGCGGGCCGGAGGTGCGGCTCAGCTTGTCCCGGGCGCTGGTCGCGCTCGGCGGGACGGCGGATCCGGTGCTGCGGGCCGCGACGGCGGACCCTGACCCGCTCGTGCGGGCCCACGCGAACGCCACGCGGCGGCTGTGGCGCGATCCGGACGCCGGGTTCGCCTCCGCGGTCGAGCATGCCCGGCGTGTCGTCGCCCTCGGCGGGCGGGGGACGGCGGACGGGTGCTGATCGGGGAGGTGGCCCGCCGCTCCGGGGTCAGCGCGCGCATGCTGCGGCACTACGAGTCGCTGGGCCTGGTCCGGCCGACGGGGCGCAGCGCGTCCGGCTACCGGGAGTACTCGGGGGAGGACGTCCGGCGGCTCCTGCACGTCGAGAGCCTGCGGTCGCTCGGGCTGTCGCTGCGGGAGGTCGGGCGCGCGCTGGACGACCCCGCGTTCGCCCCAGCCGAGCTGGTCGACGACCTCGTCCGCCGCACCCGCGCCCGCATCGCGGACGAGACGGAGCTGCTCACCCGGCTGCGCGGCGTCGGCTCGGCGGGGCCGGCCGACTGGGCGGACGTGCTGCGGATCGTCGCGCTGTTGCGGTCGCTGGCCTCCGACAGCGCCGGGCGCCGCCAGCAGGCGGCCCTGTCCACCGCCGACGACGGAACGGTGCCCGTCGACGCGCTGGCCGACGCGGTGTTGGGCGAGGCGGACCCGCACGTCGCCGGGGCCCTGCGGTGGGCGCTGGCGCGGGCGGGCGGCGCCGCGGTCGCCCGGCTCGCCGACGGGCTCGGCTCGCCCGCGGCGGCGGTGCGCGAGCGGGCGGTGCGGTCACTGGTCGAGATCCCGGACGCGGCGGCGACCGCCGCGCTGCACGACGCCCTCGCCCACCCCGACGCCGCGGTGCGCCGGTGCGCGGCATCGGCGCTCGGGGCCCGCGGGTCGGTCGCCGCGATCCCCACGCTCGTCGGGATGGTCGTCGACGGCGCCGACGACGTCGATGCCGCCGACGCGCTGGGTGTGCTGGCGGCCGACCCCGCGGTGGCCGGGCAGGTCGCGGACGACCTCGTCGGGGCGCTCGACGGCGCCGGGCCGCCGGCCCGTCGACGGCTGGCCCAGGCCATGGCGGAGGTCCCCGGGCCGGTGACCCGACGGGCGCTGGCGGTGCTGGCGCGCGACGACGACCGGGCCGTGGCGCTCACCGCGGCCTACGTGCTGCGGGTGCACGACGGCCGGTGACGGGCCTGTCGCGCCGGGCTCGGCGGTACTACGGTCGGCCGCCGTAGCCGAGGAGGAGCCGTGCCCAGTTCGTACCGCGTGCACCGGGTGGTCGACGCCGACCCGCAGACCGTGTGGGACCTGCTGACCGACGCGCCCGCCTACCCGTCCTGGAACCCGGCGGTGGTGTCGCTGGGCGGCCGGATCGCGGTGGGGGAGAAGCTCGCGATGGTCTCGGTCGTCGCCCCGGACCGCACGTTCACCCTCACCGTCGACCGCCTCGACGCGCCGCGGACGATGGTCTGGTCCGGCGGGCTGCCGCTCGGCCTGTACCGCGGCGTCCGGACGTTCACGCTGGCCCCGCTGGACGGCGGCCGCACCGACTTCACGATGGCGGAGGTGTTCGGCGGCCCGCTCGCGCCGCTGGTCGGCCGGTTCGTGCCGGACATGACCGACTCCTTCGAGCAGTTCGGGGACGCCGTCGCCGCGGCCGCGGTGCGCGGCTGACCCGTGGCCGGGCGGATCACCTGGCGGCCGGCCACGGCCGGGGACCTCCCGATGCTGGGGCGCTGGCTCGCCGAGCCCACGGTCGCCCGGTGGTGGAACCACGAGACCTCGCCCGAGGCCGTCGAGCGCGACTTCGGGCCGACCCTGCGCGGCGAGGAGCCCGCGGAGGACCTCGTCGCCTCCCTCGACGGGCGGCCCTTCGGCCTGGCGCAGCGGTGCCGGATCGACGCCTACCCCGACGAGCACGCGGCGTTCGCGGCGGTCACCGAGGTGCCCGACGGTGCGGTGACGATCGACTACCTGGTCGCCGAGCCCGGCCGCGGCCTCGGCACGCCGATGATCCGGTCGCTGGTCGCCGACACCTGGCGGGCCCACCCGGACGCCCCGTGCGTGATCGTGGCGGTGGCCGCGGGCAACGTCGCGTCGTGGCGGGCGCTGGAGAAGGCCGGGTTCGTCCGCGTCGCGCAGGGTCACTTCACGCCGGACAACCCCGTCGACGACGGCCGGCACGTCGTCCACCGGATCGACCGGCCGCGGCGGTGCGCCCGCTGCCCGGCCGAGCGGGAGGGGGCCGACCCGGCGTGGTCGCGGGGGCCGGAGGGGTGGCTCTGCCCGGACTGCACCCGGCGCCACGTCCGCGACATCGAGGCGAAGCTCGCACCGGAGTGGTGGTGAGGCCCGCGTAGGTTGTCGGGTATGCACACCTGGGCCTCCGTCGACGTCCCGCTCGTGCCCGGCGAGGGCCCGCCCCTGCGCCTGTACGACACCTCCACCGGCCGTATCCGGCCCACCGCGCCCGGCCGCGAGGCGCTGATGTACGTCTGCGGCATCACGCCCTACGACGCCACCCACCTCGGTCACGCCGCCACGTATCTGGCGTTCGACCTGGTCAACCGGGTGTGGCGCGACCTCGGGCACGAGGTGCACTACGTGCAGAACGTCACCGACATCGACGATCCGCTGCTCGAGCGCGCCGCCCGCGACCAGGACGACTGGGTCGTGCTCGGGATGCGGGAGACGGCGCTGTTCCGCGAGGACATGGAGGCGCTGCGGGTCCTCCCGCCGCGGCACTACATCGGTGCGGTCGAGGCGATGGGGGAGATCTCCGAGCTGGTCGGCAAGCTGCTGGCCTCCGGAGCGGCCTACCGCGTCGACGACCCGCAGTTCCCCGACGTCTACTTCGACGCCGCCGTCACCGGGCGGTTCGGCTACGAGTCGAACTACGACGAGGAGACGATGCTGCGCTTCTCCGCCGAGCGCGGCGGCGACCCCGACCGGCCCGGCAAGCGCAGCCCGCTCGACCCGCTGCTGTGGCGCATGGCCCGCGACGGCGAGCCGCACTGGGAGTCCGACCTGGGGCCCGGGCGGCCGGGCTGGCACGTCGAGTGCACCGCGATCGCGCTCAACCGCCTCGGCCCGCAGATCGACCTCAACGGCGGCGGCTCCGACCTGATCTTCCCGCACCACGAGTGCGGCGCGGCCCACGCCGAGGCGTTCACCGGGGTGCACCCCTTCGCGCGGCACTACACGCACACCGGGATGATCGGCCTCGACGGCGAGAAGATGTCGAAGTCCCGCGGCAACCTGGTGTTCGTGTCCAAGCTGCGCTCGCAGGGCGTCGACCCGAACGCGATCCGGGCGGCGCTGCTGGCCGGGCACTACCGCACCGACCGCGCCTGGACCGGGGCCCTGCTCGAGGAGGCGGACGCCCGGCTGGCCCGGTGGCGCGAGGCGGTCGCGCTGCCGGCGGCACCGCCTGCCGACGACCTGGTGACTGCCCTGCGCACCCACCTCGCCGACGACCTCGACACCCCGCGGGCGCTGGCGGCCGTCGACGCGTGGGCCGCCGCGGCGCTGGAGCGCCGCGGCACCGACGGGGACGCCACGGCGCTGGCCCGTGACGCGATCGACGCGCTGCTGGGCATCCGCCTCTGAGGGCGGGTCGTTCAGTCCGGGGGCTCCGGCGTGTCGTCGTCGGGGTCGCCGGCGTCGTCGGGCCCGGACGGGTCGGCGGTGGTCTCCGCGGGCGAGCCGGGCACGGGGACGTCGAGATCGAGATCGGGTGCGTCGGGGTTGAGGGGGCCGTCGGGGTCGGGTTGGTGGGCCATACCGGGGGCGTACCCGTTCTGGTTGCATGTTCCACATGGCCCACAACGTGCTCGGCGGCGACCTGGTGGTCTGCGGCACCGACCCGATGACCGGCTTCTACCGCACCGGGTGCTGCGACACCGGCGGCGAGGACGCCGGGGTCCACACCGTGTGCGCGCAGGTCACCGCGGAGTTCCTGGAGTTCAGCGCCGCGGCGGGCAACGACCTGTCGACGCCGCGGCCGGAGTACGGCTTCCCCGGGCTGCGCCCGGGTGACCGCTGGTGCCTGTGCGCGTCGCGGTGGGCGGAGGCCAGGGAGGCGGGCGTCGCGCCGCCGGTCGTGCTGGAGGCCACCCACGCCCGCACGCTGGAGTGGATCGACCTGGCCGACCTGACGGCGCACGCGAGCACGTGATCACCCCGGAGCTCGCGCTGCGGCTGCGGGCGGCCGGGCTGGAGTGGTCGCCGGCGTCGGGCGACCGTTTCGTCCTCGCCGGCCGCGACATGGACGGCGAGGTGTTCGTCGTCAGCGAGCTGACGATCGAGGTGCACGACGGCCCGGGCGGGCGTGTCCTGCGCTTCAACGGCACCACCGAGTGGGCGTTGGACAGCGTCGACGTCGAGGCGGCGGTGTGGCTGCCCCACGAGGGCCAGCTCCGGGCGGCACTCGGGACGGCGTTCCGGTCGCTGGAGCCGGTCGGCGACGGCTGGGCCGTGGTCACCGCCGACGGGGCCCGCCACGTCGACGTCGACGCCGAGCGCGCCTACGCCCGCGCGGTGCTGTCGCTGCTCGGCCGCTGAGGCCCGGAGGGCGTCAGCGTGACCACGAGGGTCAGGGTGCGGACTCGGGGTCGGCCGCGGTGAGGTGCGCCCACATGCGCTCGGCGATCCCGCCGGACCACACGGCCCGGCGGGCGGCCTCGTCGTCGGGGATCACCGGGGCGCTGTCGGCGGCGCCGGCGCGGTGGACCTCCAGCTCGACCCGGGCGGCGTCCTCGAGGTACCAGCTCAGGACCACGGCGCGCTCGATCGAGGAGCCGACCACGACGGCCCCGTTGCCGCGCATGACGATGGCGGCGCCGTCACCGAGCTCGTCGGCGAGGGCGTCGGCGGCGGCGGTGTCGCGCAGCAGCTGCACGTCGTCCCACAGGGCCACCCGCGGCGCGAGGTAGCAGCCGAAGCCGTGCCGGGCGCGGGGCACCCGGCGCAGCGCCGACAACGCCATGACCTGCGGCGACTGGATCCGGCAGACCGCACCGACGTCGGCGCGGCGGGCATAGACGCTCTGGTGCAGGCGCACCTCGCCGAGCACGCCCGCGGGCAGCTGACCACGGACGGGCACCCGGGTGCACGGGACGCCCGCAGGGACGAGGCCCATCGGCACGGGTGGGCAGACCAGGAACGTGTCCGCGTCCAGGCGTACCGAGACGTGTCCGTAGGCGTGCACGAGGCCGGCCCGGGACAGGGAGCGGGCCGCGATCCGGACCGAGCGGGCCGCGGCGTCGACGCCGCCGCACTGCAGCGTGTTCACGCGTTCTGCGCGGACGTCGCGAGCCCGTCGCGTCCGCCCGCGCCCGCGGCGTCCTGGACGGAGCCGAGCAGCTTCTCCAGCAGGTGCACCAGGGTCTCCTTCTCGTCGGCGCTGAGTCCGCCGGTCAGCAGCTCGAGGTAGCGCCAGTGCCCCGGCAGGAACCCGGCGAGGAACTCGGTGCCCGCCTCGGTGATGGAGACGAGGAAGGAGCGCCGGTCGTCGGGGTTGACCGCGCAGTCGACCAGCCGGCGCCGCCGCAGGCCGTCGACCACGCTGGTCAGGTTGCCGGGGCGCACCGCGACCGCGTCGCCCAGCTCGGCCATCGTCAGTGCTCCGTCGGCCCGGTGCAGCACCGTGAGGACGTTGAACTGGCGCAGCGTGATGTCGTGCGGGGCGAGCTCGGCGGTGTGCGCCCGGTCGTAGACCGCGGTCGTGCGGTACAGCGTCAGGGTGAGCGCGAGGACTGTCGGATCGAGGTCGGTCCCGAACTCGCGGGTGGCGATCTCGACCTGTTCACCGATGCTCAGCGACGACCTGCGGGGGCCTCGGGTCATGGGCCTTCCTCACGTGAGCTCTTGTCCCGGAAACGGATGGGAGCGGCTCCGACCGGCGCCGCTGCGCCGCCGCAGGGCGTCGCGCAGGGCCGCTCGGATCGGTTCGGCCGCCGTCACATGATGGCAGGAGCGCGGCCTCCGGGAAAGTAGTCGCCATCGATAAAAGTCGTCTTGACTGATAGTTACCAACTATGAATACTTCTGCACCGGTGGCTGACGTCACACAGAGAGGTGGACCGGTGGCAGAGATTCTCGGGATCGGGTTGTCCCACTACCCGCCCTTCGGGGGCACGGACCAGGACATGGCGGGGATCCTGCGGTGGACGCTGCAGGACCCGGCGATCCCCGACAGCCAGCGCGACCCGGCGAACTGGCCGGCGCTCATGCAGCGCGAGTGGGGCCAGGACCAGGGCGCGTCCGCGGCGCCGGAGCACCGGGCGGCCCTCGTGGCGGGCTTCGAGCGGACCCGTGCCGCGCTCGACGACTTCCAGCCCGACGCGGTGCTGATCTGGGGCGACGACCAGTACGAGAACTTCCGCGAGGACATCATCCCGCCCTACGCGGTGCTCGCCTACGAGGACATGGAGGTCCGCCCGTGGGCGCAGGCGTCCGAGTCCTCGGACATGGTGGGCAAGCCCAACGCGTGGGGGGAGCCCGCGGACACGGTCTTCGCGGTGCGCGGCAGGCCCGACATCGCCAAGCATCTCGTGACAGGCCTGCTCGAGCAGGGCGTCGACGCGGCCTACGCCTACGAGAAGCTCCACCACCCCGGTCTGCCGCACGCGTTCCTCAACGCGGTCCTCTACCTCGACTACCACCGGGCGGGCTTCCCCTACCCGGTGATCCCGTTCCCGATCAACTGCTACGGCCGCCGCGTCGTGAGCTACCGCGGGTTCACCAGCAGGCTGGGCGAGACCAGGGAGCTGGACCCGCCGTCGCCGCAGCCCCGCCGGCTCATGGACGTGGGTGCCGCGGCGGCACGGATCCTGGCCGACTCGCCGTGGCGAATCGCGCTGGTGGCGTCCTCGAGCTGGTCGCACGCCTTCCTCTGCGACCCGACCTACCGGCTGCGCCCCGACACCGCGGCCGACCTGCGGCTCTACGACGCGCTGGTCAAGGGCGACCTCGACGAGTGGCGCGGCACGCCGCTGGAGTCCATCGAGGAGTCCGGCCAGCAGGAACTGCTCAACTGGTTCCCGCTGCTCGGCGCCATGGAGGCCCTCGGCAGGCCGACGCCGACGTGGAGCGACTTCACCCCGACCGACGTCTTCAACTCCAACAAGGTGTTCGTGACCTACGAACCGTAGGCGGCGTCCGACGCCGAGCCCGACCGACCCCCAGAGGAGTCCCGCCCATGACATCGCCGTCCCGGCCCGTCGCCGAGATCGACGCGGAGAACCTGGTGCTCCAGGGCCCCAAGACGTTCCGCGTCCACGGCAGCGTCTACACCGACGAGGCCGTCTTCCGGGAGGAGATGCAGCGCATCTACTCCTCGACCTGGGTCTTCGTCGCCCACGAGAGCCAGCTCCCGCACCCCGGGGACTACAAGACCTCGCACATCGGGCTCCAGCCGGTGATCGTGAGCCGCTCGGAGGACGGCGCGGTGCACGTGCTGTTCAACCGCTGCGTGCACAGGGCCGCCGTGGTCTGCCGCATGGACAAGGGGACCGCCAACTACTTCCGCTGCCCGTACCACGGCTGGGTGTACGGCAACGACGGCCGGCTCACCGGGATCTCCCAGCGGGGCGGCGGGTACGACGACGACTTCGACGCCCCGGAGGGGCTCAAGCGGGCCGCGCGCGTCGAGAGCTACCGGGGGCTGGTGTTCGCCTCGCTGAACCCCGACGTCCCACCGCTGACCGAGCACCTGGGCAACGCACGGCACTGGATCGACCGGCAGTTCGACCGCTCGCCGGAGGGCTCGATCGACCTGCGCTACGCGCCGCACGTCAGCCAGTACGAGGGCAACTGGAAGTTCCAGGCCGAGAACACGGTGGACGGCTACCACGGCGACCACGTGCACGAGTCCTTCTGGATGGTCCAGGAGCAGTTCGGCCGGGAGTCCGGGACGCACGGTGCCTACACCCAGAGCTCGGTCCGCGACATCAAGAAGATGCGCCGCCAGGGCCAGGTCATGGGCTTCGAGGGCGGTCACGGCCTGTGGAACACCCCGTTCGACCCCGCGGCGCTCGACGGTCTGCTCGCCGGCCCCCACGCCGACTACTACCAGACCCTGCTGGACCGTCACGGGCGCGACGAGCTGCTCGTGATGCTGTCCAACATCAACGTCTACGTCTTCCCCAACCTCGGGGTGCTGCACGGCCAGCTGCGCGTGATCCGGCCGATGACAGTGGAGCGGACCGAGGTCGCCCTGTACCCCTTCGCCCTGTCGGGGGCCCCGGACGCGCTCAACGAGGAGCGGCTCGCGGGCTACGAACGCTTCTTCGGGCCGAGCAGCTTCGGCTCGCCCGACGACGTGGAGATCTTCGCCCTCAACCAGGAGGGCCTGCAGGCCGGGGCCGTGGACTGGCTGATCCTCGAGCGCGGGATCAGCCGGGAGAAGGTGGTCGACGACGTCGACCGGACCAGTCACGTCACCGACGAGACGCCGCAGCGGCAGTTCTACCGGCGGTGGCTGCGGGCGATGGGTGCCTCCGCGGTGCCGGACACGGTGCCGGAGCCCCTGCGGGCGCAGGCCCGGGTGGCGGGGGCGCAGGCATGAGCGCCCCCACCGCCGGCGATCTCACCACCCTCGACGTCGCCGCCGCCGCCGCGTTCCTGCACCGCGAGGCCCGGCTGCTCGACGAGCGCAGGCTGGACGAGTGGCTGGGGCTCTTCGCCCCGGACGCGCTGTACTGGCTGCCGATCAACGCCGACGCCGAGCCGGGGACGCACCGCGACACCTCGCTCATCTTCGACGGCGACGTGCGCAGGCGGGAGCGCGTCTACCGGCTGCTGTCGACGCCGCTGCCCTCGCAGAACCCGCCGTCACGCACCCTGCACGCGGTGTCGAACGTCGAGGTCGAGCCGGCCGCGGACGGGGTCGTGCGGGTGTACTCCAACCAGCTCGTGGTCGAGGTGCGGACCGGTGACCACACCCAGCGCGGCCTGGGTACGCAGAACATCTTCGCCGGGCACTGCACCCACGACCTGGTGCGCCACGAGGGGGAGTGGCGGATCCGGATGAAGAAGCTGGTCCTGCTGACGCGCGACGCCGCCGTCCCCAACCTGACCTTCATGCTGTGAACGCCGACCAGACGGACACCTGGGTGGTCCGCAACGAGTTCGCCATGGTCGAGGTGGCGCTGGACCGGCAGGCGCACGACGCGCGGCTGCGCATCACCGACCGGCAGACCGGTCGGACCGTCCACCTCGACGCCCTCGAACTGGAGGCGCTGACCCGCATCGGGCACGGCGATCTCCGGTCGCTCCTCGATCCGTCCGGCCCGACGGCCGTGCTGCACGAGGACTGACCGCACGTCCGGCCGCCGCGGGGACCGGCCGAGCACCTGACCGCACCACCACCGGGCGAGCCCGGCGGCAGGAGCGGGCCCTCATCGCAACGAAGCCAAGGAGGCAGGAACATGGCCCGTCCGGGAACCACACCAGCGGGACGGCGCCCGCGCCGCAGCGCGGGTCACATCGTGCGCAGGACACTGGCGGCCGCGGCCGTCCTGCTGCTGGCCGCCGGGTGCGCCGGATCGGGAGGCGGTGCCGACGCCCCCACACCCGTCCGGGTCGGTGCGACGTTCGGCGGCAGCGACATCGCCTTCTTCCTGGCGCAAGAGCGCGGCTACTTCGCCGAGGCGGGACTCGACGTCGAGCTCGTCAAGTTCGCGTCGGCCTCGGACATGATCGCGCCGCTGGGCGCGGGCCAGATCGAGGTGGCGGGCGGCGCCCCGAGCGCGGGCCTGTTCAACGCGCTGTCCCGCGACGTCGGCCTGAAGATCGTCGCGGACAAGGGCACCAACGTGCCGGGCCAGGGCTACTTCTCCCTCCTGGTGCGCCGCGACCTCGTCGACAGCGGGCAGTACACCGGTCTCGGCGACCTCGCCGGGCGCAGGATCGGCTTCACCGGCGCGGGCAACACGACGCAGGCCCTGGTCGCCGCCGGGCTGGAGTCGGTGGGCCGGCAGTACGGCAACGCCGGGATCGGTGAGGAGTTCCTCGGCTTCGCCGAGCAGGTCACCGCGCTGCAAAACGGATCCATCGAGGCGGGCACGGTCATCGAGCCGTTCGCCTCACGCGCGGTCGCCGACGGCTCGGTCGTGGCCTACCCCGGTGACGAGTTCTACCCGAACCAGCAGGTGGCGGTCGTGATGTACGGCGAGAGCTTCATCGACGACGACCCCGACGCCGCGCGCCGGTTCATGATCGCCTACATGCGCGCGGCACGGGACTACAACGACGCGATCGTCGACGGCAGGCTGGCCGGCCCCGGGGCCGACGCGATCATCGCCACCCTGGTCGCGAACACCACGGTCAAGGACCCGGAGGTGCACCGCAACGCCGGGCCCGCCGGACTGCAGCCCGACGTCTCCCTGTCGCTGGAGAGCATGGAGCGCGACCTCGCGTTCTGGAAGTCGCAGAACCTGATCGAGGGCGAGATCTCGCTCGCCGACGCGGTCGACACCTCCTTCGTGGACGCGGCGGTCGGCGAGCTCGGCCCGTACGAGTCCCCGAACTGAGGCCCACCACCCACCGCGGGAAGGACCGACATGACCGATCGACCGACGGCCTCGCTCCAGGAGCCCCCGGCTCGGCACAGCACGGACCCCGATCCCCCCGTACCGCCGGGGCGGCGCACCAAGATCCGCTTCGACGCGGTGCGGAAGGAGTTCACGACCCGCAAGGGGTCCGTCACGGCGGTCGACGACGTCTCGCTCGACATCGCCGACGGCGAGTTCTTCATGATCGTCGGACCGAGCGGCTGCGGGAAGACCACGCTGCTGCGCATGATCGCCGGGCTCGAGGAGCCCACCGGCGGGAGGATCGACATCGCGGCCACCTCCACCGACCGGCCCGAGATGTCGATGATCTTCCAGGGCGACTCGCTCTTCCCGTGGATGACGGTCTGGGACAACGCGTCCTACGGCCTGCGCATGCGCAACGTGCCGAAGACCGAGATCCACGACGTCGTCGGGCACTACCTGGCCCGGACCGGCCTGAGCCGCTTCGCCGACTCCTATCCCCACCAGCTCTCCGGCGGCATGCGGCAGCGCGTCGGTATCGCGCGGGCGTTCGCGAACGACCCGGAGGTACTGCTCATGGACGAGCCCTTCTCGGCGCTCGACGAACAGAACAAGCTGCTGCTGCAGGGCGAGCTGCTGCGGATCTGGGAGGAGACGCGCAAGACCGTCCTGTTCATCACCCACAGCGTCGACGAGGCGGTGAGCCTGGGCGACCGGGTCATGGTGATGACCGCCCACCCGGGCCGCGAGAAGGCGACCCTCGACGTCCCCTTCAGCCGGCCCCGCGACATGTTGGCGCTGCGTACCGAGCCCACCTACGGAGAGCTGGTCTTCCACATCTGGGGCCTGTTGCGCGACGAGGTCAACCAGGCCCAGGCCGAGGAGATGCGACGATGACGACGACACCCGTGCGCGCCACGTCCGCCGCGGCCGAGCAGGACCGGTCCCCGCGCGGGCGGCTGTTCCGGTCGGAGAGCGCGACCGAGCGGTGGGTGAGCATCCTGTCGCCGATCGTGCTGCTGGTGCTGTGGGAGCTCGCCGCCCGGCTCGGCTGGGTCGACGACCGCTTCTTCCCGCCCCCGTCGGGGATCGCCTCGACGTTCTGGGAGATGACGCTGTCCGGTGAGCTCGTCGGCCACACGCTCACCAGCCTGCAGCGCGTCCTGCTCGGGTTCCTGCTGGGCGGAGTGCCGGCGATCCTGATCGGCCTCGCGATGGGCCTCTACCGGCCGGTCCGCGCGGCGGTCGAGCCGCTGATCTCGGCGACCTACCCGATCCCCAAGAGCGCACTGGTGCCGCTCGCGTTGCTGATCTTCGGCCTGGGCGAGATGTCGAAGATCGCGATCGTGGCGGTCGGCGTGTTCTTCCCGCTGGCGATCAACACCCTCGCCGGGGTGGCGGGCATCGACCGGATCTACCACGAGGTCGGCAAGACCTACGGCGCCACCGGGATGCGCAAGTTCACCACGATCGCGTTCCCCGGTGCGCTGCCGTTGATCCTCACCGGCATCCAGCTCGGGATCGGGATGGGCCTGGTCCTCATCGCGATCGCGGAGATGATCGGCGCCAGGGACGGGCTGGGCTACCTGATCTGGAACAGCTGGCAGGTCTTCGCGGTGGAGCGGATGTACGTCGGGCTGCTGGTCATCGGCCTGCTGGGGATCGTGCTGACGGCGATCCTGCGCGAGGTCGAGCGCATCGTCGTCCCGTGGCGGCGGCAGGCCCGGTGACGACCGGCCGGCGAGGCGGTGGCGCCTCGGCAGGGGCACAAGCAGGGGCGGGGACCGCCGTCGCGACCCCGCTGCTGAACCGCCCTGCCCCGCTGGCGACCTACCTGGCGCTGGTCATGGGCATCGGACCGCTGGTGCACTACGCGATCAGCGCGATGGGCCCGCTGGTGGTGGCGGACCTGGGCCTGACCGCGACGGAGTTCGGGCTGCTCTGGTTCGTCAGCTTCGGCGCGGCCGGGTTGTGCACGATCACCGGGGGCAAGCTCACCGACCGGTTCGGCGCCCGGATCCTGCTGTGCGGGGTGTTCGTCGTGGCGGGCGTGTCGCTGGTGACGGCGGGTCTGGCCGGGGCCTACGGCTGGCTGGTGCTCGCGCTGGCGCTGTCCGGCGTGGCCCAGTCCGTCTCCAACCCGGCGACGAACTCCGTGGTCGCGGGGGCGGTGCCCGCCCACCGGCGGGGCGTGGTGCTGGGCATCAAGCAGTCGGGCGTGCAGGCCAGCCAGTTCGCCGCCGGGCTGGCGCTGCCCTCCGCGGCGCTGCTGCTCGGGTGGCGGGCCGCGGTGCTCGCCTGCGCCGCGGTCGCCGTCGTCGGCCTGCTGGTCACCGTCGTCGGGCTCCCCCGCGAACCGGGCGCGGGCCGCCGCGACCGGGGCGTGCGCTCGTCGGTGCCGATCGAGGTCCGGTGGATGACCCTGTACGCGTTCGGGATGGGCGTCGTCACCCAGGCGACGAACGTCTACCTGCCCCTCTACGGCCACCAGGAGCTGGGGCTGTCGATCACCCAGGCCGGACTGGTCGCGGCCGTGCTCGGCGGGGTCGGGGTCGTCGCCCGGCTGTGCTGGGGCCGGCTGAGCGACCGGTTCACCGACGTCCGCCTCCCGTTGCTGGTGCTGGCGCTCCTGGCCGCCGCCGCGATGTCCGCGGTCCTGCTCGCCGCGCGCGCCGGGCAGTGGCTGCTGTGGACGGGCGCGGGGCTGTTCAGCATCAGTGCGCTGGCCGCCAACGTGATCATCATGGTGGCGATCGTCCGGTTCGTGCGTCGCGAGGAGGTCGGCCACGCCACCGGATGGGTGTCGCTGGGCCTCTACGCCGGGTTCACGGTCGGCCCCCTGGGTTTCGGGCTGCTCGTCGACGCCGCGGGCTTCATGGCCGCGTGGTCGGCGACCGCGGTAATCGGCCTGCTGCTCGCGGTGCTGATGGCCGCGCTGCGGACGCTGCGGCGGCGCCGCCCGGACGACGCTCCTGCGCCGCGGCCCGGCTGAGGTGCGTCCGCACGATCCGCCCCCGTCACCCCGTTCCCCGATGCACTGGAGGAGAACCGTGCACATCTCGCCCGATCGCTTCGCCGGACAGGTCGCGGTTGTCACCGGAGCCGCGCAGGGCATCGGCCGGGCCGTCGCGGTCCGGCTGGCCCGCGAGGGCGCGCGCCTGATGATCGGCGACGTGGCCGCCGAGCCGGCCGCCACGGTCGCCGAGCAGGTCGACGCCGCCGGCGGCGACGCCGACGTCGTCGTCGCCGACCTGTCCACCGCCGACGGCGCCCGCCTGCTCGTCGCCCGCGCGCTCGACCGGTACGGCCGGATCGACGTGCTCGTCAACAACGTCGGCGGAGCCATCCGGGTCGCCCCCTTCGACCGCTTCGCCGACGCCGAAATCGAGGCGGAGATCAACCGCTCGCTGTGGCCCACGCTGTGGTGCACGCGTGCGGTGCTGCCCACGATGCTGGAGCAGGCCGCGGGCTCGATCGTCAACGTCGGCTCGACCGCGCCGCGCGGGATCTTCCGGGCGCCCTACGCGGCGGCCAAGGGTGGTGTCTTCGCCCTGACGACGGCCCTGGCGCTCGAGGTGGCCGGGCAGGGCGTGCGGATCAACTGCGTCGCGCCCGGAGCGACCGACGTGCAGGACCGTGCGACGCCCCGCGACGTCCTCGCGGCAGGCGGCGAGGAGTGGGGTCCCCGGCTGCGCGAGTTCTTCGAGCACCAGATCCCCATGGGCCGCTGGGGCACGGTCGACGAACAGGCGGCCGCGATCACCTTTCTCGCCTCGGCCGAGGCCGGCTTCGTCACGGGCCAGGTCCTCACGGTCGGCGGCGGGATCACCGTCCCGTGACCGCGGGACGGACCGGCAGGGGACACGAACGAGCACGGACGAGGAGGACGGTGTGATGCGGGTCCAGGTCGAGATCGGCAGGTGCGAGGGCTACGCCAACTGCGTGGTGGCGGCGCCGGACGTGTTCTCCCTCGACGACGAGTACCTGGTCGTCGTCGACGCCCCGACGCCGGGGGAGGAGCAGCGCGCCGCCGTCGAGGAGGCCGTGCGCAGCTGCCCGGCGGCGGCCCTCGCGCTGCAGGACGACTGAGGTGGCGCGGGCGGGCCGGGTCGTCGTGGTCGGTGCGGGCCTGGCCGGGCTGCGCACGGCCGAGGAGCTGCGCGCCGCGGGCCACGACGGCCCGCTCACCCTCGTCGGGGCCGAGGAGCACCTGCCCTACGACCGGCCGCCACTGTCCAAGCAGGTGCTGACCGGGTCCTGGGAGCCCGAGCGGGTGGCGCTGCGCAGCGCCGATGCGCTCGCGGAGCTGAGTCTGGACCTGCGGCTCGGGACGCGGGCGACCGGGCTCGCCGACGACGCCGTGGTGCTCGGCGACGGCGAGCGGCTGCCCTTCGACCACCTCGTGGTGGCGACCGGGGTCGCGGCGCGCAGGCTGGCGCACCAGCCCCGGCACGAGCGGGTGCACGAGCTGCGGACACTGGAGGACTGCCTGCGGTTGCAGGCCGGGCTCGCGGCCTCCCGCTCGCTGCTGATCGTCGGTGGTGGGTTCGTCGGCGCCGAGGTGGCCGCGGCGGCCCGCGCGCAGGGCCTGGACGTGACCATCGTCGAGGCCCTGCCCGCCCCGTTCGGCCGGGTGCTCGGCACCGCGGTGGCGCAGCGGTGCGTGCGGTTGCACCGCGACCACGGCGTGCGGGTGCTGGCCGGGGCGCGCGTCGAGGAGCTGCGGGCGGGCGAGGACGGGGTGGTCCTGACCCTGGCCGACGGGTCGGTGCTGGAGGCCGACCGGATGCTGGTCGCCGTCGGCACCAGCGTGGACGCCGGATGGGCGGGCGGTACCGGCGGTGCTGGCCTGGCCTGCGACGACCACGGCCGGGTCGCCGGGCGCGACCGCGTGTACGCGGTGGGCGACGTGGCGGCATGGCACAGCCCGGCGACGGGGGACCGGGAACGCGTCGAGCACTGGACGAGCGCGACCGAGCAGGCCAGGGTCGCGGCCCGAGCCCTGCTCGGTCGACCGGTGGAGCCTGCGGCGGCGGACCTGCCGTACTTCTGGTCCGACCAGTACCGCACGAAGATCCAGATGGTGGGCCGGCCGCACCTCGCGGACACCACGCGCATCCACGACACCCCTGGCGGGGCGGCGCCGTCGGTGGCGGTGTACCTGCGCCGCGGCCGGCTGGTCGCAGCGGTGTCCTTCGCGGCCCCGCACCTGCTGGCGCGGCTGCGGCCGCTGGTCGCCGGGGCGGCGCCGGAGCCGGAGGTCCGCGCCCTCACCGACGCGCTGGGGCTGGTGCCGGCGTAGCCGACAGTCCGGTCCGGTCAGCGCGCCGCCCGGGCGGCCGGGGCGCGGGGGAGCACGGTGGGCACCGCCACCGCCAGGAGGGCGGCGGGCAGCAGGAACCCGGCCACGGGATCGGCGTGGTAGACCGGGGTGAACGCGACCGGCGCCAGCGCCGACCCCCCGAACCGGACGGCCTGCACCACCGACGTCGAGCCGCCGGGGTTGCCCCCCGGCGACCCCAGCACCATCGCGTTCACGCCCACGAGGACGAACTGGGAGGCCACGCCGCCCACGGTCCAGATCGCCGCGACCATCCACACGGCGGGCGCGAGCCCCACCCCGGCGACGACCAGCACGCCGAGGGCGGCGCCGAGCAGCACGCTGCGCCGGGCACCCATGCGGTCGACCACGCCGCCGACCAGGCGGGCCGTGAGCAGCCCGGCCACCCCGAGCCCGGTGAGCACCAGGCCACGGGTGCCCGCGCCGAGCCCGAACTCCTCCTCCAGCCGCAGCGCGACGAGGAAGTTCAGCCCGGCCAGGCAGCCCCACCCGACCGCCGCCACCACGCCGATGCGCAGCACCTCGGGCCGCCACGCGGTGCGCAGTGCGGGGCGTCCGCCGGCCGGCGCTCCACCCGGCGGGATGCCCGCCACCGCGAGCAGGCCGGCCACCAGCGCGACGCCCCAGAACGCGAGCCGCCAGTCGACCTCGGCGGCCAGCCCCCCGAGCAGCGGCGCGGAGGTCTGGCCCGCCGCCTGCAGCGAGCCGAACCAGCCCAGTACCCGCCCGAGCCGCTCCGGCGGCGCCGTCCCGGCGAGCGCGGCGAGCAGCAGGGGCGTGGTGAACGCGTTCGCGGCACCCTGCAGCGCCCTGGCCGGGAGGAACAGCGTCCAGGACGCGGCGAGCACGCACGCGACGGAGGCGAGGGCGTAGACCCCGTAGGCGAGGACGACCGTGCGCCGACGGCCCCAGCGCTCGCCCAGCGTGCCGGACACGAGCATGAGGGCCGCGAACGGCAGCAGGTACGCCGTCACCGACATCGAGGCGGTGGGCGCCGACACGGCGAAGCTACCGCCGAGCTCCGGCAGCATCGCGACGGTCAGGCCGCCGCCGAAGGGCCCCAGGAACGCGCCCGCGTGGAGGCCGGCCCTGGCCAGGCGTCCGGTCAGCCTGCCCCGCCCCCGCTGCCACGCCGGCGCAGGTACCGCTCGAAGTCGGCGGCGATCGCGTCGCCGTCGGCCTCGGGGAGCACGTCGGTGTCGGCCTCCTCGGCCTGCTCCTCGAGCTGGCGGACGTACTCGCGCACCTCGTCGTCGGCCTCGGCCATCTCCGAGACGGTGCGCTCCCACTCCTCGGCCTGCTCGGGCAGCCCGCCGAGCGGCACCTCGACGTCGAGGACCTCCTCGATCCGGTGCAGCAGCGCCACCGCCGCCTTCGGGACCCGGGCCTGCGACACGTAGTGCGGGACCGCGGCCCAGAACGACATCGCCGGGACGCCCGCCTCGACGCACGCGTTCTGGAAGACCCCGACGATGCCCGTGGCGCCCTGGTAGGTCGACTGCTCCACCTGCATCCGCTTGGCCGAGGCGACGTCGTAGGAGATGCCGCTGACCGTGGTGGGCCGGGTGTGCGGGATGTCGGTGAGCAGCGCCCCCAGCGTGATGACCTTGGTCACGCCCAGGCGCTCGACGTGGCCGAGCAGCTCCGAGCAGAACGAGCGCCAGCGCAGGTTCGGCTCGATGCCGCTGACGAGGACGACGTGGCGCTCGGTGCCGGGCAGCGTGGCCACCGACAGCCGGGTCGTCATCCACTCGATCTTGCGGGTGACGCCGTCGGTGTAGCGGACGTGCGGGCGCGTGACCTGGAAGTCGTAGTACTCCTCGGGGTCGATCGACGCCAGCGGGGTGGCGTCCCAGCTGAGCTCGAGATGCTCCAACGCCGTGCTCGCGGCCTCCCCCGCGTCGTTCCAGCCCTCGAACGCGGCGATCATCACCGGGTCGACGAGGCGGGGCAGGTCGGATGCCGGGTCGGGATCGGTCATCGGTCCAGCCTACGGCGGTGGGGCCGTTCCGTGCCGTTCCGGTCGGGGTCGGCGGGTCCGGGACCGGTACCATCTCGGACGCGGTCGAGAGGCGCTGCAACGGGTGGCTCGGCCATCCGCCACGCTCGACCCGCGTGCAGTTCGTTGTGAAGGGCGCCTCCCACGACCACGCGGGAGGCCCGATGTCGGCGAAGGATCTGCGCGAACTGCTCGATCAGCGCGTGGCGGTGCTCGACGGCGCCTGGGGCACGATGCTGCAGTCCGCCGGGCTCACCCCGGCCGACTACCGCGACGAGCGGCTCGTCGACCACACCCACGACGTCACCGGCGACCCGGACCTGCTCAACCTCACCTCGCCCGACGTCGTCCTCGACGTGCACCGCCGGTACCTGGCGGCGGGCGCGGACATCACCACCACCAACACCTTCACCGCCACGGGCATCGCCCAGGCCGACTACGGCCTGGAACACCTGGTCCGCGACATGAACGTGCGCGGCGCGCAGCTCGCCCGCCGGGCCGCCGACGAGGCCGCGGCCCGGGACGGCGTCGCGCGGTTCGTGGCCGGCTCGGTCGGGCCGCTCAACGTCACCCTGTCGCTCTCGCCGAAGGTCGAGGACCCCGCGTTCCGCCGGGTGTCGTTCGACCAGGTCCGCGACACCTACGCCGAGCAGATCGCCGCGCTCGCCGAGGGCGGCGTCGACCTGCTCATGTTCGAGACGATCTTCGACACCCTGAACGTGAAGGCGGCGGTGGCTGCGGCCCGCGAGGTCGCGCCGGAGATCCCGCTGTGGATCTCGGTGACGATCGTCGACCTGTCCGGGCGCACGCTGTCGGGCCAGACGGTGGAGGCGTTCTGGAACGCCGTGGCGCACGCGGACCCGCTGGTCGTGGGCGTCAACTGCTCGCTGGGGGCCGCCGAGATGCGCCCGCACGTGGCCGACCTCGCCCGCTTCGCCGGCACCTACGTCTCCAGCCACCCCAACGCCGGCCTGCCCAACGCCTTCGGCGGCTACGACGAGACGCCCGAGCAGACCGCCGCCCAGCTGCGCGAGTTCGCCGCCGACGGCCTGGTCAACATCGTCGGCGGCTGCTGCGGCACCACGCCCGAGCACATCGCCGCGATCGCCGACGCCGTGCGCGACCGCGCGCCCCGGCGGGTGCCCGGGATCGGGGCCGCCACCCGCTACAGCGGCCTGGAGCCGTTCGCGATCGGCCCCGACACCGGCTTCGTCATGATCGGTGAGCGCACCAACGTCACCGGGTCGGCGCGGTTCCGGCGCCTGATCGAGGCCGACGACTACCAGAGCGCCGTCGACGTCGCGCTGGAGCAGGTCCGCGGCGGGGCCAACCTCATCGACGTCAACATGGACGCCGACCTGCTCGACAGCGAGCAGGCGATGACGACCTTCCTCAACTACATCGGCACCGAGCCGGAGATCGCCCGCGTCCCGGTGATGGTGGACAGCTCGCGGTGGAGCGTGCTCGAGGCCGGGCTCAAGTGCGTCCAGGGCAAGGGCGTGGTCAACTCGATCAGCCTCAAGGAGGGCGAGGAGCCCTTCCTCGCCCAGGCCCGGCGCATCCGCGACTTCGGCGCCGGCGTGGTCGTCATGGCCTTCGACGAGCAGGGCCAGGCCGACAGCACCGAGCGCAAGGTCGCCATCTGCGAGCGCGCCTACGCGCTGCTCACGCAGACCGTCGGCTTCCCGGCCGAGGACATCATCTTCGACCCCAACGTGCTGGCGATCGCCACCGGCATCGAGGAGCACAACGGCTACGGCAAGGCGTTCCTCGACGCGCTCCCGCTGATCAAGCAGCGCTGCCCGGGGGTGCGCATCAGCGGCGGCATCTCCAACCTGTCGTTCTCCTTCCGCGGCAACGACGTCGTCCGCGAGGCCATCCACTCGGCGTTCCTGTTCCACGCGATCCCGCTCGGCCTCGACATGGGCATCGTCAACGCCGGCCAGCTCGCGGTGTACGAGGACATCCCCAAGGACCTGCTGGAGCTCGTCGAGGACGTCCTGTTCGACCGCCGCCCCGACGCCACCGACCGGCTGGTCACCCACGCGGAGACGGTCGGCGGGAAGGGCACCCGGCGCGTCATCGACCTGACCTGGCGCGAGGGCACCGTGGCCGAGCGGCTCTCGCACGCGCTCGTGCACGGCATCGTCGACTTCATCATCGACGACACCGAGGAGGCGCGGCTGACCGCGGCCCGGCCCCTCGACGTCATCGAGGGCCCGCTGATGGACGGCATGAAGATCGTCGGCGACCTGTTCGGCTCGGGGCGGATGTTCCTGCCGCAGGTGGTGAAGAGCGCGCGGGTGATGAAGCGCGCGGTGGCCCACCTGGAGCCCTACATGGACGCGGAGAAGGAGGCCCTGATCGCCTCGGGTGGGTCGCACCGCGGCAACGGCAAGGTCGTGATGGCCACCGTCAAGGGCGACGTGCACGACATCGGCAAGAACATCGTCGGCGTGGTGCTCGGCTGCAACAACTACGACGTGATCGACCTCGGGGTCATGGTGCCCGCCGCCAAGATCCTCGACACCGCGATCGCCGAGGGCGCCGACGTGATCGGCCTGTCCGGGCTCATCACCCCGTCGCTGGACGAGATGGTGTCGGTGGCCGCGGAGATGCAGCGGCGGGGGATGTCGCTGCCGCTGCTGATCGGCGGGGCCACCACCTCGCGCCAGCACACGGCCGTGCGCGTCGCGCCCGCCTACGACGCCACCACCGTGCATGTCCTGGACGCCTCGCGGGTCACCGGCGTCGTGTCGGCGCTGCTCGACCCCGACCGCGCGGACACCCTCGACACGGACAACCGGGCCGAGCAGGCCCGGCTGCGCACCGAGCACGAGGGGCGCCACGCCACCCCGCTGCTGACCGTCGAGCAGGCCAGGGCCAACGCCGAGCGGATCCCCTTCGACGACCTGCCGGTGCCCGCGTTCACCGGGATCCAGGAGGTCGAGCCCACCCTCACCGAGCTGCGCGAACTGATCGACTGGACGTTCTTCTTCCTCGCCTGGGAGCTCAAGGGGCGCTACCCGAAGATCCTGGAGAACCCCGTCGCCCAGGACCTGTTCGACGACGCCACCGAGATGCTCGACGAGATCGTCGCGGACGGCTCGCTGCGCGCCCGGGGCGTGTACGGCTTCTGGCCGGCACAGGCCGAGGGCGACGACCTGGTCGTCGACGGGGTGCGCCTGCCGATGCTGCGCCAGCAGACCCGCAAGCCCGACGGCCGCCCCAACCGCTGCCTCGCCGACTTCGTCGCCCCCCGCGACCACGGTGTCGACCACCTGGGCGGGTTCGCCGTCTCCATCCAGGGCGCCGAGGAGCTGTCGGCCCGCTACGAGTCCGAGCAGGACGACTACCGCTCCATCATGGTCAAGGCGCTGGCCGACCGGCTGGCCGAGGCGTTCGCCGAGTGGGTGCACCTGCGGGCCCGGCGCGAGTGGTTCGAGCCCGACGCGCAGCCCGAGCTCGCCGACCTGCACGCCGAGCGCTTCCGCGGCATCCGGCCCGCGTTCGGCTACCCGGCCAGCCCCGAGCACACCGAGAAGCGCGAGCTGTTCGACCTGCTCGGCGCCGAGAAGGTGGGGATGGCGCTGACCGAGTCGTTCGCGATGACCCCGGCGGCGAGCGTCAGCGGGGTGATCTTCGCGCACCCGCGGTCGCGCTACTTCACCGTCGGTCGGATCGGACGCGACCAGGTCGAGGACTACGCGCGGCGGCGCGGCATCCCGGTCGAGGAGGCCGAGCGGTGGCTGCGGCCCAACCTGGCCTACGACCCGCAGTGAGCACTACTCCGGCCGCCGTCCTGTGGGACATGGACGGCACCCTCGTCGACTCGGAGAAGGTCTGGACGGTCTCGCTGGCCGACACCGCTCGGGCGCTGGGTGGTGCGCTCAGCGCCGGGGCGCGGGAGGCGATCATCGGGTCGAACCTGCCGCGCACGCTCGGGATCATGTTCGACGACCTCGGGCTGCCCCCGGACGCCGACCGGATGGCCGAGGCCGAGCGGATGATCCTGCGCCGCACCGGCGAGCTGTTCCGCGCGGGTCTGGAGTGGCGTCCGGGTGCGCAGGCGGCCCTGCGGGCGGTGCGCGCCGCCGGGTGGCCCACCGCACTGGTCACCAACACCGGCCGAGAGCTCACCGAGCTGGCCCTCGACGGCATCGGCCGCGAGCACTTCACGGTGTCGGTGTGCGGTGACGAGGTCCCCCGCGGCAAGCCCGACCCCGACCCGTACCTGCGCGCCGCCGAGCTGCTCGGCGTCGACGCGGCCGACTGCCTGGCCGTCGAGGACTCCCCGACGGGTGCGCTGGCCGCCGAGCGCGCGGGCGCCGCGGTGCTCGTCGTGCCGTGCGAGATCCCGGTCCCGGACGGCCCCGGCCGGGTGCGGCGCGCCAGCCTGGTCGGCCTGACGCCCGAGGGGCTGCGGGCCGACTACGCCCGGGCCCGGGGCCGGGACGCGGCGTGAGCGCCTCCGGGCGGTCGTGAGACCGTTGGGCGGTGCGGGGTGGCCTCTCGTCGGCGCCGACCGCGCGCTCCACCGGCTCCTGACGCCCGCCCGGCGCAGGTGAGGCGCCGGAGGCAGCAGCCACCCGACGGCGACGAGGCAGGTCGCACAAGTCATATGACACTGGAACCCGTGAGAGGTGATGTGCGGTGAAGACCTTCGAGGAGCTCTACGCCGAGCTGACGGAGAAGGCCGCCACCCGGCCCGCGGGATCGGGCACGGTGGAGGCGCTCGACGCGGGCGTGCACGCACAGGGCAAGAAGGTGCTCGAGGAGGCGGGTGAGGTGTGGCTCGCCGCCGAGCACGAGGCCGACGACGCGCTGGCCGAGGAGATCTCCCAGCTGCTCTACCGCGTGCAGGTGCTGATGATCGGCCGCCGGATCACGCTCGAAGACGTCTACAAGTTCCTGTAAGGCCGAATTCCGTAAGGACGAGCTCATGCTTCGCGTCGCACTCCCGAACAAGGGCACCCTGGCCGAGCCCGCCGCCACGATGATGCGCGAGGCGGGCTACCGCCAGCGCTCCGACTCGCGTGACCTGTCGATGCAGGACGACGAGAACGGCATCGAGTTCTTCTACCTGCGGCCCAAGGACATCGCCACCTACGTGGGATCGGGCGACCTGCACCTGGGCGTCACCGGCGCCGACCTCATGGAGGAGTCCGGCAGCCAGGTCCAGACGGTGCTGGAGCTGGGGTTCGGGCAGTCCAAGTTCCGCTACGCGGCCCCCGTCGACGGCGACATCGGCAAGCTGGAGGACCTCGAGGGCAAGACGATCGCCACCTCCTACCCCCGGCTGGTCCGCTCGCACCTGGCCCGCAACCGGGTGCGCTCGGAGATCGTCAAGCTCGACGGCGCGGTGGAGATCTCGGTGCAGCTCGGTCTGGCCGACGCCATCGCCGACGTGGTGTCCTCGGGCCGCACCCTGCGCCAGCACAACCTGCAGGTCATCGGCGACGCGATCGCGCAGTCGGAGGCCACGCTGATCGAGCGCGAGCCGCGGCCCGACCGCGAGGAGTCCGTCGACGTCAAGGCGGAGAAGATCGTGTTCATCGAGCGGCTGCGCGGCGTCGTCTACGCCCGCCAGTACCTGATGCTCGACTACGACTGCCGCAACGAGCTGCTCGACCGCGCGAAGAAGATCAGCCCCGGGCTGCAGGCGCCCACCGTGTCGCCGCTCACCGAGGCCGGCTGGTCCGCGGTGCGGTCCATGGTCGTCAAGCGCGAGGTGAACCGGGTGATGGACCAGCTCGCCCAGCTCGGCGCCCGCGCCATCCTGGCCTCGGAGATCCGCTCCTGCCGCGCCATCGACGGCCGCGGCTGAGCGGCTCCTAGCGGGGCCGCACCGTCAGACCCTGGGTCGTGCGGCCCACGTGGCCGTGCTCGTCGAACAGCAGGCCGGTGGCGGTGCCCAGCCCGGACGGGCCGATCACCGCGCTCGCCCGCACCCCCACCCACTCACCGGCCGGGGCGCGGTGCACGTGCACGCTGAGCTCGGTGTTGACGTAGAGCCAGCGGCGGATGTCGAGCGGCGAGCCGATGCCGTTGGCGCTGTCGCCGACCACCGCCATGCGCTGCAGGGGGCTGGTCTCCTCGCCGGCCACGAGCGGGACCCGCGGGCGGCCCCACAGCTCACCCGGCCCCGGGACGTCCCAGCCGCCCGACACCCACCGCCACTCCACGGCGTCGATGTAGCCCGGCAGCCAACCCTCGGCGCGGTCGGGCCGCAGGTGGGCGCCGTCCGGCGGCGGCAGCGGCGGCTCGCCGCCCGAGGCGACCTCGGTGGTGTCGCCCTCGGCCAGGCGCCACGCCCGCGCCCGCAGCACCGCGCGGCCGCCCGCCGTCAGCTCGGCGCCGAGCAGCTCGATGCTGCGGCCCGGGCGCTCCATCTGCGCGCGCACCTCGACCTCGCCCGCCGGGATCCGGCCCAGCACCTCGACGGTGACGCGGGAGAGCTGCATCCCGGCCCGCGGGGCGCACCGCTCCAGGGCCCGCACCAGCAGCGCGGCCGGCGGCCCGCCGTGCTGGGCGTCGGCGAACCAGGGCCCGGTGGTGGAGAACGTGGCGTGGAAGCGTTCGCCGTCCGGCCCGTCGAGGGGGAGGTAGAACGGTTCGAGATCGGACACGCCGCGATCATGCCCGTTCAGTCGGCGTGGTCGGGCACCGGTTCCTCGTCGGCCCCGGTGGGCCAGCCCGGGTACGGCGGGGGAGTGCCGCCCCACGCCGGGCAGAGCGACCTGTGGCTGCACCAGTCGCACATCCGGCTCGGGCTGGCGCGGAAGTCGCCGGTGGCGCCCGCGGCGAGCACGGCCTCCCAGAGCGCCTCCAGGACGCGCTGGAAGCGGCGCAGCTCCTCCTCGTCGGGGGCGTAGGTGAGGCACTGGCCGTCGGCGAGGTAGATCAGGCGGAGCTGGGCGGGCACGACGCCGCGCAGCTGCAGCAGGGCCAGTGCGTAGAACTTCATCGGGAACAGCGCGCGTGCCTCGGCGACCGGGTGCGGCGCGGCCCCCGTCTTGTAGTCGACGATCCGCAGCGCCCCGCCGGGCCCGACGTCGAGCCGGTCGAGGTAGCCGCGCAGCGGCAGGCCGGACGCGAGCTCGGTCTCGACCAGCAGCTCGCGGCCCTCGGGTTCGAGCCCGCGCGGGTCCTCCAGCCGGAAGTACCCGTCGAGCAGTGCGCCCGCCGACGCCAGCCAGGCGGGCTCGGACCCCGCCTCCGGGGACCCGGGCACCGCCTCCGGGAACAGGGCCCCGGCCAGGGCCGGGTCGTCCTCGCGGAGCCGGGCCCAGGCCGGGGCGACGAGCGCGCGGGCGGCGGCGGGCACGCGCTGCGCCGCGGGGAGGTCGAACAACCGCTCCAGGACGGCGTGCACCAGCGTGCCGCGCACCTGGGCGAGCCCAGGCCGCTCGGGCAGCCGGTCGATCGCGCGGAAGCGGTAGAGCAGCGGGCACTGCCTGAAGTCGCCGGCCCGCGAGGGGGAGAGCGCGGGTCGGCCGGTCACGACGCGAGGGTAGGCGACCACCCCGACAGCTTCCGGGGGTCGCGGCCCCGTAGGTTGTGCCGCGATGAAGACCATCCGATCCGCCGTGGCCGCCGCAGCGCTGGCGGCGTTGCTCGCCGGGTGCTCGGCGGGCGGCCCCGACGCGCCCGCCCAGCCGTCGCCGGCGGCCCCGACGTCCGGTGCCGCGGCCCCGGGCACCCCGTCGGCCACGGCCGCGCCCGGCGCCGTCGGGCCGGAGGAGGCGGCCGTCGAGGCCGCCCTGCGCGCCTACCAGCAGGCCATCGCCACGCAGGACTGGCCGATCGCGTGCGCGCTCAACGCCCCGGAGACCAGCGCGCAGCTCGTGGCGGCCGTGCAGGCCGGCGGGGCCCAGGTCGGCACCTGCGAGGAGGCGCTCGCCGCCGTCTTCGGGCAGCCCGGCGCCGCGGAGGCGGCGGTCGAGGCGGCGGGCAGCACCTCCGTCGAGGACGTCACGGTCTCCGGTCTCAACGCCACGATCCGCTGGACCTCCACCCGTCAGGGCCGGGCCCGCTCCGACGGGGCCACGCTGCAGCTCATCGACGGCCAGTGGCGCCTGGCCGGCACCGCGTGACCGACCAGACCCTGCCCGCCGACCCCGCCGACGTCACCGCGCCGGTGCCCGCGGGCCCGGCCCGCGGCGGCCCGTTCCGCGCGGGCGACCGCGTGCAGCTCACCGACCCCAAGGGCCGCCACTACACCGTCACCCTCGAGGCGGGGGCCCAGTACCACACCCACCGCGGCGGCATCCGGCACGACGACCTCATCGGGCAGCCCGAGGGCAGCCTGGTCCTCTCGCCCGTCGGCACCCCCTATCTCGCGCTGCGCCACCGGCTCGCCGACTACGTCCTGTCCATGCCCCGCGGCGCCCAGGTCATCTACCCGAAGGACGCCGCCCAGATCCTCATGTGGGGCGACGTGTTCCCCGGAGCGCGGGTGCTGGAGGCGGGCGCGGGCTCCGGCGCGCTCACCTGCTCGCTGCTGCAGGCCGTCGGACCCACCGGACGGGTGGTGTCCTACGAGATCCGGGCCGACCACGCCGAGCACGCGGAGCGCAACGTCAGCCGTTTCTTCGGCGGGATCCCACCCCATTGGTCCTTGACCGTGGCCGACCTCGCCGCTCACGCCGACGTCGAGGACGGACAGGTCGACCGCGTCGTCCTGGACATGCTCGCCCCGTGGGAGCACCTGGGCACCGTGGCCGACGCGCTGGTCCCCGGCGGGGTGCTCGTCGGGTACGTCGCCACCACCACCCAGCTGTCGCGGCTCACCGAGGCGCTGCGCGAGCAGCAGTGCTGGACCGAGCCCGAGGCGTGGGAGACGCTGGTCAGGGCCTGGCACGTCGTCGGGCTCGCGGTCCGCCCCGAGCACCGGATGCAGGGCCACACCGCCTTCCTCGTGACGGCGCGTCGACTGGCCGACGGGGTCAGCCCCCCGCGGCCGCAACGCCGGCCCACCACCACCCGCTGACCGGCCGCGGCGCGCTGCGCCGCCCGGACGCACGTGCCGTCACCGACACGGGAGCTGCCCCCGCCGTCAAGGTGCCACCCCGGTGAGTGGTGGATCACCGATTCGCCGCACCGCGTGTGCCAGGGTGGCCAGGTATCGTATGGAAACGGAACACGGAGGGAGGATGCCGTGAACCCCTACGACGGAACCGGCAGACAGCACCCAGGTGGCCACGGGGACATGAGTCCCGACGAGGCCGCCGCCCAGATCCGCTTCCTCGAGGAAGAGGTCGCCCTACTCCGGCGCAAGCTCACCGAGTCGCCCCGCCAGGCCCGCGTTCTGGAGCAGCGTCTCGCCGAGTCGGCCAGCCGGCTCTCGCAGCTCTCCGCGCGCAACGAGAAGCTGACCGAGACCCTGAAGGAGGCCCGCGGGCAGCTCATCGCGCTGCGCGAGGAGGTCGACCGCCTGGCCCAGCCGCCCAGCGGCTACGGCGTGTTCCTCGCGCGCTTCCCCGACGAGACCGTCGACGTGTTCACCTCCGGCAGGCGGATGCGCGTCGCCGTGTCGCCCGCGGTCCCCACCGAGGACCTGCGCAGCGGCCAGACCGTGCGGCTCAACGAGGCGCTCACCGTCGTCGAGGCGGGCGACTACGAGCGCATCGGCGAGGTCTGCGGCCTGCGCGAGGTCCTCGCCGAGCCCACCGCCGACGGGCTCGCCGGTCGCGCGCTGGTCGTCGGGCACGCCGACGAGGAGCGCGTGGTGTGGCTCGCCGCCCCGCTGTTCGACGACTCCGTCCCCGACTTCGTGCACCTCAAGCCCGGCGACTCCCTCCTGGTCGACACCAAGGCCGGCTACGCCTACGAGCGCGTGCCCAAGGCCGAGGTGGAGGACCTCGTGCTGGAGGAGGTGCCCGACGTCGGCTACGAGGACATCGGCGGCCTGTTCCGGCAGATCGAGCAGATCCGCGACGCCGTGGAGCTGCCGTTCCTGCACGCCGAGCTGTTCACCGAGTACGAGCTGCGCCCGCCCAAGGGCGTGCTGCTCTACGGCCCTCCCGGCTGCGGCAAGACGCTCATCGCCAAGGCGGTGGCCAACTCGCTGGCCAAGAAGATCGCGGCCCAGCGCGGCGACGACCCGAACGAGGGCCGGGCGTTCTTCCTCAACATCAAGGGCCCCGAGCTGCTCAACAAGTTCGTCGGCGAGACCGAGCGGCACATCCGGCTGATCTTCCAGCGGGCGCGGGAGAAGGCGAGCGCCGGCACCCCGGTGATCGTGTTCTTCGACGAGATGGACTCCATCTTCCGCACCCGGGGGTCGGGCGTGTCCTCCGACGTCGAGACCACGATCGTGCCCCAGCTCCTCGCCGAGATCGACGGCGTCGAGGGCCTGGAGAACGTCATCGTGATCGGTGCCTCCAACCGCGAGGACATGATCGACCCGGCGATCCTGCGGCCGGGCCGGCTCGACGTCAAGATCAAGATCGAGCGCCCGGACGCCGAGGCGGCCCAGGACATCTTCTCCAAGTACCTCACCGACACCCTGCCGGTGCACGCCGACGACATCGCCGAGTTCGGCGGCAACCGCAAGGCCTGCATCGACGCGATGATCGAGCGGGTCGTCGAGCGGATGTACGACGAGACCGAGGAGAACCGGTTCCTGGAGGTCACCTACGCCAACGGTGACAAGGAGACCCTGTACTTCAAGGACTTCAACTCCGGCGCCATGATCCAGAACATCGTCGACCGGTCCAAGAAGTCGGCGATCAAGGCGGTGCTCGAGTCGGGCCAGCGCGGCCTGCGGGTGCAGCACCTCCTCGACGCCATCGTCGACGAGTTCGCCGAGAACGAGGACCTGCCCAACACCACCAACCCCGACGACTGGGCGCGGATCTCGGGCAAGAAGGGCGAGCGGATCGTCTACATCCGCACGCTGGTCACCGGCAAGAACGAGGCCAGCAGCCGGGCCATCGACACGGCGTCGAACACCGGCCAGTACCTGTAGGACCGTCCGACGACGGGGCCGGTCGCGACACGCGACCGGCCCCGTCGTCGTCCGGTCGGCGCGCGGCGAACCAGAGCACCCAGCGCCGCTGCCACGGGGTCTCGACGGCGCGCGGCCGGTAGTGCGCCCGGGTCCAGGCCACGGCGTCCTCGGCCGGATGCCCGGCCAGCACCGCCATGCAGGCGATCACCGTCCCGGTGCGCCCGGTGCCGCCGTCGCAGGCGATCTCCACGCGGCTGCCGTCGCGGGCCAGTCGATGGGCGTGCTCGATCGCCGCGGCCGCCGCGTCACGGTCGCGGGGGGTGCGGAAGTCGGGCCAGTCCAGCCACTGCGCGGGCCACCCGGGCTCCCACCCGCCGCGGCGCCGGTGCAGGTACAGGCCGAACTCCGGCGGGGGATCGGCCGGGGCGTCACGGCGGCCCCGCCCGCGCACGACCGTGCCGTCGGGGAGGACGACGTGGCCCTGCTGCGGGAGCATGCGGCGCATCCTGCCGCAGCCGGCGGGGGAGACTGCACGCGTGAGTACCTGTCCGTGCGGGCTGCCCGCCTCCTACGACGCCTGCTGCGGCCGCTACCACCGCGACGGGGGTGCGCCCACCGCCGAGGCGCTGATGCGCTCGCGCTACAGCGCGTTCGTCGTCGGCGACGCCGCCTACCTGCACGCCACCTGGGACCCCGACACCCGCCCGCGCCGCGTCACGGTCGACCCGGGCACCCGCTGGACGCGGCTGGAGGTGCTCGACCGCACCGGTGGCGGGCTGTTCGAGTCGGCCGGCACCGTCGGGTTCCGGGCCCACCACGACGGGGGAGTGGTGGCCGAGGACAGCCGGTTCCGCCGGGTGGCCGGGCGCTGGGTCTACGTCGGTCCCGCCTAGAACTGCAGGCCCAGCGCCCACCCGCCGAGCAGCCAGCTGAACAGGGTGATCAGCAGGACCCCGACGACGTTGAGCACCGCGCCACCGCGGGCCATCTGTCCGATCGTCACCGTGCCGCTGCCGAACACGATCGCGTTCGGCGGGGTGCCGACGGGCAGCATGAACGCGCAGGTCGCGGCGAGGGCGGCCGGGACGAGCAACGTCATCGAGTCGGCCCCGATGCCCAGCGCGACGCCGCCGAGCACCGGGATGAACGTCGCGGCGGTGGCGGTGTTGCTGGTGACCTCGGTGAGCAGCAGGACGATCGCGACGATCGCCATGACGAGCAGCACGATCGGCAGCACGCCGAGGCCCTCCACCTGCGCGCCGATCCAGGCGTCCAGCCCGCTGGCGGCCACCGCACCCGCCAGGCTGAGACCGCCGCCGAAGAGCAGCAGGACGCCCCAGGGCAGCCCCTTCTGGGCGTCGTCCCAGTTCAGCAGCATCTCGCCGCGTGCGTCGTCGGTGCGGCGGTTGCCCGGCAGCAGGAACAGCACGACGCCCGCCGCGATGGCGATGGCGGTGTCGTTCAGCTCGCCGAGCCAGGGCAGCGCCGCCTCGACCGGTTCGATCCGGGCGAGCAGCCCGGGGACGATCCACAGGAACGCCGCGCCGGCGAACACGGCGAGCACCCGCTTCTCGCCGGTGCTGATCGGGCCCAGCTCGCGGATCTGTCCGGCGATCATCTCCTTGCCGCCGGGGATCTCGTCGAGACCGCTGCGGAACAGCACCCGGGTGATGAGCAGCCAGGCGATCACCAGGAACACCACCACGAGCGGGACCCCGAGCTGCATCCACCCCAGGAAGGTGATGTCGCGGTCGAGCTGCTCGCTGACGTAGCCGGCGACGATGGCGTTGGGCGGGCTGCCCAGCAGCGTGCCGAGCCCGCCGATCGAGGCGGACCACGCGATCGCCAGGACCAGCCCGACGCCGAAGACCCGCACGGCCGGGTCGTCGACGGTGTCGCTGATCGCGGAGCCGCGGCGCACCTCCCCGGTGCCCCGGCTGCGCTCGACGACCAGCGAGAGCACGCTCAGCGCGATCGGCAGCATCATCAGCGTCGTCGCGGTGTTCGACACCCACATCGACAGGAACGCCGTCGAGATCATCATGCCGAGGACGATCCGGTGCGGCTGTGTCCCGACCCCCCGCAGCGTGAGCAGGGCGATGCGCCGGTGGAGATGCCACTTCTGCATCGCGATGGCGATGAGGAACCCGCCCAGGAACAGGAAGACGATCGGGTCGGCGTAGGGGGCGGTGGCGTCGCCCACGGACAGGATGCCGAAGGCGGGGAACGCGACGATCGGGACCAGCGCGGTGGCCGAGAGCGGCAGTGCCTCGGTCATCCACCAGACGGCCATCAGCACGCCGATCGCGGCGACCATCCGCCCCGTGGGCTCCAGCGCCGTCGCCGAGCCGAGCGCGAGCCAGGTCAGCCCCGCGGCGAGGAGGCCGAGCCCGCGGAAGGCCCACACCCGGCCGGGCGGGCGGGGGTCGCCGCCGGTCCCGGCGGGTCGTTCGCCGCCGGTGTCGGGCTGCGCGTCGGCGGATGCTGCGGGCTGCGTGCTCGCCATGGGGGCTCCTTCGACCACGGCCTCCGGTCCGGGGCGCACGGTACCCCGATCGTGACTGTTCGTCCGTTCGGAGCGGTTGGTCCGGTATGGAGGGTGTCCGATCCGTTCACGACCGTGGCCGCACGGCGCCCTAGCGTGGCGACCATGACGATCGACGCGAAGCTGGACGCCATCGGGCTGGTCGTGGCCGACATGGCGGCGACGTGCGCCTTCTACCGGACGCTGGGCGTCGCCGTTCCCGACGGCGCCGAGTCCGCGCCGCACGTCGAGGCGGTCCTGCCCGGCGGGCTGCGGCTGATGTTCGACACCGAGGAGGTCATCCGCTCGATGGACCCCCACTGGACCGCCCCGACCGGGGGAGGCCGCACGTCGCTGGCGTTCCGGCTGCCGGACCCGGCGGGTGTCGACGCCGCCTACGCGGCGCTGACGGCGGCCGGGTACCGCGGCGAGATGGAGCCGTTCGACGCGCCGTGGGGGCAGCGCTACGCCGTGGTGCTCGACCCCGACGGCACCGGCGCCGACCTGTTCGCGCCTGCGGCCAGCTGACCGGGCGCGACCCCGGCGAGTGCCCGGACCTCGCGGGACAGGTGCGGCTGGTCGGCGTACCCGGTGCGGGCGGCGACCTCGGCGGGTGCCACCCCGGCGTGGAGCAGGGCGGCGGCGCGGCGGAACCGCAGCACCCGCCGCAGCACCGACGGGCCGTAGCCGAACGCGTCCTGGCAGCGGCGGTGCAGGGTGCGGGTGGTGCAGCCCAGCGCGTCGGCCGTCGCCGCCACGCCGTCACCGGCGCCGATGCGGGCCGCGAGCTCGCGCACGGCCCGGTCCGGGCCGGGCCCGGGGAGCCCGGCGACGAGCCCGACGAGCAGCCGGCCCGGGCCGTCCGCGGCGGGCCGGGGCAGGAAGGGCACCAGTTCCGCCAGCGGTACGCGGGTGTCGCGCAGCGCCGCGGCGGGCACCCCCAGCAGGCCGGGCAGCGCGCCGGGGGCGAACCGCAGCCCGACCGCCGTGGACCCCGGCTCGTGGCGGGCCGGATGGGGTGCGGTGTCGGGCCCGGCGACGACGACCTGGCCGTCGGCCCAGACCAGGTCCATGCAGCCGTCGGGCAGCACGTCGGTGACCCGCGCGGGGCCGGGGTCGCTCACCACCGTCCATCCGCACTCGACGAGCCCGGCGAGCCGTGACGGCGCGGGGAACTCGCGGTAGGCCACGCCCGACGGTAGCGCGGCCCGGTGGGCGGGTGGGCCGCGCCGGGCTGCCGCGGCGGCGGGAGGTACCGGCGGGCCATCAGCAGCACCAGCACGCTCATTCCCGCACCCGGAACATCTCGACGTGGTCGGGGCCGGGGAGCAGGGCCACGTCCTCGCCGGGGAGCAGGGGCAGGGCGCCGACCCTGCGGCCGCCCTCCTCCAGGGACCGCAGCGAGGTGGCGAGGGTGATGACGACCTGTCGGCGCAGCTCGGGCTGCCACAGGGCGAGCTGCCGGACCGAGCCGGGATGGGCCGCCATCGCCGGGATGATCCGCTCGCGCGCGGCCCGTCCCGCCGCGGCCACCACCTGCTCGCTCAGCGGCCCGGTGAACGTGATGACCTGCGCGGCGGTGGGGACGGCGTCGGGCTCGGTCAGGCCGCAGTCCTGCTGCACCTCGTACGCCGACGGGTCGGCCGGGCGGTCGGGCGTCAGGTGCACGGTGAGGGTGACCGGGCCGCCGATCTGGTGCAGGACGAGGTCGGCGCCCGGGGCCGGGCCGGGCTCGCTGGAGCGGTGCAGGGTGGCGTACACGGATCCTCCGGTTCGATCGCGGTGAGGTGCGACGACCGTGCCGGGCGGGGGACACCGCCGGGATCCGCGGAACCCCTCGGTCGCGGTACGGAACCCGGCCTCAGGCGTCGGTGTGGCCGTGGCGGGCGGCCCAGGCCGCGGCCTCGGTGCGGTTGCCGACGCCGAGCTTGCCGAGCACGTGGGTCACGTGGGTCTCGACGGTCCGCTCGGAGAGCACGAGCTCCTCGGCGATCTGCCGGTTGGTCCGCCCGCCGGCCAGCCGGGCGAGGACCTCGCGCTCGCGGGCGGTCAGCGGCACCGCGGAGCGCCGCGCGTCGCGCAGCCGCGACAGCACGTCCTGCGCGGCCGCCAGCGCGGGCGGCATCCCGAGCCGGCGGGCGGTGTCGGCGGCGCGGCGCGCCAGCCCCCCGGCCCGTTCCGGGTCGCGGTCGGCGAGCAGGCGGGCCAGCGCGGTCTCCGACAGCACCCGGTAGGGCAGGGCGCCGATGC
Source organism: Pseudonocardia hydrocarbonoxydans (assembly GCF_006539565.1). GTDB lineage: Bacteria > Actinomycetota > Actinomycetes > Mycobacteriales > Pseudonocardiaceae > Pseudonocardia > Pseudonocardia hydrocarbonoxydans. The sequence goes on from NZ_BJNG01000003.1 coordinate 78,922, forward strand.
GGTCCTCCATCGCCACGGCGTCGACGAGGCGGCGCTCGGCCTCCGCGGTGCGCCCCAGCGCGGCCGCGACGATGCCCAGCGCGCGGGAGACCGACCCGTCGCAGCGCACCGACCCCGAGCCGCCCGCCACGTAGTGGGCGGCGAACGGCGTCGCCAGCTCCACGGCGCGGGCGGCGGTGTCGTGGTCGTCGAACCGCACGGCCAGCTCGGCGGTGCGCACGACCGTGGTGAGCCAGCGGCCGTCGCGGCGCAGCCCGTCGAGCGCCTGGCGGAGCAGGTCGAGGAAGCGGTGGGCGCGGTCGACGTCGCCCGCGTCGAGGAGGCGGACACCGAGGTCGGCCCAGAAGATGGGCAGGCGGGCGGCGCCGATCCGTTCCCCGCGGTGGGCCAGCTCCCGTACCCGGGTGTGGTCGCCCTGCAGGTGGCGCAGCTCGCTGCGGAAGGCGCCGTCGATCCCGATCGCGCTGCGGTCACCGGTGCGCGCCGCCGCGGCGAGCGCGCGGTCGGCCTGGTCCTCGGCCTCGGGGAACCGCCCGGCGAGCAGGTACCGCGCGGCCCGCAGCCGGTGCGCGTGCCAGGCCGCCAGCGGCCAGCCCAGCCGTTCGGCGAGCGCGTCGAGGTGCGCCAGTTCGGAGTCGACGACCTCGACGGCGCCGAGCTGGAACGCCGCATCCACCCGCCACAGCCGGCCCCACAGCTCGTTGTCGGCCGGCCCGCCGTCCAGCGCCACCATCCGGGCCGCGATGGCCAGCCGCTCGGTGACCCCCGCCGGTCCGCTGACGGCCTCCTGCCGGGCCCGCAGCGCGTCCGACAGCGCCGCGGGCGACCCGCTCTCCTCGGCCAGCCGCAGTGCCTCGGCGCTGTCGGCGTCGAGGTCGTCGTGCCCCAGGACCTCGGTGCGGGCCAGCGCGCGTTGGGCGAGCAGCCGCGCGCGGGCGGCCCGGTCGGCCGGGTCGACGGCCTGCAGGGCGATGTCGCACAGCTCGACCAGGTCGGCGTTGTGCGGCCCGCTGATCCCGCGGACGACCAGCGCGGCACGGACCAGCGCGGCGGGACCGGGGCGCAGTGCCGCCGCCTCCCGGCAGCGCCGGACCGCCTCCTCGGGGCGCCCCGCGGCGAAGTCGGCCTCGGCCGCCTCCAGCAGCACCGCCGCCCGGACGGCCGGCTCGCCGCCGGGCAGCGCGAGCGCGGCGTCGAGCAGCGTCACCGCCCGGTCGAAGGCCGTCGCGGCGAGCGCCCCGGCCGCGGAGGTGCGGCAGGCGCGTACCGCGGCCGCGCGCCCCGCGGCGTCGGTGGCGGCCCGCAGCCGGTGGGTGACGGCCTCGCCCGGCAGCTCCCCGGCCTCGACGGCGTCGGCCAGGCGGGCGTGCCACCGCAGCCGGCGCGCGGCGGGCAGCCGGGCGTAGACGGCCTCGCGCAGCAGCGCGTGCGCCGGGGCGAAGGACAGCGGTCCCTCGGCCGCGAGCAGCCCGGCGGCGACGCCGGTCTCCAGCCCGGCCAGTGCGGCGTCGCCCGGCTCGCCGGTCAGGACGGCCACGTGCTCGGGCGAGCAGCCGGTGCCGGCCACCGCGGCCACCTCGACGGCGAGCCGGGCGGCCGGGTCGAGCCTGGCCAGCCGGGCGGCGGTGCCGTCGGCGAGATCGTCGGGCACCCCGAGCGGCCACGACCCGTCCGCGGGGGCCGGGGTACCGGCACGTCCGGCGTCGAGCAGGGTGGTGAGCAGGGACCCGACCTGCAGCGGGTTGCCCGAGCCGGCCCGCGCCAGCACCGCGGCCCAGGACGGGTGGGCGTCGGCGGGCAGCAGCGCGGCGACGTCGTGGACGGTCCACGGGCGCAGCGTCACCGTGCGGGTGCCGCCGTGGCGGCGCAGCTCGGTGAGGGTGTCGCGCAGGGCCGGTCCCTGTTCGGTGGACCGGTAGGTGCCGACGACCACCAGACCGGGGCGGCCCACGGCCAGGCGCAGCAGGTGCAGGGTGGCCTCGTCGGCCCAGTGCAGGTCCTCCAGCACGACGACGAGCCCGGTGTCCGCCGTCGAGCGGACCAGGCCGTCGAGCACCGCCTCGAAGGCCAGCGTGCGCGCGGCCCTGGCCAGCGACGGGACGTCGGCGGGACGGGGGTCCTCGGCGTCGAGCGCGGCGCGCTCGGGCCGCCCGGCGAGCACCTGCAGCCACGGCCACAGGGGCGGCGCCCCCTCGTCGGGATCGGCCCGCCCGGCCAGCACCGGGCACCGGGCGCCCGCCACCAGCTCGGTGGCCAACCGGGTCTTGCCGATCCCCGGCTCGCCGCCGACCAGCAGCACCGCGGGACCGCCGCCGTCGAGCTCGGCACGCAGCTCGGCGAGCGGCTCGGCGCGGCCGACCAGTGGCCAGGGGGACATTCGGGGATTCTGGGGCACCGCGGCCCCCGCCGTCACGGGCCGGGACGCACCGCGGCCCCCGGCGCGGGGCGCCGGGGGCCGTCGGGGAGCGGTGGACTCAGGAGGTGCCCTGTCAGGAGGTGCCCTGTCAGGAGGTGCGCAGCACGCCCTGGATCTCCAGGGTGATCTGCACCTTCTCGCTGACGACGACGCCGCCGCCGTCGAGCGGCATGGCGATGTCGACGCCGAAGTCGCTGCGGTTGATGCTGGTGGTGGCGGTGAAGCCGGCGCGGGTGCCGCCGTAGGCGTCGGGGCCGAAGCCGCCGACCTCCACGGCCAGGGTGACGGGCCGGGTGACGCCCTTGACGGTCAGCTCGCCGTCGACGGCCAGGTCGTCGCCGTCCTGGCGCACGGCGGTGGAGGTGAAGCTCCACGTCGGGTGGTTCTCGACGTCGAAGAAGTCGGCGGAGCGGACGTGGCCGTCGCGCTGGGCGTTGGCGGTGTCGATCGAGGTGGCGTCGATCTCGACCTGGACACCCGATGCGGTGACGTCGTCGGCGGTGGTGATCGTGCCGGAGAATCCGGTGAACCGGCCGCGTACCTTGCTGACCATCATGTGGCGGACGGTGAAGGAGACCTCCGAGTGCACCGGGTCGATGTCCCAGGTGCCGGCGATGTAGCCGGGGATCTGCGTCTGTGCTGCCGTGGTCATCGAAGCCTCCGTGTTTTGTTGAACTCTCAGGTGTTGAGGGTGACGATAGTTGAAACGGGTTGAGAGCTCAACTATTCCGGGGAGGGTGTCGTGGAGGACACACGGTGGCTCAGCGACGAGGAGCAGCGCACCTGGCGCAGCTTCCTCACGGCCAGCCGGCTGCTGTGGGACCGCGTCGAGCGTCAGCTCCAGCAGGGTGCGGGGCTGCCGCACGCCTACTACGAGATCCTCGCGCGGCTGTCCGAGGCACCGGACCGGACGCTGCGGATGAGCCAGCTCGCCTCGACGTCGCTGTCCTCGCGCAGCCGGCTCTCGCACGCCGTCGCGCGCCTGGAGGAGGCCGGCTACGTGCAGCGCAGGCCGTGCCCGTCGGACCGGCGGGGGCAGCTCGCCTCGCTCACCGAGGCCGGGATGGAGCGGTTGCGGGAGGCGGCGCCCGGGCACGTCGAGGAGGTCCGCGAGCTGCTGTTCGACCGGCTCACCCCGGAGCAGCAGGCCGCGTTGCGCGAGATCAGCGACGTGCTGACCGCACACCTCTCGCCGCAGCCGCTGTGGCCCGCGGCGGTCGACTCGGCCGCGGACGAGTGACCGGCCCTCCCGCGGGGCGGGAGGGCCGGTCGTCCGTGCGGGTCAGGGGAAGGTGATCAGCGGCTTGACGATGCCGTCGGCCTTGGTCGTCATCATCTCGAACGCCTCGCCGATGCGGTCGAAGCCGAAGGTGTGCGTCGTCATCGGGGTGGGGTCGATGCGCCCGGACTCCAGCAGGCGCAGCAGCCGCTTCATCCGCTCGCTGCCGCCGGGGCACAGGCCGGTGTGGATGGCCTTGTCGTTCATGCCGAGCCCGAACGCGTCGAGCGGGAGCTGCAGCGGGGCCGGGTTCTCCCCGTGGTACCCGATGTTGGACACCCGCCCGCCGGCCTTGGTGACGCGCAGGCACGCCTCGAAGGTCTGCGGGAAGCCGAACGCCTCGATGGCCGCGTCGGTGCCCTCGCCGTTGGTCAGGTCCATGATCTGTTCGACCGGGTCGCCCGCGGTGAAGTCGACGATGTCGGTGGCGCCGAACCGCTTGGCCAGGGCCTGCCGTTCGGGCCGGGACTCGACGGCGATGATCCGCCCGGCGCCCATCAGGTGCGCGCCCATCGTGGCGCACAGCCCGACCGGCCCCTGCGCGAAGACCGCGACGGTCTCGCCGAACTGCAGGTAGGCGTGCTCGGCGCCCATGAACCCGGTGGTGAGCATGTCGCAGCAGTACGCGGCCTGCTCGTCGCTGATCGACTCCGGGATCGGGGTGAGGTTGGCCGCCGCGGCGGGCACCACGAAGTACTCGGCCATGTTGCCGTCCATCTGGACGGTGTACTTGTAGCCGCCCAGCGGGCCGCCGCACTGGCTGGTGAAGCCGCGCTGGCAGGCCGAACACCGGTAGCAGGGCGTCACCGCGCAGACGACGACCCGCTGGCCCTCCTCGAAGCCGGTGACGGCCGACCCGAGCTTGTGGATGACCCCGACCGACTCGTGGCCCAGCGTGCGCCCGTCGGGCACCGGCAGCGCGCCCTTGACGGTGTGGACGTCGGAGGTGCAGATCAGGGCCGCGGTCGTGTGGACGATCGCCTCCTCGGGTCCGGGGTCCGGGATCGGCTTCTCCACCACCTCGGTGGCACCGACAGTCTTGATCACGAACGACTTCATGGTCTCCGGCATCGAGAGCTGCCCCCTTCGGGCTCGGGTCCCCCGATCATGCAACGACGTGCATGTGATGCCGGTCTCATCGTGGAACATGATCGGCCGCCGCGCGCCGGTGGTTCGCGGCGCCCGCCGGATAGGCTCGCCGCATGAGTGCGTCGAAGGCCTGCCCGTGACGGCCCGCCGGATCATGGGCACCGAGATCGAGTACGGCATCTCCGTCCCCGGCGACCCCACCGCCAACCCCGTCATCACCTCCACGCAGGTGGTCCTGGCCTACGCCGCGGCGGCCGACATCCCGCGGTCGCGCCGCGCCCGGTGGGACTACGAGGTCGAGTCGCCGCTGCGCGACGCGCGCGGCTTCGACCTGTCCGCGCCCACGATGCACAACCCGGTCGACTCCGAGCTCGACGACCTCGGCGCGGCCAACGTCATCCTCACCAACGGGGCGCGGCTCTACGTCGACCACGCGCACCCCGAGTTCTCCACCCCCGAGGTCACGACCCCGCGCGACGTCGTGGTCTGGGACAAGGCGGGGGAGCGGGTGATGGAGGAGGCCGCCATGCGCGCCGCCACCGTGCCCGGGGCGCCGCGGATTCAGCTCTACAAGAACAACGTCGACGGCAAGGGCGCCAGCTACGGCTCCCACGAGAACTACCTGATGGCCCGCTCCACGACGTTCCCCGCGATCGTCTCCGGGCTCACGCCGTTCTTCGTGACCCGCCAGGTCGTCTGCGGGGCGGGGCGGGTGGGACGCGGGGCCTCCGGCGACGAGACCGGCTACCAGCTGGCCCAGCGCAGCGACTACATCGAGGTCGAGGTCGGGCTGGAGACCACGCTCAAGCGCGGCATCATCAACACCCGCGACGAGCCGCACGCCGACGCCGACAAGTACCGCCGCCTGCACGTCATCATCGGTGACGCGAACATGAGCGAGTACTCCACGCTGCTCAAGGTCGGCACCGCGGCGATCGTCCTGGACATGATCGAGAAGGGCGTGCGGTTCGACGAGCTGCGCCTGGCCGAGCCGGTCCGCTCGGTGCACCGGATCAGCCACGACCCGACGCTCAAGACCACCGTCGAGCTCGCCGACGGCCGGCGGATGACCGGGCTCGACGTGCAGCAGGCCTACTTCGAGAAGGCCCGCGCGCACCTCGGCGACAGCCCCGACGAGGCCACCGCGGAGGTCATGCAGATCTGGGGCGAGGTGCTCGACGACCTGGCCCGCGACCCGATGAGCACCGCCGACCGCCTGGACTGGACGGCCAAGCTGCGGCTGCTGGAGGGCTACCGCGAGCGCGACGGGCTCACCTGGGACGCCCCCCGGTTGCACCTGGTCGACCTGCAGTACACCGACGTGCGGATGGCCAAGGGCCTCTACAACCGGCTCGTCGCGCGCGGCTCGATCAAGCGGCTGGTGTCCGAGGACGACGTGACCGCCGCGATGACGGCGCCGCCGCACGACACCCGGGCCTACTTCCGCGGGCGCTGCCTGGAGCGCTACCCGGCCGAGGTCGCCGCGGCCTCGTGGGACTCGGTGATCTTCGACCTGGGCCGCGAGTCCCTGGTCCGCATCCCCACCCTGGAACCGCTGCGCGGCACCCGTTCGCACGTCGGCGAGCTGATCGACAACTCCCGCACGGCCGAGGAGCTGGTGGAGGCGCTCACCCGCGGCTGACCGGCATCGCGCCGGGCGGATCACGGACTTTCGTCGGTCCGCTGGGATAGGGTTTCACCAGCACGACCTATCGACGGGAGGCGTCATGTCGCAGGAGCAGACCAAGCGTCAGGGTGGCGGCGGCGGGGACGACGACGAGGGCGCCGACGCCGCGGCGGCCGGCCAGGAGCGGCGCGAGAAGCTCGGCGAGGACGTCGACACGATCCTCGACGAGATCGACGACGTCCTGGAGGAGAACGCCGAGGACTTCGTCCGCGCCTACGTCCAGAAGGGCGGCGAGTAGCCGGTCCCGGCTCTCCCGTCCACCCGTACGACCGCACGAGCAGTACCCGCACGAGGAGAGGCGCAGACCTGATCATGTCGTTCCCCGACCCGGGGCGTCGCGCCCCCGTCGGGCTGGACGCGTACCTCGCGCCCGGCCCGTCCTCCTTCACCGACTTCGTCACCGCCCACGCGCCGCACCTGCTCCCCTCCGCGGTGCCCGTCGGTGGTGCCGCGGGCGCGGCGCCCGCGGTGCCGCACGGCACCACCATCGTCGCGCTCGTGTTCTCCGGCGGCGTCGTCATCGCCGGCGACCGCCGCGCCACCCAGGGCAACGTGATCGCCCAGCGCGACATCGAGAAGGTCTTCGTCACCGACTCCCACTCCGCCGTCGGCATCGCCGGGTCGGCGGGCATCGCGCTGGAGATGGTGCGCCTGTTCACCGTCGAGCTGGAGCACTACGAGAAGATCGAGGGCACCACGCTGTCGCTGGACGGCAAGGCCAACAAGCTGGCCGCGATGGTGCGCGCCAACCTCGGCGCGGCGATGCAGGGGTTCGTGGTCGTGCCGCTGTTCGCCGGGTACGACATCGACGCCCCCGACCCGTCGACGGCCGGCCGGATCGTCACCTACGACGCCACCGGCGGCCGCTACGACGAGCTGCTCGGCTACCACGCCGTCGGGTCGGGATCGGTGTTCGCGAAGTCGGCGCTCAAGAAGCGCCACCGCGTGGACGCCGACCTGCCCACCACCGTGCGTACCGCGATCGAGGCGCTCTACGACGCCGCCGACGACGACTCCGCCACCGGTGGGCCCGACCTCACCCGCAAGCTCTACCCGATCGTCGTGTCGATCACCGGTCCGGAGGGCGCGATCCGCCGCCCGGAGACCGAGATCGCCGAGGTCGTCGCCCAGGTCGTCGCCGGCCGCACCGAGAACCCCGGAGGCTGACCCCATGACGATGCCGTTCTACTCGTCGGTCGACCAGCTGCTGCGCGACCGCTCCGAGCTCGCCCGCAAGGGCATCGCCCGCGGCCGCAGCGTCGTGGTCCTCACCTTCACCGACGGCGTGCTGTTCGTGGCGGAGAACCGGTCCACCGCACTGCACAAGGTCTCCGAGATCTACGACCGCATCGGCTTCGCCGCGGTCGGGCGCTACAACGAGTTCGAGACGCTGCGCAACGCCGGGGTCCGGATGGCGGACGTCCGCGGCTACACCTACGACCGCCGCGACGTCACCGGGCGGATGCTGGCCAACACCTACGCCCAGGTGCTGGGCACCTCGTTCGTCGAGCAGCAGAAGCCCTACGAGGTGGAGCTGTGCCTGGCCGAGGTCGGGGCCACCGCCGAGACCGACCAGCTCTACCGCATCACCTACGACGGCTCCATCACCGACGAGCCGCAGTTCGTCGTCATGGGCGGCACCACCGAGCCGATCAGCGCGAAGCTCAAGGAGACCTACCGGCCAGGGCTCCCGCTCACCGAGGCCATCGCGCACGCCGTCGAGGCACTGCAGGCCAGCAGCTCCACGGCCGGCAACGGCACCGCCCAGCCCGCGGTGCTCGGCGTCCGCGCGCTGGAGGTGGCGGTGCTCGACCGCGGCCGGCCGCGCCGGTCGTTCCGGCGGATCACCGGCTCGGCCCTGCGCGAGCTGCTGCCCGAGGCCAACCGCGCCGTCGACGCCCCCGAAGGTTCCGGTGACGTGGGCGGCGACGCGAGCCCGGTCGTCCCGGAGAACGACGTGCCGGAGGGCGGCCCGTCCTGACGAGCGCCCGTCAGGGCGCGGGTGGTTCCGCGCCCCGGCGGGCGATCAGGGCCTCGACCCCGGTGGCCTCGGCGAGCGTGGCCCCCGCCGCCACCGCGGCGAGCCAGTCGGCCTCCCGCCGCGCCACCGCGCGGGTCAGCTCCAGCACGGCCCGCAGCTCCCCGCGCGGCACGACCACGAGCCCGCTGGCGTCACCGCGCACCACGTCGCCGGGGTGCACGGCCACGCCGCCGCACTGCACGGCCACGTTGATCGCGCCGGGGCCCTGGTTGGACCCGGTGGCCGGGTGCGTCCCGCGGGCGAAGGTCGGCAGGCCCAGCTCGTCGAGGCCCTCGACGTCGCGCACCGCCCCGTCGACGACCAGGCCGGTGCAGCCGCGGTCGCGGATCGTGCGGCCCACGATGTCGCCGATGACGGCGGCGTCCTCGCGGCCCCCGCCGTCGATGACGAGGACGTCGCCGTCGCCGACCAGGTCGGGTGCCTTGAGCACGAACAGGATGTCGCCGGGCTTCGTCCAGACCGTCACCGCGGGCCCGCAGAACTCCGGGCCGCCCGCGACGCGGCGCAGCGGCGGCCCGACGACCCCGACCGGGCCGCCGCAGTCGGCGATCTGCGTGGTGGAGAACGCGCGCAGCGCGGCGACGTCGGCCGGGTCCGGCCGCTCCACCGACTCCTGCACGGTCCACTGCCGGGCGTGCGACCTGCTCATCGCTCTCCCTCGCCGCTCACGACGCGCTCGAGTACGGCGGCGGCGAACTGCGGCGCCGCCTCCAGCGGGACGAAGTGGCCGACGCCGTCGAGGTGCCGGAGCTCGGCGGCGGAGAAGAAGTCGTCCAGGCGGTCGGACCACTCGTGCGGGAACAGCGGGTCGTGCTCGGGCCACAGGACCGTCGTCGGCACGGCCAGGCGGTCGCCGGGGTCCGGCGCCCGCTCGACGACCGAGCGCGCGACCATCCCGGCGCCCGCCCGGTACCAGTTGACCGACGCCGTGAACGCCCCCGGCCGGCCGTAGCCGGCCGCGAGCCGGTCGAGCTCGGCGGGATCGGGGGAGTGGTCGGGGCCCGACCAGTGCGACCAGATGTGCTGCAGGTAGGCGCGGACGGCGACCGGGTCGCCGTCGAGCAGCTGCTCGACGAGCGGGAGCTGGTGGAAGGCCTGGTACCAGAACTCCCGCTGCGCGTCGGGCGACAGCACGCGTGTGCCCGCGCCCGGCGTCGGAGGGGAAATCACCAGCGAGCGGACGAGGTCGGGCCGGGTCGCGGCGAGCTCCTGCGCCACCCGCGATCCCACGTCGTAACCGGCGACGACGACGGGGCCGGTCCCCAGCTCCTCGATCAGCCCGGCGACGCTGCGGGCCTGGCCGCCCGCGGCGTAGGCGGCGGGTTCGGCGCCGGCCGGGCGCCCGGTGTCGCCGAACCCGCGCAGGTCGGGCACCACGACCCGGCAGGACCCGGCCAGCCGGCCCACGACGTCGCGGAAGTCGTGGCGGTCGCCGGGCCAGCCGTGCAGCAGGACGACGGTCCCCCCGGGCCCGGGGTGGTCGTCGTAGGCCAGCCGGAACCCCTCAACGGGCGCGGCGAGCGTCCCGCCGCCGGCCGCCGGCGGGTAGTTGCGCAGCTCGACCCCGTTGCCGTCGGGATCGCGCAGGTAGATCCCGGTGCCCTGACCGCGGGCGCCGAACAGGCTCCGCGGTGCGGCGACGCCGTGCTCCGCGGCGAGCGCGTCGAGGTCGGCGTCCACGACCAGCGCCATGTGCTCGACGTTGGTGCCGGTGCGCTCGCCCGCCTGCACGTCGACGATCGTCGTGGCGCTGACCCGCAGCGACGCGAACGGCACCTCCCCGGCCCGCCATCGCTCCAGCCGCAGCGGCTCCAGCCCGAGCACGTCGACGTACCAGGCGATCAGCCGTTCGGGATCGGGGGAGACGAGCACGAGATGATCGAGTCCGGTGACGCGCATGCCCTCGTTCTACCGGTCCGCCGCCCCCGGCGGCACCTCCGCGTTCGGGGCGTTCGGGCAGCGCGCCCGCGGAGACCCTAGGGAAGGAACGGGCGGTCGCGCCCGGTCCAGTTCTCCTCGCGGCGGCGGTAGACCTCGATCGGCTCCTTGGCCACCCGGAACGTGTAGTGGCCCGCCTCCTCGACCACCTCGCCGTCGGTGGCGAGCATGCCCGGCACCGCCAGCTCGACGTCGAACTCGGGGACCTCGCGCTGCCCGTAGACGCGGCTGTGGCCCAGTGCGCCGAGCAGCAGGGACGCGACGGCCCGCAGCCGGGAGAAGCGGACGTCGGCCCGCAGCCAGCGGACGTCGAGCAGGCCGGAGTCGAGCGTGGGCCGCCACGCCGGGACCATGCCGCGCGGGTGGTAGGGCCCGTTGCCGACGAACAGGAACCACACCGTCGTCCAGCGCCCCTCGATGCGGACGGCCACCGGCTCGGCCCGGCTCAGCACCACGACGAGTGCCGCCGCGAACGCGGGCCACTTGCCCCACCGCGGCTGCCACTGCTCGCGCAGCCGCACCAGGTCGGGGTAGGAGCCCAGGCTCGCGGTGTTGAGGAAGTAGCGGACGCGGACCACGGCGTCGGACTCCGGGCCGGGGTGCACCTCCACCAGGGCCAGGTCGACGGCCACGGCCTCGCCCGCGGTGGTGGCGTCGACGGCCTCCTGCAGGTCGTAGACGCCGACGTCGCGGGCGAAGTGGTTGAGCGTGCCGGTCGGGACCACCACCAGCGGCAGCCTGCGCCGCCCCGCGACGGCCGCCGCGGCCGCGACGGTGCCGTCGCCGCCCGCGACGCCGATGGCCAGCGCACGGTCGCCCACGGCCTCCACGGCCTCCACGGCCTCGTCGAGCTGCTCGTCGAGGTCGCGGTCGGGTGCCGCGCGGACGACCACGGCGCGTGGGAAGGCGGTCTCCAGGTCGTCGGCCGGGTCGTGCTCGGGATCGCCCGAGCGCTGGTTGGACACCATCACCAGGCCCTCGCCGTCGTGCAGGACCGGCACGGTGTCGAGCGGGCGGGCGCGGGCCTCGTCGGTGAGCCGCACCGGCCACCAGCGCCGCGACAGCCAGGCGAGCCCGGTGCCCAGTGCGGCGCCCGCGACGACGTCGGAGGCCCAGTGCACGCCGACGTGCACCCGCGAGTAGGCGACGGTCGCGGCCAGCGGCGCCACGGCCAGCCCGAGCCGCGGGCTCTCCATCGCCACCGCGGTGGCGAACGCCGCCGCCGAGGCCGCGTGCCCCGACGGGAACGACGACGACGTCGGCGGGTCGGCGAGCTTCTGGTAGGCGGGCAGCTCGGAGGCGGCCGGACGCCGGCGCGGCAGCAGCGGCTTGAGCACCGCGTTCGCCGACGTGCTGGCGGCGGCGATCGCGAAGACCCCGCGCAGTGCGGCCTTGCGGCTCGACCCCCGCCGCGCGGCGAGGACCGCGGCGATCCCGAGCCACAGGACGCTGTGGTTCGCCGCCGTCGACAGCGTCTTCAACGCCCCGTCCGCCGCGCTCGGCGGGATCTCCGACACCGCCCGGGAGATCGCCCGGTCCACGTCGCTGACACCCTTCGCCCGCCTGATCACCCCCCGACCCTACGGGCGCCGCGGCCCGCGCACGGGACGGGTGACGGGTCGCCGCTCCCGGAAACCGTCCGTCACATCCGTCACGGATCGGGGTTCGTCCGCCTACGCTGTGGGGATGCAGCGGCGGATCTACGGTGTGGAGACCGAGTTCGGGGTCACCTGCACCTTCCACGGCCAGCGGCGTCTCTCCCCGGACGAGGTGGCGCGGTACCTCTTCCGCCGCGTCGTCTCCTGGGGGCGCTCGTCGAACGTCTTCCTGCGCAACGGCGCGCGGCTCTACCTCGATGTCGGCTCGCACCCCGAGTACGCCACGGCCGAGTGCGACTCGTTGGCCCAGCTCGTCAGCCACGACAAGGCGGGGGAGCGGATACTGGAGGACCTCCTCGTCGACGCCGAGCGCCGGCTGATCGACGAGGGCATCGGCGGTGACATCTACCTGTTCAAGAACAACACCGACTCGGCGGGCAACTCCTACGGCTGCCACGAGAACTACCTCGTCGCTCGGGCCGGTGAGTTCAGCCGCATCGCCGACGTGCTGCTGCCCTTCCTCGTCACCCGCCAGCTGATCTGCGGCGCGGGCAAGGTGCTGCAGACCCCGCGCGGGGCCGTGTACTGCCTGAGCCAGCGCGCCGAGCACATCTGGGAGGGCGTCTCGAGCGCCACCACGCGCTCGCGCCCGATCATCAACACCCGCGACGAGCCGCACGCCGACGCCGAGCGGTACCGGCGCCTGCACGTCATCGTGGGCGACTCCAACATGTCCGAGACCACCACGATGCTCAAGGTCGGCTCGGCCACGCTGGTGCTGGAGATGATCGAGGCGGGCGTCCAGTTCCGGGACTTCACCCTCGACAACCCGATCCGCGCCATCCGCGAGATCAGCCACGACCTCACCGGGCGGCGCACCGTCCGGCTCGCCGGGGGCCGTGAGGCCAGCGCGCTGCACATCCAGCGCGAGTACCACGCCCGCGCCGTCGAGCACCTGGCCTCCCGCGGCAGCGAGGACCCGTCGATGACGCGCGTGGTCGAGCTGTGGGGCCGCACCCTCGACGCCGTGGAGGGCCAGAACCTGTCGCTGATCGACCGGGAGATCGACTGGGCCATCAAGCACCGGCTCGTCGAGCGCTACCGGCTGCGCCACGACCTCGACATGGCCAGCGCGCGGGTCGCCCAGCTCGACCTCGCCTACCACGACATCCGGCGCGGCCGCGGGCTGTTCGACCTGCTGCAGCGCAAGGGGATGGTCGAGCGCGTCACCGACGACGGGGAGATCGAGGCGGCCAAGGACACGCCCCCGCAGACCACCCGGGCCAAGCTCCGCGGCGACTTCATCGCCGCCGCCCAGGCCGCGGGCCGCGACTTCACCGTCGACTGGGTGCACCTCAAGCTCAACGACCAGGCCCAGCGCACCGTGCTGTGCAAGGACCCGTTCCGCTCGGTCGACGAGCGGGTCGACCGGCTGATCGCGTCGCTGTAGCCGGCCGCCGCTCCCCGGCCGGGCCGCGGGTCGGGCCGGGGGGCAGGCGGGGGATCAGGCCGGGGGGTCCCCGAGCATCCGCTGGCGGATCTCGCTGAGGGTGTCCTGCACGTGGGGCGAGGCGACGGTCTCGTCGTTGCGCCCGGGCTCGATGCCGAACGCGCGCAGCAGGGCGGCCGCCGGGACGGCCGGGTCGCCCGCCTCGCCGAGGACCGGGTGCAGGCCGTGGTCGGACAGGTGGCCGAACACGAGGTTCACCACCGTCCACGGGTTGAACGTCTCGGTGCCGACCGGCTCCGCACTGCTCATGGGGTCCCCTTCGTCGCGGTTCCCGGCGAGCTTTCGCTGCCGTGCCGCCGGGGTCAAGCCGCCCGGCGGCCGGTGTCGCAGGATGAGACACCGGGCCGGATGCCCCGGTCGGCCACGGGGCGGTGACCTGCGGTCGTACGATGCGGGTCGTGTCCTCCTCGCGGGCCGAGCGGCTGGTCAACCTCGTGCTCTGCCTGCTGTCCACGCGCCAGTTCCTCACCGCGGAGCGGATCAGGTCGATCGTCCCGGGCTACGCCGACGCACCCGGTGACGACGCGTTCTTCCGGATGTTCGAGCGCGACAAGGCCGAGCTGCGCGAGCTGGGGGTGCCGCTGGAGACCGGGCGGCGCTCCGGGTTCGACACCGCCGACGGCTACCGCATCGCCCGCCAGGACTACGAGCTGGGCGAGATCGACCTCGAACCCGACGAGGCCGCCGCCGTCGCGCTGGCCGCGCGGCTGTGGGACTCCCCGCAGCTCGCCGGGGCCGCCCGCGGCGCGCTGGTGAAGCTGCGGGCCGCCGGGGTGGAGGTCGACGAGGACTCGGGCCGGATCCAGCCGCGGGTCCGCGCGGGCGACCCGGCGTTCGCCCCGCTGCTCGCCGCCGTGCAGGCCGGGCGGGCGGTCACCTTCGACCACCGCCGCGGCGGGCCGGGCGGGGAGGTGGTGCGCCGCCACGTCGAGCCGTGGGGCGTGGTGTCCTGGCGGGGCCGCTGGTACCTGGTGGGCCACGACCGCGACCGCGACGACCGCCGCTCGTTCCGGGTGTCCCGGATCGTGGGGCCGGTCACCGCGACCGGGCCGGCCGGGGCCGTCCGGGTGCCCGAGGGCGTCGACCTGGCCGCGGCGGTCCGGCGCGGCACCGACCTGCCGCCCGTCACCGGGGTGGCGCGGGTCTGGGCGGCCGCCGGCCGCGCGCAGGGGCTGCGCCGGATGGCCCGCGTGCTCGGCCCGCGCACCCGCGGCGGGCGCGCCGGCGACGAGCTGGAGATCGACCTGCGCGACCCGGCGACGGTGGCGCGCTGGCTGGCCGGGCACGGCCCCGACGTGGCGGTGCTCGACCCGCCGGAGCTGGCCGCGCGGGTCAGGGCCGCCTGGGCCGCCGCGGCCGACCCGGTGGGGGCCACGTGAGCGGGGGAGTGCGGTGAGCACCGGCGGCGTCACCGAACGCCTGCCCCGGCTGCTGTCGCTGGTGCCCTACCTGCTGGCCCGACCGGGGGTGCTGGTCGCCGAGGTCGCCGCGGACTTCGGGGTGACCGAACGGCAGTTGCGCCGCGACCTGGAGCTGCTGTGGATGTGCGGGCTCCCCGGGTACGGCCCCGGTGACCTCGTCGACCTGTCGTTCGCGGGCGACACCGTCAGCGTCATCGAGGACGCGGGGATGCGCCGCCCGCTGCGGCTCACCACCGCCGAGGCCACCGCGCTGCTGGTCGCGCTGCGGACGCTGGGGGAGCAGCCGGGCGTCGTCGACACCGGCGCCGTCCGGCGCGCCACCGCGAAGATCGAGCGGGCCGTCGGCGACGCCGGGCTCGCGGGCGTGGCCGTCGACCTGTCCCGTGCGGAGGAGGCCGTCTCGGCCGCCGTGCGCCGGGCGTTGGAGGACGGGCGGGCGCTGCGGATCGTCTACTACACCGCCGGGCGTGACGCGGTCTCGCAGCGGGTGGTCGACCCGATGCGGCTGCTGATCGTCGAGGGGCGCGGCTACCTGGAGGCCTGGTGCCGCCGCGCCGGGGGTGTCCGGCTGTTCCGGCTCGACCGCGTCGAGGACGTGGCGGTGCTCGACGAACCCGCCGAACCGCCCCCCGACGCCGAGCCCGCCGACGTCTCCGACGGGGCGTTCCGGGCCCGCCCCGAGCATCCCGCCGCGGTGCTGCTGCTCGAACCGGACGCCCTGTGGGTCTCGGAGTACTACCCGGTCGAGCAGGCGCAGGAGGTCGAGGGCGGACGGTTGCGGGTCGTGCTGCGCTACGCCGACCCCGCCTGGCTGGTGCGGATGGTGCTGGGGTTGGGTGGTGGCGCGCGGGTGCTGGATCCCCCGGAGCTGGCCGAGGCCGTCGCCCGGCGGGCCCGTGCCGCGCTCGCCGCCGCCGACGATCCCGCCGGGGACACGAGGAGCTGACCATGGTGCTGCCGCTGGTGATCGCCGGGATCGGGGTGCTGCTGCTGATCGTCGTACTGGTCGCGGTGCTGCCGCGGCTCCCGCGCCTGACGCGGGCCGCCGCCGAGCTGCGCGACGGGCTGGCCCGGGGACGGTCCGCGCTCCCGGCCGTGCGCCGGCGCGGTCACACAACGTAACTGCTACCGCCACGGAGTGTCCCGGGACGGGTGCGTAGACTGCGAGGCGCACTGCTCACGACGGAAGGACGACGCCATGCCGAGCCTCGGCGGCTGGGAATTCGTGATCCTGATCGGCGTACTGGTGCTGGTCTTCGGCGCCAAGCGACTGCCGGACATGGCCCGCTCGATCGGGCAGTCCGCGCGCGTGTTCAAGGGCGAGATGAAGGGCATGAAGAGCGACGGCAAGGACGACGCCGACGCCGACGTCCCGCCGCCGGCCGCGCCCCCCGCGGCGCCCGCCCCGCTCCCGCCCGCGGCCGAGACCCCGGCCGCACCCCCCGCGCAGCAGCCCACCCCCGCCACCGGGCAGGGCCACTCCTCCACCCCCCAGTAGCCTGCGGCGGTGGCCAGGTTCAGTCTCCGTCGGGCGGGGCGCAGGTCCAAGCGCGCCGACGGCAAGATGCCGCTCGTCGAGCACCTCTATGAGCTCCGCAACCGGCTGACCATCGCGCTCATCGCGATCGCGGTCACCACGGTGTTCGGGTACATCTGGTACGGGGTCTCCTTCTTCGGCTTCCCCAGCCTCGGTGACCTGCTCACCGACCCCTACTGCTCGATCCCCGCGGGGCAGCGGGCGGAGTTCACCACCGACGGGTCGTGCACCCTGCTGGCGACCGGCCCGTTCGACCAGTTCAACCTGCGTCTGCGGGTCGGCATCACGGCGGGCTTCGTGCTGGCCTGCCCGGTGTGGCTCTACCAGCTGTGGGGCTTCATCACCCCGGGCCTGTACAACAAGGAGCGCCGCTACGCGCTCACGTTCGTCTCCGTCGCGGCGGTCCTGTTCGTCGCCGGCGCGGTGCTCGCCTACTTCGTGGTCTCCGAGGGACTGGCGTTCCTGCTCGCCATCGGTGACGGCGTGCAGACCACCGCCCTGTCGGGTGCGCAGTACTTCGACTTCGTCATCGCCCTGCTGCTGATCTTCGGCGTGAGCTTCGAGATCCCGTTGCTGGTCGTCATGCTCAACATCGCGGGCGTCATCACCTACGAGCAGCTCCGCTCGTCGCGCCGGGGCCTGATCTTCGGCCTGTTCGTGTTCGCCGCGATCGCCACCCCCGGCCAGGACCCGGTCTCGATGATCGCCCTGGCGCTGGGCCTGGTGATCCTGTTCGAGGTCGCCATCCAGGTGGCCCGCTTCAACGACCGGCGCCGGGCCAAGCGGCGCGCGGCCGAGGGCTGGGACGACTGGGACCCCGACGCCCCGTCACCGATCGACACCACTCCCAGCCCCATCGACACCAGCCCGAGCGCCATCGACCCCACGCCGGCCGTCGATCCCTCGCCCGCGCGGGTCGTCGGCACCGCGGCCGCCCCGGCCGGTGGCACCACGCCCGCCCCGGCCGAGGGCACCCCGGCCGGCGGCGTGCCGGCCCGCCTGGACGACGTCACCTGACGGTCGGCCCGGCCCCCGTCCCCGGGGCCGGGCCCCGGAAGGTCGCGGGGCCCCGGGCCGCCGTGTCGACGGTGAGCGAGAAGACGTCGTGGCGGGCGTAGTGCCCGACGGGGTCGAACTGCCGCCGTGCGTTCCGGGCCTCGGTGACGTCGATGTCGGCGTAGAGGATCCCCTCCTCGCCGTGCAGCGGCCCGGCCAGCACGGTGCCGTCCGGGCCGACGATGGCGGTGCCCCCGCGCGAGAGGTGGTCCTCCGCGCCGCCGTAGAGCTCGTCGCGCCCGGGCAGCCACGACGGCACGTCGCAGCCGCGCAGGTAGGAGTTGGTGCCCACGACGAACACCCGGCCCTCCTTCGCGATGTGGCGCAGGGTCGCGAGCCAGCAGTCGCTGGTGTCCCAGGTGGGGGCCAGGTGCACGTCCAGGCCCCGGGCGTAGAGCGCCGCCCGCGCGAGCGGCATGTAGTTCTCCCAGCAGATCAGGCCGCCGAGCCTGCCGAACGCCGTGTCGAGCACGGTGAGCGTCGACCCGTCACCGTGCCCCCACACCGTGCGCTCCCCGCCGGTGGCCACCAGCTTGCGGTGCGTGCCGGCCGGTGCGCCGTCGGGGGAGAAGTAGAGCAGCGTGTTGTAGAGCGTCCCGCCGCTGCGCTCGGTGACCCCGACCGTCACCCAGGCCTGCGCCGCCCGGGCCGCCTCCCCGATCCGGTCGGTCGCCGCCGAGGGCACCTCCACGGCCTCCCGGGCCAGCGCCTCGTAGTACGGGCCGTCCGACCACGCCGGCGTGCGCCAGACCCAGTCCGGGTAGGCCGGCACGAACGACTCCGGGAAGGCCACCAGCCCGGCCCCCTCCGCGGCGGCCTTCGCGGTGAGCTCGACGACCTTCTCCACCGTGGCGTCGCGGTCGAGGAAGACCGGGGTGGCCTGCACGGCGGCCACCCGGACCCGGCTCACTTCGTCCCCCACCCGACGACGAGCTCGCACGGGCCCGCGAAGCCGTCCGGGGTCTCGAACCGCGCGAGCTCGCGGTGGATCTCCTCCCAGGCCTCGTCGCGCTCCTGCGGGGTGAGCCCGGCCAGCATCTGGTGCAGCGCGCCGAAGGACTCGCGCTCGAACCGGACGCAGTCCGCCGCACGGGGCATGCGCACCGGCGCCACCACGGTCTGCGCCGCGACGTCGCGGAACCCGGCGTCGCGCAGGGCGTCCTCCAGGACGCCGGGCCCGCCCAGGCTGAACGGTCCGGGCTGTCCGGCGGCGGGCGCCGGGAGCCCCGCACGCCTGCGGATGATCGACACCGGGACGGAGAAGAAGCCGTTGCGGTCCGCGGTCGAGTAGACGACGGCGGCGACCCGGCCCCCGGGCCGCAGCGCGCGGTACTGCCCGGCCAGCGCCCGCGCCCGGTCCGGGAAGTAGATCAGCCCGAGCCGCGAGACCACCGCGTCGAACCCGGCGGGTTCCACGTCGAGCTGCTCACCGTCGAGCTCCCGGGTGGCGACGTTCGCGAGGCCCTCCGCCGTGGCGGACGCCGCGGCGTGCCGCAGGATCGCGGGGGAGATGTCGGTGGCCAGGACGTGGCCGGTGGGCCCGACCCGCCGGGCCGCGGCCAGCGTCTGGCCGCCAGCGCCCGCCGCGACGTCGAGCACGCGGGCGCCGGTGCCGACGCCCGCCGCGTCCAGCATCAGCCCGGTCGCGCCGCCCAGCCATTCCTCCAGGGTGGGGCCCCAGGCGTGCCACGCGGCGGCGGCGTCCTCCCACTGGGTGCGGGTGGTGTCCTTGTAGCGGTCGGCGTCGAAGGTGACGGTCATGGTGTGCTCCTCGGGGTGGTCGGGCGGTCCGTACGCCCTCCTGGCGCCAGGACGGGCCGCCCGGCCGCCAGATCCCGGCACGCGGTTCCGCTCGATCGCCCCGGCGGTCCGCGTGACCGGGCACAATCCGCGGCCATGACGTTCGTCGGCCGCGCCCGCGCGCTCACGCGGCTGCTCGCCGCCGTCGACGAGGCCTCGACCGGTCGCGCGCGCCTCGTGCTGGTCTCCGGGGAGTCCGGGATCGGCAAGTCCACGCTGGTGGGGGAGGTGGCGGCCCGCGCAGGCCTGCTGACCGGATGGGGCACCTGCGCCGACGCCGAGCGCACGCCCGCGTTCTGGCCGTGGACGACGGCCCTGCGCGCCCTGCTCGCCGCCGTGGCGCCCGCCGACGCCGACGCCCTGACCGGCCCCGACCGGGCCGAGCTGGCCCGGCTGCTCCCCGAGCTGGCCGGTACGACCCCCGTCGACGACGGCCCGCCCGACACCGACGCGGCCCGGCTGCGGCTGTTCGACGCGGTGGCCCGGCTCCTGGAACGGGTCGCCCGGCACCGGGTGACCCTGGTGGTGCTCGACGACCTGCAGTGGGCCGACACCTCGTCGCTGGAGCTGCTGGGCTTCGTCACCCGCGCCTACCGGCCGGTCCCGCTGCTGGTGGTGGGGGCCTACCGGGACGACGAGCTGGGTGACGCCGCCGCCCGCCTGCTGGCCGGGATCGGCGCCCAGGGCGAGTCCGTCCGGCTGCACGGGCTGGCCCCCGAGGAGGTGCACGCCCTGGTCACGGCCGTGCTGGACGCGCCGACGGCGCAGCGCTGGGCGGCGGAGGTGCACCGGCGAACCGACGGGCACCCGTTCTTCGCCCGCCAGCTCGTGGAGCTGCTCGCCGACCCGGCCCGGCCGGGTGAAACGGTCCCGGGTGCGGTCCGGGACCTGGTGCAGCGCCGCGTGGCGCGGCTGACCCCGCCCGGCCGGGCACTGGTGGAGGCGGCCGCGGTGGCCGGCAACGACCTGCTCCCCGACGTCCTCGGGGACGTGTGCGGTCTCGATCCCCCGACCGTCGCCGCCCTGCTCGACGAGGGCGTGCACGCCGGGGTGCTGGCCAGGACCGCCGACCGGACCCGGGTCGCGCACGACCTGTTCCGCGAGGTCGTCGCCGCCGGGTTGGACCCGGCGCGGCGCCTGGCGCTGCACCACCGCATCGCCGACGCGCTGGAGCGGCGCCTGGCCCGCGGCGCCGCCGTGCTGGCCGCCGACCTCGCCCGGCACAGCGCGGCGGCGGTGCCCCTGGACGGCGCCGGGCGCGCCGTCCGCTGGGCGCGGGCCGCGGCGGACGCCGAGCGCGCCCGCCTGGCGTTCGGCGAGGCGGGCGCGCACCTGGCCAGGGTCCGCCGGGCCGTGGAGGACACCGGGGACCCCGACGGGGCCACCGTCCTGGTCGAGCTGCTCGTCGAGGAGGCCGACGCCCGCGCCCGCAGCGGCGACCCGGCGGCGGCCCGTGCGCTCCTCGACGACGCGGGTGGCCGCGCCACCGCACGGGGCGACGGCGAGCTGCTCGGCCGGGTCGCGCTGGGGCTGCAACGGCTCGGCGCGCGGTTCGCGATGCCCCGCGACACCGTGGTCGGGGCGCTCGAGACCGCCCTGGCCGCGCTGGACGGGACCGGCACCGGCCTGGAGGTGCAGCTCACCGCCTGCCTGGCCCGGGAGCTGCACCACTCGGTGCCCGCGCAGCGGCCGCGGGCGACACCGCTGTCGGAGCGGGCGATCGCGCTCGCGCGGGAGCTCGACGACCCCGAGACCCTCGTCGCCTGCCTGCTGGCCCGCCACGACGTGCTGTGGTCCCCGGGCCGCGCCGCGGAGCGGGTCGGGCTGGCCCGCGAGATCGCCGAGGTGGCCGCCCGGACCGGTGACGCCGAACGGCACGCCGAGGGCCTGCTGCTCACCGCCAACGCGCTGCTGGAGGTCGGGTCCCCGGCGTTCCGGGTGGCACTCGAGGACTACCTGCGCGTCACGGACCGGTTCGGCCAGCCCCGTCACGACTACCTCGCCCTGACCCGCCGCGCGGCGCTCGCCGTCGTCGACGGCCGGCTCGACGAGGCCGAGGACCTGATCGCCCGGGCGAGCGCCCTGGGGGACCGGATCGGCGAGCCCGACACCGGGAACGTCCGGATGTCGCAGCTGCTCGGTCTGGTCCGCGCGCGCGGTGTGCCCGACCAGCTGCGCAGCACCGCCGCCGAGGCGGTCCGCTGGTGGGTCGGCGTCCCGTCCCACGCGCACGCGGTCGCCGCCGGACTGCTCGCCCTCGCCGGCGGCGCCGACGACCTCGACGCCGCCCGGCGGGCGCTGGACACCGTCCTGGCGCTGGGCACCTGGCGCGAGGACCGCTCCTACCTCTGGTCGGTGTTCGTCGGCGGGATGGCCACGGCCGCGGTCCGCCTCGACGACCGGACGGTGTGCGCCGAGCTGCTGGCCGAGCTGGAGACGATGACCGACGCCTGCGGGGTGAACGGGGCCGTGGTCTGCTTCGTGGGCAGCAACGCGCACTGGGCGGGGGTGCTGGCCGCGGCGCTGGGCCGGACGGACGAGGCGCGGCGGCGGCTCGAGCAGGCACTGGCGGTGCACCGACGCCTCGGCGCACGGGTGTGGGAGGCCGAGACCTCCGTCGAGCTGGCCGCGTGCGGCGCCGGGCCCGCGCACGCCAGGCACGCCGCCGAGCTCGCCGCCGAGCTGGGGCTCTCCGGCATCGGGGTGCGGGCGGCGGCCTCGGCCGCCGTGGCGGGGCACGCCGCCGACGCCGAGCTGCGCCGCGACGGCGAGCTGTGGCTGGTGCGCCACCACGCCGCCTCCGCGCACCTGCGCGATCTCAAGGGCCTGGGCGACCTCGCGACGCTGTTGGCCCGCCGCGGCACCGACGTGCACGTGCTGGAGCTGGCGGGCGCGGCGGGCCACGACCGGGACTCCGGCACCCTGCTCGACGCGGCCGCCCGCCAGGCCTACCGGCGCCGCCTCGCCGACCTCGACGAGGACCTCGACCGCGCCCGGGCCGACCACGACCGGGGACGCGAGGAGCGGCTCGACGCCCAGCGCGTCGAGCTCCTGGCCGAGCTGCGTCGCGCGGCCGGGTTGGGCGGCCGGTCGCGGGCGCTCGGCACGAGCACGACCGAACGGGCCCGCAAGGCGGTGACCGCCCGGCTCCGGGACGCGATCGGGCGCATCACGGCGGTGCAGCCGGCGCTGGGCGCGCACCTCGACCGCTCGGTGGTGACCGGGACCACGTGCCGCTACGAGCCCGTCGAGCACCTGACCTGGCGCCTGTGACGGCGCCCGCGGGCGCCACGCCGCGCGCCAGCTCCGCAGCAGGTCGGCGCGGCCCTGGAGCAGCACCGCGGCCGGCTGCACCCGCAGCAGCCACGGCTCGAGCCGCAGCGCGCCGAACGTCGGTGACGCGGGACCGTCGCGCCACGACGGGATGATCGCCGGGTCGTAGCCCACCGGCTCCGGCCCGGTGCGGAACGTCTCCCACAGCCAGGCGCGGGTGGGCCCGTCGGTGAGCAGCTCGGCGTGGCAGTACGCGTTGGCGGTGTCGTGGCCGGGCTCCCAGTAGGTGAGCGCGACCTGCGGGTTCGCGGCGAGGTGGGTGCGCTTGCGGCCGGTGGGGTCGGTGGCGACCCAGCCGACCAGCCGCTCGCCGTCCCACTGCCAGATCGGGTGCAGGATGCGGGTCCACGGCCTGCCCTGCGGGTCGACGGTGGCCGCGGTGGCCCAGACGATGCGGTGGGCCATCGCGACGAAGTCGGGGGCGATCTCGGTGAGCGTCGTCATGGCCGGGAGGGTGCCAGGACGCACCGACGGTGCGGATGTGTCAGTGTGGTCCGGTGGCCAGCAGCACGCCTGCTCCCGCGGAGGCCTACGCCGCCGCCCGGAGCCGGGCCGCACGTCCGAACCTGACGGAGTTCGTCTCGGGTCTCCCCTTCGAGCTGGACGGTTTCCAGCGCAGCGCCTGCTCGGCGCTCGAGGACGGGCACGGCGTGCTCGTCTGCGCGCCGACCGGCGCGGGGAAGACCGTCGTGGGCGAGTTCGCCGTCCATCTCGCGCTCGCCCGCGGGCAGAAGTGCTTCTACACGACGCCGATCAAGGCGTTGAGCAACCAGAAGTACGCCGATCTCGTCGCCCGGCACGGGGCGGACGCGGTCGGGCTGCTCACCGGCGACACGGTGATCAACGGCGACGCGCAGGTGGTCGTCATGACCACCGAGGTGCTGCGCAACATGATCTACGCGGGGTCGCGGCAGCTGGAGCACCTGGGCTACGTCGTCATGGACGAGGTGCACTACCTGGCCGACCGCTTCCGCGGCGCGGTGTGGGAGGAGGTCATCCTCCAGCTCCCCGAGCACGTGGCGCTGGTGAGCCTGTCGGCCACCGTCAGCAATGCCGAGGAGTTCGGCGACTGGCTGGTGACCGTCCGCGGCGACACCACCGTCGTCGTCGACGAGCACCGGCCGGTGCCGCTGTGGCAGCACATGATGGTGGGCGGCCGGCTGGTCGACCTGTTCGCGGGCGAGGACGAGGGCGGCGAGCTGCAGGTCGACCCCGACCTCGTCCGGCACACCCGCGAGCTGGAGCGCCAGAGCGCGGTGTGGGACCGCGGGCGCGGGCGGTCCCCGCGCGGCGGCAACGGTGGCGGGAACGGCGGCGGCAACGGTGGTGGCCGGTCGCAGACGCGGTTCCGCCCGCCGTCGCGGACCACCGTCATCGACCGCCTCGACCGCGACGGCCTGCTCCCGGCGATCACCTTCGTGTTCAGCCGGGCCGGGTGCGACGCCGCCGTCGGCCAGTGCCTCCGGTCCGGGTTGCGGCTGACCACCGAGGACGACGTCGCGGAGATCCGGCGGATCGTGGAGGAGCACACCTCCGAGCTGCCCCAGGCCGACCTGGCCGTCCTCGGCTACTGGGAGTGGCGCGAGGCGCTGGAGCGGGGCATCGCCGCACACCACGCCGGGATGCTGCCGGCGTTCAAGGAGACGGTCGAGGAGCTGTTCGTCCGCGGGCTGGTGCGCGCGGTGTTCGCCACCGAGACCCTCGCGCTGGGCATCAACATGCCCGCGCGCACCGTCGTGCTGGAGCGGCTGGTCAAGTACAACGGCGAGAGCCACGCCGAGCTGACACCCGGGGAGTACACGCAGCTCACCGGGCGCGCCGGGCGGCGCGGGATCGACGTCGAGGGGCACGCCGTCGTCGTCTGGCAGCCGGGCGTCGACCCGGTGCAGGTCGCCGGCCTGGCCTCGACCCGCACCTACCCCCTGCGCAGCTCGTTCCGGCCCGGCTACAACATGGCCGTCAACCTGGTGGCCCGCCTCGGCACCGAGGCGGCGCGCGACCTGCTGGAGCAGTCACTGGGCCAGTTCCAGGCCGACCGGTCGGTGGTCGGGATCTCCCGGCGGATCGACCGCAACGTCGAGGCGCTCGCCGGGTACGAGGAGTCGATGCGCTGCCACCTCGGCGACTTCGCCGAGTACGCCCGGCTGCGGCGACAGGTCTCCGAGCGGGAGAAGTCGCTGTCGCGCCGCGATGTCGCGGAGAGCCGCGAGGCCTCCGCCGCGTCGCTGCGCGCGCTCAAGGCCGGCGACGTCATCGCCGTGCCCGCGGGGCGCCGGGCCGGGCTGGCCGTCGTCCTGGACCCGGGCGTCGACTCCGACGGCGACCCGCGGCCGCTGGTGCTCAGCGAGGACCGCTGGGCGGGGCGGCTGTCGGCCGCCGACTTCCCGGTGCCCGTCGAGGCGCTGGGCCGGATGCGGCTGCCCCGGCGGGTCGACCACCGGGCTCCCCGGGTCCGCCGCGACCTGGCATCGACGCTGCGCGGCACCGGGATCGTCGCGCCCGGCGCCGGGCGCCGCCGCCACCGGGGCGACGCCGTCGACGACCCGGAGCTGACGACGCTGCGCCGCGCCCTGCGCGCCCACCCCTGCCACGGCTGCGACGACCGGGAGGCCCACGCCCGCTGGGCGGAGCGGGCGTCCCGGCTCGAACGCGAGACCGAGCAGCTGCGGCAGAAGCGGGCGGCCACCACCCACTCGCTGGCCCGCGCGTTCGACCGCATCCGCGCGCTGCTCGGCGAGCGCGGGTACCTCGACGGCGAGGAGGTCACCGCGGACGGGGCCCGGCTGTCGCGGCTGTGGGGCGAGTCCGACCTGCTCGCCGCCGAGTGCCTGCGCCACGGCGCCTGGGACGGGCTCGAACCCGCCGAGCTGGCCGCCGTCGTCTCGGCGCTGGTGTACGAGACGCGCCGCGACAACGGGCCGGTGCCCCGCGTGCCGACCGGGCCGATCAGCGAGGCCCTCACGCGGACCGTCCGGATCTGGGCCGAGCTCGACGCCGACGAACGGCGCCACCGC
This sequence comes from Pseudonocardia hydrocarbonoxydans, assembly GCF_006539565.1. Taxonomy (GTDB): domain Bacteria; phylum Actinomycetota; class Actinomycetes; order Mycobacteriales; family Pseudonocardiaceae; genus Pseudonocardia; species Pseudonocardia hydrocarbonoxydans. The sequence continues at coordinate 104,641 of NZ_BJNG01000003.1, forward strand.
GTCGACCGCACCCGCGAGCCCGATCTCGGGTTCGCGTGGCCGATGCACCGGTGGGCGCGCGGGGAGTCGCTCGCCGCGGTGCTCACCGCGGCCGAGCAGAACGGCTCCGAGCTGTCGGCGGGCGACTTCGTGCGCTGGTGCCGCCAGGTCCTCGACCTGCTCGACCAGATCGCCGGCGTCGCGGGCCGCTCCGGTGGGGTCGGCCGGGTGGCGGTGCAGGCCGGGCAGGCCGTGCGCCGGGGCGTGGTGGCCGTCGGAGCCACCTGATCGGGCGTTCCGCTGCGGCGGCCCGGCCGCCTGTGCTTTGATCCCGGCTGGGCCCGGACGCGACCGGACCCGACGGACGAGAGGTCGGCGATGACGACGCCCGAGGGCTCCCCGCACGGCAACCCGGCCGACGGGACGGACGCCCCCGCCTGGGGCCGGCCGCCCGCGGGGGGCTGGGGCGACCCGTCCCGCGACGCGGGCGCCGAGACCCGCTCCTGGGGCGGCGGCGCGCCGCCGTCCGACGACGAACGGACCCGCGCCGATCTCCCGCGGGAGGACCCGGACGACACCCGCCTGGAGCAGCCGGGGGTGTGGGGCCCGCCGGGCGGGGCCCGTCCCGAGGAGCCGCGACCGGCCTGGGCCCAGCAGCCGCCACCCGGCGGGGGATGGAACGCGCCGTCCCCGCAGCAGTACCCCGGGCAGCCGTACCCCGGGCAGCACCCGAATCAGCCCTATCCCGGCCAGCCCTATCCCGGCCAGCCCTATCCCGGACAGCCCTATCCCGGCCGGCAGTACCCGGGCGCGGGCCCGCAGTGGGCGGGCGGGCCGCCGGGGCAGCAGTGGGGCCCGGGGTACCCGCCGCTGCCCGACGCCGCCCGGGCCCCGCAGCGCTCGCGCACCCCGCTGCTCGTCGGGGCCGTGGTGGTGGCGCTGCTGGCCGTCGGTGCGATCCTGGCCTTCGTGGCGCCGGGGTTCCTGAACACCACCGTGTTCGACCAGGCCGCGCTGCAGAGCGGGGTGCAGCGGGTGCTCGTCGAGGACTACGGCTACCCGACAGTCGGCGAGGTCACCTGCGGCGACCCGTCGCAGGGCCCGATCCGGGTCACCGAGGGCGCCTCGTTCACCTGCAGCACCACCATCGACGGCGCCCCGGCCGTCGTCCCCGTGACGATCACCAGCGGTGGCGGCGACTACGAGGTGAGCAGGCCGGACGCCTGATGGCGACGGTCGAGGTCCTCGGCCCCGACGAGCTGCGCGACGCCCACGCGCTGTTCGCCGCCACGATCCACCAGGACGCGGTGCCCGACGCCGACTGGGAGTCCGTCGCCGGCAGCTACAGCCCGGGCCGCACGCTCGGCGTCCGCGAGGCCGGGGGGCCGGCGGCGCTGATCGGCACGGCCACCTCGTTCCCGACGCGCACGGCGGTGCCCGGCGGTGCCGCGCTCGACACCGCCGCCGTCACGCGGGTGGGGGTGCGGCCCGACCGCACCCGGCGCGGCGTGCTGACCGCGATGATGCGCGCGGTGCTCGACGACGCGGGGGCCCGGGGCGAGCCGCTGGCGTCGCTGCGGGCCAGCGAGGCACGGATCTACGGCCGGTTCGGCTACGGCGTCGCCAGCCGTGGGCGCAGTGTCACGGTGCGCGCGCGGGGGGCCGGGTGGCGCAGCACCCCGCGCGGCGAGGTGCGGCTCGTCGTCGGCACCGGGATCGAGCCGGCGGTGACGACCGTGCACGACGCGCTCGCGCTGGGGCGTCCCGGTGGGATCCTCCGGCCCGGTCCGTGGTGGTGGCGCATGGTCGGGCGGCGGGTCGAGAATCACGAGCACCTCGTCGCGGCGGTGCACACCGGGCCGCACGGCGACGACGGGTTCGCGCTCGCCACGGTGGCCGACGACGGCCGGTTCGCCCACCGGACCCTGCAGGTCTCCGACCTGCACGCGGCCGGCCCCGACGCCACGGCCGCGCTGTGGGCGTTCCTCACCGGGATCGACCTGGTCGACCGGGTGGAGGGTTGGCTGCGCCCGGTGGACGAGCCGTTGGAGCTGCTGCTGGCCGACCCCCGGGACTGCACCGTGACCGGCGTCGAGGACGAGACCTGGCTGCGGCTGGTCGACGTGCCCACCGCGCTCGCGGCCCGCGGCTGGGGCGACGGGCCGCCGGTGCTGCTGGGTGTGCACGACCGCCTGCTCCCCGCCAACGACGGCGTCTACCGGATCGACGGGGGCGGCGCCGCCCGCGTGGACGCCGACCCCGAGCTCGAGTGCGACGTCGACGGGCTCGCCATGGCCTACCTCGGCGACCGCGCACCGTCGCTGCTGGCGGCGACCGGGTGGTGGCGGGTGCACGACGCGGGCGCCCCCGCCCGGGCCGACGCCCTGTTCGCCACCGACCGCCTCCCGTGGTGCGGCACGTACTTCTGAGAAATCTCCCGGGACCGCTGTAACCCGGGGCGGCCCGGCGGCGTCGGTACCGGTGAGACCACCCACCGACCCAGGAGCCCGCGATGTCCGAGTGCACCGATCCCGGCACCCATCCCGAGCCCGGCAGCGAGTACCTCGACGTCGACGGCGACGGCCACGCCGAGACCACGCTGATCGACACCGACGGCGACGGGTACCTCGACACCGTGCTCGTCGACGTCAACGGTGACGGCCTCACCGACATCGGCGGCGTCGACACCGACGCCGACGGCAGCATCGACCTGGTCGCCGTCGACACCGACCACGACGGGATCGCCGACGTGGCGTTCCTCGACACCGATCACGACGGCCGGGCCGACCAGGTGGTCCGGGCCGGCGACGGCCCGTTCCCGGGCGGCTCGTCGGACCCCGAGCGGGCGTCCTGACGTGCGCTCAGCGTCCCAGCTGGTCCTTGAGCGCGGTGCGGGCCCGGTGGATCCACACCTTCACGCTGTTGAGCGGGGCCCCCATCAGCTCCGCGACCTGCGCGTAGGACATCCCGCCGACCCACAGCAGCAGTGCCTCCCGGTGCTTCTCCGGGAGCGTCTCCAGCGCGGCCTGCACCGACATGGTCTCGACCAGCACGTCGGCGAACAGCGTGGCGGAGGCGTCGCGGGGCCGGTCCTCGAGATCGTCGACGTTGGTCTCGGCCCGCCGGTTGCGGGAGCGGATGACGCTCAGCGCGGCGTTGCGGGCGATCGTGAACACCCAGGCGCCGAAGGGGCAGCGCCCCTCGAAGCGGTGCAGGTTGCGCCAGACCGCGATCTGGCACTCCTGCAGGGCGTCGGCGGCGTCGGTGCGGTTGCCGGTGAGCCGCAGGCACAGCGCGTGCGCCTGGCGCTCGGCCGAGCGCCACAGCGCCCGGAACGCCTGCTGGTCGCCCGCCTGGGCGGCCGCCACGAGCGCGGCCTCGTCACCGGCATCGTCCGGTTCGGGGAAGGGGCCGGTGGCCATGGTCCTCCTGCGGCTCGGGGCGCTCGGATCATGGTTCGCGGCGCGACCGTGAATCGTTAGCCATCATGGCCCTGTCGGCTCCGCCCGCACAGACCGCACCACCACCAGATCCACGACACGACCCGGAAGATCCCGACGAACGGAACGGAGAGTGCGATGACCGACGACATGGTGTCCCGTGACGCGCTGCGCGAGCTGTTGTTCGACGGCGTCGCGCCGCCCGCCGGGGCCGACGCGATGTTCGACCAGACCTTCGCGGCCCAGGGGCCCTACGGGGCCGAGCTGCTGCCGCCCGACGGCCTGTTCGACCTGCCCGCCGACGACCCGGCCGACGACGCGGCCTTCGACGACGCGGCCTTCGACGAGGCGGCTCTCGGCGACCCGACTCTCGGCGACCCGACCCTCGACGACCTGCCCCTCGACGACCCCGGCCTGGACGATGGCGGCGCGGCTCCCGACACCGCGGTCGGGGACGAGCCCGGACCCGACCACGGCGCGGGCGACCCGGGGCACGGCGACCCGCACGACGGCACCGGCGCCGACCCGCTCGACCCGGGCACCGGCTGGTGACCACGGCCGACCCGCTCGCCGCCCTGCGCGAGCTGTGCCAGGGCACCGCGGCCCGGTCCCGCGACCCGCGGCTGCGCTCCGAGCTGGAGGCCGTCGGGGCGCAGCTGGACCGGCCGCTGCAGCTGGCCGTGGCGGGTGCGGTCAGCGCGGGCAAGTCGACGTTGATCAACGCGATGCTGCGGCGCTCGGTCGCCCCCGCCGACGCGGGGGAGTGCACGCGGCTGGTCACCTGGTACGAGTACGGCGAGCGCGACGGCGTGGTGCTCGTCGAGTGTGTCGACGGGACGGTGCGCCGCACCGCGCTGCGGGACGGCCGGATGCCCGCCGACCTCGGGGTCGACCCGGCCGAGGTGCTGCGGCTGCGGGTGCAGCTGCGGGACCCGGCGCTGCGCACCGTCACGATCATCGACACCCCCGGCGTCAACACCGTGTCCGCGGAGAACGAGGACGCCACCCGCAGGCTGCTGTTCGGCGACGCCGCCGCCGAGCACGCGCAGGCGCTGCTCTACGTCCTGCGTTTCGTGCAGCGCTTCGACGCCGACACCCTCGAGGAGTTCCGGGCGCTCTCGGCCGCGTGCGGGATGACCGCGGTCAACACCGCGGCCGTGCTGACCCAGATCGACCGCCGCGGCGACGGCGACGGCGACCCCTGGCCCACCGCGCGCCGGCTCGTCGCGAAGGCCGCGGCCGATCTCGGCGGCCGCGTGCTCGACGTCGCCCCGGTGATCGGGCTGCTCGCCGAGACCGCCCGTGCGGGCGCGCTCGGTACGGCCGAGATCGACGCGCTGCGCGAGCTGGCGGCCCTGCCCGCCGACGAGCTCGACGACCTGCTGCTCGATCTCGACGAGTTCACGACCGAGGCCTACGGGCCCGTCGAGCTGCCGATGCGGGCCGTCCTCGTCGCCCGGCTGCACCGCTACGGCATCCGCGAGGCCGTCGCCCGGCTGCGCAAGCGCCCGGGGACCGGGCCCGCGGAGCTGCACCGCTGGCTCGCCGGCTGCTCCGGCTACGGCGCCGACGTCTCCGCCGACAGCGGCACCGTGGTGTGGGAGGCCGACGCGGGCGGCCCCGACCTGCCCCGCACCCTGGCCGACGTGCTCGACCGCTTCGCCCGCCACGCCGGGCGGCTCAAGGCGTTCGCCGCCGTCGGCCGGATCCGCGCGCTGACCCGGCGCGAGTTCGACCCCCGCGACACCGGGCTGGTCGCGGAGCTGCGCGAGGCCGTCGACGAGAACCGCCCGGTCGTCGCGGGGCTGCGCGGCCTGCGGATCCTCGCCGCGTGTGCCGCCGTGGGCCGCGGGCAGCTGCGCCTGGACGAGGACATGACCGCCGAGCTGATGCGCCTGGCCCGCTACGACGACCCCGCCACCGGCCTGGGTCTGCCCCTGACCTGCACCGCCGCCGACGTCGTCGCCGCGGCGGGGGAGGCGTCGCGACGCTGGCGCCGGGTCGTCGCGCTGGCCGGGCCGACGGTCGGCGGGCAGCGCGCCCGCGACGTGCTCGGCGCGCTGGAGGACATCGCGGCCGCCGCCTACGCCACGACCGGTGCCACGACCGGCGGCGCGCCGCTCGTCGCCGCCGGCCCCGCGCCCGGCCCCGCCCGTGACCCGGGGCCGCCCGCCGCGCCGGACCCGACCTCGGCCGGGATCCACACGATCGTCCGGCCGGGCTGGAGCGGCCTGGACGCCGCCCTGCTCGACCGGCTCGCCCGCTCCCCGGCGCTGGGTGACGGCGAGCGCGCCGCGGTCACGCGCCTGCAGCGTGCGTCGGGCCCGGCCGACGCGCTGGGCGGTCACGCGCCCGCGGAGCTGGCCGCGCGCTTCCGGGTGCTGCTGCACCGGCCGCTGCCGGTGGCCGAACGGCGTGGCGTGCAGGCGGTGTGTGCGGTGTTCGAGAAGCTGACCTGGGAGACGAAGGACGGAGTGGCCACATGAGCGGGGTCGTCGCGAACGTGCTGCGCCTGGCCAACGAGGTGCACGGGCTGGCCAAGGCCGCCGCCCGCGAGGACCTGTACGGCCCGCTGGCCGAGCAGGCCGGGCGCTGGAAGGACGCCACCACCACGGTGGTGCTCGCGGGGGCGCAGAAGCGCGGCAAGAGCCGGCTGCTCAACTGCCTGGTCGGGCACCCCGACCTGCTCCCCGTCGACGCCGACATCGCCACCCACACCCAGGTCGCGGTCGTCCGCGGTCCGGAGCTGACCGTGACCGTGACCCGCACCGACGGCAGCCGCACCGAGGTCGACCCGGCCGAGCTGCCCGCCTACGCCTCGGTGCTGGGCGACCCGGCCGTGCTCCGCGAGGTCACCGGCCTGGAGGTGACGATCGACGAGCCGCTGCTCGACGGGCTGCGCCTGGTCGACACCCCCGGCGTCGACAGCCTCACCCTGGGCCACCGGCACGCGACGATGGGCGCACTGGCCCGTGCCGACGCCCTGCTGTTCGCGGTCAGCGCCCAGGACCAGCCGATCCTGCGCCACGAGCTGGAGTTCCTCGCCGAGGCGGCCGACCGCATCCTGTCCGTGGCGTTCGTGCTGACCAAGGTCGAGGACTCGACGTCGTGGCGAGAGCTGCTGCGGGAGAACCGGGAGCGGCTCACCCGCTTCTGCGGCCCGGACGGCCCCGGCGTGGCCCCGGAGGTCGCCGAACGGTTGCTGGCGGCCCCGTGGCTGCCGGTCAGCGCGAAGCTGGGCGAGGCGGCACTGGCGCTGCAGGCCGCGGGCAACGCCGAGCGCGCCGCCGCCCGCCTCGAGCGCAGCGGGCTGCCCGGGCTGCGCCGCCACGTCGCCCGCTGCACCGAGCGCCGCGAGCTGATGCGGGCCGGCGGGGTGCTCGGGCTCGCCGTCTCCGGGATCCGGGCGCTGTCCGAACCCGAGCAGGACCGCGCCGCGAGCACCGCCGACGACGGCCTCGCCGAGCGCCAGGCGAGCGTCGACGAGGAGATCGCCGCGCTCGCCGCACTCAAGCGGGAGCGCCGGCGGCGCAGCATCGACCACCAGCTGATCGGCCGCCGGGTCGTCAACCGGGCCCGGGCGCGGCTGGAGGCCTACCGGCGCAACTACGAGCGCGAGCTCGCCGAGCTGACCAAGCCCGCCGACGTCACCCGGTACGCCGCGACGCTCCCGGAGAGCATCGAGCGCACCCTGGGCGCGGCGTGGCAGGAGATCGCCGCCGACACCGAGCGCACCGTCGCCGACGCCCTGCCGCGCTACCTCGCCGAGATGGGCGTCGACCCCGGCGAGCTCGACCGGGTCGTCATGGAGGCCCCGGTCCGCGGGCCCGGCGAGCTGCGGGCGGAGGGGGCGGGCGGCAAGTTCGACGTGATCGGGGAGGGGCTGCCCGCGCTGATGATGGCCAGCAGCGTCGGGTTCCTCTCGTCGCACGCGTTCGTCGGACTCGCGTTCGGGCTGTCGTTCCTCGCCCCGGTCGCGCTCGGCGGCCTGCTCGCCGGCACCCTGCTGGCCCACCGCCGCCGCCTCGCCGAGGCCACCCGCAACCGGACGGCCCTGACCAAGGCGCTGACCGACGCGTTCGCCGTGGCGACCAACGAGATGTCCGTGGCCGTCGAGCAGGCGGTCGCGGCCTGGCGCGGGGGCGCGGAGCAGGCCGTCGACGCCGCGTTCGCCGTCCGTCAGCAGGAGCTCGACGGCCGCCGCCGTGAGCTGGCCGCGCTCGCCGCGCAGGACGCCGCCGTCCGCAAGCGCGCCGCCGCGGCGGCCCAGGAGCGGCTGGACACCCTCACCGAGGCCGACCGGCGGGCCCGCGAGCTGGCCAAGGAGCTGGCCAAGGAGCTGGCCGGGTCGCCCGCCTGATCAGCCGTGCCCGACGACGCGGCGGGCCGCGTCGACGAACGCGGCCCGCGCCGCCGTGAACGCGGCCTCCCGCTCCTGCAACCCCGGCAGGTCCTCCGCGGCCCGCAGCACCCCGAGCTGCGCGGACAGCACGTCCGCGCAGCGGCGCAGCTCCTCGTCGTCGCAGAGCAGCAGCAGGCGGACCAGTGCGGCCTCGGCCGCGGCGCCGAGCCGGTCGGCCTCGGTCATCGCGGCCCGCCACTCGTCGTCACGGACGTCGCGGCGGAACCAGGCGGTGACCACCGCCCGCCTCACTTCGGTGACCGCGGCGGCGTACCCGGCGCACGCGGCGAGGCGGTCCTGCCGCAGCCGTTCCCGACGGGCCGCGGCCTCGGTGTGCAGGGCCGTGCGCCGCTGGAACAGGTAGGTGCTGAACGAGCCGAGCAGCGTGCCGGCGACCGCGATCAGGCTCACGAACACGGCGTCCACCGGCCCGATCCTGGCCGGGGCCCGCCGCCCGCACAACGGGCCGGTCAGCCGACGACGCGGACCAGGCGGCCGGGGTCGGAACAGGAGTCGCCGGGGGCGGCGGCGGGGACGTGGCGGGCGAGCAGGACCCCGCCCGCCCGACCGACCGGCTCCAGCCAGCCGCGGCCGGCGGCGAGCGGGCGCAGCCCCGCCGGGCCCGCCGCCACGAGCTGTGAGCCGCCCGCGCCGTCGGAGGCGCCGACGAGCAGCGTGTCGCCGTCGGCCCGGACCCGCGGGGCCTCGTCCGGCCGGGCGCCCGCCGGTGAGCCCAGCAGCGCGGGCAGGCGGCCCAGCTCGCGCAGGGCGCCCCCGTGCAGGGCGTGGACGACCAGCCCGCGCCCGGGGGACAGCCGGTCGACCGCCACGCCGTACGCCTGCCGCCCGGCCACGGCCCAGCGCGCGTCGCCCCCGGGCGGGCGGGGCAGGACCGGCCTGCGGTCGGCACCGCGGGGGTCGGCGCGGTGTTCCAGGCCCGCGGTGCCGGCGGCGAGCCAGCGCCCGCCCGCGGCCAGGAGCTGGCGCAGGCCGGTCTCCTCCGCCACCGTGGTGACGTCACCGGCCGGGCCCGCCACGAACACCGTCTGCCGCCCGCCGCGCCCGACCACCACGGCCAGCGAGCGGCCGTCACCCAGCGGCGCGGGCGGCGCGCTCACCCCGCCCGCGACGGCGTCGAGCAGGCGCCGGGAACCGTCGACGTAGCCGAACACCGCCGGGCCGAGCGGCACGACCGGCCCCGGCGTGCCCGGACGCAGCGGGATCATCTGGACGGCGAGGGTTCCCGACTCCTGCGCCGGGCCGGTCATCCGCGTGTCCGGGGAGCGCAGCACCGCCCACGCGGTGCCCGCGGACGCGGCCAGGAACGGGCGGTACGGCGTGGGGATGGGTGTCGAGGTGCCGACGGACAGGTCGGCTCCCAGGGTGTGGCAGTGCAGGGCGCCGTCGCGACGCTCGGCCACGACGATCCCGCCCTCGGCCACCGCCCACGCGACGAGCCGCCCGAAGCGGATCTTGCTGTCGGGCGTCCCGGTGACCGGGTCGATCCGGGAGATCCGGTGCCGCCCCGCCGTCCCGTCGGGCGCCGACCACACGTAGAGCCGCCCGCCGACGACCCGCGCGTCGAGCACCTCCTCGGCGAGCGGGACCAGCTCCTCGCCCGCCCGGGGCACCGGCCCCAGCCGCGTCGGGGGCGCGGGGAGGCCGGGGGAGGTCGTCCGGGCGGGGGGCACCGTGGGCGGCGCGGGGACGGGGACGGGGACGGCGGCGGGCGTGGGCCGGCCGCCGGCGAGCAGCGCCGCGCCGAGCGCCACGGCGCCCTTCGGGTCGGGCGAGGTGCGCAGCCGCGGGCCGTACTGCTCGCGCAGCACCCGCTCCACCAGCGGGGTGCGCGCCGCCCCGCCGGTGAGCAGCACGACGTCGACGTCGGTGCCCGCGGTGGTCTCGGCCAGCACCCGGGCGCTGCGGCGCACGTCGTCGCCGATCAGGTCGTCGAGCTCGGCGCGGGTGATGTGGACGTCGGCGTCCGCGCCCGCGACGTACTGGCTGGCCGTCTCGAACGTCGAGAGCGCCTCCTTGGCCAGACGGGCCTCGGTGAGCAGGTCGGACTCCGCGGCCAGGCGCGCCGGGTCGGTCGTCAGTTCCTGCCACCAGCGGGGCGCGGCGTGCGCGAGCTGCGCGCCGAAGTGCCGGAACACGAGCTGGTCGAACACCTCGCCGCCCAGGTCGGGGTCACCGCCCGGGCGGCCGACGACCCGGAACCCGGCCCCGTCCGGCGCGAGGACCGTGGCGTCGAAGGTGACCCCGCCCAGGTCGTAGACCGCGACGGAGCCGCTCACCCCGTGCTGCACCGCGGCGGCGACCGGTTCGGCCACCAGCTCGGTCTCCACCCGGGGCAGCACCCGTGCCGCGACCTCGCGCAGCTCGGCGAGCCGGTCGGCGGACCACCCGGCGGGGTGGGTGAGCACGAGCCGGGACGGGTCGGCGTCGTCGTGGCGGCGGCGGCCCTCCTGCACGAACAGCGCCAGCAGCGCGGCCAGCGCGTCGACGGCGCTGACCGGGCGCCCGCCCAGCAGCATCGGCGCCCGGCCGACGTAGCGGCGCGGGTTGCGCTCGGCCCGGTCCGGCAGCCGGCCGACCGCGCGCTGCGCGTAGCTGCCGGCGACCAGCCGGGCGTCCTCGGTGAGCAGCACGGTCGTCGGCACCCGGGACTCCCCGCCGACCTCCAGCAGCTCCACCGCCCCGTCGACGTACACCGCGCCCGCGGCGAAGCTCGTGCCGAGGTCGACACCCAGCGCCCAGCCCGTCACGGTCGTGCCCTTCCCGTCCTGCCCATCGGGTACCGGATCAGCGCGCCAGCGCCGCGCGGAGACGGTCGACGGACCCGCCGATGCCCCACCGCTGCGCGAGCGCGTCGAGCCGCTCGGGGTCGGCGGGCTCGGTGGGCAGGGCGTCGGGGCGGTCCAGGTGCACGTCGGCGTCGACGGCCACGCGGACCACCGGCTCGACGACCGCCAGGTACGGGGCCGCGGCGGCCAGCTTGGAGCGCACCGTGGCGCTGATCCGGGCGTCGGTGCGGTCCTCGATCGCGGCCCGCAGCTCGGCCCAGGAGCCGAAGCGCCCGACCAGGGTGGCCGCGGTCTTCGCCCCGACCCCGGGGACGCCGGGCAGCCCGTCGGACGGGTCGCCCCGCAGCATCGCCATCTCGGCGTAGGCCTCGCCCGCCCGCCCGACCGGCACCCCGTACTTCGCCGCCACCTCGGCGGGGCCGAGCAGCTCGGCCTTGGCCAGCCCGCGCCCCACGTAGAGCAGCCGCACGGCCGGGTCGTCGTCGCCGACGATCTGCATCAGGTCGCGGTCACCGCTGACGGCGAGCACGTGGTCGCTGCGTTCGGTGGCCGCCAGCGTGCCGATGACGTCGTCGGCCTCGTAGCCCTCCGCGCCGCCGGTGGCGATCCCGGCCGCGGCCAGGACCTCCAGGATCACCGGGACCTGCGGGGCGAGGGTGTCGGGCACCTCCTCGGGCACCCCGGCCGGCGCGGTGTCGGGCTCACCGGGGACCCGGTGGGCCTTGTAGGTCGGCAGCGCGTCGACGCGGAACGCGGGGCGCCAGTCCAGGTCCAGGCAGGCCACCAGGCGGGTCGGCCGGTGCTCGGTGACCAGACGCGACACCATGTCGGTGAACCCCCGCACGGCGTTGACCGGGGTGCCGTCGGGGGCCGTGATCGACTCGGGCACGCCGTAGAAGGCCCGGAAGTACAGGCTCGCCGCATCGAGCAGCATCAGTGACGGGACACGGCCGGCTCCCAGGGGCTCGCTCATGGGTGCAGCTTGCCGGATACCCTCCCGGTCATGACAACGGCCGCGTTCGCCGACCGCATCCGCCGCGCCGGGCTCGTCGCCGCCGACCACGGTGCCGACGTCCTGCTGATCACCCCGGGCACCGACCTGCGCTACCTGCTGGGCATGACCGGGGAGTCCCACGAGCGGCTGACCTGCCTGGTCCTGCCCGCCCACGGCCACCTCGCGCCGCCCGCGCTGGTCGTCCCGCGGCTGGAGGCGCCGGGCCTCGCCGGGCTGGGCCTCGACGAGCTCGGGGTCGAGATCGTCACCTGGACCGACGCCGAGGACCCCTACCTGCTGGTCAGCGACCTCGCCGGGGGCCCGACGCGGATGGCGGTGGCCGACGAGATGCCCGCCCGGCACGTGTTCGGGCTGCGCGAGGTGTTCCCCGAGGTCGGCCAGGTGCTGGCCGGGCCGGTCCTGCGCGAGCTGCGGATGCGCAAGGACGCCGTCGAGGTCGCCGAGCTGCGCGCCGCCGGGGCCGCGATCGACCGCGTGCACGCCCGCATGGGCGAGTTCCTGCAGGTCGGGCGCACCGAGGCGGAGGTGGGTGAGCTGATCACCGCCGCCATCCTCGCCGAGGGGCACACCGAGGCCGCGTTCGTCGTCGTCGGGTCGGGCCCGCACGGCGCCAGCCCCCACCACGACGTCTCCGGCCGCACGATCGAGCGCGGCGACGTGGTCGTCGTCGACATCGGCGGGCCGCTGCCCAGCGGCTACAACTCCGACAGCACCCGCACCTACGCCGTGGGCGCCGAGCCGTCGGCCGACATCCGCGAGGCCTACGCGGTGCTGCAGGCCGCGCAGGAGGCCTCGGTCGCGGCGGTGCGCCCGGGTGTCACCGCCGAGTCCGTGGACGCCGCCGCCCGCGAGCCGATCACCGCCGCAGGGCTGGGGCAGCGCTTCGTGCACCGCACCGGCCACGGCATCGGCCTCGACGTGCACGAGGAGCCCTACATCGTCGGCGGCAACACGCTGACCCTGGAGCCGGGCATGGCCTTCAGCGTGGAGCCCGGGGTGTACCTCGACGGGGAGTGGGGCGCGCGCATCGAGGACATCGTGGTGGTCACCGAGGACGGCTGCGAGCGCCTCAACACCCGCCCCCGCGACCTGGTGGTCCTCTCCGGCTGACCGGCGCTCACGCCGGCGAGGCGGCGGCCGCCCCGGACTCGGCGCGCACCCGCCCGTCCGAGCCGGCCACGCAGGCGGCCGACGGCGCACCGGACCGGACGAACTCCCCGAGGCAGCGCCCCATCTCCGCGTGCGCCACCGCGGTGGGGTGGAACGACTCCTGCGCCAGGTGGTACCCCGCCGCGTCGAGCCCGCCGTGGACGAACGCCTCCGGGTCCACCGTGATCCGCCGCTGCCACTCCTCCGAGCGCGGGCTGCGGCTGCACGCCTCGAACCCCTCGGTGGCCCGGGCCATGTCGACGAACCGCACCCCGGTGCGCTCGGCGACCCCGCGCAGCGCGTCGGACAGCGCCGGGAACACCACCGTGCGGCCCCACTCGGCGTCGGCCCGGCTGTAGGGACAGCCCCGCGCGCCCTGCAGCGGCACCATCGCCCCGGTCACCGGGGAGGCGTAGGAGGCGAGCACGAGGTCGTACCCGTCGTCGGCGTACCCGGCCTCGCGCATCGCGGCCCGCACGTCGCGCACCACCGCCTCCACCCGCGGCGCCACCGCCGCCATCCGCTCGGGGACGCCGGGACCGAGGGTGTCGCGGCACGGCGGCACGGACGGGTCGAGGTAGGCGCGGATGCACGCGATCCCGGTGCCGGTGAGCGCGGGCTCGTCGTTGGCCCCCACCTGGAGCAGCACCGTCGTGACCCGGTACTCCCGCGCCACCTCGGCGAGCCGCGCGGCCTGCGAGCCCTCCGTGTAGTGGCTGCCCGGGCCGAACCCGACGTCGGCGGCCTCCGCCCCGGAGCAGGCCAGGTTCACCGACTCCTCGGCCAGGGCCGTGCGGTGCACGTAGGCGTGGGCGGAGCGGTGGCACCAGTTGCCGCCCTCGCCGCGGGTGCCGGGCACGTAGTCGCCCGCACCCTCCCCGGACGCGGCGCTGTCGCCGAGCGCGACGACGGCGGTGGGCCGCTCGGCGGCGCCCGCCGGCGGCACGCCGAGCACCGGGATCAGGAGCACGGCGAGCAGCGGGACCAGCAGGCGACGGGAACGGATCACGGGTCCGACGCTAGGGTCCGGTCCGGGCGCTGACCAGGGCGTCCGCCGATGCCTGTGGACAACCCCCGTAGGGAGCAGCCGTGCTCACGATCTGCGACGGGTTGTCCACCGGTTCCGCCGACCGGGGTTGACACCGGGGAACCCCGGGGTGTCCTCCGGGCGTTCACCTGATGTCGACGGACCGCACACCGCGGATCGTGGACGACGGCGACGAGATCCGTCGCGACGAAAGGAGCCCTTCGTGGCATCGACCCTGACCCGCCCGCGCCACGGGAAGGTCATCGCCGGCGTGTGCGCCGGCCTGGCGGACCGGTTCGGGCTGAGCCCGTTCCTCGTCCGGCTGGCCTTCCTGCTGTCCTGCATCCTGCCCGGGCCGCAGTTCATCGCCTACATCGTCCTGTGGGTGCTGATGCCCAAGCGTTCCGTGTGACGCTGCTGGTCGGCGCCCGGGTCCTCGACCCGGGCGCACCGGCCGGCCCGGCCGCCGTCGAGATCGTCGACGGCGTGGTCACCCGGGTCGGCCCGGCGCCCGCGGAGGCGCCCACCGGCCCGGACGTGCGGCATCTCCACGGTGCCGTGCTCACCCCGGCCTTCGTCGACGCCCACGTGCACGCCACCGCCACCGGCCTGCTCGTCGACGGTCTGGACCTGAGTGGCTGCCCCTCACCGCGGGCTCTGCTCGACGCCGTGGGGGCCCGGGCCGCCGCCCGGCCCGGCGCGCTGATCTGGGGCCACGGCTGGCAGGAGCAGGCCTGGGACGGCCCGCCGCCGTCCCGCGCCGAGCTCGACCGCGCCGCCGGGGGAGCGCCGGTCTACCTCAGCCGCGTCGACGTCCACTCCGCGCTGGTCGGCGGAGGGCTCGCGGCACCGGGCACCCCCGACGGCCCGGTCACCTCCGACGCGCACCACCACGCCCGCCGCGTCGCGCTGGCGGCCGTCGACGGCCCGGCCCGCGACGCCGCCCAGCGCGCCTTCCTCGCCACCGCCGCCGCCCGCGGCATCGGTGTCGTGCACGAGTGCGCGGGCCCCGACATCTCGTCCCGCGACGACCTCGCCGCCCTGCTGGCCGCCGACGGGCCGGACGTGGTCGGCTACTGGGGCGAGGCGGTCACCACCGCCGCGGACGCCCGCGACCTGCTCGCCGCCACCGGTGCCCACGGCCTGGCGGGCGACCTGTTCGTCGACGGCTCGATCGGCTCCCGCACCGCCGCGCTGACCAGCCCCTACACCGACGCGCCCGGCTCCTGCGGCACCCGCTACCTCGACACCGGTGCGGTCGCCGCCCACCTCGCCGCCTGCACCGCCGCCGGGATCCAGGCGGGCTTCCACGTGATCGGTGACGCCGCCGCGGCCGCCCTGGCCGACGCGCTGCAGCAGGCGGGCCGGGGCGGGGTGCGGCACCGCGTCGAGCACCTGGAGATGGTCGACGCCGCGCAGATCGCCGTGCTCGCCGCGCACGGTGTCGTCGCGAGCGTCCAGCCGCTGTTCGACGCCTGCTGGGGCGGCGAGGAGGGCATGTACGCCGAGCGGCTCGGCCCGCGGTCCCGCGCGATGAACCCGTTCGCCGCCCTGCACGCCGCCGGGGTGCAGCTGGCGCTGGGCTCGGACAGCCCCGTCACCCCGCTCGGCCCGTGGGAGGCGGTGCGCGCCGCCGTCGACCACCGCACCCCCGGATCCGGGCTCACGACCGCACAGGCGCTGGCCGCGCACACCGTCGGCGGGCACCGGGCCGCGGGCGACCGCTCCCCGACGGCCGGGCGGATCGTGCCGGGCGCCCCGGCCTCCTACGCCCTGTGGGACGGCGAGGGCGGCACCTGCCTGCGCACCGTGCAGCGCGGGCGGACGCTGCACGACACCCTCGCGTGACGCCTCCCACGCCGCTGTGCCATCATTCGCGCGTGATCGACCGGACCGGGCCCGCGCTGCGTGGGTGCTGTCCGGGGTGCTGTCGCTGTAGCTGACGCCCCCGGCCCCCGTCCGCACGCCCGCGTTCCCGCGCGGCCCGCACGTCTGCGATCACCTCATGAACGAGCCCGACCTCCGCGGCCACACCGTCCTGGTCCTGCACGCCCACCCCGACGACGAGTCGATCTTCTCCGGGCTGACGCTGCGGCGCCTGGCCGACGCGGGCGCCCGCACCGTCCTCGTGCTGGCCACGGCGGGGGAGCTGGGCGGCTCCCGCGTCCCGCTGCGCCCCGGCGAGACGGTGCCCGAGCGGCGGGTGACCGAGCTGGAGACCGCGGCCGGGCTGCTCGGCGTCTCCCGGTTGGTGCTGCTGGGCGGGCGCGACTCCGGCCTGCCCGGCGGCCCCGGCCTGGCCCACCCCCGGGCGCTGGCCGCCGCCGACCCGCTGGTGCTGGCCCGCCACGTCGCCGAGCTCGCCGACGCCGAGGGCGCCGCCACGATCGTCCACGACGACGAGCACGGCATCTACGGCCATCCCGACCACAACGCGGCGTTCCGCGTCGGGGCGCTGGCCGCGGAGCTGACCGGGGCCACCGCCTACCGCACCACCGTCGACCGCGAGCACCTGCACACCGCCGCCCGCGACGGGCACCTCGTGCACGGCGCCGCCCGCGCCGTGCACGACGTCGGCGGGGCCGGGCCGTTCGGGCGCTCCACCGTCGAGATCGCGCTGGCGATCAGCGGCACCGCCGCGCACCTCGCCGTCAAGCGCGCGGCGATCGTCGCGCACGAGAGCCAGCTCGGCCCCGACGACGTCCCGGACGCCACGTTCGCGGCCGCCTACGGCTACGAGTGGTACCTGCGCAGCGGTCCCGAGGGCGTCCTGGACCGGCTCGGCAACGCCCACCTGCTCGCCACCCCGCGGGGATAGCGCCGGGCCCCGCCGATGAGTTCGGGACCGCCCGGTGGTCCACCGCTGTGGACCACCCGAACCCCGGAAGGACGAACCCGTGCCGCAGCTGCTCCGAGTGCAGAACTTCCTCCTGTCCACCGACGGCTACGGTGCCGGCGAGGGGCAGAGCCTGGAACGCCCCTTCGGCCACGCGGATCCGGCGACCATGGCGTCGTGGGCCGGGGCCACGGCGAGCTGGCCGAACCGGACCGAACCCGGCGGCAGCCGCGGCCTGGACGACTACCTGGTCCGGGACTTCCACCGCAACATCGGCGCCGAGATCATGGGGCGCAACAAGTTCGGCCCGCAGCGCGGCCCGTGGGCCGACCACGAGTGGCGGGGCTGGTGGGGGGACAACCCGCCGTTCCACACCCCGGTGTTCGTCATGACCCACCACCCGCGCCCGTCGTTCACCCTCTCCGACACCACCTTCCACTTCGTCGGGGGCGAGCCCGCCGACGTGCTGGCGCAGGCCCGCGAGGCCGCGGACGGCCGGGACGTCCGGCTGGGGGGCGGCGCGAACGTCGTCCGGCAGTTCCTCGACGCCGACCTCGTCGACACCCTGCACGTCGCCGTCTCGCCGGTCACGCTGGGCGCCGGGTCCCGGTTGTGGTCGTCGCCCGACGAGCTGCTCGACCGCTTCCACCGGGACGTCGTACCGAGCCCCAGCGGTGTCGTGCACCACCTGTTCTGGCGACGGTGAGCCCGACCGGCCGCGATCACAGCGGCCACACGGGCCGCACGTAGGCTCCCCGGGTGGCCGCACCCACGACCGATCCCACGGAGCAGGCCGGCTCTCCCGCCTCCGCCGGGTGGACCGCACCCCTCGCCCGCCTGGCCGCCGCCGCCGGGGGCGGGTACCTGCTGTACCTGAGCTTCCCGCCCGGCACGCTGTGGTGGCTCGCGCTGCCGGCGTTCGCGCTGCTCGGCGCGGTGCTGCGCGGTCGCGGGGCGCGCGCCGGGCTGGGCTACGGGTTCGTGTTCTCCATGGCGTTCCTGACGCCGCTGCTGGTGTGGGTCAGCTCGCTGGTGCAGTGGCTGCCGTGGATCGCGCTGTCGGTGTTCGAGTCGCTGTTCGTGGCCGTCGCCTGTGCCGGGATGTCGGTGGTGTCCCGGCTGCCCGCGTGGCCGCTGTGGGCCGCGGCGGTGTGGGGGATCGGGGAGTCGGTGCGCTCGCGGGTGCCGTGGGGCGGCATGCCGTGGGGGCGCGTCGGCTTCGGCCAGCCCGACGGCGTGTTCCTTCCGGTGGCGGCGATCGGCGGGGTGCCGCTGCTGTCGTTCGTCACGGTGCTCGCCGGGCTCGCGCTGGGCGAGCTGGTCCGCAGGCTCGTCACGCGTGAGCGATCGGTGCGCGGACCCGCGGTGCTGGCCGCGGCCGCCCTGGTGAGCGGCCCGCTCGCCGGTCTGGTGCCGGCGTTCGGCGGCGGGCCCGACCGCGTCGTCACCGTCGCCGCGGTCCAGGGCAACGTGCCCCGGCTGGGCCTGGACTTCAACGCCCAGCGCCGCGCGGTGCTCGACAACCACGTGCGCGTCACCGAGGAGCTCGCCGCCGACGTCGCCGCGGGCCGCGCGCCACGGCCCGACGTCGTGGTGTGGCCGGAGAACTCCTCGGACATCGACCCCCTGCAGGACCCCGACGCCGCCGCGCAGATCGACCGCGCGGCCACCGCGATCGGCGTGCCGATCCTGCTCGGCACGATCCTGCGCAACCCGCCGGAGCTGGCCAACGGCGACGGGCCGACGTCGAGCAACGCCGCCGTGGTGTGGGAGCCCGGCGCCGGGGTCGTGGCGCGCAGCGACAAGCGCCGCATCCAGCCCTTCGGCGAGTACATGCCCTGGCGCGACTTCTTCCGCCTGTTCTCGCCCTACGTCGACCGGGCCAGCAACTTCCTGCCCGGGCCGGGGGAGGGGGCACTCGACGTCAACGGGGTGCGCGTGGGCATCGCGATCTGCTGGGAGATCGCCTTCGACGACCTGCTCGCCGACAGCGTCGCCGCGGGCGCGGAGATGATCGCGGTGCCGAGCAACAACGCCACGTTCGGGTTCAGCGACATGACCTACCAGCAGCTGGCGATGTCGCGGATCCGGGCGGTGGAGTTCGACCGGTCGGCGGTCGTCGTCACCACCTCGGGGGTCAGCGCGACGGTCACCCCGGACGGCTCCGTGACCGCCCGCACGCAGCAGTTCACCCCCGACGTCCTGGTCGATCGGACGACGCTGCGCAGCACCGTTACCCTGGCCAGCCGGTTGCGGTCGGGCCCCGAGTGGGTCGTGGTCGCCCTGGGGCTGGGAGCCGTCGCCGTGGCGGCCGTGGCACGCCGCAGGGCGGGAGGGAAGTCGGATGTCTGAGGCCCCGGGGCCCGTGCTGGTGGTGATCCCGACCTACGACGAGCGCGAGAACATCGGGCCGATCGTCGCGCGGCTGCACGCCGCGGTGCCCACCGCCGACGTGCTGATCGTCGACGACAACAGCCCCGACGGCACCGGTGAGCTCGCCGACGGGATGGCCGCCGCCGACCCGCGGATCAGCGTCCTGCACCGCACGGCCAAGGACGGTCTCGGGGCGGCCTACCTCGCCGGGTTCGCCCACGCGCTGCGCGGGCCGCACCAGGTCGTCGTCGAGATGGACGCCGACGGCTCCCACGCCCCGGAGGAGCTGCCCCGCCTGCTCGACGCCGTGCGCGACGCCGACCTCGTCCTCGGCTCGCGGTACGTGCCCGGCGGCGCGGTCCGCAACTGGCCCGCGCACCGCGAGTGGCTCTCCCGCGGCGGCAACCTCTACTCGCGCCTGGCCCTCGGCGTCCCGATCCGCGACATCACCGGCGGCTACCGCGCGTTCCGCAGGCAGGTGCTCGAGGAGCTCGACCTCGGCGAGGTCGCCTCGCAGGGCTACTGCTTCCAGGTCGACGTCGCCTACCGCGCCGTGCTCGCCGGGTTCCGGGTGCGCGAGGTGCCGATCACGTTCGTCGAGCGCGAGCGGGGGGCGTCGAAGATGAGCCGGTCGATCGTCACCGAGGCCCTGTGGATGGTCACCCGCTGGGGGGTCGACCGGGTGCTGCGCCGCGGCCGCGCCCCGGTGGGCGCCTGAGGCCGGGCCCGGTCAGAGGGCGTAGGCCTGGCGCTTGACGCCGTTCACGAAGTCCGACAGCAGCCGGTCCGGCTCGCCCACCGCCCGGATCGTCGGCGCCCGGGTGAGCAGCTCGGTGAGCAGGATCGTCGACTCGGTGCGGGCCAGCGCCGCGCCCAGGCAGTGGTGCGGGCCGGGGCCGCCGAAGCCCAGGTGCGGGTTGGGGGAGCGGGTGATGTCGAACCGGTCCGGCTCGGTGAAGACGGCCTCGTCGCGGTTGGCCGAGGTGTAGAACAGCAGCAGCTTGTCGCCCGCGCGGACCGGGGTGCCGCCGAGCTCGCCGTCGGCGGTGGCGGTGCGGCGGAACTGCAGCACCGGGCTGGCGTGGCGCACCACCTCCTCGACGGCGCCGCCGATCCGGCCTCCGACGTCGGCGAGCAGGTGCTCGCGTTGCCCGGGATGGGCGGTGAGCAGCACCAGCGCGTGCGTGATCGTGGCGCGGGTGGTCTCGCTGCCCGCCAGCACCAGCAGGATGAACAGCGTGGCGACCTCGCGCGGGGTGAGCCGCTCGCCGTCGACGTCGGCGTGCACCAGCGTGGAGATCAGGTCGTCGCGGGGCTCGCGCAACCGGTCGCGGCCGGTACGGCGCACCAGCCGGTGCAGCTGCTCCCCGGCGCGGGCGAGGCGGGCACTGACGGGGACGACGTGCCGCACGCCGGGCGCGCCGTGGCGCAGCAGGTAGCCGCGCTCGATCCCGTTGTACTCCGGGTCGCCCGAACCCACGAGGACGTTGCCCTGGCGGGTCACGAGGTCGTGGTGGGAGTCGTCGAGCCCGAGCATCGCGCAGATGACGGCCACCGGCAGGCGCTGGGCGACCCGCGCCACGAAGTCCCCGGACCGCTCTACCAGCACGTCGTCGACGATGCGGGTCGCGCGGGCGCGGATGTCGGCCTCCAGCCGCGCCAGCATCCGGGGCGAGAACGCCCGGGCGACGACCTTGCGCAGCCGCGCGTGCTCCGGCCCGTCCTTGTTGATCATCGAGTCGAGGTAGCGGACCAGCCACGGCGGGATGTCGTAGAGCGAGGCCGCCGTCGGGGCGTTGCCGAACAGCCGCGCGTCGCGGCTCGCCGCCACCACGTCGGCGTGCCGCACGACGGCGTGGAAGCCGTCCCGGTTCGGGGCGAACGGCGCGCGGTTGCGGAACGGGACCCACGGCAGGCCGTGGGGCCTGCGGCGCAGCTCGGCGAACACCGCGGCGCGTTCGGCGTCGGGGCGGGCCCAGAACGCGAGGTGGCCGGGGGAGTCCTGGTCGCTGTCCATCGTCGCGGCATCGTGGCGCGCCCCGGCCGCCGGCACAAGTGCCCGGACGCGACGGAGCCGGGCCACCCGTGGGCGGCCCGGCTCCGTGCAGACCCGGCAGGGTCAGGCGATCTCGCGGCGGCGCTCGGCCAGCAGCTCGAGGCGCTCGTTGAGCAGCACCTCGAGGTCGGCGACGGAGCGGCGCTCGAGCAGCATGTCCCAGTGGGTGCGCGGCGGCTTGGTCTTCTTCTGCTCCGGCTCCGAACCGTCCACCAGCTTGGAGATGCTGCCGTGCAGGCGGCACTCCCAGGTGTGCGGGGCTTCGGCGTCGTGCGAGAAGGGCACCTCGAAGTCGTGCCCGCGCGGGCACGCGTAGCGCATCGACTGCCGCGGCGCGAGGTCGTGGTTGCGGTCGGTCTCGTAGCTGACAGCCCCGAGCCGGCTGCCACGGAGCACGCGGTCGGCCATGCGTCTTCCTCCCAATCCTGACCGAAGGAGGCTCCCTCGGTCGTCACCACCGGGTGTAACGTCTGCGTCGCAGCCGCTTGTTCCCGTTGCGGGACGACAACGACCGGTGTCGATGTCACATGACCGACACCCGCTGTTCGCCGCCCCGATCCGACAGTGTGGCCCATCCGGCCCGATCGCACACGCGACTGTGACGTGTCAGCCAACTGTGACTTATGTCACCAGGCGAGCGAGCGGTGTTCACCGGATCGTCCGATCCGCGTTACACGGCCGGCCTGCGCACCGGCAGCAGGGCGAGCAGCCCGATCGCGAGCACCAGCAGGATGCCCACGATCCCGGCCCGCTCGGAGGCGAACAGGTAGGTGAACAGCCCGACGAGCGTGGGCGCCAGGAACGAGGCGGCCCGCCCGGTGGTGGCGTAGAGCCCGAACAGCTCGCCCTCCCGGCCCGGCGGGGCCAGCCGCGCCAGGAACGTCCGCGACGACGACTGCGCGGGCCCGACGAACAGGCACAGCGCCAGCCCGAACACCCAGAACATCGCCGGCCCCGACACCACCAGCAGCACCACCCCGACGGCCAGCATCCCGACCAGCGACCCGACGATCACCGCCTTGGGCCCGATCCGGTCGTCGACGAACCCGGCGGCCAGCGCCCCGGCCGCGGCGACGACGTTGGCCGCCACCCCGAAGATCAGGACGTCGTCCTCGGCGATGCCGTACACGGTCACCGCGAGGACGGCGCCGAAGGTGAACACCGCGGCCAGCCCGTCGCGGAACAGCGCGCTCGCGCCGAGGAAGTACAGCGTGTGCGGGCTGTCGCGGTAGAGGGCGCGCAGGTCGGCGAACAGTGCGCGGTAGGAGGCCAGGATGCCCAGCCGCGCCGCCGCCGACGCGGGCACCTCGGGGACCAGCAGCAGCAGCGGGATCGCGAACACCAGGAACCAGGCCGCGGCCACCAGCGCCACCAGCCGGATGTGGAAGCCGTTCTCGGTGGGGACGTCGAGCACCCCACCGCCGCCGGCGATGAACCCGACGTAGACGACCAGCAGCAGCACGATGCCGCCCAGGTAGCCCATCGCCCAGCCGAACCCGGACACCCGGCCCACCGTCTCCGGCGTCGACACCTGCGAGAGCACCGCGTTGTACGACACCGACGCGAGCTCGAAGAAGATCGACCCGAGCCCGAGCAGCACCAGTCCGAGCGCGAGGAACGTGTAGTCGTCCTCCACCAGGAACAGGCCCGCCATCGTGGCGATCGTCAGCGCCGTCCAGATCGCGACGGCCCGCTTCCGTCGGCCCGCGGCGTCGGCCCGGCGCGCGATCACCGGCGCCATCAGCGCGATGAGCAGCCCGGACGCGCCGATCGAGTAGCCCAGCCAACTGTTCGCGCTCACCTCACCCGGCAGGTCCGCCCCGACCGAGTCGGTGAGGTAGACGGAGAAGACGAACGTGAGGATCACCGCGTTGTACGCGGCGGACCCCCAGTCCCACAGCCCCCAGGCGAGCACCTGGCCGCGCGTCACGGTCGAGGCGGGCACGGCCGCGTCGGTACTCACGGGCGGAGGGTAGCGGGCGGAACCGGCCACCGGCGGGGTGTCGCCGTCAGGCCCAGGCGTCGCGACCCTGCAGGACCGTCCGCAGCAGGTCGGGACGGTCGCTGAGGATGCCGTCGACGCCCATGTCCAGCAGCTCCGTCATCTCCGCCGGGTCGTCGACGGTCCACACGTGCACCTCGCGGCCCGCGGCGTGGGCGGTGCGGACCAGCTGCTCGTCGACGACGGTGAGCGGGCCGAAGCGGCGCGGGAGTTGGGCGAGCTGCCCGGTGAACGGCAGGGCGGGCAGCGCCGAGAGCGGCGGGGGCAGGGCGTCGAGCCAGGCCCGGGTGCGCAGGCCGAGCGCGGCGGTCTGCCCCATCGAGGTGCACAGCCGCGGGCCGGCGGCGCGACGGGCCCGGTGCAGCCAGCGCTCGTCGTAGGCACCCAGGCAGACCCGCGGCCAGGCGTCGAGGCGCTCCAGGACCGCGAGCGTCACGTCGACGGCCGCCGCCGACTTCAGCTCGATCGTGGCGCGCACCTCGGGCAGCGCGGTCAGCACGTCCGCCAGCAGCGGGACCGGCTCGGACCCGCCCACCCGGACCCCGGCCAGCGCCCCGGAGTGCAGCAGCGCGATGCGCCCGGAGCCGTCGGTGGTGCGGTCCAGCGTCGGGTCGTGGTGGACGACCGCGACGCCGTCGGCACTGGCGTGCACGTCGAACTCCAGGTAGGAGAACCCCTCGTCGACGGCGCGGGTGAAGCCCGCCATCGTGTTCTCGTGCCCGCCGCCGGTGTGCCAGCCGCGGTGGGCGTAGGCGCGGGGGTACGGCCCGTCGAGGTAGGGATGACCCACGGTCAGGAGCGTAGCCGCGGCAGCCGGGGCCCCTCGACGAGCACCGGCGCCATCAGGTCGCCGTGCTCGGCGATCCGCGCGGGCAGGTCGTCGAGGGTGAAGGTCAGGTCCTCGGTGCGGCGGCAGGCGCGCACCTCGTCCCAGGTGACGGGGGTGGCCACGGTCGGGCGGGCCCGGCCCCGCAGCGAGTAGCTGCCGATCGTGGTCTTGTGCGGGTTGTTCTGGCTCCAGTCGACGAAGATCCGCCCCCGCCTGCGGGCCTTGGCCATGACGGCGGTGACGCGCTTGGGGTCGTCGGCGGCGAGCTCCTCGGCGAGCGCCTTCGCGAACTCCGAGGTCTGCTCGGCGCGCGACACCGTGACCGGCAGATAGAGCTGCATCCCCTTGCCGCCGCTGGTGCGCGGGTAGGCGACCAGGCCGTCGTCGGCGAGGCGTTCGGCGATGCGCAGCGCGACCCGCGCGCAGTCGACGACCGTGGTGCCCTCGCCGGGATCGAGGTCGAACACCACCAGGTCGGGGGTCTGCCGCCCGTCACGGGGGCCCAGACGCCACTGCGGCACGTGCAGCTCCAGCGCGGCGAGGTTGGCCGCCCAGGCCAGGCCCTGCTCGTCGTCGATGACGGGGAAGTCGGCGCTCTCGGACCGGCCGCCCGGCGTGCCGACGCGCGCGGTGCGGATCCACGACGGCGCGTGCCGCGACACGTCCTTCTCGAAGAACGAGCCGCGTTCCACCCCGTCGGGCCAGCGGACCATCGTGACCGGCCGGTCGCGCAGGTGCGGCAGCATCACCTCCGCGACGGCCAGGTAGTGCTCCAGGACCTGCGCCTTGGTGGTGCCGGTGAGCGGGTAGAGCACCTTGTCGGGGTTGGTCAGCCGGGCCTTCCCGACGGGCGCGCGCCGCGCCGGTGGCCTCCCCGGCGCCGTGGCGACCTCGACCCAGCTCCCGCTCGGCCCCGGGGTGTACACGGAGTCGCCGTGCTTCGCGATCACCGAGGGCAGCCCCTGCGCCGCGACGGCGGTGAGCACCTCGGCGCCCGCGCCGGGGAACACCGGGGCGGGCCGCCAGTGCGGCCCGGCCAGCGGCAGGGCCTCGAGCAGCGCGCGGCGCTCCCGGAACGGCAGCGCCGCGGTGTCGCGCCCGTCGAGGTGGAGCAGGTCGCCGATCCACAGGTCGGCGGTGTCGGGGGCCAGCTCGCCGTCGAACAGGGCGCGGGTGGCCGACAGCGACGGGCCGAGACCGCGCAGGTGGGGCAGCGTCGGGGTGAGGTCCTCGCCCTCGGCGTCGACGACGCTCGCGCGGCCCCCGTCGACCCGGACGATCACCCGGCGCCCGCCGAAGCCGACCTGCAGCCACCACCGGTCGCCGTCGGGGAGCGGGCCGGGTGTCGGCTCCATCGGGCGGGCGTCGCGGGGGAGGGGGTCCTGGCCGGGGGGAGTGGGGTCCGAGCGGCGCAGCAGCCAGTCGTTCTCCCCCCGCCCGGTGCGGATGAAGACGTGCCGGCCCCGCGCGCGCTCGCCGTGGAACACCACCGCGACCTCGCGGGGATGCCACTTCTCGGTCTCGTAGGTGCCGGTGTCCCAGACCGTCATCGTGCCGGCGCCGTACTCGCCCGCCGGGATCTCACCGTGGAAGTCCAGGTACTCCATCGGGTGGTCCTCGGTGCGGACGGCCAGGCGCACCGTCTCGTCGTCGGCGGGCAGGCCCTTGGGCACCGCCCAGGAGACGAGCACGCCGTCGCGCTCCAGCCGGACGTCCCAGTGCAGCCGGCGCGCGTGGTGCTCCTGGATGACGAACCGCGTGCCCGGGCCCTCGACCTGCGGATCGGTCTCGGGCACCGGCTCGGGCGTGCGCGCGGCGTCGCGCTTGCGGCGGTACTCGTCCAGCGGCACCCGCACAGACTATTGCGCGCGTCACCGCCCGGATGCGAACATAGGCTCGCCTAAACAAAGGGGTGCCTGCGTCAAGGGAGTGGCTGTGTACGTGTGCATGTGCTTCGCCGTGTGCGACCGGACCATCCGCTCGTGCATCGCCCGCGGGGCGCGCACGGTCGAGGAGGTCGGCGAGGCCACCGAGGCCGGCACCGGCTGCGGCGGCTGCCAGGGCCACATCGACACGCTGCTCACAGCCACCCTCGCGCCGGCACTGCTGGACGACCTGCCCGCCACCGGCTGAGGTAGCGCTTACCGCCGTTCAGGCGATCCTGGCTCGTTCGTGGCCGTGACCGGCCGTTAGGTTCTGCGTCGACCGACACTTCGACGCGAGGACATCCCCATGCGTGGCGACCCCGAGATCATCGAGCTGCTCAACGCGCAGCTGACCAGCGAGCTCACGGCGATCAACCAGTACTTCCTGCACGCCAAGATGCAGCAGAACTGGGGCCTGACCAAGCTCGCGGCCTATACGCGCGACGAGTCGATCGACGAGATGAAGCACGCGGAGAAGATCACCGACCGCATCCTGTTCCTGGAGGGCCTGCCCAACTACCAGCGGCTGGGCACCCTGAAGATCGGGCAGACGGTCAAGGAGCAGCTCGAGGCCGACCTCGCGATCGAGCTCGCCGTGGTCGAGCGGCTGCGCCCGGGCGTCATCATGTGCCGGGCCAAGGGCGACGCCACCTCGGCCGCGCTGCTCGAGGAGATCCTCGCCGACGAGGAGCACCACATCGACTACATCGAGACCAACCTCGAGCTGATCGGCAAGCTCGGCGAGCAGCTGTACCTGGCCCAGCTCGTCGACCAGCCCCCGAACCCGGGCTGATCGCTCAGTCCTGGCAGCCGGCCGCCACCGCACCCGCCTCCTGGTACCGCGGGGGGAGCTCGATCTCCTGCACCAGGGTGGCGGCCAGCGCCAGGTTGCGGGTGGCGTCGGTGAACCGGTCGACGCCCTGCCCGTAGGCCTCCACGGTGAGCGGGTCGGCGGCCTCCACGATCGCCTGCCCCTCCACCAGCGACGCCCGCGCCGCGGTGAACTCGTCGACGACCAGCCCGAACCCCGCGGCGACCTCCGGGGTCGGGGCGTCGGCCTGCAGGACCCGGTAGTCGGCCAGCGCGGCGTCCACGACGTTGACCGTGCGCCCGACCGATGCGAGGTACTCCTGGCGGGCCACCGCCGGATCGCCGGTGACCGACGGGGTCGTGGCCGACTCGCTCAGGCTCACCAGCAGGTCCCCGCTGGTGCAGAGGCGGTCGACGTAGCGGGCCTCCGGGCTGTCCGGGTCGACGTCGGACACGACAGCGGGCGTCGGGGGCGTCGGGGGCGGGGTCGTCGTGACCGGCCCCCGGCCCGAACCCGCGGTGACCGCGAGGGCGGTGGCCCCGGCCAGCAGCACCACCCCCAGCGCGGCACCCGCGGTCAGTACGGCCCGCCGGCGTCCGGGGCGCGCCGGGACGGGCTGTGCCGAGACGGGCGGGGCCGGGACGGGCGGGGCCGGGACGGGCGGTGGGGTGGCGGCACCGCGCAACCACATCGCCACCTGCGGTGCCGTCGGGCGCCGCGCGGGGTCCTTGACCAGGCAGCGGCGGGCGACGTCGGCCGCTCCCGCGGGCATGCCCCGCAGGTCCGGCTCGGCCTCCAGGACCCGGTACAGCACCGCCGCCGACGTCCCGGCCGCGAACGGGCCCCGTCCCGTGGCGGCGAAGCACAGCGTCGCGCCCATCGAGAACACGTCGCCCGGCGGGCCCGGCGGGCCGCTGCCCGCCACCTGCTCGGGGGACATGTACTCGGGCGTGCCGATCATCTGGCCGGTGCCGGTCAGCGGGGTCGCGCCCGAGGTGTGCGCGATGCCGAAGTCGATGACCTTCGCGCCGTCGGCGGCCAGCAGCACGTTGGCGGGCTTGAGGTCGCGGTGCACGAGCCCGGCGGCGTGGATCGCGCTGAGCGCCTCGGCCAGGCCGAGCGTCAGGCGGTGCAGCGACGGCTCGTCGAGCGGCCCGTGCGACGCGACGACCTCGCGCAGGGACGGCCCGTCGACGAACTGCGTGGCGAGCCACGGCGGCTCGCCGTCGGGGTCGGCATCCAGCACCCGGGCGGTGAACATCCCGGCGACCGCCGTGGCGGCCGCGACCTCGCGGCGGAACCGGTGCCGGAACCCGGTGTCGCCCGCCAGGTCGTCGCGGATGACCTTGACCGCGGCCTGGCGGCCCTCCGGGGTGCGGCCCAGGTACACCCGGCCCATCCCGCCCTCGCCGAGGCGGCCGAGCAGGCGGTACCGCCCGACGCTGTCCGGGTCACCGGCCTGGAGGGGGTCCACGTGATCACCCTACTGAGCCGTCCGGCCCTGTCCGCCGTACGACTACGCACGGACGGACGGAACTGTCATAACACGCGGACCACGGCCCCGAGGTGCGGGAGTGGGGGTTCGAAGATACGTTCGAGCGATGACCGACAAGAACGATGTCCCGGCCACCGCGGAGAAGGATCCCGACGACTGGACGACCGGTGACGAGCCCATGACGGGTGCGCAGAAGTCCTACCTCCAGACGCTGGCCCAGGAGGCCGGCGAGGAGCTCCCGGCGGAGTTGTCCAAGGCGGACGCGTCCAAGGCGATCGACGAGCTCCAGGAGTGCACCGGCCGGGGTCAGTGACCCCGGCCATCGATCCGATAATCGAGGTTATGACAGTTCGAGCGTCGGGAGGCCCCGCTCCCGGGTCCCGGACCGCTCAGTCGTAGTCGCGCCAGATCTCCGACACCCCGGCGGCCGGTACGGCGCCGGGGTCGGTGCGGCCCTCCAGGGTCACCATGACCGTGCCCGAGGGCATCTCCAGCACCACGCGCCGGTTGTTGGGCACGTCGGCCCGCAGGACGCCCCGGGGCATGACGACGCCCTGGTCGTCCAGTGCGGTGATCAGCACGTGGCTCGCACCCCAGGTCGAGCCGAAGGTGACCCAGGAACGCTTCACGACGGCCGACGAGCGGCCGGCCTCGACCATGGCCGTGGCCCGGAACGAGCCGTCGGGATGCGGGGCGATGGGGATTCCGAACATCCCGACATGCTCGCAGGTCCGACGGGTGTGCCGTTCTGCAGCGTCCGCCATCTCCCGCACGGGCAGCGCTGGTAGGTGACCAGGCCCTCGGACGTCAGATGGCGGGAGGCGGTGGACCACAGGTGCGTCATGCCGACCAGCCTGCTGTAATGCCCTTGTGCACATCAACCCTTACGGGCGTGACCCGGTCCTGCTGGCGGCGGACCTGGTGAACGACCCGCCGGGCTCCCCCGCCGCGCTGCGGGCGCGCTGCCTCGACGCGGGGCTGGTCGTCGAGCACCCGGTGGGCGACGACGACCTCGCCGCGGTGCGCGCGTTCCTCGACGACTGGACCGGGGTCGTCGACGCCCCGGACCCGGCCACCCGCGCCGCCCGGCTCAACGTGTTGCTCGCGTCCTCGGCGGCCTACCCACGGCTGACCGACCACGTCGGCACCGGCTGGCACCTCCACTACCGCGACGACGACATGCCGCTCGCCGGGGTCGTCCGCGCGCTGGTCGGCGTGGGCACGGCGCTGCACCTGACCGGCCGCGGGATGGACCGGCTCGGGCGCTGCGCCGCACAGCGGTGCGCGCGCGTGTTCGCCGACGTCTCCCGCACCGGCCGCCGCCGCTACTGCTCCCCCGCCTGTGCCAACCGCGACGCGGTGCGCCGCCACCGGGCCGGCGCGCCGCCGACGGCCGGCGGCTGACCCCGACCGGCCCGGGTCAGCCCACCGCCTCCCGGAACCGTTCGAGCTCGCGGTGGGTGTCGGGCCCGCAGGGCTGGAACACGATCTCGGTCACCCCGCTGCCGGCGAGCTCCTCGATCCGGCCGCGGACCTCGTCGGCGGTGCCGCTGATCGTCGCCTCGCGCAGCATGGCGTGCCCGCCGGCGTCCCAGGCCGCGCGGTCCGCCTCGTTGATGGTGACGCAGTGCCCGGAGTGCACGGTGAGGTGCCTGCGGTCGGCCGGGGCGCGCTCGACGACCTCGAGCCACTGCTCTCCCCCGGGCAGGCCGCGCACGGCGTCGGGCCCGCCGAACTCGTAGGCGCCGTGGTAGGCCAGTGCCCACCCCGGTCCGCCCGCGGCGCGGACGCGCTCGGAGTCCGGGTCCTCCCCCTCGTCGAGCACGGTGCCCCAGGCGAGGTAGGGCACCCAGGAGTACTCCCGGAGGAAGTCCGGCAGCTGCAGGGTCACGTACAGCCCGTCCCCGAGCTCGGTGGCGACCTTGTGCCCCTTGGGTCCGAGGGCGCCGATGAGGATCGGGACGTCGACGGGCCGGGCGGGCGCGTGGCCGTCGGGGTGCAGCATCTGCATCTGCGCCCCCTCCCACTCGATCACCTCGCCGCGCAGCAGCGCCCGGAACGCCCGGATGTAGGAGTCCATGTAGGCCCAGGTGACGGCCCGGTAGCCCATCGCCCGGCGCCCGGTGAACCCCGTCCCGAACGACACGGCGGTGCGGCCCGGGGCGAGCGCGGCGAGCGTGGCCGTCGCGGCGGCGTTGACCATGGGATGGCGCAGGCTGGGCACCAGGACACCCGGCCCGATCCCGATCCGGTCCGTGCGCTCGGCGGCCAGCGCGAGGGTCATCCACACGTCCGGGCTCTGCTGCGGGGTGTCGTAGACCCACGCCCGCGCGTAGCCCAGGCGCTCGGCGAGGGCGATGTCGTCGGGGGTGCTCAGCGCGGTGGGGAAGGCGCAGGAGACGTCCATGTCGATCCTCCGGTTCTCGGCTGCGGTTCTCGGGAGCGGCGGGTCGGGGTCAGGGACGTCCGGCGTGCGGGACGTCGACGCGGGTCGCCAGCAGCCGCGCCTCCCGGACCGGGCGGCGCTCGTGCTCGGCGAACGAGGGCGCCGTGCAGAGGAACAGGGTGCGGCCGTCGTCGCCGCCGAGCATGCAGGCGTACACGCCGGTGCCGGTCGGGATCTCCTCGACGACCTCGCCGCCCTCCCGGACCCGCAGGACCCGGCCGTGCAGGGCGTCGGCGACCCAGATCGCGCCCTCGGCGTCGGCGCAGATGCCGTCCGGGGCCACCGCGAGCTGACCGACGGCCTCCCCGACGTCGGTGGTGGCCGGGGCGTCGCCGAAGCGCGCCCACTCCCGCCGGCCGGACAGCCCGCCGTCCGGGGCGATGTCGAAGGCGGTCAGCCGCGCCGCGAAGGTCTCCGCGACGACGAGCACTCCCCCCGGGAGGATGACCATGCCGTTGGGGAACGCCAGGCCGCCGGCGGCCTCGGTGACGGTGCCGTCCGGGGCGACACGGGTCAGCGTGGTGGTGCGCATCGGCGCCCCGCCCATCAGGTCGAACCCGAAGTTGCCGACGTAGGCGCCGCCGTGCTCGTCCACGACCATGTCGTTGAGCACCGCGGGGACCGCCGCGGACAGGTCGGCGTGGTCGGTGAGCCCGCCGTCGGCGTCGCGGACGAGGATGCGGTGGTCGCGCATCGACACGATCAGCGCCCGGCCGTCGGGCAGGAACCCGAGCCCGGAGGGCTGGGCCGGCACCTCGGCCATCACCTCCGCCCGACCCCGGCCGTCGGTGGCCACGACCCGCTCGGTGTAGAAGTCCGAGACCCACAGCCGACCGTCGTGCCACCGGGGGCACTCCAGATAGGAGTAGCCCTCCAGTACGACCGTCAGCTCCCTGCTGCCCGTACCGCTCCGGCCCATGGTGGCTCTGCCCTCCGTCGGGGTGGCCCCGGACGGACGTGTCCCGGACGACCACCTTGTCGTGTGCAGTGACTGAGCGCATAGTTACCGCACCGGCAGACCGTGTCAACCGGGACGGTCGGGACGAGAGGGAGCGGGATGGGGCCAGCACGGCGTCGCGGGGTGGCGGTGGACGAGCCCGAGCACGCGGGCTTCTGGGACGGGTCGGCCTCCCGGGTCGCCCTGCTCGGCTCGGCGGTGCTCTGCTTCGCCCGCACCGGCTTCCACGCCACGACGACCCGCGACATCACCGCGGCGGTCGGGCTCAGCCCGGGGGCGCTCTACGTGCACTTCCCGTCGAAGGAGGCGGTGCTGTTCGAGATCGCCCGCACCGGGCACCAGCGGTCGCTCGACGCGCTGCGGGCCGAGCCCGACACCGGCGACAGCCGCGCGCACCTGCACCGGCTCGTGGTCGCGCTGGTCACCTGGCACGCGCGGCACCACACCGTCGCCCGGGTCTGCCAGTACGAGCTCGCCGCCCTGGAGCCGGAGCACCTCGCCGTCGTGCGGGAGCTGCGCCAGGAGTTCACCGGAGTGCTGCGCGCGGCGGTGCAGCGGGGCGTCGCGGACGGGCTGTTCGACGTGCCCGACGTCAACCGGGCCGTCCGCGCGGTGCTGTCGCTCGGGATCGACCTGGTCCGGTGGTACCGGCTCGACGGGGCCGACCCACCCGAGACGATCGGCGAGGCCTACGCCGATCTCGCGCTGCGGATGCTCGGCTCCCCGCCGGACGCGGTCAGCCCGCGCTGCTCGCCGCCCACAGGTTGATGCCGCCCTCCACGGCGTGCTCGTCGATCCGCGCGAGCTCCTCGGCGTCGAAGTCGAGGCGGTCGAGCGCGCCGAGGTTGTCGTCGAGCTGGGCGACGCTGCTCGCGCCGATGAGCACGGACGTGACGCGCTCGTCGCGCAGGGCCCAGGCCAGCGCCATCTGCGCGAGGCTCTGCCCGCGGGCCGCGGCCAGCTCGTTCAGCGCACGCACGTGGTGCAGGGTCTGCTCGGTGAGCAGGTCCGGGGACAGCGACTTGTCCTGCGCGGCACGGGAGCCCGCAGGGACACCGTCGAGGTACTTGCCGGTCAGCATCCCCTGCGCCAGCGGGGAGAACGCGATGCAGCCGACGCCCTCGTCGCCCAGCACGTCGAGCAGGTCCTCCTCGATCCAGCGGTTGAGCATCGAGTACGAGGGCTGGTGGATCAGCAGCGGCGTGCCCAGGTCGCGCAGGATCGCCGCCGCCTCCCGGGTCCGCTCCCCCGAGTACGACGAGATGCCCGCGTAGAGCGCCCGGCCCGAGCGCACCGCGGTGTCGAGCGCGCCCATCGTCTCCTCGAGCGGGGTGTCCGGGTCGAACCGGTGGCTGTAGAAGATGTCGACGTAGTCGACGCCCATGCGGGCGAGCGACTGGTCCAGGCTGGCCAGCAGGTACTTGCGCGAGCCGCCGCCCTGGCCGTACGGGCCGGGCCACATGTCGTAGCCGGCCTTCGTCGACAGGATCAGCTCGTCGCGGTACGCGCGCAGGTCCTGGGCGAAGATCGAGCCGAAGTTGGACTCGGCGCTGCCGTAGGGCGGGCCGTAGTTGTTGGCCAGGTCGATGTGGGTGACGCCGCGGTCGAAGGCCCGGCGCAGGATGGCGCGCTGCGTGTCCAGCGGCACGTCGTCACCGAAGTTGTGCCACAGGCCCAGGGAGATCGCGGGCAGCAGGAGGCCGCTGCGCCCGGTCCGGCGGAACGTGGCGGTGTCGTAGCGGGCGGGATCGGGGAGGTAGGTCACCGCACCATCCTGCCGCGCCCGCGGGCGAACCGGCCCGGAGTGGTGCCGACCAGCCGCGTGAAGTGCCGGTGCAGGTGGGCCTGGTCGTGGAAGCCGACGGCGGTGGCGACGCCGGCGATCGGCTCGCCGTCGAGCAGCAGGCGGCGGGCGCGCTCCACGCGGCGACCGGTGAGGTAGCGGTGCGGCGGCAGGCCGTAGGCGGCGCTGAAGCGGCGCACGAGATGGGCCGGGTCGGCGTGCAGCACGCGGCCGGCCTCGCGGAGCGTGAGGCCGTCGGCCAGGTGGGCGTCGAGCAGGTCACGCAGGTCCCTGGCCAGGCCGCCGGGCTCCGGGCCGGGTGGCGCGCCCCGCAGGTGCAGCCGGATGCGGTCGCCGATGAGCGCGAGCCTGCTCTCCGCCTCCAGCCGGTCGCCCAGCGCACCGTGCAGCTGGTCGACCCGCGTGCGCAGCAGGGCGTCGGGCAGGCTCGGCGCGGCCACGGCGGCCCCGGCCAGCGACGCGTCGAGCACCGCGGTGTCGACGTAGAGCACGCGCTTGCGGAAGCCCCCGTCGACGGCCGACCGCCCGGTGTGGGCGATGTGCGGCGGCAGCAACGTCACCGTCGGCCGGGTGGCGCCGTGCTCGTGGCGGTCGAGGTCGTAGCGGATCGCGCCCTCGTCGACGACCAGCAGCGTCCATGTGTCGTGGGCGTGCTCGGGGTAGGCGTGGTCGGTGAAGCGGGCGTGGACCACCTCGGTGATGCCCGGGACGCCGGGCGCCCACGCGCGCAGCACGTCAGGAACGTACAAGAGCGGCGGGCGTGTCCGGCGGCACTCTCGGGCCGTGCACTTCGACACCAAGATCGCCGTCCTGCTCCGCGACGACCTGGCCGGCTGGCAGCGGCTCAACGTCACCGCGTTCCTCGCGAGCGGGATCGCCGCGAACCCGGACGTGCTCGGCGAGCCCTACGCCGACGCCGACGGCACCGGTTACCTGCCGATGTTCCGCCAGCCCGTGCTCGTGTTCGCCGGCGACCGCGACGTGCTCGCCGCCGCACACGGACGGGCCGTGGCGCGCGGCATGCCGACGGCGGTGTTCACGGCCGACCTGTTCGCGACCGGGCACGACGAGGCGAACCGGGCCGCGGTCGCCGCGGTGGCGCGGGAGAAGCTCGACCTCGTCGGCATCGCGGTGCACGGACCGCGCAACGCCGTCGACAAGGTGCTGCGCGGGGCCGTGCTGCACACCTGACTCAGCGGGCGGCGAGGGTCCGGACGCCCAGCTGACCGCCCGGCGGCGTGCCCGCGCAGCCGGTGCCGGCGACCCGGACGAACAGCGACGCCGTGTCTCCCGGCGGGTACACGCGCAGGCCCGTCGTCGGGGTCGGCACGCAGACGGCCGGGTCGTAGTTCGCGACGTCCACCATCCGCAGCGCCGCCCCCGCCGACCCGCCGACGCCGAGCCGCACCGGTCCCCCGCGCTCGCCGTCCATCGCGGCGGCCGGGCCGACCTGTCGCCCGTCGTCACCGGTCACGTAGGAGACGCCCGGGAAGCCGGTGAGCTCGCAGGTGCGGGTGCCGGTGTTGGTCAGCACGAGCGTGGCGAACCGGGAGCCGGCGCCCGCGTCGCCGTCGGCGAGCGACCCGGTCAGCTCGGCGGTGGTGCAGCGGTCGACCCCCTCGTTCGTCACCGGCGGGGCGCCCGTCGACGGGGCGGTCGTGGGTGCGGCGGGGACGGGCGGGGCGGAGGTGGGCGACGGGCCGGTCACCGGACCGTCGGGTGTGGTGCCGGCCGGTCCCGCGCACCCGCCGAGCAGGGCCAGGACGGCGAGTGCGGTCGCCGTCAGGTGCCGTGTGCTGGTCATGAGATCCCCCGATCCCTCGTCTCCCGGAACACCAGGAGAGACGTCCAGGCGCCGCTACCGGTTGCGTCGTGCAACGACCTCGGCCGGGTGGCTCCCCCGTTACGCTGGTGGCCATGTCGGCCACCCGCCTGCTCGTCCTGGGCATCGTGCGTGGCTACGGGCGCGCACACGGCTACCGCATCGGCACCGACCTGCAGTCCTGGGACGCGGAGAACTGGGCCAACGCCAAGTGGGGCTCGATCTACCACGCGCTGCGCGCGCTGACCGACGCCGGGATGCTGCTCGACCACCACGACGTCGCGGGGCGCACCGACTACGAGATCACCGAGAAGGGCGAGACCGAGTACCTGCGGCTGCTGCGCGAGGCCGTACGCCGCCCGCACACCCGGCCCGACCAGCTCGGGGCGGCGCTGGCGATGCTCCCCTCGCTCACCCGGGACGAGGCGGTGCGGCTGCTGCGTGAGCGACTCGCCGCCCTGGAGGAGATCCGCGACAAGGCGCGCGCCCAGCTCGACGGCTGGGCCGACGCCCCGCACTGGTCGGAGCTCTACGGGCTGTGGGAGCACACCGCGTCGGGCGGGGTCGCGTGGACCACGGGCCTGATCGCCCGCCTCGAGACCGGCGCCTACGCGATGGCGGGAGAGCCCGGCTCCCCCGGCCGTCCCGGGAGCTGGCCCGCACTCGCGGAGTGACCCCCGCCGGTCCGGGGCGATTCAAGTTTGCATAAGCGCCCGGCGCTCGGGCACACTCGGCGGTCGCGGGTTCAAGTTTGAACATCGGAGGTTGCGCCGCCCCCGCGAGGCGTCCGACGGCGAGCGGCGGCCGTCGAGGAGTCGCGACACGAGTGGGAGACGAACCGATGACCGATCCGCGCACCGTCGGGCCGCCCGCCTGGCTCAAGGAGATGAACGAGGGGCTGATGGCGCAACAGCGGGCCGGCACGCTGGGCTTCGACCTGCCGGTGCTCACCGTGCCCGGGCGCCGCTCCGGGACCCCGCGGCACACCCCGCTGACCGTCCTGGAGCGCGACGGCGCCCGGTACGTGCTCGGCGGGTTCCCTGCGGCGGACTGGAT
Organism: Pseudonocardia hydrocarbonoxydans; assembly: GCF_006539565.1. GTDB lineage: Bacteria > Actinomycetota > Actinomycetes > Mycobacteriales > Pseudonocardiaceae > Pseudonocardia > Pseudonocardia hydrocarbonoxydans. Next base: position 140,873 of record NZ_BJNG01000003.1, read on the forward strand.
CCGCAACGTCCGGGCCGCGGACGGGCTCGGCACCCTGCGCACCGGCGGGGTCGACGAGCCGGTGCGGCTGGTCGAGCTGCCCGCCGCCGAGGCGGTGCCGGTCCTGCGGGAGTGGCCCGCGCTCACCCCCGACGGCGTGCAGATGATGCGCGAGGCCGGGGTCGTCGACGACGTCACGCCCGATGCGCTCGCCGAAGCGGCCGGGATCTGTCCGGTGTTCCGCATAGAAAGGGCTCCATGACCGAGTTCATCACCGTCACCGGTGCGCGGGAGAACAACCTGCGCGACGTGTCCGTCCGCATCCCCAAGCGCGCGATCACCGCGTTCGTCGGGGTGTCCGGGTCGGGCAAGTCCTCGCTGGTGTTCGACACCATCGCCGCCGAGGCCCAGCGCCAGCTCAACGAGACGTTCTCCGCGTTCGTCCGCGGGTTCCTGCCCAGGCTCGGCCAGCCCGACGCCGACCTGATCGAGAACCTGTCCACCGCGATCGTCGTCGACCAGAAGCGCCTGGGCGGCGGGTCGCGCTCCACGCTGGGCACGGTCACCGACATCAACCCGCTGCTGCGGCTGCTGTTCTCCCGCCGCAGCGTCCCGCACGTGGGTCCGGGCTACCGGTTCTCGTTCAACGAGCAGGGCATGTGCCCGGGCTGCAACGGGATCGGCCGGCGGGTGCAGCTCGACCACTCCGTCATGTTCGACATGTCCCGCTCCCTCAACGGGGGCGGCATCCTGCACCGCGACTTCGCCGTCGACAGCTGGTACTGGCACGTCTGGGCCCAGTCCGGGAAGTTCGACAACGACAAGCCCTTCGAGCGGTACACCGACGCCGAGTGGCAGCTGCTGTTGTGGGGCTCGGACGAGAAGGTCGAGCTGGCGATGGCGGGGAAGAAGGCCGTCAAGATGGAGTTCGAGGGGGTCGAGGCGAAGTTCAACCGGCTCTACGTCAACGCCGCCGAGGAGGGCGCGTCGGACCGCAAGAAGGAGGTCCTCGCGCGGTACACGACCTCGGTGCGCTGCGCCGACTGCGGCGGCACCCGGCTGGCCGAGGAGCCCCGCACGGCGACGGTCGGCGGTGTCACGCTGCCGCAGGTGTGCGCGCTGGACCTGGCCTCGCTGCACGCCTGGCTGCCCACCGTCCGCGACCGCGACGTCGCCCCGATCGTCGACGAGGCGACCGCCCGGGTCGGTGCGCTGGTCGACATGGGGCTGGCCTACCTCACGCTCGACCGGGAGACCTCCACGCTGTCCGGCGGGGAGTCGCAGCGGATCAAGATGGTGCGCCACCTCGGGTCGTCGCTGGTCGACGTCATGTACGTCTTCGACGAGCCGACGATCGGGCTGCACCCGCGCGACGTCGGCCGGATGAACGCGCTGCTGCACCGGCTGCGCGACAAGGGCAACACCGTGCTCGTCGTCGAGCACGACACGGACGTGATCACCCAGGCCGACCACGTCGTGGAGCTGGGGCCGCGGGCCGGCACCGCGGGTGGCACGGTCGTCTACGAGGGCGACGTCGCGGGCCTGGCGGGATCGGGCACGCTCACCGGCGAGTTCCTGCACCGCCCGGTGCGGGCCAAGGAGTCACCGCGCCGGCCCACCGGCACCCTGGCGCTGCGCGACGCCACGGCGAACAACCTGCGCGGGTTCGACCTCGACGTCCCGCTCGGCGTGCTCGTCGCGCTCACCGGTGTGGCGGGCTCGGGCAAGTCGACGCTGGTGCGCGAGGTGCTGGTCCCCCAGCACCCCGAGGCGGTCGTGGTCGACCAGAGCGCGGTGGCCACCTCGATCCGCTCCACGCCCGCCACCTGGACCGGCGTGATGGACGCGATCCGCAAGCTCTACGCGAAGGAGACCGGCGTCAGGCCCGCGCTGTTCTCGTTCAACTCCGCGGGCGCCTGCCCCACCTGCAACGGCCTCGGCGCCGTCTACTCCGATCTCGCCTACCTCGACGGCGTGCGCTCCACCTGCACCGACTGCGGCGGGCGCCGCTACACCGAGCAGGTGCTCGCGCTGACGGTGCGCGGGAAGTCGATCTCCGACGCGCTCGACATGACCGCGGCCGACGCCGTCGGGTTCTTCACCGGGCGCGACATCCGGCCCCGGCTGCAGGCCCTCGTCGACGTCGGGCTGGGCTACCTCACGCTCGGGCAGCCGCTCTCCACGCTGTCGGGCGGGGAGTGCCAGCGGCTCAAGCTGGCGAGCAGGCTGCACGAGGAGGGCACCTTGTTCGTCCTCGACGAGCCCACCACCGGGCTCCACATGTCCGACTGCGGGCACCTGCTGACCCTGCTCGACCGGCTCGTCGACGGGGGCAGCTCGGTGATCGTCGTCGAGCACAACCTCGACGTGATCGCGCACGCCGACTGGGTGATCGACCTGGGCCCCGACGGCGGCGACGGCGGCGGGTCGGTGGTGTTCGAGGGCCCGCCCGCGGAGCTGGTGCACGCACCCGGGTCGTTCACCGGGGAGCACCTGGCCCGCCACGTCGGGGCCGGGGTCCGGTGACCGCCGCCGTCTTCGTCCCGGCCGACCCCCCGCGTACCGGGTCGGTGCTGTTCCTCGGCCCGGGTGACGCGGTGCGGACGCGGTCCGTCGGCGAGGCGCTCCCGGAGCTGCTCGACGCCGGGGACGCCGCGGCGCCGTCGGTGCGGTTCTGGGCCGCGGTGGCCCGCGCGGCCCTCGGCCTGGTGGCCCGCGGGCTGCTGCTGCCCGGGGTCTCCCCCGCCGGATGGGACGCCTGGCGGGTGGGCCCGCTCGACGCTGCGGACGCCGGGACGCTGCGCGGGCTGGCCGCCGCGATGCCCGCGGCGGCCCGCTCCGCCCCCCGTCGCGGCGACCTGCTGCCGGCGGCCGCACCGCTGGTGCGGGCGTTCGCCGACGCCGTCGCCGACACGCTCCCCCGCGGCGGCGACGGCCCCTTCGCCGCCGCGGCACCGGTGGCCGTGCCGGGATGGCGGGAGTGGGCCGCGGAGGTGGCCGCGGGCGTCGACGCCGGGGTGCGGGTGTCGCTGCGCCTGGACGGTGACCCCCGCGCGCGGCTGCGCGTGGTCGTCCAGGTGCACGCCCTGGACGACCCCACCCGTGTGGCCGACCTCGCCGACGTGTGGAGCGGCGCGGCCACCGGCTTCGGCCCGGGCGCCCGCGTCGACGCGCTGCGCGCCGTCCGCAGGGCAGCGCGGTTCTGGGCGCCGCTGGAGCAGCTGCTGACCCGGCCCGTGCCCGACGAGGCGGAGCTGGTCGATGCCGACCTCGCCGACCTGCTGGACACCGGGACCGCTGCGCTCGCCGCCGCCGGGATCCCCGTGCACCACCCGCGCGAACTGACCACCCCGGAGTCCCGGCTGGTGGCGGGCGGGACCGGCCCGGCCCGGCTCGGGGAGGAGGCGTTCCGCCTGGACTGGGAGGTCGCCCTCGGCGGCACCGCGCTGACCGCGGCGGAGCGCGACGAGCTGGCCCGCAGCCACCGGCCGCTGGTGCGGCTGCGCGGCGGCTGGGTGGTCGTCGACGCCGCCACGCGCCGACGGGCGCGGGAGCGGGCGGACGCGCACGTCCCGGCAGTCGCCGCGCTGGGCGCCGTCCTCACCGGGGAGATCGACGTCGACGGCACGCGGGTGGCCGTCCGTGGCACCGGGTGGCTCGCCGACCTGCGCGCACGCCTCACCGCTCCGCCCGAACCCGAGCGCGCCCCCGACGGCCTCACCGCCACCCTGCGCGACTACCAGCTGCGCGGCGCGGCCTGGCTGCACCGGATGACCTCGCTCGGGCTGGGCGCGTGCCTCGCCGACGACATGGGCCTGGGCAAGACCGTCACGCTCGTCGCGCTGCACCTGCGGCGGGTCCCGCTCGGTGCCGGACCCACGCTCGTCGTCTGCCCGGCATCGCTGGTGGGCAACTGGGAGCGCGAGATCGCCCGGTTCGCCCCCGGTGTCACCGTCGCGCGCTACCACGGGCCGGACCGGACGCTGGGCGCCGCCGACGTCGTCGTCACCACCTACGCGACGATGCGCCTGGACGCCGCCGCCCTGGCCGCCCACCGGTGGGGACTCGTCGTCGCCGACGAGGCGCAGCACGTCAAGAACGCGGGCTCCGGCACGGCGCGGGCACTGCGCACCATCGGCTCCCACGCGCGGGTCGCACTCACCGGCACCCCCGTGGAGAACGACCTCGACGAGCTCTGGGCGATCCTCGACTGGGCCACCCCGGGCCTGCTCGGCACCCGCGCCGGGTTCCGCCGCCGCTGGGCCGACCCGATCGCCGACGGCGACGCCGCCGCCGCGGCGCGGTTCGCCCGCCTGATCGGGCCGTTCCTGCTGCGGCGCCGCAAGTCCGACCCCGGCATCGTGCCCGAGCTGCCGCCCAGGACCGAGACCGACCACCCGGTCGCGCTCACCCCGGAGCAGGCCGGGCTCTACCAGGCCGTGGTCACCGAGACCATGGCCCGGATCGCGTCCGCCGACGGCATGGCGCGGCGGGGGCTCGTGCTCGGGATGCTCACCGCGCTCAAGCAGGTCTGCAACCACCCGGCGCAGTACGCGCGCGAGCCCGACCCGGTGCTCGCCGGCCGCTCCGGGAAGCTGGAGCTGCTCGACGAGCTGCTGGACACGATCCTCGCCGAGGGCGGCGCAGTGCTGGTGTTCACCCAGTACGTGGCGATGGCGCGGCTGCTGGACCGCCATCTCACCGCCCGCGGCGTCGGGCACGCGCTCCTGCACGGCGGCACCCCGATGGCCCGGCGCGACGCGCTCGTCGCGGCGTTCCAGCGCGGCGAGACGCCGGTCTTCCTGCTCTCCCTGCGGGCCGCGGGGACCGGGTTGAACCTCACCCGGGCCGATCACGTCGTGCACCTCGACCGGTGGTGGAACCCCGCGGTCGAGGACCAGGCCACCGACCGCGCGTACCGGATCGGGCAGACCCGGCCGGTGCAGGTGCACCGCCTGGTCGCCGAGGGCACGCTGGAGGAGCGCATCGCCGACCTGCTGAACTCCAAGCGCGCGCTGGCCGACGCCGTCCTGTCCGGGGGCGAGGCGGCGCTGTCCGAGCTCACCGACGCCGAGCTGGCCGATCTGGTGGGGCTGCGATGACCGACGAGCGACCGTGGTGACGCCCGCACGAGGATTCCCCGCGTTCGGCGCACGGCCCGGTCGGCGGGGACGGTCGTGGTGGGCCCGTGCGTTCGTCGCGGCGCTGGAGGACGCCGCCCTCGACGCCGGGGTGCTGCGCCGCGGCCGCCGCTTCGCCGGGAGCGGCCGGCTGGGCCCGGTCACGATCGCCCCCGGCCGGGTCTCCGCCGTCGCCGACGACCCCGACGACGGGCTCGTCGAGACCATCGTGCGGATCGCGGAGCTCGACGACGCCGACTGGGACCGGGTGCTCGGACGGCTCGCCGCCGAGGCCGGGCACCTCGCGGCCCTGCTCGACGGCGAGATACCGCGCGCGTTCGTGACGGCCGCCGACGCCGCCGGGGTGGCGCTGCTACCCGGCGTCGGAGACCTGGAGTCCGAGTGCGACTGCCCGGACGTGGGCGACCCCTGCACCCACTCGGCGGCCCTGTGCTACCAGACGTCGTGGCTGCTCGACGCCGACCCGCTCGTCCTCCTGCTGCTGCGTGGCCGGTCCGCGGACGAGCTCCTCGGCGCGCCGGTCACCGTCGACCCGCCCGCGGACGACCCGCTCGAACGGCCGGTACCCGCCGCGGAGGCCCGGGCCGCACCGGTCCCGCCGCTGCCGGTGACCCCGGCGCCGCGGCCGACGACGCCGATCGCACTGCCGGACCCGCCCGGGATGCCGCCCGACGCGCTCACCCGGCTCGCCGCGCGGGCGGCCGCCCGCGCCGCGGCCCTGCTGGCCGCCGTCGACCCGTGACATCGCGCGCCGTCGCCCCTGGCCGCGTGCCCCTCGCGCCCACGTCGTGCGTGGGCGCGGGGCCGTCAGGTGCGCAGCGGCGAGCCGCCGGGACGGGCGGCGACCCGGCGCAGGGCCCGGCCGGGGGCAGAGACGGCCGTCTCCAGCGGTCCGCGCACCCCGCACAGCCGCAGCACGACCCCCGTCACGACGGCCGCGGCGAGGTGTACCAGCAGCGTCGGCAGCCCGTCGGTGGGCTGCGCCGCGAGCCACAGCACGTGCCCGGTGTAGAGCGTCAGCGGCACCGCCCCGACCGCGGCGGGCAGCCACAGCACCGCCCGGGGCAGCAGCAGCGCCAGCCCGATGACGGCGAGCGCGGTGCCGGTGGTGTGGGCGAGGTCGAACGGCGTGGCCGAGTGCGGGGTGTCGACGGCGAGCCACCACCAGGTCGTCGGCGGGGTGGAGCCGTACTGGCGGCCGGTCACCTCCGGCACGTTGCCCGTGGCCCGCAGCACCGCCGACGACACGGACGCCGCCACGGCGAGCGCGGCCCCGCCCGCCGCCAGCGCGCCCGCGACGCGGGGCGTGCGCAGGTCCAGGCGCCCGACGGCCATCCCCGCCAGCAGGTACGCCGTCCAGGGCAGCACCGGGTAGTAGCCGGTCAAGGTCAGGGTGAGGAACAACTGTCCGGGGTCGGCGAGCGACCCGAGGTCGGCCTGCGGACCCGGGCCGTCCGGCAGGCCCGCGCGCAGCAGGTGGCTCAGCACCGGCCCGGCGACGACCATCACCGCCGCTCCCGCCGCCAGCGCGGGCGCCCGCAGGCGCAGCAGCGGGACCGCCACGGCGAACAGCAGCCCGTAGTAGGCCAGTATGACCGCGACCGGCGGGTCGAGACCGGCCAGCGCCAGCCCGAGCAGCCCGACCAGCGCACCGCGCACGACCAGCCCGGCCCCCGCCGCCGCGTGCGCCCGACCGTCGGCGAGCCCGCGCGTCGACAGCGCGATCCCGACGCCCGCGAGCACCGCGAACAGCGCCGACGAGCGGCCGTCGGCGAGCAGCCCGGTCATCGACGGCGCACCGTCGTCGTCGACCAGCGGCAGCGTGTGGGTGGCGAACATCCCGGCGAGGGCCACCGCGCGCGCGGCGTCGACCCCGAGCAGGCGCTCCGTCACCGCCGCGTCGTCACCTGCGTGACCGGCCCGTCCGGTGCCGCACCCGTGCGCCGCAGCCAGTCCTCCAGTGCCTGCCGGGCCGCACCCAGGGGCGGGCGCTGGGCCGGGTCGTTGTGCATCGCGGCGTGCAGCAGCGCGGTGTGGGCGCTGCGCGGGGGCAGCTGGGTGAGCGGGGCGCCCGCGGCGGCCGCACGCAGCCCGGACACCGCGTCGGCGTGGGTGCCCCGGGGCGGGTGCCCGGACAGGGCGTAGGAGATGGTGGCGGCGAGCTGCCACGAGTCGGACTGCGGCGTGGCCCGCTGGCCGCCCGCCACCTCGGGGGCGAGGAAGTCGGGGGTGCCGAGCACGAACCCGGCCACCGTCAGCGTGGCGTCCCCGGTACGGCGGGCGATCCCGAAGTCGATCAGGTGCGCGTACCCCGCGGCGTCGACGATCACGTTGCCCGGCTTGACGTCGCGGTGCATCACGCCGCGGGAGTGCGCGTCGTCGAGCGCCCCGGCGACCGAGGCCCAGGCCCGCGCGGCCGCGATGTCGTCGAGCACGCCGCGGGTGCGGACCAGCTCGCCGAGCGGGGTGCCCTCGACGTGCTCCATGACGATGACCATGCCGTCGAGCTCGGCCAGGCCGGGGTCGCTGCGGGCGGAGACGAGGTCGAACACCCGCACGCAGTTGGGGTGCCGGACGGACCGCAGCGCAGTGAACTCGCGCCGGATCCGCTCCTCGGTCTCGACGTCGGGGGCGTGCGCGGCCTTGAGCGCGACCTCGTGTCCGAGCTGCGCGTCGTGGGCGAGCCAGACCTTGCCGAACCCGCCCGCGCCGAGCCGGCGGATCATCCGGAAGCGCGGCCCGCCGCCGCCCCCGCCGCCGAGCAGCGGGCCGGGCGCGACGAGCGTGGGCGTCGGGCCCACACCCGCCCGCGGCGGGGCGACCAGCGGCTCCGGCGGCCGGGCGGCGAACCGCTCGGCGAGCTTCGACCGCTCGGCCCCGACGTCCTCGGGGCGGGTCGGGGCCACCGGGCGGCTGCGGATGGGGGCGCTGCGGACAGGGGCCCGGGACTCCGGGTCGGAGCCGCGCGGCGGGCCGGCCGGGCGGCGTGCCGCCGCGGGCTCCAGCGACCGGCGCACCCGCTCCCTCGACGGCCGCCCGGCCAGCAGCACCACGAACAGCCCGACGAACGCCCCGCCCACGGCACCGATCCACAGGTGCCCCGAGGAACCGGCCGGCGTCGCCGCGGTGAGCAGCGGCAGCGCCAGCGCGGGGAGCCAGAACAGGTGGACCGGCCAGGTGGGACCCCGGCGCAGCGCGATCCGGGCCTGGCCCCACACGAAGGCGGCCACGATCAGCGGCAGCACCGCGAGCACGCCGATCGCGAGCGCGAACGCCGCCGGGTCGGCCGGGTCGAAGGCCTGACGCACGGTGGTGCCGCCCAGGTAGTCGCCCTGGGAGTCGAAGACCAGGTCGGCGAAGGGCACCGGGATGGGCTCGGCGAGCGCGGCGACGTCGGACTCCCGCAGGCCGGTGACCTGCCGGCCCGCCGCGGCGGCGCGGACGACGTCACCGGTGGCGGTGAAGGCCAGCCACGGCAGCAGCCCCGCGGACACGACGCCGATGACGGTGAGCCCGGCCGCCGTGCCGGGGCCGTAGCGCGAGCCGATGCCCTTGCGCCAGATCGCGACCAGCAGCGCCCCGGCCGCGGGCAGCAGGCCGACCAGGACCCCGAGCGCGGTGATGGCCCAGGCCCAGCCGCCGACCACCACGTCGGTGTTCAGCATCGCCCGCAGGCCCGAGATCAGGCCGGCGACCAGCGCGCTGACCGCGTCCACGCCGCCCTCCAGGATTCTCGCCGCCTCGTCCGCCGTCCACTATCGCATCACCGTGCCGGGAGGACTCCCAGCGCGTCCTTCGCCGCCCGCAGCGACGCCAGGTCGGCGAAACCGGCGAGCGCGAGGGTGAGGTCCAGCTCGGCCAGGACGCTGCGCAGCACGTGCCGGACGCCGTCCTCGCCGCCGAGGGCGAGCCCGTAGGCCAGCGGTCGGCCCAGCAGCACCGCGTCCGCACCGAGGGCCAACGCGACGGCGGCGTCGGCGCCGGTGCGGATGCCGGAGTCGAACAGCACCGGCGCCCGCCCGCCCACCGCACCGACGATCCCGGGCAGCGCGTCCAGCGCCCCGATCGCGCGGTCGACCTGCCGCCCGCCGTGGTTGGACACCACGATCCCGTCCATGCCCGCGTCGAGCGCGTGCAGCGCGTCGTCGACGTGCTGGACGCCCTTGAGCACGATCGGACCGTCCCAGTGCTCGCGCAGCAGGTCGAGCCGGTCCCACTGGAGCGCGGTGCCGGTGAACATCGGCACCCACCGCCCGACCGCGGCCATCAGGTCCTCCTCCGGCGGGGCCGCGAGACCGGCCCGGAACGCGGGGTCGGAGAACGGGATCGCGGTGCCCACGCCGCGCAGGAACGGCAGGTACGCGCCGTCGAGGTCGGCCGGGCGCCAGCCCAGCGTCCAGGTGTCGAGGGTGACGACCAGGGTCGTGTACCCCGCCGCGCGGGCGCGGTGCAGCAGGCTGACCGTCACCGCGTCCTCGGTGGGCCAGTAGAGCTGGTACCAGCGGGGCCCGCCCGCGGAGGCCTCGGCGACCTCCTCGGTGGTGTACGACGACGCCGTCGACAGCACCATCGGCACGCCCAGCGCCGCCGCGGCGCGGGCCACGGCCAGCTCGCCGTCGGGGTGCAGGATCGACATGACGCCGATCGGCGCGGTGAGCAGCGGCGCCGGCATCGCGGTGCCCAGCACGGTGGTGGACCAGTCGCGGACGGTGGTGTCGCGCAGCATCCGCGGCACGAACCCGTGGCGGTCGAACGCGGCGCGGTTGGCGCGCATCGTCGCGCCCTGCCCGGCGCCGCCCGCGACGTAACCGAAGGGCCCGTCGGTGAGCACGGCCCGGGCCGCGGCCTCGAGCTGCGCCGGGTCGGTGGGGAAGCGGGGCACCTCGTCGCCGAGCCCCCGCAGGTAGATCTCGGCGGCGTAGGCGGAGAACGGGACCGTCATACCTGCAACCTAGCGGCCGGAATGCGCCGCCGCGGTGCGGGCGTTGGCCCGGACATGGGCCTCACCCGCACCACCGGACCGCTGTCCCCACACGCGCCCCGGACCGTCAACTACGCGATCGACGGTCCGGCGCACAAGCTGCTCATGCACCCGTTCCCGCGCCGCGTGCGCGCCGAGTTCGGCGGGCGGACCGTCCTGGACACCGTCCGCGGCGTCCTGCTGCACGAGACGGCCCTGCTCCCCCGCCTCTACGTGCCGGAGGAGGACCTCGACGCCTCGGCGTTCGAGCCGAGCGCGCTCACCACGCACTGCCCGTTCAAGGGCGACGCGACCTACCGGACGCTGCGGGTGGGCGACCGGCACGTCCCCGACGCGCTGTGGGCCTACCCCGACCCGCTGCCCGCCGCGCCGTGGCTGCAGGGGTACGCCTCGCTCTACTGGGAGGCCGCCGACGCCTGGTTCGACGAGGACGAGCAGGTGTTCGGCCACCTCACCGACCCCTACACGCGCGTCGACGTCCGCCCGACGAGCCGCCACGTGCAGGTCTTCGCCGGCGACGAGCTGGTGGCCGAGTCGCACTCCCCGCTTCGGCTGGACGAGACCGGCCTGCCGACCCGCTGGTATCTCGCGCCCGGCGACGTCCGCGCCGCGCTCGAGCCGAGCGACACGAGCACGTACTGCCCGTACAAGGGCCGGGCGGGCTACCGGGACCTGCGCCTGGCCGACGGCCGGGTGCTCGCCGACGCGGCCTGGACCTACCCGGACCCGCTGCCGGAGTCCGCGCGCGTCGCCGGGCGGTTCTGCCTGCTGCACGACGACCTGCACACCCTGGTCGACGGCGAGCGCATCTGACCCGTGACGGACCCCGCGGCCACCACCCCGCGAGTCCCCGGTTCTCCGTCCGCGAGTCCCCGGTTCTCCGTCCGCGAGTCCCCCGGTCGCCGCCCCCCGCGCCGGGGGACGGGGTCCGCGACGCGGGCCGACCCGGGCCGCCACCCCCGCAGCGCCGGTTCACTCGTCGTCGACGAGCAGGGCCTCCAGGGCGGGCAGGGCGGCGGCCAGGGCGCGGCGCTGCGAGTCGTCGAGGCGGGTGAGGCGGCGGGCGACCAGGGCCGTGCGGTGCGTGCGCACCTCGCCCAGCCGGGTGGCCCCCAGCTCGGACAGCGTGATCAGGACGCCGCGCGCGTCCTGCGGGTCGGGGCGGCGCACGACCAGCCCCTGCTCGTCGAGCGCGGAGAGCACGCGGCTCATCGTCGGCGCCGTGACGGCCTCGCGCCGGGCCAGGTCCGAGAGCCGCAGCGGACCGCACTGCTCCACCGTGACCAGCGCGGAGAGCTGCAGCGGCGGGATCGACTCGCGCCCGTCGATGCGGATGCGCCGGTGCAACCGGCCGACGGCCAGCCGCAGCTGTGCGGCGAGCTCGGTCAGCTCGACATCGTCGTCGATCCGGTCGGAACGGGCGTTCATGTGCGTATCGTGCCAGGTCAGACCTTGCGCAGTCGCACCCCGGTGACGCTGTGGTCGGCTCCCTTGCGCAGCACCAGACTGGCCCGGCCGCGGGTGGGCAGGATGTTGCGCTCCAGGTTGGGCCCGTTGATCTCCGCCCAGATCGACTCCGCCCGCGCGACGGCCTCGGGCTCGGTGAGCTCGGCGTAGCGGCGGAAGTAGGACTCCGGGTCGCGGAACGCGGTCTCCCGCAGCCGCAGGAAGCGGTCGACGTACCAGGTCCGGATGTCCTCGGTGGCGGCGTCGACGTAGACGGAGAAGTCGATGAAGTCGCTGACGGCCAGCGCCGTGCGCCCCGGCAGGCTCGACGCGGGCTGCAGCACGTTGAGGCCCTCCAGCAGCAGGATGTCGGGCCGGTGCACGGTGAGCCGCTGCCCGTCGACGATGTCGTAGACCAGGTGGGAGTACACCGGGGCGGTCACCTCCGCGCGCCCCGCCTTCACCTCGGTGACGAACCGCAGCAGGGCGCGCCGGTCGTAGCTCTCGGGGAAGCCCTTGCGACCCATCAGGTCGCGACGGGCCAGCTCGGCGTTGGGGTGCAGGAACCCGTCGGTCGTGACGAGCTCGACCCGCGGGTGCTGCGGCCAGCGCGCGAGCAGCAGCTTGAGCAGGCGCGCGGTGGTGGACTTGCCGACCGACACCGACCCCGCCACCCCGATGACGAACGGCGTCCGCGCGTTCTGCGCGCCCAGGAAGGTGCGGTAGGCGCGGTAGAGGCGCCCGCCCTCCTGCACGTGCAGCGTCAGCAGCCGCGACAGCGGCAGGTACACCTCGCGGACCTCGTCGAGATCGACCTCGTCGCCGAGGCTCCGGACCCGCTCCAGCTCCGCCGCGGTGAGCGGCAGCGGGGTCGACTCCCCCAGCTTCGCCCACGCCGCGCGGTCGAAGTCGACGAACGGCGAGGACGCCTCGCGTGCGAGGCTGCGACCGGTCATGGGCGGCTGCCGTTCATGAGGCGTCAACCTAGATCGCGCGGGGCCCGGCGGCAGTCGGGGGTGACGTGGCTCATCGGAGGGTGTCGGGGGTCACCGGCATCATGCCCCCATGCCGACCTCCGCGATCGAGCTGACCCGGGAGCAGGTGCTCGCCCACCGGCTGCACGCACACGGCCTCGTCCGCAGGGCGGGCACCCCCGCCGAGGTCGAGCTCCTCGACCTCGGCGTGCAGAACTCGCCCCCCGGGTCGCTGCCGGCGGCCCTGTCCGCGCGGCTGGCGGCCCCGCTCGACCCCGCCGCCGACACGGAGGGCGACCCCGCGTCCACCCAGGTCTGGTCCCACCGCGGTGCCCCCCACCTGCACCGCACCGCCGACCTCCCGGCCCTCGCGGCGGCCCTGTGGCCCCGCGACGACGCCGACGCGGCCGCCCGGCTCGGCTGGCAGCGCGCCCGGCTCGCCGAGGTCGGCGGGGCCGCACGCTCGGCGTTCCGCACCGTGGCCGACGCGGTGCGCGCGGTCCTCACCGGGGCGATGACGAAGGGCGAGCTCAGCGCCGCGGTCACCGCCGCCGTGCCGGCCGAGCTCTCCCCGTACTGCAGCCCCTGCGGGGTCCACCACGTCGGGGAGCAGCTGCTGCGCGTCGCGGGGCTGGCGGGCGGGGTGCGGCTGCGCGGGTCGCGCCCGCTGCTGCTGGAGCCCATCCCGGGGTGGCCGGGGCCGCCTGCCGACGACGCCGCGGGCACCGCCGCGCTCCAGCGCACCTACCTGCGGTTCTTCGCGCCGTCCACCGGGGCCGAGATCGCCGGCTTCCTCGGCACGTCGCGCGCCGCCGCGGAGCCCGACCGGCCGGAGGATCTCGTCCCCGTCCGGATCGGCAGGCGCACCGCGGTGGCGCCGGCGGACGTCGTCGACGCGCTGCGGGCCGCCGAGCCGGAGCCGGTCGTGCGGCTGCTGCCGCCGTCGGACCCGTGGCTGCAGAGCCGCGACCGGGAGCTGCTGGTGCCCGACGCGTCGCTGCGGAAGGCGATCTGGCGGCCGATCGGGTCGCCGGGGGTGGTGTTGTCCGGCGTCGACGTGGTGGGGGTGTGGCGCACCCGGCAGCAGCGGCGCGCCCTGCGGATCGAGGTCGACTGGGCCGGCCCGCGGTGCGACGTCGGGCCCGAGGCGGGGCGGCTGGCCGTCGTCCGCGGCGCCGCGGACGTCGACGTGGTGTGACCGGGCACGCCGTCTGCCCCGGGCCCCGCCGGGGTACCTTGCGGGACTGGTAGCGACCGAGCACCGAGGAGCACCGTCCGTGCGCACCGCCCGTCCCGGGGAACCGGGCCACCGCTCCCGGCGTCCGCGCGCCGCGGACCCGAGCCCATGACGGTCCTGCCGTCCGTCCTGGGGCTGCTCGGCGTCGTCGTGCTCACCTTCGGCACGTTCGTGGCCGTCGCCTCGGAGTTCTCCCTCACCGCGCTGGAACGCAGCCAGGTCGACGCCCACGTCGCCGAGGCGGGCGACGCCCGCGCCCGCACGGTGCAGCAGGCCCACCGCAACCTGTCGTTCCAGCTGTCCGCCAGCCAGCTGCTCATCACCATCACCACGCTGGTCACCGGCTACATCGCCGAGCCCGCGATCGCGTCGCTGTTCCGCCCCGCCCTCGACGCGGCGGGCCTGCCCGAGGGCGTCGCGGCCGCCACCGCCACGGTGCTGTCGCTGCTGGTCGCCACCACGCTGTCGATGGTGTTCGGCGAGCTGGTGCCCAAGAACCTCGCCATCGCCAACCCGCTGCGCACCGCGCGCAACGTCGTGTGGCTGCAGAACGGGTTCGCGCGGACGTTCGGGTGGCTGATCGGCGCGCTCAACAGCGCGGCCAACGCGATCGTCCGCCGGCTGGGGGTGGAGCCGGCCGAGGAGCTGCGCTCGGCGCGGTCGCCGCGTGAGCTGTCGTCACTGGTGCGGTCCAGCGCGCAGAGCGGCACCATCGACCCCGGCACCGCCACCCTGCTCGACCGGTCGCTGCGCTTCACCGACCGGGTCGCGGAGGACCTGATGACGCCGCGGGTCCGGGTGGCCTCCCTCGACGCGGACGACACGCTCGACGACATGCTGGCCCTCGCCCGCCGCACCGGCTTCTCCCGCTTCCCGGTGCACGACGGCGACCCGGACACCGTGCTGGGCGTCGTGCACGTCAAGCAGGCCTTCGGCGGGCCCGGCCGCGACACCCCGCTGCGCGAGCTGGTCCAGGAGGTCCCGACCGTCCCCGGCTCGCTCGACGGCGACGCGCTGCTGACCGCCCTGCGCGGCTCCGGCCTGCAGATGGCCGTCGTCGTCGACGAGTACGGCGGCGTCGCCGGCATCGTCACGCTGGAGGACCTGATCGAGGAGATCGTCGGCGACGTCCACGACGAGCACGACGGCGCCGAGCGGGCCCGCGTGCAGGGCCTCGGTGACGGCGGGTGGCTGGTGTCGGGACTGCTGCGCGCCGACGAGGTGGCCGAGGCCACCGGCTTCGACATGCCCGACGGGCCCTACGAGACCCTGGCCGGGCTGGTGCTGGCCCGCCTCGGGCGGCTGCCCGACGTCGGTGACGACCTGGTCGTCGACGGCAGGCGCCTCACCGTGACCCGCCGCGACCGCAACCGGGTCGCGGAGCTGCGGATGCACCCGGCCCGCCAGGAGGCCCACCATGGCTAGCGACGTCCTCGCGCTGGTGTTCGCCGTGCTGCTGCTGGCCGGCAACGCGTTCTTCGTCGGTGCCGAGTTCGCGCTGGTCTCGGCCCGGCGCGACCGGCTGGAGGCGATGGCAGGCTCCGGCCAGGCCGCCGCGGCGGTGGTGCTGCGCGCCCACGCCGACCTCTCCCGGATGCTGGCGGCGTCGCAGCTGGGCATCACGATCTGCTCGCTGCTGCTGGGCCGCCTCGGCGAGCCCGCGGTGGCGCACCTCATCGAGGCCCCGCTCGCGCTCGTCGGGGTGCCGGAGGCGGTGCTGCACCCGCTGGCGTTCGCGATCTCGCTGGCGGTGTTCGTCGTCGCCCACATGGTCCTGGGCGAGATGGTCCCGAAGAACATCGCGATCGCCGGGCCGGAGGCCGCGGCGATCCTGCTCGTGCCCCCGTTCCTGGTGTTCACCACCGCCGCCCGTCCGCTGATCGCCTTCTTCAACTTCCTGGCCAACGGCGTGCTGCGCCTGGTCGGGGTGGAGCCGCGCGACGAGTTGGAGGCCGCGTTCACCTCCGGCGAGCTGGCCGA
Organism: Pseudonocardia hydrocarbonoxydans; assembly: GCF_006539565.1. Taxonomy (GTDB): domain Bacteria; phylum Actinomycetota; class Actinomycetes; order Mycobacteriales; family Pseudonocardiaceae; genus Pseudonocardia; species Pseudonocardia hydrocarbonoxydans. Next base: position 156,611 of record NZ_BJNG01000003.1, read on the forward strand.
CCTGATCACCGAGTCGCGCCGCGAGGGCCTGCTCGACGACGAGGAGACCAGCCGGCTCACCCGCACGCTGCGCTCCGCGCAGGCCACCGTCTCCGACGTGGTCATCGACGTCGACGACCTCGTGACGCTCCCCCCGCACCCGGTCGTCGGCGACGTCGCCCGCGCGGTCGCCGACACCGGCTACTCCCGCTTCCCGCTGCGCGCCCGCGACGGCCGGCTCACCGGGTACCTGCACGTCAAGGACATCCTGGACCTCGCCGACGACGAGCAGGCCGCGGTGCCCCCGGCGCGGGTGCGCGCGCTGCCCGAGGTGCCGACCGGGGCCCGCCTCGACGAGGCGCTCGCCGTGCTGCGCCGCCACCGGGCCCACCTCGGACGCGCGGTCGGCCCGGACGGCACCACCGCGGGCCTCGTCACGATGGAGGACCTCATCGAGCGCTACGTCGGCAGCGTCCGCGACGCCACGCACGCCCACGTCGACCAGGTCCGCCCACCGTGAGGGTGTTCGACGAGCCCACCTGGCGCGCGCTGGCGGCGGCCCACCGCGCGCGGGTGTCGGCCTGGACCGGCCCGCACCGGGAGCGGCGCCGCCGCGGCGAGGCGCACCCCGTCATGGACTTCCTGTTCACCTACTACTCGCTGCGCCCCGCGCGGCTCGAGCAGTGGGACCCGGGGTTCGGCGTGGCCCTGCGCGGCGGCGAGGAGCGCCCCGGCTACGTCCGCGACGCCGACGCCGTGCGACTGGACCCCGCCGCCCTGCCCGCACGGCTGACCGGGACCGCGGAGTTCGTCCGCGCACTGCTCGAGGCCACCGCCTCCCGCGCCCCGCGGCTGGGCTGCTTCGGGCTGCACGAGTGGGCGATGGTCTACCGCACCGACGCCCCCCGCCACGGTGCGGTGCCGCTGCGGCTGGGCGCCGCGGGCACCGACGCCGTCGTCGAGTCGCTGCCGGTGCACTGCACCCACCACGACGCCTACCGGTTCTTCACCGCCGCGGCCGCACCCCGCAACGCGGTGACCCCGACCCGCGACGCCCAGGTGGCGCACGAGCAGCCCGGCTGCCTGCACGCCACCATGGACCTCTACAAGTGGGCCTACAAGCTCTCCCCCGCCACCCCGTCGGACCTGCTGGCCGACTGCTTCGCCCTCGCGGTCGACGTCCGTGGGCTCGACATGCGCGCGAGCCCCTACGACCTGGCCGACCTCGGCTACCCGCCCGTCCGCATCGAGACCGCGGCCGGCCGCGCCGAGTACGCCCGCGCGCAGGCGGCGTTCGCCGAACGCGCCGCTCCCCTGCGCCGCCGCCTGGTCGAGGTGTGCGACCAGCTCATCCCCGCGCCCACACCTCACCGGTCCTGACCCACCGCTGCGGCTCCCCCGCCGCCCGCAGCCGGCCCGTGAGCCACCACGTGCGGTCCGGGTCCCAGCCCGCGAGGACGGTGTGCGTCCCGTCGCCCACCGGGAGCGCGACGCCCGCGGCCTGCAGGTAGCCCCGCACCGTCAGGTGCACCGCGTCGTGGTCGCGCGCGACGGCCGCCCAGTCCGGGATCGACCACCGCCCGTCGACGCCGGTGGCCCGCCACCAGTCGTGGCGCCGGGACCGGGTGACCTCCAGCGGGTGGGCCCGTACCAGGTCCACCCAGTCGGCGGCCCCGGTGATCTCCAGGACGCGCCCCTGCGCCGAGACCGGTCGGCAGGTCTCCGTCGACCGGCCGGGCGAGTCCTCGACCAGGCTCAGCCCGGCGGGGTCCGCGCGGATCGTGGACGGCAACGTCGACGGGGCCGGGGTCGACCACCAGTGGCCGCTGAAGGGCGCGCGGACGTCGGACGGGCGCGTGGCCGCTCGCTCCTCGTCGTCGAGCGTGTCCCGGCGCCACCGGTCGAGCTCCCCGGCCGCCGCCTCGGGTGCGACGTCCCCGTCCCCGTCGACGAGCCACTGGCCGGCCGGCTCGCACGGCTCCGACCACCACCGCGGTGGAGACACGGCCACCCGGGCGGCGAGCGGGGCCATGACGCGGCGGACCGCGGGTCGGGTCAGCAGGTGGTCGATCTCGTCCGGTTCCTGCCAGTACCGGGCGAGGTCGACGGCGTGGGCCAGTGCGGCCGGCAGCACCCGACCGTCGAGCGGCGCCCGCAGCACCGCGTCGACGGCGGTACCGAGCTCGTCGAGCAGGGCCTGCTCCCCCACCGGCCTGCCGGTCCGGACGGCCCAGCACGCCGGGCCGGTCCGCTCCTCGACCAGCCCCCACAGCATCCGTCGGGTCCGCGGCCCGTCCTCCACGCCGTCCGTCACCGGCGTCACGGTAGGCGCCGCGGGCCGTTCGGGCTGGGTCGTTCCGTCAATGACAGATCGACGATCCGTTGCGTCAATGTTTCATTGACACATGAGGGAGACGTATCAGTCGCCGTGGCGACCGCTCCCCTCCAGGGTGGGCGGGTGCGGTCCGGAGGGGGACGCACCCGCCCATGCCTCAGGAGTAGGCCTCCACCGGAGGGCAGGAGCAGACCAGGTTGCGGTCGCCGTGCGCGCCGTCGATCCGCCGCACCGGCGGCCAGACCTTGCGGTCGTGCACCCCCGGCGTCACCCCGGTCGGGTAGGCCGCCAGCTCGCGCGGGTACGGGTGGTCCCACTTGTCGGCGATGCAGGCCGCGGTGTGCGGTGCGCCGCGCAGCGGGTTGTCGTCGACCGGCCACTCCCCCGCCGCGACCCGGTCGATCTCACCCTTGATCGAGATCATGGCGTCGACGAACCGGTCGATCTCGGCCAGGTCCTCGCTCTCGGTGGGCTCCACCATCAGCGTGCCGGCCACCGGGAACGACATCGTGGGCGCGTGCAGGCCGTGGTCGGCGAGTCGCTTGGCCACGTCGTCGACGGTGACACCGGTGTCCTTGGTGATCTGCCGCAGGTCGAGGATGCACTCGTGGGCCACCTGGCCGTCGGTGCCCGCGTAGAGCACCGGGTAGTGCTCCCCCAGCCGGGCGGCGACGTAGTTGGCGGCCGCGACCGCGGTGAGGGTGGCGCGGCGCAGCCCGTCGAGCCCCATCAGGCGGACGTAGGCCCAGGAGATCGGCAGGACGCCGGGGCTGCCGTGCGGCGCGGCCGACACCGGGCCCACGATCCCGCGGCCCGGCAGGAACGGGGCCAGGTGCTCGGCCACGGCCACCGGCCCGACACCGGGGCCGCCGCCGCCGTGCGGGATGCAGAACGTCTTGTGCAGGTTGAGGTGGCTGACGTCGCCGCCGAACGCACCGGGCCGCGCGACGCCGACCAGCGCGTTGAGGTTCGCGCCGTCGACGTAGACCTGCCCGCCCGCCTCGTGCACCGCGTCGCCGACCTCGCGCACCTGCGCCTCGTAGACGCCGTGCGTGGACGGGTAGGTGATCATCAGCGCGGCCAGGGAGTCCCGGTTCGCGTCGATCTTGGCGTGCAGGTCGGAGAGGTCGACGTCGCCGGTGGGTGCGGTGGCCACCACGACCACCCGCATCCCGGCCATGACGGCGGACGCGGCGTTCGTCCCGTGCGCGGACGCCGGGATCAGGCAGACGTCGCGGTGGTCGTCACCGCGGGAACGGTGGTAGGCCGCGATCGCCAGCAGGCCGGCGAACTCCCCCTGGCTGCCCGCGTTGGGCTGCAGCGACACCGCCGCGTAGCCGGTGAGCTCGGCGAGCCAGCGCTCCAGGTCGGCGATCAGCTCGCGGGTGCCCTCGGCGTCGGCGGCCGGGGCGAACGGGTGCAGGTCGGCGAACCCGGGCCAGGTGATCGGCTCCATCTCCGCGGTGGCGTTGAGCTTCATCGTGCAGGAGCCCAGCGGGATCATCGTGCGGTCCAGCGCGAGATCGGCGTCGGCCAGGCGCCGCAGCCAGCGCATCAGCGAGGTCTCGCTGCGGTGCTCGTGGAACACCGGGTGCGTCAGGTAGTCGCTCGTCCGGGCCAGGCCGGTGGGCAGCGCGTCGTCGGTCGCGGCGTCCAGGTCCTCGACCGACCCGGTGACGCCGAACGCGCCCCACACCGTCTCCAGGTGCGCGCGGGTGGTCAGCTCGGAACAGGCGACGGCGAGGGTGTCGGCGTCGACGCGGCGCAGCGCGATCCCGGCGTCGTGGGCCGCGGTGGCGATCTCGTCGGCGCGGCCGGGCACCCGCACGGTGACGGTGTCGAAGAACGCGCCGTGGACCGGCTCCACCCCACCGGCACGCAGCCCGGCGGCCAGCACCGCGGTCATCCGGTGGGTGCGCCGCGCGATCGTGCGCAGGCCGTCGGGGCCGTGGTACACGGCGTAGCAGGCGGCGACGACGGCGAGCAGCACCTGCGCGGTGCAGATGTTGGAGGTGGCCTTCTCCCGGCGGATGTGCTGTTCGCGGGTCTGCAGGGCCAGGCGCAGCGCGGGGTTGCCGTCGGCGTCGCGGCTCATCCCTACCAGGCGCCCGGGCAGCTGGCGGGCGAGCTTCTGGCCCACCGAGAGGAACGCGGCGTGCGGGCCGCCGTAGGCCATCGGCACGCCGAACCGCTGGGTGGTGCCGACGACCGCGTCGGCCCCCAGCTCACCGGGCGGGGTGAGCAGGGTGAGCGCGAGCAGGTCGGCGGCCACGGCGACCAGCGCACCCTGCTCATGCGCCCGCGCGATGAGCGCGGACGGGTCGCGAACCGCCCCGGAGGCGCCCGGGTAGGACAGCAGGACGCCGAAGAACTCGCCGTCGGGCAGGTCGTCGGCGATCACCAGCTCGATGCCCAGCGGCTCGGCCCGGGTGCGCAGCACGTCGATCGTCTGCGGCAGCGTGTCGGCGTCGACGACGAACCGGTTGCTCGCGGCCTTGCCGGCCCGGCGCAGCAGCGTCATCGCCTCGGCGGCCGCGGTGGCCTCGTCGAGCAGGGACGCGCCGGCGACCGGGAGCCCGGTCAGGTCGGCGACGGCGGTCTGGAACGTCAGCAGCGCCTCGAGGCGGCCCTGGCTGATCTCCGGCTGGTAGGGCGTGTACGCGGTGTACCAGGCGGGGTTCTCCAGCACGTGGCGCCGGATCACCGGCGGCGTCACGGTGCCGGAGTAGCCGAGCCCGATCATCGGGACCGTCACGGTGTTGCGGGCGGCGAGCGCGCGCAGCTCGGCCAGCACCTCGGTCTCCGAGGCGGCCGGGGGAAGCGTCGACGGGACGTCCGGCCCGTCGAGGATGGTGTCGGGCACCGCCCGGTCGGCCAGCTCGTCGAGCGAGGAGACGCCGACGGCGGCCAGCATGGCGTCCAGCTCCGCGGCCCGGGGCCCGATGTGCCGGTCGGCGAAGGGGACGCCCTGCTCCAGTGCGGAGAGCGGGATGCGAGCGGTTGTCAACGTGACCTCCGGGGTGACGCGGGCAGGACCGTGCTGCCCTCCCCCTCTGTCACCACCCGAAGGCACCTGAGAGATTCACCCGCACCCGCAGGCTTTCCCCGTCGGCGGACGCCGCCCCGTCGCCGGGCCCACGTCGCTTTCCAGAGGCGTCCGCCCGCGCGGTCCCTGATGCCTGAGAGGTTCCGGGGAGGAGTTGCTCCTTCGGCGCCCGGCCTGACCTCGGCCGGGTCTCTTCCGCGCGGCCGTCGACCGCGCCGTCACCCTACCCCGGGCAGGCCCGTCCCGGTTCGTGACCGCGGGCCGGTAGAGCTACGGACGCGACGGAGGTCACCCCGCGGCCACACTTCCGCCATGACCTCGACGCCCACGCCCGTCCCGCCCACCACCGCCGCGTTCCACGTCCAGGCGGTCCTGTCGTTCGCGATCTCGCTCGCCGCGGTCGGCCTCGCCGTGATCTACCTGCCCGCCGACGGCTGGGTGCGCGCCTTCCTCGGGCTCGGCATCCTCTACGTGACGACCTCGGCGTTCACCCTGGCCAAGACGGTCCGCGACCGCCAGGAGGTGAGCACCGTCGTCACCCGCGTCGACCAGGCCCGGATGGACAAGCTGCTCGCCGAGCACGACCCGTACGCCGTGCGCTGAGCGCTGTGGGTCAGGAGCGGTGGGTCAGGAGATCGCGCGGCGGGCGCGGCGGCGGGACAGCTCGTCCTCGGGCGTCTCGTCGACGCTGCCGCCGTCGGCCCGCTCGACCGGGAAGTCCTTGATCGAGCCGCTGATCTCGCGCATCGCGCCGGAGACGGCGATGCCGAAGACGCCCTGCCCGCCCTGCAACAGGTCGACGACCTCCTCGGGGGAGCTGCACTCGTAGACGGTGGTGCCGTCGGAGAACAGCGTGATGCCGGCCAGGTCGCGGATGCCGCGACGGCGCAGGTGCTCCACGGCCACGCGGATGTTCTGCAACGACACCCCGGCGTCGAGCAGCCGCTTGACGACCTTGAGGACCAGCACGTCCTTGAACGAGTACAGCCGCTGCGAGCCGGACCCGGCGGCGCCCCGGATCGACGGCATGACCAGGCCGGTGCGGGCCCAGTAGTCGAGCTGGCGGTAGGTGATGCCGACGACCTGGCACGCGGTGGGACCGCGGAAGCCGACGAGCTGGTCGGGCATCCCGTCGAGCCCGGCGCCCAGGAGCGGATCGGGGAACAGCTCACCCTGCTCGGGCGCACCCGACTGCGGGTTGTCGTCCACCGAACTCCCTCCCGCAGAGGCCCCGGGACCGGGGCCGATGTCGGAGCTGACGGTAAGCGCGTCGACGCTCCTGGTCAACGCGGCGCGCCGGGTGCCGTCACCCGATGCCGGGCGCGTCGCGACCGCTCACGGCTGGGCGCCGCGGAAGTCCTCCGGGGAGATGGAGTCGAGGAACTCGCGGAACTTCTCGACCTCGTCCTCCTGCTCGTCGGGGATGATGAGGCCCGCCTCGGCGAGCACGCTCTCCTCGGCGTGGATCGGGACGCCGATCCGCAGGGCCAGCGCCACCGAGTCGCTCGGCCGGGCGGACACCGTGACGCCGCCGTCGAAGATCAGCTCGGCGTAGAAGGTGCCCTCCTGCAGGTCGGTGATCCGGACCTGCTCCAGGCGCCTGCCGAGGGAGGAGATCACGTCCTTGAGGAGGTCGTGGGTCAACGGCCGGGCCGGTTTGACGCCCTGCTGCTCCAACGCGATCGCGGTGGCCTCCACCGAGCCGATCCAGATCGGCAGGTAGCGGTCACCGCTGGTCTCCCGCAACAGGAGGATGGGCTGGTTCGCGGGGAGTTCGACTCGGACTCCCACGACGCGCATCTCGCTCATGCGCTCTCCTCCTCCTGGGTCGTGCTCCGGTGCCGAGGCGGCGGGATCCCGGGATCGGGCCGCCTCGTGTCCGACGGTGTCGACGCTACACGGGCGGCCCCGCCCGCGCCCGACTCCGGACGGGCGGCAGGTCGCGTCGCGCGCGTCACTCCCCGCCGGACTCGCGCGGTCCGGTGAGGAACACGAGCCGGAACTTCCCGATCTGCACCTCGTCACCGTTGGCCAGCACCGCGGTGTCGACCGGCTCGCGGTTGACGTAGGTGCCGTTGAGGCTGCCGACGTCGACCACGACGAACTCGCCCGCGTCGCGGCGGAACTCCGCGTGCCGGCGGGAGACCGTGACGTCGTCGAGGAAGATGTCGCTGTCGGGGTGCCGGCCCGCGCTCGTCGAGACGCGGTCGAGCAGGAACCGGGAGCCGGCGTTCGGGCCGCGCTTGACCACCAGCAGGGCGGCCCCGGCGGGCAGCGCGTCGACACCGGAGATCGGCTGGTCCTGGGCCGGGGGCTCGGCATCGGCGAGGAAGTCGGCCCGGAAGACCGACGTCATCTCGGGAGCGCGCTCCGGCGGTACGCCTGGCCCGTCGTTCGTGGTCACCTCGGGGTCTCCTCCTGCGGTGGTGGGGCGGTGCGATGGTGAGAAGGAACCTACCGTGCCGCGCGGGGGCGGCCGGGGTCAGGCGCCCGTCAGCTCGGCGTAGGCGCCGGGGTCGAGCAGCGCGCCCGGATCCCCGTCGGTGACCCGCAGCTCGATCATCCAGCCGGCCTCGTACGGCCCGGAGTTGACCAGCTCGGGGCTCTCGGCGAGCGACTCGTTGACGGCGGTGACCTCGCCGGTGAGCGGCGAGTAGATGTCGGACACCGACTTGGTCGACTCGACCTCGCCGATGGACGCGCCGGCCGTCACCGCGGCGCCGACGTCGGGCAGCTGGACGAAGACGACGTCGCCGAGCTGGTTCTGGGCGTGGTCGGTGATACCGATGCGGACGACGCCGTCGCCCAGGTCCCGCACCCACTCGTGCGCCTCGGTGTACCGGAGATCGTCGGGAATCACGCGGGGAGCCTAGTGGTACGCAGCGCGAGCACGAACTGGGCCAGGTACAGCGCGCCCGACCACAGGTACAGCGCGGTGCCCCAGGCGGCGAACGCGAGCCCGAGCGGCAGGGCCACCGCGGCGGTGACGCCGTCGGCCTGCCCGAGCAGCAGCAGCGGGAAGGCGTAGAGCAGCAGGAACGTGGCCGCCTTGCCGAGGTAGGTGACGACGAACGGCCCGTAGCCGTACCGGCGCAGCACCAGCACGCAGCAGGCGAGCACCAGGTCGCGGCCCACCAGCAGCGCGACGAACCACCACGGCACGATCCCGCGGGCGCCCAGCGCCAGTAGGGCGGCGAGGATGTAGAGCCGGTCCACCGCCGGGTCGAGCAGCGCCCCGAGCCGCGAGTACTGGCCGAGCAGCCGGGCCAGCTTCCCGTCGAGCCAGTCGGTGAAGCCGCCGACGGCCAGCACCAGCACCGCCCAGCCGTCGCCCCAGCCGGGGGTGCCGTCCGCGCCCGGGGAGAGCAGCAGCCACACGAACAGCGGAACCCCGGCCAGGCGCAGCAGGCTGAGCAGGTTGGGGACGGTCAGGACGCGGTCCTGGGGCGGGGCGGCCACGCCCGCAGGGTAGGCCGGGGCGTGCGAGGTGGCGAACCGTTGTGCACGATGTGGCTCATGGACACCGCCGCCCTGAAGGCCATGCAGGCACCGCTCAAGGCCCAGTACACCGAGGACCCCGGCACCGCGCTGGTCACATTGAAGGCCGAGGGCGAGCTCGACGGCTCCGGGATCGCGTGCAAGGTGCGCACCGCGACCGCGCTGTCCGAGGCCGGCCTGCACCCCGCCACCGGGGGTGACGGCACGCAGCTCTGCTCGGGCGACATGCTGCTCGAGGCGCTCGTCGCGTGCGCCGGGGTCACGCTGCGCGCCGTCGCCACCGCGCTCGACCTGCAGGTGTCGGGCACCGTGCACGCCGAGGGCGACCTCGACTTCCGCGGCACGCTCGGCGTCGCCAAGGACGCCCCGGTCGGCTTCCGCGACATCCGCCTGAGCTTCGCCCTCGACACCACCGCCGACGCCGACCAGATCGCCACCCTGATGAAGCTCACCGAGCGCTACTGCGTGGTGCTGCAGACCATCGTGTCGTCGCCGAACACGGACGTGACGGTCACGACCGCGTGAACGGTGCCGGCTCGCTGCTGCGCACCCTCACCGGCGCCGGCGTCGACGTCTGCTTCGCCAACCCCGGCACCTCGGAGATGCACTTCGTGGCCGCGCTCGACGGCGTGCCGGGGATGCGGGCCGTGCTGGCCCTGTTCGAGGGCGGCGCCACCGGTGCCGCCGACGGCTACGCCCGCATGACCGGCCGCCCGGCCGCGGTGCTGCTGCACCTGGGCCCGGGCCTGGGCAACGGGCTGGCCAACCTGCACAACGCCCGCCGGGCCGGCACCCCGGTGGTCGCGGTGGTGGGCGACCACGCCACCACCCACGCCCCGCTCGACGCGCCCCTGCAGTCCGACATCGGCGCGATCGCGGGCGCCGTGTCGGGCTGGGTGCGGTACAGCGCCTCGGCCGCCGAGGTGGGTGCCGACGCCGCCGACGCGGTGGCGGCGGCCCACCGCGGGCAGGTCGCCACCCTCGTGCTGCCGGCCGACGTCAGCTGGGGCGACGGGGGGCGGGTCGCGCCGCCTGCCCCGGTCGCGCCCCGGCCCGTCGCCGACGCCGGGGCGCTGCGGGCCGCCGCCGACGCGCTGTCCTCGGGGGAGCCCGCGGTCCTGCTGATCGGCGGGGACGCGCTGCGCGCCGACGGGCTCGCCGCGGCCGACCGGGTCGCCGCGGCCACCGGCGCCCGGCTGCTCGCCGAGACCTTCCCGGCCCGGCTCGAGCGCGGCGCCGGCGTCGCCCCGGTCTCCCGGCTCGCCTACCTCGGCGACGCCGCGCGCCACCAGATCGGCGCGGCGCGGCACGTCGTGCTGGTCGGCACCCGCTCCCCCGTCACGTTCTTCGGCTACCCGGGCCGCGACGGCGACCTGGTGCCCGACGGCTGCACCGTGCACCCCGTCGTCGACGGGGCGGGCGCGGCGGCCGCCGCGCTGGAGGAGCTGGCCGACCTGCTCGCCCCCGGACGCGCGGCCCGGGTCGCGCCGGCCGCGCGCCCGGAACCGCCGACCGGCGCGTTGACGCCCGCCTCGGCCGCCGCCGTCGTCGGGGCGCTGCTGCCGGAGCACGCGATCGTCGTCGACGAGGCGATCACCTCGGGGGCGGGCCTGCCCGCCGCCACCGCGGGCGCCCCGCGCCACGACTGGCTCACCCTCACCGGCGGCGCGATCGGCTACGGGCTCCCCGCGGCGACCGGGGCGGCCGTGGCGTGCCCGGACCGCCCGGTGTGGTGCCTGCAGGCCGACGGCAGCGCGATGTACACGATCTCGGCGCTGTGGACGCACGCCCGCGAGGGCCTCGACGTCACCACCGTGATCTACCACAACCGCGCCTACGCGATCCTGCGCGCGGAGCTGGAACAGGTCGGTGCCGCGGGCGGGCCGGCCTCCGAGGCACTGTTCGGGCTGGACCGCCCGGAGCTCGACTTCACCGCGCTGGCCCGCGGCATGGGGGTCCCGGCGGAGCGCGCCACCACGGCCGACGAGCTGGCCGGGGCGCTGCGCCGGGCGTCGGCCGAGCCGGGGCCGCACCTGATCGAGGCCATGCTGCCCGCCCCCGGCTGAGCCGTCGCACACGCCCCTGCTCCGAACGGCCCTGCCCAGGTCGGGGGGTGGCCGAACCCGGCGCACCACGCCTGCCGCTCGTCGCGGATCGTGGGCCGGTCACCGCTCGGTGACCGGCCCACCCCGTCGGGCGACCCCGGTCCCCGACGTACAGTGGTGACGTCGTGACGCTGCGGCGTGGCACCGCGCCGTGTCACGACCCTGCGCCATGTGGCCACCAGCCCACCACCCCATCACCGCACGTTCGGATGCCAGGGGGACCGATGACCGTGCTCCAGGATGCGACGCCCGTGTCGCACGCCTGCACGATCCCGGTCAGCGACGAGCAGCTGTGGGAGATGACGGCCACCTACCTGGCCGAGGGCATGGCCGCGGGCGAACGGGTGCTCTACTTCGACGACGGGCGCGCCGGTTCCCTGCTGCAGCGCCTCGACGACGACCGCGTCCCCTACCGCTCCGCGATGCGCAGCGGCCAGTTCGGCATCGTGCCGTCGACGGTCACCCGCGCGCTGATCACCGGCAGCCCGGGCGAGCTCATCGCGGCGCTCGACGCCGTCGTCACCGAGACCCTGGAGCAGGGCTACGGGTCGGTCCGGGTCATGGGGGACGGCAGCTACGGCCTGGAGCACGACGGCGGCGCGACGATGATCGACTACGAGTCCCGGCTCGACACGGTGCTCGGGCCGCGGCCGGGCCGGATGCTGTGCGCGTTCGACCGCGGCCGCTACCCCGAGGACGTCCTGCAGCGGCTGCGCGCGGTGCACCGCCACGAGATCGTCGCCCCGGCGATCTACGACGACAGCCTCCTGCGGCTCACCGCGCCCGCGCCGTCCACGGTGCGGGTGGCGGGCGAGATCGACCACAGCAACCGGCCCCGCATCCGGCGGGTGCTCGACGCCGCGCTCGACGAGGCGCTGCGCTCGCACTCGTCGTCGGCGGAGATCACCCTGGACCTGGCCTCGCTGCGCTTCCTGGACGTGGCCGGTGCGGTGAGCCTGGTGCACGCCGCCGAGGAGTTCCCCAGCACCCACCGGCTCGTGCTCACCGGGGTCCGCTCGGGCGTGCTGCGCCTGCTGGACCGGTGCGGCGCGCCGTTCGCCGACCAGCTGCGGATCGAGCCCCGGCTCCCGCCGCCCGACGACGACCTCCACGGCGACGACCCCGACGACGGCGACCCCCACGGCGACGACCCCGACGACGCCACCACGGACGAGCCGTGAGGATCACCGGGACGCCGCCGGGTGACGCTCCCCGCCTGCAGCACGCGGCCGGGTTCCACTCCTCCCCCGACCACCTGGTCGGCCAGCTCCTGCCGCTGGCGCGGGCGGCACTCGGGCGGGGTGAGGCGGTCGCGCTGGCGCTGGCCCCCGACACCGAGACCGCGCTGCGCGACGCGCTGGGCACCGCCGACGGCCTGCACCCGCTGGGGCCGCCCGCCGAGGCCGGGTCGGGGCAGACCGTCGCCGTCGCCCGCGCCCGCGAGCTGCGCGAACTCACCCGCACGGCGGGTCCGGTCTCCGTCCTGGGCGAGCACCGGTCCGATCTGGACGGACCCGACGGCAGTTTCTGGACCGAGTTCGACGCCGCCGTCAACGTGGCGCTGGCCGAGCTGCCGGTCCGCATGACGTGCTTCTTCCCCGAGATGCCGCTGCACCTGTGCGTGCTCGACGGCGCCCGCGACAACCACCCGCAGCTGCTCGTCGACGGGGAGGTGCGCCCCAACCCGCGGCACCGGGCCCCCCGCGACGTGCTCGCCGCGTACCCGGTCGCCCCGCCGGTGCTGCTGGGCGTCCCCGATCTCACCGTCGCGTTCCAGTCGTGGGAGCTGCAGGAGGTGCGCAGGGCGGTACGCGACATCGCGGGCGCGGCGGGGTTCACCGACGACCGCGTCGAGGATGTCGTGCTGGCGGTCAACGAGGTCGCGACCAACGCCGTCGAGCACGGCGGGCCGCACGCCGAGCTGCACGTCTGGGCCACCGGCGGCGGGCTGGTCTGCGAGGTCCACGACACCGGGGCGTTGGCCGACCCGTTGCCGGGAATGGCCTCCCCGCACCCGTCGGAGCCGCGCGGGCGCGGGCTGTGGATCTCCCGTCAGGTCTGTGACCTGCTGCACGTCTGGTCCGACGACCGCGGCACCCACGTGCGGGTACGCGCCGCACCGTAGGTTATCGTGGAGACGATCGTCACCCGTCCGGCCGCAGCTCGCGGCGGGAACTGTGACGAAGCAGCCCCTTGGCAAGTGGGTGTCGGCGGAGAACACTTCTCTGCGGACTCGGCGCCAGACGGCTGCAGACGGGTCATCATCGGCACCACCACAGACCGGGACAGTCATGCCTGAGGATCAGCGACGATCTCGCACGATGCCGGCCGGAACGAGTGCGCCCCACCGGGTCACCGTCCTCGGCTCCTTCACCCTCCACGCGCACCGCGGCGCCGTCGCCCTCGGGGTCGACGCCCGCCGGCTGGTCGCCTACCTGGCGGTGCACCCGCGGCCGCAGCGGCGCGACGCGCTGGCCGTCGACCTGTGGCCGGGCGTCCCGGTCGCCTCCGCCCTGCGCCTGCTCGACGACGCCGTGCTGGCCGTCGACGTGCCGGGCCTGCTCGTCACCGACGACGACGGCGCGCTGGCGCTGTCCCCCGACGTCGAGGTCGACCTCGCCGCGGCGATGCTGCTGCTGCGCACGCTGCCGGAGGTCGCGGCCACGGAGGACCCCGACCTGGCGCTGCTCTCGGCCGACATCCTGCCGGGTTGGACGGCCGCCTGGCTCGTCGTCGAGCGGGAGCGGTTCCGCCAGCTCCGGCTGCACGCCACCGAGGAGCGCAGCCTGCGGCTCACCGCCGCGGGCCGGTACGACGAGGCCGTCGCGCTGGCCCAGGGGGCCGTGCGGTCGGCTCCCAGCCGCGAGTCGGCCCGCCGCGCGCTGATCGAGGCGCATCTCGCGCAGGGCAACATCTCCGCCGCCGTGGCCGAGTACGACGAGTACCAGGAGCTGCTGCGCTCCAGCGTCGGCGCGGCGCCGGCGTTCTCGCTCGACGCGCTGCTGCCGCCCACCCCGTCCTGGCCGGTCATGCGGGCCCGTTCGGTGATGCCCCGCTCCGCGGTGCAGCTGCCGGGCCTGCGCTCGGTGCGGGCCTCGGGCACCACCCGCCGGCTGGTCGCGGGCGGCTCGGTACCCGGCGCGTTCCGCTGACGGTCCCCGGCATCACGCCGGGAACGGGATCTCGAAGCACACCTCGGTACCGCCGGGGGAACACTGCACCCGCACCCGCCGGGCGAGCCGCTCGATCATGAGCAGACCCCGCCCGCGGAACCCGGGCGACTCCGGCTCGGGCCGCCACGCGCCCCGGTCGGCCACCCGCACCAGCACCGCGGGCGGCCGTCCGTCACGCAGTTCCATCTCCACCTCGACCGTGCCGTCGGCGTCGTCGCCGTAGGCGTGCTCCACGCCGTTGGCGACGGCCTCGCCGACCGCGAGCTGCAGGTCGATCGTCACGTCCTCGGGCACGCCGGTCTGCCGCGCCCACCGCCCGATGTCGCCCCGGATCCGGCCGAGCTCCACGGCGTGGGCGCGGTGGCGCAACCGCAGGCGTGGCGCGCCGTCACACCTGCCGGGGGGCCGACGGCACCCGGGACGACCGTCCTTCACGGGCCCCGGTTGCCCCGTCGCCGGTACCGACAAACCCGGCGCGGCACGGCGGCGGCGGACGTCACAGGTGTGATGCGGGCCCTGGGAGGGTATTCGCCGGCATGCACGGACCAGAGGACGACGTCCCCGCCGACCCGGCTCTCGCCAACGCCCGCGAGACCGGGGGCACCGACCACGAGGACACCGACACCGGTGACGCCACCAGCACCACCGGCGTCGACCGCACCGACGAGTTCGTCGGCCGGGTCGCCGGCGACGACGCCGGATACGCCGGGGAGACCGGTGCCGAACGGAGGGCCCGATGAGCCGCGGGGACGGCAACGAACTCAGCCCGCTCGGCAAGATCGCCTACAAACCCTTCGGGCTCGTCTTCGGCGTGCTCGGCGGGATGGTGGCGAGCTGGGTGTTCGGGCAGGTGTGGAAGCGGGTGTCCGACGAGGACGGCACCCCGCAGCCGCTCTCGGACGACTACAGCACCCGTGAGGTACTGCTCGCCGCGGCCATCCAGGGTGCGGTGTTCGGCCTGATCAAGACCGCGGTGGACCGGTACGGGATGAAGGGCGTCCGCCGTTTCCTGGACTCCCCCCGCCCCCGCGCCTGACCGCCTGGACCCGCGCGCTCGCGCGCATCCCGTCGCCCACGCCCGCGCTGCCCCGCGGGCGTGGGCGACGACGTGTGCGCGTCGGCCACCGCGGCCGACGGGCCGGAGCGGCCCGGTCAGTGGAAGGACGGCGGCCGCTTCGCGGTGAACGCGGCCAGCCCCTCGTCGCCCTCGGGACCCGCGGCGCACGCCGCGATCGACTCGGCCTCGGCGTCGAGCTGGGCGGCGAGCGGGACGTCGGGTGACGAGGCGAGCAGCCGCTTGATCCGGCCGAGCGCGGCCGTCGGCCCGTGGGCGAGACGGTGCGCGGTGTGCTCGGCCTCGGCCCGCACCTCCCCGTCGTCGACGACCGTGGCCAGGATCCCGAGGTCCAACGCGGCCCGGGCGTCGAGGATGCGGTCGGTGAGCAGGATGTGGCGGGCCCGCCCGGCCCCGACGATGCGCGGCAGCGTCCAGGTCATCCCGCCGTCCGGGGAGAACCCGATGCCGGGGTAGGCCGGGCGCAGCTTCGTGCCGTGCCCGCCGACGGCGAGGTCGGCGGCGCACACGATGCTCATGCCCGCCCCGGCCGCCCAGCCGGGAACCGCCGCGACGACCGGGACCGGGCAGTCGACGACCGCGCGCAGGAACCCGTGGAACGCCGTCGCCAGCCCGCCGACGAACGCGCCCCGGTCCTGCGCGGCGGCGAAGGAGCGGACGTCACCGCCGGTACAGAAGCTGGCGGGGTGGGAGGGCGACGACTCGGAGACGAGCAGCACCGCGCCCACCGACGCCGGGTCGAGGGTGGTCAGCGCGTCGGCGAGCAGCGGCAGGGCGTCGCCGTCGAGGGTGCCGTGGCGGCCCTTCGCCACGCGAGCGCGCAGTACCCGCCCGTCCTGCTCCAGCGCGTCGCTCACGCCAGCTCGCGCAGCGCAGGCAGGACGTCCTGGGAGAACTGGGTGAGGAAGCGTTCCTGGTCGTGGCCCGGGCCGTGGAAGACCAGGTGGTTCAGGCCCGCGTCGACGTAGGGCCGGATCCCGGCGAGCGCCTCCTCCGGCGTGGACGCCACGATCCAGCGCTTCGCGACCTGCTCGATCGGCAGCTCGTCGGCCAGGCGCTCCATCTCCACCGAGGAGTCGACGCTGTGCTTCTGCTCCGGGGTGAGCGACAGCGGCGCCCAGAACCGGCAGTTCTCCAGCGCCTGGTCCTTGTCCCGGTCGTAGGACATCTTGATCTCGATCATGCGGTCGACCGAGCCCGCGGCCTTCTCCCCCGCCTGCTCGCCCTCGGCGACGGCCGGCAGCAGCTTCTCGGTGTAGAGCTCCATGCCCTTGCCGGAGGTGCAGATGAAGCCGTCACCCGCGCGCCCGGCGTACTTCGCCATCTGGGGGCCGCCCGCGGCGATGTAGACCGGCACCGGCGTCTCGGGGCGGTCGTAGATCGTGGCGTCGACGGTGCGGTAGTAGTCGCCCTCGAACGACACCGGCCCGTCCGCCGTCCACAGCTCGCGCATCAGCCGCACGGCCTCGCGCAGCCGGGCGTAGCGCTCCTTGAACTCGGGCCACTCGCGCCCGGACACGGCGATCTCGTTGAGCGCCTCCCCCGTGCCGACGCCCAGCATCACCCGGCCCGGGTACAGCAGGCCCAACGTCGCGAACGTCTGCGCGAGCACGGCCGGGTTGTAGCGGAAGGTCGGGGTGAGCACGGAGGTGCCGAGCCGGATGCGCGAGGTGCGCTCCCCCACCGCCGCCAGCCAGCTCAGCGCGAACGGGGCGTGGCCGCCCTCGTGCCGCCAGGGCAGGAAGTGGTCGGACACGGCCGCGCTGTCCAGGCCGACCTCCTCGGCCCGCACCGCGTACTCCACGAGCTCGCGGGGCGCGAACTGCTCCGCCGACGCCTTGTAGCCGATCCGCAACGCCACGTCCGTGCCTCTCCTGCCGGTGAACGATGTCCGGGCACAGCCTGCTACACCCCGCTCCGCCGCGCTCGGGCACGGTCGGCTCGCCCGGACAGCGGTACCACGCCTGTGCCCGCAGCCGATAGGCCTGTCGCGACCGGTCGCCGGGCGAAGGCAGGTGGAGATGACGACGCAGGAGCCACCACGGCGGACGACACCGGTGTACGCCCCTCCGGTGCCCGACGTCGGCCCCGACGCGCTGTTCGTGCGGCACCGCCACCGGAGCCCACGGGTGCACGCGTCGGCCTACATCGCCCCGACGGCGGTGCTGTGCGGCGACGTCACCGTCGGACCGCACAGCCGGGTCCTGTTCGGTGCGGTGATCACCGCGGAGGGCGGGCCGGTCGAGATCGGCGCGCACTGCATCGTCATGGAGAACGCCGTGGTGCGCGGCGTCCCGCGGCACCCGGCCCGGCTCGGCGACCACGTCCTGGTCGGGCCGCACGCCGCGCTGACGGGCTGCGTGGTGGAGGGCGACACCCGGATCGCCACCGGCGCCGTGGTGTTCAACGGGGCCCGCATCGGCGTCGGGGCGGAGCTGGAGTTCCACTCCGTCGTGCACGTCGGCACGGTCGTCCCGGCGGGGATGGCGGTGCCCATGGGCTGGTTCGCCGGCGGCGACCCGGCCGAGCTCGTCGCACCCGGCGAGTGGGAGCGCATCCGCGACCGCATCGGCCCGCTGGACTACCCCGGCACGGTGTTCGGGATCGGCGGGACCGACAACCCGATGCCCGACATCGCCCGCCGCTACGCCCGCAGCCTCGCCCTGCACCACCAGGACCGGATCCTCCCGGCCGCGCGGCACGAGCGCCTGCCCGGGAGCTGACCGGCGGAACTCGGGTGCGGTGGGCGCGGCGGGCTCCTACCGTCTGTCCACGCCATGAGCGACGCCACACCGCCCGGGCCCGCGGACGGCACCCTGTCCGCGCTGCGCCGGCTCCTGCCCTACGTCCGTCCCCACCGCGTGCCGCTGGTCGGGGGCGGCCTCGCCGCGCTCGCGGCCACCCTGGCGGGCCTCGCCGTCCCGCTGGTCACCCGCGAGATCGTCGACGGGCCCATCGCCCGCGGCGACCTCGGCGTGCTGCCCTGGCTGGTGCTCGGGGTGCTCGGTCTCGGCCTCGCCGAGGCCGCGCTGATCACGCTGCGCCGCGCGCTGGTGGCCCGGCCGAGCAACCAGGTCGAGTCCGACATGCGGGCCGACCTGTTCGCCCACCTGCAGCGGCTGCCGGTGGCCTTCCACGACCGCTGGGCCTCGGGGCAGCTGCTCTCCCGGGCCACCGCCGACCTCACCACGATCCGCTGGTTCGTCGCGTTCTCCGGGACCTTCCTGGTCGTCAACGCGGTGACGGTGGTCGTCGGCATCGGGGTGCTGGTGTGGCTCTCGCCGTGGCTGGGGCTGGTCGTCGCCGTCACCGCCGTGCCGCTGACCGTGCTGACGCTGCTGCTGGAGCGCCGGTACTCGGTGGTGGCCCGGCGCGCGCAGGACCAGCAGGGCGACCTCGCGACCGTCGTCGAGGAGTCGGCGCTGGGCATCCGCGTGCTGAAGTCACTGGGTCGCGGACGGCGCCTGACCGAGCACTTCGTCGCGCGGTCGCGCGGCCTGCGCGGCACCGAGCTGGCGAAGCTGCGGCTGGTCGCCGCGCTGTGGTTCGTGCTGGTCATGCTCCCGGAGACGGCGGTCGCGACGATCCTCGGGCTCGGCGCGTACGGGGTCGCCACCGGGTCGCTGACGCTCGGGACGCTCGTCGCGGCCGTCACGGTGATGACCTACCTGTACTGGCCGATCGCCACGCTGGGCTGGCTGCTGGCCGAGGCGAGCAACGCCGCCACGGCCACCACCCGGTACTGGGAGGTGCGCGACGTGCGGCCCGCGGTCACCGACCCGGACGTCGCCGTGGCGCTGCCCGAACCGGTGCGCGGCGCGCTCGAGCTGCGCGGGGTGTCCTTCCGGTACCCCGGCGCCGCGCGCGACGTGCTGCACGGCGTCGACCTCGTGGTACGCCCGGGCGAGACGATGGCGCTGGTCGGGGCCACCGGGTCGGGCAAGACGACGCTGACCGCGCTGGTCCCCCGGCTCCAGGACGTCACCGCGGGTGCGGTGACCGTCGACGGGCTCGACGTCCGCGACCTGGCGCTGTCGGACCTGCGGCGCACCGTCGCGACGGCGTTCGAGGACCCGGTGCTGATCTCGGCGAGCGTGCGCGAGAACGTGGCGCTGGGCGCGCCCACCCGCCCCGACGCCGCCCCGAACGACGAGGACGTGTGGGAGGCGCTGCGGATCTCGCGGGCCGACGGGTTCGTCGCCGCGCTGCCGTGGGGGCTCGACACCCGGATCGGCGAGCAGGGCATGTCCCTGTCCGGCGGGCAGCGCCAGCGCCTGGCGCTGGCGCGGGCGGTGTTCGGGCGACCGCCGGTACTGGTCCTGGACGACCCGCTCTCGGCGCTGGACGTGCACACCGAGGCCGAGGTGGAGGCGGCGCTGCGCCAGGTGCTCACCGGCGTCACCGCGCTGGTCGTGGCGCACCGGTCGTCGACGGTCCAGCTGGCCGACCGGGTGGCGCTGCTGTCCGGCGGCCGGATCACCGCCGTCGGCGTGCACGGCGAGCTGATGGCCACGCACCCGGAGTACCGGGCGCTGCTGGCCAGCCTGGACGTCGAGCGGGACGGGGTGCCGACGTGAGCACCGACACCGACGACTGGCGCGGCGTCGCCACCGACGACGACGAGGACCTCACGCCCGCCGCGGGCCTGCGGCTGCAGCGGCGGGCCCGGTCGCTGGTCGTCGACCTGGTGCGCCCGCACCGGCGCGCGGTGTCGCTGGCCGTGCTGCTGCTCGTGCTCGACAACGCCGTGATGCTGGCCGGTCCGCTGCTGGTGGCGCTGGCGATCGACACCGGTGTCCCCGCCGCACTCGACGGCCGCCCCGCGCCGCTGGCCTGGACGATCGCCGGGTACGCGGCCTGCGGGCTGGCCGGTGCCGGGCTGCGGGCGGCGTTCCTGGTGCTGTCCGGGCGCGTCGGGCAGGACCTGCTGCTGGAGCTGCGGCGGCGGGTGTTCGCCCACGGTCAGCGGCTGTCGCTGGACTTCCACGAGTCCTACACCTCCGGGCGGCTGATCTCGCGGCTCACCTCCGACCTCGACTCGCTCGGCGACCTGCTCGAACAGGGTCTCGACGGCCTACTGGGCGCGGCGCTGTCGCTCGTCGGCATCTCGGTGCTGCTGGTGGTGCTCGACGCGCCGCTCGCGCTGATCGTGTTCGCCGGCTTCGTGCCGCTGATGGTGCTCACGCGCTGGTTCCAGCGCAGCTCCCGGGCCAGCTACCGGCGGACGCGGACGACCGTGGCGCGGCTCATCGTGCACTTCGTCGAGTCGATGAACGGCATCCGCGCCGTGCAGGCGTTCCGCCGCGAGCGGCGCAGCGAGGCGATCATGGACGAGCTCGGGACGGCCTTCCGCGACGCGAACGTGGAGGCCTTCCGCACCGTCGCCTGGTACGTCGGGCTGACCCGGGCGGTGGGCAACCTGACCCTGGCCACGGTGCTGCTGGTCGGTGGCCTGCGGGTCGTCGACGGGACGCTGGCGCTGGGCGCGCTCACGGCCTTCCTGCTCTACCTGCGCCGCTTCTACGACCCGCTCGACGACCTGGCGCAGTTCTTCAACGCCTACCAGTCGGCGGCCGCAGCGCTGGAGAAGATCTCCTCGGTGCTCGACACCCCGCCCGGGGTGGCGGAGCCGCGGCGGCCGGTGGCGCTGCCCGCACCGGTGCGCGGGGAGCTGGAGTTCGACCGGGTGCGCTTCGCCTACCGGCGCGCACCCGACCGGCTCGTGCTGCCGGAGCTCTCGCTGCGCGTGCCGGCGGGGCAGACGGTCGCGCTCGTCGGGGCGACGGGGGCGGGCAAGAGCTCGCTGGCCAAGCTCGCGGCCCGCTTCCACGACCCCACCGCGGGCACGGTGCGCCTGGACGGCGTCGACCTGCGCGACGTCGCCGACGCCGACCTGCGCGACGCACTGGTGATGATCACCCAGGAGTCGTTCCTGTTCTCCGGGTCGGTGGCCGACAACATCGCGATGGGCCGGCCCTCGGCGGGCCGCGACGAGGTCGTGGCGGCGGCGGGGGCGGTGGGGGCGCGCGGGTTCGTCGAGGCGCTGCCCGACGGGTTCGACACCGACGTGCGCAAGCGCGGCGGGCGGCTCTCGGCCGGGCAGCGCCAGCTCGTGTCGCTGGCGCGGGTGGTGCTCGCCGACCCGGCGGTGGTGCTGCTCGACGAGGCCACGTCCTCGCTGGACGTGCCATCGGAGCGGGCCGTGCAGGACGCGCTCGCGACGGTGCTGGCCGGGCGCACCGCGCTGATCATCGCCCACCGCCTCTCGACGGTGCTGATCGCCGACCGGGTGCTGGTGATGGCCGACGGCGTGATCGTGCAGGACGGTCCGCCGCGGGAGCTGGTCGAGGGCGACGGCGAGTTCGCCGCGCTGCACGCGGCGTGGCGGGCCTCGCTCGCGTGAGCGGCGGGGCCGGGCGCGGGCGTCAGCTGGTGAGCGTCAGCTCGAAGCTGTACCGGCTGGCGCGGTAGACGTGCGAGCCGTACTCCACGGCCCGGCCCGCCTCGTCCCACGCGGTGCGGACCATCGTGAGCATCGGGGCGCCGCGGGAGTCGCCGAGCTGGCGGGCCTCGGTCGCGGAGGCCGCCTTCGCCCCGACGGTCTGGCTCGCCATCCGCGGCACGTGCCCGGCCGCGCGCAGCAGCTCGTAGAGCCCCCGCTCGGCGAGGTCGGCCTCGGTCAGCGGCAGCAGGTCCAGCGGCACGGCGTTGTGCATGATCGCCAGCGGCTCGCCGCCGGAGAAGCGCAGCCGCTCGATCCAGGTGATGTCGAGCCCACCGGGCACCCCGAGGGCCTCGGCGACGTGGTCGGGGGCGCGCCGCACCTCCAGCAGCAGCACCTCGGTGCGGGGCGACTGGCCGTCCTTGGCGAGGTCGTCGTAGAGGCTGGTCAGCTCGACGGGCCTGCGCACCTTGGGGTGCACGATCTGGGTCCCGATGCCCCGGCGGCGCACCAGCATGCCGCGCTCGACGAGGTAGGCGATGGCCCGGCGCATGGTGGGCCGCGACACACCCAGCCGCTCGGCGAGCTCCACCTCGTTCTCCAGGCGGCTGCCCACCGGCAGCTCGCCGTCCTCGATCAGCTGCTGCAGACGCGTCGCCACCTGGAAGTACAGCGGGACGGGGCTGGTCCGGTCCAGCGGGACCTCCGGGACCGTGCGATCCGGCATGCTGACCACCTTTGTTAGAACAAAGTGTTGACCTGATCTTTCGACGAGAGTACACCTGACCCGGCGCGAGCAGCCACGACCAGCGACGAGGGAGCCGGATGCCAGGCCAGGACACGACCACCGCGGCGCCGGAGGTGCTGACGATGGGGCGCATCGGCGTCGACGTCTACCCGCTGCAGACCGGGGTCTCGCTGCGCGAGGTGACGACGTTCGGCAAGTACCTCGGTGGCAGCGCCACGAACGTCGCGGTGGCCGCGGCCCGGCACGGCCGGCGCAGCGCGGTGATCACCCGCACCGGCGACGACCCGTTCGGCGCCTTCCTGCACGACGCCCTGCGCGGCTTCGGCGTCGACGACCGGCACGTCACGGCGGTCCCCGGCCTGCCCACTCCGGTGGTGTTCTGCGAGATCTTCCCGCCCGACGACTTCCCGCTGTACTTCTACGGCCGCGACCCCGCGCCCGACCTGATGATCCGCGCCGACGAGCTCGACCTCGACGCCGTGCGCACCGCGGAGGTGTTCTGGGTGACCGTCACCGGCCTGTCGCGCGAGCCC
Organism: Pseudonocardia hydrocarbonoxydans; assembly: GCF_006539565.1. GTDB lineage: Bacteria > Actinomycetota > Actinomycetes > Mycobacteriales > Pseudonocardiaceae > Pseudonocardia > Pseudonocardia hydrocarbonoxydans. Next base: position 179,545 of record NZ_BJNG01000003.1, read on the forward strand.
AGCCGGGAGGCGACGCTCGCCGCCCTGCGGGCGCGCGGCCGCGACGGGATCACGGTGCTGGACCTCGACTACCGCCCGATCTTCTGGGAGTCCCGCGAGGAGGCCCGGCGCCGGGTGCGCGAGGCACTCCCCCACGTCGACGTCGCCGTCGGCAACCTCGACGAGTGCGACACCGCGGTCGGCGAGCGCGATCCGCACGCCGCGGCGGCGGCTCTGCACGACGCGGGCGTCGGGCTGGCCGTGGTGAAGCAGGGCCCGGCAGGCGTGCTCGCCTCCGTGACGACGGGTCCGACCGGCACCCGCACGGTCGAGGTACCACCGGTGCCGGTCGAGGTCGTCAACGGCCTCGGCGCGGGCGACGCGTTCGGCGGCGCCCTGTGCCACGCGCTGCTGTCCGGGTGGGAGCTGGAGCGCGCGATGCGGTTCTGCAACGCCGCGGGCTCGATCGTCGCGGGCCGGCTGGCGTGCGCGGACGCGATGCCGACCTCCGCCGAGGTCGAGGAGATGCTGAAGGAGACCGTCGGTGCGTGACGAGGTCCTGCGCACGCTGGTCGAGACGCGCGTGCACCGCCCCGGCGCGATCGCCGAGGCCGCCGCGGCCCGGGTGCGCCCGGCGTCGCTGCTCGGCGAGCACGGCCGGCTCATGATGATCGCCGCCGACCACCCCGCCCGCGGCGCCCTGCGCGCCGGGAACCGCGCCATGGCGATGGGCGACCGCGCCGACCTGCTCGACCGGCTGGTGCTGGCCCTGTCGCGCCCGGGCGTCAACGGGGTGTTGGGCACCCCGGACGTGCTGGAGGACCTGCTGCTGCTCGGCGCGCTGGACGGGAAGGTCGTCGTCGGGTCGATGAACCGCGGCGGGCTGGCCGGCACCGTGTTCGAGATCGACGACCGGTTCACCGCCTACGACGCCGCCGGGATCGCCGCGAGCGGGTACGAGGGCGGCAAGATGCTCACCCGCATCGACGCCGAGGACCCCGCCACCGTCGTCACGCTGGAGGCGTGCGCGCGGGCCGTCTCCGACCTGGCCGGGCACGGGCTCATGGCGATGGTCGAGCCGTTCGTCTCCCACCGCGTCGACGGCCGGGTGCGCAACGAGCTCACCGCCGACGCCATGGCCAGGGCGATGACCGTCGCCGCCGGGCTGGGCCGGACCTCGGCGCACACCTGGCTGAAGGTGCCGATCGTCGAGGAGATGGAGCGGGCGATGGCCGCGACGACCCTGCCCGCGGTGATCCTCGGCGGTGAGGTGAGCGCCGACCCGGACCGCGCGTTCGCCGACTGGAGCAAGGCGCTCGCCCTGCCCACGGTGCAGGGCCTGGTGATCGGCCGGTCGCTGCTCTACCCGGCCGACGACGACGTCGCCGCCGCCGTCGACACCGCGGTGGGTCTGCTGTGAGCGTGATCCGGGCCGGGGAGAGCGCCGAGGGCGCGTTCTCGCTGGTCGTGACCCCGGCGAGCGCCGGGTGGGAGTACAGCTCGCTGCGGGTGCTCGCCCTCGACCCCGGCGGGAGCGCCACCTTCGACACCGGCGAGGACGAGACGATCGTCCTGCCGCTGTCGGGGAGCTGCGTCGTGGAGTGCGACGGGGAGCGCTTCGAGCTGGTCGGCCGCGACGACGTGTTCAGCCGCGTCACCGACTTCGCCTACGCCCCGCGCGACGCGCAGGTGACGGTGACCAGCGCGGGCGGGGGCCGGTTCGCCCTGCCCGCCGCCCGCGCGAAGCGCCGCCTCGCGGCCCGCTACGGGCCCGCCGAGGGCGTGTCGGTGGAGCTGCGCGGGGCCGGGCAGGCGAGCCGGCAGGTCAACAACTTCTGCATGCCCGGCACGTTCGACGCCGACGCGCTGATCGCCGTCGAGGTGCTGACGCCGGGCGCCAACTGGTCGTCGTTCCCGCCCCACAAGCACGACGAGGAGCGCGAGGGCGAGTCGGTGCTGGAGGAGATCTACTACTTCGAGGTGGCGAACGGGGGTCCCGGCTACCAGCGCGTGTCCACCTCGGGCCCCGGCCGCGAGATCGACGTCTGCGCCGAGGTGCGCAGCGGCGACACCGTCCTCATCCCGCACGGCTGGCACGGTCCGTCCATGGCCACCCCCGGCTACGACCTGTACTACCTCAACGTCATGGCGGGCCCCGGCGACGAGCGGGCCTGGCGCATCTGCGACCACCCCGACCACGCCTGGGTCCGCGGCACCTGGGACGCCCAGGAGATCGACCCCCGGCTCCCCCTGACCACCACGCAGGAGAAGGCATGAGGCTCACCGTCGCCCAGGCCGTCGTGCGGTTCCTGGCGAACCAGTACTCCGAGCGCGACGGGGTCGAGCAGCGGCTCGTCCCGGGGTGCTTCGGGATCTTCGGCCACGGCAACGTCGCCGGGATCGGGCAGGCGCTGCTGGAGTACGCCGACGAGCTGCCCTACCACCTGGCCCGCAACGAGCAGGGCATGGTGCACGCCGCCGTCGGGTTCTCCCGGATGCGCGACCGCACCCAGCTCATGGCGTGCACGGCCAGCATCGGCCCCGGCTCGACGAACATGCTCACCGGCGCCGCGCTGGCCACCACCAACCGGATCCCGGTGCTGCTGCTGCCCTCGGACGTGTTCGCCACCCGCGTCGCGAGCCCCGTGCTGCAAGAGCTCGAACGCCCCGACGGCTACGACGTGTCCGTCAACGACGCCTTCCGGCCGCTGTCGGTGTTCTTCGACCGCGTGTGGCGCCCCGAGCAGCTCCCCGCGGCGCTGCTCGGCGCGATGCGGGCGCTGACCGACCCGGCCCAGACCGGCGCGGCGACGATCGCGCTCCCCCAGGACGTACAGGCCGAGGCGCACGACTGGCCCGACGAGCTGTTCGCGAAGCGCGTCTGGCACCTGGCCCGCCCGGTGCCCGAGCCCGCCGCGCTCGCCCGCGCCGCCGCGGTCATCCGCTCCGCACGGCGACCGCTGCTCGTCGCGGGCGGGGGCGTGCACTACTCGCAGGCCTCCGACGCGCTCGCCCGCTTCGCCGAGGCCACCGGCATCCCGGTCGCCGACACCCAGGCCGGCAAGGGCGCGCTGCTGCACGACCACCCGCAGGCCGTGGGCGGCGTCGGGTCCACCGGGTCCCCCGTCGCCAACGGGCTCGCCCGCACCGCCGACGTCGTGATCGGCGTCGGCACCCGGTGGTCGGACTTCACCACCGCCTCGCGCAGCGCGTTCCAGGACCCGGGCGTCCGGTTCGTCAACGTCAACGTCGCCTCCCTCGACGCCGCCAAGCACACCGGGGAAATGCTGCTGGCCGACGCGCGGGAGGGGCTCGACGCGCTCACCGGTGCGCTCGCCGGGCGGCGCTGGGACACCACGTGGGACGCGGGCCCCTGGAACGCCGAGGTCGACCGCGCGTTCCACCTCGGGCACTCCCCGCTCCCGGCGCAGACCGAGGTGCTCGGCGCCCTCAACGAGGGGATCGACGCCCGCGACGTCGTCGTGCAGGCGGCCGGGTCCATGCCCGGTGACCTGCAGATGCTCTGGCGCGCGCGGGACCGCAAGGGCTACCACGTCGAGTACGCCTACTCCTGCATGGGCTACGAGATCGCCGGCGCGTTGGGCGTGAAGATGGCCGCTCCCGAGCGCGAGGTCTGGGCCCTGGTCGGCGACGGCTCCTACCTGATGATGGCGAGCGAGATCGTCACCGCGGTGTCGGAGGGCATCAAGCTCAACCTGGTGATCGTCCAGAACCACGGGTTCGCCTCGATCGGCGCGCTGTCGGAGTCGCTGGGCTCGCAGCGCTTCGGCACCGCCTACCGCTACCGCGGCGGCTCCGGCCGCCTCGACGGCGACGTCCTGCCCGTCGACCTCGCCGCCAACGCCGAGAGCCTCGGCGCCGACGTGATCCGCGTCCGCACGATCGCGGAGTTCCGCGACGCGGTCAAGCAGAGCCGGGCGTCGACCCGCACCACCGCGATCCACGTCGAGACCGACCCGCTCGCCCCGGTGCCCGACCCCGACAGCTGGTGGGACGTCCCGGTCGCCGAGGTCTCGGAGCTCGACAGCACCCGCCACGCCCGCACGACCTACGAGGCGCGCAAGCGCGACCAGCGCCCCCTGATCGGAAGGAACGACCCGTGAGAACCATCAGCCACTGGATCGGCGGCAAGCCGGCCACCGGCACGTCCACCCGGACGAGCCCGGTCTGGAACCCCGCCACCGGCGCGCAGCAGGCCGAGGTGCTGCTGGCGGGAACGGTGGACGTCGACGCCGCCGTGCAGAGTGCGAAGGCCGCGTTCGAGACCTGGGGCCAGTCGTCGCTGTCGCAGCGGGTGAAGGTGCTCTTCGCGTTCCGCGAGCTGGTGAACGCCCGGATGGACGACCTCGCCGAGATCATCTCCGACGAGCACGGCAAGGTGCTCTCCGACGCCCGCGGCGAGGTGCAGCGCGGCCTGGAGGTCGTCGAGTTCGCCTGCGGCATCCCCTCGCTGCTCAAGGGCGAGTACTCCGACCAGGTCTCCGGCGGGGTCGACCTGTTCTCCTTCCGCCAGCCCCTCGGCGTCTGCGCCGGGATCACGCCGTTCAACTTCCCGGCCATGGTGCCGATGTGGATGTACCCGGTCGCGATCGCGACCGGCAACACCTTCGTCCTCAAGCCCAGCGAGCGCGACCCCGGCGCGTCGATGCTGGCGGCCGAGCTGCTGGCCGAGGCCGGGCTGCCCGACGGCGTGTTCAACGTCGTGCACGGCGACAAGGAGTCCGTCGACGCCCTGCTCGACCACCCGGACGTGGCCGCGGTGTCCTTCGTCGGCTCGACGCCGATCGCGAAGTACATCCACGAGCGCGGCACCGCCGCCGGCAAGCGCGTGCAGGCACTCGGCGGGGCGAAGAACCACGCGATCGTCCTGCCCGACGCCGCGCTCGACTACGCCTCCGACCACCTCGTCGCCGCCGCGTTCGGCTCGGCGGGCGAGCGCTGCATGGCGATCTCCGCGGCCGTCGCGGTCGGCGGCGCCGCCGACGAGCTGGTCGAGGCGGTCAGCGCGAAGGCCCGGGCCACCCGGGTCGGCCCCGGCCGCGACGCCGCGTCCGAGATGGGCCCGGTCATCACCGCCGCCGCGCGCGACCGGATCGTCGACCTCATCGGCACCGGGGAGGCCCAGGGCGCCACCCTCGCCGTCGACGGGCGCGGGCTCACCGTGCCCGGCCACGAGGACGGCTTCTTCGTCGGCCCGACCGTCATCGACCGCGTGACGACGCAGATGGACGTCTACACGCAGGAGATCTTCGGCCCGGTGCTCTCGGTGGTGCGGGCCGACACGGTCGACGAGGCGATCGCGATCGTCAACGCCAACCCCTACGGCAACGGCACCGCCATCTTCACCGGCTCCGGCGAGGCCGCGCGACGGTTCCAGCGCGGCGTGGACGTCGGGATGATCGGCATCAACGTGCCCATCCCGGTGCCGATGGCCTACTACTCCTTCGGCGGCTGGAAGGACTCGCTGTTCGGGCAGTCCCACATCCACGGCCCGGAGGGCATCGCGTTCTACACCCGGGCCAAGGTCGTGACCGCGCGCTGGCCGCGGGTCGAGGCGTCGTCCGGCTCGTCCTTCCACTTCCCGACCGCGACCTGACCCCCCGAAGTCCCCTCAACAGAAGGAACACACCGATGAATCTCCGCAAGGGCGTCGTCGTGGCCGCCTCGGCCGCGCTGCTCCTCGCCGCCGGTTGCAGCGGCACCGGCCAGGCACCACCCGCCGCGAGCGCGGGCGGGGGCGCCGGCAGCTACGGCTACAACTTCACCGTCGTCACCCACGGCGCCGCGGGCGACACGTTCTGGGACGTGGTGAAGAAGGGCGCCGAGCAGGCCGGCACCGACGAGGGCGTCACGGTGACCTACCGCGACAGCAACGGTGACCCGGCCCGGCAGTCGCAGCTCATCGACGCCGCCGTGAACGAGGGCGTCGACGGCCTGGTGGTCTCCATGGCCAACCCGGACGCCCTGCGCGGCTCCATCGAGGCCGCCGTGGCCGCGGGCATCCCGGTGATCACCATCAACTCCGGGCAGGACTCCTCCCGCGAGTTCGGCGCGCTCGCCCACGTCGGCCAGGACGAGACGATCGCCGGGCGCGGGGCCGGCGAGCAGATGGCCGCCGCCGGGGTGAACAAGGCGCTGTGCGTGATCCAGGAGGCCGGCAACATCGGCCTCGAGCAGCGGTGCGCGGGCTTCGCCGAGGGCCTCGGCGGATCGGTGGAGAACCTCCAGGTCGAGAACAGCAACCCGACCAGCGCCCAGGCCACCATCCGGGCCAAGCTGCAGTCCGACCCGTCGATCAACGGCGTCCTCACGCTCGGCCCGGTCATCGGCGGCGTCGCGATCACCGCGGTCCAGGAGTCCGGCTCCTCGGCACAGCTCGCGACGTTCGACCTCAACGGCGACGTCACCCAGGCCATCGCCGACGGCGACATGCTCTTCGCCGTCGACCAGCAGCAGTACACGCAGGGCTACCTGCCCATCGTCATGCTGACGCTCTACAAGTCCAACCTCAACACCATCGGTGGCGGGCAGCCGGTCCTGACCGGTCCGGGCTACGTCACGCAGGAGAACGCCGCGCAGGTCCAGGACCTGGCCACCCAGGGAACCCGCTAGCAGGACAGGTGGCGGGGCCCGCACGGGCCCCGCCCCTGGAACCGGGAGCACAACCATGACCACGACCCTGTCCCCACCCACCCCCGAGGCCGACGAACGGGTGGCCCGGGTCGGGCTGCTCCGGCGGCTCGTCCTGCGCCCCGAGATCGGTTCGCTGATCGGCGCGGTGATCCTGTTCGTGCTGTTCGCCGTGTCGTCGACGCAGTTCTACTCGCTCGCCGGCATCTCCAACTGGCTCGACCCGGCCTCGCTGTTCGGCATCATGGCCGTCGCCGTGGCCATGCTGATGATCGGCGGCCACTTCGACCTGTCCGCCGGGGTCCTGACCGGCACCGCCGGCCTCGCCACCGCCGTCATGACCACCCAGTGGGGCCTCAACATCTGGGCCGCGCTGCTGGTGTCGCTGGTGCTGTGCCTGGGCATCGGCTTCGTCAACGGCTACCTGGTGACGCGCACCGGGCTGCCCAGCTTCATCATCACCCTCGCCACGTTCCTCATGCTGCAGGGCCTCAACCTCGCCGTCACCAAGCTGATCACCGGCACGGTGTCGGTGGGCGGTATGGCGCAGGTCCCCTTCTACGACACCGTGCGGCCGCTGTTCGCGAGCCGGATCAACGTCTTCGGGGTCGATTTCAAGATCCAGATCCTGTGGTGGGTGCTGGTCGTGGCGATCGGCGCGTGGGTGCTGGCGAAGACCCGCTTCGGCAACTGGACCTTCGCCGTCGGCGGCGACCCCGTCGCCAGCCGCAACATCGGCGTCCCGGCGGCCCGCACCACCATCACCCTGTTCATGGCCGTCGGCGCCTGCGCCTGGCTGGTCGGCACGCTCAAGCTGATGGAACAGACCTCGGTGCAGACCAACCAGGGCTTCGGGGAGGAGCTGATCTACATCGTCGCCGCGGTCATCGGCGGCTGTCTGCTGACCGGCGGCTACGGGTCGGTGATCGGCGCCGCGATCGGCGCGCTGATCTTCGGCATGACCAGTCAGGGCATCGTGTACGCGGGCCTGGACAGCGACTGGTTCAAGTTCTTCCTGGGCGCGATGCTGCTGCTCGCGGTGCTCGCGAACCAGTATGTCCGCCGCTACGCGGAACGGAGCGGGAAATGACGACGGCCACCGCAGCGCCGCTGCTGGAGATCCGCGGAGTGTCCAAGGTGTTCGGCAGCGTCATCGCGCTGCAGGACATCTCCACCACGGTCGGCGCCGCCGCCGTCACCTGCGTGCTGGGCGACAACGGCGCCGGCAAGTCGACCCTGATCAAGATCTTCGCCGGGGTGCACCGGCACGACGGCGGCGACTTCCTCCTCGAGGGCGAGCAGGTATCGTTCTCCTCGCCCCGCGAGGCGCTCGACGCCGGGATCGCCACCGTCTACCAGGACCTCGCGGTCGTGAAGCTGATGCCGGTGTGGCGCAACTTCTTCCTCGGGTCCGAGATGCGCAAGGGCCGGGGCCCGATCGCCCGGCTGGACACCGACGCGATGCGCAAGATCGCCAAGGCGGAGCTGCTCGCCATGGGGATCGACCTGCGCGACATCGACCAGCCGATCGGCACGCTGTCCGGCGGGGAGCGGCAGTGCGTCGCGATCGCCCGGGCGGTGTACTTCGGCGCCAAGGTGCTCATCCTCGACGAGCCGACCGCGGCGCTGGGCGTCAAGCAGGCCGGGGTGGTGCTGAAGTACGTCATCCAGGCCCGTGAGCGCGGGCTGGGCGTCATCTTCATCACCCACAACCCGCACCACGCCTACCCGGTGGGCGACCGGTTCATGCTGCTCAAGCGGGGCCGCAGCCTCGGCGACTTCGCCAAGAGCGAGATCACCCGCGAGGAGCTGACCGGCCTGATGGCCGGCGGCGCCGAGCTGGAGGCGCTGAGCCACGAGCTGCAGCAGGGCGGCGGGGCGGCGGCCGAGGCCGCCCAGCAGATCGAGGCCGAGGCACACGACCTGGCCATCCCGTCCGGGGTCGCCGCCGGCACCCCGCCGAAGGCCTGACCGGAGAGAGGAACGCAGTGACCATCACCGTCGGCGTCATCGGCGTGGGCGCGATCGGGCAGGACCACGTCCACCGGTTGTCCCACGTCCTGTCGGGGGCGCGCGTCGGCGCGGTCACCGACGTCGACCTCGACCGGGCCCGGGTGGTCGCCGACGGCCTCGCGGGCCCGGTGCTCCACCGCAGCGGCGCCGAGCTCATCGCCGACGACCGGGTGGACGCCGTCGTGGTGACCTCCTGGGGGCCCACCCACGAGGAGTACGTGCTGGCCTGCGTCGCCGCCGGCAAGCAGGTGTTCTGCGAGAAGCCGCTGGCCACGACACGCGAGGCCGCCGAGCGGATCGTCGAGGCCGAGACGGCGACGGGGCGGCGGCTGGTGATGGTCGGGTTCATGCGCCGCTTCGACGCGCAGTACCGGGCGATGAAGGAGGTCGTCACCGGCGGGGAGATCGGGCTGCCGCTGCTGATGCACGCGGCGCACCGCAACCCGTCGGTGCCGGACTTCTTCACCAGCGACATGATCGTCACCGACACCGCGGTGCACGACATCGACGTGGCGCGGTGGCTGTTCGACGAGGAGATCGCCGCGGTCACGGTGCTGCGGCCGCGGACCTCGCGCAAGGCCAAGGCGGGGTTCGACGACCCGCTGCTGGTGCTGCTGGAGACCGAGGGCGGCGTGCTCGTCGACGTCGAGGCCTCGGTCAACGCCGGGTTCGGCTACGACATCCGGGGCGAGGTGGTCGGCGAGGACGGCACCGTCGAGCTGTCGGAGTCGGCGGGCACGGTCGTCAAGCGCGCCGGGACGCACGCGGGCCGGGTGCCCGCACACTGGCGCGAGCGGTTCGGCCCGGCGTTCGACGCCGAGCTGCAGGCCTGGGTCGACGCGGTCGCCGCGGGCGGCACCACGGGCCCGTCCGCGTGGGACGGGTACGCGGCCACCGTCGTCTGCGAGACCGGGCTGGCCGCCCTGCGCTCCGGCGCACGCGAACCCGTCGTGCTCCCCGACCGGCCGGACCTCTACAAGGGACCCGCGTGAGCCGGGTCGGGGTCGGGCTGGCGGGGCTGGGCCGGATGGGGCGGATCCACGCCGCCGCGCTGGCCGGGCGCTGCTCGGTCGCGCGGCTGGCGTGCGTGTACGACCCGGTCCCGGCGGCCGCGCAGGCCGCCGGAGCCGAATTCGACGTGCCGTGGACGACGTCGTACGACGAGCTGCTCGACCGCGTCGGCGCCGTCGCGATCGCCTCCCCCACCGGCACCCACGCCCCGCTGACGGCGCAGGCCGCCGCAGCGGGCCGGCACGTGTTCTGCGAGAAGCCGATCTCGCTGGACCGCATGACGACGCTGGACACGCTGGCGGCCGTGGAGTCGGCCGGGATCGTGTTCCAGGTCGGCTTCCACCGCCGCAGCGACCCCGACTGGGCCGCCGCGGCGGCCCGGATCCACGCGGGCGAGCTGGGTGAGGTCACGCTGTTCCGCACCTCGCTGCGCGACATGACCCCACCGGACCCGGCGTTCCTGTCCGGTTCCGGCGGCTTCTTCCTCGACGTCGTGGTGCACGACCTCGACGTCGCCCGCTGGCTGGTCGGGGAGGTCGTCGAGGTGCACGCGCACGGTGCCGCGGCCGACCCGGCGTTCGCCGCGCTGGGCGACATCGACACCGCCGTCACGGTGCTGCGCTTCGCGAACGGCGCGCTCGGGGTGATCGACAACAGCCGCAGCGCCCGCTACGGCTACGAGTGCTCCACGGAGGTCATGGGCACCCTCGCCACGGCCCGGATCGACGCCCCGCACGTGCGCGGCGTCGAGTGGCGCACCCCCGGGCTCGCCTCGCGCGACCTCGCCCGCGACTTCGAGGAGCGCTACCCCTGGGCCTACGCCGCGGAGCTGGACGCGTTCGCGCGCGCCGTCCGCGACGGCACCCCGCCCCCCGTCACCGGTCGCGACGCGCTCGCCGCGTTCGACCTCGCCCTGGCCGCCGACGAGTCCTGGCGGACCGGGCGGCCGGTGTCCCTGAAGGAGAACGCATGAAGATCGCCGGAGCGCCCATCTCGTGGGGCGTCTGCGAGGTCCCCGGCTGGGGCTTCCAGCTCCCGCCGTCCCGGGTGCTGGCCGAGATGCGCGAGGTGGGGCTGGTCGCCACCGAGTTCGGGCCCGAGGGCTTCCTGCCCGAGGACCCGCGCCCCCTGCTCGACCGGTACGGCCTGCAGGCCGTCGGCGGGTTCACCCCGCTGCTGCTGCACGTGCCCGAGCACGACCCGGTACCCGAGGTGGAGAAGCTGCTGGCCACCTACGCCGCCACCGGTTCGGACACCCTCGTGCTCTCGGCGGTCAGCGGGCTCGACGGCTACGACACCCGTCCCGCGCTCGACCACGACGGCTGGCGGACCCTGCTCGCCAACCTCGACCGCCTCGCCGGGGTCGCCGCCGCCCACGACGTCCGCGCGGTGCTGCACCCGCACGTCGGGACGATGGTGGAGAACACCGACGACGTGCAGCGCGTGCTCGACGGCTCGACCGTCGCGCTGTGCCTGGACACCGGGCACCTGCTCATCGGCGGCACCGACCCGGTCGCGCTGACCCGCCAGGCACCCGAGCGGATCGCGCACACCCACGTCAAGGACGTCGACCTCGGGCTCGCGAAGCAGGTGCAGGGCGGGCGGCTCACCTACACGGAGGCCGTGCGCGAGGGCATGTACCGCCCGGTCGGGCACGGCGACGTCGACTTCGCCGCGATCGTGGGGCACCTGCGCGACCACGGGTACACCGGCTGGTACGTCCTGGAGCAGGACACGATCCTGGTCGAGGAACCGGCGGAGGACGGCCCGCCCGCCGACGTGCGCACGAGCGTCGACGCGCTGCGTGCGATCCTCGCGCGCTCGTGACGACCTCGACCGGCCCGGGCCGGGACGGGCGGCCCACGCCGCCGGTGAGATCGACACCATCGGGGTCGACCGGCCGCCGGACCCCCACCACGTCGATCTCACCCGGGGAGTCCTCGTGAGCGAACCCCTGCGCATCGGCGTCCTCGGGGCCGCCCGAATCACCCCGGGCGCGCTCGTCGAGCCCGCGAAGGAGACCGGCGACCGGCTCGTCGCCGTGGCCGCGCGCGACCCCCGGCGGGCCGCGGCCTTCGCCGCGGAGCACGGCGTCGAGCGGGTCCTGGGGTTCTACGCCGACGTGCTCGCCGACCCCGGGATCGAGATCGTCTACAACCCGCTGGCCAACGCGCTGCACGGCCCGTGGAACCTGGCCGCCGTCGCGGCCGGGAAGCACGTGCTCAGCGAGAAGCCGTTCGCGAGCAACGCCGCGGAGGCCCGGGCGGTGCGCGACGCCGCCGCGGCCGCGGGCGTCGTCGTCCTGGAGGCGTTCCACCACCTCCACCACCCCGTGCTGCGCCGGCTCCGGGAGCTCGTCGCGTCCGGGGAGCTGGGCGCGCTGCGCCGCGTCGAGTCCCGCTTCACCATGCCCGCCCCGCCCGACGACGACCCGCGCTGGCGGCTCGACCTCGCCGGTGGCGCCCTGATGGACCTCGGCTGCTACCCGCTGCGGTGCCTGCGCGCGTTCGCGGAGTGGGCGGGCGGGGAGCCGGCCGTCTCCTCGGCCACCGCGCAGGAACGGGCCGGGCGGCCGGGCGTCGACGAGCGGGTCACCGCGGAGCTGCGCTACCCGTCCGGCGCGACCGGGCAGGCGCACTGCGACATGGCCGCGGACGACTGGTCGATCACCTGCCGGGTGACCGGCGAGCACGGGGAGGCGACCGCGATGAACGTCGTCCTGCCCCAGCGCGACGACCGGGTCGTCGTGCGCGGCCCCTCCGGGGAGCGCACCGAGCACCTGGGCACCCGCTCGACCTACCTGTACCAGCTGGAGGCCGTGCGGGCGCACCTGCGCGACGGTGCGCCGTTCCCGGCCGGGGCCGACGACGCCGTCGCGACCGCGGAGCTGACCGACGCGGTCTACTCCGCGGCCGGGCTGCCGGCGCGCCCCAGCATCTCCAGGTAGTGCACGTTGGTCATCACCCCCAGCAGGTTGCCGAAGGGGTCGACGACCGAGGCGGTGACGAAGCCGTCCCCACGCACCTGGATCGGCAGGTACTCCGTCGCGCCGAGCCCGAGCAGGCGGGCCACCGTGCCCTCCAGGTCGTCGACGGCCCAGTGCATGATCGCTCCGGGCATGATCGCTCCCGCCGGCCCGTCCGCCACCGGCGGGCGGTAGGCGCTGCTGATGATCCCGAACTCGGCCTCCAGGTCGCCGATCCGGAACTCGACGTAGGCGGGCCGCCCGTCCGGGCCGGAGCGCTCGAAGTAGTGCGGCACCCCGAACACCTCGGTGTACCAGCGGGCGGCCTGCGCGACGTCGTCGGCGAAGAAGTTGAGGGTGGCGAATCCGCGGAACGTGGTCATGGGGCCGATCCTGCCGCCGAAAGCGCTCACCCTATGAGCACTTTCCCTGGCAGACTTCCCGCATGCGCGCGGACCGGCTCGTCGCCGTCCTGCTGCTCCTGCAGGCCCGCGGCCGGGTGACGGCCGCGGAGGTCGCGGCCGAGCTGGAGGTCTCCGTCGCCACGGCCCGGCGCGACCTGGAGGCGCTGTCGTCCGCGGGGATCCCGGTCTACCCGCAGGCCGGGCGCGGCGGGGGCTGGTCGCTGCTGGGCGGGGCCCGCACCGACCTGACCGGCCTCACCGCCCCGGAGGCGCGGGCCCTGTTCCTGCTGCTCGGCCCGGCCGCGGCGGACGCGCCGCAGGCCCGCTCGGCCCTGCGCAAGCTCACCCGCGCGCTGCCCGAGGTGTTCCGCGCCGAGGCGGCGGCCGCCGCAGGCTCCGTCGTCGTCGACCCCACCGGCTGGGGCGGGCTCGACGGGGAGCGGCCGCCGCTGGTCGAGCTGCTGCTGGGGGCGGTGGTGGACCGCCGCAGGGTCCGGCTGCGCTACGCCGGGCGCACCCGCGCGCCGACGCAACGGCTCATCGACCCGTGGGGCCTGGTCGACAAGGACGGCACCTGGTACCTGATCGCGGGCACCGCGGCCGGGCAGCGCACGTTCCGGATCGACCGGGTCCTCGACGCCGAGGTCACCGACCTGGTCGCGCAGCGCCCTGAGGGTTTCACGCCGGCCGGGGCCTGGGAGCGGGTCGTCGACGAGGTGGAGGCGCGGCGCGGGCGGCTCACCGCTACGGTGCTGATCGAGACCCGGTTCGTCCCGGTGCTGCGCAGCCAGTTCGGCCGGCACTGCGACCCCGGCCCACCCGGTGCCGACGGCCGGTCGCGGGTGCGTGTCGGCGCCCCGACCGCGCTCGACGTCGCCCGGACCCTCGCCGGCTGGGGATCCGTGGTGGAGGTGCTCGACCCGCCGGAGGTCCGCGCCGAGCTCGCCCGGATCGGCACCGAGCTGGCCGGGCGCTACGCCTGAACCGGACCGGTCGTGCCGCGCACCACCAGCCGCGGCCGCAGCACCCGCTCCACGACGTCGGTGCGCCCGCCGTCGAGCCGCTCCAGCACGGCGTCGACGGCCATCCGCGCCTGCTCCGGCGCGTCCTGGCTGACGGTGGTGAGCCGCACGTGCGCGAGCCGGGACAGCTCGGCGTCGTCGTAGCCGACCACCGACACGTCACCGGGCACGCGGACCCCCGCGCGGAGGAACACGTCGAGCAGGCCCAGGGCGCTGCGGTCGTTGGCCGCGACCACCGCGGTCGGCAGGCCGGCGTCCAGCAGCGCCCTGGCCGACCGGGCACCGGCCTCCTCGCTGTCGCCGCCGGGCGCGATCCGCGGCTCCAGCCCGTGTGCGGCCATCGCCACGGTGAAGCCCTCCCGGCGCTCGGGCGCCATCTCCGACCGCCCGCCGTCGACGTGGACGATCGCGCGGTGGCCGAGCCCGACCAGGTGGTCGACGGCCTGGCCGATCCCGTCGGCGTCGGCGACGCGGACCACGTCGAACCCGTCCGGGGGGAGCCGCCGCCCGATCACCACGGTCGGGACCCGCGCCCCCAGCGCCGACAGCCCGGCGGGCGACAGGCCGGGGGCGAGCAGGAGCACGGCCTCGCAGCGCAGGTCGAGCAGGGTGTCGACGACGCGCTGCTCATCGTGGGTGCGGGTGATGCCGCTCAGGGCCACGGTGTAGCCGCGGGCGTCGGCGGCGAGCTGCACCTCCTCGGCCAACTCCGTGCGGAAGGCGTCGCGCAGGAGCACCGGGACACCCAGGACGTGTGTGCGCCGCCGCGCCAGCAGGCTCGCGCTGCGGTCGGCGCGGTAGCCGAGCCGGGCCGCGGCCTCCAGCACGCGCTCGCGGGTCTCCGCGCTCGGGCCCGCCACGCCGCGCAGCACCAGCGACACCGACGCCGTCGACACCCCGACGGCCGCGGCGACGTCCTCCAGCCGCGGCCTCTTGACAGCTCCGGTCACGTCGCGGATCGTACACAGCATTCGTTAAAGCGCTTTAAAACCGCGAAGGAGCGTGGGCCCGTGGCCGTGCCCGTCCTCGACGACCTCGTCGCGGTCCTCGCCGACCGCACCGACCCGCGCGCCTTCCCGCACGCCGACACCGTCGAGCAGGAGGTGCTGGTCTACTCCGCCGACGGGGTCCGCGCCGCGCCGCCGTCGGAGCTCGTCCGCGCGCTCGCCGACGGCCCCGGCGTGGTCGTCGTGCGGGGCGCGCTGGACCGGGCGGTCGTCGACCGGGTCACCGCCGAGTTCGACGCGATGATCGCCGAGCAGTACGCCGCCGGGCAGGCGGTCGGCGACCACTTCGCCGCTGTGGACACGAACGGCCGCGGCACCAACGACCGGGTCTGGAACGCCCTGGAGAAGCTCGCCGTACGGGCGCCCGCGGCGTTCGTCGACTACTACGCCTCCGACGTGCTCGCCCGGGTCGCCCTGGCCTGGCTGGGTCCGGGCTACCAGGTGACCTCGCAGGTCAACGTCGTGCACCCGGGCGGGGCGGCCCAGGTCGGGCACCGCGACTACCACCTGGGCTTCCTGCCCCCGACCGAGATCGTGCGCTACCCGGCGCACGTGCACCGGCTGTCCCCCGTGCTCACGCTGCAGGGGGCGGTGGCGCACGCCGACATGCCCGTCGAGTCGGGTCCCACGCTGTACCTGCCGCACTCGCAGAAGTACGCCGACGGCTACCTCGCCACGGCGCTGCCGGAGTTCGCCGCGCACTTCGCACGCCATCACGTGCAGCTGCCGCTCGCCGTCGGCGACGCCGCGTTCTTCAACCCCGCGGTGATCCACGGCGCGGGCCACAACCGCAGCGCCGACGTCCGGCGCACCGCCAACCTGCTGCAGATCAGCTCGGCGTTCGGCCGGGCGATGGAGTCGGTCGACCGGGCCCGCGTGTGCCGGGCGGTCTACCCGTACCTGACGCCGGACACCGACCACGCCGTGTCGGCCGCCGCGGAGGGCTACGCCTTCCCCACCAACCTCGACCGCGACCCGCCGGTCGACGGCCTCGCCCCGCCCACCCAGGCCGACCTGGTGCGCCGCGCGGTGGCGCAGGGCTGGACCGCCGCGGCGTTCGACGCCGCCCTCACCGATCACGCGCGACGCCGGGAGAGCCACTGATGGGACTGCTGGACGGGACGGTGCTGCTGGTCAGCGGCGGCACGCAGGGGGTCGGGGCCGCCGTGGCCCGCGCCGCCGTGCGGGAGGGCGCGCAGGTGACGATCAGCGGCCGCCGCGTCGACGCCGGGGAGAAGGCGGCGGCCGACGCCGGCGCCCGGTTCGTGGCCGCCGACGTGGCCGACCCGGCACAGGCGCTCGCCTCCGTCGCGGCGGTGGTCACCGCGCACGGCCGGATCGACGCGCTGGTCAACGCGGCGGGGCTCACCGACCGCGGCACGCTGCTCGACACCACCCCGGAGCTGTTCGACCGGCACGTCGCGGTCAACCTGCGGGGGCCGTTCTTCACGATGCAGGCCGCCGTCGCCGACATGGTGGGCCGGGGCGCGCCCGGGTCGGTCGTCAACGTCATCTCGTCCTCCGAGCTGGGCGGGCAGCCCTACCTGGCCCCCTACGTCGCCGCCAAGGCGGGGCTCGCGGGGCTCACCCGCAACGCCGCCCACGCGCACCGGTTCGACCGGGTGCGGATCAACGGCCTCGACATCGGCTGGACCGACACCCCCGGCGAGGACGCCACGCAGCGCCGGTTTCACGACGCCGACGACACCTGGCGCGCCGCGGCGGCCGCCCGGCTGCCGATGCGCAGGCTCGGGCAGGCCGACGAGATCGCCGACTTCGTGGTGTTCCTGCTGTCGCCGCGCAGCGGCGTCGTCACCGGCTCCGTCATCGACTGGGACCAGAACGTCCTGGGAGGACTGGACTGATGAGACTGGGATCTGGCATGAGGTTGGGACTGATCGGGCTCGGGCGCATCGGCGCCTTCCACGCCCGCACGCTGGCCGCGCTGGACGCGGTCGACTCGCTCGTCGTCACCGACGCGGTGCCCGCCGTCACGGCGGCGGTGGCCGCGGAGGTCGGCGCGGAGGCCGCCGACTCCCCGGAGAAGCTGATCGCCGCGGGCGTCGACGGCGTGCTGATCGCGGCCGCCACCGACGCCCACCCGGTGCTGCTGCGCGCCGCCGTCGCCGCCGGGCTGCCGGTGTTCTGCGAGAAGCCGCTGGCCGCCGGGCTGGCCGACGCCCGCGCCACGGCCGCGTCCGTTCGGGGCGCCCGGGTGCAGATCGGCTACCCCCGCCGTTTCGACGCCGCGTTCCTCGCGGTGCGCGGGGCCGTCGCGGCCGGGGAGCTGGGGCGCGTGCACACCGTCCGGTCCACCACGCTCGACCCGGCGCCGCCGCCGCGCGCCTACCTCGCCGGGTCCGGCGGGCTGTTCCGGGACTGCACCGTGCACGACCTCGACGCCGTCCGCTGGGTCACCGGGCAGGAGATCGTCGAGGTCTACGCCACCGGCTCCGACCGCGGCGACCCGATGTTCGGCGAGCTGGGTGACGTCGACGCCGCGGCGCTCGTCCTGACGATGGCCGACGGGTCGCTCGGGCTGGTCTCGAACAGCCGCTACAACGGCCGCGGCTACGACGTGCGCCTGGAGGTGCACGGCGCGGCCGACAGCGCCGCCGCCGGGCTCGACGACGGCCTGCCGGTCCGCCCGCTGGGCCCCGGGGCACTCACCGTCGCCGGGCCGGCGCACACGTTCTTCATGGACCGCCTCGCGTCGGCGTTCCGGGCCGAGCTGGCCGCGTTCACCGAGGTGGTGGCCGGGACCCGGGAGTCGCCCTGCACCGTCGACGACGCGCTGGCCGTGGCCGTCGCGGCGGAGGCGGCCACGATCTCGCTGCGGGAGCACCGCCCGGTGCGGACCGACGAGGTGTGAGCCTCAGACGAAGGCGGACTGCCCGGTGATCGCCCGGCCCACCACGAGGGTGTTGATCTGCCTGGTGCCCTCGAAGGAGTACAGCGCCTCGGCGTCGGCGAAGAACTTGCCGACGCCGTAGTCCAGCACCACCCCGTTGCCGCCGACGACCTCGCGCGCGGCGGCGACGGTCTCCCGCATCCGTGACGTGCAGAACTCCTTGGCCAGCGCGGCGTGCTCGTCGCGGGCCTCCCCCGCCTCCTGCATCTCGGCCAGGCGCACGGCCATGCCGAGGGAGGCGGTGATGTTGCCGAGCATCCGCACGAGCAGGTCCTGCACGAGCTGGAACCCGGCGATCGGGCGGCCGAACTGCTCGCGCTCCTGCGCGTAGGCCAGCGCCAGCTCGTAGGCCGCCATCATCGTGCCGGTGGAGCCCCAGGCCACGCCGCCGCGGGTGCGGCGCAGCACCTTGTTGGTGTCGGCGAAGGAGTGCGCCTCCTGCAGGCGGTCGGCCTCGGGCACGCGGCAGCCGCTGAGCACGATGTCGGCGTTCTGCACGGTGCGCAGGGCGATCTTGTTCTCCATCTTCGTGGTGGTCATGCCGGGGTTGTCCTGCTCCACCACGAAGCCCTTGACCGAGTCGTCCGCGACGTCCCGGGCCCAGATCACGACCAGGTCGGCGAACGTGCCGTTGCCGATCCAGCGCTTCTCGCCGTCGATCACCCACTCGTCGCCCTCGCGGCGGGCGGTGGTCTCCAGGCCGCGCGCGACGTCGGACCCGCCGTGCGGCTCGGTCAGCCCGAACGCGCCGATCTTCTCCATCCGCCCCATCGCGGGCAGCCAGCGCTCGCGCTGCTCGGGCGAGCCGCACAGGTCGATGCTGCCCATCGCGAGGCCGTTGTGGATGCCGAAGAAGCTGTTCAGCGACGGGTCGGTGTGCGCGATCTCCATCGACACGAACCCGATGAGCTGCCGGCGCGCGGCCGGGCCGTCGAGGCCGTCGTAGGGCAGGGACGCGATGTTCAGCCCCGCGAACCCGGGGATGAGGTGGTGCGGGAACTCGGCCTTCGTCCAGTGCTCCAGGGCGACGGGCGCGACCTCCTCCGCCAGGAACTCGCGCACCCGGGCGACGATCTCGCGCTCGTCGTCGGTGAGGGCGTCGGCGAAGCGGAAGAAGTCACCGGTGAGCGGTTCGGCGGTCATCGCATCAGGGTGGCACCGGCGGCGTCCGCGCGCCCGGCCGGATTGCGGCCAGGAAGTGGCCGCAGTGGACCCTACCGTGGTCCCCATGGAGATCACGCCGTTCCGTATCGACGTTCCGCAGGCCGAGCTGGACGACCTCGCCCGGCGCCTCGACCACACCCGCTGGCCCGACGAGAAGCCCGGCACGGGCCGGACGTTCGGCGCCCCGCTCGACGACGTGCGCGCGCTGACCGGGCACTGGCGCGACGGGTACGACTGGCGGGCCCAGGAGGCGCGGCTCAACGCGTTCCCGCAGTTCACCACGGAGATCGACGGCGACACCGTGCACTTCCTGCACGTGCGCTCGGCCGAGCCCGGCGCGCTCCCGCTCGTGCTCACCCACGGCTGGCCCGGCTCGGTCGTCGAGTTCCTCGACGTCATCGGCCCGCTGACCGACCCGGTCGCCCACGGCGGCGACGCGGCCGACGCCTTCCACGTCGTGGTGCCGACCATCCCAGGCTTCGGGTTCGGCGGACCCGTCTCCGGGCGCACCGCGGAGTCCGTCGCGCCGCTGTGGGCCGAGCTGATGCGCCGGCTCGGCCACGACCGCTACGCCGCGCACGGCGGCGACTTCGGCGCGGTGATCTCCCGCGAGCTCGGGGTCGTCGACCCGCAGCACTGCGCGGCCCTGCACCTCACGCAGATCATGTCGGCGACGGTGACCGCCGAGACCGCCGACATGTCCGACCCGACCGAGCGCCGTGCGGTCGAGCAGGGGTACCGCTACACCTACGAGCTCGGCGGCTACGCGCAGATCCAGGGCACCCGCCCGCAGACGCTCGCGTTCGGGCTGTCCGACTCCCCCGTCGGCCTGCTCGCCTGGATCGCCGACGCGTTCCTCGAGTGGAGCGCCCCCGACGCGGTCCTCGACCGCGACCTGCTGCTCACCAACGTGATGATCTACTGGCTCAACGGCACCGCGGCGTCGGCAGCACGCTACTACCGGGAGGGCGCCGCGAGCTGGGGATCCTCCGACACCCCGTCGACGGTGCCCACGGCCGTCGCGGTGCTCCCCCACGACATCGGCTCCCCGGTCCGCCGGATCGCCGAGCGGACCACCACGATCACCCGCTGGACCGAGCTGGCCGACGGCGGGCACTTCGGGGCGCTGGAGCAGCCCGCCGCGATCGTCGACGACCTGCGCGCGGCACTGCGCCCGCACCGGTGACGCCCGCCCCGGTCGTCCGCTGGCCGGCGGCGGTGTTCGGCCGCGACGACGCGGCGGGCCTCGTAGGATCGGCCGGGTGAGCCTCCCCGACACCGCGCCGGCACCCCTGGACGTCCTGCGCCGGGTCTTCGGCTACGACGCGTTCCGGGGCCCGCAGCAGGAGGTGATCGAGCACGTCTGCGCCGGGGGCGACGCGCTGGTGCTCATGCCCACCGGTGGGGGCAAGTCGCTGTGCTACCAGGTCCCGGCGCTGGTCCGGCCGGGCACGGGGGTCGTGGTCTCCCCGCTGATCGCCCTCATGCAGGACCAGGTCGACGCCCTGCGGGCCCTGGGCGTGCGGGCCGGGTTCCTCAACTCCACCCAGAACCCCGACGAGCGCCGCGACACCGAGCGCGCCTACCTCGACGGCGAGCTCGACCTGCTCTACCTCGCCCCCGAGCGGCTGCGGGTGCCCTCCACCCTGTCGCTGCTCGGGCGCGGCCGGATCGCGCTGTTCGCCATCGACGAGGCGCACTGCGTCGCGCAGTGGGGCCACGACTTCCGGCCCGACTACCTCGCCCTGTCCGACCTGCACGAGCGCTGGCCCGAGGTCCCGCGCATCGCGCTGACCGCCACCGCCACCGAGGCCACCCGCGCCGAGATCGCGCAGCGGCTCGACCTGACCGGCGCCAAGCAGGTCGTCGCGAGCTTCGACCGGCCCAACATCCAGTACCGGATCGCGCCCAAGAACGAGCCCCGCAAGCAGTTGCTGGACCTGCTGCGCACCGAGCACCCCGGCGACGCCGGCATCGTCTACTGCCTGTCGCGCAAGTCGGTGGAGCAGACCGCGGAGTTCCTCGTCGGGCAGGGGATCCCGGCGCTGCCCTACCACGCGGGGCTCGACGCGGGCGTCCGCGCGCGGCACCAGTCGCGCTTCCTGCGGGAGGAGGGCGTCGTCATGTGCGCGACGATCGCGTTCGGCATGGGCATCGACAAGCCCGACGTGCGGTTCGTCGCCCACCTCGACCTGCCCAAGTCCGTGGAGGGCTACTACCAGGAGACCGGTCGCGCGGGCCGCGACGGGCTGCCGTCCACCGCGTGGCTCGCCTACGGCCTGGCCGACGTCGTGCAGCAGCGCAAGATGATCGACGAGTCCGAGGGCGACCGGGCGCACCGGCACCGCCTCGCCCAGCACCTGGACGCGATGCTGGCGCTGTGCGAGACGGTGCAGTGCCGCCGGGTGCGGCTGCTGGACTACTTCGGGCAGGCGAGCGAGCCGTGCGGCAACTGCGACACCTGCCTGTCCCCGCCCGAGTCCTGGGACGGCACCGTGCCCGCCCAGAAGATCCTCTCCGCGGTGTGGCGGCTGAAGAAGGAGCGCAACCAGTCTTTCGGGGCCGGGCATCTGATCGACATCGTCACGGGCAAGCGCACCGCGAAGATCGAGCAGTTCGCCCACGACGAGCTCTCGGTGTTCGGGGTCGGCGCCGACCTGTCGGAGCCGGAGTGGCGCGCGGTCGTCCGGCAGCTGCTCGCCCAAGGGCTGCTCGCCGTCCAGGGCGCGTACCAGACCTTCGCCCTCACCGACGCCAGCGCGGAGGTGCTGCGCGGCGACCGCGAGGTGCCGATGCGGCGCGACCCGGTGAAGGCCACCCGCACCCGGTCCCGGTCCCCCCGCGGCGACGCCCCCGCCCTCGCCCCGGAGCTGGCCCCGGTCTTCGAGCGGCTGCGGGCCTGGCGGGGGGCCACGGCCAAGGAGCAGGGCGTGCCCGCGTACGTGATCTTCCACAACGCGGTGCTGGAGGAGATCGCCACCCGCCGCCCCGACTCCCTGGCCGCGCTGGGCGCGATCAGCGGGATCGGGGAGAACAAGCTGGCCAAGTACGGCCAGGGCGTCCTCGACGCGCTCGCCGACGCCTGACCGCGGTCGCGCAGACCCGGCCCGGGACGGGCTGCACCGTGCGGCGGACGACCTCGTCGGTGCAGGTGTGCCGTGATCGGGAACATCCGCACCGCACGGCCCCCGACAGGGCGGTCACGTGCGGTTCGCGGCGATCATCGCCCGTGGTCGTGACCCTGCGCGAGTCGCGGCCGCCGGGGGTGACGGCGCCCGCCTCGTCGCGATCCCGTATCCGTCGCGGCGGTCCGACGCGCGGGTCGGGTTCCGGTGGGGCCGGCCGCGGGGCTGCCATGCTCGGGGCATGAGGGTGGGGCGGCTGGTCGGGGTGGTGGTCGCGGCGGTGGTGCTGGCGGGGTGCGGGGGCGCGGCGGTCCCGGCCCCGGCCGCGTCGTCCGCGTCCCCGGTCTCGCCCGCGTCCCCGGTCCCGCCCGAATCCCCGACCCCGCCCGCGTCCCCGACACCGGCCCCGGCCCCGGTCGCCACCCCCGCGCCGGACCCGCCCGTCGTCGTCCTCGACCCCGGGCACAACGGCGGCAACGGCGCGAACCCGGCGGAGATCAACCGCCCGGTGCCCGACGGTCGCGGCGGCACCAAGGCCTGCAACACCACCGGCACCGAGACCGACGCCGGGTACCCCGAGCACGCCTTCACCTGGGACGTCGCGCAGCGGGTGCGGCGCGCGCTGGAGGCCGCCGGGGTGCGCGTGGTCCTCACCCGTCCCGACGACGCCGGCGTGGGCCCCTGCGTCGACGAGCGCGGCCGGGCGGGCGAGGCCGCCGACGCCGACGCGGTGGTCTCCGTCCACGCCGACGGCTCCGCCGCGGCGGACCGCGGCTTCCACGTCGCCCTGTCCGACCCGCCGCTCGCCCCCGCGCAGGGCGGAGCGGCCAGGGAGCTGGCCCTCGCCGTCCGTGACGCGATGCGCACCGCGGGCTTCCCCGACTCCGACTACATCGGGGACCAGGCCCTGTCCCCGCGCGGCGACCTCGCGGGCCTCAACCACGCCACCCGCCCGACCGTGCTCGTCGAGTGCGCCAACATGCGCAACCCGGGCGAGGCCGCGCTGGTGTCGAGCGAGGCGGACCGGCAGCGCTACGCGGAGGCGATCGCGGCCGGGATCCTCACGTTCCTGCGGTGAGCCGGTGCAGCATCGGGGGCAACGCCCGCGCGTGCACCACCGCCAGGCGCTGCGTGGCGCGGGTCAGGGCGACGTAGAGGTCGTTGGCCCCGCGCGGGGACTCGTCGAGGATCTCGGCGGGCTCCACGAGCACCACGGCGTCGAACTCCAGCCCCTTGGCCGAGGCGACCGGCAGCACCACGACCGGCGACTCCAGGTCGACGCTCGGGTCGGCCGGGCCGTCGGGGGTGTCCGGGCCCGCCTCCGGTTCTGCCGCGCCGAGCAGGCGCAGCCGCAGGTCCCGGACCCGCGCGGCCGGGGCGAGCACGACGGTGCGCCCGTCGGGCACCGCGCCCGACTCCTCCGCCAGCACCTTGGCCACGACGTCGTCGAGGGCGTCGCCGGCGACGGACACCGCCCGGGGTGGCACGCCGGTGCTGCGGACCGAGCGCGGCGCGGCGAGCCCCGGCTCGATGACGGCCAGCACGTCGTCGGCGACGTCGGCGATCTCCGACGGCGTGCGGTAGTTGACGGTGAGCTGCTCCAGGCGCCAGCGGTTCGCCACGTAGGGCGAGAGCACCTGCGCCCACGAGGAGGCACCGGCCAGGTCGCCGGTCTGGGCGATGTCGCCGACCAGCGTCATCGACCGGCTCGGGCAGCGCCGCATCACCAGCCGCCACGCCATCGCCGAGAGCTCCTGCGCCTCGTCGACGATGACGTGGCCGTAGGTCCACTCCCGGTCGGCCGCGGCCCGCTCGGCGGTGGAGTCGTAGCGGCGCACGGCCTGGCGCTCGGCCAGCCGGTCGGCGTCGACGACGTCGCCCGCGCGCAGCAGCTCGTCGTCGAGGTCCTCCTCCAGGTCGAGGACGTCGAGGACGCCCTGGGCGTAGAGGACCTCCTCGCGCAGCGCCGCCGCCTCGCGGGCGGCCTGCTCGGCGCCGTCGTCGCCGAGCAGCTCGGCGGCCTCGTCGAGCAGCGGGACGTCGGCCGGGGACCAGCGCAGCCCGGGCGGCACGTCGTCGGCGGGGACGGGACGCTCCAGGCGCGCGCGGTCGGCCGCGGGCAGGCGCCGCGCCACCGAGCCCAGCCGCCGGGCGTCGGAGAACAGGTCGGTGAGCAGCTGCTCGGCCGAGAGCGTGGGCCACAGCTCGTCGAGCGCGCGGGTGAGCTCGCGGCTCTCGGTGAGCTCCTCGCGGATGTCGGCGAGGTCGCCCGCGTCGAGGAAGCGCGAGGAGTTCAGCCCCGCGCCGCCCAGCCCACGGGCGGCCTGCTGCGCGAGCAGGTTCACCGCCTCCTTGTGGAAGATCCGCTTGGCCTCGTTGTGCGGCTTGCGGGAGCGGCGGGCCCGGGTGCGCGCGGAGTTCGCGAGGTCCCGGTCGAGCCGGATCCGCTGCCCCTCCACGTCGAGCTCGACGGGACGGCGCGGCACCTGCTGGCGGTCGCGCACGGCCGCGGCGATGACGGCGGCCATGTCGGCCCGCCCCTTCACCTCCGCGGTCTCGGCGGGCTCGGGACGGCGGGCGTCGAGGTTCGGGAACAGCTGCCCGACGGTGCCGAGCACGACGCTGGTCTCCCCCAGCGACGGCAGCACCTGCCCGATGTAGCGCAGGAACGTCGGGTTGGGGCCGACGACGAGCACGCCGCGCCGGGCCAGGCGGTCGCGGTGGGTGTAGAGCAGGTAGGCCGCGCGGTGCAGCGCGACGGCGGTCTTCCCGGTGCCCGGCCCGCCCTGCACCACCAGCACGCCCGAGGGCTTGGACCGGATGACGGCGTCCTGCTCGGACTGGATGGTGGCGACGATGTCGCCCATCCGCCCGGTGCGCCGCGCCCCCACCGCGGCGAGCAGCGCCGCCTCGCTGGTGAGCCCCGACGAGCGGGTGCCGGCGTCGGCGGCGTCGAGGTCGAGCACCTCGTCGTCGATGGCCAGGACCTCGCGGCGGCGGGTGCGCAGGTGCCGGCGCCGGCGCATGCCCTCCGGCGACGCCGCCGTGGCGGTGTAGAAGGGCTGCGCGGCGGGCGCGCGCCAGTCCATCAGCAGCGGCTCGTAGTCGTGGTCCTCGTCGAGCAGGCCCAGCCGGCCGATGTAGCGCCGCTCCCCCGGCGAGCCGTCGGGTTCGTCGGCGGCGTCGAGGCGGCCGAACGCCAGCCCGTGCTCGGCGGCCCGCAGCGCCGCGAGCCGGTCGGTGTACATCGCGGCGGCCGCGTCGCGCTCGGTGAGCGCCTGCGGGGTGCCGACGGTCTCCTCGTGCAGGGCGTCGTGCAGCCGCTGCGCCGTCTCCGCGCGCCGGGCGTCGAGCCTGCCGTAGAGCATGGCGACGTAGCGGCGCTCGTGCTCGATGCCGTCGTCGGGGCGCTCACCCGCGTTGTCCTCGACGCCGGGCGACCCGGGGGACGTGCTGTTCGACACCGGCGGATCACCTTCACGGGCTCGAGAAACGGCGACTGTCCAAGCTACCAGCGCGGCTGCGGCGACCGCCGCGGGCGTTTCCGCCGCCCGGCCCACGGGTATGCCGTGTGGTGCCCGCACCCGAGGCCTCCCGCGACTCCGAGTACGCCCACCTCGAGCCCCTCTTCGCCGAGCTGGCCGCCCTTCCCGCCGACCATCCCGACCGCGCCGAGGTGCGGTCGCGCCTGGTCACCGGCCACCTCCCGGTCGTCCGGCACATCGCCCGCCGGTTCTCCGGCCGGGGCGAGCCGGCCGACGACCTGGAGCAGGCCGGCACGATCGGGCTGCTCGGAGCCGTCGACCGCTTCGACCCCGCGCACGGCAGCGACTTCCTGTCCTACGCCGTGCCCACGATCACCGGGGAGATCCGCAGGCACTTCCGCGACCGCACCTGGGCGATGCGGGTGCCCCGGCGGCTCAAGGACCTGCAGTCGACGATCTCGGGTGCGGTCGGGCCGCTGTCGCAGGAGCTGGGCCGGGCGCCGCGCCCCAGCGAGATCGCCGCGCGCCTGGGCCTGTCCGTCGACGAGGTGCTGGAGGGTCTCGACGCCCAGCAGGCCTACCGCAACACCTCGCTCGACGAGCTGGTCGCGGGCGGGGAGACCCCGCTGGCCGACACGCTGGGTTCCGCCGACGCCGCGCTGGAGAACGTGGAGTACCGGGAGACCCTCGCGCCCCTGCTCGACGAGCTGGCGCCGCGCGAGCGGACCATCCTGGTGCTGCGCTTCTTCGGCAACATGACGCAGACCCAGATCGCCGACCGGGTCGGGGTGTCGCAGATGCACGTGTCGCGGCTGCTCGCGCAGACCCTGCGGCAGCTGCGGGAGAAGCTCAACGCGGCGGGCTGAGCCCAGCGTCACCGCCGTCACCGCGCAGGGGCCGGGGCAGCACGAACCACAGCCCCACCAGCACGATCCCCACCCCGACGGCCGCGGGCACCGCGAACCACCGCCCGACAGCGACGTCGAGGACCAGGAGCACCGCTCCGGTGAGGGTGAGCGCGAGCGTCGCCAGTCCGGTGACGAACAGGCGCTGCCCGAAGCGCACCGTCTCGGCCTTGACGCCGTGCCCGAACGTCACCCGGTGCGCCGCGGCGGGCCCGACCAGCAGGCCCGCCGTCAGCACCGAGAGCAGCAGCGTCACCACGTAGGTCCAGCGCTGCATCTCGTCGATCCGGCCGAACCGCTCGGTGAACGACAGCGTCAGCAGGAACGCGAACAGGATCTGCACCCCGGTCTGGGCGACGCGCAGCTCCTGCAGCAGTTCGAGCATGTTGCGGTCGGCCCGCTGCAGCGGGCCCTCGCCACGATCGTCCGGCCGGACCATCGCCGCAGGTCAGCCTCGTTCGACCGCGTCCACGACGGCCGCGCAGAACGCGTCGAGGTCGTCGGGGTTGCGGCTGGTGATCAGGTTCCCGTCCACCGCCACCTCCTCGTCGACGACGGTCGCGCCCGCGTTGCGCAGGTCGGTCCAGACGCTGGGGAACGAGGTGAGCGTGCGGCCCTGCACGACACCCGCGTCGATCAGCGTCCACGGGGCGTGACAGATCGCGGCGACGGGCTTGCCTGCGGTCACGAACGCCTGCACCAGGTACCGGGCGTCGTCGTCGACGCGGAGCTTGTCGCCGTTGACGGTGCCACCGGGCATGAGCAGCGCGTCGTAGTCGTCGACGGAGACGGCCCCCACGACCCGGTCGACCGCGAAGGTCTCCGCCGGCTCGATGTCGCCGTTCATCGCCTGGATCTTGCCCTCGGCGATCGACACCAGGTCGACCGTCGCGCCGTGGGCCAGCACCGCGTCGCGCGGGGCCGTCAGCTCCACCTGCTCGACGCCGTCGGTGGCGAGCATCGCGATCCGCTTGCCGTTGAGCCTGTCCGTCATGTGCTGCCTCTCGTCGGTCCTCGGGTGGACGAGCGGTGGTTACCCGGTCCGCGGCGGGGTACTCGCGCACCATGAGCGAGTTCGAGAAGGGCGACCACGTCACCTGGCGGACCCACGGCACGACCACCGAGGGCACCGTCGAGGAGAAGATCACCGACGACACCGAGGCCGCCGGACGCACCGTGCGCGCCTCCGAGGACGACCCGCAGTACCGGGTGCGCAGCGACAAGAGCGGCAAGGACGCCGTGCACAAGCCCGACGCCCTGGAGAAGGACGACTAGCCCACGACCGCGGTGTCGGCGTGCTCGCGGCACGTCGCCACCTCGGGACGGGCCTCGAGACGCTCGTCGTCGATCGCCGTGCCGCACACCGCGCAGGTGCCGTAGGTGCCGTTCTCGACGCGTTCCAGCGCCTCCTGCACCGACCGGCGCTGGTCGGCGACGGTGTCGACGAGCATCTCGGAGTCCATCGCCTCGGCGGTCTCGGAGCCGTAGTCACCGGGGTGCTGGCCCAGGGCGCCCTCCTCGGTGCCGCCGGAGGCCTCGGCGCGGGTGCGCTCGGCGAAGCGGGCGCGCTCGTCGAGGCTCTCCAGCTCGGTGGTGAGCAGCGTGCGGGCGGTGTCGAGGTCCACGGGGGTCCTTCCGGGTGGGGAGACATGAACACGGGTGCATACCCCGATGTCCCCCGCCCGAACCGCCCGTCAGCCGCCGGGGTGCCGGGCCCGGGGCGCCCGGCCGAACGGCTGCTCCACCGGGTCCACGCGCTGCGGGTCGGGGTTGACCCGCAGCACCGGGTCCTCGGCCAGCGCGAGCGCCTCGCCGTGGTGGGTCAGGCGCATCGGGGGGCCGCTGACCAGCTGGTACTGGGTGCCGTCCGGGGTGACCTCGATACGCAGCTGGCGCCCCTGCCAGCGCAGGCCGAACGAGATCCGCGACAGCGCGGGGGGCAGCCGGGGCGCGAACCGCAGGCCGGTGGAGTCGCACTGCATCCCGCCGAAGCCCTGGACGACCGCGATCCAGGTGCCCGCCATCGACGCGATGTGCACGCCGTGGTCGGAGTTGCCCGCGAGGTCGTTCAGGTCGACCAGCGCCGACTCCGCGAGGTAGTCGAAGGCCAGGTCCAGGTGCCCGCAGCGGGCCGCCATCACCGCCTGCGTGCACGCCGAGAGCGACGAGTCGCGCACCGTGATCGCTTCGTAGTAGGCGAAGTTGCGCTCCACCTGGTCCGGGGTGAACGCGTCGGGCCGCAGCTGCATGGCCAGCACCAGGTCGGCCTGCTTGGAGACCTGCTTCCGGTACAGGTCGAAGTAAGGGACGTTGAGCAGCAGCGGGTACATGTCGGGCTTGGTGTTCTCGAAGTCCCACACCTGGTGGTCGGTGAAGCCCTCCGACTGCGGGTGCACGCCGAGGCTCTCGTCGTAGGGGATCCGCATCGACGTCGCCGCGTCGCGCCAGCTCGCCATCTCCTCGGCGTCGACGCCGAGCTTGGCCGCCGCACGGGAGTGCCGGGCCGCGGTGTCGGCGGCGACGCGCAGGTTCAGCTGCGCCATGAGGTTGGTGTAGACGTTGTTGTCGACGATCGCGGTGTACTCGTCCGGGCCGGTGACCCCGTCGATGCGGAACTCCCCCGCCGAGTCGTGGTGGCCCAGCGAGCGCCACAGCCGCGCGGTCTCCACCAGCAGCTCGAGCCCGACCTCCTTCTCGAACTCGATGTCGCCGGTGGCCGCGACGTGGCGGCGCACGGCGTCGGCGATGTCGGCGTTGATGTGGAACGCCGCGGTGCCCGCCGGCCAGTAGCCCGAGCACTCGTGGCCGCGGATGGTGCGCCACGGGAAGGCCGCGCCCTTGAGCCCCAGCTGCTCGGCGCGCTCCTTGGCCAGCGGCAGGATCGACTGCCGCCAGCGCAGCGCGTCGGCGGCGGCCTCGGGGGCGACGTGGCTGAGCAGCTGCAGGCAGAACGTCTCGGTGTCCCAGAACGTGTGCCCGTCGTAGCCGGGGCCGGTGAGCCCCTTGGCCCCGATGGCCCGGCGCTCGGCGCGCGCCCCGGCCTGCAGCACGTGGAAGATCGCGACGCGGACGGCCTGCTGCAGCTCCGCGTCGCCGTCGATCTCGATGTCGGCGGTGAGCCAGAAGTCGTCGAGGTAGGCGCGCTGCTCGTCGACCAGCCCGGACCAGCCGGTGTAGCGGGCCGCGGCCAGCGCGGCCCGGACCTGGTCGTGCACGGCCGAGAGCGAGCGCCGCGAGGACCAGCCGTAGGCCAGGTACTTCACGACGGTCAGCCGACGGCCGGGCTCCAGCCGCGAGATGATCGTGGTGCGGGCGATGTCGGGGGTGGCCTCGGAGGAGATCTGCAGGCCGTCGGGCCCGTGCACCTCGTGGTCCATCGCCGCGGCCACCCGCAGCCCCGACGCGCGGGTCTGGTGCACCAGCGTGGCGCTGGTCTCGCCGTGCCGGTGCTGCTCGGCCACCAGCGGGTCGGTCATCGCGGCCTCGACGCGCGGGTCGTCGTCGTCGCGGGCGGGCAGGGCCTCGTTGGCGACCAGCTCGGACTGGACGACCAGCAGCGCCGAGCCCGGATCGATCGGCCCGGCGAGCACCTCGACCTCGTAGCGGATGGCGGCAATCGCCCGCTGGGTGAGCGACACCAGCCGCTCGGTGCGCAGCCGCACCACCCGACCGGCCGGGGACTCCCACTCGACCTCGCGGGTCAACGTGCCCGCCTGCAGGTCCAGCACCCGCTCGTGGCGGTGCACGCGGCCGTAGCGCAGGTCCAGCGGCTCGTCCTCCACCAGCAGCCGGATCAGCTTGCCGTTGGTGACGTTGATGATCGTCTGGCCGGACTCGGGGTAGCCGTAGCCGCCCTCGGCGTACGGGAGCGGGCGCTTCTCGTAGAACGAGTTCAGGTAGGTGCCCGGGGTGTCGTGCGGCTCGCCCTCATCGAGGTTGCCGCGCAGGCCGATGTGGCCGTTGGACAGCGCGAAGACCGACTCGGCCTGGCCGAGTGCCGCCAGGTCGAGGTTCGGCTCGCGCACCACCCACGGCTCGACGGTGAACGCCCGCCCGGGATCGGGACTCACAGCAGCTCCTCCAGGTCCTCGACGACCACCTCGGCCCCCTCGGCGCGGAGCTTGTCGGCGTGGTCGAGGCGGTCGACCCCCACCACGAACCCGAACCCGCCCGCCTTCCCGGCCGCCACCCCGGCGATGGCGTCCTCGAACACGGCGGCGTGGGCCTTGTCGACGCCCAGGTCGGCGGCCGCGGCGAGGAACGTGTCGGGGGCCGGCTTGCCGGGCAGCCCCCGCTCCCTGGCCGTCACGCCGTCGACGCGGTGGTCGATGTACTGCGCGAGGTCGGCGACGCGCAGCACCTGCTCGGCGTTGGCGCTCGACGACACGACAGCGGTGGCCAGGCCCGCGTCGCGGACGGCGCGCAGGTAGCGGACCGAGCCCGGGTACACCTCCACCCCGACGGAGACGATCTTCTCCTGCACCAGCTCGTTCTTGATCGTCGAGAGCCGCACGAGCTCGTCGTGGTCGAGCTCGATGCCGCGCGAGCGCAGGAACGAGTCGGTGCCGTCGAGCCGCGGCTTGCCGTCGACGTAGGGGCCGTAGTCGGCGGTGACGTCGAACGGGCGGTAGCCCTCGCCGTCGCGCTCGCGCAGATAGTCGTCGAACATCTGCTTCCAGGCGGCGGCGTGGACGCTCGCGGTGTCGGTGAGTACGCCGTCGAGGTCGAAGAGGCACGCGCGCGTGCCGTCGGGGAGGCCCAGCATGGGGCGAACCGTACCCACTGCATCGATCACGGCCGAGCGGTGCCCGCCCGGAGTTCACCCGGCGTCGACCCGGTCACGGGCCGGGGCCGGCGAACCGCAGCCGGGCGGTCTCCCCCGCCGCGGTGACCGCGACCTCGCACCCGGCGTCGTCGCGGCGGGCGGCGACGGACAGCAGGCCCCCCTCCCGCCGCGGTTCGATGCCCTTCTGCACGGCCTCCCGGACCACCGTCAGCACCGCCATCGTCGGCACCGGGACCGGGGCGACCTCGTCGTCGAGGTCGATCTCGACCCGCAGCCGCGGCCCGAACCGGGCCTGCTCGATCTGCAGGTAGGCCCGCACCGACTCCATCTCGCGCGCCACCGTGCTCTCCGGCGGGCCGTCGGCGGTACGGGACAGGTCGGCGAAGCCGAACAGCAACTCCCGGGCCCGGAACGGGTCGGTGCGGATCAGGGCGGCGATGGTGTTGAGGGAGTTGTAGACGAAGTGCTGCTCCAGACGGCGGACCTCCGGAGCGGCCGGCTCCCCCGCCGGGACGGCGGCGGGGGCGGCCTGCACCGGGGACGCGTCGACCGTCACACCGGGCCCGGAGGCCGCGGCACCGGATGCGGACGTCCCGTCCGGGGAGCCGGACGCGGTCCGCCCGGCGGTGGGGACGGCGGCCGCCGTCCCGGATCCCGGAGCGCCGGGACCGGCACCCGTGGCGCCGGCGGACGGCCGGGCCGCGGCGGGTGCGGGCGGGCCGCCGGGCTCGGCAGCGGTGCCGGGCTCGGGAGCGGTGCCGGGCTCGGGCGGGGGGCCGGGCTCGGGCGGGCCGGCGGGGGCGGGCGGGGTGCTGGGGACGGGCGGGGTGCTGGGGGCGGGCGGGACCGCCCACTGCGAGTCGTCGAGGTCGTCGAGCCGGGCCAGCCCGCGCCAGAGCGGCAGCCGCATCCGCGTGCCGCCGACCCAGCCGGTGAACTCGACGAGGCCCACCAGGTCGGGCAGCACCCACACCGCGTGCCGGGCGGCGTCCTCGGGCAGTGCGGTGGTGAACGGCGACTCGTCCCGGGCGCCGCCACGCAGGTCGGCGTCGAGGCGGCGGCGCTCCTCGACCCCGATGCCGACGCGCCCGACGTAGCGCAGCCGGTCGCCGTCGGGCGCGCCGAGCAGCAGGGTGCCGATCGCGTCGGGGCGGTGCGGGTCGGTCGGCGTCCACCCCCCGATGACGACCTGGCGCGTGCGCTGCACCGGCACGCGCAGCCAGAACTTGGACCGGCCGCCGGGCCGGTAGCGGGCACCGAGGTGCCGGGCGTGGAAGGCGTCGATGCCCTCGGCCGCGGCGATCCGCATGATCGACCCCAGCTCGGTGGCCGGGAACAGGGCCGTCGTCCACACCGGGGCGCCGTCGAGCCCGAGGCCCTCCAGCAGCGCGCGACGCTCGCGGTAGGGCAGGCCGGTGGTGTCGTGGCCGTCGAAGAAGAGCAGGTCGGCGACCTGCAGGTCGACCGGGACGGCCGCGATGTCGTGCTCGCTGGGCTTGTAACGGGAGTGCCGGCGCTTGAGCAGCCGGGGCCGGGCGGCGTGCTCCTCGCCGCGAGCGACGATCGTGCCGTCGAGCACCATCCCGCCCGGCGGGCAGCGGGCCAGCAGCGGGGCCGAGAACTCGGGATAGGCGTGGGTCATGGAGTTGTCGGCGCCGGACAACAGCCGCACCCGGCCCGCGCGACCCGGACCCGGCGGGTGGACGTAGGCGACGCAGCGGTGGCCGGTCCACGCCACCTCGACACGCCAGTCCGGCCCGGTCGGCGGGTCGCCCGAGGTCACCGCGGGCATCATCGGCGGGACGAGGCGGGGCACGCCGTCGTCGGATGCGGCCCCCGTCACGGGCGTCACCGTATCCGCCCACCCCCACCTCCGGCACCGCCGCGGCGCACAGGGGACGATCGGGGCACCATGACGCTCACCGACCGCCTCCCGCCCGGCTCCGCCGACTCCCCCGTCGATCCCGACGCCCTCGTCGAGGCGTTCACCGACTGGGCCTTCGAGGAGCAGGGCCTGTCGCTGTACCCGGCGCAGGAGGAGGCACTGCTGGAGCTGGTCACCGGCAGCAACGTGATCCTCTCGACGCCCACCGGGTCCGGGAAGTCGCTGGTGGCGATCGGGGCGCACGCCGCGGCGCTGGCGCGCGGGCAGCGCACGTTCTACACGGCCCCGATCAAGGCGCTGGTCAGCGAGAAGTTCTTCGCCCTGATCGACGTGTTCGGCCCCGACAAGGTCGGCATGCTCACCGGGGACGCCGCGGTCAACGAGCAGGCGCCGATCATCTGCTGCACCGCGGAGATCCTGGCCAACATCGCGCTGCGGTCCGGCCGCGACGCCGACGTCGGCTCGGTCGTGATGGACGAGTTCCACTTCTACGCCGACCCCGACCGCGGCTGGGCCTGGCAGGTGCCGCTGATCGAGCTGCCGCAGGCGCAGTTCCTGCTGATGAGCGCGACGCTGGGCGACGTCTCGTTCTTCGAGGAGGACCTGACGCGGCGCACCGGCCGGCCCACCGCCGTCATCACCTCCGTCGAGCGGCCGGTGCCGCTGCTCTACCAGTACGTCTACACCCCGGTGCACGAGACGATCACCGAGCTGATCACGACCAGCCAGGCGCCGGTGTACGTCGTGCACTTCACCCAGCAGTCGGCGATCGAGCGGGCGCAGTCGCTGATGAGCGTCAACGTCACGTCGAAGGAGGACAAGGCGGCCATCGCCGCCCTGATCGGGAACTTCCGGTTCACCTCCGGGTTCGGCAAGACGCTGTCGCGGCTGGTGCGCCACGGGATCGGCGTGCACCACGCGGGCATGCTCCCCCGCTACCGGCGGCTGGTGGAGACCCTCGCGCAGGCCGGGCTGCTGCGGGTCATCTGCGGCACCGACACCCTCGGCGTCGGGATCAACGTGCCGATCCGCACGGTGCTGTTCACCGCCCTGGCCAAGTACGACGGCACCCGCACCCGACCGCTCAAGGCACGCGAGTTCCACCAGATCGCCGGACGGGCGGGCCGGGCGGGCTACGACACCGTCGGCACCGTGGTGTCGCAGGCGCCGGACCACGAGGTGGAGAACGCCCGGCGGGTCGCGAAGGCCGGTGACGACGCGAAGAAGCTCAAGCGGGTGGTGCGCACCCAGCCGCCGGAGGGTTTCGTCGGCTGGTCGCAGGTGAGCTTCGAGAAGCTGCAGACCGCCCAACCCGAGGCGCTGACCAGCCACTTCCAGGTCACGCACGCCATGTTGCTCAACGTCATCTCCCGGCCGGGCGACGCGTTCGCGGCCATGCGGCACCTGCTGGAGGACAACCACGAGCCGCGGCCCCGCCAGCGCCGCCACATCCTGCGGGCGATCGCCATCTACCGGGCGCTGCGGGCCTCCGGTGTGGTGGAGGAGCTCCCCGAGCCGGACGCGGAGGGCCGGCGGGTGCGGGTGGTCGGCGACCTGCAGCTCGACTTCGCCCTCAACCAGCCGCTGTCGCCGTTCGCACTGGCGTCGCTGGAGCTGCTGGACCGGGAGTCCCCCGGCTACGCGATGGACGTGCTCTCGGTCGTCGAGGCCACCCTCGACGACCCCCGCCAGGTCCTCTACGCCCAGCAGAGCAAGGCCAAGGGCGAGGCCGTCGCCGCGATGAAGGCCGAGGGCATCGAGTACGAGGAGCGGATGGCGCTGCTCGAGGACGTCACCTGGCCCAAGCCGCTCGACGAGCTGCTGAACGCCGCGCTGGAGACCTACCGCCGCGGGGCACCGTGGGTCGAGGACGCCCGGCTGTCGCCCAAGTCGGTGGCCCGCGACATGTTCGAGCGCTCGATGACCTTCGTGGAGTACGTCTCGCACTACCAGCTCGCGCGGTCGGAGGGCCTGGTGCTGCGCTACCTGGCCGACACCTACCGGGCGCTGCGCCAGACCGTGCCCGACCAGGCCCGCACCGAGGAGCTGACCGACGTCATCGAGTGGCTCGGCGAGCTGGTGCGCCAGGTCGACTCCTCGCTGCTCGACGAGTGGGAGGCGCTCGCGGCCGGTGCCGGCACCGGCGACGAGATCGTGCCCCCCTCGCTCGACACCGGGCCCGCGGGCGTCACCCGCAACGTGCGCGCGTTCCGGGTGCTGGTGCGCAACGCGATGTTCCGCCGCGTCGAGCTGGCCGCGTTCCGGCGCTGGGACCTGCTCGGCGAGCTCGACGGCGCCGCGGGCTGGGACGCCGCGGCCTGGCGCGAGGCGCTGCTGCCCTACTTCGAGCTCCACGGCGACACCATGACCGCGATCGGCACCGGCCCCGACGCCCGCGGGCCCCAGCTCATCACGATCACCGCCGAGCCCGAGCGCTGGCTGGTGCGCCAGGTCCTCGACGACCCCGACGGCGACCACGACTGGGCGATCACCGCCGAGGTCGACCTCGCCGCGTCCGACGAGGAGGGCGCGCCGGTCGTGTGGGTCACCGGGGTGGAGCCGCTGGGCGGGTTCTCCCCCGCCCCCTGACCGGCCGTCCGGCGCCGCACGCCGCGGCATCCCGTCCCGGCTCGACCGACCGACGGGTCCTCCTCCGCCCGCAGCGAGGGTCGTCGAAAGATTGACCGGAGGAAGGCGTCAATGTATCAATGACCAATGAAGTACGAGGAGGCCCAGCGCTGGCTCGAACGCGCCGACCCGTCGATCGCGAAGCAGCGCGAGTCGATCACCCAGCAGCTCGACGGCCTGAAGGAACGGGCGAACACCGGCGTGCTCACCCACGACGGGGCCGCGGCCTGGTACGCCCTGGTGCAGGAGATGCGCCGGCTCGCGGACTACTACGAGCGTGACCTCATCCGCAAGCTCCGCTCCGACGGGCTGACCTGGCAGCAGACCGCCGACGCCGTGCAGGCCCAGCTGTCGAGCCGGCAGGCCGCCCAGGGCAAATGGAAGCGGCTGATCGACCCGGGACGGCGCACCACCACCGGCGACATGCAGCGCGGCGGGCGGCGCAAGCAGACCCCGACCCCACCCGCCGCGACCTGACTCCCCCGTCCGCACGTGGTGGCGCCGACGGCTACCCGAGCGGGCTGCGCGGCAGCAGGCGGTCGGCGATGATCTTGCGCTGAATCTCGCTGGTGCCCTCGAAGATCGTGGTGAGGCGGGCGTCGCGCCAGTGCCGCTCCACCTGGTGCTCGGTGGTGTAGCCGTTGCCGCCGTGCAGCTGGATGCCGTCGCCGGTGACCTCGGCGGCCATCTCGGTGGCCATCAGCTTCACCATCGCGGCCTCCCGCTCGCACGGCTGCCCGAGGTCGATCAGGTGGGCGACGTGCTGGTAGAACGCCCGGGCCTGCTCGACGCGCGCGGCCATGTCGGCGAGGGTGAAGCGGACGGCCTGGAAGTCGCCGATCGGGTGCTCGAACTGCTCGCGGTCCTGCAGGTAGCCGATGCAGTCCTCGACCGCCGCCCGCGCCAGCCCCACGGCCCGGGCCGCGGTGTGCACCCGGGCGATGTTGAGCCACTTCTGGGCGTCGGCGAACCCGGCCGTCCCGATCTGGTTGCCCACCGGCACCCGGAAGCCGTCGAACTCCAGGTCCCAGGTGACGAAGCCGTGGTAGCCGATCTTGTCGATGGGGCGGCCGGTGATGCCGTCGGGGAAGGTGTCGCGCTCCTTCTCCACCAGCAGCGTGGCCAGCCCGGCCGAGCGCTTCTCGTCGGGCCCGGGATCGGCGGTGCGCACCAGCACCTGGATGAAGTCGGCGGCCTTCGCGTTGCCGGTCCAGCGCTTGCGCCCGGTGACGACGAACTCGTCGCCGTCGCGGACGGCGCGGGTGGCGACGCCCGCCAGGTCGGAGCCCGCGTCCGGCTCGGACAGCGCGATGGCCCCGATCCACTCCCCCTTGGCGCTGCGCCGCAACAGCTCCGCGCGCCGCGCCGGGTCGGCCACGTCGGTGCCGGCGCCCTGCGCGCGGGCGATGATGCTGCCGACGCTCATCCACGCCCTGGCCAGCTCCTCGGCCACCATGCAGTACTCGAACGCGCCCAGGCCCATGCCGCCGTGCTCGCGGTCGACGGTGATGCCGAACCAACCCTCCCCCGCCATCTCCTCGAGCAGCGACCGGGGGATCTCGCCCTTCACCGGGTCCAGCTCGTCGGCGACGGGGAGCACCCGCTCCGCGGCGAACGTGCGGGCCCGCGCCTGCAGCGCCTCGCGCTCGGGGGTGTGGTACGGCGGGGAGACGACGGGGACGGGGGGCGGCATCGGATCGTCGGTGGTCACCCGCATGTTCTGCCACACCGCGGGGCGCTCCGCGACAGCAGGCTCAGAGCCTGCGCAGGCCCGCGAGCACCCGCTCCATGAGCGCGAGGTCCGGGCCGCCCGCGTCGGCGGTGCGGTGGACCCGCACCGCCCCGGCGGCGAGCATGTCGCCCAGCAGGACCTGCACCACCCCGAGCGGCACCTCCAGCAGCGCGGCGACCTCGGCCACGGAGCGGGGCCCGCGGCACAGCGCGCGGATGCGGGTGTGGTCCACCGGCTCGCCGGCGTGGCCGGGGCCGGTCGCGGTGACCAGCGCCTCCACGGCGAAGCTCACCCCCGCCCGGGTGCGACCACCGGTCAGGACGTAGGGCCGCACGATCGCGTACGGCGACGGCTCGGCCGGCGCCTCCACCACCGGCGGGGGCGCGGGTGCCGGGGCGGGCACCGGGACCGGTGCCGGGGCGGGCGCGCGCAGCCGCTCGACCCGCTCCTCCTCGGCGCGCAGCCGTTCGCGACGCCGCCGGGAGGACCCGCCGAAGCGCGCACCGGTGAGGCCGACCGACCCGTCGTCGGGCACGGCCGGGGCCGTGTCACCGGGTGCCGCGTCGACGGGAACCGGGTCGGCGGGAACCGGGTCGACGGGTGCCGGGCGCCGCCCGCGGCGCGCACGCGACGCCCCGGCGAACCGGGCACCGGTCAGCCCGACCTCGGGACCGGGGTCGTCGGCGGGGTCAGCCATGGGCGGCACGATGGACGGGCCGCGTTTCGGATGTGTTGCGCCGCCGTTCCACGGCCGTGACGACGTGACGCGCCGCGCCGATCCACCCGATCCGGTGAGGCCCGCGGCCCGGCCCGGTCACCGACGGTGCCGCCCGACCCCGGCCGCTCGCCGGCCGGGCGGGCGGGCGGGTCCGGTGCCAGGATCGGAGCATGACCCACCCCATCCGGATCGGAGTCCAGCTCCAGCCCCAGCACGCCGACTACGCCCAGATCCGCCGGGCCGTCGCCGAGGCCGAGGACGCGGGCGTCGACATCGTGTTCAACTGGGACCACTTCTTCCCCCTCTACGGCGAGCCCGACGGCAAGCACTTCGAATGCTGGACGATGCTCGGCGCCTGGGCCGAGGCCACCAGCCGGGTCGAGATCGGCGCGCTGGTCACCTGCAACAGCTACCGCAACCCCGAGCTGCTCGCCGACATGGCGCGCACCGTCGACCACATCTCCGACGGCCGGCTCATCCTGGGCATCGGGGCGGGCTGGTTCGAGCGCGACTACGACGAGTACGGCTACGAGTTCGGCACCGCGGGCTCCCGGCTGGCCGACCTCGCGCAGGCGCTGCCCCGCATCCGCGACCGCTGGGCGCGGCTCAACCCGGCGCCGACCCGGCAGATCCCGATCCTGATCGGCGGCGGCGGGGAGCGCAAGACGCTGCGCTACACCGCCGAGCACGCCCAGATCTGGCACAGCTTCGGCGACGTCGACGTGCTCACCCGCAAGAACGCCGTCCTCGACGGCCACTGCGCCGACGTGGGCCGCGCGCCCGCGGAGATCGAGCGCTCGATCGGCGTCCAGAAGGCGCCCGGTGACGTCGCCGACGCCCTCGTCGCCGCCGGGGCGACCCTGTTCACCGTCGGGGTCGGCGGGCCGGACTACGACCTCGGGCTGCTCAAGGAGTGGATCGCCTGGCGCGACGACCGCGGCTGAGCGACGCGGCGGGGCGGGCGCGGTCCGGCCGCACCCGCCCTGACGGATCGGGCTCGGCCGATCACCCCTCGACGATCACCTCGCAGCCGAGGAACGTGTCCACGCCGACCGTGCCGACGCAGGTGTCGAACCCGTCGCCGCCGTCGAGGTGGTCGACGCCCGCGCCGCCCTCGAGCCGGTCGTCGCCCGCCTCGCCGAAGATCCCGCCGGTGAGCGAGCCGGCCGGGTAGCCGTCGACGGGGGACGCCAGTCCGGTGAAGAGCTGTACCCGGTCGTCGTCGCCGTCGCCGCCGCGCAGGACGTCGTTCCCGGCACCACCGCGGATCTCGTCCTCGCCGGCGCCGCCGTCGATCACGTCGGCACCGTCGCCGCCGGAGAGCCCGAGCGGCGTGACGATGGTGAAACCGCCGTCGGAGGCGGGGCCGGTGGCCGCCGTCGCGGCCTCCGGGTCACCGGTCTCGGCCCGATCACCACCGCCGGGCGGCATGTAGTCGGCCCGGGTGCGGTCCGGCCCCGCGCTGCCGGTCAGGACGTCGGCGCCGTCGCCGCCCTGGACGTCGGAGACCAGTGTGGCGGTGACGCGGTCGTCGTCGGGGCCACCGCGCAGCGTGCCTGCACCCACCAGTACGTCCGCACCCGCGTCACCGTCCAGGGTGCCGTTCCCGGTGAGGCTGTCGGGCCCCGCGCCGCCGTTCAGCGTGCCGTTGCTGGTGATGGTGTCGGGCCCGTCGCCGCCGTCCACGGTCGACTGCGACTCGCCGCCGTCGAGGACGTCGGCACCGGGCCCGCCGGAGAGGATCCCGCCGGAGATGATCGTCAGTCGGTCGTCGCCGTCCTCCCCGTACAGGCGGTCACCACCACCGAACCCGCTGTTCAGGACGTCGTCGCCCAAACCGCCGTAGAGCGTGTCGGTGCCGTCGTCGCCGAAGAGCCGGTCGGCGCCGTCGCCGCCGTGGATGGTGTCGTCGCCGTCCAGGCCGCAGGCGCGATCGTCGCCGGCCAGCGCGTTGATCGTATTGTTCGCCCGCGCCCCGCCCAGTCCCGAACGGGTGCCGGAGAGGACGTCGGGGCCCGCGGTACCGGTGACGGTGCTGCCGAACAACGGCTGGGCCACGGTGGTGGACCGGCCGTCGCAGCTGGTCAGGCTGTTGGCGCTCTGGGCGTGCGCGGTGCCGACGGTGCCGAGGGCGGTCGCGAGGGTCAGGGCGGAGGTCACCGCGCCGACCCGGAGTACTCGGGTGAGGTTCATGCCGCTCACCCTCGACGCAGGCGGTCACCCGGTCGAGGGATGTACGCGGTTCGTCCGCGGTCGGTGTGCACCCGGTAAGCACTGCGTCCGCCGCGCTGAGACGATGGGGCGGTGGCCGTACTGAGCGCGGGACTGCTCCTCTACCGGGCCGCCCCCGACGGGGTCGAGGTGCTGCTCGGGCATATGGGCGGGCCGTACTGGGCCCGCAAGGACGACGGCGCCTGGTCCATCCCCAAGGGCGAGCACGAGGCCGACGAGGACGCGCGCGCCGCGGCGGAACGGGAGTTCACCGAGGAGCTGGGGCACCGCCCGCCGGCGGGTGACTCGCAGGAGCTCGGGACGGTGTCCCAGCGCGGCGGGCGAAAGCAGATCACGGTGTTCGCCCGCCCGGGCGATTTCGACCCCGCGCACATCCAGCCGGGGACGTTCGACCTGGAGTGGCCGCCGCGGTCGGGCACCGTGCAGGCGTTCCCGGAGATCGACCGGGTCGCCTGGTTCGACCTCGACACCGCCCGCCGGAAGCTGGTGGCCGCGCAGGTCGAGTTCGTCGACCGTCTCGACTCCCTGCTGGCCGCGTCCGGTTCGGCACCCCGCGGCCGGGGTACCGCCACCCCATGACCCCTTCCCCCTGGAGCGGCCTGCTGCGCGGGGTCGCGGCCGGCGCCGCCGGCACCACCGCGCTGAACGCCGTCACCACCCTCGACGTGGCCGTGCGCGGGCGGCCCACCTCCGACGCCCCCGAGCAGGTCGTGGCCGCGCTGGCCGACCGTGCGGGCGTCGAGGTGACCGAGCGGCGCCTCGCCGCGCTCGCGCCGCTCGCGGGCGCGGCCACCGGCGTCGGTGTGGGGGCGGCCGCCGGCGCCCTGCGCGCGGCCGGGCTGCGCCTGCCGACGGCCGTGGGCGGCCCGCTGCTCGGGCTCGCCGCGATGGTGGCGAGCGACGGCCCGATCGCGCTGCTGGGCGTCTCCGACCCGCGGCGCTGGACCGCGCAGGACTGGGTGACCGACGCCGTCCCGCACCTGGTGTACGGCATGACGACGCACGCCGCGCTGGTGGCCGCGCTGCCCGACCCGGGGCCACCGCCCCGGGCGGCCACGCTGCTGCGGGCCGCGGCGCTGGGGGCGGCCTCGGGGTCGCGCAGCACCGCGGGCGCGGCGGCCGTGGCGTTCACCTCCTCGCGGGCCGACCGGGGCGTGGCCGGGCGGGCCGGCGGGCGCGGTGCCGGGGTGCTCGCCGGGGTGCTGTCGGCGGGCGAGGCCGTGGCGGACAAGCTGCCGTCGACGCCGAGCCGGACCGCACCGCCCGGCCTGCTGCCCCGGGCCGCGCTCGGGGCGGGCTCGGCCGCCGCGGTCGCCCGCCGCGACGGGGACGACGCCACGCTCGCCGGGGTGGTCGGCCTCGGCGCGGCGCTGGGCGCGGCGGTGCTCGGGGTCCGGACCCGCGCCGCCGCGGCGCGCCGGTTCGGTTCCGACCTGCCCGGCGCGGTGGCCGAGGACGTGCTCGCCGCCCTGCTCGGATGGCTGGGCGCCCGGCGCCGCTGACCGGGCCGCCACCGACGTCGCGCCCGGCCGGACCGGCGTCCTCACCGGTTGCCCCGTTCCGCCGGTGCCGCGTGGGCCGATCGGCGCTTTCGGGCCCCGCGGCACGCCCCTAGGGTCGGCAACGCCGCCCCCGACCCGCCCCCGAACAGCGGCCCGGACATCGCCCCCGTACCCGGGGGGCGAGGCACCGCGACCGCGGTGCACCGCACAGCCCACG
Organism: Pseudonocardia hydrocarbonoxydans; assembly: GCF_006539565.1. Taxonomy (GTDB): domain Bacteria; phylum Actinomycetota; class Actinomycetes; order Mycobacteriales; family Pseudonocardiaceae; genus Pseudonocardia; species Pseudonocardia hydrocarbonoxydans. The sequence continues at coordinate 221,887 of NZ_BJNG01000003.1, forward strand.
GGGAGGCACGCATGTCCGACAACCGGGTCGTCGTCTACAAGGGTCCCGGCCAGGTCGCCGTCGAGGAGATCGAGTACCCGCGCCTGGAGCTGCCGGCCGACGTCGTCAAGGGACTGTCCATCAAGCAGGAGGCGCCGCACGGGGCCGTCCTGCGCATCGTCACGACCAACATCTGCGGCTCCGATCAGCACATGGTGCGCGGCCGCACGACCGCACCGGTCGGCCAGACCCTCGGCCACGAGATCACCGGTGAGGTGGTGGAGACCGGCGACGACGTGCTGTTCGTCAAGCGCGGCGACATCTGCTCGGTGCCGTTCAACATCGCCTGTGGCCGTTGCCGCATGTGCGACGAGGGCAAGACCGGCGTCTGCCTCCACGTCAACCCGGCCCGGCCGGGTGCCGCCTACGGCTACGTCGACATGGGCGGCTGGGTCGGCGGCCAGGCCGAGTACGTCATGGTGCCCTACGCCGACTTCAACCTGCTGAAGTTCCCCGACCGCGACCAGGCGCTGGAGAAGATCCTCGACCTGACCATGCTGTCGGACATCTTCCCGACCGGGTACCACGGCGCGTTCACCGCAGGAGTCACGACCGGGTCGACGGTGTACGTCGCGGGCGCCGGGCCGGTGGGGCTGGCCGCCGCTCACTCCGCGCAGCTGCTGGGCGCCTCGGCCGTGCTGGTCGGGGACATGATCCCGGAACGGCTGGAGCAGGCCCGCAGCTTCGGGTGCGAGCCCAGGACGCCGGGCTGGGCGAGCTGATCGAGCAGGTGCTCGGCGAGCCCGAGGTGGACGCCGCCGTGGACGCGGTGGGCTTCGAGGCGCGGGGGCACGGGGCGGACGCGGGGGAGGCTCCCGCGACGGTGCTCAACGACGTCATGACGATCACGCGCGTCGGGGCCTCCCTGGGCATCCCGGGCCTGTACGTGACCGGTGACCCGGGCGGCATCGACGAGAACGCCAAGATCGGTCAGCTCGGCGTGCGGATCGGGCTGGGCTGGGCGAAGTCGCACACGTTCACGACGGGCCAGTGCCCGGTGAAGCGGTACAACCGCAAGCTCATGAACGCGATCCTGTCCGGCCGGGCGCAGATCGCGAAGGCCGTCAACGCCACCACGATCAGCCTGGACGACGCCCCCCGGGGCTACCGGGACTTCGACGGCGGCGCGGCCCGCAAGTTCGTGATCGACCCGCACGGCATGGTCGCCTGACCGGGGTGTGCGCGGAGCGGGCGCCCGGGCGCCCCTCCGCGGGCACGGGTCCGGGATGCCCGGGCCCTCGTCCCGCCGGGGCGCCCGGTCACCCGCGCCGCAGCCTGCGCAGCGCGCCCCGGATCGCGTCCCGGACCGCGCGCAGGGCGAGGCGCACCCCGCCGACCGGCGCCGCCGTCGGTGCCGTGCCGGTCCGGGCGCTCTCGTCCACCGCGGCGGCGAACTGCTCGAACAGCCGCCTGCTGACGTCCCCGGCGAGCGCGCGGCCGAACTGGGCGATGCGGCCGGACAGGAACAGGTCGGCCTCGGCCCGCAGGACGGTGCCGCCGCCGGGGTCGGGCTCGGCGTGCAGCCGGATGTCGGCGCTGGTGGCGCTGCCCCCGGTGTCGCGGCCCTGGCCCACCAGGCGCAGACCGCGGCCCTGCGGGTCCCGCTCGACGACACGCGCGAGCCCCTCGAACGACAGCTTCACCGGCCCCAGCGCGGCGCCCGCACGGCCGCGGTAGCGGTCGCCGGGCAGCGTCTCGGTGAGCTCGGCGCCGGGCAGGCAGGCCACCAGGCGCTCGACGTCGGAGACGACGGCGGCGACGGCGTCGACCGGTGCCGCCAGCGCGCTGGCCAGCGTCACGGTGACCGTCGGTGCGCCCGTCGGGATCGTGACGTCCTCGGCGACCGGTGCTGCGGTGGAGTCGGGTTGGGCGGTCGGCGGCCCGGCCGGAGCGGACCCGCTGCCCCGGCCCACCAGGGTGCGCGCGGCGCAGTTGCGCGGTCCGGGGACCCCGTCGGGATGGGTCGCGTGGACGTCGGACACCGCGGCCAGGATGCCGCGGTAGCCGGTGCAGCGGCACAGCACGCCCGACATCTGCTCGGGCAGCTCGTCGTCGCCGGCCCGGTCGGGTGAGTTGGCGAGCAGGTCGTAGCTGCTCATCAGCATCCCGGGGGTGCAGAACCCGCACTGCAGCCCGTGGTGGTGGGAGAACGCCTCCTGCAGCGGGTGCTGCTCCTCGGCCGAGCCCAGCCCTTCCACGGTGACGACCTCGGCACCCTCGCACTGCACGGCGAGCAGCAGGCACGCCCGTGCGGCCTCGCCGTCGACGAGGACCGTGCACATCCCGCAGACGCCGTGCTCGCAGCCCAGGTGGGTGCCGGTGAGGCCCGACTGCTCGCGCAGGGCGTCGGCGAGGTGCATCCGCGGCGGCACCCGGAAGGTGACCGCCGAGCCGTTGACGGTCATCTCCACCTCGACGACGTCGTGCGCACCGACCCGCCCCCTCGCCGGGGCGCAGGTCGGCGCCGCGGCGCCCTCGGCGGGTGCCGGCTCCGCGGTGCGGTGGGTGGTCATGTGCGCTCCTTCCGCGCGGCGCGCAGTGCGCGCGCCAGCTCTCGGGCGGCCAGCACCCGGAACAGGCGGCGGCGGTACCCGGTGGAACCGTGCGAGTCACCGCCGGTGTCGACGACCTCGCGCGCCAGGTCGGCCAGCGCGTCACCGTCGTCGACGATGGACGTGACGTCGCGGGTCACGGGCGTGTCGGAGACGCCGAACCCGGTGAGGCGGGCGTCGAGCACCGCGCCGTCGTCGCCGACCCGGACCCGGGTGACGACGCCGGCGAGCGCGAAGTCGCCGTGCCGGCGGGCGATCTCGCCGAAGCCGTGGCCCTCCCCCGGCCGCGCGACCGGGAACTCGACGGCGGTGACGACCTCCTGTGCCGACGCCCCGGTCGTCATCGCGCCGACGAAGAACGCCCCGGCGGGCACGCGGCGGCGACCGTCGGGACCGGCGACCTCGATCGTCGCCTCCAGGCAGGCCGCCACGGCCGGCAGCTCCGCGGCCGGGTCGGCGTGGGCGAGGCTGCCGCAGACGGTGCCGCGGCTGCGCAGCTCCCGGTGCCCGACGAAGGGCATCGCCATCCCGATCAGCGGGACGGCGGCGGCCTCGGCGGAGCGTTCCAGGCGGCGCTGACGGACGGTGGCGCCGACTCGCAGCACCTCGTCGGTCACCGCCAGGTCACCGAGGGACGCGACCGACCCGATGTCGACGAGCGTCGCGGGCCGGCCCAGCCGCATGGCCAGCACCGGGACCAGCGACTGGCCGCCGGCGAGCACCTTCCCGTCGCCCCCGGCGAGCTCGGCGAGGACGTCGTCCAGCGAACCGGGCCGGACGTAGGCGAACGGGGCGGCCTTCATCGGCCCGTGAACTCCGGCTTCCGCTTCTCGCCGAACGCCGCGACGCCCTCGGCGAAGTCGTGGGTGGAGCGCAGCATGGCGTAGGCCTTCCGCTCCAGGTCGATGCCGGTGTAGAGCGGACCGTCGATCCCCTTGTCCAGCACCTCCTTGGCGGTGCGCTGGGCGATCGGCGAGAAGGCGGCCATCTTCTCGGCGAGGGCGTCGGCCGCGGCGTTCAGGGCGTCGCGGTCGTCGTGCAGCTCGGCGAGGATGCCCCAGTCCAGCGCCTGCCGGGCCTGGATGCGGGTGGCGGTCATGATGTGGAACTTCGCCCGCGAGAGCCCGATCAGCCGGGCCAGGCGCTGGGTGCCGCCGGAGCCGGGGATCATGCCGAGGTTCATCTCCGGCAGCGCGAACTGCGTGCGCGGGGTGCCGAGCCGGATGTCGCAGGCCAGCGCCATCTCACAGCCGACGCCGAAGCAGTAGCCGTCGATCGCGGCGATCACCGGCTTGGCGCTGCGGGCCGGGGCGGTGACGTTGTGGCCGAGGTCGGTGAAGTCCATGGGGTCGACCTCCATGAACCCGGCGATGTCGCCACCGCTGGTGAAGTGCTCCCCGTCGGACCGCACGACGACCACGCGGATGCCCGGGTCGGCGTCGATCTCGGCGAACCGGTCGGCCACGAGCTGGCGCATCTCCCAGGTCACCACGGTGTACTTCCCGTGCGAGAGCGTGAGGTACGCGACCGGGCCCTTCTTCTCCAGCAGGACGTCGCCACCGGTGAGTGCCATTGCTAGTTCTCCTCCATCAACTGGTGCAGCACCTCGCCGTGCAGCGGGAGCTTGGTGATCGCGATGCCGGGCAGCGCGTCCGCCACGGCGTTGGCGAAGGCCACGGGGAAGCTCATCGACGAGCCCTCCCCGCAGCCCTTGGCCCCGAGCGGGGTGAGCGGCGACGGCGTGACGACGTGGTCGCTGCGCAGCTCGAAGCCGGTCTCGGCGCTGGTGGGGCACAGGTAGTCCAGGAACGTGGCCGACGTCGGCTGCCCGGAGGCGGCGTGGGTGAACTCCTCGTACATCGCGCCGCCGAGGGCGTGGGCGAGCGCGCCGTGCACCTGGCCGTCGAGGAGCCGCTGGTCGAGCACGGTGCCGGCGTCGTGCACCGAGGACACCCGGTCGATCGTGATCTGCAGGGTCTCCGGGTCGATGCGCACCGCGACGATCTCGGCGACGAACCCGTAGCAGAGCGAGGAGTTGATCCGGTCGTCGCGGGTGGCGGCGCCGGTCTCGCGCGGGCTGAACTCGGCCTCGGCGTAGAGCCGGGCGGGCACGTCCGCGGGCAGCGACGTGGGGTCCCAGTGCACGACCCCGGCGGCGTGCCGGAACAGCATCGACACCCCGGACGGGTGCACGACCGCCCCGTCCCGCAGCGTGAGCTCGTCGGCGGGGACCTCCAGCGCGACGGCCGCGGCGGCCCGGACGGTGGCCGCGATCGTGTCGGCGGCCGCCACCACCGCGCTCGTGCCCAGCGGGGCGAAGCGCGAGGAGTAGCTGCCGGAGGTGACCGTCCACGGCGTGGTCGAGGTGTCCATGTCGACGACGACGCGCACCTGCTCCACCGGCAGGCCGAGGCGGTCCGCCGCGACCTTGCGGGCGACGGTGGCGTGCCCCTGCCCCTGCGGCACCGTCCCGAGCAGGACCGTGACGACGCCCTGCACGTCGACCGAGATCCGCACGTGCTCGGTGGACCCGGACTTGTCGCGGCCCGGTTTGCGCTGCTCGGACGGGGTGGCCAGGCCGACGTAGCCGATGTTGGTGCCCGACGGGTCGACCACCAGCGCGACGCCGATGCCGTAGTGGGCACCCTCCGCGCGGGCGGCGGCCTGACGCGCGCGCAGCTCGTCGAGGTCGGCGTTCTTCACCGCCAGCGCGACGGCGGCGGCGTAGTCCCCCGAGTCGTAGACGCCGCCGGTGGGCGTCTCGTACGGGAAGGCGTCGACGAGGTTGCGCCTGCGGACCTCGATCGGGTCGAGCCCGGTGGCCGCGGCGACGGCGTCCATCAGCCGCTCCAGCCCGAAGTAGAGCTGCTGGCCGCCGAAGCCCCGGTTGAGCCCGGTGGGCATGGAGTTGGTGACGACGGCGCGCGCCCGGATCTCGACCGCGCCGATCCGGTACGGGCCGGTGATGTTGCCGAAGCAGCGGTAGAGCGTGGACGGCTCGGGCGGGCGCAGGTAGGCGCCGACGTTGTCGACCAGGTCGGTGCGCAGCGCGGTGATCTCGCCCGCGGCGCTCACCGCGGCGGCGAACCGCATCACCCGGTCGGCCCCCGAGGAGGACGCCAGCAGGTGCTCGACGCGGTCCTCGGTCCAGCGCACCGGCGTGCCGGAGTGCTTGCTGGCCAGGGCCATCAACACCACGTAGGGGTAGATGCCGGCCTTGATGCCGAAGCTGCCGCCGATGTCGGCGGGCACGTGCAGCCGCACCGCCGAGGTGGGCAGGCCCAGCGCGCCCGCCATCACCGGCACCATGGTGAACGGGCCGTGGAAGTTGGCCCAGGCTTCGACACCGGGCCCGCCGGCCCCGGAGGCATCGACACTGCCCTCGCGGTAATCGGCGATGACCGAGTAGCACTCCATCGGCACCGAGGAGTAGCGCGGGAAGTCGTACTCGCCCTCGACGACGTGGTCGGCCTCGGCGAAGGCCTGCTCGACGGGCCCGAAGGAGAACGAGCGGTCGGTGGCGACGTTCGTGCCGGCCGCCTCGTGCAGCAGCGGCGCGTCCTCGGCCAGCGCCGCCCGGGCCCCGACCACCACGCCGCGCGGCTCGTAGTCGACCTCGACGAGCTCGGCGGCGTCCTCGGCGACGTAGCGGTCCGAGGCCACGACCACGGCGATCGGCTCGCCGACGAACCGCACCACGTCGACGGCCGTCGGGTAGTAGTGCATCGGCGCACCGGTGGACAGCGGGAAGGGCTTGAGCCCGGCGCGCACCTCGTCGGGGCCGATCACCGCGGCGACGCCGGGGTGCGCGCGGGCACGGGACAGGTCGACCGACCGGATCCGGGCGTGCGGCTGCGTCGAGCGCACGACGGCCGCGTGCAGGGTGCCCGGCAGCGGGTCCTGGTCGTCGAGGAACCGCCCCTGCCCCGTGACGAGCGCGAGGTCCTCGATGCGGCTGGGGGTCCACCTCTGCTGTGTCTCAGACACGCGCCTGCTCCTCGAAGTCGCCGGCCACCAGGGTGCGACGCAGCGTCTTGCCGACGCCGCTGCGCGGGATCGCGGCCACCGCGATCACCCGCTTCGGGCGCTTGAGCGAGGGCAGCACGTCCCGGGCGTAGGCCATCGCCCGCTCGGCGGCCTCCTGCGGGGCGGTGCCCGGCCGGGGCACGACGAACGCCGTGACGGCCTGGCCCCACCGCTCGTCGGGCAGGCCGACCACGCACACGTCGTCGATCTCCGGGCAGCGGATGAGCGCGGCCTCGATCTCGTCGGGGTAGAGGTTCTCCCCACCGGAGTTGATCATGTCGTCGACCCGGCCGGAGACCCACAGGTCACCGTCGGGGTCGGCCGTGGCGAGGTCGCCGGTGCGGTACCAGCCGTCGCCGATCGACCGCTCGTCGGCGTCCGGGCGGTTCCAGTAGCCCGCGAAGGCCTCGGGGCTGTCCATCGAGACCAGCACCTGGCCCTGCTCCCCCGGCGCCACGACCGCGTCGACCGGCGCACCGACCTCGGGCGCCACCAGCCGCACCCGGGAGAACATCCCGGCCCGGCCCGCCGAACCCGGCTTCGCCGCCACGTCGGGCCCGATGGTGAACGTGTAGATCTCGGTGCTCCCGAAGTGGTTGACGAACGACACCGGCGCGAGCGCGTCCACGAGCTCCTCGGCCAGCGCGGGCGTCATCGCCGCACCGGCGTAGGCCAGCCGGTCCGGGCCGTGGGACAGCCCCTCCCGCAGCAGCGACCAGTAGATCGTCGGCACGAGGTAGAGCGAGCTGACGCCCTCCCGCGCGATCAGGTCCAGGGACTCCGCGGCGTCGAAGGCGGGCTGGCCGACCCACGTCCCGCCGACGACGATGCTGGTCAGCAGCGTGCGCAGGCCCATCGTGTGGAACATCGGCATCACGCCGAGCACCACCTCGCCGTTGCGCTGCTGGGTCTGGACCGCGTGGGCGACCGCGGCGGCGTGCTCGGCGCGGTGGGTGCGCGGCACGCCCTTGGGCCGACCGGTGGTGCCGGAGGTGTAGAGCAGGACGCTCAGCGCGTCCTCGCCGGGGGCCCGGGGCAGCGGGGAGTCGGACTCGGCCTCCGCCCGGGCGTCGAGGTCGGCCACGGGGAGCGGCGTGCCGGCGAACCGGCCCGCGTTGGCCTCGTCGGCCACGACCAGCGCCGCGCCGGCGTCCTCGACGCAGTAGCGCAGCTCGTCGGGCGAGAACCGGGTGGACAGCGGCACGGAGACGGCCCCGAGCTTCTGCGCGGCGAGGTGCAGGCTGGCCAGCGGCTCGCCGCCGGTCAGGCCCAGGGCGACGCGGTCACCCGGCCGCACCCCGGCACCGGCCAGCGCACGGGCGAGGCGGGTCGTGCGGGCGTCCCACTCGGCGAACGTGAGCTGCCGTCCGGACCCGCCGACCGCCCGCCGGTGCGGGTAGCGCTCGGCGGCCCAACGCAGCGTCGTCGCCAGATCCATCGCCACCTCCATAGTCTGGACCGGACGGTACTGGGCGGATGAACAGATACGCAACCCCGGACCGTCCCACCCGGACGGTTACGATCGTCACCGTGTCCGACGTCCGGCTGTCCACCACCTCCTACGTGGTGCTGGGCATGATCGCGCTGCGCGGGCCGTCCACGCCGTACGACCTCAAGCGCGCCGTCGGGCACTCCGTCGGCTACTTCTGGCACTTCCCGCACGCGCAGCTCTACTCCGAACCCGACCGGCTCGCCGAGCTCGGCCTGCTCGCGCTGTCGGTGGAGGACTCGGGGCGGCGCCGCAAGACCTACTCGCTCACCGGGCCGGGCCACGACGCCCTGCGGGACTGGCTCGCCGCCCCCACCCACGAGCACTTCCAGATGCGCGACGTCGCCGAGCTCAAGCTGTTCTTCAACGAGGTCGGCGAGCCGGGCAACGTCACCGCGCTGGCCGCCGAGCAGTGCGCCCAGCACGAGAAGCGGATCGCGGTGTACGAGGACATGGTCGCCCGCTTCGGGGCCGAACCCACGGCGCGGCCCCGCATGATCACCCTCGAGCTGGGCCTGGAGATGGAGCACGCCGCCCTGCGCTTCTGGCGCGCGCTCGCCGCGGGCGACCTCGACGCGCTGCGCCGCGAGCGGCAGGATCGGGCGGGCGGCCGCACCCGGCCGGCATGAGACCGACGCGGACCTGGGCCCGCTGCAGGATGGGGGAGCGACATGGCCGGTGCGACGCGGGGCTTCTTCGGACGGCGGCGCGAGCGCGATCCGCGGCTGCCGCCGGGACAGTACGACGCGCGTGACGAGTGGCCGGTGCTCAACGCCGAGGCCACGCCGCGCCTGGACACCGCCCGCTGGACCTTCACCGTCGAGGGCCTCGTCGAGCGCGAGACGACCTGGACCTGGGACGAGATCCACGCCCTGCCCCCGGCGCGGTACGAGGGCGACATCCACTGCGTGACGACCTGGTCGAAGTTCGGCATGCGCTTCGACGGCGTCTCGGTCGACACGCTGCTCGACGCCGCCGGGGTGCTCCCGACCGCCACCCACGTGATCGGCGTCGCGCACACCGGCTACACCACCAACCTGCCGCTCGCCGACGTCACCGGCGGGAAGGCGTGGGTGGTGTGGGACGTCGACGGCCGGCCGCTGACCCGCGAGCACGGCGGCCCCGCCCGGCTGCTCGTGCCGCACCTGTACTTCTGGAAGAGCGCGAAGTGGGTCTCCGGGCTGCGCCTGCTCGACCACGACGAGCCGGGCTTCTGGGAGCGCAACGGCTACCACGACCGCGGCGACCCGTGGACCGAGCAGCGCTACCAGGGCGACTGATGACGCCGACCCCCGGCGGCACCACCCACCGCCGCACCCTGCGCTGGCAGCCCGCCCGCGTGCTCGCCCTGCGCGACGAGACGCCGCGCGCCCGGACGCTGCGCCTGGCCCTGCCCGAGCCGCGCCGGCACCTCGCCGGACAGCACTACGTCGTGCGGCTCACCGCCCCCGACGGCTACACCGCGCAGCGCTCCTACTCGGTGGCCTCCGCCCCGGACGACACCGGGGAGATCGAGCTGACCGTCGAGGAGCTCGAGGACGGCGAGGTGTCGGGCTACCTGCACGGCGTCGTCGAGCCGGGCGACGAGCTGGAGGTGCGCGGCCCGATCGGCGGGTACTTCGTGTGGCCCGGCGACACCCCGGCGCTGCTGGTGGGCGGGGGGTCGGGGGTGGTGCCGCTGATGTCGATGCTGCGCCAGGCCCGGTCGACGGGCACCGCCGACCTGCTGCGCGTCGTCGTCTCCGCCCGCACCGCCGCGGACCTGTACTACGCCGACGAGCTGCCCGGCCCGCAGACGACCGTCGTCCTGACCAGGACCGGGCGCGGCCGGCTCACCGTCGACGACCTCACCCCCCTGGTCCGCGGCGGGGAGGACGTCTTCGTGTGCGGCTCCCCCGGCTTCTGCGACGCGGCCACCGACCTGCTGGTCGAGGCCGGCGTCCCGGTGGGGTCGATCCGCACGGAACGCTTCGGCCCCAGCGGCTGACCCGCCCCCGGCGCCCTCCCAGCCCCGCCCCCGCCCCGCCGTTGCAGTGGGGTGGCTTCACTCCGACCTGGTTGCAGTGAAGCCACCCCACTGCAACGGGGGCGGGGGCGGGTGGGGCGGTCAGGGTGGCGCCAGGGTGCGCAGGATCCGGGCCAGGTGGGCGCGGTCGGTCTCGGACAGGTCGCGGAACATGCCCTCGGCCTCCGCCGCCCGGGCGGCGCGGATCGCCGTGCCCACCTCCGCACCGCGTGGCGTCGGCGCGACGAGCGTGGCGCGGCGGTCGGCCGGGTCCGGGGCGCGCTCCACGAGGCCGCGGCCCTCCAGCGCGTCGACGACCTCGGTGGCCGACCGGGGGGCGATCCGCAGGGCCTCGGCCAGATCGCCCAGGCGCAGCGGCCCGGCCCGCAGCAGGGTGCCCAGCGCCCGGGCCTGCGCGGGCGTGACGTCCCAGGGGGCCAGCGCCTGGCGGGCCGCCTCGCGCATCCGGCGCGCCACGGCCCGGAAGCCGTCGGCGAGGGAGTAGTCGTCCACGGGGAACAGACTAGACAGCCGGTGCGTTGCAGCCTCACAGTGAGGTTACCTCAGTAATCCGAGGAGAGGGGCACCTGCGTGGAAGCCGACATCGAGAAGGTCTCCCGTCGCGCCGGGCGCGACACCGTCACCGCCACCGACCGCGCCCAGGCCCGTGAGGTCTCGCTGCGCCGCATCGGCCGCCTGTTCGCGCCGCACCGCCGGGCGCTCACGATCGTCACCCTGATCATCGTAGCGTCGTCGGTGGTCGCCCTGGCCTCGCCGTTCCTGCTCCGCGCGGTCATCGACACCGCCCTCCCGCAGCGCGACATCCCGCTGCTGGCCTGGCTCGCGGGCGGGATGGTCGCCGTCGCCGCGGTCACCGCCGCGCTGGGCGTCGTCCAGACCTGGATCGCCACCTCGGTCGGCCAGCAGGTCATGCACCGGCTGCGCACCGACGTGTTCGCGCACCTGCAGCGCCAGTCGATCGCGTTCTTCACCCGGACCCGCACCGGCGAGGTGCAGTCGCGCATCACCCACGACATCGGCGGCATGCAGACCGTCGTCACCTCCACGGCCACCTCCGTCGCCTCCAACCTGACCACCGCGGTCGCCACGGCCGTCGCGATGGCCGTGCTGTCCTGGCAGCTGTCGCTGGTCTCGCTGGTCGTGCTGCCGCCCGCGGTCTACCTGACCCGCCGGGTCGCGCAGATGCGCCGCGCGATCACCGCGCGCCAGCAGCGCGAGCTCGCCGACCTCAACGTCACCGTCGAGGAGGGCCTGTCGATCAGCGGCATCCAGCTCTCGCGGACGATGGGCGCGGGCCCGGCGCTGGTCGGGCGCTTCACCGCCTCCTCGGAGCGCCTGGTCGACCTCGAGCTGCGCAGCCAGCTCGCCGGGCGCTGGCGGATGGCGTCCACCGGCGTCGTGTTCGCCGCCGTGCCGGCCCTGATCTACCTCGGCGCCGGGTTCACGAACAGCCTGACGATCGGCACGCTCGTCGCGTTCACCGCCCTGCAGGCGGGGCTGTTCCGGCCGCTGCTGGGCCTGATGAGCGTCGGGGTCTCGCTGGTCAGCTCGCTCGCCCTGTTCGCCCGGATCTTCGAGTACCTGGACCTGCCCGTCGAGGTCGACGACCCGGCCGACCCGGTGGCGGTCGACCCGGCGCGGGTCCGCGGGCACGTCCGCCTCGAGGACGTCACGTTCGCCTACCCCGGCGCCGACACCGCCGCCGTCGCCGGCGTCACCCTCGACGTCCCGGCCGGTTCCACGCTGGCACTGGTCGGCGCCACCGGCTCGGGCAAGTCCACCCTGGCCGCGCTCGTCGCCCGCCTCTACGACCCCGACGCCGGCCGCGTCACCATCGACGGGATCGACGTGCGCGACCTGCGGCTCACCGACCTCGCCGCCGTAGTCGGCGTGGTGAGCCAGGAGACCTACCTGCTGCACACCACCGTCCGGGAGAACCTGCGCTACGCCCGGCCCGACGCCACCGACGCCGAGATCGAGGCCGCGGCCCGCGCCGCGCAGGTGCACGACCTGATCGCCGCCCTGCCCGAGGGCTACGACACGGTGGTCGGCTCCCGCGGCCACCGGTTCTCCGGCGGGGAGAAGCAGCGCCTGGCCATCGCCCGCACCCTGCTGCGCGACCCGCGCGTGCTGGTGCTCGACGAGGCCACCTCCGCGCTCGACACGACCACGGAGCGGGCGGTGCAGGACGCGTTCGACGCGCTGTCGCACGGGCGCACCGTGATCACCATCGCGCACCGGCTGTCGACGGTGCGCGACGCCGACCGGATCGCCGTGGTCGACCACGGGCGGGTCGTCGAGTCCGGCACCCACGACGAGCTCCTCGCGCGCGGCGGGCGGTACGCCGTGCTGGCGGGCGAAGTCGCTCGCGGTCGCGGGGCCGACTCCGATAGAACGGCGGCATGACCCAGCGCACGGTCCTCGTGACGGGCGTGAGCCGCCGTCGCGGCATCGGCTTCGCCATCGCCCGGCGGCTGCTCGCCGACGGGCACCGCGTGTTCGCGCAGTCCTGGAGCGCCTACGACGCGAGCGAGCCGTGGGGCGCCGACCCGGGCGGCGACGAGGGCGTGCTGGACGCGCTCGGCGGCGAGGGCGACCGGCTGGCCCACCTCGCGGCCGACTTCACCGACCCGGCGGCACCCGCGGCGCTCGTCGACGCGGCGGTGGCCCGGTTCGGCCCGCTCGACGCGCTGGTCGTCAACCACGCCCGTTCCCAGGACGCCACGCTCGACGAGCTCGACGCGACCATGCTGGACGCGGTGTGGGCGGTGAACGTGCGGGCGTCGCTGCTGCTCGTGCAGGCGTTCGCCGCGCAGTTCCGGGGCACGCCCGGACACCCCGGAGACGGCCGTGTCGTGCTGTTCACCTCCGGCGCGCACCGCGGCCCGATGTCGCGCGAGATCCCCTACGCCGCCACCAAGGCCACGCTGGCCGCGGTCACCGAGACGCTGTCCGACGCGCTGGTCGCCCGCGGGATCACCGTCAACTGCGTGAACCCCGGCCCCACCGACACCGGCTGGGCCACCCCCGAGCTCACCGAGCAGGTCCGCCACCACCTGCCCCGCGGGCGCTGGAACCGGCCCGACGAGGCCGCGGCCGTCGTCGCGCTGCTGCTCTCCCCGGACGCGGGGTCGATCACCGGGCAGGTCGTCGACGCCGAGGGCGGGTTCCGTCGCTTCACCGCGTGACCGCCGTCCCGACCGGGTGACGCCGACATCACACCTTCGGGGGTGATCCTCGCCCCCTACCTGACGCCGGGCCGCACCCTGAGGAAGCTGGGGCCATGCCGCTCACCCGATACGTCCTGGCCGGTGCCCTCGCCGCGGTCCTCGCCGTCGGCGGTGCGCTCGGGGGTGCCGCGGTCGCCCTCGCCGACGACGCACCGGCCAACCGCGGGTGGACGGCCCCGGTCGGCGCGGCCGACGAGTACGCCGACCGCTCCGAGTAGGCCCTACCGCGGCCCGCCCGCCGCCCGGTACACCTGCGCGGCGGCGCGGCTGAACCCGTCGGGCAGCCCGACCGCGGCGATGGCGTCGCCCGCCTGCTCCATCTCCCCCGCCCAGCGCCAGGCCTTCGCGGCCGAGCGGGCGGTCGCCTCACCGAGCCGTGCGCCGTAGTCGATCCCGTCGCGGGCCAGCTCGTCGCGCAGCGCGTCCTCGACGCCGTGCGCCCGCGCCGCCTGCGCCATGGTGAGCCACAGCGCGGGGATCACCTTGCTCTGCAGCCCGAAACAGGCCTTGAGCGCGCTCGCCGCACCCAGGTCGGCGCCGAGCACGCGGGCGTCGAACGGGGAGTGCGCGAACAGGCCGGCCACCTCCGCCGCGCGCTCCCCGGCCAGCCACAGCACGGTGCTCCCCCGCTCCCACGCCGGCGGCCCGATGATCGCCCCGTCGACGACGTGCTCCGCGCCGAGGCGGCCCGCGATCTGCGCGACTGTGCCCGGCGACACCGCGTTCGCATCGACGTAGAGCGGGCGGTCGGCGCGGTCGTCGAGGGCGTCGGCGACCTGGCCCGCGACGTCGAGCGCGGCGTGCGGCGGGCAGATCGAGACGATGACGTGCGAGCGGCGGGCCAGCTCGGCGACGTCGGGGACACCGACCAGGTCGGCGGTCTCCGCGCGTTTCGACGTCGGGACGCTCCGCCCGGCCGCGGCCCAGATCACGGCCCCGGCCACGGGCTTGAGCGCCGAGCCGAGGGCGGCACCCATCACGCCGGGGTGCAGGATCCCGATCACCGGGCGGGGCGGCAGCGTCATGGCCCCATCATCGCCGCACCCGCGACGAGCTGCTCCACCCGGTCGCGCAGCTCCAGCAGCACCGGCGCCACCCCGGGCACGACGAGCGCGGCCAGCACGAACACCGCGACCGTCAGCCCGGGCGCCACCAGCCAGGCCTCCACCCTCCCGCCGGTGCGGAAGCGCAGCGGGCGGGGGCTGCCGACGGGGTACCAGCGCCGGTGCCGGATCCGCAGCGGCCACAGCAGCGGCGCCCCGGACTCGGTCACCGCGTCGCCGACGGAGTGCACGACCATCCCCAGCGTCACCGCGGTGCCCAGCCATCCGGCCGTGCCCGCGGTCCCGCCGGGCACGTACTGCTCCACCGCGAACGTCAGCGCCGCCGCGACGACCAGCGACGGCGGCCCGGGCACGATCGCGTCGAGCCCCTTGATGGCCAGCGCGAGGCAGACGAACAGCGTCCCCAGCAGCACCGGGGTGCCCCACGTGGCCGAGGCGAGGTTGATCCCCAGGCCGAGCAGGACGGCCCCGGCGACGGTGTGGGTGAGCCCGCGGTGCGTGCCCTTCCCGGTGTCGCGCCGCGCGCGGGTGAGGCGGTACACCAGCCCCGACAGCGGCCGCACGACCCGCGAGGCGAGGAAGGACGCCGCCGTGAAGTGCCGGGTGGCCGTGGACGACGGGTGGTCGAGGTCGGGCAGCAGCGCCGCCCCCGCGCAGACCGCGGCGAAGGTGAGGATGCTGCCCGCCGACGGCTCCACACCCACCAGCAGCGGGCCGTACCCGGCGACCGCCAGTCCCAGGACGGCACCGGACGTGGCATGACTGACCCCGAGCACGCGACGACGCTACGCACCGGACGGGGCCGCCCCGCGCAGGCGCGCCGCGCACCGGCGAGCGGGGGTCAGGGGTTCGGGGGCAGGCCCAGGGTGTCCAGGAGGCGGGCGGCGGCCAGGGTCGGGGTCAGGTCGCCACCGCGGACGTCGGACTCCAGCTCGCCGATCGTGTCCTTCGCGGCGGCCTGGAGCCGGTCCATGAGCTGGTCGCGGACCATCGCCCACATCCACTCGACCTGCTGGTCGGCGCGGCGACGCCCGAGCGCGCCGTCGGCGTCGAGGGTCGCGCGGTGCTCCTGGACCGCCGCCCACACCTCGTCCATGCCGGCGCCGGTCCGCCCGCTGCAGGCCAGCACGGGCGGCCGCCAGGTCTCGTGGGTGGGCGTCATCATCCGCAGCGCCCCCGCCAGCTCGCGGGCGGCCACCTTCGCGTCGCGCTCGTGGGAGCCGTCGGCCTTGTTCACCGCGACGACGTCGGCGAGCTCGAGGATGCCCTTCTTGATGCCCTGCAGCTGGTCGCCGGTGCGCGCGATGGTGAGCAGCAGGAACGTGTCGACCATCCCCGCGACGGTGACCTCGGACTGGCCCACCCCGACGGTCTCGACGAGCACCGCGTCGTAGCCCGCGGCCTCCATCAGCACGATGGTCTCCCGCGTGGCCCGGGCGACGCCGCCGAGCGTGCCCGCGCTCGGCGAGGGCCGGACGAAGGCGTTCTCGTCGACGGCGAGCTTCGCCATCCGCGTCTTGTCGCCCAGGATCGAGCCCCGCGTGCGCGTGGACGACGGGTCGACGGCGAGCACGGCGACCCGGTGCCCGGCCCCGGTGAGCCGGGTGCCGAGGGACTCGATGAACGTCGACTTGCCCACGCCGGGGACGCCGCTGATCCCGACCCGGGCCGCTCCCCCGCTGTGCGGCAGCAGCGCCAGCAGCAGCTCCTGGGCGGCGGCGCGGTGGTCGGGCCGGTTCGACTCGACCAGCGTGATGGCCCGGGCGAGCAGGGACCGGGAGCCCTCGCGCACCCCGGTCGCGAGCGCGTCGACGTCGACCGGCGGCCGCTCAGCCACGGGGCCCCCGCACCCCGTCCGGGCGGATCAGCGTCCCGCCAGCTTCGTCAGCAGGTCGACGGCCGCCTCGGCGATCACCGTGCCCGGCCCGAACACCGCCGCGGCGCCCATCTCCAGCAGCGTGGGCACGTCGGCGGGCGGAATGACCCCGCCGACGACGACCATGATGTCGGCCCGGTCGAGCTTCGCCAGCTCCTCGCGCAGCTCCGGCACCAGCGTGAGGTGCCCGGCGGCGAGGGAGTTGACGCCCACGACGTGCACGTCGGCCTCGACGGCCTGCCGCGCCACCTCGCCGGGGGTCTGGAACAGCGGGCCCACGTCGACGTCGAAGCCGAGGTCGGCGAACGCGGTGGCGATCACCTTCTGGCCGCGGTCGTGGCCGTCCTGGCCCATCTTCGCGACCAGGATGCGCGGCTGGCGCCCCTCGTCGGCGGCGAAGGCGTCCACCAGCTCACGGGCGTGGTCCATCGTCGCGTTCGATCCCGCTTCCTCGGAGTACACCCCGGAGATGATCCGGATCTGGCCGGCGTGGCGCGAGTAGACCTTCTCCAGCGCGTCGGAGATCTCGCCGACGGTGGCTTTCGCCCGCGCCGCGACGACCGCGAGGTGCAGCAGGTTCTCGTCCTCGGTGCGGGTGGTCCGGCCCGCGGCGTTCGTCAGGGCCTCCAGCGCGGCGTCGACCTCGCGGGAGTCGCGCTCCTCGCGCAGGCGCCGCAGCTTGTCGAGCTGTTCGGCGCGGACGCCGGCGTTGTCGACCTTGCGGACGTCGAGCTGCTCGTCCTGCGCGACGACGTACTTGTTGATCCCGATGACGGGCTGGCGGCCGGAGTCGATGCGGGCCTGGGTGCGGGCCGCGGCCTCCTCGACACGCAGCTTCGGGATGCCGGCGTCGATCGCCTGCGCCATGCCGCCCGCCTTCTCGACCTCCTCGATGTGCCCCCAGGCGCGGCGGGCGAGGTCGTGGGTCAGCTTCTCGACGTAGTACGAGCCGCCCCACGGGTCGATGACGTCGGTGGTGCCCGACTCCTGCTGCAGCAGCAGCTGGGTGTTGCGCGCGATGCGGGCGGAGAAGTCGGTGGGCAGCGCGAGCGCCTCGTCGAGGGCGTTGGTGTGCAGGCTCTGCGTGTGGCCCTGGGTGGCGGCCATCGCCTCGATGCAGGTGCGGATGACGTTGTTGTAGACGTCCTGCGCGGTGAGCGACCAGCCCGAGGTCTGCGAGTGCGTGCGCAGCGACAGCGACTTGGGGTTCTTCGGCTCGAACTGGTCGACCAGCTTCGACCAGAGCAGCCGCGCCGCCCGGAGCTTCGCGACCTCCATGAAGAAGTTCATGCCGATCGCCCAGAAGAAGCTCAGCCGCGGCGCGAACCGGTCGATGTCGAGCCCGGCGTCGATCCCGGCCCGCAGGTACTCCACGCCGTCGGCGAGGGTGTAGGCCAGCTCGAGGTCGTTGGTCGCCCCGGCCTCCTGGATGTGGTAGCCCGAGATCGAGATCGAGTTGAACTTCGGCATCTCCCGCGAGGTGTAGGAGAAGATGTCGGAGATGATCTGCATCGACGGCGCGGGCGGGTAGATGTAGGTGTTGCGGACCATGAACTCCTTGAGGATGTCGTTCTGGATGGTCCCGGTGAGCGCGTCGTGGCTCACCCCCTGCTCCTCCGCGGCCACGATGTAGAGCGCCAGCACCGGCAGGACGGCGCCGTTCATCGTCATCGACACCGACATCTCGTCGAGCGGGATGCCGTCGAAGAGCTGGCGCATGTCGTAGATCGAGTCGATCGCGACGCCCGCCATGCCCACGTCCCCGCCGACGCGCGGGTGGTCGGAGTCGTACCCGCGGTGGGTGGCCAGGTCGAAGGCGATCGACAGGCCCTTCTGCCCGGCGGCGAGGTTGCGCCGGTAGAACGCGTTGGACTCCGTCGCGGTGGAGAAGCCCGCGTACTGGCGGATCGTCCACGGCTGCGTCGTGTACATCGCCGGGTACGGGCCGCGCAGGTAGGGCGCGATGCCGGGGTAGGTGTGCAGGAAGTCCAGACCGTCCAGGTCGGCCGCGGTGTAGAGCGGGTCGACCGCGATGCCCTCGGGGGCCTCCCACGGGCTCCCGGCCCCCGCCCACCGGCTCGCGGGCGCCGCGTCGGAGCGCAGCGGGACCTGGGTGAAGTCGGGGATCATCGGCCGGCCTCCTGGTGGCTGGTGCTCTGGTACACGGCGTCGATCACGGCGAGGGCGTCGCAGCCCGCGTGCAGCGTGCCGTCGAGCCCGTCGAGGTCGGACCTCCCGGCGAGCAGGACGTGGGTGGCGCCCGCCTCGCGCAGCGCGGCGACGGTCTCCGCGGCCCGTTCGGCGTAGAGCGTGTCGGTGGAGCACAGCACCGCGACGGTCGTGCCGGCGTCGGCGTAGGCCGCGGTCACGTCGGAGACGGTCTCGGTCGGGCCCGCCTCCACCGGCTCGATCCCGCCGGCCTGCAGCAGGTTGCGGGCGAACCCGGCACGGGCGGTGTAGGCCGCGAGCGGGCCGAGGGTGGCGAGGAACGCGCGGGGGCGGGAGCCGGTGTCGGCGAGCCGGGCGTCGGAGCGGTCGCGGAACGCCTCGTAGGCGTCGGCGGGGCGGTAGACCGGGAGTCCCCCGCCCGGTGTGTCGGGCAGCGGGCGCCGGTCGACGGGCTTCTCGTCGAGGTCGGGGAACTCGCTGACGCCGGTGAGCGGGCGCCTGCGCGTGGCGACGTCGCGCTCGCGGCGGGCCCGGACCTCCCCGGTGCGTTCGGCGAGCCATCCCGAGTCGAGCACGGCGACCGCGCCGCCCGCGGCCTCGATCTCCTGGAAGAACGCCCAGGAGGCCTGCGCGAGCGCGTCGGTGAGGGACTCGACGTAGTACGAGCCGCCCGCCGGGTCGATCACCCGGGCCAGGTGCGACTCCTCGACCAGGAGCGCCTGGGTGTTGCGGGCGATGCGCCGCGAGAACGGCTCCGAGGCGCCGAGCGCGGCGTCGAACGGGGCGACGGTGACGGCGTCGGCCCCCCCGACGCCCGCGGCGAAGCCGGCGAGCGTGCCACGCAGCAGGTTCACGTACGGGTCGCGGCGGGTGTACATCGTGGGCGAGGACACGGCGTGTTGGGCCATCGGCTGCGCCTCGCCGCACGCCTCGGTCACCCGGGACCACAGTCGGCGGGCGGCCCGCAGCTTCGCGATCGTGGGGAACTGCTCGGCGGTGGCCGCGAGCCGGAACTCCAGCAGGCGCGCCGCCCCGGGGACGCCGTCGAGCGCCCGCAGGTAGGCCACGCCCGCGGCCATGGCGAAACCGAGCTCCTGGGCGTCG
Source organism: Pseudonocardia hydrocarbonoxydans (assembly GCF_006539565.1). GTDB lineage: Bacteria > Actinomycetota > Actinomycetes > Mycobacteriales > Pseudonocardiaceae > Pseudonocardia > Pseudonocardia hydrocarbonoxydans. The sequence continues at coordinate 241,462 of NZ_BJNG01000003.1, forward strand.
GAGCCGCCCGCGGTGTGCACCGGCAGCGCGTCGACGACGACGGCACGGACCAGCGGGTGGTCCGCCGCGACGCGGGTGGCCACGGCGACGACCGAGTCGACCGGGGGGCCGTCGCCGGTGCGGGCGCGCTGCCCGATCGGGTCGAGCCCGAGCGTGCCCCGCAGCGCCTCCCCCGTGCCGCGCTCGGCGGCCAGTGCCAGGAACGCCTCCGCGAGCGCGGGCGGGTCGTCCCCGTCGAGCACGACGGGGGCGAGGTCGAGCAGGACGTCGCCGAGGACGTGCGGGAGGTCGGCGGGCGCGGTGGCGGCGAGCCAGATCGAGGTGACGCCGTTCTCCAGGTCGGCCAGCACGGCGGCGCGGGCGGTGTCGGCGTCGGGTTCGGCGTGGCGCTGGCGCACGTCCCAGCCGTCGGGGACCGGGCCGTCGACGGTGCCGCCGCGGACGAACGGCGCCGCGCCGGGCACGCCGACCGGGGCGTCGGGGGCCGCGGTGAACAGCGGGGGCACCGCGATCCCCTCGGGGCTGCGGCGCACCAGCTTCTCCACGCCCGCACCGGCCGGCGCGTCGTCGCCGATCCGGCGGGCCTTGCGCAGCACCCCGTCGACCAGCGCGGTCCACTCGTCCTGCGTGGCGGCCGGGAACCCGGCCGCCAGCGAGAGCGTGGACGGCGCGGACGACGGGGCCGGCTCGGACGACTCTGCCTCGGGCATCCCCGGATCGTAGTGAGTGGGCGGGGACGGGGCCGGACCCGGCGCGGGTGGTCCCGCTCACGTCACGCCACCGGATCGTGACAGGGGGTGGCACGGCACCCCCTGGCGGGAACGACGGACCGCAGCAGAGCCCGCCGGGGCCCCGCCGACGTTGCAGTGGGGTGGCTCCACTCCGGTCTCGTTGCAGTGAAGCCACCCCACTGCAACGCGGGGGTGGGGGTGGGGGTGGGGGGGGGGTGGGAGGGGGCCGCGGTCTCCCGGCTCGGTGAGCCGTCACGGCGGTCACCCGGTCGGGCGACGACCGCGGTCCGGTTGAACCGCGCGTGGCCGGGGTCCGTGTGGGGATCAGGCGGATGGACCGTGAGTAGGGTCCCCGCCCGTGGACCACACGGACAGTGACCGCCGTGCCGGGGCGGACGAGGCGTTGGTCCACGCCGTCTACTCCGAACACGGACGGGCGATGCTGGTGTACGCGACACGACTGCTCGACGACCGCGCCGCGGCCGAGGACGTGGTGCAGGAGGCCCTGATCCGGGCGTGGCGTCATCCCGAGGTGCTCACCAACGGGCGCGGCTCGGTGCGCGGGTGGCTGCTGACGGTGGTGCGCCACATCGTGATCGACCGGGTCCGGGCCCGCGACGCCCGCCCGCGCGAGGTGGCCGAGGAGCCGGGGCGCCCGCCGGTGGCGCGCGACCACGCCGACGCCGTGAGCGCCTCGGTCACCGTGCACGCGGCGCTCGGCGCCCTGTCGCCCGAGCACCGCGCCGTGCTGGAGCAGGTGTACCTGCACGGCCGCAACCTCGAGGAGGCCGCCGCCGCGCTGGGGGTGCCGAAGGGCACGGTCAAGTCGCGCTCGTTCTACGCCCTGCGCGCGCTGCGCACCGCGATGGAGGCCCGATGATGCTGCACGACCGCGGCGACCTCGGTGCCCACGCGCTCGGCCTGCTCGACGCCGACGAGGCCCGGGCCCTGGACGCGCACCTGCGGACGTGCTCGGACTGCCGCCACGAGTGGGAGTCGTTGCGCCGCACCGCCGACGCGCTGCGCGCGCTGCCCCCGGAGGTGTTCCTCGACGGCCCGCCCGACTCCGAGCTGCTGCTGCGCCGCACCGTGCGCGCCGTCCGCGCCGAAGGCGGCGGCGCGCGGCGGCGCACCCGCCTGGCCCTGGCCGCGGCCGCGGCGGCGGTCGCGGTGGCGCTCGTCGGCGGGGGCGCGGTGCTGGGGCGGGCCCTGGACCCGTCGACGACGGTGTCGGCGGGCTCCCGCACCGTCGAGGGCACGGCCGGGCCGATCGTCATGTCCGCCACGGTCACCCCGGCCGCGGGCTGGGTGCGGGTCGCGACGACGGTGCGCGGCATCGCGGCCGGCAAGCGCTGCACGATCGTCGTGGTCGGGCGCGACGGGACCGAGAACGTGGCCGGGAGCTGGCTGGTCTCCCCCGCCTGGGAGGTCGACGGCGGCACGGTGCAGGGCTCGACGATCATCGACCCCGACGACGTGGTGGCGGTGGCGATCCGTGACGAGTCCGGGACGGACCTGATCACGCTGCCCGTGTAGCCCGGAGCCGGGGCAGCACCTCCGCCCCGAGCCGCCGGACGTTGTCCAGCACGCGGGCGCGGTCGCCGCTGCCCTCCACCATCAGCAGGACGTGGTCGACGCCGGTGCGTGCGGCCCCCTCGGCGAGCCGGGCGACGGCGTCGTCGGGGGTGCCGACGGCGTGCAGGCGGCACAGCAGGTCGGTGTACTCGACGGGGTCGCGGGGGCGGCGCGGCACGTCGTCGACGCGGCGGTAGCCGGCGAGGCCGGGGCCGAGCCAGCGTGGCAGCGACGCGCGTAGCAGCGCCTGCGCGCCCGCCCGGGTGTCCTCGACGTGCGCCACGGCCACCGACACGTGCCCCGCACCGCCGTGCGCGCGCACGAACTCGGCCTTCTCCGCGTCGCCGGCGTGCATGCCCAGCAGCATCGGCAGGCCGCGGGCGGCGGCCAGCGCCCGGCCCTGCGGCGAGGTCACCGCCAGCACCACGGGCGGGTGCGGCGCGGTGCGCGGCACCGGCCCGACGTCGACCTCCCGGAAGGCGAACCGCTCCCCCGACGCCGCGACCGGGCCGCCGCGCAGGGCCCGCAGCAGCAGGTCGAGCGACTCCGCGAACCCGTCGCCGACCCGGTCGGCCCCGGTGCCGAACGCCTCCAGGTCGACCCACGGCCCGCCGCGCCCGACGCCGAGCCGGAACCGCCCGCCCGAGACCTGGTCGAGCAGCAGTGCCTGCTCGGCCAGCGCCACCGGGTGGACGGTCGACAGCACGCTCACTGCGGTGCCCACCGCGACGCGGCTCGTGGCGCCGAGCAGGTACCCGGCCATCGTCACGGCCGAGGGCACCCGCCCGTAGCTCATGAAGTGGTGCTCGGCGACCCACACGTCGTCGAAGCCGGCCTCCTCGGCCGCGACGGCGGTGGCGACGCAGGAGTCGAGCACGTCGGCGTCGGAACGCCCGGGGAACCCGGCGGCCAGCAGGAACGCCCCGATGCGCATGGTCTCGGACACTATCCGCCGCGATCGACTTCTACAGGGTGTAGAACTACTACAGGACGTAGAAGTTCGAGCCTGGAGGCCGCCCGTGGAAGCCCTGGACCTCGCCCGGTGGCAGTTCGGGATCACGACGATCTACCACTTCCTGTTCGTGCCGCTGACGATCGGGCTCTCGGTCGTCGTCGCCGCGCTGCAGACGGCCTGGCACCGCACCGGGCGCGTCGAGTACCTGCGCGCCACCCGGTTCTTCGGGAAGCTGTTCCTGATCAACTTCGCGATGGGTGTGGTGACCGGGATCGTCCAGGAGTTCCAGTTCGGGATGAACTGGAGCACGTACTCGACGTTCGTCGGCGACGTCTTCGGCGCTCCGCTGGCCCTGGAGGCGCTGCTCGCGTTCTTCCTGGAGTCGACGTTCATCGGGCTGTGGATCTTCGGCTGGGACAAGCTGCCCAAGCGCGTGCACCTGGCGACGATCTGGGTCGCCGCCATCGGCTCGAACCTCTCGGCCTACTTCATCCTCGCCGCCAACGCCTGGATGCGGCACCCCGTCGGGTTCGAGGTGAACGCCGACACCGGCCGCGCGCAGCTCACCGACATCGGCGCGGTGCTCACCAACCCGCAGGCGTGGTCGACCTACCTGCACGTGCTGGGCGCCTCGTTCGTCGTCGCCGGGCTGTTCGTCGTCGCCGTGAGCGCGTACCGGCTCTGGAGGCATCGCGACCCGGACTCCGAGATGTTCCGGAAGACGCTGCGCGCCGGGCTGCTCACCACGGTCGTCGCCGGGGCGGTGGTGCTCGCCTCGGGCGACCTCCAGGCCAAGCTCATGGCGCAGGACGAGCCGATGAAGCTCGCCGCGGCGGAGGCTTTGTGGCGCACCGAGGCGCCCACCGGCTTCTCGCTGTTCGCCGTCGGTGACGTCGAGGGCTCGCGCAACGTCGTGAACGTGCAGGTCCCCTACGTCCTGTCGTTCCTGGCCACCGGCGACCCCGGCGGCGAGGTCGAGGGGATCGTCGACCTGCAGGAGCGCTTCGAGGAGCAGTTCGGTCCCGGCGACTACGTGCCGAACGTGCCGGTCCTGTACTGGGCGTTCCGGCTGATGATGGGCCTGGGCGGGGCGGCGATCGGCGTCGGGGTGGTCGGGCTGTGGCTGACCCGCCGCGGCCGGCTGCCGCGCCACGGCTGGATGTACGGCGTGGCGATGCTCGGCCTGCCCGCCGCGCTCGCGGCGAACATCGCGGGCTGGATCCTCACCGAGATCGGCCGCCAGCCCTGGACGGTGGTCGGGCAGCTGCTGACGGCGGCGAGCGTCTCCCCCGGGGTCTCCCTCGGACAGGTGGCGTTCTCGCTGACGGTCTTCACGCTGCTCTACGGCGCGCTCGCCGTCGTCGAGGTGCGGCTGCTGTGGCGCTACGTGCAGGCCGGGCCCGCGCACGTCACCCCCGACGTCGAGCCGGGCGCGCGCGTGCCGGCCTTCACCTACTAGGAGCGGGTCATGGACCTTCCGACGATCTGGTTCCTCGCCATCGCCCTGCTGTGGACCGGCTACCTCGTGCTGGAGGGGTTCGACTTCGGCGTCGGGATGCTGCTGCCCTCGGTGGGGCGCGACGAGCCGGGGCGGCGCACGATGATCAACGCGATCGGCCCGGTGTGGGACGGCAACGAGGTGTGGCTGATCACCGCGGTCGGCGCGATGTTCGCCGCCTTCCCCGCCTGGTACGCCGCCACGCTGAGCGGCTTCTACCTGCCGGTGCTGCTCATCGTGGTGGCGCTGGTGTTCCGCGGCGTCGCGTTCGAGTACCGCGGGAAGATCGACTCGCCCGTGTGGCGGCGGCGCTGGGACGCCGCGATCGTCGGGGGCAGCCTGGTGCCCGCGTTCGGGTGGGGGCTGGTGTTCGCGAACATGCTGCGCGGGGTCCCCCTCGGCGCCGACGGGGTGGTGCGGTCGGCGGAGCTGTACTCCCCCTACGCCCTGCTCGGCGGGCTCGCGACGACCGCGCTGTTCGTCCTGCACGGCGCGCTGTTCCTGGGCCTCAAGGCCGACGGGCCGGTGCGGCACCGGGCGCGGGCGGCCGCGCGGTCGGCCGCGCTCGTCGCGGTGCCGGTCGTCGGCGGGTTCCTGGCGTGGACGGTGCACGATCGGGGCACGGGCGTCGGGGCCGCGGTCGCCGCGGTGGTCCTGCTGCTCGCGGCCGTCGGCTGCGCGGCGCGGCGCCGCGAGGGGTGGGCGTTCACGGCCACCGCGGCGTCGGTCGTCGCTGTGGCGGTGGTGGTGTTCGGCGGTCTGTACCCGGTGCTGCTGCCCTCCCTCGTGGACCCCGCCTACGACATGACCGTCGCGAACGCGGCGTCGGCGCCGTACACCCTGGGCGTGCTCAGCGTGATCGGCGCGGTGTTCCTGCCGCTGGTCGTGGCCTACCAGGCGTGGAGCTACTGGGTGTTCCGCAGGCGGGTGCACGTTGCGGCCGCTTGACCCGCGCCTGGTCCGCGGGGTCGCCGCGGTGCGGGTGCACCTGGCCGTCGTCGTCGTGCTCGGGATGGCGACGACGGGGCTGATCCTCGCGCAGGCCTGGCTGCTGGCGCGCACGATCGCCACCGCCGAGCTCGCCGTCTCCGTCGCCGCGCTGGCGGCGTTCGCCGTGGCCCGGGCCGCGCTCGCGTACGGCGGGGAGACGCTCGCGCTGCGCAGCGCGGCGACGGTGAAGTCGGCGCTGCGGCGGCGGCTGGTCCGCCACGTCGTCGACGACCCCCACTGCGCGGGCGAGGTCGTCACACTCGCGACCCGCGGCCTGGACGCCCTCGACGACTACGTCGCCCGGTTCCTGCCCCAGCTCGTGCTGGCCGTGCTGGTGCCCGCCGCCGTGCTGGTGGTAGTGGCGCGGGCCGACTGGATCTCCGCGCTGGTCATCGGGCTGACGCTGCCGCTGATCCCGCTGTTCATGGCGCTGGTCGGGTGGCACACCGAGGCCCGGACGCAGCGGCAGTGGCGGCTGCTCGAACGCCTGGCCGGGCACTTCCTCGACGTCGTCGAGGGGCTGCCGACGCTGGCGTTGTTCCGCCGCTCGCGGGCCGCGGCCGCGCAGATCCGCGCGGCCACCGACGCCCACCGCGACGCGACGCTGGGCACGCTGCGGATCGCGTTCCTGTCGGCGTTCGTGCTGGAGCTGCTGGCGACGCTCGCCGTCGCACTGGTGGCCGTCGAGGTCGGGCTGCGGCTGCTCTACGGGCACCTGGACCTGGAGACCGCGCTGCTGGTGCTGATCCTCGCGCCCGAGGCGTACCTGCCGCTGCGGGAGGTCGGCGCCCGGTTCCACGCGTCGACCGAGGGGGTGGCGGCCGCGGCGCGGGTGTTCGAGGTGCTGGAGCGCCCGGTGCCCGCCGAGGTGACCGGGCCCCCCGTGCCCGCGCCGCGGGTCGTCCGGTTCGAGGGCGTGTCGCTGTCCCACGGCGCAGTACCCGTCCTGCTCGGGCTGGACCTCACCCTCGCCGCGGGCACCACCACGCTGGTGACCGGGCGCAGCGGGGCCGGCAAGTCGAGCCTGCTCGCGCTGCTGCTGCGGTTCACCCCGCCGGACGCCGGGCGCGTCACCGTCGACGGCCGCGACCTCGCCGAGCTGTCGACGCGGGAGTGGCGGCGGCTGGTCGCCTGGGTGCCGCAGCGGCCGCACCTGTTCGACGCCTCGCTCGCCGACAACATCCGCCTCGGCTCCCCGGACGCGTCCCGCGCCGAGGTCGCGCGCACGGCCGAGCGGGCCGGGCTCGCCGACGTCGTCGCCGGCCTGCCCGCGGGTTACGACACCCGACTCGGCGAGCGCGGCACGCGGCTGTCGTCGGGGCAGCGGCAGCGGGTCGCGCTGGCGCGGGCGTTCCTGCGCCGGGCCCGGGGCGCCCCGATCGTGCTGCTCGACGAACCGACCGCGCACCTGGACCCGGCCACCGCCGACGGCGTACGGGCCGCGGTGGCCGACCTGGTGCGCGGTGCGACGGCGGTCGTCGTCGCCCACGACGCCGGCTGGGCCGATCTCGCCGACCGGGTGCTGGACCTGGACGCCACCGCGACCGTCGGGGCGGCCCGGTGACCGGGCGGGACCCGCTGCTGCGGATGATCGCGCTGGCCCGCCCGCGCGGGGCCCGGTTCGCCCTCGGCGTGCTCGCCGCCGCCGTCGCGACCGCCTCGGCCGTGGCGCTGCTGGCCACCGCGGCCTGGCTGATCGCCACCGCCGCCGCGCAGCCGCCGATCACCGCGCTGAGCGTGGCCGTCGTCGCGACGCGCGCGCTGGGCGTCACGCGCGGGGTGGCGCGCTACCTCGAACGCCTCGTCACCCACGACGCGGCCCTGCGCACCCTGTCCGACGTGCGGGTCCGCGTCTTCCGTCGGCTCGCCCGCACCGAGCCCGTGCGCCGGTTCCGCTCCGGGGACCTCGTGACGCGCCTGGTCGGCGACACCGACGCCACCCAGGACCTGCTGATCCGCGGGCTCACCCCGCCCGCCGCCGCGCTCGTCACCGGGGTGGGGGTGGTCGCGCTGTCGACGGCGGTGCTGCTGCCCGGTGGCGTCCTGCTCGCCGCCGGCCTGCTCCTCGGTGGGGTCGCGGTGCCGCTGCTGGCCGCCGCGGCCGGACGCGGCCCGGGGCGCCGGGCCGCCGCGGCCCGGGCCAAGCTGTCGACCGCGCTCGTCGACGCCCTGCACGGCGCCCCCGACCTGCACGTCCACGGGGCCATGGACGCCGCCGTGGCCCGGGTGGAGGCCGCCGACGCCGCGCTCACCCGCGTCGCCCGCCGCGACGCCACCCTGCTCGGCCTCGGCTCCGGTGCGTCCGCGCTGGTCGCGGGCCTGACGGTGTGGGGCACGCTGGTGCTCGGCGTCGCCGCCGTGGACGGGCTGGGCACCGTCGGGCTCGCCGTCCTGGTGCTGACGGCGCTGGCCGCGTTCGAGATCGTCGCCCCGCTGCCCGCGGTGGCGGCCCGCCTCGGCGGGCTGCGCGCGGCGGGCACGCGCCTGTTCGACGTCCTCGACACCCCGCCCGCGGTGACCCGCCGCCCCGCCGCCCCGGTGCGCGACGAGCCCGGCCTGCGCATCCGCGGCCTGCGCGTGCGGTACGGCCCGGGCGAGCCGTGGGTGCTCGACGGGCTCGAGCTGGACCTGCCGCCCGGACGCCGGATCGCCGTCGTCGGGCCCAGCGGGGTGGGCAAGTCGACGCTGGCCGCGGTGCTGTTCCGGTTCCGCGACCCCGACGGCGGCACCGTGCACCTCGACGGCGTCGACGTCACCACGCAGGACCCCGACGAGGTGCGGCGCGCGATCGGGGGCGTGCCCGCCGACCCCCACGTGTTCGACGCGACCGTCCGCGCCAACCTGCTGCTCGCCCGCCCCGGCGCGACCGACGCCGAGCTGACCGCGGTGCTCGACCGCGTCCGGCTGACCGCCGCGCTGGCCCCCGCCGGCGGGCTCGACGCGGAGACCGGCCCGCACGGCGACCGGCTCTCCGGCGGCATGCGCACCCGCCTCGCACTGGCCCGCGCGCTGCTGGCCGACCCCCGCGTCCTGGTCCTGGACGAGCCGACGGCCCACCTCGATCCGGAGACCCGCGACGCCGTCCTCGCCGACGTCCTGCACGCCACCCGGGGCCGCACGCTGGTCCTGATCACCCACGACCGCGCCGGTCTGGACCGGCTCGACGCGGTCGTCGAACTCAGGCCCCCGGGTCCGGTGCCCGCGGCTATCCGGGCGGCCCCGCGTCCGGCAGCACGGTGAGGGTCTTCGGCGTTCCCGGCAGGATCCGCTGCACGTAGGACCGGGCCGCCGCGGTGGTGCCGACGTCCTTGCCCTCCTGCTCGGACAGGAACCAGCGGTGCTCCAGGATCTCGTGGAACACCTCGGCCGGGGCGAGCCGGTCGGAGAGGTCGGGCGGCACCATCGCCATGACCCGGTCGTAGATCTCGGAACGCCAGCGGTGCCCGGCCACCGTCTCGGGCACCGGTCGCCCCTCCTTCTGCTCCAGGTGCGCGCGGTAGCTGACGACGTCGTTGAGCAGCCGCCGCGCCTGGTTCTCGGTGGTCTGCAGGCCGGTCAGCACGAACAGCCGGTGCCGGTGACGGCCGGACTCCGCGACCCGGGTGTGCACCTTGAGCCGCGTGCCCTCCGCGGTGGTGACCAGCTCGATCTCGTCGACGTCGAAACCCAGCTCGTTGAGCCGGTCGATGCGCTCGGCCACCCGGTAGCGCTGCTCGTCGGGGCGCAGCAGCTCCTCGCGCGTCAGCTCGTCCCACAGCGCGTGGTAGCGCGCCGGGAGCTGCGCGGCGATCTCGATCGGGTCGACGTCGTCGGGCAGCAGCCCTCCCGCCTGCAGGTCCAGCAGCTCCCCGCCGACGCGCTCCACGGCGTAGTCGATGTCGAACCCGCGCTGCCCCGGGGTCAGCGTCGGGTGCAGCTCGGCGGTCTCGGCGTCGACCAGATAGGCCGCGACGCTGCCCGCGTCGGGGCGGAACAGCGTGTTCGACAACGAGCAGTCGCCCCAGAACAGCCCGGCCAGGTGCAGACGGGCCAGCAGCTCCACCATCGCGTCGATCAGCTGGTCGGTGGGCTGCTGGGTGTGCCCGTGGGAGAAGACGTAGCGGTAGGACATCGAGTAGTCCAGGAACCGGGTCACCAGGATCGCGTCCTGGTCCTCGCCGCGCTCCACGCAGATGCCGAGCACCGACACCGCCGGCATCCCCATCGACTCCAGCTCGCCGAGCAGCCGGTACTCCCGGCGCGCCAGCCGCTCGTCGATCTCCTTGAGCGCGTAGACGTGCCCGTCGACCTCGACGAACCGCACGACGTGCCGCGAGATCCCGCGGTGCGCCACCTCGAGCAGGTGGTCGTCGACCCACTCCTCCAGCGGGGTGGCCCACGGCAGCGACAACAGCCCGGCCGCGTGGGCGGCGGGGGGCCGGAAGATGAAGCGCATCGCGCCTAGGCCTTGGGTCCGCCGGCCACGTAGATCACCTGGCCGGAGACGAACCCCGCCCCCTCGCTGACCAGGAACGACACCGTGTGCGCGATGTCCTCGGGCACACCCGCGCGGGCCACCGGGATCTGCGCGGCACGCGCGGACACGTAGGTCTCCCAGTCCTCGCCGATCCGCTGCGCCGTCGCCCGCGTCATGTCGCTGACGATGAACCCGGGGGCGATGCAGTTGGCGGTGACGCCGAACTTGCCCAGCTCGATCGCCAGGGTCTTGGTGAAGCCCTGCAGACCGGCCTTCGCGGTGGCGTAGTTGGCCTGGCCGCGGTTGCCCAGCGCGGAGGTGCTCGACAGGTTGACGATCCGGCCCCACGACGCGGCCACCATGTGCCGCTGCACGGCCCGGGTCATCAGGAACGCGCCGCGCAGGTGCACGCCCATGACGGAGTCCCAGTCGAGCTCGGTCATCTTGAACAGCAGGTTGTCGCGGGTGATCCCGGCGTTGTTCACCAGCACGATCGGCGCGCCCAGCTCGGCCTCGACCCGCGCGACGGCCGCGGTCACGGCGTCGGCGTCGGCGACGTCGGCGCCCACGGCGAGCGCACGCCCGCCCTCGGCGACGATCGTGTCGACCACCGGCTTCGCCGCCGACTCCTCCAGGTCCAGCACGGCGACCGCCATCCCGTCGCGGGCCAGGCGCAGGGCGGTGGCGGCACCCAGGCCGCGCGCCCCGCCGGTCACGATGGCCACCCGCTGGTCGTTCGTCATCAGTGCACTCCTCGTCGTCGCCGGTCGGACCGATCCTCGCACCCACGGCGGGTGCGGGCGCCGGGACCCGCGCCCGCCGCGACCGCCGGACGCGTCCGGGCGACCACTGACCGCGCGGGGATCCCGGCGAGGCGACCCGTGTCCCGGCCGTCACCTTCTCGTGATCTTGATGGTCGAGCCTTCGCCCCGGTGTCGGGGGGCACGCCGCCCTCCCCCTGAGTCTCCGCCGCTATCGGAATGCGAGGGCCCGTGAGCTCTGCCGATCGTTCCCGTGACCCCCGGCGCCCGGCCTGGCTGCCCCTGGCCGTCGCCGCGCTGGTCGTGCCGACCGTGCTGGCCGGCCTCACGCTGCTGTGGCCGCGCCCGCAGATCGAGGCCGAGCTGACGCGCACGGCGACCGAGTCGCTGGCCGCCGCGGGCCTCACCGGCGCGGGCGTGACGTTCGACGGCCGCGACGCGGTCGTCACCGGGGTCGCCGGGGCCGACGCGCAGCGCGCCGCGGAGATCGTGGCGGGCCTGCCCGGGGTGCGGGTCGCGCAGCTCCCGGCGGGCGGGGGCGGCGACGGGACCGGCGGCGGGACCGGCGGCGGGACGGAGGGCCCCGACGGGGCGGGCGCCGACGCCGGTGCCGCCGCGGCCGGGCCGTTCGGCATCACCCGGCGCGGCGAGGACGTCGTGCTCACCGGCGTCGTCGGCTCCGAGGCCGAGCGCAGCGCGCTCGTCGCCGCCGCCACCGAGCAGGCCGGCGGGCGCTCCGTCGTCGACGAGCTGACCGTCACCGAGGGCGTGCTGCCCCAGCCGGGCGTCACGGCCGCGAGCGTCGGGTCGGTCACCGCACTGCTGGGCGCCACCGGCGACGGCATCGCCGCCTCGATCGACGGCGACACCCTCACCCTCACCGGGACCGCCCCCGACTCCGCGTCCGCGCAGGCCGCGGGCGAGGCGCTGGGCACGCTGCTGCCCGGCACGACCGTCGACAACCGGCTCACCGTCGCCGGCGGTGCGGCACCCGCGGGGGAGCTCGACGACGCCGGCCGCCAGGAGCTGCAGCGCGCCATCGACGCGCTCACCGACGGGGCGCCCGTCACCTTCGAGCCGGACAGCCCCGAGCTCACCGCGGCCGGCGCGGCCACCGTCGAGAGCATCGTGGAGCTGGTCGCGCTGGTGCCCGGCGCGCGCCTGCAGGTCGACGGCTACGTCGCCTCCGGGCCCGGCGCGGGGGTGCTGACCGCACAGGAGCTCTCCGACCTGCGGGCCGCCACCGTCCGCGACGCGCTGGTGGCCGGTGGGGTGCCCGGCGACAACATCGTCACCCGCGGTCTCGGCGAGGGCGACACCCCCGCGGCGCAGGCCGCCGGGCGTCGCGTCGAGATCACCGTCGTCTGAGGGACCCGTCGTCCGAGGGACCGCCGTCCGGTCCGTCCCGTACCGAGGAGGAGTCGTCGTGCTCTGGTTGTTCGCCCAGGTCTGGGTCTGGCTGATCGTCGCCCTGGCGCTCGGGGTGCTCGCGGGCGAGCTGTTCTGGGCCCGCCCGCTGCGGCGCCGGGTCGCCGAGCTCGAGGCCGCGCGCGGGCAGGCGCCGCCGCCGTCGCGTTCTGCCGCCTGATCCCACCGCTCCCGCACCGCTTCCTGGAGGATCTCCGTGTCTTGGCTCTACGGGCAGACCTGGCTCTGGTACCTGCTGGCGTTCCTGGTCGGCGTCCTGCTGGCCTGGCTGCTCCTGGTGCGACCGGCCGGGCGGCGGCTGCGCGGGACCGAGCAGGGCCGCCCGGCCGCGGCGAGCGGTGACCGGGAGACGGCGGCGCCCGCCGCCGCGCCCGCCGCGCCGCGCGGGGAACCGGCGGTCGACGACGCCGTGACCGAGCAGATCCCCGCCGTCGACCCGGCGCTGAGCACCCTCGACACCGCCCGCTCGCGCCCCGACCTCACCAAGGGCGCCACCGCGGCGGGCCTCGGGGCGGCCGGCCTCGGGGCAGCCGGGGCGGCGGTGGCCGGGGGCGCGGCGGACCGGGACGACGCGTCCGCCGCGGAGACCACCACCGAGATCCCCCGCGTGTCGGCCGACGACGACACCCGCGAGATCGACCTGTCCGGCACCGAGGCCACCGCCGTCATCCCGGTCGTCCCGGCCACCGATCCCGAGGCCACCACGGTGATCGGGCACCCGGCGGCCGCCCCGGACCCCGCTGTCCCGCACCCCGCCGCCCCGCACCCGGCCGACGACCCGACCGCGGTCCACCCGACGGCTCACGACGCCGCGGCCGACGGCACCCCCGACGACGGCGCCGGCACCCCTGCGGCCGACACCCCAGCGGCCGACACCCCAGCGGCCGGCCACACCGCCTCGCCGGACAGCGGCACGGACGGGACCGCCACCGGTGGGGCCGAGGGCCACGGCGCCGACAGGGCGGACGGTGGTGATGCCGCGCCGGAGCAGGGTGCTCCGACCGGGGAGGAGTCCTCGGTCGAGGAGGGCGCCACCTCCGGCGGCGGGGGCGGCGGGGCGGCCGTCGGTGCGGCCGCGGTCGGGGCCGCCGCGGTCGGCACGGCCGCCGCCACCGCCGGTTCCAGCACCGCCGGTTCCAGCGCCGACGACGCCGGATCGGCGCGCGCCGACACCGACGGCTCCGGGTCGCAGACCACCGGCCCCGCGGTCGCCGGGGGTGACCCGGCTGCCACGGAGTCGGCTGACACCGACACCGATACCGGCGCGGCCGATGCCGGCGCAGCCGACCCCGATGCCATTGCCACCCACGACTCCGCGAGCGACACCGCAGCCGCCGCCGACCCCGGTCCGGCCGACCCCGAACCCGCCGACCCCGCCGACCCGGACGACGCCCACCCCACCGACGCCCCCTTCGGCCCGGGGTCGGTGCGGGCGACCCCGGAGGGCACGTCCCCGGACCCGGCGTTCGGGATCAAGGGCAACGTCGACACGATGCGTTACCACGGCCGCACCTCGCCCTACTTCGACCGGACCCGCGCCGCGGTGTGGTTCCGCACCGCCCGCGACGCGGAGCAGGCCGGGTTCGTCGCCTGGAACACCCGCGGCCGGATCCCCCGCTCCCCCGCCGTCCCGGCCACGCCGCAGGGGTTGCTCGGCGCACCGGACGACGACGGCGGGGCCGGGGCCCGGTAGCGGTCACACCCGGCCGGTTCCCCGGGTCGGCGCTGCCGCTGGAGGGGGGCGCGGCCCCGCCCCCGGAGCACACGGTCAAGGGGAACGCCGACTCGATGCTCTACCACACCACCGACTCGCCCCACTACGGACGCACGACGGCCGAGGTGTGGTTCACCAGCACCGATGACGCCGAGGCAGCCGGTTTCACGCACTGGCGGCGACGCCCCCGGTAGCCCCGGCGGGCCGGGAGGAGCCCTCCTAGACTTCGTCGCGTGCCGGACGACGCGGGCGGAGACGTGATCACCTGGGTGAGCGACCCGGCCGGGGCCCGGACCGCGCTCGCCCCGGCCTGGCACAGTGCCACCGGCGCCGACCCCCGCGGCGACCTGGGCGACGGCTGGCAGCGCCGCCTGCACCCCGACGACCTGCCCGGCTACCTCGCCCGCACCGCGGCCGCCCGGGCCGCGGGCCGGGGCTGGACGGAGACCTTCCGGCTGCGGCACACCGGCGGCACCGAGCAGGCCGCCCGGGAGCACGCGGTCGCCGCGGGCGGCACGTGGACCGGGGTGGTGCTGCCCGACACCGACGGTCACCGTCCCGGCACGGCCGGCGCCGCGTTCCGGCTGCTGGCCGAGCACGCCGACGACGTGATCGCGCGCCACGCACCCGACGGCACCTGGTCGTGGGTCTCCCCGTCGGTGCGGCGGGTGGCCGGGTACCGGCCCGACGACATCGTCGGCCGGCACCCGCGCGACGTGGTGCACCCCGACGACGCCGCGGCGCTCGACCGTGCCCTGGCCAGGCTCACCGACGACGAACCGGCCGGGCTGACGCTGCGGCTGCGCCACGCCGACGGCACGCACCGCTGGTTCGCCCTGCACGCCCGACGGGTCCGCGATGCCCGCACGGGGGCCGTCGAGATCCACACCTCCACGCGGGACGTCACCGAGCAACTCCTCGCGCAGGAGGAGCTGGCGCGGTTCCGCGGCCTCGCCGACCGGGCCGCCGACCTGATCGTCATCGCCGACGCCGACGGTGCGGTGCGCTACCTCAACCCGGCGGGCCGGGAGATGCTCGGCCTGCCAGCCGACCGTCCGCCGGGCGGGTTGACGATGGCCGCCACGGTCGCCCCGGCGGACCGCAAGCGCTTCGACGGCGTGCTCGCCGAGGTCGACCGGTCCGGGGCCTGGTCCGGCTCGATGCGGCTGGTCGACACCGCCGGGATCGTCATCCCGGTCTGGCTCGCCGCCGCGGCCCACCCCGACCCGCGCGGGCGCACCGCGTTCTACTCCGCGGTCGCCCAGGACCTGCGCGAGCGTCGCGGGGGCGAGCCCGCGTTGCAGGCCGAGCGGGAGCGCTACCGGCTGCTGGTCGCGCAGGCCCCCGTGGGCATCTGGGTCGCCGACCGCACGGGCGCCACCACCTTCGCCAACGACCACATGACCGAGATCACCGGGCGGGAGGTCGACGGGCTGGCCGGCGTCGAGCACATCCACGCCGAGGACCGCGCCGCCGTCGCGGCGAGCTGGGGCGCGGCCGTCGACGGCGGGTACGCCTGGCGGCAGGAGTTCCGGGTGCTGACGCCCGGGGGCGAGGTGCGCACCGTCACCTCCACGGCCCGGCCCCTGCACGACGCCGTCGGGTCCGTCACCGGGTTCCTCGGCACCACCACCGACGTCAGCGAGCAGCGCGCGGCCGAGCGGGAGCGCCGCGAGGCGGCGGGGCAGCAGGCCGCCCGCCGCGCGTCCGACACGGCCGCGGCCCGGTTGCGGGCCATGGTCGGCGGCCTCACCGCGGTGGTGTGGGAGGCCGACTGGGACCCGGCGGTCGGGCTGCGCTTCACCTTCGTCTCCGACCGGGCCCACGAACTGCTGGGGTACCCCGTCCGGCGCTGGCTCGACGACCCGGGGCTGTGGCCCTCGCTGATCCATCCGGCCGACCGGGCAGCCGCGCTGGCGACCACCGCGGAACGCACCGGGGGCGGGCACGACCACGACCTCACCTACCGCGCCTGCACCGCCGACGGCCACACGGTGTGGCTCCACCAGGTCGTGCACGTCGCCCGCGACGACACCGGCGACGGCACGGCCCTGCGCGCGCAGGGGCTCACCGTCGACGTCACCGAGCAGCGGCGGGCCGAGCGCTCCTCGGAGATCCTCGCCGAGACCGGGCGGCTGATGGCCGAGGCAGGGGCCGCCGAGGAGAAGCTCGACGCGCTGGTCCGCCTCGTGGCCGACGACTTCGGCGACGTCGCGGTCGTGTCGCTGGCCGGGCCCGACGGGTTGCTCCGCCGCGTCGCCGTCTCCCGCCCCGCGGACCCGGCCGTCGAGCGCGACCTGCTGCTGTTCCCGCCGGCCGCGCCCCACCCCGACGTGCGGGCCGCCGACGGCCCGGTGTCGTCGACCGGCACCACGGCCGTCGACGACCACCCGGCCCTGACGGTGCCGCTGCGCATCGAGGGCCGCTTCGGCGGCGTCCTGTCCTTCCTCGCGCTCGGCCCGGCCCGCCTCCACGACCGCACCGATCTCGTGCTGGCCGAGGAGCTCGGGCGCCGCACGTCGCTGATGCTGGAGTCCGACCGCAGGCGGACCCGCGAGCGGCACCTGCAGCGGGTCACCGCCGACCTCGCCACCGCCGACACCGTCGACGAGGCCGGGCGCCGGCTCGTCGGACGGCTGCGCGACATCCTCGGCGCACGGGCCGTGAGCGTGTACGTGGCCGACGCGGAGCAGGGGCTGCTGCGGCGCGTGCACGCCGTCGGGCGCGCCGACGACCCGCTCGACCGCTACGACACGGTCCTGCGCCTCGACGGCGACACGCCGTTCTCCCGGTCCGCCCGCTCGGGCACCGCCATCTGGCTCGGCGACCGGCCGGGCGGGTCCGCGGCGGCGGTGCTGCCGCTGCGCTCCGGTTCGGTCGTCGTGGGGGTGGTCGGCCTGGCGTTCCCGACGCCGCGCACCTTCCCGCCCGACGAGCGCGCGTTCGCACTGGCCCTGGCCGCCCAGGCGGCCCCCGCGCTGGAGCGCGCCGCCGCGGCCGACGAGCGCCGCATGATCTCCGAGACCCTGCAGAACAGCCTGCTGCCGCCGACCCTGCCCGAGCTGGACCGCCTGTCGCTGGCCGCCCGCTACCTCCCCGGCGCGCAGGGCACCCGCGCCGGCGGCGACTGGTACGACGTGCTCCCGCTCCCCGGCGGCCGGGTCGCCATCGCCGTCGGCGACGTGGTCGGGCAGGGCAGCCGGGCCGCGGCCGTCATGGGGCAGCTGCGCAGCGCGCTGTCGGCGTACCTGCTGGAGGGCCACGCCCCGGAGGTGGCGGTGGGACACCTCGACCGGTTCGCCCACCGGGTCCCCGGCGCCGCCGGCAGCACCGTCACCTGCCTGGTCCTCGACCCGGCCGACGGCACGGTGGCCTGGGCCCGCGCCGGTCACCCGCCGCCGCTGGTGCTCGGGCCCGACGGCGCGCGGCTGCTGGAGGACGCCACCGGCACCGTGCTCGCCGTGCGCGGCAGGCCGCCCTACGTCGCCGGCTCCGCCCGGCTCGCCCCCGGCGACAGCATCGCGCTCTACACCGACGGGCTGGTGGAGCGCCGCGGCGAGGTCGTCGACGACGGGCTGGAGCGACTGTGCGCGGCCGGGGAGAAGGCCCACCCGCTGCCGCCCGCGGAGCTGGCCGAGGCGTTGCTCGCCGCGGGCCTCGACGACGGGCCCTCCGACGACGTCGCGCTGATCGTCGCCCGCCTGACGCCGCCGCCGCTGAGCCTGGACCTGCCCGCGGCCGGCGACGAGCTGCGCGGGCTGCGCCACACCGTCGCCCGCTGGGCCGCCGAGATCGGGCTCGACCCCGACGAGTCCTACGACCTGCAGCTCGCGCTCGGCGAGGCCGCGGCCAACGCCGCGGAGCACGCCTACCGCGGCGCCGCCGAGCCGGGCCGGATGCAGGTCCACCTGGCCCGCCGCGGCGCCACCCGGATCGCCGTGTCGGTCCGCGACGGCGGCCGGTGGCGCCCTCCGCCCGCCGACCGCGGGCACCGGGGGCGCGGGCTGCAGCTCATCCGGGAGATCGGCGACGACGTGCACCTGCACCACGACGCCGACGGCACCACGATCCGGTTCACCGTGCCCGCCGTGCCCCGGCGGCCCGACGCCCCGGCCGCCGCGACCGAGCCCGACGAGGCCCCGGCCGGCCCGACGAGCCTGCGGACGCGCCGCACCCCCGACGGCGAACGGCTCGCCGTGCTGGGCGACCTCGACCCCGCGGGCGCCGACGCGGTCGGGCCCGGGCTGCTGGCCGCGGCCCGCTCCGGCGGCATCGGGCCGGTGCTCGACCTGCGCGGCGTCGGCCACCTCTCCGGGGCCGGGATCGCGCTGCTCGCCGCGGTCGTCGACGCCGCGACGGAACGGGGACGGGCCCCGCACCTGGACGCCGGGCACTCCGGGGTGGTCCACCGCGCCCTGGAGCTGGCCGGGCTGCCGACCGGGCCGGTCAGTCGAACAGCTCCGGCTGCTCAGCGATGATCCGCTCGCGGATCGGCTGGAACTGGAACCACCCGGCGAACTCGTAGCCGACCTGCCCGCGGGTCAGCTCCGCCTCCTCGTGCGGGATCCGGCGGGGCGGCCTGCCCAGCCCGGCGGCCGCGGCGTAGGCGTCGAGCTGGCAGCGGGCCGTGCGCTCCAGGGTGAGGAACCACCAGGCGGCACTGTCGACGCTGGCACCGACGGTGAGCATCCCGTGGTTGCGCAGGATCACCGCCTTGTGCGGCCCGAGCGCGGCCCCGATGCGGCGCCCCTCCTCGGGGTCGAGGACGACGCCGGTGAAGTCGTCGAACACGCCCACGTCGTCGTAGAAGGCGCAGGCGTCCTGCGTGAGCGGCTCGATGCCGACCTCCAGGCTCGACAGCGTCTTGCCGGCCGGGCCGTGGGCGTGCGCGGCGGCCAGCACGTCGGGCCGGGCCGCGTGGACGGCGCAGTGGATGGCGACCGCGGCCCCGTTGACCGCCCGGTCGCCCTCCACGACCCGGCCGTCCTCGTCGACGCGCACCAGGTCGCTGCTGCGGATCATCGCGAAGTGCATCCCGAACGGGTTGACCCAGAACGTGTCGGGCTCGGCCGGGTCGCGGACCGTGATGTGCCCGGCGACGCCCTCGTCGAGGCCGGCCCGGCTGAACATGCGGAAGGCCACGGCCAGCGTGGCCTTGCGGTGCGCCCGCTCCTCCTCGACGGAGTCGAACCGCGGCGGGCTCGCCATGTACAGGCCCCGGCCGTCGGCCCCGGTCGTCGCGGCGGCCGCCGGTGGCGTGGTGGTCGTCATACGGCCCAGTGTGCACGCCCGCCCCGACATGATCGAGGATCGCCGGGATGAACCGGGACGGGTGGGCGCGCTGGGGCCTGCTCGTCGGGCTCACCGCGGCGCTCACCCTCGTGATCGCCGCGTTCGGGGTCCCGTCCCCCGCCCTGTTCGCCGGGCTGCTCGTCGCCGCGGGCCTGGCGCTGGCCGGGCGGGCACCCGGCGACGTCCCGGCCGGCGCAACGGGCGCCGCCCAGGCCGTCATCGGGGTGGTGATCGGCCTGCTCGCGCGCCCGGGGACCCTCGGCGCGGTCGCGCAGAGCTGGCTGCCGGTCCTGCTCATCGCCGTGGGCACGCTGGCGGTCAGCATGGGGGCGGGTCTGCTCATGGGGGTGCGCCGCGACGTCACCCTGCTGACCGGGATGCTCGCCCTCACCGCGGGCGGGGCCTCCGGGCTGGTCGCGGTGGCCCGCGAGCTGGGCGGCGACGAGCGGCTCGTCGCCGTCGTGCAGTACCTGCGGGTCGGGATCGTCACCGCGACGATGCCGGTCGTGGCCGCGCTGGCGTTCGAGGCGACGGTCACCGGCGGGGCCGGGCCCGGGGCGGGTCCGGGCGCGCCCTGGTACGTCGACCTGGGATTCCTCGCCGTCTGCGTCGCGGCCGGCCTCGGCATCGCCCGGGTGACGCGGGTGCCCGCGGGCGGGCTGCTCGGGCCGATGGCGGTGGCGCTCGCGCTCGGGCTCGCCGGCGCGACGTTCGGCGCGGCCCCGCCCGCGCTCGTCGTCGAGATCGCCTACGCGGTGATCGGCTGGCAGGCCGGCGTCCGCTTCACCCGGGCCGCGCTGCGCACGGTGCTCGGCGCGCTCCCCCTCGCCACCGCCCTGATCGCGGCCGTGATCGTCGCGTGCGCCGGGCTGGGTCTGCTGCTGTCCTCGCTCACCGGCGTCACGCCCCTGGAGGGTTACCTCGCGACCACCCCCGGCGGGGTCTACGCGGTGCTCGCCACCGCCATCTCCGCAGGTGGCGACGTCACCTTCGTGGTGGCCGTGCAGGTGATCCGGGTGGTCCTCATGCTGCTCGTCGCGCCGCTGCTGGCGCGGCTGGTCGGGCGCCGCGGCGACGTGTGAACGCCCGCCGGGCGGGGTATGCGGTGATCACGGTCCACGAACCCACGAGGAGGCCCACATGGGTACCGACGACAAGATGGACAACAAGGCCCAGGAGCTGACGGGCAAGGTCAAGGAGGGCGTCGGGCGCGCCACCGACGACGAGAACCTCGAGGCCCAGGGCCGCAACGACCAGGCCAAGAGCAACCTCAAGCAGGCCGGCGAGAAGGTCAAGGACGCGTTCAAGAGCTGAGCCGCGCGCACCCCACGGGCCCCGGTCGTCACGACCGGGGCCCGATTCGTGCGCGCGAACCGTCGGGGGTCCCGGCTAGCGTCGGGGCCATGACCGCGATCGCCACCTTCGCCCTCGTCGCGCTCGACTGCCCCGACCACTTCGGGCTCGCCCGCTTCTACTCCGCGATCACCGGGTGGGAGCTCGACCGGGAGCCGCCCGACGGGCCGTCGCCCGACGACCCCGACGCCGACTGGGTGCAGCTGCGCGCCCCCGGCGGCGGGGCCACCATCGCCTTCCAGCACGTGCCCGACCACCGGCCCCCGCAGTGGCCCGGCACCGAACACCCGCAGCAGGCCCACCTCGACTTCGACGTGCCCGACCTCGACGCCGCCGAGGAGCGCCTGCTCGCCATCGGCGCCCGCAAGCACGAGTTCCAGCCCGGCACCACGTTCCGGGTCTACCTCGACCCGGCAGGGCACCCGTTCTGCCTGGTGCAGACATGAGCGACGAGATCACCACCCTGGAGCAGCTCGACGAGCTGATCGGCGTCCCGCTGCCCTGGATCGCCGACAAGGCCCGCGACCGGCTCGACCCGATCGACGTGGAGTGGATCGGCAGCTCACCGTTCTGCCTCGTGTCCACGAGTGCCGCCGACGGCACCTGCGACGTCTCCCCCAAGGGCGACCCGGCCGGGTTCGTCCGCGTCCTCGACGACCGCACGATCGCGATCCCGGAGCGGCCGGGCAACCGCCGCATCGACGGCTACCGCAACATGGTCACCAACCCGCACGTCGGGCTGCTGTTCCTGGTGCCCGGCCGCACCGACACGCTGCGCGTCAACGGGCGGGTGCGGGTGGTCCGCGACGCGCCGTACTTCGACGACATGATCGTGAAGGGGCACCGCCCGATCCTGGCCGCCGAGGTCACGGTGCAGGAGATCTTCTACCACTGCGCGAAGTCGTTCCTGCGCTCCCGCCTGTGGCAGCCCGAGCACTGGCACCCCGAGCAGCTGCCCTCGCGCGCGGAGATCGTGCAGGCCCTCGAGCGGAGGTCCGACTCGCTCGAGGAGGTCCGCAGCTACTACGAGAGCCCGTCCTACGCCGACGGGCTCTACCGGCAGAACCTCTGAGGCGCGTCCCGCACCGGATCGATCAGGGCGCGTCCCGCACCGGATCGATCAGGGCGCGTCCCGCACCGCGTCCAGCCGGGCCCGCGCCGCCGCCGGGTCCGGCGTGCGGTCGCGGCCGGCGCCGTCGAGCAGCGCCACCGCGTCGTCGACGGCCCGGCGCAGGCGCCCCACCTCCGCCGCCCGCAGCGCCAGCTCGGTGTGCATCGACCACAGGTCGACGAACACCGCCACCTTCGACCGCAGCACCCACGGGTCGAACGGCTTGGTGATGTAGTCGACCGCGCCCGCCTGGTAGCCGCGGAAGGCCAGGTGCGGGTCGTAGTCGACGGCGGTGAGGAACAGGATCGGGATGTGCCGGGTCCGCTCGCGCTGCTTGACGTGCCCGGCGGTCTCGAAGCCGTCCATGCCCGGCATGTGGGCGTCGAGCAGGATCACCGCGTAGTCGCCGGTGAGCAGCCGCTTGAGCGCGTCCTCGCCGCTGGTGACCGACTCGATCTCGATCGGCAGCCCCTCCAGGATCGCCTGCAGCGCGAGCAGGTTCTCCCGCCGGTCGTCGACAGCCAGCACCCGCGCGATACTCATGTCGCCTCCGAGGGAGAGAGCACGTCGGCGGTGCTCATGTCACCTCCGAGGGAGAGAGCACGTCGGGGGTACTCACGACGCCACCCCTCTGCGCGCCTGCACCCACGAGCCCATCAGCACCAGCAGCTCGTCGAGGTCGACGGGTTTGGTCACGTAGTCGGTGGCGCCCGCAGCCAGGCTGGACTCGCGGTCGCCCGGCATCGCCTTCGCCGTGAGGAACACGACCGGGAGGCCGCGGCCCTGCGGCAGGGCGCGGATGCGTCGGGTGGTCTCGTTGCCGTCGATGTCGGGCATCATCGCGTCCATCAGCACGACGTCGACATCCGGGTGCTCGGTGAGCATCGCGATGCCGTCGTGGCCGTTCTCCGCGTACAGCACCGTGAGCCCGTGCAGCTCCAGCGCGCTGGTCAACGCGAACACGTTGCGGACGTCGTCGTCGACGATCAGCACCGTGACTCCGTCGAGGCCCGGGACCGGCCGGGTGGCCGCGCCGGAGGCCGCGCGCAGGATCGGCGAGCTGCGGGCCGGGCGCGCCCCCTCCCCCGACGCGGGCGGTTCCGGCGGCCCGCCGGTGCCCCGCGGCGCGATCCGCGCCGTCGAGGTGACGGCCGGCAGCTCGTCGGGCAGGAACAGCGTGAACTCCGACCCGACCCCGACCTCGGAGGACACGTCGATGCGCCCGCCCAGCAGGCGCGCCAGCTCCTTGCTGATCGACAGCCCCAGGCCCGTGCCGCCGTACTTGCGGCTCGTCGTGCCGTCGGCCTGCTGGAACGCCTCGAAGATCATCGAGAACTTGTCGTCCGGGATGCCGATGCCGGTGTCGCGCACCGAGAACGCGATGACGTGGCGGGCCCCGTCCAGCGGCGGCACGCCGTAGAGGGTGCCCGAGGGCGCCCGCGACATCGTCAGCGTCACCGAGCCCGCGTCGGTGAACTTCATCGCGTTCGACAGCAGGTTGCGCAGGATCTGCTGGAGCCGCTGCGCGTCGGTGGTGATGGTGGCGGGCAGGTCGGGCCCCGTCTGCACCCGCAGCTCCAGCCCCTTGTGGTCGGCCTGCGGCCCGAACGCGTGGGTCACGTGGTCGCGGACCTCGCCCAGGTCGACCACCGCGGAGTCGACGTCGACCCGCCCGGCCTCGATCTTGGACAGGTCGAGGATGTCGTCGATCAGCGCCAGCAGGTCCGAGCCGGCCCCGTGGATGGTGGAGGCGAACTCGATCTGGCGGGCGGTGAGGTTGTCGTCGGCGTTGTCGGCGAGTACCCGCGAGAGCAGCAGCAGCGAGTTCAGCGGCGTGCGCAGCTCGTGGCTCATGTTGGCCAGGAACTCCGACTTGAACTGGTTGGCCAGCGCGAGCTGCTGCGCCTTCTCCTCCACCCCGCGCCGGGCGGCGTCGATCTCCATGTTCTTGATCTCGACGTTGCGGTTCTGCTCGGAGAGCTGCTCGGCCTTCTCCTCCAGCTCGGCGTTGGCCCGCTGCAGCTCCGACGACTGGTCCTGCAGCTCGGTGGCCAGGCCCTGGCTCTGCGCGAGCAGCTCCTCGGTGCGCCGGTTGGCCTGGATCGTGGCCAGCGCGACCCCGACCGCGCCGACCAGGCGCTCCAGGAACGCCAGGTGTAGCGCCGAGAACGGGGTGACCGACCCGAACTCGATGACGCCGAGCGACTCGCCCTCGAACGGCACCGGCAGCACCACCACCGCGCGCGGGGCGGCCTCCCCCACGCCGGAGCGGATCGGCAGGTAGCCCTCGGGCACGTCGGTCATCAGCACGGTCTCACCGGTGGACGCCGCCTGCCCGACCAGCCCCTCGCCCGAGCGCACCGCCACCGGCGGGTCGCCGACGGCCATCCCGTACCC
>NZ_BJNG01000004.1 GCF_006539565.1 Pseudonocardia hydrocarbonoxydans
CCCTAGCGGGCACCGCCCCGTGCACCCCCGCGCCGGGGCTCTGGCAGGCTGACCGTCCACACGACCACCGCCCGAGAGGATCACCGTGGCCCAGCCCGCAGGCGCGCAGAAGCCCGAGGTCGACCCGCACGACGGCCCCGCCCCCACCGATCTGCTGGTCACCGACCTGCACACCGGCGACGGCGCCGAGGCGCGCGCCGGGCAGACCGTCGAGGTGCACTACGTCGGGGTCGCCCACAGCACCGGCGAGGAGTTCGACGCCTCCTGGAACCGCGGCTCCACCTTCCGCTTCCTGCTCGGCGGCGGGCGCGTCATCGGGGGCTGGGACCAGGGCGTCGTGGGCATGAAGGTGGGCGGGCGACGGCGCCTGGTCATCCCGCCGCACCTGGGCTACGGCGACCACGGCGCCGGTGGCGTCATCAAGGGCGGCGAGACGCTGATCTTCGTCGTCGACCTGCTGGGCGTGTCCTGAAGCTGCTGGTCCTGAGCGACACCCACCTCCCGGCCCGGGCCCGTGACCTGCCCGGGCCGGTGTGGGCGGCCGTCGACGCGGCCGACGTGGTGATCCACGCGGGCGACTGGGTGTCCGAGGCCGCGCTCGACGCGCTGGAGGCGCGCGCGGCCCGGCTCGTCGGCGTGTACGGCAACAACGACGGCGAGGCCCTGCGCGCCCGGCTGCCCGAGGTGGCCCGGGCCGACCTCGACGGCGTGCGCGTCGCGGTGGTGCACGAGACCGGTTCGTCGAAGGGCCGGGAGCGGCGCTGCTCCCTGGCCTTCCCCGACGTCGACGTCCTGGTGTTCGGGCACAGCCACATCCCCTGGGACTCCACCACGGCGAGCGGGCTGCGGCTGCTCAACCCGGGCTCCCCCACCGACCGCAGGCGCCGCCCGACCCACACCTACATGACGGCCGACGCGACGGACGGCACCCTCACCGCGGTCACGCTGCACCACCTGTGACCGCCCGCCCCACTCGCCCGGCCGCGCCGTCCGCGGGACCATGACCGGGTGGACATCGACTGGACCGCCTGGCTGACCGGGCTGGCGATCGCCGCCGCGGCCTGGATCCTGCTGTGCACCGTCATGGTCCTGCTGGCCCGCAGGCTGCCGCCGGGCCTGCTCCGGGACATCGCCGAGTTCCTCCCGGCCTGCGTCACGACGGCGCGGCGGCTGCGACGCTCACCGGCGGTCCCGCGACGGGCCAAGCTCGCGCTGCTGGTGGCGGTGATCTGGGTGGTCTCCCCGATCGACCTGCTGCCGGAGTTCCTGCCGGTCATCGGGCCGCTCGACGACGTCGTCGCCGTGGTGCTGCTGCTGCGCTACGCCGCCCGGTCGATCCCCCGCGAGGACCTGGTCGCGGCCTGGCCCGCCGAGACCCGGCTGCTCGACCGGCTGCTGGACGGGCGGCCGCGCGCTCCCCGTGGCCCGTCCTCGCCCTGACCGTCCGAGCTGCGGGCTCATCCCGGCCCGCGTACAACTGGTGGGGCACGTCGTCGACGATCACGACGGAGCACACGACGGCGACCTCGCGGCGGGCGGGCACCCACCGGAGCGGGCGCGCCGGAACCGGATGGGTTACCCGGGGGAACCGAGGGGGCGTTGTCATGATCACCGGATACGGCCATTTCGTTCAGCTCGCCGCGTCGCTGCAGTGGGACGAGAAGGCCATCGACTTCTCGGCCGACCGGGCGGCGTGGCCCCTGCTGGAGGACGCGGAGAGCGCCCGGCTGCACGGGCTGATCGCCGGGTTCGTGGTCGCCGAGACGTCCGTGGCCGGGAGCCTGAACTCCTACCGGGCGGCCGCGACCGACCCGTCGATGAAGGAGACCTTCCGCGCCCAGTCCCGGGACGAGGCGCGGCACGCCCGCTTCTTCGACCGCGTCGCGTCCGAGGTCGTCGGGGTGGCGGGGGAGACGCCGACCGAGCGCCGCGATGCCCTGCGCACCTGCGCGGGCCCCGAGCTGGTCGACCTGTTCGAGGTGCGCCTGCCGGCCACCGCACGGCGTCTGGCCGAGGACCCCGCGGGCCTGACCGCCGCGGTCGGCCTCTACCACATGGTGATCGAGGGTGTGGTGCTCGTGGCGGGGCAGCACGCGATGCTCGACGCGCTGGAGGCCGTGTCGGTGCCGCTGCCGGGGGTCCGGCGGGGCATGGAGCTGGTGCTGCGCGACGAGCGCTGGCACATCGGGTTCGGCTCGCGGATCGTGCAGACCGCGGCGATCGGCCCGGACCAGACCGAGGCGATGCTCGAGCTGGGCCGGACGGCCGCCCGCGTGTGGGGCGACCTCATCACGCCCGAGGCGCTCGAGACCGCCATGCGGCAGCACCGGCGCCGGCTGACGACGGCCGGCATCAAGTTCTGGTAGCGCTCACCGGCGGGGCGCCGGGCCGCGCCGGGCCGGCCGGTGCCCGCGGTGGGTCCGGGCGGCCGGGCCCGACCGGACCCGGGCGCGCGCGATCTCGTCCTGCCACATCGCCGACCTGGTGCGGTGTCCCTCGGCGACGGCGACGGCGCGCTCGTCGAGCAGCCGCTCGAAGGCCGTGGCCGTGGCCGACACCTCCTGCGGCCAGCAGTGGGTGGACAGCTCCATCAGCTCCCCGCCGCTCGGGTACCGGAAGTGCTCGAGGTCGGCCCGGCGCAGGCCCGGCCGCGCGGCGACCTTGATGCGGTGCACCACCAGCGGCCCGTGCACCGTCAGCTCCTCCAGCCGGGCCTCGTCCACCGCGTCGTGGCCGCCGCCGCACGCCCACCACCGCTGCGTGGGCGACAGCAGCTCCCGCGACGGGACCGCGCCCGCGAGCACGTCGGCGGCGTCGGCGGCGCCGATCTCCCGGCGGACCTCGTGGTCCTGCCACACCGCCCCGGGCACGACGTCGAACTCGACCCGCACGCCGCGCGGGACCGCGCGCTCACGCCCGACGCCGCTGCGGCGCGCGGTGACGGAGAGGTCGTACCGGCCGCGCGCCCGGCGGCGCAGCCGGATCTCCACGCCGGACCGGAGCAGGTCCAGGGCCGCGGTGTCGAGCAGGTAGCTGTGCCGCACGCTCCAGTTGGGTGCGGGCCGGCCCGTCAGCGCCTCCGCGGCGGGTCCGGGCGGCGGCACCAGCGGCACCTTCAGCTCGACGCTGTCGGCGTAGGCGCCCTGCGTGCCCAGCCACGCGAGCGCTTCGGGCGATCCGAATCTCGGCACGTCAGATCGGCCTCCCCCGGCAGGACGCCGAGTCCCCGTCGACGGCGTCGCCCCATCGCACTATAGGTCCGACCCGCGGCCCCGACAATCGTCGACGGAATGGTCGTCGGACGCTCCGGGCGTGCCTGCACTTGCCCGCGCCGGACCCGCTACGTAAGGTCCCCTGTGGCTCAGCACACACCGTCGGGTGTGTCCTGCCGCCCAGTGGTCGACACCATCCACAGATGGTCGAACGACGTGTGGCGGCGCCATGATCCGGGCCGCGCATTCGCTCGACGGCGCAGATCCCGGAGGAACACGTGGCTGATTCGTGTATCCGATCCACGTCGGTTTCCCGACGGCCTCCCACCGCGCAGTGACGCATCGTCGACCACCGACATCGAGGAGCGGACCCACATCGCGACGAGGAGGGACGGTTGATGACGACAACTGCAGACGATCGTTCGGCCCAATTGGCCGAGGCAGGCCTGGACGGGCAGAACAAGACCGCACTGGGCCGGGTACTCGGGACCGGCAGCATCGGCTACGCGGAGGAACGGCCCGACGGGACGATGACCGCCACGGTGCGGATCCCGGAGGACGAGCTCTGCTGGGAGCCGGGCACCCTCATCCTCCCGCACGGCGGGGACCTCGAGCTCACGCTGATCAACGACGACAAGAACACGCACTGTGCGGTGCTGCCCAACAACGGCGACCCCAAGATCATCTGGCTGGTGAACCACGCGAAGGGCACCGCGTCGATCAACCTGGACGGCCCGGGCACCTACTACTACGGGTCCACGACCGGTAACGACGAGGGTCGCGGCCTGACCGGCGCCATCGTCATCGGCGGGGAAGTCCCCGACCACGCCAAGCTCGACCGCCCCCCGCAGCCGCGCCCGTAGAAGGAGCAGATCAT
This sequence comes from Pseudonocardia hydrocarbonoxydans, assembly GCF_006539565.1. Lineage (GTDB taxonomy): Bacteria > Actinomycetota > Actinomycetes > Mycobacteriales > Pseudonocardiaceae > Pseudonocardia > Pseudonocardia hydrocarbonoxydans. The sequence continues at coordinate 4,090 of NZ_BJNG01000004.1, forward strand.
GACCGATTACGTCGACGCCGGCGCCGCTGTGCCCATGACCCAGCTCAGCGCCGTCAAGGGAAGCGCGCCCGCCACCGGGAACGTGGACTACGAGCGCATCAGGGCGGCCGCCACGGAGCCGCAGAACTGGCTCACCTACTACGGGACCTACGACGGTCAGCGCTACAGCAGCCTCGACCAGATCACCAAGGACAACGTCCACCGCCTGACCCCCGCGTGGGTGTTCCAGGCCGGCGCCACGGGCATGCAGTCCGGCGCCTCGACCTACTCGTTCGAGGCCTCCCCGATCGTCGTCGAGGGGGTCATGTACGTCTCCGGCCCGGACGGCAAGTGCTGGGCCCTGGACGCGAAGACCGGCGAGGAGCTCTGGCGCTACAAGCACGCCTCCCCCTACGACGTCTCGCTGTGCTGCGGCAACGTCAACCGCGGGGTGGCCGTGGGGCACGGCAAGGTCTACATGGCCACCCTCAACGCCCACGTCGTCGCCCTCGACGCGACGACCGGCCAGAAGGTCTGGGACATCACCGCGGGCGACGTGCGGGCCGGGGAGAGCCGCACCGTCGCGCCGCTGCTTGTCAAGGACATGGTCATCGTCGGCAGCTCCGGCGGCGAGTTCGGCAGCCGCGGGTGCCTCGACGCGTTCGACGCGGAGACCGGCGAGCGCCGCTGGCGCCGCTACATGGTCCCCAAGCCCGGCGAGCCCGGCTCGGAGACCTGGCCCGACGACGGCGAGGCCTGGCAGCGCGGCGGCGCGAACTGCTGGGTCACCCCGACCTACGACCCGGAGCTGGAGCTGCTCTACCAGGGCACCGGCAACCCGGCGCCGGACTTCGACGGCGGCGTGCGCCCCGGTGACAACCTGTTCACCGACAGCGTCGTCGCGGTGGACGTCAACACCGGCGAGATCCGGTGGCACTACCAGTTCACCCCGCACGACCTGTGGGACTACGACTCCACGATGGAGAACCTGCTGTTCGACGCCCCCGACGGGCGCAAGCTGATGGCGCACGCGGACAAGAACGGCTACTTCTTCGTCCTGGACCGCACCAACGGCGAGCTGGTCCGGGTGTTCCCCTTCGTCGACCGGATCACCTGGGGCGAGATCAGCCCCGAGGGCAAGGTCACGCCGAAGGTGTACCCGGACGAGGAGGGCGTGCCGGTGCACTTCTGGCCGGGACCCGCCGGGGGCAAGGAATGGACGCACATGTCCTACAACCCCACGACCGGGCTGATCTACATCCCGGTGCAGGAGGTCGGGGCCACGGCCACGCGGCGGCGCCGCGAGTTCAAGGAGTCGATCCCGTACTGGGGCGCGGGCGTCGCGGTGGACCTGGAGGACTTCTACGGGTTCGTCAGCGCCGTCGACCCGCTCACCGGCGAGGAGAAGTGGCGCTGGCGCAACGAGTACCCCATGTGCGCCTCGAACATCACCACGGCGGGCGGGCTGGTGTTCCAGGGCACCCCGACGGGGCAGTTCGTCGCGCTCGACGCGGCGACCGGCGAGAAGCTGTGGGAGTTCCAGTGCGGCAGCGGGCACCACAGCAGCCCCACCGTCTACAGCGTCGACGGCCGGCAGTACATCGCGGTGCCGACCGGCTGGGGCGGGTGGATCGAGGGGTTCCTCCCGGGTCTGCTCGGGGCCGCGGCGGGCGACGCGCTGTTCGTCTTCGCCCTGCCCCAGGACTGACCACCACGCGAGAGACGGGAACGACCGCAGGGGAGGTGAGCAAGTGGAACTCCGCACCGACTGGGAGACGCCCGACTTCGAGGAGATCGGGTGCGCCCCCGAGGTGACGATGTACATCGCGCGCTCGGAGGACTGAACGACCACGGGAGGGGCGCCGGGGATCCGGCGCCCCTCCCGGCACGAGAACGGGGAGACGACATGTGGGTGCGGGTGCTCGGCTCGGCGGCAGGCGGCGGGTATCCGCAGTGGAACTGCGACTGCCCCACCTGCCGGGCGGTCCGCGAGGGCACCCGGCCGGCCCGGGCCCGCACGCAGTCCTCGATCGCGGTGAGCCCGGACCGTGAGCGGTGGTTCCTGTTCAACGCCTCCCCCGACGTCCGCGCCCAGATCGAGGCGTTCCCCGGGCTGCACCCGGGCACCGGTCGGGCCACCCCGCTGCAGGCGGTGCTGCTCACCGACGCCGAGCTCGACCACACCCTGGGGCTGCTCCTGCTCCGCGAGGCCCGCGGCATCCGGTTGCACGCCACCGCCGCGACCCACGCGACCCTGAGCTCGGGCACCGGGGTGCTGACGACGCTGGAGCGCTACTGCCCCGTCGAGTGGACGCCCGTCGTACCCGGGCAGGAGGCGTCGCTGGGGGGCATCTCCTACCGCGCCTTCGACGTGCCCACCGCCAAGCACGACCGGTTCGGCACCGGGACCGACGAGGGCCGCGTCGTGGGCTACCGGATCACCGACGACGCCACCGGTGCGGTGGCGGTGTACCTGCCGGGCGTGCAGGAGCTGACCCCGGCCGTGCTCGACGAGCTCGAGGGCAGCACCTGTCTGCTCGTCGACGGCACCTGCTGGAGCGACGACGAGCTGATCCGCCTCGGCCTGGCCCGGAAGACCGCCCGCGACATGGGCCATCTCGCCGTCGGCGGCCCCGGGGGCAGCCTGGAGCGGCTGGCCCGGCTGCCGATCCCCCGGCGCATCTACGTCCACGTCAACAACACCAACCCGATGCTGCTCGAGGACTCGCCGGAACGGCGGGCGGTCGAGGAGAGCGGGATGGCCGTGGCCCACGACGGCCTGGAGATGGAGATCCGATGACCGCGGACCTGGTGGAGCGGCTGCGCGCGCACGCACGCAGCTACCACAGCGCGCACCCGTTCCACCTGCGGATGAACGAGGGCACGTTGACCCCGGACCAGATCCGCGGCTGGGTGGCCAACCGCTACTACTACCAGGAGATGATCCCGCGCAAGGACGCGGCGATCCTCGCCAACTGCCCGGACCCCGCGGTGCGCAGACGCTGGATCCGCCGCATCACCGACCACGACGGCGCCGCGCCCGGCGAGGGCGGCATCGAGGCCTGGTTCCGCCTGGGCGAGGCCTGCGGCATGACCCGCGCCGAGATCGCCGACCACCACCACCTCGCGCCCGGCGTCCGGTTCGCCGTCGACGCCTACGTCACCTTCGCCCGGACGCGGCCGTGGGTGGAGGCGGTCGCGTCGTCGCTCACCGAGCTGTTCGCGCCGGACCTGATGGCGGAGCGGCTGGCGGCGTTCGAGAAGTACTACACCTGGATCGACCCCGACGGGCTGGCCTACTTCCGGGCCCGCCTGGAGCAGGCGCCCCGCGACTCCGAGCACGCCCTGGAGGTGGTCACCGAGCACTGCCGGACACCGCAGGACCAGGACGCCGCGGTCGCCGCGCTGTCCTTCAAGTGCGACGTCCTGTGGTCGATGATGGACGCGATCGACCAGGCGTACGGGGACCGGCCCCATGCCGGGTGACGGCAGGCCGAGGCTGACCCGCCACGTGCGGATGCGCTTCGACGCGACCCGGGAACGGCACGTGCTCCTGGGCCCGGAGTCGGTGATCGTGCTCAACCCGACCGGCGCGGACATCCTCGGGCTCTGCGACGGCCGGCGCACCGTGTCCGAGGTGGCCACGGAGCTGCAGGCCCGCTACGACCGCGTCGTCGACGACGAGGTGGCGGCGTTCCTGGACCGGCTCGTCACGAGACGCTGTGTGGAGATCGACGATGCCTGAGCCCTTCGGACTGCTCGCCGAGCTCACCTACCGGTGCCCGCTGGCGTGCTCCTACTGCTCCAACCCGCTCGAGCTCGCCGCCTACGACGACGAGCTGACCACGGCGCAGTGGCAGCGGGTGTTCACCGAGGCCGCGGAGCTGGGGGTGCTGCAGTGTCACCTCTCCGGCGGCGAGCCGCTGCTGCGCCGCGACCTCGTCGACCTGGTGCGCACCGCCGCCGGGCTGGGCATGTACACGAACCTGGTGACCAGCGCGATCGGCCTGTCGCGCAGCCGCGCGGAGGGACTCAGGGACGCCGGGCTCGACCACGTGCAGGTCAGCGTGCAGGCCGACGAGCCCGCCACCGCCGACCGGATCGCCGGCATCCCGGCCTTCGAGCGCAAGCTCCGCGCCGCCGCGGTGGTGAAGGAGCTGGGCTGGCCGCTCACCGTCAACGTGGTGCTGCACCGGCAGAACGTCGACCGGGTCGCGGAGATCATCGCGCTGGTGGAGGACCTCGACGCCGACCGCGTCGAGCTGGCCAACACCCAGTACTACGGCTGGGCCTGGCGCAACCGCGCGGCGCTGCTGCCCAGCCGCGAGCAGCTCGCGGGCGCCGAGGAGGTCGTGCGCGCCGCCCGCGCGCGCCTGGCCGGCCGGATGGAGATCGTGCACGTGCTGCCCGACTACTACGCCGAGTACCCCAAGCCCTGCATGGGCGGGTGGGCCGCGCGCCAGCTGACGGTGGCGCCCAACGGCGACGCCCTGCCCTGCCCGGCCGCGCAGACCCTGCCGCTGCCCCGCGCGAGCGTGCGGGATCAGTCCCTGCGCGCGATCTGGGAGGACTCCCCCCTGTTCACCGCGTACCGCGGCACCGGCTGGATGCGCGACCCCTGCCGGTCCTGCGACCGACGCGAGACCGACTTCGGCGGCTGCCGGTGCCAGGCGTTCCAGCTCACCGGCGACGCGGCCCGCACCGACCCGGTCTGCCACCTCTCCCCCGACCATGCGCTCGTGACCGACGCCGTCGAGGCCGCGAACGCCCCGGCGGGGCGGGACGAGGTGCTCGTCCCGCGCCCGCACCGCGGGTGACCCGGCCCGGGCCGGGCAGCTAGTCCTCCTCGATCGGCGGCCCGCCGAACGCGATGAAGCTGATCACCCAGTAGGCGATGTAGAGCGCGAGCAGCACCACGCCGTGCCAGCGCTGCAGCCGACCGGTGTAGAGGAACCAGGCCGCGATCCCGGTGACCACGATGAGCGCGGTCAGGTGCCAGGTGAGCACCTCCGGGCCGACGACGATCGCGCCGCCCGCCAGGATGATGACGCCGAGCTTGCCCGTCACCGAGAACACCACGCTGCCGATGACGTTGCCGATCCCGATCTCCGGGGCGCCCCTGCGGATCGGCTCCACGGTCAGGAAGATGTCCTCGATGGTCAGCACGAGGGTGACGATCGTGGCGCCGAACAGCGTGCCCTCGATCCCGTACTCTTCGAGGATGCCCTCCACCCCGATGCCGGTGGTGGCGGCGCCGATGATGAGCCCGGCCAGCGCCACCACCGCCATGGTCAGCCCGGCCCAGCCCGGCAGCCGGCGCGCCTCGGCGAACGGCATCTCCTCCGCGAAGTCCCGGCCGGTGCCGCTCTCCGGCTCGACGTCGAACTCCCGCACCCGGTCGGACTCCATCATCCCGGCGTAGACCTCGGTGTTGCGGAAGACCGGGATCTCGCGCCGGGACTCCCGCACCGCGACGTAGGCGACGAACAGGGTGAACAGCCCCGCCAGCAGCAGACCGTGGACGTAGGTGAGCGGGGCCGTCAGCGTGAACGCGATCATCACCAGCGGCGCCGCGGCGAGCAGGGCGATGTAGTCGGGTGGGATCCGCACCCGGACCGGGGTGAGGATCGCGGCGACCGCGAGCACGACCCCGGTCAGCGAGATCGCCGTCCCGAACACCGTGCCGAGCGCGACGTTGCCGAGGTCCTCGAGATTCAGCGCGACCCCGAGGAAGATGTCGTCGAACTCGATGCCGGTGAAGATGATGGCGAGCAGGAATGCGGATATCTTGAGACCACTCGCCGCCCCCACCAGATAACCGATCAACTTCTCGGCGCTGAATATCAACAGGACCGCACCGGAGATGAAGATCAGTACTGACGTCACGGCGATTCCCCCCTCGTCCCAGGACGTTCTGGCCTTCTCCGCCGTATTGTGGTAGGCGGTCGACGGAAAAGAATCTTGCCGCCCTATGCTGAATGATCGGAAATAGTGACGCAACCGCTGGCCCGGAACGTACGAATCGCACGGATCGGCCGCCGGCACTGGTCACCGGAGTGGGCACGTGGTGGGGTGGCGGCATGGCGCCTGCGAAGGAGACCCGGGAGGGCGTGGAGCTCAGCAGCCTCGACGGCCCGCTGTTCGACGGGGCCGACGCCCGCAAGCGCGACCTCGTCGACTACCTCGACGCCGTGAGCGGGCGCATCCTGCCCGGGCTGGCGCAGCGGCCGCTCTCGGTCGTGCGCGTGCGGCCGGGGCAGGAGCCGTTCATGCAGAAGAACCTGCCGAAGTACGCCCCCGACTGGATCGCCCGCACCGCGGAGTGGGCGCAGTCCTCGCAGCGCGAGGTGCACTACGCGCTGTGCGACGACCGCCGCACGCTGCTGTGGTTCGCCAACCAGCGGGCAGTGGAGTACCACCCCACGCTCATGCCGGTCGGCGCCGGGCGCGCCACCCAGCTCGTCCTCGACCTCGACCCCCCACCCGGCGACGCGTTCGCGCACGTCGTCGCGGCCGCGGCACCGGTCCGGCAGGCGCTGGCCGATGCCGGGCTGGCGGGTGCGGTCAAGACCAGCGGGGCCAAGGGCATCCACGTCGTGGTGCCGCTGGAGCCCGCCGACGTCACCGACGCCGCGGCCGCCACCCGGGCGCTCGCGGCCCGGGCCGAGCGCCTCGACCCGTCCGTCGCGACCACCGCGTACATCAAGGAGGACCGCGACGGGAAGGTCTTCCTCGACTCCACCCGGTCCTTCGGTGCCACGATCGTCGCCGCCTACAGCCCGCGGGTGCGGCCCGGGGCGCCGGTGTCGTTCCCCGTCACCTGGGACGACCTCGACGCGGTGACCCCGGCCGACTTCACGATCCGCACCGCGCTCGGCCTGCTCGGCGACCGCGACCCGTGGCACGACCTCATGCCCGCCGCCCAGGCCCTCCCGGCCGACCTGGTGGCCGAGGGGCACACCATCCCCGTCGCCCGGGTCGCGGCGATGCACGAGGGCAAGCGCCGCAAGCGCGCCAGGGCGGCCGAGTGAGACGATGACCCCATGATCACCGAGATCGCCGACTTCGCCGTCCTGCCCGACAAGCAGGAGCAGTTCGCCGACGCCGTCCGGGAGGGGCTCGCGCTCGTCGGCGACACCCCCGGCTTCCGCGGTGCCCGCCTCACCCGCAGCGTCGAGACCCCCACGCGGTTCGTGCTGCTCATCGAGTGGGACACCGTCGAGGCGCACACCGTCGGCTTCCGCGAGTCGGAGGCCTTCCCGAAGTGGCGCGCCATCGTCGGCCCGTTCTTCGACGGGCCCCCGACCGTCGAGCACGTGACCGAGCTCGTGGCCCACCCGGCCTCCTGAGAACCGGCTGAGGGCACGGCGGGGGACGCGCCGCGGGGTCGCCTAACGTCGTCGTGTGCCCCGACCCCCGCGCGTGCTCGCGCTCGCGCTCGTCCTGTTCACCGCCCCCGCCCTGATCGCCGCCGCGCCGGCGCCGCCGGACGGTGCCGCCGGGCCGGGCAGGACCGTCGAGGAGCGCGTCGCGGTGCCCGGCGGGCCGGGCACCGACGCCCCCGTCGAGCTCGACACCACGCTGTACCTGCCCGAGGTGACGCCCGCGCCCGCGGTGCTGGTCGCCCACGGGTTCGGCGGGAGCAAGGCCTCCGTCGACGAGGACGCCCGCGCGCTGGCCGCGCGCGGCTTCGTCGCACTGGCCTGGTCGGCCCGCGGGTTCGGGGCCAGCACCGGGGAGATCGCGCTGAACTCCCCCGACCACGAGGTCGCCGACGCCCGCGCACTCGTCGACCGGCTCGCCGGGATGCCGGAGGTCACGCAGGACGGACCGGACGACCCGCGCGTCGGCGCCACCGGCGGCTCCTACGGCGGCGCGCTGTCGCTGCTGCTCGCCGGCACCGACCCGCGCGTCGACGCCATCGCCCCGGTGATCACCTGGAACGACCTGGGCCAGGCCCTGTTCCCCAACGCCGCCGCCACCGTCGCGCCGCCGCTGGACACCCCCGCCCGCGGCGCCTTCGCCGCCGACGGGGTCTTCAAGCGCGGCTGGGCCGGGGTGTTCTTCTCCGCGGGTCTCGGCACACCCGCCCCCGCCGGGGTGTCCTCCGGTGCGGCGCCCGCCGGGGCGGTGCCCACCGGCGTGGCGCCCACCGGCGTGGCGCCCGATCCCACGTGCGGCCGGTTCACCGCCGAGGTCTGCGCCGCCTACACCGACGCCGCCACCACCGGGCGCCTGTCCCCCGCCACCGCGGCCCTGCTGGAACGGTCGTCGCCGCGCACCGTGACCGGCCGCATCACCGCGCCCACGCTGCTCGTCCAGGGCGAGCAGGACACGCTGTTCGGCCTCGACCAGGCCGACGCCAACGCCCGCGAGATCGCCGCGAACGGCACGCCGGTCCAGATGCGCTGGTACGCCGGAGGGCACGACGGTGGCGCCGCCGGACCCGAGGTGACCGAGGCGATCGGTACCTGGTTCGACGCCCACCTCGCCGGTGGCGAACCCGTCGACCCCGCCTTCCCGCACGCCGTCGAGAGCGGGCTGCGCGCCGGGAGCAACACCACGACCGGCCGCACCGTGGTGGCGGCCGACTACCCCGGCCTGACCGGCGCGTCCACGCTGACGACGCGGTCGCTCGCCCTCGACGGGGACCGCCAGGTGATCGCCACCCCGGCGGGCGGCAGCCCCGCCGCGATCACCTCGCTGCCCGGCGTCGGCGCCGCGCTCGGCTCGCTCGGCAGCCGGCTCTCCGCCGTCGCCGGTGCCCTGCCCGGCCAGTCCGCCCGGTTCGCCACCCCGGTCCTCGACGCCCCGCTCCTGGTCACCGGCGCACCCCGGGTCGAGCTGACGGTGGCGCGCGTGCCCGGCCAGCCGGCCCCGGCCGAGGCGGTCCTGTTCGCCGCCACCTCCGAGGTCACCCCCGACGGCACGCGCACGCTGCTCGGGTCGGCGGTGGCGCCACTGCGGGTGGCGGTGCCCGCCGACGGCACCCCCGCGACCGTCACGGTCACCCTCCCCGGTGTGGTGGCCCCGGTCGAGGCGGGCAACCGGCTCGTCGTGTCCGTCGCCACCACCGACCAGGCCTACGCGGGCGGCACCGACCCGGCCGCGTGGGCCGTCGCCGTCAACGGCGGCCTGACCGTGCCCGAGGTGCCGGGCCGCACGGTCACCGCGAACACGGTGCCGCCCGGTCCGGCCGTCGGCATCGCCGTCGTGCTGGGCCTCGCACTGGCGGCCTGGGGCACCGGGTGGCTGGTGCGCCGCCGCGGCGCGGCCGTCGCCGTCGACCGGCCGGACGCGGACCCGCTCGTCATCGAGGGCCTGGCGAAGACCTACCGCGGCGGGTTCAGCGCGGTCAAGGGCGTCACGTTCCGGGTGCGGAGCGGGCAGGTGCTCGGCCTGCTCGGGCCCAACGGGGCCGGCAAGACCACTGTCCTGCGCATGCTGATGGGCCTCATCCGCCCGACCGCGGGCACGATCACCGCGTTCGGGCAGCCGGTCGGCCCCGGCGCCCCGGTGCTCGCCCGGATCGGGGCGTTCGTCGAGGGCCCCGGCTTCCTGCCCCACCTGTCCGGGGCCGACAACCTGCGCCTGTACTGGGCCGCCACCGGGCGCCCCGCCACCGAGGCCCACCTCGACGAGGCCCTGGAGATCGCCGGTCTCGGGCCGTCGGTGCAGCGCCGCGTCGGCACCTACAGCCAGGGCATGCGCCAGCGGCTGGCCATCGCGCAGGCCATGCTCGGGCTGCCCGACATGCTCGTGCTCGACGAACCGACCAACGGGCTCGACCCGCCCCAGATCCACGCCATGCGCGAGGTCCTGCGCCGCTACGCCGCGGGCGGGCGCACCGTGCTGGTGTCGAGCCACCTGCTGGCCGAGGTGGAGCAGACGTGCGACCACGTCGTCGTCATGCACCACGGGCGGGTCGTCGCCGACGGCTCGGTCGAGGACATCATCGCCGGTGGCGGCGCGGCCACCTTCACCGTCGACGCACCGACGCGGGCCGCCACGGTCCTCGGCGACCTCGACGGCGTCCGCGCGGTCGAGATCGACGGGGCGGCGGTGCACGCCGAGCTCAACGGCACCCCGCGCGCGTCGGCGGTGCGGGCGCTGGTCACGGCCGGGGTCGACGTCGCGTCGGCCGGGCCGCGGCGCCGCCTGGAGGACGCGTTCCTGCAGCTCGTCGGAGAGGAGACCGTCGGTGAGTGACACCCCGCCGCAGGACCGGTCGACCGTGACGGGCACCGTCGGCGCCCTCGCCGCCGGCCCGCCCGCGGGCACCCACCGGCCGGGGCGCACGCTCCCGCTGCGCGTCGAACTCGTCCGCCAGCTCCGGCGGCGCCGGACGCAGGTGACGTTCGGGCTGGTCGCCGCACTGCCGGTGATCCTGTGGATCGCGTTCGCGCTGGCCCCCGACGGCCCGCCGTCGAGCTCGCTGAACCTCGTCGACCTCGCCCAGGGCAGCGGGGCCAACTTCGCGGTGTTCGCGCTGTTCGCCTCCGCGTCGTTCCTGCTGGTCGTCGTGGTGGCGCTGTTCTTCGGCGACACGGTGGCGTCGGAGGCGTCCTGGTCGAGCCTGCGCTACCTGCTCGCCGCCCCGGTCCCCCGGGCCCGGCTGCTGCGGCAGAAGGCGGTGGTGGCCGCGGCGCTCTCGACCGCCGCCCTGCTCGTGCTGCCGCTGTCGGCGCTGGTCGTCGGCTCGCTCGCCTACGGGACCGGCAACCTGGTGAGCCCCACCGGCGAGTCGCTGACCTTCCTCGACGGCGCGGGCCGGGTCCTGCTCGGCGCGCTGTACGTCGCGGTGCAGCTCAGCTGGGTGGCGGCGCTGGCGCTGCTGCTGTCGGTGTCCACCGACGCCCCGCTCGGGGCCGTCGGCGGGGCGGTGATGGCGTCGATCGTCAGCCAGATCCTCAACCAGATCACCGCGCTGGAGGACCTGCGCGACTACCTGCCCACGCGCTTCTCGACGGCGTGGTCGGACCTGCTCGCCACCGCCGTCGACTGGGGCGACATGACCCGCGGGGTGTTCTCCTCGCTCACCTGGGCGCTGGTGCTCGGCGCACTGGCCGTGTGGCGGTTCGGGCGCAAGGACATCACCAGCTGAGCCGACACCACCAGCGGGAGAGGGGCCCTCACGTCGACGGCGAGGTCCGGCGTCCGGGCTCGTCGTCGACGGGCGCCGGGTGGGCCGGCAGGCGCTCGGTCGCCATCGTGAAGACGTGCCGGTTCACGCACAGCACGCGGGCGTGTTCCACCGGGCCGTCGGTGCTCCACAGGTCGACGCGCTCGGTCACCTCGGCCGGGGCCGCGCAGGCGGGACAACCGGTGAGGTCCGGGGTCGGGTACTCGGTCATGGGTTCGCCTCCTCGGGCGCGGATGCCGGCGGTGACACGTCGATGCGGGACCGGGCGTCCCGGCAGAGGCCGTCCCGGTCCCGACGACGCTAGGTCCGCGGACGGGCCGCAGGATCCGGGCGTCGGCCGGTCGCGCACCGGTGCCGCACCCGGTCGGGCCGGGCGACGGCCCGGTGGACCGCGCGGCGACCCCGGGACCCGCCCGCCCGGCCGGTCGCGCCGTCGGGGGGTCGCGCCGCCCCCCGGCGGCGGGGCGATCGACCGTCCGGACCAATTCGGCGGGGAGCGAGTGACGGCGGTCTCTTCCGGGTACGCGGAGCCACGGCCCGCCATCCCGGGGCCACCGGCCCGACGAGGAGAACCATGACCACCGGCCCCGAGAACACCACCTCGCCCCGCCCCGCGTCGGGGCACCCGGCACCGGTGCACGCCGCGCCGGCGGACGCCCGGCCCGGCACCGCCGGCGCGCCGGTCGCCGACCCGGTCCGCGACACCACGGCCGAGCCGGCCACGCCCCTCACCGAGCGGCAGCAGCGCCGGGCCGCGCGGGCGCAGCAGCGTCGGCAGTTCGGCGGCACGAAGTGGGGCTCGGCGTTCTTCGGCTGGCTCACCGCGCTGGGCACGGCGGTGCTGCTGAGCGGCATCGCGGCCGCCGTCACCGACGGCTACGGGCTCACGACCGTGCCCGGCGGGCCGCCCGCGGGCGTCGTCGCGGCCGTCGTGGTGGCGGTCGTGCTGTTCGTGGCCTACTTCTGCGGCGGGTACGTCGCCGGCCGCATGGCCCGCTTCGACGGCGCCCGCCAGGGCGTCGCGGTGTGGCTGTGGGCCGTGCTCGTGGCGATCGCGGTCGCGGTGCTGGTGGCCGTCTCCGGTACCCCGGTCGACCTGACCCCGCTCGCCGCGCTCGTCGGTGGCGTGCTGGAGCCGGCGGCGATCACGATCGGCGGGCTCATCGCACTGTCGGTGGTGCTGCTGGTCGGGCTGGTCGGCGCCGTCCTCGGTGGCCTGGCCGGCATGCGCTTCCACCGCCGCGTGGACCGCGCCACCGCCCCGGTCCCGGCCCCCTGACGCATCCGCCCGCGCGCCGCGCTCAGGTCGGGCGCAGCCGGCGGGGCAACTTCGCGACGACCGCGTCGTAGGAGGCGTCGACGAGCTCGCGCAGTTCCTCGTCGTCGATCGCGCCGTCGAGGGCGATCGTGTTCCAGCCGTGCCGCCCGATGTAGGGCGACACCGACACCGACCCGGGGAACCGCAGCCGCAGCTCGCCCGCCTCGTCGGCGTCGCGGCCGCACTTGAGCCCGACGCGGTCCCCGCCGAGGAACGCGAAGATCCGGCCCCCGACCTTGGCCACCAGGTCGTTCTCCCATGGCGTGTCGGGCACCGCCCCCGGCTTGCCGAGGCAGTACGCCACCAGCTCGTCGCGGGTCACGCGGGCCTGCGCCACCGCAGGAACAGGGCGATCATCAGCAGCACCGTGAACCAGACGTAGGTGCTGCCGACGACCTGTTCCCACGCGCTCCAGCCCAGCTCCACCTCCCCGGCCCGGGGCAGCCCGAGCCGGTGCGGGGCGACGACGAACACCGCGCCCGCGGCCACGGTGACCACCGCCCAGCCCACCGACCGGGCCCGCCACGCCGACGCCGCGGCGACGAGCAGGGCGGGGGCGACCCAGACCCAGTGGTGCGACCACGACGTGGGCGAGGCCAGCAACGCCACCCCGGCGACGGCGACGAGCGCCGTCGGGGCGGGGGCGCGGCGGATCACCGGCACGGCGAGCGCGAGCAGGGCCGCGGACAGCAGCAGCCAGCCCGCGGTGCGCGCGGCGCCATCGACCCCCGCGCGGACGAGGACGGCCTGGAACGTCTGGTTGGTGAAGAACGGCGATCCGCTGACCCCGCCGGTGGGGTTGCCCAGCCAGAACGTCACCGACTCCCGCGGGGCCACCGCGACGCCGATGCCGGTGGCCACCAGCCCGGACACCGCGGCCGTGACGGCGGACCGGACGTCGCGGCGCAGGAGGAAGAACAGCACGAACGCGGCCGGGGTGAGCTTGATGGCCGCCGCGATGCCGATCAGGGCGCCGCGTGGCCAGCGGGGGTGGTCGACCAGGCAGTCCAGGGCGACGAGCGCCATGAGGATCAGGTTGATCTGCCCGAACTCGATCGTCTGCAGGACCGGGTCGAGCGCGAGCGGCATGCCGTCGGTGGGGGTGTCGAAGTCGATCGGGGTGCCGGGGGTGACGGCCAGCGCCAGCGGCAGCGCGATCGAGGACACCGACAGCGCCCCGCCCCGACCGCCGGAGGGCCACAGCCGGCGCGCCACGACGTAGAGGGTGGCGCCCAGACCCAGCACCGACAGCGCCAGCAGCCCGATCCACGCGACGGTCCACGGGACCACCGCGAGCGGCGTCATCACCAGCGCCGCGAACGGCGGGTAGATGAAGGGCAGCGCGATGCGGCCGGACGTCTCGGGCAGCGGCCCGTACATGTCGCCGCCGGACAGCCAGGCCTGCACGCCGAACCGGTAGACCTCGAGGTCGATGTGCCGGCCCCCGGTGTGCACCACCAACCCGGCCAGCACGACGGCCAGCAGCGGCACGGTGAGGGGCAGCACCCGGCGCGGGGCGCGCATCCAGGCGAGCACGCGGTGCTCGGCCACCACGGGGCCGGCCGCCGACGGGCTGGTCACGCCGGTTCCCCCTCCCTACTGGACACGCCACGGTATCCCGCCCCGGCCCCCGCTCCCCGGCCGGGGAGCGGGCACCACCTCGCGGAGGCCCGTCGCACGGTTCGCGCTCGCCGCCCGGTTCCGGCTCGCCGCCCGGCTCCGCCTCGTCGCGCGCGGGGGGCCTACTTGATCCCGGCCGCGTCCATCCCCCGCAGCTCCTTCTTCAGGTCCTGGATCTCGTCACGCAGCCGCCCGGCCAGCTCGAACTGCAGGTCGCGCGCCGCGGACAGCATCTGGTCGGTGAGCGACTGCACCAGGTCGGCCAGCTCGGCACGCGGCATCGAGGTGGTGTCGCGCCCGGACACGACGCCGCTGCTGGCGCGGCCCGGCTCCCCTGCCGCCCGCTTGCCGCGGGACTGGTTGCGCCCGGAGCCGCCGACCGGGACCGCCTCGGTGTCCTCGGCCTCCCGGTAGACCTGGTCGAGGATGTCGGCGATCTTCTTGCGCAGCGGCTGCGGGTCGACCCCCCTCTCGGTGTTGTAGGCGATCTGCTTGGTGCGGCGCCGGTCGGTCTCGTCGATCGCGTGCTGCATCGAGTCGGTGATCTTGTCGGCGTACATGTGCACCTCGCCGGACACGTTGCGCGCCGCCCGGCCGATCGTCTGGATCAGCGAGGTGCCCGAGCGGAGGAAACCCTCCTTGTCGGCGTCGAGGATGGCGACGAGCGACACCTCTGGCAGGTCGAGACCCTCGCGCAGCAGGTTGATGCCGACCAGCACGTCGTACTCCCCCAGCCGCAGCTGGCGCAGCAGCTCGACGCGGCGCAGCGTGTCGACCTCGGAGTGCAGGTAGCGCACCCGGATCCCCAGCTCCAGCAGGTAGTCGGTGAGGTCCTCGGCCATCTTCTTGGTGAGCGTGGTGACCAGCACCCGCTCGTCGCGCTCGGCGCGTTCGCGGATCTCGTGCACCAGGTCGTCGATCTGGCCCTTCGTCGGCTTGACCACCACCCGCGGGTCGACCAGGCCGGTCGGCCGGATGACCTGCTCCACGAACTCCCCGCCGGTGCGGGACAGCTCGTAGGGGCCGGGGGTGGCCGAGAGGTAGACCGTCTGCCCGATGCGGTCGGCGAACTCCTCCCAGGTCAACGGCCGGTTGTCGACGGCCGAGGGCAGCCGGAACCCGAACTCCACGAGGTTGCGCTTGCGCGACATGTCGCCCTCGTACATGCCGCCGATCTGCGGCACCGTCACGTGCGACTCGTCGACGACGAGCAGGAAGTCGTCGGGGAAGTAGTCGATCAGGGTGGCGGGGGCCGTGCCGGGGCCGCGGCCGTCGATGTGGCGGGAGTAGTTCTCGATGCCCGAGCAGAACCCGACCTGGCGGATCATCTCGATGTCGTACTGGGTGCGCATCCGCAGCCGCTGGGCCTCCAGCAGCTTGCCCTGACCCTCCAGCTCGGCGAGCCGCTCCTCCAGCTCGGCCTCGATGTCGCGGACGGCCTGCTCCATCCGCTCCGGGCCCGCCACGTAGTGGGTGGCCGGGAAGATCTGCAGCTCCTCGACCTGGCGCACGACGTCACCGGTGAGCGGGTGCAGGTAGTACAGCGCCTCGACCTCGTCGCCGAAGAACTCGATGCGCAGCGCCAGCTCCTCGTAGGCCGGGATGATCTCGACGGTGTCGCCGCGGACCCGGAAGGTGCCGCGGTTGAACGCCATGTCGTTGCGGGTGTACTGCACGTCGACCAGCAGGCGCAGCAGCTGGTCGCGCTCCACCGTGTCGCCCACCCGCAGCTTCACCGACCGGTCGAGGTAGGACTGCGGCGTGCCCAGGCCGTAGATGCACGACACCGACGCCACCACCACGACGTCGCGCCGGGACAGCAGGTTGTAGGTGGCGGAGTGCCGCAGCCGCTCGACGTCGTCGTTGATCGACGAGTCCTTCTCGATGTAGGTGTCGGTCTGCGCGATGTAGGCCTCGGGCTGGTAGTAGTCGTAGTACGAGACGAAGTACTCGACCGCGTTGTTCGGCAGCATGTCGCGCAGCTCGTTGGCCAGCTGCGCCGCGAGCGTCTTGTTCGGGGCCATCACCAGCGTGGGGCGCTGCAGCTTCTCGATCAGCCACGCCGTGGTGGCCGACTTGCCGGTGCCGGTGGCCCCCAGGAGCACGACGTCCTGCTCGCCGGCCCGGATGCGCTTCTCCAGCTCCGCGATGGCGGCGGGCTGGTCGCCCGCCGGTTCGTACTCGCTGACGACCTCGAAGCGCCCGCCCGTGCGCGGGATCTCCCCGACCGGTCGGTGTTCGGAGTGCGCGAGCGGCAGGTCCTGCTGCTCGTGCCCCGCCTCGCGGGCGGAGCCGGGGACCTCGGTTGCGAATGCCACGGGATCCAGCGTACGAGCCCGGCCCGACAATTTCTGACAGCATCGGGCCGTGCACCCGCCCAAGACCGTGACCTTCGACGTCGCGGCAGGCGTCAACATCGACACGAAGGGCCACGAGCGGGCGGTGCAGGAGTACCGCGTCACCGACTTCGGCCTCTACATGAGCCGCGCGATGGTGGACCGCCCCACCGCGCACTGGATCCAGACCTGGCTGCTGCCCGGGCTGGGCCTGGCCGTCACCGACTGGTGGTGGAACCCCGGGCACGAGCGCGACCAGGACTTCTACCTCGACGTCTGCGAGATCGTCCGCGACGGCGACCGCTGGCTGCTCACCGACCTCTACCTCGACATCGTGGTGCGCAGCCGCCGCGACGCCGTGGTGATCGACGTCGACGAGTTCGTCGGCGCGGTCGCCTGCGGGGTGCTCGACCCGGCCGCGGCGGAGGCGGCGCTGCACCGCACCCACCGCGCCGTCGACGGGATCGCGGCCCACGGCCACGACCTCGACGCCTGGCTCGCCGGCCTCGGGGTCGAGCTGACCTGGCGGGACCGTCCCGGGGTCAGCTGACCCCGGCCTGCAGACCGGCCTGGCTGCCGGGGGTGACGGGGTCGGTGACCTCGGCCTCCGAGGTGGCCGGCATGGAGCTGGCGGTCGTCGTCGGTGGCGACGAGGACGGCGGGTCCGGGTCGGGGTCCGGCGAAGGAGTCGGGTCCGGGCCGCCCTCGTCGTTCGGGGGGTTCGTCGTCGTCACCGCTGACGGCGGGGCGGCGGTGGTGGTGGGCGCCACGGACGCCGACGTCCGCGGTGCGACGGTCGTGGTCGGCGCCGGCCGCGGCGCCGTGGTCTGCCGCCGGGCCGTCTCCCGCCGGGTGGTGGGCTCCGCGGTGGGGCTCGCCTCGGGCGCGGGGGCGACCGTCTCCGGCAGGATCGGCACCGACCCCCCGGTGGACGCGGCGGGCGCGAACTGGGCGCTGGCCGGCGGGTTGGCGATCTGGGCCGCGGCGGTGACGCCGCCGAGCGCGCCCACCGCGATGACGGCGACGGCGGCGGCGGTGCTCGCCCGGCTCGTCGAGCCCGCGTGCCGGATGACGTCGTCGACCGACGGGAGCGTGACGACCGCGGACAGCTCGTCGTCGAGCCGCCGGAACTCGTCGGTGACACGGGTCAGGGCTTCCATCAGTACTGCCTCTCCGAACCCGCGTGGGGTGTGTAGGGGTCGTCGTGGGCCGGGGCGACGCCGAGGACGCTCGACAGCTCGTCGGCCAGGCCCTCGGACACCACCTGGTGGGCGCGCCGCAGCCGGTACAGCACGGTCTCCTCGCTCACCTGCTCCAGCACCGCGATGTCCCGGCGGGCCATGCCGACCATGTGGAACAGGACCACGGATCGGCGCTCGTCGATGCGCAGCCGTCCCAGCGCCGCGAGCAGGGCGGCGGTGCGGGGGTCGCCGTCGCCGACGGCCCGCGGGCGGGCGAGCCCGACCCGTTCCAGCCACCGGCGCCAGCCCCGGTGCGTCGACCGGACGGCGACCCGCCGGACCCAGCCCGTGGGGTCGGGCCCGGAGCCGATCTCGGCCCACTTGCGCCAGGCGCGGGAGTACGCGTCGCGGACGAGGTCGTGCGCCTCGCCGGGGTCGAGGGTGATCGCGTAGAGCTGGGCGACCAGGCGCTGGTAGTTCGCCTCCAGGTGCGCGCCGAAGTCGACGCGCAGCGAGGCCGGGGAGGCGGACGGGGCGTCCTGCACGACGACGGTGGCCGACGGGTCGTACCCGTCGTCGTCGGCCCCTGCGTCGCGCTCGTCCGCGGCCCGGTCCGCCACGGCGTCGCCGTCCGCGGGGGATCCGTCGTCCGTACCGGACCCGCCGGTGTGGAGGTCTCCGTGGGCGGGGGCGCCGTGGGCGGGGGCGTCGTCACCCTTGAGCAGGCTGACCCGCCCGTCGACCACCGCCGGGTCGTCGACGTCGAGGTCGTCCGCGACCCGGTGCTCCACCTGCGCGTTCACCCCAACACCCCGCTCTGCTCCGTTCGTGACCGCTCTGCTCACCCCATCGTGGAGCGGTCGCACCGTGTTACCGACCGCGTCGCGTCATCCCTCCCGCCGCACCGACCCGCTGCGCTGCGTGACGAAGGGGGCACAGGGCCGTCATCGGCCGGGCCGGTCCACCCCGTCCAACGACGGGGACCAGCCCGACGATACGGCCCACGCCCGCGCGCCCGCCGCGGCCCCGTCGAGCCACGAGCGGGTGGCGGCCACTCCCCCGTCCGCACCACGCCCGGTGGCGGCGAGGTACTCGTCGCGGGCGGACGGGTCGGCGCGCAGCCGGTCCCGGACGATCAGCGCGTCCCGCCAGCCGGGGGTGCCGGACTCCACCACGTGCACGCGGGCGGGACGGCCGGGGTCGGCGGAGGCGTGGCCGCCCCCGGGGCACGGGGGGAACCCGGCGGCGACCAGCGCGTCGCGGACGTCGTCGGCCGCCGGGTCGGCACCGAGCAGCAGGTCGATCACGTCCTCGGCCGGCAGGCCCGCCACGGCCGTCGGCCCGACGTGGGCGACCGCCCGGCCGCCGGCGGCCGCGGACACCCGCGCCGCGAGTCGTGCGGCCTGGGCGGGCCAGGACGGGTCGGGCGGCACGATCGCGGCCGGCCGCGGCCCGGCCGGCTCGCCCCGGCGGAGGTGGGCCTCGAACGGCACCAGGCGGGTGTCCCACAGCGCGTCGACGGCGGCGACGAGGTCACCGGGGGCCCCACCGTTGTCGAGCCAGACGTCGGCGGCGGCGCGGCGGGCGTCGTCGTCGGCCTGGGCGGCGATCCGGGAGCGGGCGTCGGCCTCGGGCATGCCGCGCTGCCCGACGAGGCGGCGCACACGCTCCTCCGCCTCGGCGTGCACCACGATCACCAGCGGGAACAGCGGGCCCATCGCGCCCTCGACGAGCAACGGGATGTCCTGCACGACGATCGCGCCGTCCGGGGCCTGCGCGATCAGCGCGTCGGACCGCTCGCGGACGCGGGGGTGCACGACCGCGTTGAGCCGGGCCCGGGCGTCGGCGTCGCCGAACACCAGCGACGCCAGGGCGGGACGGTCGAGCTCGCCGTCGGCGGTGAGCACCCCGTCGCCGAACGCCTCGACGACGGCGGCCAGCCCGTCGGTGCCCGCGGCGACGACCTCGCGGGCGATCGCGTCGGAGTCGACCAGCACCGCACCCCGCTCCACGAGGCGGCGCGCCACCGTGGATTTGCCCGATCCGATCCCGCCGGTCAGCCCCACCCGCAGCATGATCGCCACGCTACGCCCGGTCAGCCCGCGGCGACCGACGGGTCCTCGGTCGGGCCGGCCGTCACCGGGCCGCCGCCGCCCGGCGGGCCGACGGCGGGCAGCACGCGCAGCGCGAGGTCGACGAGCACCTCGCCGCGGGGGCGGTCACCGGGGCGCGGGCCCTCGGGCAGCACGAAGGTCAGCGTGTCGTCGTCGAAGGTGACCATGAGGACGGACTCGCGGGCCCGGTCGAACAGGACGGCCGGGGCGGCACCGATCGCGAGGTCGCGCCGGTCGCCGCTCTCGACGGAGGTGTTCGTCGCCCACTGCTTCGACGCCGCGGCGGCGTCGACGTAGCGGGCGACGTTGAGGTCGAGCAGGGTGCCGCGGGACGCGCCGCTGTAGCGGCAGGCGACCCGTTCGGTGCGGCCCACCGACGGCTCGGCGATCCCGATCGTGGTGCGGACGGAGACGGTGTCGAGCGGGAGCCCGAGCAGGGCGCCGAGGTCGGCCGTGGAGATCAGGTCGGCGCAGTCGGTGGGCAGCGCCCCGGTGCGGTCGGTCCCGTCCGGGCCGGCGGACCCGCTCGCCGCGGCCGACGCGAACGTCGGCACGGCGGTGGTCTCGGTCGCGGGCGCCGCGCAGCCGCTGCTCACCAGCAGACACAACAGCCCCACGAGCAGCAGTGCCCCGCCCGATCCCGATCCCCCACCCACGTCCACGAGGGTAGTGCTCCGGGGCCCCGCGGGTGACGCCGTGCACCGGCGCGCCGACAGAACGCAGCGCAACCGTGACCGGCCCGTGGAACGGGGACGGCCCCGGCGACCACGAGGGTCGCCGGGGCCGTCCCGGTGCGGTGCGGTGCGGTCAGGCGCCGCCGGACAGCTTCTCGCGCAGGGCCGCGAGCTGCTCGTCGCTGGCGAGCGAACCACCGGACTGCGCCGGGGCGCCGCCGCCGGTGCTCTCGCCGCCGGCCTCGGCGTCGGCGGTGTCGGACGAGTAGCTCGTGCCCCCACCGTCGGCAGCCGCCTCGGCCTCGGCCTCGGCCGACTTCTTGATCTGCGTGATGTGCTGCTCGTAGCGGACGTGGGCCTCCGCGTACTCCTTCTCCCACGCCTCGCGCTGGGCCTCGAAGCCCTCCTGCCAGTCGCCGGAGTCGACGTCGAAGCCCTCGGGGTAGATGTAGTTCCCCTGGTCGTCGTACTCCGCCGCCATGCCGTAGCGCGTGGGGTCGAACTCGGTGTCGGCCGTCATGCCCTCGTTGGCCTGCTTGAGCGAGAGCGAGATGCGACGACGCTCGAGGTCGATGTCGATGACCTTGACCATCGCGTCGTCGCCGACCTGCACGACCTGCTCCGGGATCTCCACGTGGCGCTCGGCCAGCTCGGAGATGTGCACCAGGCCCTCGATGCCCTCCTCGACGCGGACGAACGCGCCGAACGGGACGAGCTTGGTGACCTTGCCCGGCACGATCTGGCCGATCGCGTGGGTGCGGGCGTAGAGGCGCCACGGGTCTTCCTGCGTGGCCTTGAGCGACAGCGAGACGCGCTCGCGGTCGAGGTCGACGTCGAGCACCTCGACGGTGACCTCCTGGCCCACCTCGACGACCTCGGAGGGGTGGTCGATGTGCTTCCAGGACAGCTCGGAGACGTGCACCAGGCCGTCGACGCCACCGAGGTCGACGAAGGCACCGAAGTTGACGACGCTCGACACGACACCCTTGCGGACCTGGCCGCGGGCGAGCTGGTTGAGGAACTCGCTGCGCACCTCGGACTGCGTCTGCTCCAGCCACGCGCGCCGCGACAGGACCACGTTGTTGCGGTTCTTGTCGAGCTCGATGATCTTGGCCTCGATCTTGCGACCGACGTAGGGCTGCAGGTCGCGCACGCGCCGCATCTCCACCAGCGAGGCCGGGAGGAAGCCGCGCAGGCCGATGTCGAGGATGAGACCACCCTTGACGACCTCGATGACGGTGCCCTCGACCGGCTCGTCGGCCTCCTTGAGGGCCTCGATCGTGCCCCAGGCGCGCTCGTACTGCGCGCGCTTCTTGGACAGGATCAGGCGACCCTCCTTGTCCTCCTTCTGGAGGACCAGGGCCTCGACGAACTCACCGACGGACACGACCTCGGCGGGGTCCACATCGTGCTTGATGGACAGTTCGCGGGAGGGGATGACGCCCTCGGTCTTGTAGCCGATGTCGAGCAGGACCTCGTCACGATCGACCTTGACGATCGTGCCCTCCACGATGTCGCCATCGTTGAAGTACTTGATCGTCTTGTCGATGGCGGCGAGGAAGTCCTCCTCCGACCCGATGTCGTTGATGGCGACCTGGGGGGTCGTGGAGGTAGGCGCGGCGGTGGTGTCGGTGGACATGTAGTGGGGTGCTCCGGTGATGGATGTCGGCGTGGTGCTGGGCTGGTGTGCGGCTCGTGACGTGGTGCTGTCACCTGTGATCGTGATCGAGAACTGGTTCGAGAAGCCCGTGGAGGAGTGCGCCGACCCCCGGTTACCCGTGGGCCGCGACGTTGACCACAGTGCTTTCACCATGCTACGCGGGCGCCGGAAGGCAGCACAACGCGGGTCGGGTGCCGCGAGCTGCGAGGATGGGGGCGTGGACGAGGCAGCGGCGGGACCGCCCGGACGCCCCCCGACCGGGCACCGGGAGGCCCGTCCGTGAGCGCCGAGGAGGTCCTGGGGACCACCGGGGTCGCCCGGCGGGCCGTCGACGGCGCCGAGTCGCAGCGGGCCAGCCGCGCCTGGTGGGACGCCGACGCCGACGACTACCTCGCCGAGCACGGCACCGACATCGGCGACGTCGACTTCGTCTGGTGCCCGGAGGGCCTGCGCGAGGCCGACGCCCGGCTGCTCGGCGAGGTAGCGGGCCGGGCCGTCCTGGAGATCGGCTGCGGGTCCGCGCCGTGTGCGCGCTGGCTGGCCGGGCAGGGCGCACACGCCGTCGCGCTGGACCTGTCCGGCGCGATGCTCCGGCACGCCGCCGCGCTCGGCGCGTCCACCGGCGTGCCGGTGCCGCTGGTGCAGGCGGGCGCCGAGCGG
>NZ_BJNG01000005.1 GCF_006539565.1 Pseudonocardia hydrocarbonoxydans
GGGCGCCGAGCGGCTGCCGTTCGCCGACGCCTCGTTCGACGTCGCCTGCTCGGCGTTCGGCGGCGTCCCCTTCGTCGCCGAGCCCGAGCGCGTCATGCGGGAGGTCGCCAGGGTCCTGCGGCCGGGCGGGCGCTGGGTCTTCGCCGTGAACCACCCGATGCGCTGGATGTTCTCCGACGACCCGGGCCCGGACGGCCTCACCGTCGTCCAGTCCTACTTCGACCGCACGCCCTACGTGGAGGTCGACGACGACGGCGCGGCCACCTACGTCGAGCACCACCGCACGATCGGCGACCGCGTGCGCGACGTCGTCGCCGCCGGGCTCGTGCTCGACGACGTCGTGGAACCGGAGTGGCCGGAGGGCCGCGACCGGGTGTGGGGGCAGTGGAGCCCGCTGCGCGGCGCGCTGTTCCCCGGCACCGCGATCTTCGTGTGCCACCGGCCGTGACGTCCGCCTGAGCCCCGGTCGACTCCGGGGACCCGGAGCATGATCGTCGGTTCGGCGCGTTTCCGGCGGCGATCCGCCGGAAACGCGCCCATGTGGTGATCATGCCCGGCCCGGCCGTCGAGGCGGCCCCGTACCGACAGGGCTCCCGCCGGCCGCCCGACGGATCAGCCGGCCCGCTCCAGCACCGCGGCCGTCTCCGCCACCGCCACCTGCTCGGCGGCATGGGCGGCCGAGACCGCGGCACCGAGACCGGCGAACAGCGCGGCGCGGTCGTCGGGCGGCAGCGGGGGCTCGCCGTCCATCCCCGCCCGCAGCTCCCAGAGCTCGGCCGCCGCGGCGGCGGCCGTGGCGCGCCCGGCGTCGCCCTCGCCCAGCACCGCCTGCTCGACGGCCGCGGTCAGCTCCCGCAGCCGGGCGAACTCGGGGACGTCGACGGGCAGCGCCGCCTCGCCGACCGCCACCCAGGCCGCGCCCGCGGCCCGCCACGCCCCGGCGGCGTCCGCGGTGGGGACCCCGAGGAGGGCGGTGGCGTCGTCGAGGCAGTCGGCGGTGAGGTCGCGCCGGTGCCCACCGGTCATCCCGACGGGCGACACTCCCTCCCAGACCGACGCCAGTGCCCCGGCCAGCCCGCGGCCGTCGGCGAACACCCGCGGCCAGCCCTTCGCCGCCGTCGCGTCGGTCACCAGCCGCGCCCACTTGCGCCAGGCCGGCAGGGCGAAGGAGGTGGACGTGCGGCGCAGCTGCGTCACGCCGTGGGTGAGCCCGGTGAGCAGCGCGGACCGCAGCGTCTCCGGCGCGAGGTCCCCGGTGGGCTCGGGCACGACGAGCAGGTTCTTGTACGACCCGACCCGGGCCCGGGCGGCGTCGAGCACCGTGACCGGGAGGGTCAACGGGGCGTGCGACCGGTCGTCGACGAGGTAGCGCTCCCCCGCCCGGCCGTGGACGACGACCACGTGCCCGCCCATCCCGTCGAACGTCGGGGGCAGGTGCCGGTGCCCCAGGATCTGCCGGTCCGGCCAGACCAGCGCGGGCCGCCCCGCGTCGACGGCGGCGGCGAGGGCACGGGCGGCGCCGACCGCTCCGCCGGTGCGCTGCACGGTCGCCGCGACGCCGAGCCGGTCGAGCGCGGCGAGGGGGGCGCGGTCGGCGTACTGCCAGTCGGCGGAGAACGCGAGCACGACGGGGCGGGAGTCGTCGTGGGCGAACTCCCACAGGATGTAGCCGGCCCCGGGCCCGCCCGCGATCCCGGACATCAGTGCCTCGGACACCTCCGTGCCCGCGCACCGCACCCCGTGGTGGGCCAGGACGTGCGCGAGCGCGGCCGCGACCGGGTCGCGTCCGCCCGACAGCCGGTAGCCCGCGGCGGAGACCGGGGCCGGGGCGGTGCCCGCCACGTGCCGGCGGGCGGTGGTGTAGCTCTCCCCGGTGCGCGCCATCCGGGCACGGATGCGGGCCTTGAGCTGCTTCTGACTCGTCATGACGCTCCACGGCCATGTCGGCGGCGCCCGGCCCACGCCCCGCGCACCGCCCGGCCGGGGTCGCGGCGGTCAGCCAGGATCACGGGTGGGCGATCCACCGAGGCTCACGAGGTCCCCTGCGCCTCCGCGCGGCCGGGCCGCGTGGGTGGCCCGATCAGGAGGTCCGGCGTGGTGGTCGCCGTGTCGGGAGTCTGCCATAGGGTGCCGTCCGTGCCCATCGATCCCGCGGATCTCCCCGCGATGCAGACCACCGAACAGCTCGCCGACCGTATGGGCATCGAGTTCGTGACGCTCACCCTGGACGAGGTCGTCGGCCGCATGCCGGTCGCGGGCAACCGGCAGCCCTTCGGCCTGCTGCACGGCGGCGCGAGCGCGGTGCTGGCCGAGACGCTGGGCTCCACGCTGTCGGCACTGCACGCGCTGCCGGAGCGCTTCCCCGTCGGCCTGGAGCTGGCCTGCACCCACCACCGGTCCGCGACGAGCGGCTACGTCACCGGGGTGGCCCGCCCGATCCACGTGGGCCGCACGACCTCGACGAGCGAGATCGTGATCACCGACGAGCAGGGCCGGCGCACCTGCACCGCGAAGCTGACCTGCCTGCACCGCGACACCCGGCCCTGAACGGCGGTCGTCTCAGTTCGCGACCCCTTCACCCAGGTAGGCCTCCTGCACGCGCGGGTCGGCGAGCAGCTCGTGCCCGGTGCCCGAGAGCGTCGTGCGGCCCAGGTCGATGACGTAGGCGTGGTCCGACAGCGCCAGCGCCGCCAGCGCGTTCTGCTCCACCAGCAGCACGGTGGTGCCCTCGGACCGGAGCTCGCGCACCGTCGAGAAGATCTTCTGCGTCATGATCGGCGAAAGCCCCATCGACGGCTCGTCGAGCATGAGCAGCTTGGGCCGCGACATCAGCGCCCGCCCGATGGCGAGCATCTGCTGCTCGCCACCGGAGAACAGGCCCGCCTTGTTGCGGCGGCGCTCACCGAGCACCGGGAACAGGTCGTAGACGCGGTCGAGATCGGCGAGGATGCCGGGCTCGTCGGAGCGGGTGTAGGCGCCCAGGCGCAGGTTCTCCTCCACCGTCATCCGCGCGAACAGCCGCCTGCCCTCGGGGCTGTGCGCCACACCGAGCCCGAGGATCTCGTGCGCGGGCAGGGCGTGGATCGGCTTCCCGTCGAGCAGGACGGTGCCGGCGACCGGCCGCAGCAGACCCGAGATCGTCCGCAGGGTCGTGGTCTTCCCGGCGCCGTTGCTCCCGATCAGGCTGACGATCTGGCCCCGCTCCACCGAGAACGTGACGCCCCGGACGGCCTGGATCGCGCCGTAGGCGACCGTCAGGTCGGTGACCTGGAGAAAACTCACGGTGTCTGCTCCCCCGCATGGATCTGCGCTTCGACTTCCTCCGGCGGCGCCCCGAGGTAGGCCTCCACGACGCGCGGGTCGCCCCGCACCTCGTCCGGCGTGCCCTCTACGAGCAGCTCGCCCTGCACCAGCACCAGCACCCGGTCGCACAGCGTGAAGATGAACTTGGTGTCGTGCTCGATGACCACGACCGAGACGCCCAGCTCGCGGATCGAGAGGATCAGCCGCCGGGTGGCCTCGGTCTCCTGCGCGTTCATGCCGGCCGTGGGCTCGTCGAGCAGCAGCACCGACGGGTCGGTGGCGAGCGCGCGGGCGATCTCGAGCCGGCGCTGGTCGCCGTAGGGCAGGTTGCGTGCGAGCTCGTCGGAGAACCTCGTCAGCCCGACGAACTCCAGCAGCTCGGCCGACCGGGTCAGCGCCTCGGCCTCGCTGCGCCGGAAGCCCGGCCCGTGCAGCAGCGAGGAGAACGGGCTCTGCTTCATCCGGCAGTGCCGACCGACCAGCACGTTCTCCTCGGCCGTCATCGACGGGAAGAGCCGGATGTTCTGGAACGTCCGGGCGACGCCCAGCTCGGTGACCTTCGCCGGGTCCTCCGGCAGCTGCTTGCCGCGCAGCGCGACCTCACCCGCGGTGGGCGAGTACAGGCCGGTCAGGCAGTTGAACAGCGTGGTCTTGCCCGCGCCGTTCGGCCCGATCAGGCCGATGACCTCGCCCTCGGTGAGGCTGAAGGAGACGTCGTTCAGCGCCGTGAGCCCACCGAAGCGCATGGTGACGCCGGTGGCGTTCAGGATCGCGTCGGTCACGACTTCTCCCCCTTCGCCTCGGCGGCGACCTTCTCCTCGGCCGCCACGATCGCCGGGTCCGTCTCCGGGGCCAGCTCGGCACGGCGGTGCGCGTCGGGGACGATGCCCTGCGGACGGAACCGCATGATGAGCACCAGCGCGATGCCGAACAGCAACAGCCGGTACTCGGAGAACTCGCGCAGCTTCTCCGGGAGCACGAACAGCACCGACGCCCCGAGCACCGCGCCGGGGATGGTGCCCATGCCGCCGAGGATGACCGCGGCGAGCAGCGTCACCGACTCCAGGAACCGGAAGCTCTCGTAGGACACCGTGCCGAGCTTGTGGGCGTAGAACGCCCCGGCCAGACCGGCGAGCATGGCCCCGATGAGGAACGCCAGGATCTTGATCGGGCCGGTGCGGATGCCCATGGCGCGCGCCGCGTCCTCGTCCTCGCGGATGGCGATCCACGCCCGGCCCAGCCGGGAGAACTTCAGGTTCGCGAACACCACCATGACCGCGGAGATGATCAGCACGATCAGCACGTAGTAGAGGAAGCCCGGGGGCAGTTCCAGCGCGCCGATCTCGACGCCCTCGTTGAAGTCGGTGCCGAACAGCGACACCGGCGGGATGTTCGGGATGGCGTTCGAGCCGCCGGTCAGCCCGCCGATGTTGTTCTGCGCGCTGCGGACGAAGATCTCGCCGAAGGCCAGCGTGACGATGGCCAGGTAGTCACCGCGCACGCGCAACGTCGGTGAGCCGACGATCGCCCCGAAGATCCCGGCGATGATCGCCGCGATGACCATGACCAGCGGGAACGGCAGGGTGATCCCGATCGTCGACGCCGCCGCCCCGGACAGGTTCGCCGCGACGAAGGCGCCGATGCCGAGGAACGCCACGTAGCCGAGGTCGAGCAGGCCCGCGAGCCCGACGACGATGTTCAGCCCGATCGCGGTGGCCGCGTACACGCCGATGGTGGCCGCGACCGTCATCCAGTACTCGGTGCCGGCCGAGGTCAGCGGCAGCAGCAGCGCCGCGGCCAGCAGCAGCGCGACGCTGTAGAGGCGGTGCCGCTCGGTGAGCGCGGTGACCCAGGCCAGCAGCCCGGACGCCGACAGGGCGGCGATCGCCGCGCCGACGGCGGCGAGGAAGGACAGGAAGACCCCGCCCGCGTACCCGCTGCCGCCCTGCCCGCCGCTGGTCAGCACGGCCGCGACGAGCAGCAGCAGCACCACCACGACGACGACCAGCAGGGCCCGTTCGACCCAGGGGTTGAGCCGCCAGTTCCACACCGGCTGCGGCTCGATCCCGCCGGCGTTCGCGCCGACGACGAGCAGCACGCCGCCGATCAGGGCGACGATCGCGCCGAACGCGACCCCGTCGGCGACGGTGATCGCTCCCAGCCCGCCACCCTCGCCGACGATGTAGAGCCCGTTGACGACGCTGATCGCGATGACGCCGACGCCCAGTGCCCGGATCATCCGGCCCTTGGCGGGTACCGCGGCCAGCGCGAGCACGATCGCGGCGATCCCGAACAGCAGTAGGTGCAGTCGGAACCCGGTGACCCCGTAGGGCACCGTGAAGAACTCCAGCGTGGACTGCTCGGGGTAGGGACCGTCGTTGAGGACGAACGTGGCCCACGGCAGGTAGGTGCCGACGACGGTCAGCACGCCGCCCAGCACCCGCAGCGTTCTGGCGTGCGGGGCGAGCCCGGCGAGGCGACCGGTCGGCTCGGGAACCGCGGCCGGTCTCGGCTTCTCGATGGTCGTCATGCCCGCACCCGCTCCGTCTCTCCGAAGAAGCCCTGCGGCCGGAAGACCAGCACGGCGATCAGGACCACGAAGATCCAGACGTAGTCGTAGGGGGTGCCGCCGGGCAGGTACTGCCCGCCGAGCGTCTTGACCAGGCCGATCACCAGACCACCCGCGACCGCGCCCTTGATGTTGCCGATGCCACCCAGCACCGCCGCGGTGAACGCGAACAGGCCGTTCTGCAGACCGATGTTGATGTTGATGAGGCCCAGGTCGGCGCCGTAGAGGATGCCGGCGACGCCGGCCAGCGCCGCGCCGAGGACGAAGGTCAGCACGATGACGCGGTCCGGGTTGATGCCCATCAGACGGGCGACGTCGCGGTCCTGCGAGGTGGCCCGCATGGCCCGGCCCATTCGCGAGTTGTTGACGAAGGTGTTGAGCGCGAACGCGAGCAACAGCGACACCACGATGATCAGCATCCCGGTGTAGCGGATCGGCACGATGCCGTCGCCGATCGGGATGGCCAGCGTGCCCTCGACGAACACCTTGGGGAACGGCACGGCCGCGGTCGCGTTCGGGTAGAACACCCGCACGGCCTCCTGCAGTGCCACCGAGACGCCGAGTGCGGTGATGAGCGGGGCCAGCCGGGGGGCGTTGCGCAGCGGACGGTAGGCGAAGCGCTCCATCAGCACCGCCACCACGACGGCGATGGCGGCGCCGGCGATCAGCAGCAGCGGCAGCGCGAACCACCACTGGTTCTGGATCGCGGTGGGCAGCAGGTAGGTGAACATGGCCAGGCCCCCGTAGGAGCCCACCATGAAGATCTCTCCGTGGGCGAAGTTGATCAGCTGGATGATCCCGTAGACCATCGTGTAGCCCAGGGCGATCAGACCGATCAACGATCCCAGGATCAGGCCGTTGACGACCTGGGACAGGAACGTGGACAGCAAGAGGGGTCCCTCCTACGCCGCGATGGGGGTGGGCTCTTGGCCCACCCCCATCGCCCGGCTCAGACGCATCGGCCCCGGTCGGGGCCGAGTTTCAACTCGACTGAACGATCAACCCGCCTCGTAGGTACCGGTCTCCAGCGGGACGAAGGCGTCGCCCTCGACGGTGTAGACCGTCAGGAGCTTGTTGGTCGTGTCACCGAACTCGTCGAAGGTGACCGGGCCGGCCGCCCCCTCGTAGTCGGTGGCCTGGACCGCCTCGACGACGGCCGCGCGGGTGTCCTCGGACCAGTCGCCCCCGTTGAGCGCGGTGACCAGCGAGTTGATGATGATGTTGGTGGCGTCGTAGGTGAGGGCGCCGTAGGTCTCGTAGTCCTCGACGTAGTTCGCCGCCTCGTAGTCGGAGATGAACTGCTGCGCGCTCTCCAGGTCCTCGGCCGGGGCGCCGACGCTGGTGCCCAGGTCACCGGGCCGACCACCGAGCGGGACGTACTCGGCGTTGATCAGGGCGTCGCCGCCCATGACCGGGATGTTCAGGCCGCCGGCGGCGATCTGCGCCGACAGCGGGCCCGCCGCCGGGTACTCGCCGCCGTAGTAGACCGCGTCCGGGTTGACTGCGCGGATGTTGGTGACGACTCCGGAGAAGTCGGTGTCGTTCTCGCCGACCTTCTCGCGCGCGACGATGGTGGCGCCCAGGCGCTCGGCCTCGGCCGCGAACGCGGCCGCGAGCCCCGCGCCGTAGGTCTTGCCGTCGTCGATCACCGCGATGGCCCGCTTGCCGGCGGTGTTGACGAGGTACTGGGCGCCGAACGGGCCCTGCACGGCGTCGGTGGTGGCCACGCGGAAGTAGTTGTCGAAGGGCCGCTCGGGCGCGGTCTCGTAGGCCTCGCCCTGGGTCAGCGTCGGGTTGGTGTTGGCCGGCGAGATCTGGACGATGCCGCGCTGCTGCAGGATCGGCTGGACCGTCTGGGCGGTGGAGGAGTTCAGCGTGCCGACGACGCCGACGACGTTGGCGTCCGACGCGAGGCGCGTGGCCGCGTTGGCCGCGATGGGCGGCAGGGACTGGTCGTCCTCGGCCTGCAGCCGCAGCGCGTAGCCGGGGACGGTGCAGTTCTGGTTGGCCTGGTCGATCGCCAGGTCGGCCGAGTTCTGCATGCCGAGCCCGAGGGCCGACAGGTTGCCGGACAGGGGTGCGACGAGCCCGACGACCAGGGTGCCCTTGCTGGTGTCGCAAGCGCCGGCGGCGGCCCCGCCACCCTCTTCCCGGTTGGTGCCGCACGCCGAGAGCGCGAGCGCCCCGGCGAGGATCGCGGCGGTGACGACAGCGCGCCTCCGGCTCATACTGATGTCCTTCCGTACTGCAGCGTCTTCGTGGTGCGGCGCCCGATCGCCGCGATGCTCCCACCTGTTGAGAGCCCCGGGGACGTTAGACGTGCGGCCGTCTCCACGTCACCATCCCGAAGCCGTCCTTTACCGGACCGCAACTCGGACACAGCGCACGGTGACCGCCCGTGTCGCCGTGCGTGAGCAAGATCAGGCTCGGGGCGGGTTCAGCCCGTCGACGACGGCCTCGGCGACGGCCTTCATCGTCGTGCGGCGGTCCATCGCGGTGCGCTGGATCCAGCGGAAGGCGTCGGGCTCCGACATCGACTGCCGGCTCATCAGCAGTCCCTTGGCCCGGTCGACGAGCTTGCGGGTCTCCAACCGGTCGGTCAGCGTGGCGACCTCGTCCTCCAGGGCCTTCTTCTCCGCGAACCGCGACACCGCCAGCTCGATCGCGGGCACCAGCTCGTGGCGTGCGAACGGCTTCACCAGGTACGCCATCGCACCGGCGTCGCGCGCCTGCTCGATGAGCTCGCGCTGGCTGAACGCCGTCAGCATCACGACCGGGGCGATGCGCTCCCCCACGATCTCGCCCGCGGCCGCGATCCCGTCGACCTTCGGCATCTTGACGTCCATGATCACGAGGTCGGGGGACAGCTCGCGGGCCAGCCGGACGGCCTGCTCGCCGTCACCGGCCTCGCCCGCCACGACGTAGCCCTCCTCGCGCAGCATCTCGGTGAGGTCCAGGCGGATCAGCGCCTCGTCCTCGACCACCAGCACGCGCCAGCCGTCGGCCGGTCGGGCCTCGTCCGCGGGGCCGCTCTCCTGGGAAACCGACTGGGTCACCGGGGCATCTCCTTCACCGGGGTGGGGTGGTACCGGAAAGGATTCAGAATAGCCGGACCTGCGGAGGAGCCGCGCTGTGATCTCCGGGGCAACGGCACCGGGTATCGTGACCTCCGCCGCCCCCGTAGGCCAACCGGCAGAGCCAATGGATTCAAAACCCATTCAGTGTGCGTTCGAATCGCACCGGGGGCACTCGATCTCTCCGCCGCCCGACGCGCCGGAGCGTTGCCGGGGCCGAACCCGCATCCGGATGGCACCGTGGGCCCATGGACCGCGATCGTGACGACGCCGGGCGCGCCCGCAACGCCCGGCCCCGCGACGCCTCGGGCAGGCCGCTCCCCCGCGGGGCCACCGGGGTCGACCGGGTGCCGGAGGATCTCGTGCTCCCGGCCGCCGAGGCCGTCGCGGAGGCGCAGCGGCTGCTCGACGCGGGCAACCCGTTCGGCGCCCACGAGGTGCTGGAGGGCTCGTGGAAGGCCGCGCCGGAGGCGGAGCGCGGGTTGTGGCGGGCACTGGCCCAGGTCGCCGTGGGCCTCACGCACGCCCAGCGCGGGAACGCCCGTGGCGCCGTCGCGTTGCTGGACCGCGGCGCCGACGGGCTGCGGCGCTGGGTGGGCACCCCGCCGGCCGGTGTCGACGCCGCAGGCGTCGCCGACCACGCCGACGCGCTCGCCCGCCGGATCCGGGGCGGAGCCGTCGCCGCGGACGAGGACCTGCGCCCCCCGCTCAGCCGGTCCTGACCCACGCGCGGCCGCGGGTGCGCGGCCCTACGGTCGGACACGTGACCGATGACGTGTTCCCGCCGGGCTTCTTCGACCGCGCCGACCCCTCCCCCGACGCGGACTTCTACGGCCCCCCGCGGCTGGTCACCCACATCGACGACCGGGCGATCGCCGCGGTCGGGGCGCTGTACGCGGACCTGGGCCTGGACGGCGAGGTGCTCGACCTGTGCTCGTCGTGGGTCTCGCACTTCTCCACCCCGCCGCGCCGGCTGGTCGGGCTGGGGATGAACGCCGCGGAGCTGGCGGCCAACCCGATGCTGGCCGGGCACGTGGTGCACGACCTCAACACCGACCCGGTGCTCCCCTTCCCCGACGCCTCCTTCGACGACGCCACCTGCTGCGTCTCGGTCGACTACCTCGTCGAGCCGGTCACGGTGTTCCGCGAGGTCGCGCGGGTGCTGCGGCCCGGCGGGCGGTTCGTCGTCACCTTCTCGAACCGCTGCTTCCCGACCAAGGCGATCCGTGGCTGGCTGCACACCGACGACGAGGCGCACCTGCAGATCGTCAACGCGTTCTTCGTGCTGTCGGAGGGCTTCGGGGAGGTCCGCGGGGGCCTGCGCACGCCGCCGGGGCCGGGCGACCCGCTCTACGCCGTGTGGGCCGGTCGCCGCTAACGCGGCATGCGGCGCCACAGCGCGCGCGGGGCGTGCCGCAGCACCCCGAACAGCGGCCGCAGCACCCCGGGCACCCACACCTCCCCGCGCCCCGCCCGCAGCGCGCGGACGGTGGCCTCGGCGACCTGCGCGGGCGTCGAGGAGAACGGGGCGGGTGCCATCCCCTCGGTCATCCGCCCGACCACGAACCCGGGCCGCACGAGCAGCAGCCGCACCCCGGTGCCGTGCAGGGCGTCGGCGAGGCCGGAGGCGAACCCGTCGAGGCCCGCCTTCGCCGAGCCGTAGACGTAGTTGGCGCGCCGGACCCGGGCCCCGGCGACGGAGGAGAACACCACCAGGTCGCCGCTCCCCTGCGCGCGCAGCACCTGCGCGAGGTGGGTCAGCACGGCGACGTGGGCGACGTAGTCGGTGTGCACGACGGCCAGCGCGTGCTCGACCTCGCGCTCGGCGCGGGCCTGCTCGCCGAGGATCCCGAAGGCGACGACGACGGTGTCGAGCCGGCCGTGCGCGGCCACCACCGAGTCGAGGACGGCGCGGTGGCGGGCGAGGTCGTCGGCGTCGAACTCCACCCGGTCGACGGCGGCGGCGCCCGCGTCGAGCAGGGCCTTCTCCTCGTCGTCCAGATCGGTGTGGCGCCGGGCCGCCAGCACCACGGTGGACCCGGGGGCGAGCCGCCGCGCCACCTCCAGCCCGATCTCGCTGCGTCCGCCGAGCACCAGCACCGTTCCCATGCGGCGAGCATGCCCTAGCGTGGTGGGGTGTCCGACATGCCGCTCGACGGACGACGCGCCGCGGTGCTCGGCTCGCCGGTCGCCCACTCCCTGTCCCCCGTCCTGCACACCGCGGCGTACGCGGCACTCGGCCTGCACTCCTGGCGCTACGACCGCCACGAGTGCGCCGAGGACGCCCTGGCCGGGTTCGTCGACGGGCTGGGACCCGAGTGGGCCGGGCTGTCGCTGACGATGCCGCTCAAGCGGGTGGCCCTCGACGTCGCCGACGCCGTCTCCCCGCTCGCGGCGGCCACCGGCGCGGCCAACACGCTGGTGTTCCGCGACGGCGGCCGGTTCGCCGACAACACCGACGTCGCCGGGATCGTCGCCGCACTGGGCCCCGTGACGGGCCGCGCGGTCGTCCTCGGCGCGGGCGGCACCGCCCAGGCCGCGCTGGCGGCGCTGCGGGAGGCCGGGATCGGCGAGGTCACCGTGCTCGTGCGGTCCGCCGCCCGCGCCGGGGAGCTGCGGGCGGCCGCGCGCCGCCTCGGTGTCGACCCGGTCGTCGACGAGGCACTGGCCGACCCCGCACGCGCGGCCGCGGTGCTGGAGCGGGCCGACGTGGTCGTCTCGACGCTGCCCGGGGGTGCCGCCGACGACCTGCGCGGCGCGGCCGGCACGGTGCTCGACGTCGTCTACGCGCCCTGGCCCACCGCCTTCGCCGCGGCGGCCGCGGCAGCGGGGGCGCGGGTCGTCAGCGGGCTGGAGATGCTGCTGCACCAGGCCGTCGCGCAGGTGGAGCTGATGACCGGGCGACCCGGCCCCGTCGACGCCATGCGCGCGGCCCTGGACGACGCGGTGGCCGCCCGTGCCTCCTGAGCCCCGCACCTGCGTGGCCTGCGGGCGGCGCATCGAGTGGCGCAAGAAGTGGGAGCGCGACTGGGAGAACGTGCGCTACTGCTCGGCCGGGTGCCGCCGCCGCGGGGTCCGCGACGTCGACCGCGAGCTCGAGACGGCCATCACCGACCTGCTCGCGTCCCGGGCGGGCACGATCTGCCCGTCCGAGGCCGCCCGCCGCGTCGACGCCGAGGGCTGGCGGGAGCTGATGGAGCCCGCGCGCCGCGCCGCGCGCCGGCTCGTGGAGGCGGGCGGGGTGGAGATCACCCAGGGCGGCCGGGTGGTGGACCCGTCGACGGCGAAGGGGCCGATCCGGATCCGGCGGCGGGCCCGATGAGCGTGTGCACCGCCACGAGGTAGTCGCCGCCCTCGTAGGGCAGCCGGTCCCACGTGGCGTAGCGGGCGTGCGGGCTCAGCCCCGCGTCGGCGCACCAGGCGTCGTAATCGGCGGACGTCGGCCAGCCGTCCTGGAGCGCGAAGCCCGCGACCACCCGTCCCCCGGCGACGAGGTGCCGGGCGCACGCGGCCACCAGCTCGGCCCGGCGCCCGGCGTAGGGGATCACGTTGCCGGCCAGCACGACCACGTCGAACCGCTCGGGGCGCTCCAGGTCGGCGAGGTCGAGCTGCAGCCACTCGACGTCGGGCGCCTTGGCCCGGGCCGCGGCGATCATGTCCGGGTCCGGGTCGACGCCGAGCACCGCGATGCCGTGGCGGGCCAGCTCGATCCCGACGCGGCCCGTGCCGCACCCGCCGTCGAGCACGCTGCGCGGCCCCATCGACCGCACCAGGTCGGCCTCGCCGTGCGGGTTGCCGCCCTCGGCCGCCATCCGGGCCCAGCGCGCGTCGTAGCCGTCGAGATCGACCTGGTCGCGCCACTGCGACCAGTCCGGTGGCAGCGTCACGGGGTCGCCACCAGCGCCGCGAGTGCGCGGACGAACGCCTCGGCCCGGGCCGACTCGGTGACGGTGAACGGGGCCCACGACCGGCGTGCCACCAGCCAGCCGTCGCCGGGGGCGGGCACGGCGAGGACGTGGTCGTCGTCGGCGGCCGGCTCCTCGTCGGCGACGTCCACGGCGTCGGCGTGCAGCAGCGCGCCCAGCGCCGACGCCGGGTCACCGGTCTGCACGGCCTGCGCGGCGAGGTCCAGCGCGCGGGTCTGACCGTCGACGAGGTCGTGCGGGTCGGCCTCGGTGACCAGCACCGCGCCCGCCGCCCGTCCGACGGCCGCGCGGACCGCACCGGCGAGGAGGTCGCGGTCGGTGGCGCCGCCGACCACCAGCTCGTCGACGACGGACTCCGAGTCCTGCCCGTGCACCGAGAGCCCCAGGATGTTGCCCCCGGCGGACGCGACGGCCTCGGCGAGGCGCGCGAGCGCACCGGACTCGTCGGGCAGCCGGACCCGGACGCGGTGCAGCGTGGCCGAGCCGCCGGAGCGGCGCAGCAGCGGTGCCGGGTCCGGGACGGCGCGCAGGTGCGGCCCGTCGGCCGCGGAGCGGGCGATCAGGCGCTGGCCGGGCCCGTACGCGGGCACGCCCATCGCCTGCAGCGCGGCCCACATCGTCACCTGGTTCGCCGTGAGCACCGGCTTGCCGAGCTCGCGCTCCAGGGGGGCGATGACGTCGTAGGTGGCGAGGTTGGTGCAGGAGATGAACACGGCCTCGGCGTCGGGACGGTCGGCCGCACGGGCCGCGGCGACCACCTCGTCGTAGGAGACGCGCCAGATCTGGCCGAGCAGGCCGAGCCCGACCGCCGACGTCGAGGAGATGCCGTGCGCGGCGAGGAACGCGCCGAGCAGCTCGGTGAGCGAGTCGACGTAGGGCGTCACGATCGCCACCCGGCCCGCCCCCAGCGCGCCGAGCGCGGAGACCAGCGCGCCCGCGGTGGTCAGCGCGTGCCGCGCGCCGGCCTCGTGCATGACGTCGAGCAGCGCCCGCTCCCCCGCGACGCCGTCGACGAAGCTGCCCGAGGTGCAGGCGTAGGCGACGACCCCGGTGCCCGGATGGAGCAGGTCGCGGGTGGCGCTGCGGACCGGCTCGGGATCGCTGATCGCCCGCGCCATCTCCGCCGTGACCGGCGACGGGACGAACGGCGTGCGCGTCAGGTGCAGCTCCACCGGCTCCGGCACCCAGCGCCACAGCTCCCGGTCGAGCGCGAAGTCGAAGGGGACGATCACGCCGATCCCCCCGGCCGGGTCGGGGGGCGGGAACGCGCCGGTCTCCTGCTGCATGCGCACACGGTAGAGCCCACTCCATTTCGGCTGTGTATCGGATGGGTGACACACCACCCGGCCGGGGAGGAACACGATCGCCCCGCGGATGGTTGACCTCGCACATGCAGGTGGAGATCTGGTCCGACGTCGTCTGCCCGTGGTGCGCGATCGGCAAACGCCGGTTCGAGGCCGCGCTGGAGCGGTTCGCGCACCGCGACGAGGTGACGGTCCGCTGGCGCAGCTTCGAGCTCGACCCCGGCGCACCGCAGGAACGCGGCGGCACCCTCGTCGAGCACCTCGCCGCGAAGTACGGCACCGCACCCGAGCAGGCGCTGGGCATGATCCGGCAGATGTCGGACACCGCCGCCGCCGACGGGTGGGAGTTCGACCTCGAGCACGCCCGCGGCGGCAACACCGTCGACGCGCACCGGCTCATCCACCTCGGCGCGGAGCACGGGATCCAGGACGCGGTGAAGGAGCGGCTGCTGCGCGCGTACGTCGCCGAGCGGGAGCCGATCGGCGACCACGCCGCGCTGACCCGCCTCGCCGTCGAGGCCGGGCTGGACGAAGCCGAGGTCCGCGACGTGCTCGCCGGCGACCGGTTCCTCGACGAGGTTCGCGCCGACGAGCGGCAGGCGCACGCCTACGGGATCAGCGGGGTGCCGTTCTTCGTGGTCGACGCGAAGTACGGGGTGTCCGGCGCCCAGCCCGCCGACGCCCTGCTCCAGGTGTTGGAGACGGCCTGGGCCGAGGCCCACCCGCTCCAGGTGCTCACCCCGGCCGGGGAGAGCTGCGCGGACGGGAGCTGCGCCGTCTGAGCCCGGTCTAGCCGCCCGCCGGGCGCCGCGGTCGGCACACCAGGACCGGGCAGGGCGCGGAGTGCTGCACGCGGGAGGCGGTGCTGCCCAGCAGGATGGTCGAGGTCAGGCCGCGCCCGCCGGCCGCGAGCGACACGAGCTCGGCCGAGACCTCCTCGGCGGCCCGCACGATCTCGGTGGCGGGTGAGCCGCTGCGCACCTGCCGGTGGACCGTCGGCCCCCAGCCGTCGAACACGGCGGCCACCAGCGCGACGGCGGCCTCGGCCTCGGCCTGGAAGCTGAGCTCGGTCGGGTCGGTGTGGCGCCCGGGGGTCAGCTCGTTGGCGAAGGGCACCGCCGCGTGCGGGCTGACCACGGCCACGACGGTGACCTCGGTGACCTCGCGGGAGTCGGCGATCCGCCGGAACTGCTCGTCGAGAACCGGTTCCCGGCCGTAGCTGAAGGAGACCGACCGCAGCTCGATCCGGCCCCGGACCGGGCGGACCGTGGACCCCGGCCGGTCGGTGACCTCGACCGGGGTGTCCAGGACGTCCCGGATCCGCTCGGCCGCGGCCATCCCCTTGGTCAGCACCGTGGACAGCTTCGACAGCGACCGGACCGGCTTGTACAGCGACGCGAGGTAGCTGAGGAAGACCAGCAGCACGCCGAGGGTCAGCCGGCCGTCGATGACCCGCCACGCCCCGAACCACAGGACGGTCGCGGTGGAGACGACGGCGGCGACCTCGACCATCGGGGCGAGGCCGGACTGCAGCCGCACCGCGTCCAGGCCGGCGCGCAGGCTGGTGCGCGAGAGCCCGGTGAACCGGGCGAGCCGGTCGTCCTCCATGGTGAAGGCCTGCACCAGGTGCACCGCGGCGAGGTCCTCGCTTGCCGCGGAGGCCAGCGCGCCGTCGGCCTTGCGCACCCTGCGCGCGGCGAGCCGCAGGCGTTGCCGGGACCGGTGGGTGACCAGCACCAGCAGCGGCAGGGCGAGCACCGCCAGCGCGGTGAACACCGGGTCGAGCACGACCATCACGGCGAACATGCCCACGACGAGCAGCAGGTTGGGGGCCAGCCCGGACAGCAGCTGGACCAGCATGTCCTGGGTGTAGCCGACGTCGCTGGTCACCCGGGCGGACAGGTCACCGACCCGGTGCGACCCGTGGTAGGCCAGCGACAGCCGGTGCAGGTGCGCGAGGACGGCCAGCCGGATGTCGTTGGCGACGTGCAGGCCCGCCGCCGCGAGCAGCCGGGCACCCCAGTAGGTGACCCCGGCCGACGCCACGACCAGCACGACCAGCGCGGCCACCGCCAGTGCCAGGCCACGGGCGGCCTCCGCACCCGTCCGCCCGGGCACCAGCACGCCGTCGACGACCGCCCGCAGCGGCCACGGCTGCGCGAGGCCGAGCCCGACCCCGGCGAGGGTGAGCAGCGAGCCGATGACCAGCGACCTGCGGTAGGGGCGCAGGTAGCCGCGGAACCCCGCGACGACGCCGGTCACGACCGCGCCCCGGTGGGGAGGAGCATCTCGGGAGCCCTCACGCCGGCACCGGTACCAGCGCCGTGAGGACCGTCGCGGCGCGGGCGGCCCCGTCCAGGGTGATCCCCGCCACGGCCACGGCCCCCGGGGCCAGCAGCCGGGGCCCGCGCAGCAGCCGGGCGACCTCCTCGACGGCCGCGTGCTCGTCGACGACGTCGGCGAGCCCGAGCCCGGCGAGCCGGGCCGCCCGGACCGCCTGCCCGCGGCGGGGGCCGCGGCGCGGCACGAGCACCGGGCGCAGACCGGCGGCCAGTGCCTCGGCCGTCGCGTCGTACCCGGCCGTCTGCAGCACCGACCCGGCGGCCGCGAACGTCTCCGCGCAACCCGGTGCGTTCCGGACCAGGCGCAGCCGGCCCGCGACCGACGGGTCCACGGTCGGCCCGCCCGGCCCGGTCCGGGTGGCGTACGGGCCGGCGACGAGCACCGCGCGCAGCCCGGGGGTCCGGGCGACCAGGGCGGCCCCGAGGCGGAACACCGCCCCGCCGTCCCCTCCCCCACCCGCCGCCACCGCCAGCAGCCGGGGGTCGCGGCGGCGCGGGGCCGCCACCTCGGTGACCCAGCCGCAGTACCGGGGAACGACCGGCAGGCCGTACTCCCCCTCGTGGTCGCATAGCACCCGGTCGCCGTGGACGAGCACCTCGTCGAACCGCCGCGCCACGCCGGACCAGCCCCCGCCCGCCGGCTCGGCCCGCACCGTCGCCTGCTCGTCGAGCACGTCGCGCAGGCCGAGTACCAGCGCCGCTCCACCGGCGGCCGCCGCGTCGAGGCCGGGCAGCAGCTCGCCCGCCACTCCGAAGGGGTGGCGGTCCACCACCACCACGTGCGGACGGGCGGACCGCACGGTCTCCAGGACGGTGTCCGCACGGCGCGCCAGCGTCTGCTCCAACCCCGTGTCCGGGGTGCGGTGGCCGCCCTCGGGGTCCGCGATCAGCGCCGGCACGCGCACCACCCGCAACCGGGGGTCGTCGCCCAGCCAGTTCGGGTGCAGCGGCAGCCCGGTGACGATCGTGACCTGGGCGGCCGGGTCGCGGGCGAGGACGGCCCTGGCGACCAGCGCGTTGCGGCGGGTGTGTCCCGGCCCGACACCGTCGTGCGCGCAGAACAGGTAGCGAGCCATGGCCGCCAGCGTCGTCGCGACGTGGTCGCGGCCACCACTGCTCGATCGTCGTAGCACCGGCGGGCCGCCCCCGGCCCGCGGTCTAGGACCGACGTCCGATTGAGACCTCAACCCGGCGTACGGGACGGTGGCCCGGTCCGTCCGTACCGGCCGAGGAGTCCCATGCGTGCAGTCGTCAGCGGCCACCGGGCCGGGGCGCGGGCCTGGGCCAGCACGGGCCGGCGGTACGGGGAGGTGGCGCAGCGGGCACCGGGGCCGACGACCCCACGGCCGGCCCGTCCTGACGGCTCGGCGGTTCCGCAGGTGACCCGGGACACGGCATACTCCGCTGCCGCGGGGCCGACCGGGCCGGGCCGTCCCGTCCGGTCCCCACACGATTGGTCAGGAGCGGTCGTGGCACCCACCCCCACCCTGCCTGCGGCGCACGCCCGCACCGCCTCCCGTGCGGTGCCGGGGCGCGCTCCG
This sequence comes from Pseudonocardia hydrocarbonoxydans, assembly GCF_006539565.1. Taxonomy (GTDB): domain Bacteria; phylum Actinomycetota; class Actinomycetes; order Mycobacteriales; family Pseudonocardiaceae; genus Pseudonocardia; species Pseudonocardia hydrocarbonoxydans. The sequence goes on from NZ_BJNG01000005.1 coordinate 18,060, forward strand.
CACCGCCGCGAACCCCGGCACCCGCTGCTGACGTTCGTGCTGGCGGGGCTGACCACCGGGCTGCTGCTCGTCGTGGGCGGGGCGCTGGTGGGCCGGGCCGCCGCGCGCGCCGAGGCCGTCCGCGACGCCAGGGCGGTGGCCACCGCGGTGGCCCGCACCACCGTGGAGCCCCAGCTGCGCGACGAGCTGCTGACCGGTGACCCCGCCGCCCGGGAGGTGCTCCGGTCGCTGTCGCAGCACCTCACGACCGACCTGTTCACGCGGGTCAAGCTGTGGACCCCGCAGGGGCGCATCGTGTTCTCCGACGACCCGCGGCTGACCGGCCGGGCCTTCGCGCTGGGCGAGGACGCCCGGGAGGCGCTGGCCTCCGGCGAGGCCGTGGCCGAGATCAGCGACCTGTCGAAGGAGGAGAACGGACTCGAACGCGAGCTGGGTGTCCTCCTCGAGGCGTACGTGCCGGTCCGCACCCCCGGCGGTCAGGTCCTGCTCTTCGAGGCCTACACGCCGCTGAGCTCGGTGTCCGAGCGGGCCGCGGAGGTCTGGGCGACGTTCCTGCCGATCACCGTGGGCGGGCTGGTCCTGCTCCAGCTCGTCCAGCTCCCGCTGGCCGCCCGGCTGTCCCGCCAGGCCCGGTGGGCCCGCGAGGAACGCGAGCGCATGTTCGACCACGCCCTGGCCGCCTCGGACACCGAGCGCCGCCGGATCGCCGCCGACCTGCACGACGGTGTGGTCCAGGACCTCGCCGCCACCGCGGTGTCGCTGTCCGGCACGGCGGTGCTCGCCGGTCGGAAGGGGTGCGCCGACGAGGCCCGCAACCTCGCCGGTGCCGCGGACGCCGTGCGGGCCGCGATCCGCGCCCTGCGTTCGCTGGTCGTCGACATCTACCCGCCCAACCTGCGGCGGGCCGGCCTCGCGGCCGCGTTGCCCGACCTCGCGGCGGGTCTGGGCGGCCGGCGGGTCGCGGCCACGGTCGACGTCGCCACCGGCGCCACGGCGGGCGCGGCGGCGGAACGGTTCCTCTACCGGGTGGCGCAGGAGGCGCTGCGCAACGTCGTCACGCACGCCGGTGCCGCCGCGGTCGACGTGCGGCTCGAACGGTCCGGGAACCGGCTGGTGCTCACCGTCACCGACGACGGGGCCGGGTTCGACCCGGCCGGGCTGGACGCCCCGGGTGACGGCCGCCCACGCCTCGGGCTGCGCCTGCTCGGCGACCTCGCCCTCGAGGTCGACGGCGACGTCGAGGTCGAGTCCGGTCCCGGTGCGGGCACCCGGGTGCGGGCCACGGTGCCGGCGTCGTGATCCGGGTCCTGCTGGTCGACGACCACCACGCGCTGCGCCTGGGCATGGAGCAGCTGCTCACCACCGCGGACGACATCGAGATCGTCGGCGGCGCCGCGGGCGGCGAGCAGGCGCTGGAGCTCGCCGTCCCCCTCGCACCGCAGGTGGTGCTGATGGACCTGTCGATGCCCGGCATGTCCGGCATCGAGGCGACGCGCCGGATCCTGGACCTGCTCCCCGACGTCGCGGTGGTCGTCCTCACCTCGTTCGCGGACGAGGACATGGTGGTCGACGCGATCGAGGCCGGGGCGATCGGCTACCTGCTCAAGGACGCCGAACCCGACGAGCTGATCCGGGCGGTCCGGGCGGCGGCGCGGGGCGAGTCGCCCATGGACCCCCGTGCCGCCCGGACCATCCTCACCCGCCGTTCCGTGGCGGTCGAGCTGTCCGCCCGGGAGCGGGAGGTGCTGACGCTGGTGGCCCGCGGTCTGGCCAACAAGCAGATCGGGCGGGCACTGGGCATCACCGAGCACACCGTCAAGGCGCACCTGACCAGCATCTTCGCGCAGCTGGGCGTGAACGACCGGACGAGTGCGGCCATGTGGGCCCAGCGCCACGGCCTGACCGGCAGGTCCTGAGCGCGCCCGGCCGGCCGGCGCCGTCACCCGTGGCCTCCGCTCCGGGGCGACCGCCCTTACACATGAACATCTGAACAAGTATTCTGATGTTGTGGCGCACCCGGCATCACACGACACCCCTGACCCCGATGGAGTGCCCGTGCAGCTGACCCGTCTCCCGCTCCGGCGAGCCGTCCTCGCAGCTGCTCTGCCGTTGTTGCTCGCCGGCTGCGCCACCACCGGTGGTGCAGCGCCGCCCGGGGAAGCCGCACCGGCGACGCTGACGCTGGCCACCGGGTTCGCCATCGACGACCTCGACCCGCTGGAGAACGGCTACTGGGGCCCGGAGTTCGGCTACGTCGAGCTGCTCATGCGGCCCGAACGGGGCGGCGAGCCGAGCCCGTGGGTGCTGTCCGGGCTCGAGAACCCCGGGCCGCTCACCTGGGTGCTCACCCTCAACGAGGGCATCTCGTTCCAGAACGGCACGGTGCTCGACGGGGAGGCGCTCGCCGCACTGCTGACCTACCAGCTAACCGGGAGCCCCGACTTCGCCGCGGCGCTGCCCGGCGCCACCGTGGCCGCCACCGGCCCGCTCGAGGCCACGCTGACCACCACGCGGCCGGCCCCGAACGTGCCCGCACTGCTCGCCGACGAGTCGATGGTGCCGGTCTACGACGTCGCGGCGTACCAGGCGCACGTCGCGTCCGGTGCGCCCGCTGCGGACCTGGTGGGGGCGGGACTGTTCACCGCGCCGTACGTCGTCGACAGCCTCGACGGGGAGTCGATGCAGCTCTCGCCGAACCCGGCCTACTGGGACGGCGCCCCCGCGCTGGAGGACCTGACCGTCCGGTTCGTGCCCGAGGTCTCCGCGCGCATCCAGGCCGTGCAGGCCGGCGAGGCCGACATCGCGCTGTACCCGCCGACGGCCTCGGCACAGACGCTGAACGGTCGCAGCGACTCGTACTTCGTCACCGGCGAGCCGACCGGGCCGACGTTCGTGCTGGAGTTCAACCAGCGCGCGGCCCCGTTCGACGACCCGCTGGTGCGCCGCGCGGTGTACGCGGCCGTCGACTACGACCAGCTGGCCGACGAGGTGATGAACGGGCTGTACTCGCCCGCCATCGGCCTCTACGACGACGCACGACCGTGGGCGGAGAAGACCCAGGTCACCGACGCCGCGCAGGCCGGCGCCCTGCTCGACCAGGCGGGCTGGACCCGCGAGGGCGACGGCCCCCGCACCCGTGACGGCGCACCGCTGACGTTCACGATGCTCACCTACCCGCAGCAGCCCGACTCCGACACCCTCGCGCTCGCCGTGCAGAGCCAGCTCGCCACGCAGGGCGTGGCCGTCGACATCACCCAGGTCCCGGACATCACCTCGGTCGTCGAGCAGCCCACCGGCTGGCAGGCCTCGGTGCGGGGCAACGGGTTCATCTCCTTCGGCGGCGACTACGTCACGCCGCTGGTCAACTCGCTGCGCACCGGCGGGCCGAGCAACTACACCGGCGTGGCCGACCCGGAGCTCGACGCGCTGATCGATCAGCTCGGCGTCGAGCTGGACACCACCGCCCGCGACGACCTGCTGCGCCGGATCCAGCAGCGGGTGGCCGAGAACGGCTACCTGGGCTACCTCGGCATCCGGCTGCCCGCCGTGGTCGCCGGACCGGCGTGGCAGGGGTATCCGGTGCCGATCTCCAACCTCTGGGTGGACGCCACCACCGCGCCGAGCGGCTGACGTGCGGGCGGTTCTCCGGCGGTTCGGCCAGGCCCTGGTGACGCTCGGCGGGGCGAGCGTCCTGATCTTCGGGATGCTGGCGGTCACACCGGGCGACCCGGCGCGGCGGGTGCTGGAGGCCCGCGGCGTGCGCGAGCCGACCCCGCCGATGGTCGCGGCGGTCCGGGCGGAGCTGCGCCTGGACGACCCGCTCGTGGAGCGCTTCGCGCGCTGGGCGGGCGGGGCGCTCACCGGCGACCTCGGTATCTCCTGGCGCACCGGGCGGCCCGTGGTGGAGGAGTTCGCCACCCGGCTCCCGGCCACGCTGCGCCTCACCGCGGCGGCGCTGCTGATCGCCGTCGTCCTCGCGCTGCTGCTCGGGGCCGCGGCCGCGGCTGCGCCGGGGCGCTGGCCTGACCTGACCTCCCGCGGGGTGGCGCTGGGGATGCTGGTGGTGCCCGGTTTCGTGCTGGGCGTGCTGGCCCTCGACGTGCTCGTGGTGCGCGCCGGGCTCGGGCGGGTGATCGCCGACGGAACCTGGGCCACGGTGTTCCTGCCGGCCGTGACGCTCGCGCTCGCCTCGGCCGCCTACTGGTCCCGGGTGCTGCGCACCAGCCTGCTGGAGGCGCAGTCGGCGTCGCACCTGAGGGTCAGCGCGGCCCGCGGGTCGAGCCGGTGGCGACGGCTGCGGGTGCACGAGCTGCCCAACGCCGTTCCGCCGTTCCTCACCGTGATCGGTCTGGGCACGGCGGGCCTGATCGGCGGAGCGCCGGTCGTGGAGAGCGTGTTCACCTGGCCCGGCATCGGGCGGCACACCGTGGAGGCGATCAACGCCCGGGACATGCCGGTCGTCGTCGGGTTCACGCTGGTGGCGGTGCTCGCCTACGTCGTCACCAGCCTGCTCGTCGACCTGGTGTGCGCGACGATCGACCCACGGCTGCGCACACGATGACGGCGCTGGGGATACTCACCCCGGCCACGGTGCGCGAGGTGGCGCCGCAGGCCGTGCCGCGCGCGGTGTGGCGGGCGCTGCTGCGCCGCCCGGCCGCCCGGATCGGCCTCGCGCTGGCCCTGCTGCTCGCGCTCGTCACGCTGCTCGGCCCGCTGTTCACGGCCGACCCCGACCTGCCCGACTACGCCGACCAGCTCGCCCCGCCCGGCCCGGTGCACTGGCTGGGTACCGACCAGGCCGGACGCGACCTGCTCGCCCGCAGCATCGCGGCCGCCCGCACGTCGGTGGGCGCCGCACTGCTGGTGATGACGCTCTGCGCGGTGGTCGGGGTGGTCGTCGGCACGGTCAGTGGGGCGGTGGGCGGCCGGCTCGACACCGTCCTCACCCGGTTCACCGACATCCTGCTCGGGCTGCCCACGGTCGTGCTGACGCTCGCCGTGATCGGGGTGCTCGGGCCCGGGTTCTGGAACCTGGTGCTGGCGATGTCGGCGACGACCTGGGCCCCGCTCGCCCGGCTCGCCCGCAGCGTCGCGCGCGGCAGCGCGCAGCGGCCCGACGTCATCGCCGCCCGGATGGCCGGGGTCCGGCCGCTGCGGCTCGCACTCGGACACGTCCTGCCCGCGACGGCGTCGCAGGTGCTGGTCGCGGCCACGCTCGGGCTCGCCGAGATCGTCCTGCTGCTCGGCAGCCTGTCGTTCCTCGGGCTCGGGGCGCAGCCGCCCACCGCGGAGTGGGGCAACATGCTCTCCACCGGCCGCGAGACGTTCGCGTACGCGCCGTGGCAGCTGGTCGGGCCCGGGCTCGGACTGATCCTGTCGATCACCGCGGCCACCCTCGTCAGCGACGCGCTGCGCGACGTCACCGACCCGGGGCGGCGCACGTGACGGACCCGCTCGTCGTCGACGCGCTCACGGTGACCTACCCGGACGGCCACCGCGCGCTCGACGCCGTGAGCCTGACGGTCGGCGCCGGCGAGCGCTGGGCCGTCGTCGGCCGGTCCGGCAGCGGCAAGACCACGCTGGTTCGCGCGGTGCTAGGGCTGCTCCCGCCGCGGACCCGGGTCACCGGGAGCATCCGGGTCGGCGGACAGGAGGTACTGGGCGCGCCGGAGGCCGTGCTGCGGGCGGTGCGCGGACTCGTCGCCGGGTACGTGCCGCAGGACCCCTACGCCGCGTGCGACCCGCTGCGCACCGTCGGCCACCACGTCACCGAGGCGTGGGCCGTGCACCGCAGGCGCCCACCCGACGGGGCCGTCTCCGCCGCGCTGGACGGCGTCGGCATCCCGGACGGCGGTCGGCGCGCCCTGCAGCACCCGCACCAGTGGTCGGGCGGCATGCTGCAGCGGGCGACGCTGGTGGCCGCCACCGCGCACGCTCCGCTGCTCACCCTCGCCGACGAGCCCACCAGCGCGCTGGACGCCGAGCTCGCCGACGACGTCCTCGACCTCGTGCGGCGCACCTGCGGCGCGCTGCTGCTGATCAGCCACGACCTCGCGCTCGTCGCCCGGCACACCGACTCGACGCTGGTGCTCGCCGACGGCGCGGCCGTCGAGACGGGGCCGGCCGCGAGGGTGCTGCGCTCCCCCACCGCGCCCGAGACCCGCGAGCTCGTGGCCGCGGCGACGGTGGTGCCGCGGGCCGCCCCGGCCGCGGCGCCCGGTGCGCCGGTGGCGCGGGCCGACGGCGTCTCACGGCGCTACGGCGACGTCACCGCCGTCGAGGACGCGACGCTCACCGTGGCCGCGGGCGAGATCGTCGGCATCGTGGGGCGGTCCGGGTCCGGGAAGTCGACGCTCGCGCGGCTGATCGGCGGCATGGAACGACCGGACACCGGCACGGTGCGCCTCGGCGCGGGCGACGGCCGGCTGCGCCCCGGCTTCGTCATGCCGATCTTCCAGGACCCGGTTGCGAGCCTGGACCGGCGCTGGGCGCTGTGGCGCACGCTCACCGAACCTGCTCTGGCGCGCGGCGAGCGGCACTCACGCCGGGCCCGCCGCGCGCTCGCGACGGAGGCGCTGGAACGCGTCGGGCTCGGCGACATCGACGTCGACCGGCTGCCCGGATCACTGTCGGTCGGGCAGGCCCAGCGTGTCGCCGTGGCCCGCGCCCTCGCCGCCCGCCCCGCCCTGCTGATCGCCGACGAGCCCACCGCGAGCCTCGACGTGGCGAGCGCCGCCGCGATCACCGCCCTGCTGCGCGAGATCGCCGACGCCGGGGCAGCGCTGCTCGTCGTCAGCCACGACGCGCCGCGCCTGGGCGGGTACGCCGACCGCGTCGTCACCATGGACGCCGGCCACCTCACCGAGGACGGAGCCCTCCGCGATGCCCCCGTCTGAGCGCGTGCTGCTGCTCGTCGCCCGCCCGACGGTGCCCTGATCAGCCCGCTGCCGCCCCGACCCGGAGCGTGCGCTGCAGGAACGCGACCTGCGCGGCGGCGGAGCGCTCGAACATCTCCCCGGAGTAGATGTCGAAGTGCCCCGACGGGAGCTCCAGGATCTCCGAGCCCGCCCCCGCCTTCGCCGCCACCGCGCGGACGGCGGCGGGCGGGGCGATGTTGTCGTCGGCCGCCACCACCAGGAAGATCGGCGCCCGCAGCCGCGACGCCGCCGTCACCGGCCGGTTGAGCGGGATGAGCAGCGCGCCGCGGGCGCACATCTCGTTGCGGAAGGTCGGGCCCATGATCGAGCGGTAGCCGGTCTCGGCCCCCTCGGCGGTGATCGCGGCCAGCGAGCCGGGCGGGCCCACCACCGGGATGAGGTGCGGCTCGCGGCCCAGCAGCGCACCGGCGATGTCGCGCAGCGCGTGTCCGGTCAGCTTCAGCAGCTGCCCGATCCCGGCGTAGCGGCCGATCTCCAGCAGCGCCGCGAGGCCGTCCATCGCCGCGCCCTGGGAGATCACCGCGGCGACCTGCCCGTCCTTCGCCGCCACCGGCACCACGTGGCCGCCGGAGTAGGAGCTTCCCCAGAGCACGATGCGGTCGGCGTCGACGCCGTCGAGGCCGCGGGCGTGCGCGATCGCCGCGTGGTAGTCCTCGCGGTGCCGGGCGTGCCACACGTTCTGGCGCGGGGTGCCGTCGGAGGTGCCGTAGCCGCGGTAGTCGAACACCAGCACGTCGGCACCCGCCTCGGCGAACCGCTCCGCGAACGGCAGCAGCCCCGCGTCCCGCGTGGCCCCGAACCCGTGGCCCATCACCACGCACGGGCGGCCGCGGGGGCCGGTGAGCGCGTCGGACCCGGCCCGCAGGTACCAGGCCGCGCACCGCGTGCCGTGACTGTCGAACCCGGTCTCGGTGACCATCCGCGCTCCTCCGTGCTGTGCGACACATCCTGTCGCCGGGACGCTACCGGCCGCACCCGTCGCTACGGTGATCAGCGTCCTGTGCCGAACCCGAAGGAGTACCCGTGTCGATCCCCACCGACGAGAACCGCAGCCTGCTCACCGTCGTCGCCACCATGCGCGCGAAGGCGGGCCGGGAGCAGGAGCTCCAGGAGGTGCTGGAGGGCCTGATCGCCCCCACCCGCGCCGAGGCCGACTGCGTCACCTACGCCCTGCACCGCGGCACGCAGGACCCGTCGGTGTTCGTCTTCGTCGAGCACTGGACGGACCAGGCCTCGCTCGACGCCCACCTGGCCACCCCGCACCTGCAGGCCGCGCTGCCCCTGATCCCGGAGCTGCTCGACGGCGACCTGGTGATCACCCCGCTGGACCGCATCGCCTGAGACGTCCCCCGGCAGGCGGTCAGCTCCCGGTGAGGAAGCTGGCCGTCGTCGGGGTGCCCGCCTCCAGCTCGCGCAGCCAGCCGGCGTCACCGGTGCCCAGTACGGCGACCGACCCGGCCAGCAGCCACACCAGCGACGGCACGAACTCCGTCATCAGCACCTGCCGCACGCCCGGCACGTCGGCCGTCGCGGCCTCGCTCTCCAATACCCCGGCGACGTAGCGCGCCCGCGCCGCGTACCGCTTGCCCATCGCGGTGCCGATCCAGCCGAGCACCTCCTCGACCCGCTCCGGACGGTCGGGGGTCGCCTCGCGGACCAGGCTCAGCAGCCGCACCAGCGTGAGGGTGGCCATCAGCTGTGCGGGCCCGTTGTCGCTCTCGGGCACGGCGCGGGAGTCGACGTCGTAGAGCTGCGCCGCGGCTTGGCGCGCCGGCTCGGGGGCCGGCTCCTCCAGCGTGGCCTCGACCGCGCGCTGGAGCAGGTCGCCGATCGCCTCGGCGGCCTGCGCGATCTCCCGGGCCCCACGCTCGTCCGTCATGCCGCCACCCTAGGCAGCCCCCGCCCGGCGGTGCACATCCACCGGCCGCGGCTCCTACGAGCAGACCGCACCCTGCGCCGCGGACCCGACGAGCTTCGCGTACTTGCCCAGCACCCCGCGGCGCAGCTCGGGGGTGGGGGCGGGCGGCGACCAGCCCTCGCGGCGCCGGGCCAGCTCCGCGTCGTCGACGAGCAGGTCGAGCGTGCGCGAGGCCATGTCCAGCACCACCCCGTCGCCGTCGCGGACGAGCGCGATCGGCCCGCCGTCGACGGCCTCGGGAGCGACGTGCCCCACGCACAGCCCCGTGGTGGCCCCGGAGAACCGGCCGTCGGTGAGCAGCAGCACATCCTTGCCCAGGCCCGCACCCTTGATCGCGCCGGTCACGGCGAGCATCTCGCGCATCCCGGGACCGCCGCGCGGCCCCTCGTACCGGATGACGACGACGTCCCCGGGCTGCAGGTGGGGCACGGCGTCCATCGCGCCCTGCTCGCCGTCGAAGACCCGCGCGGTGCCCTCGAAGCGCGACGAGTCGAAACCCGCGCTCTTGACGACGGCGCCGTCGGGGGCGAGCGAACCGTGCAGGATCGTGATGCCCCCGGTGGGGTGGATCGGGTCCGACAGCGCGCGCAGGATCTCCCCGTCGAGGTCGGGCGGGTCGATCACGGCGAGGTTCTCGGCCACGGTGGATCCGGTGCAGGTGAGCACGTCGCCGTGCAGCAGCCCCGCGTCGAGCAACGCCTTCATGACGACGGGCACGCCGCCGACCCGGTCGACGGTGGACATCACGTGGGCCCCGAACGGCTTGACGTCGGCCAGGTGCGGCACCCGGTCGCCGATCCGGGTGAAGTCGGCCAGCTCCAGCGGCACCCCGGCCTCCGCGGCGATGGCCAGCAGGTGCAGCACCGCGTTGGTGGACCCGCCGAACGCCATGACGACGGCGATCGCGTTCTCGAACGCCGGCTTGGTGAGGATCTGCCGGGCGGTGATGCCCTTCTCGATCATCCCGACGACCGCCTCGCCGGACGCGCGGGCGATGCCGTCACGGCGCCGGTCGACCGCGGGCGGGCTGGCCGAGCCGGGCAGTGCCATCCCCAGCGCCTCGGCGGCGGAGGCCATCGTGTTGGCGGTGTACATGCCCCCGCACGCGCCCTCGCCGGGGCAGATCGCGCGCTCGATGGCGTCGACCTCCTCGCGGGTGATCAGCCCGCGCGCGCACGCCCCGACGGCCTCGAACGCGTCGGCGATCGTCACCTCCCGCTCCCCCACGTACCCGGGCATGATCGACCCGGCGTAGAGGAAGACCGCGGCGAGGTCGAGCCGCGCGGCCGCCATGAGCATCCCGGGCAGGCTCTTGTCGCAGCCTGCGAGCAGCACCGTGCCGTCGAGCCGCTCGGCCTGCACCACGGTCTCCACGGAGTCGGCGATGACCTCGCGCGACACCAGCGACCAGTGCATCCCGACGTGGCCCATCGAGATCCCGTCGGAGACCGAGATCGTGCCGAACTCCATCGGGAACCCGCCCGCCCGGTGCACGCCCTCCTTCGCGGCGAGGCCCAGGCGCTGCAACGACAGGTTGCACGGGGTGATCTCGTTCCAGCTCGACGCGATGCCGATCTGGGGCTTGCCGAAGTCCTCGTCGCGCATCCCGACCGCGCGGAGCATGCCCCGGGCGGCGGTGCGCTCGATGCCGTCGGTGACCTCGCGGGAACGGGGCTTGATGTCGGTCATGCACGGGCTCCAGACGTCGTGGGACCTACAGCTTTCCTGGCGACGACGAGCACCACCACACCGGACAGCACCATGAACCCGGCGACGACCAACATGCCCGCCCGGAAGTCGCCCGTGATCCCCTGGAGCCACCCCGTCAGGTACGGCCCGACGAACCCGGACAGGTTGCCGAAGGAGTTGATCAGCGCGATGCCCGCGGCCGCGCCGACGCCGGTCAGGAACGCCGGCGGGATCTGCCAGATCACCGGGATCGCCGCGAACACCCCGCACGGCCACCCCCGCCGCCCCGACGAACGCCGGCCCGGCGACGTGCCACGCCCGCTCCCCCGTGGCGTCGGAGTGCCGGGCGTTGAGCACCATCACCACCGACGCCACCACGTACGGCACCGCGGTGATCAGCCCGATCTGGACCAGCGAGAACCGCACGCCGAACTGCTCCTGCAGGTCCGACACCACCTGCGGCAGGAAGAACGCCAGCACGTAGAGCCCGAACACCACCCCGAAGTAGACGACCGACAGCGCCATCACCCGGCCGTCGCGCAGCGCGTCGCGCAGGCCGGTGGTCTCCGGCACCTGCGCGGTGTCCTCGGCGGCGATCACCGCCTCCAGGGCGCGGGCCTGGTCGCGGGTGAGCCAGCGGGCCCGCGTCGGGCGGTCGGGCAGCAGCACCAGCACCAGGAACCCGGCCAGTACCGCGGGGATCCCCTCGGCGAAGAACATGAACCGCCAGCCCTGCTCGAACCCGAGCACGCCGTCGCCGTTCTCGATGAGCAACGTCGAGATCGGGGCGCCGAGCACCGTCGACAGGGGTACGGCGAGGAAGAACAGCGCCACGACCCGCGCGCGCTGTGCGCGGGGGAACCAGTACGTCAGGTACAGGATGATCCCGGGGAAGAACCCGGCCTCGGCCACGCCGAGCAGGAACCGCACGGCGTAGAAGCCGATCTCGTCGGTGACGAACGCGGTGGCGGAGGCGATGATCCCCCAGGTCACCATGATCCGCGCGATCCACAGCCGGGCCCCGACCCGGTGCAGGATCACGTTGCTCGGCACCTCGAAGAAGAAGTAGCCGACGAAGAACAGCCCGGCACCCAGCCCGTAGGCCGCGGCGGAGAGCCCGAGGTCGGGGTTCATCCGCAGCGCCGCGAACCCGACGTTGACGCGGTCGAGGTAGTTCAGCAGGTAGCAGAACCCGAGGAACGGCAGCAACCGCCACATCGCGCGCCGCACCGCCGAGGACAGCAGGGCATCGTCGGCCATCCGCACTGCCTACCCCCGGCGGTGGGCGCCGACAACTCAGGACACCAGTGGCGCCAGCGTCTCCAGTACGCCGCGGTTGACCGCGCACAGGTCGGCCGTGGTCTCCCTGGCGAGGGTGACGACCCCGGCGATGCCGTTGCCGACCTGCATCGTCGACAGGCACAGCGGCGCCTGCCCCGCCGCGGGCTCGGCCCGGTGCTCCAACCCCGGCCGCCCGGCGAACTGGGTGGCGACGCCCGGCCGCGCCGCCGGGTCCGTGCTGTAGGTGCCCACGGCGGGGCCCCAGCTCAGGACGGCGGTCAGGGCGTCGGAGGAGTAGTCGCAGCCGACCCGGTAGAGCGTGCCGGTGTCGACCGGTGACGGGAACGGGCGCGGATCGATCCCCGGCGGCCGCACCCCGGCGGGGAAGGCCGACCAGCCGACCGTCGAGCACGGGTCGAACGGGGCGCCCACGTCCTCCGCCGTGGGGAAGCCCTCCAGCGAGCCCAGCGTGAGCGCGCCCGGCGCCGGGACGGCCGGACCGGGCAGCACCGCCGAGTCGACCCCGGCGCGGGCGGTGGCGCAGTCCGCGGCGGTGACGGCGAGGGTCTCGCGGAACAGGTAGGGCAGCGACGGGGCGAGCAGCGTGGTGTCGCCGGCCTGCCGGGTCACCGTGCAGCCGTCCGGGGCGTCGTCGACGACCTCGACGCGGCCGTCGGGCCGCATCGAGGCCACGCCCTCGACGTCCACCTCGACCTGGGCCAGCCCGAACGCCACCTCGACGCCCGGGACCGCGCAGGCCCGGGGGCCCTCGACGGTGGCGTCCCCGGCGTCCGGGGCGAGGGCGGCGAGCACGGCGCACGGGTCCTGCCCGCCGAGCGCGAACGCCGGGTCGGTGCCGGCCGCGGACCGCAGCGGGGGGTCCTCGATGCGGGCGGCGACGTCGGCGAGGTACCCACCGGCCAGCACGCAGGACGCGGCGGCGTCGTCGGCGACCTCACCGCGCACCACGACACCCCAGCCGAGCGCGACCTCGCGCCCGTACCCGCACTCCGGACGGCCCTGGGCCGCCGCGGCGGGGGCGACCGGCACGTACCTGCCCCCCTCGGCCTTCGGCGGGGTGCCTGGGCCGGGCACGATCTCCGTCACCTCGACGGTGACGTAGGACAGGGCACCGTCGTCGGCCGTCTCCAGCGCGATCTCGCAACCGTCGTAGCCCCGCACCGGTCGCACCGCGAAGGCGACGGCGCCGGTGCGCCGCTCGGCCGCGGCGACGTCGTGCACGGCGCACACGTCCCAGGTGCGGAAGATCGCCATCTGCTCGGCGAGCATCCGCTGCCCGTCGCCGAAGGCCAGGCCGGCCACGGGCACGTCGCGGGCCGGTGACCCGGTGCCCGGCACGACGGCCGAGCACCCGGCCGCGGTGGCCCAGGTCGTGAGCGCGGCCAGCGCCGCCACCGCCGTCCGCGCCCGCATCGGGCGAAACTAGCAGAGCGGCACTGGTCCGTTCGTCGTAGTGCGGTTAGTCCCGATGCCCCGCACCGGCGCCCGCGAAGCCGCGGTCGCGGCGCACGTTGGCCCGGCGTCCCTTGAGGGTGGTGGTGCCGCGCAGGCTGCGCAGGACGTCGTCGGCCGCGTGCTCCGGGATCTCGACGAGGGCGTGCCGCTCGTGGATCTGGATGGCCCCGATGTCGCGCCCGGTCAGGTTCGACTCGTTGGCCAGCGCGCCCACGATGTCCTGCGGGCGCACGCCGCTGGCGCGGCCCGCGTTGACGAACAGCCGGGTGGTGCCGGCCTTCGGGGCGCGCGTGCCGGCCGCCCCGCCCCGCCCGCGGGTCTCCCGCGGTCCGCGCGCGTCACGGGCGCCCGAGCGGGGGGCGCTCACGACGGGGATGTCCTCGCCGTCGTCGGGCGAGCCCGCCGCGGCGGTCATCAGCCGGATCGCCGCGGCCGCCACGTGGGCCGGGTCGAAGTCCTCGGCCAGCCCGGCGATCATCGCGTCGACGCCGTCGGTCGCGTCGGGGGTGCCGGTCTCCAGCTCCGCACGCAGCGCCTCGCGGGTGCGCTCCAGCCGGGCCGCACGCAGGTCGGCCGCGGTGGGCACCGGCGCCATCTCGATGGTCTGGCCGGTGAGCCGCTCGACGTTGCGCAGCGCGTACACCTTCGACGGCGGCGCCAGCGTGATCGCGACGCCCTCGCGCCCCGCCCGGCCCACGCGGCCGATGCGGTGCACGTAGGCCTCGGAGCTCTGCGGCACGTCGTGGTTGACGACGTGGGTGAGCAGGTCGATGTCCAGGCCGCGGGCCGCGACGTCGGTGGCGACGAGCAGCTCGGTGCGCCCGCTGCGCAGCCGCTCCACCACGCGGGTGCGGTGCTCCTGGTCCATGCCCCCGTGCAGCGCCTCGGCGCGCAGGCCGCGGCCGGTCAGGGTCTCGGTGACGGCGTCGACGTCGAGGCGGGTGCGGCAGAAGACGATGGCCGCCTTGGGCCGCTCGGCCTCCAGCACGCGCCCGAGCGCGGCGGTGGTGTGCGTGCGCGGCACCAGGTACGCGGTCTGGCGCACCTGCGGCGCCTCGCCCTCGACGGCCTCCTCGCGGGCGATCCGCACGGTGACCGGCTCGCGCAGGTACTTCTGCGCGAGGGTCTCGATGCGGCGCGGCATGGTGGCGCTGAAAAGCACCACCTGGCGGGTGTCGGGGGTGGCGTCGAGCAGCGTCTCGATCTCCTCGACGAAGCCCATGTCGAGCATCTCGTCGGCCTCGTCGAGGACGACCATCTCCAGGTCCTGGAGCTTGAGCGCGCCGCGGTTCATCAGGTCGATCGCGCGGCCCGGGGTGGCCACGACGACGTCGACGCCCTGGTGCAGGCCCTTGAGCTGGGGGCCGACGGGCGCGCCGCCGTAGACGGTGAGCACGCGGGTGTGCAGCCGTGCCCCGTAGCGGGTGACGGCCTCGGACACCTGCAGCGCGAGCTCGCGGGTGGGGGCCAGGATCAGGCCGAACGGGGCCGCGCCGCGCTCACGCGCCGGGCGCAGGTCGGTGAGGCGCTCCAGCATCGGCAGCGCGAACGCCGCGGTCTTGCCGGTGCCGGTGGCGGCCTGGCCGAGCAGGTCGCGGCCCTCCACCAGCGGGGTGATGGCCTCGGCCTGGATCGGGCTCGGCCGGGTGTAGCCGAGCTCGTCGACGACGGCCAGCAGTTCCGCGCGCAGCGGGAGGTCGGAGAACAGGGGCAGGTCGAGCGCGTGCTCGTTCAGAGACAAGGATCAGCTTTCGTCGCAGTCGGCGGGCACACGTCGGAGCACCCGCGGGCGAGCCCGCGGGCCCTCTGCACATGATCTGCCTGGCCGTTGCGGTCTCTGATGGCTCTCAACGCACCATCGACCACGAATACTCCCAGGTGACGCCGCTCACGGCGCGACCGGGGTCGGGTGCCGCGGAGATCACATGCGCCACCGCTCACGAAGTCACCCGGCGTTCACCTCGCGCCGGGACCCTCGGTCACGTGACGACCTCCCCCGCCCCCGCCAACCTCCGCGACCTGCGCGGCCTGCGCACCGACGACGGCCGGATCGTCCGCCGGGGGGCCCTCTACCGCAGCGAGGTGCCGCTGTCGGGCACCGCCGCGTCCGCCGCGGTGGCGATCTGGCCGCCCACCGACGTCATCGACCTGCGCGTCCCCGGCGAGGACCCCGCCCCGCACCGGCTCGACCGCCCCGGCACCACCGTGCACTCCGTGCCGATGGGCGCCGACCTCGCCCCGGCGCTGGCCGCGGAGCGGTCCACCGGCCACGACCTGGCCGAGGCCTACCGGCTCCTCGCCCGCGACGCCGCGGGCTCCATCGCCCACATCGCCCGGCTCGTCGCCTCCTCCCCCGGCCCGGTGCTCGTGCACTGCACCGCGGGCAAGGACCGCACCGGGGTCGTCGTCGCGGTGCTGCTCCGCGCGGTCGGGGTGCGCCGGGCCGACGTCCTGGAGGACTACCTGCGCACCGAGGCCAACCTCCCGCAGCTGTGGGCCACGCTGCGGGCCGCGGGGATCCACGAGCCGCGCAACCGGGCACTGATGGGCGTGCAGGCCGCGGCGCTGGAGGCGGTGCTCGACGACGTCGACGCCCACGAGGGCGGCGTGGCGGGCTGGCTCGCCGCGCACGGCGTCGAGGACGCCGTGCTGGCCCGCCTGTCGGACCGGCTGCTCGGGGCGGTGCAGGGCGCAGCCGCCTGATCGCGCAGGGCCGCCTGATCACGCAGGATCGGCGCATGAGGCTGATCCAGTGGGACGTCGACCGCACGCTGCTCGTCGGGGGCGGGGTGGGCGTCGAGGCGTACGCGGCGGCGTTCACCGCCGTCACCGGCATCCCGTGGCGCGGCGCGCTGGTGGCCGCGGGCCGGACCGACCTGTCGATCACCCCCGAGCTGTTCGCCCAGCACGGCATCGACGACGCCGGCCCGCACCTGGCCCCGTTCTTCGCCCGCTACGCCGAGGAGTTCGCCGGCCGCGCCGCCCGGATGACCACCGAGGGCCGGCTGCTGCCCGGGGCCGCCCAGGTGCTGGCCGCGCTCGCCGGCCGGCCGGACGTCGTGCAGACGCTGGTGACCGGCAACATCGCTCCCGTCGGGATCGGGAAGGTCGCGGCGTTCGGCCTCGACCCGCACCTCGACACCGCGGTCGGCGGCTACGGCGACGACCATCCCGTGCGCGCCGAGCTGGTGCGTCGCAGCCGCGACCGCGCGGAGGCGGCCCACGGCCGGTTCGCCGACGCCGACGTGCTCGTCGTCGGCGACACGGTGCACGACGTGGGCGCCGCGCTGGCCGCCGGTGTCGTGGCCGTCGGCGTCGCCACCGGCCCGGCCTCGGCCGCGGAGCTGACCGACGCGGGTGCCCACCACGTGCTCGACGACCTCTCCGACGTCGCGCACGTGGTGGCGGTGCTGGCGGGCTGAGCCGCTACTTCTTCCCGCCGTCGGCGAGGCCGGCGCGGCGCAGGGCGTCGGCCATGGCGCTGTTGCCGAGGCCCCCGCCACCGGAGCCGCCGCGGGACCCACCGCGTCCGCCACCGCCCTGGCCGCCGCGCCCGGCGTCGGCGCGCGTGCCCTCGCCGCGCCGTCCGCCGCCGTCCTTGCCGCCGCCCGACCCGCGGGGCCCCCCGCGGGGACCGCCGCCGCGGCGGTCCCCGTCGGGCCGCCCGCCTCCGGGACGGTCGCCGCCGGAGCGCCGCTCGCGCTGCGACACCGGCTTCCCGTCGGCGCCGACCTCGTCGTCGAGGCGCAGGCTCAGCGAGATGCGCTTGCGCGCCTCGTCGACCTCCATCACCTTGACGCGCACGACGTCCCCGTTCCTGACGACCTCGCGCGGGTCGGACACGAAGTCCTTCGACATCGCCGAGACGTGCACCAGGCCGTCCTGGTGCACCCCCACGTCGACGAACGCCCCGAACGCCGCGACGTTGGTGACCTGGCCCTCCAGCAGCATCCCCGGGCGCAGGTCGGAGATCCTGTGGACGCCGTCGGCGAACGTGGCCGTGCGGAACGCCGGCCGCGGGTCGCGGCCGGGCTTCTCCAGCTCACCGAGGATGTCGGAGACCGTCGGCAGCCCGAACGTCTCGTCGACGAAGTCCTTGGCCCGCAACGTCCTGATCTTCGACGCGTTGCCGATCAGCGCGGCGGCGTCGACCTTCGCGGCGGCCACGATGCGGCGCACCACGGGGTAGGCCTCGGGGTGCACGCCGGACACGTCGAGCGGGTCGTCGCCGCCGCGGATGCGCAGGAAGCCCGCGCACTGCTCGAAGGCCTTCGGGCCCAGCCGCGGGACGTCCGCCAGCGCCGTGCGGGTGCGGAAGGGGCCGTTCGCGTCGCGGTGCGCGACGATCTGCACGGCGAGGCCCTCGGTGATCCCCGAGACGCGGCGCAGCAGCGGCACCGAGGCGGTGTTGACGTCGACGCCGACGGCGTTCACGCAGTCCTCGACCACCGCGTCGAGCGAGCGCGACAGCGCCGACTCGGCGAGGTCGTGCTGGTACTGGCCCACCCCGATGGACTTCGGGTCGATCTTGACGAGCTCGGCCAGCGGGTCCTGCAGGCGGCGCGCGATGGACACCGCGCCGCGCAGCGAGACGTCGAGGTCGGGCAGCTCGGCCGAGGCGAACGCCGACGCCGAGTACACCGACGCCCCGGCCTCGCTCACCATCACCGGCGTCAGCTTCAGGGCGGGGTTGGTGGCGGCGAGCTCGCGCGCGAGCTGGTCGGTCTCCCGCGACGCGGTGCCGTTGCCGACCGCCACCAGCTCGACGTCGTGCGCGGCCGCCAGCCGGGTGAGCGTGGCGAGCGAGCCCTTCCAGTCCTTGCGGGGCTCGTGCGGGTAGACCGTGTCGGTGGCGACGACCTTGCCCGTCGCGTCGACGACGGCGACCTTCACCCCGGTGCGCAGCCCCGGGTCCAGGCCCATCGTCGCCCGGCTGCCGGCGGGCGCGGCGAGCAGCAGGTCGCGCAGGTTCGTCGCGAAGACGCCGATCGCCCCCTCCTCCGCGACGGTGCGCAGCCGCACGCGGATGTCGATGCCCAGGTGCAGCAGGATCCGGGTGCGCCAGGCCCACCGCACGACCTCGCCCAGCCACTTGTCGGCGGGGCGGCCCTCGTCGGTGATGCCGAACGCCGCCGCGATCGTGGCCTCGTAGTCCGTGCGCACGCCGGGCTCGGCGGGCTCCGCCGACGGTTCGAGGGAGAGCTCGAGGATCTCCTCCTTCTCCCCGCGCAGCGCGGCGAGGATCCGGTGGGAGGGGAGCTTGGTGAACGGCTCGGAGAAGTCGAAGTAGTCGGAGAACTTGGCGCCCTCCGCCTCCTTGCCCGGCCGGACCTTCGCGACGAGCACCCCGCGCGTCCACATCCGCTCGCGCAGCCCGCCGATGAGGTCGGCGTCCTCGGAGAAGCGCTCGACGAGGATCGCGCGCGCACCCTCCAGGGCCGCCGCGGCGTCGGCGACCGTGTCGTTCACGTACCCGGCCGCGGTCTCCTGCGGGTCGAGCGACGGGTCGCCGAGCAGGGCGTCGGCCAGCGGCTCCAGGCCCGCCTCCCGGGCGGCCATCGCCTTGGTGCGGCGCTTCGGCTTGAACGGGAGGTAGATGTCCTCCAGCCGCGCCTTCGACTCCGCGGCGCGGATCCGGCCCTCCAGCTCGGGTTCGAGCCTGCCCTGCCTGCGGATCTCCTCCAGCACGGCGGTGCGCCGGTCCTCCAGCTCCCGCAGGTAGCCCAGGCGCTCCTCGAGGGTGCGCAGCTGCGCGTCGTCGAGGGTGCCGGTGGCCTCCTTGCGGTACCGGGCGATGAACGGGACCGTGGCGCCGCCGTCGAGGAGCTCGACGGCCGCGGCCACCTGGTTCCGCCGGACGCCGAGCTCGTCGGCGATGCGCTGCTCGACGGTGTGCGGGCCGTGCGGGACGGTGTTGCGCGGGACGGGGGCGGTACTGGTCACCCGTCCATCGTCCCGGGTGCCGGTCCGCGCGCGTCGGGCAGGGGCACCGTGCCGGGCCACGTCCGCGCGGGGCGGCGGTCAGCTCAGCGTGACCCGGCCGGTCACCGCCGGGGCCGCTCCCGGCACCCCGGCCCACAGCGCGTCGGGGCCGCCGCGGGCCAGCACCGGGCTCCCGGCCGTCACCGGCTGCCGCAGCCGGTAGGAGAACCCGGTGACGCGGCGGTCCGGGGCGAACCGGCGGGGCAGCTCGAGCAGCAGCAGGGCCAGCAGCGGCCCGTGCACGACCAGCCCCGGATAGCCCTCGACGCCGGTGACGTACGGGTGGTCGTAGTGGATCCGGTGGGTGTTGTAGGTCAGAGCGCTGAACCGGAACAGCATCGCCGCGTCCGGCTCCACCGCCAGCCGCCACTCCCCCGGCGGCTCCTGCGCCGCCCCGGCCGCCGCGAGCCCGCGGGCCGTCCCGGCGGGCTGGCTGCGGTAGGCGAAGTCCTGCTCCTCGACGACGGCGACCGCCCCGTCGACGGCGAGCTCGTGGCGCACCGTCACCAGCACCATCGCCCCGCTGCGCCCGGACTTCACCTCGGCCGACACCAGCGAGGAGCGCCGGGTGACCGCGTCGCCGACGCGCAGCGGGGTGCGCACCTCCAACCGGCCCCCGGCGAACATCCGCCGCCGGTCGGGCAGCGGCGGCAGGAACCGCCCGTGCGCCGGGTGCCCGTCGTCGCCGAGCTCGGCCTGCGCGGGATGGTCGAGCAGGTGGAACCCGTGCCACATCGGGGGCAGCTCCGGCCCGGGCGCGGGCTGGTCGAGCAGCGCCGCGAACGCCTCGACGGGCCAGGGGTCGAGGCGGCCGGTGGTCGTCGACGGGCCGGGCGCCCAGCCGTGCAGGAAGCGGGCGAGATCGTCCATACCGCGATCCTGCCCTCTCACCACGGAATCGGTAAGAACCGGGTAATCGTCGGGTAAGGAAATGTCGGCGTCGACGCCCATACGGTTACCGGGTCGATCTGATTCACCCGTTCGAGGAGACCCGAGATGCGCACCATCCGCCGTATCGCCACCATCGCCGCCACTGCCGCAGCACTCGCCATCGGGCCGGTGGCCACCGCCCAGGCCGCGAGCCCGGAGATCGTCGACCCGGCCGGCGACGCCCGCAACTCGTTCAACGTCAACATCGACGAGGTCGACATCCGCGCGGTCGACGTCGCCTCGAACGGCACGACCCTCACCTACACGATCCAGGTCGGCGACTTCCCGGCCCTGCAGAACCGCACCTACGTCTACGACGTGGCGCTGACCCTGCCCGGCGGGGTGGTGCTGCACGCGGCCGCGACCAACGCGAACCCGCCGCTGTCCCGCCTGGAGTTCCGCGACGCCCTGCTCAGCGTGGGTGGGTTCGGGGAGGACGACTTCCAGTACGCGGTGCCCGGCACGTCGAGCGTGGACCGCACCACGGACACCGTGACGCTGAGCTTCCCGGTGGCCGCCGTGGAGGCCGAGTCGGCCGCGCGGGGCATCGAGGTGATCGGTGCCGCCGTCAGCGCCTCGCGGGCCGACAGCAGCAGTTCCACGAACTTCCGGGTCGTGGCCACCGACACGGCGTCCGGCGGGGCCTTCA
Source organism: Pseudonocardia hydrocarbonoxydans (assembly GCF_006539565.1). GTDB lineage: Bacteria > Actinomycetota > Actinomycetes > Mycobacteriales > Pseudonocardiaceae > Pseudonocardia > Pseudonocardia hydrocarbonoxydans. The sequence continues at coordinate 38,923 of NZ_BJNG01000005.1, forward strand.
CCCTCGGCGGCTGATCGGTGCGGGAAAGCGCCCCGGAACGGTTCCGGGGCGCTTTCCGATGCCGCGCTGTTCCCGGACCAGCAGCTATTCCCGGACCAGCAGGGCGACGCACTCGAAATGGTGCGTCATCGGGAAGGCGTCGAATGCGCGCAGCCGCTCCAGTCGGTATCCCCCGGCGGCGAACAGGGCGACGTCGCGGGCCAGCGCGGCCGGGTCGCACGCCACGTGCACGATCCGCCGCGGCGCCCGGGCGCACAGCGTCTCGACCAGCGCGCGCCCGAGCCCCTTGCGCGGCGGGTCGGCGACGACGACGTCGGGCCGCCCGTCCAGGGTCTGCGCGAGCTTCTCCACCCGACCCACCCGCCACCCGATCTGCGGGAGGTCGGCGAGCGCGGCGCGGCCGTCGGCCACGGCGTCGCGGGAGGACTCGACGACGGTGACGCCGCCCGTGGGCCCGACCTGCCCGGCCAGCACGGCCGCGAACAGCCCGACGCCGCCGTAGAGGTCCCAGGCCACGCCGCCCTCGGGCGCGTCGGCCCACTCCGCGACGACGGCGGCGAGGGTGTCGGGCAGGGCCGGGTGCACCTGCCAGAACACCCCGGGCGAGAGCCGCCACTCGCGGCCGACCGCCCGCTGGACGACCGGCCCGGCACCGCCGACGTGGACGAGCCCGTCGGCATCGGAGGCCACCTCGACCTCCCCGCCCGGCTCGAACCCGTGGTCGAGCACCGGGGGCAGGGTGCCGGCGGGCGCGAGCGGGCAGTCGGCGATGGGCAGGACGTCGTGGCTGCGGTGCGCCCGCAGCCCGGCCCGCCCCGCCCCGTCGACGGCCAGCCGCACCCGGTGCCGCCAGCCCAGCGGCCCGCCGGGGAGCTCCTCGACCTCCACGCGCATCGTCAGACCGGCGAGGCGCTGCAGCTGCTCGGCCAGCACGTCGGCCTTGAGCGCGCGCTGGGCGGCGGGGTCGGCGTGCTGCAGGTCGCAGCCGCCGCAGCCCCCGGCGCGGGCCCAGTCGCACGGCGCGGGCACCCGCGCGGGCGAGGCCTGCAGGACGCGCACGGCGTCGGCCCGGCAGAACGACCCGCCGCCGTCCTCGGTGACGACGGCGCGCACCCGCTCGCCCGGCAGCGCGTGGCGCACGAACACCACGCGGCCCTCGGAGCGCGCGACGCAGTGCCCGCCGTGGGCGACGGCACCGACGTCGAGGTCGAGGATGCGGTCGGTCCAGTCGGCCGTCACCGGCGCACCTTCGCCGGGGGCGTCTCCGCACGCGGCGGGGTCTCGTAGCCGCGCCGGGCCGAGCCGGGCGGGGTCTCCGGACGGCGGGTGACGACCCGCTCGGACGACACGAGCTGCCACGGCACCGAGGTGACCATCACCCCGGGCTGGAACAGCAGCCTGCCCTTGAGGCGCAGCGCGCTCTGGTTGTGCAGGACCTGCTCCCACCAGTGCCCCACGACGTACTCGGGGATGAACACGGTGACGACGTCGCGCGGGTTGTCCGACCGGATCCGCTTGACGTAGTCGAGCACCGGCTTGGTGATCTCCCGGTAGGGCGACTCCACGACCTTGAGCGCCACCGGGATCTTGCGCTTGTCCCAGTCGCGCATGAGCCGCTTGGTGTCCGCCTCGTCGACGTTGACGGTGACCGCCTCCAGGACGTCGGGTCGCGTCGCGCGGGCGTAGGCGACCGCGCGCAGGGTGGGTTTGTGCAGGGTGGAGACCAGCACGATCGCGTGGTTGCGCGAGGGCAGCACGCCGTCGCCGTCGCCCGCGACCAGCTCGGCCGACACCCGGTCGTAGTGCTTCTGGATCGCGAGCATCAGGCCGTAGAACACCGCCATCGCCGCGATCGCGATCCACGCGCCGCGGGTGAACTTGGTGATCAGCACGATCACCAGCACGAGCCCGGTCATCCCCGCCCCGAACCCGTTGACGACCCGCGCGCGTCGCATCCGGGCGCGCTCGGCCGGGTCGGTCTCGGTGGCCAGGTGCCGGTTCCAGTGCCGCAGCATGCCGAACTGGCTCAGGGTGAAGGAGGTGAACACCCCGACGGTGTAGAGCGCGATCAGCCGCGTGACCTCGGCCTGGAAGCCCACGACCAGCAGGATCGCGACGCCGGCGAGGACCACGATGCCGTTGGAGAACGCCAGGCGGTCGCCGCGGGTGTGCAGCTGCCGCGGCAGGTAGCGGTCCTGGCTCAGGATCGAGCCGAGCACCGGGAAGCCGTTGTAGGCGGTGTTGGCGGCCAGCACGAGGATCAGCGCGGTGACCACCACGACGAAGAAGAACCCGGGCCGGAAGTCGGCGAACACGGCGTCGGCGAGCTGGGCCACGAGCGTCTGCTGGACGTAGCCCTCCGGGGCGGAGGGGAACTGCAGCTCCGGGTCCTCCGCGATCCGGGCCCCGGTGAGCTGGGCCAGCCAGATCAGGCCCATGAACATCGTCACCGAGATCCCGCCCAGCAGCAGCAGCGTGGTGGCGGCGTTGCGCGACTTGGGCTTGCGGAACGCGGGCACGCCGTTGCTGATCGCCTCCACCCCGGTGAGCGCCGCGCAGCCCTGGGTGAACGAGCGCAGCACCAGCAGCGCCAGCGCGAGCCCGGTGAGCGCGTCGCCCTCGGCCACGAGCTCCAGGTCGGCGCTGGGCGCACGGACGTCGTCGCCGAGCAGCAGGATCCGGGTCAGGCCCCAGACGATCAGGGTGCCGATGCCGAGCATGAACGCGTAGGTGGGGATCGCGAACGCGACGCCGGACTCCCGCACCCCCCGCAGGTTCACCGCCGTCAGCACGACGATCGCCGCCACCGCGAACTGCACCTTGTGCTCGGCGACGTAGGGCACCAGCGCCCCGACGTTCGCCGCCGCGGCGGAGATGGAGACCGCCACGGTCAGCGTGTAGTCGACGAGCAGCGCACTGGCGACCGTCAGGCCGGCCTTCTTGCCCAGGTTGACCGTGGCGACCTCGTAGTCGCCGCCGCCCGAGGGGTACGCCCGCACGTTCTGCCGGTAGCTGGTGACCACCGTGAGCAGCACCACCACCACCGCGAGCCCGATCCACGGCGAGAACGCGTACGACGCGACGCCGGCGATCGACAGCGTCAGGAAGATCTCCTCGGGCGCGTAGGCGACCGAGGACATGGCATCGGAGGCGAAGACCGGCAGCGCGATCCGTTTGGGCAGGAGCTGGTGGCTGAGCCGATCGCTCCGCTGCGGCCGCCCGACCAGGATGCGCTTCACCGCGGTGGCGAGCGTGGACACGCGCGCAGCCTATGCCCGGACACTGACGCCGCGGCAGCGGGCGCGCTAACGTTCCGTCCCGTGTACGTGGTGATCATGGGGTGCGGGCGGGTCGGGTCGGCGCTGGTCGCCGGGCTGGAGCGGCTCGGCCACGAGGTGGCGGTCGTGGACCGCAACCCGCAGGCCTTCCGCAGGCTCGGCCCGGAGTTCCGCGGCCGGCAGGTGATCGGCGAGGGCTTCCACCGCGAGGTGCTGGTCGAGGCGGGGGTGGAGCGCGCGAGCGCGTTCGCCGCGGTCTCCAGCGGCGACAACTCCAACATCATCGCCGCGCGGGTCGCCAGGGAGAGCTTCGGCGTCGAGCGGGTCGTCGCCCGCATCTACGACGAGAAGCGCGCCGCGGTCTACGAGCGGCTCGGCATCCCGACCGTCGCCACCGTGCCCTGGAGCACCGACCGGCTGATGCGGATGATCCTGCCCGACGGGGTGGCGTCGGCCTGGCGGGAGCCCTCGGGCACCGTCGCGATCCTGCCGCTGCCCGTCCACGAGGACTGGGTCGGGCACCCGGTGGCCGAGCTGGAACGCGCCACCGGCTCCCGGGTGGCCTTCGTCGTCCGGTTCGGCACCGGCGTGCTGCCCAAGCCGGACACCGTCGTGCAGGCCGAGGACACGGTCTACGTCGCCGCCGTCTCCGGCACCGTCAGCGACGTCACCGCCGCGGCCGCCGCTCCCCCGCAGGAAGGCTGAGCCCATGCGCGTCGCGATCGCCGGAGCGGGTGCCGTCGGGCGCTCGATCGCCCTCGAGCTGCTCGACAACGACCACCAGGTCATGTTGATCGAGCGCGAGCTGGCCAACATCGCGCCCGAGACCGTCGAGGCGGCGGAGTGGGTGCACGCCGACGCCTGCGAGCTGTCCACGCTGGAGGACGCCGACATCGAGAGCTGCGACGTCGTCATCGCGGCGACCGGTGACGACAAGGTCAACCTCGTGGTGTCGCTGCTGGCCAAGACCGAGTTCGCCGTCCGCCGCGTCGTCGCCCGGGTCAACGACCCCCGCAACGAGTGGCTCTTCGGCGACAACTGGGGCGTCGACGTCGCGGTGTCCACCCCGCGCCTGCTCGCCGCGCTCGTCGAGGAGGCGGTGGCGGTCGGCGACCTGGTCCGGCTGCTGACCTTCCGCCAGGGCCAGGCCAACCTCGTCGAGGTCACCCTGCCCGCCGACACCCCCCTGGCCGGGCGCCCGGTCCGCTCGGTGAAGCTGCCCGTCGACTCCGCGCTGGTGGTGATCCTGCGCGGCGGCCGGGTGATCGTCCCCCAGGGCGACGACGCGCTGGAGCCCGGCGACGAGCTGCTGTTCGTCGCCACCACCGCGGTCGAGGAGGACATCCGCGCCGCGCTGCTGCACTGACCGCCCCCCGGCGGCGCCGGTTCACCCCCGGTGGTGCGCCAGCTCGGCGTGGTGCGCGGCCCCCAGCTCCCCGGCCGGGCTGACGTGCACCGACGCCGCCGTCAGGCGCGGCACGTCGTGCAGCAGCCGGTGCTGGGCGCGCACGGCCAGCGCGTGGGCGTCGACGACCGACAGACCGGGGTCGACGGCCACCGACGTCTCCGCCCGCAGCCGGTGCCCGATCCAGCGCAGCCGCAGCGACTCGACGTCGAGCACACCGGGGACCTCGCGCAGCGCCGCCTCGGCCGCGTCGACCAGCTCGGGCTCGACGGCGTCCATCAGGCGCCGGTAGATGTCGCGGGCGGCGCCGCGCAGGACCACCAGGATCGCCACGGTGATCAGCAGCCCGACGATCGGGTCGGCCAGCGGGAACCCGGCCAGCACGCCCAGCGCCCCGGCCACCACCGCGAGCGAGGTGAAGCCGTCGGTGCGGGCGTGCAGGCCGTCGGCGACGAGGGCGGCCGAGCCGATCCGACGCCCGACCCGGATGCGGTAGACGGCGACGAGCTCGTTGCCCGCGAACCCGATGACGCCCGCCGCCAGCACCACGCCCACGTTCTGCAGCGGCTGCGGGTCGAGCAGCCTGCGCACCGACTCGTACCCGGCCACCACGGCGGACAGCGCGATCATGGCGACGATGAACACCCCCGCCAGGTCCTCCGCGCGACCGAAGCCGTAGGTGTAGCGGCGGGTCGCGGCGCGGCGTCCCAGCACGAACGCGATCCACAGCGGCACCGCGGTGAGCGCGTCGGAGAAATTGTGGATCGTGTCGGCCAGCAGGGCGACGGACCCCGACACCGCCACCACCACGGCCTGCGCCAGCGCGGTGACCAGCAGCACGACCAGGCTGATCCACAGCGCGCGGATACCGTCGGCGCTGGCCTCCAGCTCGGCGTCGACGGAGTCGGCCGCGTCGTGGCTGTGCGGCCGGAACACCGACGCGACGGCGGCCCGCACGCCGGTGCGGTGTCCGTGGCCGTGTCCGTGTCCGTGGCCGTGGCCGTGGCCGCTGCGGGAGTCGTTCACGGTTGCAGGATGCCCTGCTCAGGGCCATCATGCAATCATGCGCGCGCACGATGGAGTGGCTGCTGCCAGCACCCTGCACGACGCCGGGGAGAGCGAGCTCGCCGCCGAGGTGCTCGGACACCTGGCCGACCCGACCCGCCTGCACCTGCTGCGGCTGCTGCGCGGCGGCGAGCAGGACGTCTCGACGCTGACCGCCCAGGTCTCGGCGTCGCGGTCGTCGGTCTCGCAGCACCTGGGTCGGCTGCGGCTGGCCGGGCTCGTGCAGGTGCGCCGCGACGGGCGACGAATGCTCTACCGGGTCGGCAGCGACCACCTGCACGCCCTCGTGGCGGAGGCCTACGAGTTCGCCTCCCACGTGGTGCGGTCGATCCCGCACCACGTCGCGGACGAGCGGGGGCCGGGCGGGTGAGCGGTCCGGGTGCCACCTCGCCGCCGCCCTGGTGCGGCACCCGTGGCGATCACCCCGACCGCCGCCGAGCGGCCGTGACTAGGTGGCCGGGGAGTCGGCCGTGCGTTGGGCGCGGCGCACGGCCCAGATGGTGAACAGCAGGGCCAGCCCGGTGAGCGGGTAGCCCATGGCGAGGCGGGCGACGCCGAGCCAGGTCTCCTCGTTGGCGTCGTAGAGCAGCCCCTGCAGGACCACGCGGGAGGCGAACACCAGCGTCCACAGCAGCGTGGCCCAGGTGTAGGCGCGCAGCAGGGCGGGGTTGCGCCGCCAGCCGTGGCCGTCGCCGTTGATGCCGTGCCACACCACCCCGGCCAGCGGCCAGCGCACCAGCACCGACACCAGGAAGGCCAGCCCGAAGGCCGCACTGGCGATCAGCCCGGGCAGGTAGAAGCCGCGCGCCTCCCCGGTGCGGGAGGCGATGAACGCGGCCAGGCCGACGCCGAGCAGCCCGGAGACCGCCGGCTGCAGCGGCTGCTTGCGCACGACGCGCCAGACCGCCACGGCCACCCCGGCGACGAGCGCGGCGATGATCGCCGGCTGCAGGTCGAACAGGATGTTGCTGATGACGAACACGCCGACCGGGATCGTCGAGGCGACGATGCCGGACACCCCGCCCATCTGCTCCAGGAGCGTCGGGAACTGCCGTTCGGGACGCTCCGGCTGCGGGCCTGCGGTCACTGGGCCTGGCAGATCTCGTAGTACGGGTTGTAGAGCACCTTGCGACCGTCGCGGACGGCCAGGCGCCCGCGGACGCGCATCGTGCGCCCGGGCTCGATGCCCGGGATGCGCCGCCTGCCCAGCCAGATCAACGTGACTCCCTCGCTGCCGTCGAACAGCTCCGCCTCCAGGGACGCGGCGGCGTCCTGTGGGCAGAACTCCACGCTGCGCAGCCTACCGAGCACCTCGACCTCGTCGCCGCAGGCACAGTCGGACGCCCGCTGGGCACCGGACCGCTCGGCGTCGGAGGACAGGTCGGCCGCGTCGAGGGTGTCGACGTCACTGGTCAGCCGTTTCAGCATCCGGCGGAACGCCCCACCGTCGGTGGTGCCCATCTGTCCCCCATCACCGTCACTGCCGTGCTCGGCGGTTCCCGTGATCGGGCCCGCCGGCGTTACCGTTACCAGCGTAACTCCCCGGAAACCTGCCTCGATGCCCCCGGACGGGGTCGATCGCGCGCGTCGAGCCGCACGCACCGCACCCAGCGCCGAACGGCCGTCCCGCCCGCCGGACGGTCGCCCGGTGGCGGCGGTCGTGCTGCCCGGTTCCGGCTCCGACGAGGTGTTCGTCCGCGCCGCGTTCGCGGCGCCGCTGCGGGCCGCGGGGATCGCGCTGGTGGCGCCGGTCCCGCGACGCGGCGCGGGCGTCGTCGCCGGGTACCGCGCGGCCCTGGACGCCGCGGCCGACGGGGCGGACGGCCCGCTGCTGGTGGGTGGCGTGTCGCTCGGGGCGCAGGTGGCTCTCCGCTGGGCGGCCGGGCCGGGGGCCGGGCGGGTGGCGGGCCTGCTGCTGGCCCTGCCCGCGTGGAGCGGCGACCCGGCGGGGGCGCCCGCCGCACTGGCCGCGCGGCTCACCGCCGCCCAGGTGCGCGAGGGCGGGCTCGGTCGCGCGGTGGCGGCCGCCAGGGCCGGGGCCCCGGCGTGGCTGGCCGACGAGCTCGCCCGCGCCTGGGCCGGGCACGGTCCCGGTCTCGCCGACGCCCTCGACGCGGCGGCCACCGAGCCCGGCCCTTCCGACGGGGAGCTGGCCGGGCTCGACGTCCCGGCCGGCGTGGTCGGGCTCGTCGACGATCCGGTGCACCCGCTCGCGCAGGCCCGGCGGTGGGCGCGGCTGCTCCCGCGGGCCGTGCTGGTCACCTCGACCCTCGACGCCGTCGGCGCCGACCCCCGGGTGCTGGGTGCGGCCGCGGTGCGCGGCTGGGACCGGGCCCGCTGACGGGTGGGGTCAGGACGGGCGGTGGTGTCGCCCGTGCCGCGGGCCGGGGCCGGCGTCGGGTTCGGGTTCGGCGAGGAACGCCAGCGCCGGGGCCGAGCCGTCGCGCGAGCTCCGCGTCCTGGCCGGGGCCCAGTCCGGGTCGGGCGGCACGTCGACGCTGCGGCGGCGGCGCGGCGGCGACCCGACCGCCGGGAGCGGGTCGGTGACGGGGTCGCCCGCGAGAGACCCGTCACCGGTCCACGCCCCGGGGACGACCGGCCCGTGGACGTCGGCGGGATCGGGGGCCCGCCTGCGGCCCGCCCGCTCCGGCGACATGTCCGGCGCGGTGGTGCGGGCCGCGCGCCCGGCGGCCCCGGCGGCGGCGGCCGACCAGCCGGCCCCGGGCCAACCGGTCGCCGACCAGCCCGGCGGGTCGGCGGGGAGGGCCTCGGCCGGGGGCGCCGCGGCGGGTACGGACGCGGACCGGTCCTCGGCCCGACGGCGCCCCGAGCGCCGCGGGCGGTCCTCGTCCTCGTGCCGGGAGTGGCGGCGGCCCGGCCGGTCCCGGACCAGCGCGGCGAGGTCGAGGGTGGGCTCCCCGGTCGGCCCGGGCCCGTCGGCGCGCCGACGGCGCCCGGCCCGCGGTGCGGGGTCCGGGGGCGTGTGCCGGGGGTCGGGCCCGTCGGGCCCGTCGGGAGCGCCGTGCCGGCCGCGGCGGGGCACGGGTTCGCCGGCCGGCACCGCGGGCCACCACTGCGTGGCGTCGGCGTCGGCGGGGCGGTGCGGGTCCTCGACGCGGGACAGGCCGTGGTTCGGGGCCCCGTACCCGTCGTCGGGCGGCGCGTCGGCGCGGCGGACCTGCGCGTCGAGCTCGTCGTGCAACGGGGTGGCGGCGGAGCCCGCCACCCGCTCGGCGTCGCCCGGCCGGGGTGCGGGCTCCGTGGGCGCAGGCCACCACTCGGTCGGGGCCCCGTCGGTGTGGGGATCGGTGGCCGGGTCGGGGCCGAGCTCGGTGGCGTCGAACTCGCCCGGCGGTGTGGCCCACAGCGGCGTGTGCGTCTCGGCGGGGCGGTCGCGGTGGGCGACCGGCCGGGCCTGTGGGGGGTCGACGGGAGCGGGCGGGTCGGGCACCGGCGGCGGGGTGACCGGCGGCCGCGGCACGGCGTGCGGGGCGGACGCGGTGGCGGCCGGGCGGGCGACCAGCGGCCGGATCACCGTCGGCGCGTCGATCCGGCGGGGTACCACCGGGTCGGGGGTGTGGACCGGGACTGGGCCCTGGCCGGGCCGTCCGGCCGCCCGCACCGGCGGCTGCGCGGCCGGCGGGGCCGCGGGCGCGCGGCCCGGCGCCGGCCACCCCGTCGGCGGCTGCCCCGTCGGCGGCTGCCCGGTCGGCGGCTGCCCGGTCGGGGGCTGCCCGGTCGGCGGCTGCCCGGTCGGGGGACGGCCCGTCGAGGGCCCGAACGGCGACCGGTCCGACCGGGACCGGTCCGACTGCGACCGGGCCGCCTGCGGCGGGATCGCGGGCGCCGGGGGGCGGAGCGGGGCGGGCGCGCCGTCCGCCGCCGGGTCGTCGACGGCGTCGGCCCCGGCGAGCTCGTCGGGCACCGTGAGCGGCAGCACGGTCCGGACCGGGAACGGCGACCGGCCGCGGTCGACGACGGTGCCCTTGAGCATCCGTCGCAGCGCGGCGTCGAGGTCGACGGCGTGCCGCTCGGGACCGGTCGCGACGCCGTAGAGCATCCAGCGGGCCCCGTCGACCCCGACGAACACCGACAGCGCGGCCCCGGTGCGGGCGTGCAGCTCCCGGCCCCAGTCGCCCTGTAACGACCGGACGCGCGCACCGCCCTCGCGCAGCGAGCTGTCGATCTCGGCGACCAGCTCCGCCCACAGTCCCGAGGATTTCGGCGCCGCGAGCGCGCTCACCGACAGCCGCCCGCCGGGCAGCGTCACGTGCACGGCCTGCAGCCGGCCGTTGGCCGTCGGCTCGACGGTGACGGTGCCCTCGGGCGGGACGGGGATCCGGATCGAGCCGAAGTCGAGCAGGCCGGCCGGGGTGGAGTCGGCGTCGAGGTCCTCGGCGTCGAAGGGGCCGAAGTCGCGCTGCGCGGCGAACCGGCGCCGGATGGCGGCGGTGCCGAAGGTCCCGGTCGACGTGGCGCGGCGCCCGACCCGGCCGGGGGCGTCGGCGGTCACCGGGACACCCCGCCGTCCGGCACCGCCCCGTCCGGCACCGCCCCGTCCGGCACCGCACCGTCCGGCACCGCACCGTCCAGCACCGCGTGGCCGCCCGTCGACCCGTGCCCACCCGCACCGCGCTCGGAGACCGGCAGTACGTCGACCTCGACGAACCTCACCTGCTCCACCCGCTGCACGACGAGCTGGGCGATCCGGTCGCCGCGGGCCAACCGCAGCTCCTCCTGTCCGAGGTTGACCAGGCACACCCGGATCTCCCCGCGGTACCCGGAGTCGACGGTGCCGGGGGCGTTGACGATCGACAGCCCGGTCCGCGCGGCGAGGCCGGACCGGGGGTGCACGAACCCGGCGTACCCGGGCGGCAGCGCCACCGCGACGCCGGTGCCCACCAGCTCGCGCCGTCCCGGGGCGAGCACGACGTCGGCGGTGCAGCTCAGGTCGACCCCCGCGTCGTCGGGACGGGCGCGGGCGGGCAGCGGGAGGGCGGGGTCGAGCCGCACGATCCGGACGTCGAGCGGGCCGCCGGGGGACGCACCGGGGCCGCGCTCGTCGACCGGCAAGCCACCCGGGACGGCGGGTGGTGCGGTGGACGGCGCGTGCTGGGGAGCATCGACGGGGCCGGACACGACGGGCGACGCTACCCTCAGGAATCGTGGACGAGCACCCGACGACGACCGAACCTGCGACGTCCGGCCCCTCCGGGTTCGACGAGCGGTTGTCCGTGCCGTGGTGGTGGTACCTGCCGGCCGTCGGCGTGGCGGTGCTGCTCGGCGCGGAGGTCCACATGGGCTATCCGGGCATCCGGGCCTGGATCGGCTACGCGGTGCTGGTCCCCGTCGCGGTGGCCGTGCTGGTCTGGCTGGGCCGCGTGCGGGTGCAGGTCCGTGACGGCGCGCTGCGCGCCGGGGACGCCGCGCTCCCGCTCGCCCACGTGGGCCGCGTCGAGGTCATCCGCGACCGCGACGCCAAGCAGGTGGCGCTGGGGCCCGACCTGGACCCGACCGCGCACCTGGTGCACCGGGCGTGGGTACGGCCGGTGGTGCGGGTGGAGGTCACCGACCCCGACGCCGCCGAGCCGTACTGGGTGGTCAGCGTCCGCGACGCCGAGGCGCTGGTGGCCGCGCTGGGGCGCTGACCCCCGGACGCGCGGACGCCCCGGAACCTCGCCGGGTCCGGGGCGTCGAACGGTCGGGTCGTCAGGCGGCCCTGGGCGTCAGGCGGCCCTGGGCGTCAAGCGGCCCTGGGGCGTCAGGCGGCGCAGTCCCGGCAGACGAACTGCGGGCTGCTCTCGGCCAGCCGGCTGCGGTGGTGCACCAGGAAGCAGCTCGAGCAGGTGAACTCGTCGGCCTGCTTGGGCAGCACCTTGACGGTGAGCTCCTCGCCGGACAGGTCGGCGCCCGGGAGCTCGAAGCTCTCGGCCGTGTCGGTCTCGTCGACGTCGACCACGGACGACTGCGCCTCGTTGCGACGGGCCTTGAGCTCGTCGAGCGAGTCCTCGGCCATGTCGTCGGTCTCGTTGCGCCGTGGAGCGTCGTAGTCGGTTGCCATGGTCCCACCCTCTGTGAACAGCAGTTCTTCGTCGTCGTGCCGCTGGACAACGTCACAGCGGCGGCGTTTGTGCCCGGCCCCGGGAGTGACGCGCGTCTCACTCGCTCGGGGACGATCCGTCTGCCCCGGGGCGCGAAGGGTAGCCCATGCGTCAACCCCCTGCGTCCGCCGGTGACCAGAGCCTCGGCGCGACCGGCCGGGGCCGGGCCCGCGGGCTAGGGTCCCTGTTCGTGACCGAGCCTGCCGCCTCCGGACCCGACCCCCACGGCCCCGTCCCCGGCGCCGATCCCGGCACCGTCGGGCCCTGGCTCGCCGAGCGGCTCGGCGACCCGCGCTGGAAGGACTGCGCGCTGTCCCCGATCGGCGCCGGGCGCTCGAACCTCACCTACCGGGTCACGAGCCCGGCGGGTGCGGTGGTGCTGCGCAGGCCCCCGGTCGGTGAGGTGGCGGCCACCGCGCACGACATGGGACGCGAGCGGCGCGTCATCTCCGGGCTGGCGGGCACGCCGGTGCCGGTGCCGCGGGTGCTCGCGTGGTCGGAGTCCGGTCCGCCGGTCGACGCCCCCTGCTTCGTCATGGAGCTCGTCGACGGCGTGGTGCCGCTGGGCGAGCTGCCCGCGGGCTGGGCGGAGAGCGAGGCCGACCGGGGCCGGGCCGGGCAGGCGCTGGTCGACGTACTGGTGGCGCTGCACGCCGTCGACCCCGACGCGGTGGGACTGGGCGACTTCGGGCGCCCCGAGGGGTTCATGGCCCGCCAGGTCCGGCGCTGGGGCACGCAGTGGGACGCCGCGCGCGAGTCGGGTGGCGCGGTCGAGCAGAGCACCGCCGACGCGCTGACCGGGCTGGCCGAGCGCCTCGCCGCCTCGGTGCCCACCACCCAGCGGCACACGATCGTCCACGGCGACTACCGCATCGACAACTGCCTGTTCGACGCCACCGACCCCGGCCGCATCCGCGCGGTGCTCGACTGGGAGCTCTCCACCCTCGGCGACCCGCTCGCCGATCTGGGCCTGTTGCTCGTCTACTGGCACGAGGCGGACGACGGCGCGCTGTGGCGGGGCGCGCAGCACCTGTCCAGCCCGACCCGGCTGCCCGGCTTCCCGACGCGGGCACAGGTCGCCGCCGCCTACGCCGCGGGCTCGGGCCTCGACCTGGAGCCGCTGCCCTGGTACGTCGCGTTCGGCACGTTCAAGCTCGCCGTCGTCCTGGCCGGGATCCTGGCCAGGGTGCACGCCGGGATGGTGCCCGCGTCGATGGCCGACGGGCTCGACGGTGCGGTCGACCCGCTCGTCGCGCTGGGCGAGCACGTCCTCGCCCACGGGCTCGGGGCCGGCGACCGGTGACCGCGGTCCCCTACCGCCGCAGGCGGCGCACCCCGATCGTCGCGGTGGTGTCGGTGCTCGCCGTGATCGCCGCCGTCACCTGGACCGTGGTGCTCGTCGGCGCGTCCGGGCCGGGCGGCCCGCAGTCCTGCCCCACGCCCGCCGCGGGCCCCGCCCCCGGCGCCACCCTGGAGCCGGGGGCGCTCGACGGCGTGGTCCCGGCCCCGCCCGCCGCCGTCCCGGTGCGCGTGCTCAACGCCGGAGGGCAGCGCGGGCAGGCCAACCTGGTGGCCGCCCAGCTCGGCGACCTGGGCTTCGGCTCCGCGGGCGCGCCGGACAACGATCCGTTCTACCCCGACGGCGACATGGAGTGCGTCGGGCAGATCCGCTTCGGCGCGGCCGGCGAGGCCGCCGCGAGCACGCTGACGCTGGTCCTGCCGTGCGCGGAGCTGGTGCGCGACGACCGGCCCGACGCCGGCGTCGACGTCTCGGTGGGCACGGGCTTCGGCGACGTCGACCCGCCCCGGCCGGTCCGCGACGTCCTCGAGACCCTCGGCGCCCCCTCCCCCGCCGACGACGGCGAGGACGCCGCCCCGGAGCCGCCGGATCCCGCGGCGCTCGCGCAGGCGCGCGACGCGATCCCCTGCTGACCCGGGCCCGGCTCAGACCTGCGTGGCGCCGGCCCGCCGGATCCGCTCGGCCAGCTCCGCGGCGATGCCCGGGGTGACGGCGAGCAGCGCGTCGGCGCCCAGCCCGTCCTCGGCGGGGGCGAGGCCCGCGACCCCGGGCGTGCGCACCACCGCCCCGGCCTCGCGGGCGACGAGCGCGGCCGCCGCCCAGTCCCACCAGCTGCAGCCGTGCTCGAGGTAGGCGTCGGTCCACCCGGCCGCGACCGCGCAGAGGTCGAGCGCGGCCGATCCGGTGCGGCGGACGTCGCGGACCTGCGGGAGCAGCTCGGCGACCAGCGCGGCCTGCCGGGCGCGGCGCCGCACGTCGTAGGCGAAGCCGGTGCCCAGCAGCGACAACGACAGCTCGGACGCGCCCGAGACCCTGAGCGGACGCCCGTCGCAGGTGGCGCCGTGCCCCAGCGCGGCACTCCACACCCGACCGGACCCGGGTTCCACCACCGCGCCGGCCAGCGACTCCCCACCGCGGGTCGCGGCCACCGAGATGGCGTACCAGGGCAGGCCGTAGAGGAAGTTGACGGTGCCGTCGATCGGGTCGACGACCCACACCACGCGGTCGGGGTCGACGCCCGCGCTGCCGCCGTGCTCCTCCCCCACCACCGGGTCCCCGGCGCGCAGCTGGGCGAGGCGCCCCCGGACCAGCGTCTCCACGGCCGTGTCCGAGGCCGTCACGACGTCGGTCGGGGTGCTCTTGGTGGCCACCGACCCGTCGGCCGCCCCGCTGTCCCACGGCCGCGGAAGGCCCCGCAGGTGCTCGGCCGCCTCGGTGGCGACCTGCACCGCGACCTGGCGCAACACCTCCGGATCGACGGCGGGCGGGGGGCTGTCGGACCGGGTGCTCACCCCCACATCCGATCACACCCGGAGCCCCCGGACACGCCTACGGGACGCGAGGCGACGGCGCCCGGGGCGCACGCAGTTACAATGGCTCCGCACCCCATCGCACGCCGACCGCCTCGCCCCTCGCCGGGCGGCCTCCGCCGCAGGGATGCGACCACACAGATCTCGTCAGGCAGCCGGTACGTCTCCAACTCCGGCTCACCACAGAGCGCACCGCAGTGAGAGGGCCTAGGTGGCAGCCGCAGATTCCGCAACCCGTACCGAGCCGACGGCCGACCAGGCCACGGCTCCCGCCCCGGCACGCCGGGCGTCCCGGGCGAAGACCGCACCCGCGGCGAAGGCCGCGCCCAAGCCGCGGGCCCGTGCCGGCGCCAAGGCGGCCTCCGCCAAGAAGAACGACGAGGCCGTCGATCTCGACGGCCCCGACACCGGCTCCCCCGAGCTCGACGGGTCCCCCGAGGGCGCCGACCTCGAGGAGGTCGAGGTCGACCTCGACGACGCCGACCTCGCGCCCGAGGCGCCCGCCAAGGGCGTCCAGGTGCCCGGCAAGGCCACCGACGAGGACGACGACGAGGAGGACGACGACGAGGACGAGCCGGCCAACACCGGCGCCAACCGTCGCGGTCCCCGCGAGCGCTCCTCCACCCCCACCAAGTCCTCGGACTTCGTGTGGGACGAGGAGGAGTCCGAGGCCCTGCGCCAGGCGCGCAAGGACGCCGAGCTCACCGCATCGGCCGACTCGGTCCGCGCGTACCTCAAGCAGATCGGCAAGGTCGCGCTGCTCAACGCGGAGGAGGAGGTCGAGCTCGCCAAGCGCATCGAGGCCGGCCTCTACGCCGCCGAGCGGCTGCGCCGCGCGATCGACGCCGGCGAGAAGGTCTCCCCGCAGCTGCGGCGTGACCTGCGCTGGATCGTCCGCGACGGCGAGCGTGCCAAGAACCACCTGCTGGAGGCCAACCTCCGCCTCGTGGTCTCCCTCGCCAAGCGCTACACCGGCCGCGGCATGGCCTTCCTGGACCTCATCCAGGAGGGCAACCTGGGCCTGATCCGCGCGGTCGAGAAGTTCGACTACACCAAGGGCTACAAGTTCTCGACCTACGCGACGTGGTGGATCCGCCAGGCCATCACCCGCGCCATGGCCGACCAGGCCCGCACTATCCGTATCCCGGTGCACATGGTCGAGGTCATCAACAAGCTCGGCCGCATACAGCGCGAACTCCTCCAGGACCTGGGCCGCGAGCCCACGCCCGAGGAGCTCGCCAAGGAAATGGACATCACCCCGGAGAAGGTGCTGGAGATCCAGCAGTACGCCCGGGAGCCCATCTCGCTCGACCAGACCATCGGCGACGAGGGCGACAGCCAGCTCGGTGACTTCATCGAGGACTCCGAGGCGGTCGTCGCGGTCGACGCGGTGTCCTTCACGCTGCTGCAGGACCAGCTCCAGTCGGTGCTGGCCACCCTGAGCGAGCGCGAGGCGGGCGTGGTGCGGCTGCGGTTCGGCCTCACCGACGGCCAGCCCCGCACCCTCGACGAGATCGGCCAGGTCTACGGGGTCACGCGCGAGCGGATCCGGCAGATCGAGTCGAAGACGATGTCGAAGCTGCGCCACCCGAGCCGGTCCCAGGTACTGCGCGACTACCTGGACTGAGCCCCGGCCCGTCCCGACGGCCCCCGAGCCCACCGGCCCGGGGGCCGTCGCGCGTCGGCACCACCCGGGCGGACGCCACCGTCAGCGGCAGTGGTCCTCGTGGTCGGTGTGGTCGTCCTGCTCGATCTGCAGGGTGCTGTGGGCGAGGCCGAAACGCTCGCGCAAGGCCGCACCCGCGGCGTCGAGCACCGACGCCTCGCCGCAGCCCACGTGCGTGGCCTCGTCGACGACCAGGTGCGCCGACACCGTCGGGCGCCGGTCGTTGATCGACCACAGGTGCAGGTCGTGCACGTCGAGCACCCCCGGGACGGCGAGCAGCGCGTCGCGGACGTCGGCGGTGTCGATCCCCCGCGGCGCCCCCTCCAGCAGGACGTGGCCCACCTCCCGCAGCAGCGCGACCGTGCGCGGCAGGATCAGCGCCACGATGAACAGCGAGGCCACGGTGTCGGCGTAGGGCCAGCCCGTGAACAGCAGCACCAGCGCCGCCGCGAGCACACCGACCGAGCCCAGCGCGTCGCCCAGCACGTGCAGCATCGCTCCGCGCATGTTCATGTTCCGGCGGTCGCCCCCGGCCAGCACGGCCAGCGAGACGAGGTTCCCGACGAGCCCGAGCAGGCCCACCACCAGCAGCGGCAGCCCGGGCACCTCGGCGGGCTCGATCAACCGCCCGACGCCCTCCACCGCCACCCAGACCACGACGGCCACCAGCGTGATCGCGTTGACGCCGGCCACGAGCACCTCGACGCGCCCCAGCCCGAAGGTGCGGCGGGCGTCGGCGGGCCGCTGGGCCAGCACCGACGCGACGAACGCCGCCGCGAGCGCGGCGGCGTCGGTGAGCAGGTGGCCGAGGTCGGCGAGCAGGGCGAGGGAGCCGGTGAGCACGGCCCCGACCGCCCCGACCACGGCGGTGCCCAGCGTGACGGCCAGCGCGATCGCCAGCCGGCGGCGGTCGGTGTCGGCGGAATGGCCGTGACCGTGACCGTGACCGGGGCCAGGGCCGTGATCACGGCCGGGACCGGGGCGCGCGCCGGCGTCGAGAACCATGCGCCGTACCCTACTCATGCGCATTCGTGCATGTCGACATGGGACGGGACCTCCACCCGGACGGGGTTGCGCCGTAGATCAGGGTAGGCTAACTTCAGCTCGTTGCTTCGTGGTGGGAGCAGCGCGTCAGTTCGGGACACGCGGGGCCCGGCCGTTTGCGGCCGGGCCCCGCGGTCCGTCCGGACCACGCCGGTACCGCCGGTCCGCCGCACCCTCGACCGCCACCCGGCCGCCCACCGTTTATCGTGGAGAGGCACCCCGCCGGGAGGCACGATGGAGTCGGAGCCGGAGCTCGTCGCCCCGTACCTGCGGCCCGCCCGCACCTTCGACGCGGCCTGCGCCACGGTCGTCGAGTACCTGTCCCGGGCCGTGCCGATGGGCATGTGGGCCGTCACGCGCATCGTCGACGGCCGGCAGATCCTGCTCGCCGTCGACGCGCCCGCCTACGGACTGCCGGCGGGCACCGAGCTGCCCTACGCGACCTCGATGTGCCGGACCATGGTGTCCGGCGGGACGCCGCGGATCGCCCCCGACGTGCAGCGGGTTCCCGAGTACGCCGCCGCGGCCGCCGCGGCCGCGCCGTTCGTCGTCAACGCCTACCTGGGGACGCCGATCGTCCGGCCCGACGGGGCCCTGTTCGGCACCGTCTGCGGCTTCGACCCGCAGCGCGGGCCGGACTCGCTGCACGCGCACCGGCCGCTGCTCGACCTGCTCTCCAGCATGCTGTCGGCCGTCCTGGAGGCCGACACGCAGGCCACCGCGGCGGCCAGGGAGCTGGAGCTGGCGCGCCGCGAGGCCGACACCGACGCGCTGACCGGGCTGCTCAACCGGCGGGGGTGGGACCGCTTCCTGCGCGTGGAGGAGCAGCGCTTCCGCCGTTTCGGCGACCCGGCCTGCGTGGTGGTGATGGACCTCGACCACCTCAAGACCGTCAACGACACCCGCGGCCACGACGCGGGCGACGACTACATCCGCCGGGCCGCCACCGCCCTGTCGGGGTGCCTGCGCGGTGGCGACGTGCTGGCCCGGCTCGGCGGCGACGAGTTCGGGATGCTCGCCGTCGGCGCCACCCCGGAGCAGACGGCCCGGCTGGTGGGCCGGATGGAGCGCGCGCTCGCCGCCGCGGGGGTGTCGGGCTCGTTCGGGCACGCGCCCTACAGCGTCGTCGCGGGCTTCCCCGGGGCCTGGCAGGCCGCCGACGAGGCGATGTACGAGCAGAAGCGCCGCCGGCGCGCCCGCCTGACGACGGCGAACGGCCCTCCCGCCCACTCGTGATGGGCAGGGAGGGCCGTTCGTCCCCCCGATCGGGGTGCCTAGTGCGCCACCGACTTCTCGACGCCCACCCCGGTGAGGGAGCGGACCGACATCTCGGCGACCTTGTCGGCGTTCGGGACGTCCTTGCTCAGGACCGTGCCGATGTAGCCGAGCAGGAACGACAGCGGGATCGAGACGATGCCCGGGTTGTCGAGCGGGAACCAGCTGAAGTCGACGCCCTGCAGCATCGACGCGCTCTTGCCGGTGGCCGGGTTGACCGGCTTGCCCGACACGACCGGCGAGAAGACGATCAGCAGCACCGTCGTGCCGAGGCCGCCGTAGATGCTCCACAGCGCGCCGGTGGTGTTGAACCGCTTCCAGAACAGCGAGTACAGGATCGTCGGCAGGTTCGCCGAGGCGGCGACGGCGAAGGCCAGCGCCACCAGGAAGGCGATGTTCTGGCCGTTGGCCAGGATGCCGCCGGCGATCGCGACGACGCCGATGACGATCGCGGTGATGCGGGCGATCTTCACCTCCTCGTCCGGGTCGGTCAGCTCGCCCTTCTTGATCACGTTGGCGTAGATGTCGTGGGCGAACGACGCCGACGCGGTGATCGTCAGGCCGGCCACGACCGCCAGGATCGTGGCGAACGCGACCGCGGCGATGATGCCCAGCAGCACCGTGCCGCCCAGCTCGTAGGCCAGCAGCGGGGCCGCCGAGTTGGCGCCACCCGGCGCCGCCCGGATCTCGTCGGGCCCGACCATCGCGCCCGCCCCGTAGCCCAGGACCAGCGTGAACACGTAGAACAGGCCGATCAGCCAGATCGCCCAGACCACCGAGCGGCGGGCCTCCTTGGCCGTGGGCACGGTGTAGAAGCGCATCAGGATGTGCGGCAGGCCCGCGGTACCGAGCACGAGCGCGAGACCCAGGGACAGGAAGTCGAGCTGGGTGATCGCGGTGGCGCCGTACTGCTTGCCCGGGTTGAGCAGCGCCTCACCGGTCTCGCCGCCCGCGCGGACGGCGTCGGCCAGCACCGCGGAGAAGTTGAAGCCGTAGAGGGCGAGGACCCAGATCGTCATGACGCCGGCGCCGGCGATCAGCAGGACGGCCTTGATGATCTGCACCCAGGTCGTGCCGCGCATGCCGCCGATGAGCACGTAGGCGATCATGACCGCACCGACGATGGCGATGACGACCGACTGGCCGAACCCGTCGGTGATGTTGAGCAGCAGCGCGACGAGGCCACCGGCACCCGCCATCTGGGCGAGCAGGTAGAAGAAGGACACCGCGAGCGTCGAGGTGGCCGCGGCGGCGCGGACGGGCCGATGCCGCATCCGGAACGCCAGGACGTCGCCCATCGTGTACTTGCCGGTGTTGCGCAGCAGCTCGGCCACCAGCAGCAGCGCGACGAGCCAGGCCACCAGGAAGCCGATGGAGTACAGGAAGCCGTCGTAGCCGTTGAGCGCGATGGCGCCGGCGATGCCGAGGAACGAGGCGGCGGAGAGGTAGTCGCCGGAGATCGCGACGCCGTTCTGCGGGCCGGAGAAGCCGCCGCCCGCGGTGTAGAAGTCCGAGGCGCTCGACGTGGCGCGGCGGCTCACGTAGATGACGATCCCGAGCGTGATGACGACGAACAGCCCGAAGATCGTGATGTTGAGGATCGGGTCGCTGCCCTCGACCCCGCCCTGGGCCAGCACGGTGGTGATCACTTGTCGACCCCCTGGATCTCCTGACGGATCTTGCTCGACAGCGGGTCGAGCCTGCGATCGGCGAACTTCACGTACCAGGCGGTGATCGCGAAGGTGGACACGAACTGCAGCAGGCCCAGCAGCAGCCCGAGGTTGATGTTGCCCAGCACCTTGATCGACATGAAGGGTGCGGCGTACGTCGCGAGCAGCACGTACAGCACGTACCAGCCCAGGAACAGGCCGGTCACCGGGAAGACGAAACTGCGCAGCCTGCGGCGGAGCTCCTGGAAGTCCGGCTCGACCTCGATGGCCTGCCAGTCCCTGGTCCCCGCCGCCGGAGACGGATCGGTGGTACTCACGGTGCCTCCTCGCACTCGTCCGACCGGATCGGATACACAGCACAACGATCGGGACCCGTGCTCGGAAGTGGCCCTCGACACACAGCCCGCTCACGCGACGAACGGTCGACGAACGGCAACGAGGGCCGTCCAGTGGTCACGCAGTGTCAACCGGGGTATCGATCAGGTGGTCCGATGTGTCTCGTCCAGGTGTAGCCGCAGCATCGCGGCGGCGGCCCAGGCGGGCGGACGGCCCCGCAGCGACACCAGCACCATCGTCGCGAACGCCAGCGGCACCGACCACAGCGCGGGCTGGCCGAGCAGGATCGAGGCCAGGCCGTCGGGGGAACCGAGCGTCAGGTCGACACCGATCACGCCCGCGGAGGCCAGCAACCCCACGATCATCCCGACGGCGGCGCCACGCGCGGTGAGCCCCGCCCACCAGATGCCGAGCACCAGCAGGGGGCAGAACGTCGAGGCCGCGACGGCGAACGCCGAGGTCACGAGCACGCCGACGTCGAGGTGCACGGCCGGCAGGGCGAGGGCGACGACGAGCGCGGCCGCGCCGAGCGACGTCAGCCGCAGCCGGCGCAGGGTGGTGCCCGGCAGCAGGTCGTGCGAGACCGCCCCGGACAGCGCGAGCAGCAGGCCCAGCGAGGTCGCGAGGAACGCGGCGAAGGCACCCGCGGTGAGCAGGGCGGTGAACAGCGTGCCGGTGATCCCCCCGTCGACCCGGGCGGGCAGCGACACGACCACGGTGTCGGTGCCGCCGGACAGGTACAGCTCGGGGAGCAGGACCGCCCCGAGCACCCCGTAGACGGCGGGGAACAGGTAGAACGCGCTGAGCAGGGCGACGGTGATGGCCGCGGTGCGGCGGGCGCCGCGCCCGTCGGGACTGGTGTGGAAGCGCACGAGGATGTGCGGCAGGCCCATCGTGCCCAGCACCGTGGCGACCAGGATCGACAGCGTGGCCAGCACCGGGTACCCGGCCCCGCCGGGGTCGAGCAGCGGCCGCGACCAGCCCTCGCCGCCGGGCGGGACGGCGCCCTCGACGTCGGGCACGTCCGAGCCCGGTGCGAAGACCCACCGGCTGCCGCCCTCGACGACGTAGCGGCCGGGTTCGAGCACCTCGGGCGCCCGGTCGTCGACGGCGACGCTGGTGGGCTCGGTGAGGGTGAGCTCGGTGCCGAGCCGGAAGTCGACGGGCGTGCTGCGCTCGAACGTCGTGAACTCCACCGGGGACAGCGCCGCGGCGCGCGTCTCCCCGCTCACGCTGAGCACCAGCCAGATCGCCGGGACGACGAACAGCAGCAGCTTGAGCCCGAACTGGAAGGCCTGCACGTAGGTGGCCGCGCGCATCCCGCCCAGCGCCAGGGTGATCGACACCGCGGCACCGGCGACGACGACCCCGACCCAGTACGGCGTGCCCGCCACGACGGCGAGCACCTGCCCGGCCGCCTTGAACTGGGGCACCAGGTACAGCGTGGCGATCACCAGCACCACGACGGCCGACAGGCGCCGCAGGCCCGCCGAGCCGAGGCGGGCCTCCGCGAAGTCGGGGACGGTCAGCGCGCCGGTGCGCCGCATCGGCGCCGCCACCAGCGCGAGCATCGCGAGGTAGCCCGCGGTGAACCCGACCGGGTACCACAGCGCCCCGATCCCGTCCTTGACGACGAGCCCCGCGACCCCGAGGAACGACGCCGCCGACAGGTACTCCCCCGACACCGCGGCCGCGTTGAGCGCGGGCGAGATCCGGCGCGAGGCGACCAGGAAGTCCGACGTGCTGCGCATCGCGGCGACCCCGCGCGCGCCGATGAGCAGCGTGGCGAGGACGACCAGGACGATCCCGGCGACGATCACGGTCGGGCCGTCACTCCTCGGCCTCCTCCGCCCGCCGCAGCTGCCAGCCGGCCAGCAGGACGAGCACCGCGTAGGGCAGGACCGCGACCGCGAGCCACGAGACGGGCACCCCGAGCAGCCGCACGGCGTCGAGGGCGGGGAAGGCGAACAGCGCCAGCGGCAGCCCGATGATCAGGCCGGCCAGGCCCGCGACGGCGCCCAGCGCGCGGCGCAGCTGCTCGCGGTGCACCCGGCGGGCGCGGTCCATGTCGGCCGGGGCGAGGTGCGGCGGGTCCACCCGCACGCCCGCCCGGCGGCGCGCGATCACCAGGCTGGTCTGCGGGCTGGTGACGGCGACCCGGCGCTGCTTGGTCATCGTCACCGCCCTCCCCGGGGGTCGAAGACGCCGCGGGTGGCCGCCTCGAGCAGCCGCTCGCGCAGCTGCCGGGCGTGCCGGCGGCTGACCGGGACGTCACCGGCGTCGGTGTGGGCGAGCAGCCCCCCGCTGACGTCGCTGCGCAGCTCGCGCACGGCGGGCACGGCGAGCAGGTAGCTGCGGTGCACCCGCACGAACCCGGCGTGCTGCCAGTGCTCCTCCAGCCGTGAGATCGGGATGCGCACGAGGTGCCCGCCGCCGGGGGTGTGCAGCCGCACGTAGTCGCCCTGCGCCTCGACGAACCGCACGTCGTCGCGCCGGACGAACCGCGTGCGCCCGCCCAGCTCGACCGGCACGGCCGCGAGCGCGTCGACCGGTTCGGCGGGCGGGGCCGGCTCGGTGCCGTCGGTGGTGGCGAAGCGGCGCACCCGGTCGAGCGCGGCCGCGAGGCGCTCCGGGCCGACCGGTTTGAGCAGGTAGTCGACCGCGCCGATCCCGTAGGCCGACGCGGCGTGCTCCTCGAAGGCGGTGACGAACACGACCACCGGCGGGTCGGTCATCCGCGCCAGCAGCGACGCCAGCTCCATGCCGTCCATCGCGGGCATCGACACGTCGAGGAACACGACGTCGAACGGGGCCGCCTGGATCTGCCGCAGCGCCTCGACCGGGCCGGGCGCCGTGGACACCGTGCCGACGCCGGGCGACTCCAGCAGCATCCGGCGCAGCTCCTCCAGCGCGGGCGCGACGTCGTCGACGACCAGCACCCGCATCCCCGGCGCAGTCACGTCGCCGCCACGCCCGGCTGGAACCGCGGCACCCGCAGCACCACTCGGGTGCCCGCGCCGTCGGCGGTCTCCACCACCAGGCCGTAACCGGGGCCGAACACGCTGCGCAGCCTGCGGTCGACGTTGACCAGCCCGAGGCTGCCCGGGTTGCCGCGCCCGGCCAGGACGTCGGCGGCATAGGCCGGGTTCATGCCCGCGCCGTCGTCCTCCACGCTGATCACGCACTCGCCCCCCTGCGCCTCCCCGGTGACCTGGACCAGGCCGCCGGGCCCCAGCTCCACCCCGTGCCGCACGGCGTTCTCCACCAGCGGCTGCAGCGCGAGGTAGGGCAGCGCGACCGGCAGGATCTCCGGAGCGATCCGCACCTGCACCCGCAGCCGCTCCCCCAGCACCGCCCGGGCCAGCGCCAGGTAGGCCTCGATCGCGGCGAACTCCCCGGCCACGGTCGTGTAGTCGCCGCTGCGGGCCAGGCTGTGGCGGGTGTAGGCGGCGAAGTCGAGCATGAGCTCGCGGGCGCGCTCCGGGTCGGTCCGGACGAACGAGGCGATCACCGTCAGCGAGTTGTAGACGAAGTGCGGTGAGATCTCCGCGCGCAGCGCCCGCAGCTCCGCGGCCTCGGCGACCCCGGCCGAGGCCTCCAGCCGGCCCCGCTCCAGCGCCTCCCCCACCCACCTCGCCGTCTCGCGCACCTGACCCGCCGACAGCCCGCCCTGGACGACGAGCACCCCGGCCAGCTCGTCGCGGGCGTGCACCGGCTGCGCGACGAGGTCGCCGCGCACCGCCCGCGAGTCGGTGCGCAGCACCCGCTCCACCAGCGCCGCGGCCATCACCGGGTTGTCGGGCCGCCCACCCCACTGCGGCTCGCCGGACAGCCCCGCGAGCCCCACCGAGGCGACGCCGAGCAGCCGGCGCAGGTCGGCCGCCGCACCGGCGGCCCGCGGGCCGCCGAGCCCGTCGCGCAGCTCCACGGCGATCCGCCGGCCCGCCGACAGCGTGGCGACGGCCTCCGGGCCCGGCCGGGTGCGCCGCAGCCAGGACGGCGTCAGCCACGACGGAGGGACCCGCAAGCGGGGGACAGCGAGCATGTCCGCCTCTCCGTCGGGGCCCCAGGACGTGACCGTGTGACTCTACGCTCGGCCGTGTGGAACTGAGCACCGAGGAACAGACCGTGATCTCCACCGTGCGTGAGTTCGTCGAACGCGAGGTCCGGCCGGTCGTCCGCGAGCTCGAGCACACCGACACCTACCCCGAGAAGCTGATCGAGCAGATGAAGCGGCTCGGCGTCTTCGGGCTGGCGGTACCCGAGCCGTGGGGCGAGGCCCCGGTGTCGATGCCCTGCTACGCGCTGGTCACCGCGGAGCTCGCCCGCGGCTGGATGAGCCTCGCGGGCGCGATGGGCGGGCACACGGTCGTCGCGAAGCTGCTGGTGGCCTTCGGCACGCCCGAGCAGCAGGACCGCTGGCTGCCCCGCATGGCCACCGGCGAGGTGCGGGCCACGATGGCGCTCACCGAGCCCGGCGGCGGCTCGGACCTGCAGGCGATGACCACCCGGGCCCGCCGACGCGCCGGCGGCGGGTACGTCGTCGACGGGGCGAAGACCTGGATCACCAACTCGCGGCGCTCACAGCTGATCGCGCTGCTGTGCAAGACCGACCCGGACGCGTCGCCGCCGCACCGCGGCATCTCGATCCTGCTCGTCGAGCACGGCCCCGGCCTGACGGTGTCGCGCGACCTGCCCAAGCTGGGGTACAAGGGCGTCGAGAGCTGCGAGCTGACGTTCACCGGCCACGAGGTCGCCGACGACGCCCTGCTCGGCGGCGTCGAGGGGCGCGGGTTCGCGCAGATGATGAAGGGCCTGGAGACCGGGCGCATCCAGGTGGCCGCCCGCGCGCTCGGCGTCGGGCGGGCCGCCTTCGACGACGCGCTGCGCTACGCCCAGGAGCGGGAGAGCTTCGGCAAGCCGATCTGGCGGCACCAGTCGGTCGGCAACCACCTCGCGGACATGGCCACCAAGCTCACCGCCGCCCGGCAGCTGATCCTGCACGCCGCGCAGCGGTACGAGACCGGTGAGCGCTGCGACCTGGAGGCGGGCATGGCGAAGCTGTTCGCCTCCGAGGCCGCGATGGAGGTCGCGCTCGACGCCGTCCGCATCCACGGCGGCTACGGCTACTCCACCGAGTTCGACGTGGAGCGCTACTTCCGCGACGCCCCGCTGATGATCGTGGGCGAGGGCACGAACGAGATCCAGCGCAACGTCATCGCCGCGCAGCTGGTGGCACGCGGCGGGCTGGACTGACCGGGGCTCAGTCGGCGGCCACGCGGTCCGCGGCGTCGAGGCCCAGCATCGCGAGCATCTCGGCGCAGTCGTCGACGTCGATGGCCCGGCCGGCGACGACGCGTGCGGCGCGGCGGTTCTGCAGGTCGTTGCTCGTCTCGTGGGCGACCTGGGCGGCGGCGAACCGGCCGCCCTCCTCGTTGGTGGTGGGGCTTCCGGTCCAGCTCACGTGTCCGTGCTCCCTCTCGTCGCGCGCCGCGGGCCCCGAAGGGGCCTGCCTGCACGTCGTGGGGGAACCCTACCCCGGGTTCAGGCCGGTCGGCCGACCCATGCGGCGAGGCGTGGGGCCAGTGCGGCGAACAGCTCCGGGTCCTGCACCATCGCCGTGTGCCCGCAGGTCACCTCGACGTGCTCGGCGCCGGGGGCGAGGCAGGACCGCCAGCCGACGACGCCGTCGGTGCGGGAGTAGACGGACACGACCGGCATCGCCAGCGGCGCGGAGAGCCCGGCCTCGGTGGCCGCGCGGCAGGTGCCGTCGAGGCAGTCGCGCTCCAGCAGCCCGCGCAGGCCGAGGTCGGAGAGCCGGACCAGGGCCCGGCAGGCGACGGTGACCGCGGCGCGGGTGTCGAGCGGGTCCAGCACCGGCGTGCCGAGCATGACCAGCGCGCGCACCAGCTCGGGGCGGCGCACCGCGACCAGCCGCCCGATCCAGCCGCCGCGGCTGTGCCCGAGGAGCACGACCGGTCCCCCGGTGGCCTCGGCGTGCCGGACGACGCGCCGCTCGAGCCGGTCGACCAGGTCGGCGCTGCACCCCACGTTGATCCCGAGCCCGGCGCCGGTGGTCCGGTAGCCGCGCGCGTCGAGCCAGGTCCGCAGCGTCGCCATCGACGCGTCGGCGCCGCCGAAACCGGGCACGACGACGACACCGAGCCCGCCGCCCTCGCCCGCTCCGGGTTCGGTCCACACCGGATGGCGGCGCAGCGTCCGCCGGCCGACGCCGACGACGGGGGCGAGCTCACGGACCACGTCGGAGAACACGACCGGTCCAACGCGCGGGCGCGCCGGTCCGGTGCCCGGTCGCGAGGGGGCTCACACCTCGAACCGGTATCCCATGCCCGCCTCGGTGATCAGGTGCCGCGGCCGCGACGGCTCGGTCACGAGCTTGCGCCGCAGCTGGGCGAGGTAGACCCGCAGGTAGTTCGTCTCCGTGCCGTAGCCGGGCCCCAGACGGCGCGCAGCAGCTCGCGCTGCCCCACCAGCTTGCCGCGGTGGCGCACCAGCAGCTCCAGGATCCCCCACTCGGTGGGCGTCAGGTGCACCTGGGCACCGTCGCGCACGACCTTCTTCGCGGCGAGGTCGACCCGGACGTCCCCGGCGTCGACGACCGGTTCCCCGTCGACGGTCGCCGCCGCCGCGCGCCGCACCGCCGCGCGCAGCCGGGCGAGCAGCTCGGCCATCCCGAACGGCTTGGTGACGTAGTCGTCGGCGCCCGCGTCCAGCGCGCCCACCTTGTCGGTGGACCCGTCCCGCGCGGACAGCACGATGATCGGCACCGGCGTCCAGCCGCGGAGCCCCGCGATGACCTCGGTGCCGTCGAGGTCGGGCAACCCGAGGTCGAGCACGACGACGTCGGGCGGGTGGTCGGCGGCCGCGCGCAGGGCGCCGCCGCCGTCGGGGGCGACGGTGACGTCGTAGCCGTGCGCGGTGAGGTTGATCCGCAGGGCGCGCAGGATCTGCGGGTCGTCGTCGACGACGAGCACGCGCGTCACGGGTGCACCGGGGCGGGACGCCGGGCCGCGGGCAGGGCGACGACCAGGGTCAGGCCGCCGCCGGGGGTGTCCTCGGCGACCAGCGTGCCGCCCATCGCCTCGGTGAACCCGCGCGCGACGCTGAGCCCGAGCCCGACCCCGCCGGTCGCGTGCCGGTCACCGCGGGGACCGAACGCCGCGAACAGGTCCTCGCGGGCCCGCCCCGGACCGCGGTCGACGACCCGCAGCTCGACGCGGTCGGAGTGGGCGCTGGCCCGGACCGCGACCGGGGCGCCGCGGCCGTGGCGCAGCGCGTTGTCGACCAGGTTGGCCACGACCCGCTCCAGCAGCCCGGCGTCGGCCACGACGTCGGGCAGCGTCTCCTCGACCGCGACCTCGACGCGGGCCGAGCCCTCCACCCCGGCGAGCGCGGGGACGACCACCTCGTCGTAGCCGACCGGTGCGAGCAGCGGCACGACCGCACCCGCGGCCAGGCGCGAGGAGTCGAGCAGGTTGTCGACCAGCGCGGTGAGCCGGTCGGCCGACTCCTCCACGGTCGCGGCGAGGTCGGCCCGGTCGGCGGCCGAGAGCCGCAGCTGCTCGTCGCGCAGGCTCCCGGCCGCGGCCTTGATCGAGGTCAGGGGCGTGCGCAGGTCGTGGCCGACGGCCGAGAGCAGCGCACCGCGCAGCTCGGTGGCCTCGGCGCGGCGGCGGGCGGCCGCGGCGTCGGCGGCGTCGCGCTGGCTGCGCAGGGCGAGCAGGGCCTGCCCGCCGACGGTCTCCAGCAGCCTGCGGTCCGCCGCGGCCAGCGCGCGGCCGCGCCCGACCAGGTGCAGGCCCGGCTCGACCGCCACGTCGACGTCGCAGTCCTCGGGTCGCTCGCACACCGGCGGCCCGACCTCCGCGACGCGCCGCCACCGCCCGTCGACCCGTTCCAGGACGGCCACCGACGCGAGCCCGAACGCGTCGCCGACCTTCTCCAGCAGCCGCGGCAGCGGGTCGGTGCGGGTGAGCACGGTCCGGGAGAACGACGCGAGCAGCGCGGCCTCGGTGCGCAGCCGCGCGGCCTGGGCGGTGCGCCGCGCCGCGCGGTCGACGACCAGCGCCACCAGCACCGCCACCAGCACCATCGCGACGATCGTGACCGCGTTCTCCGGCCGGGCGATGGTGAGGCTGCCGGTGGGCGGGGTGAGGAAGTAGTTGAGCAGCAGCCCGCCCAGCAGCGCGGCCAGTACCGCGGGCCCCAGCCCACCCACCAGCGCGACGACGACGGTGGCCAGGAAGAACAGCACGACGTCGGTGGAGAGGTCGCCGACCTCCAGCAGCAGCACCCCGGCGCCGGTGGCCAGGCCCGGCAGCAGCACGGCCAGCACCCAGCCCCACGCCCCGCGCACGGCGGGCACCCCGGGCCGCGGCACCGGCAGGCGCAGGCGCCCGCCCGCCTCGGCGTGGGTGACCATGTGCACGTCGATGGGGCCGGAGTCCTGCACCACCCGCGATCCGATGCCCTCGTCGAACGCCCGGGCCAGCCGGGAGCGGCGCGAGGTGCCCAGCACCAGCTGGGTGGCGTTGACGCCGCGGGCGAACTCCAGCAGCGAGTCCGGCACGTCGTCGCCCACGACGGTGTGGAACGACGCCCCGACGTCGTCGGCGAGCGTGCGCAGCGTCGCCAGCGCGCCGATCGGGGCGCCGGCGAGGCCGTCGCCGCGCAGCACGTGCACGCACATCAGCTCGGCCGACCCGGCCCGCTTCGCGATGCGTGCGGCGCGGCGCAGCACCGTCTCGCTCTCGGTGCCCCCGGTGAGCGCGACGACCACGCGCTCGCGGGTCTCCCAGGTGTCGGTGACGCCGCGGTCGGCGCGGTGGCGCTGCAGCGCGACGTCGACCTGGTCGGCCACCCACAGCAGGGCCAGCTCGCGCAGCGCGATGAGGTTGCCGGGCCGGAAGAAGTTGCTCAGCGCCGCGTCGACCTTCTCCGCCGCGTAGACGTTGCCGTGGGCCATCCGCCGGCGCAGCGCCTCCGGGGTGATGTCGACGAGCTCGATCTGCTCGGCGCGGCGCACCACCTCGTCGGGCACCGTCTCGCGCTGGGTGACCCCGGTGATCCGCTCCACCACGTCGTTGAGCGACTCCAGGTGCTGCACGTTCACCGTGGTGAGGACGTCGATGCCGGCGTCGAGCAGCTCGGCGACGTCCTGGTGGCGCTTGGCGTTGCGGGAGCCGGGGGCGTTGGTGTGCGCCAGCTCGTCGACGACGGCGACCTGCGGGGCCCGCGCCAGCAGCGCGTCGACGTCCATCTCCTCCTGCACGGTGCCCCGGTGCAGGTGACGGCGGCGGGGCACGGTCTCGAGTCCCGCCGCCAGCTCGGCGGTGCGCGCCCGGCCGTGGGTCTCCACCAGCCCGACGACGACGTCGGTGCCCCGTTCCCGGCGGCGGTGCGCCTCGCCGAGCATGGCGAAGGTCTTCCCGACCCCCGGCGCGGCGCCGAGGTAGATCCGCAGCTCCCCGCGCTCACCCACGCCGCTCATCCTCCCGGCAGGCCGACCGCCGCCGCCACCGCCGGGTTCAGCTCGGTCGTGTTCACCGTCGGCTCGCCCAGGAGGCCCAGGACACGGCCGCTCGTGTGCTCCGCGACCAGCGCCCGGACCGCGTCCACCGGCAGGCCGGTCACCCGCGCGACCCGCGGCACCTGCAGCTCGGCGTAGGCGGGGCTGATGCCGGGGTCGACGCCCGACGCCGAGCTGGACACCGCGTCGACCGGCACGCGGGAGACGTCGACGCCCTCCCGGGCCGCGATCCGCTCGCGCCGCGCGGCGACCGTCGCCACCAGCCCCTCGTCGAACCCGCCGAGGTTGGCCCCGGCCGAGGTGGACGGGTCGCCGGGGCCCAGGCCCAGCGCGTCGTCCGCGGTGGCCGAGGGCCGCGTGTGGAACCACGGGTCGGCCGCCGGGTCGGCCGCGACCGGGTCGATCCCGATCAGCGACGACCCGACGGCGGTGCCGTCCGCGGAGTACCGGATCGAGCCCTCCGCGGGCCCGGACAGCCCCGGGAGCCGGGAGACGAGCCAGATCCCGAGCGGGTAGGCGATCCCGAGGAGCAGGGTCATGACCAGCAGCACGCGCACGGCGGTGCCGGACTGGCGGGCGATGGAGGTGAGCATCAGATCCCCGGGACGAGACGGACGAG
The DNA here is from genome assembly GCF_006539565.1 of Pseudonocardia hydrocarbonoxydans. Lineage (GTDB taxonomy): Bacteria > Actinomycetota > Actinomycetes > Mycobacteriales > Pseudonocardiaceae > Pseudonocardia > Pseudonocardia hydrocarbonoxydans. Next base: position 69,761 of record NZ_BJNG01000005.1, read on the forward strand.
CAGGTCGATGAGGAAGATCCCGGCGAACGGCGTGACGACGCCGCCCAGCCCGTAGACCAGCAGGTTGCGGCGCAACAGGTGCGCGGCGCCGACGGGCCGGTACCGCACGCCCCGCAGGGCCAGCGGCACGAGCGCCACGATGACCAGCGCGTTGAAGACGACGGCCGAGAGGATCGCGGAGTTCGGCGACGCCAGCGCCATCACGTCGAGCCGGTCGAGCTGCGGGTACAGCGCCGCGAACATGGCCGGCAGGATCGCGAAGTACTTCGCCAGGTCGTTGGCCACCGAGAACGTGGTGAGCGCACCGCGGGTGATGAGCAGCTGCTTGCCGATCTCGACGACCTCGATGATCTTGGTGGGGTCGGAGTCGAGGTCGACCATGTTGCCGGCCTCCTTGGCCGCGGCCGTCCCCGTGTTCATCGCGACGCCCACGTCGGCCTGCGCGAGCGCGGGCGCGTCGTTGGTGCCGTCGCCGGTCATCGCGACCAGCCGCCCGCCCTCCTGCTCGCGCCGGATGAGCGCCAGCTTGTCCTCGGGGGTGGCCTCGGCCAGAAAGTCGTCGACGCCGGCCTCGCGGGCGATGGCCGCGGCGGTGAGCGCGTTGTCCCCGGTCACCATGACGGTGCGGATACCCATGGCGCGCATCTGCGCGAAGCGCTCCCGCATCCCGGGCTTGACCACGTCGGAGAGCCGCACGACGCCCAGCACCCGCCCCCCGTCCGCGACGACGAGCGGCGTGCCGCCCTCCTGCGCGATCGTGTCCACCACCTCCCGCACGGCGGTCGCACCCGGGTCGGCGCCGACCCGCTCCAGGACCGCGCTCGCGGCCCCCTTGCGGATCTCCCGGCCGCCGACGTCGACGCCGGACATCCGCGTCTGCGCCGTGAACGGCACGAACTCCGCGACCGCCTCCTCGCGGGTGGCCTCCTCCGGCAGCCCGAACCGCTGCGCGCACAGGGCGACGATCGAGCGGCCCTCCGGCGTCCGGTCGGCGAGGCTGGACAGCCGCGCCGCCGCCGCGAGGTCCTCGGGCGACACCCCCTCGACCGGGACCAGGTCGGTGGCCTGCCGGTTGCCGAAGGTGATCGTGCCGGTCTTGTCCAGCAGCAGGACGTCGACGTCGCCCGCGGCCTCCACCGCCCGGCCGGAGGTGGCGAGCACGTTGCGCTGCACCAGCCGGTCCATCCCGGCGATGCCGATCGCGGACAGCAGCGCCCCGATCGTGGTGGGGATGAGGCAGACGAGCAGCGCGGTGAGCACGACCAGCGACTGCTGCGCACCGGAGTAGGCCGACATCGGCTGCAGCGCCACGACCGCGAGCAGGAAGACGATGGTCAGTGCGGAGAGCAGGATCGTCAGCGCGATCTCGTTGGGCGTCTTCTGCCGCTGCGCGCCCTCGACGAGCGCGATCATCCGGTCGACGAACGACTCCCCCGGCCGCGTCGTGATCTCCACGACGATCCGGTCGGACAGCACGGTGGTGCCGCCGGTGACCGCGCTGCGGTCGCCGCCGGACTCCCGGATCACCGGCGCGGACTCGCCGGTGATCGCCGACTCGTCGACGGTGGCGATGCCCTCGACGACGTCGCCGTCGCCGGGGATCACCTCGCCGGCCCCGACGACCACGCGGTCGCCGACGCGCAGGGCGGTGGCGGGCACCTCCGTCCCGTCGACCCGGCGGGCGACCGTCTCGGTGCGGGTGCGCCGCAGCGACTCCGCCTGCGCCTTCCCCCGTCCCTCCGCGACGGCCTCGGCGAGGTTCGCGAACAGCACGGTGGCCCACAGCGACCCGGCGACCAGCACCGAGAACACGCTCGGCTCGACGATCGTCAGCCCCGTGACCAGCACCGACCCGACCCACACCACGAACATGACGGGGTTGCGGAGCTGGGCGCGCGGGTCGAGCTTGCGCACCGCATCGGGCAGGGCCGCGACGAGCTGGGACGGGGCGAACGCGCCCGCCCGCACCGCCGGGGCGGGCCGGTCCAGGACAGCGGTCGCGCTCCGGGTCGTCACAGCAGTGCCTCCGCGAACGGTCCCAGCGCGAGCGCCGGGAAGAAGGTGAGGGCGGCGACCAGGACGACGGTGCCGCCGAGCAGGACGCCGAACAGCGGTCCGGACGTGGGCAGGCTCCCGGCGCCGGGTTCGACGCGCCGCTGCGCGGCGAGCGACCCGGCCATGGCCAGCACCGCGAGGATCGGCACGAACCGGCCGACCAGCATCGCGACGCCGAGGCTCGCCTGGAAGAACGGGTCGGTGACCGTGATGCCCGCGAACGCGCTGCCGTTGTTGTTGGCCGCGCTGGCGTAGGCGTAGAGCACCTCGGTCAGGCCGTGCGGGCCGGAGTCGTTCAGCACGCCCTCGAGCGGCTGCGTGAGGGCGGCGCCGGTGCCGAGCAGCACCATCGTCGGCATCGCCAGCACCGCGACGACGGCGGCCGTGACCTGCACCCGCCCGAGCTTCTTGCCCAGGTACTCCGGGGTGCGCCCGACCATCAGCCCGGCCAGGAACACGGCGATGACCGCGAGCACCAGCATGCCGTAGAGGCCCGCCCCGACCCCGCCGGGAGCGACCTCGCCGAACAGCATGTTCAGCAGCGTCATGCCACCGCCGAGGCCGGTGTAGCCGTCGTGCCAGCTGTTCACCGCGCCCGTCGACGTGCCGGTGGTGGAGATCGCGAACAGCACCGAGGACCCGATCCCGAACCGGGTCTCCTTGCCCTCCATGGCGCCGCCCGCGAGCAGGTGCGCCGGGCCGTTCGGGTGGCTCTCGGCCCACCAGGCGACGGTGAGCAGGGTCGCCCACAGCGTGCCCATGACCGCGACGAGCAGGTGGCCCTGGCGCCGGTCGCCCACCAGCACGCCGAACGTGCGGGTGAGACACACCGGGATCACCAGCAGCAGGAAGACCTGTAGGAGGTTGGTGACCGCGTTCGGGTTCTCGAAGGGGTGCGCGGAGTTGGCGTTGAACACGCCCCCGCTCCACCCGCCAGTGCCGCTCGCTCCCGTACACCCGGGCCATGTAGCCGCCGAAGGGCGCGTACACGGCCGCGAGCAGCACGAGGAGCACCCCGACCTGGAGCAGGCCGGCGAGGGTGGACGACATCAGAACCTCTCCGGCCGGACCAGCGCGAGGAACAGGTAGCCGAGCAGGGCCAGTGCGACGACCGCCCCGACGACGTTCTCCGTCACCACCGCTCCAGCCCCCGCAGCGTCAGCGCGAGCATCAGGAACCCGCCGATCAGCAGCAGCACGTACGCGATGTCGGCCATCGCCGGACCTCCCCCTCCCCCCGGCGGTTCCGGCGGGGACGGTGGGAGCGTGCGCCCACCCCGGCCGCCCGCGGGGGCTCCGCTACGGGTGCTTGACGGGCGGCGGGTCGGCGTTGACGCGATCTTGACGCGGGGGTGACGGGCGCCACCGCCCGCCCCGCACGCCCGGGCCCGCATGCCCGAGGGCCGCACGCCCGCGGTCCGCACGCCGGGGGTCCGCACGCCGGGGGTCCGCAGGCACACCATCCGGGCCCGTGGCTCGGCTCGCACGCGCACCGTCCCGGCCCGTACGCGCACCTTCGACCCTCACGCGCACGGTCGAGCACCCACGCGCACCGTCGAAGGTGCGCGCGGGGCCGGAACGTGCGCGCCCGCAGCGTGCGCGCGGCCCGGCACGTGCGCGCCCGCAAACGTGCACGCGGCTGGCACGTGCGCGCGGGGCCGAGAGGTGCGCGCGGGGTAGGGAGGAGCGCGTGGGGGGCCGGTCAGACCCGGGCGATGCGGCCCGGTGGGGGCGCGGCGACCGCGTCGGGGTGCAGCGCCCCGGCCAGCGCCTCGATCCCGTCGACGAGCCGGGGCCCGGCCCGCACGACGTAGGCCGCGGAGTCCATCGCCAGCACCGGCACGTCGGGGAGCAGGTGGCGCACCGCGGCGGTCTGGGCGAGCGCGTCGTCGAGTCCGTACCCGCAGGGGGCGACGACGACCACGTCGGCGGCGGGCAGGTCCGGCCAGCCGACCGACGTGCTGCGCCCGGCGTCGACCCCGCCGACCGGCTCCCCGCCCGCGCGGCGCACCAGCTCGGGCACCCAGTGCCCGGCCAGGAACGGCGGGTCGGTCCACTCCAGCACCAGCACCCGCGGCCGGGCCCGACCCGCCACCGCGGCCGCCACGGCCGCGAGCCGCGCCCGCAGGCCCGCGACCAGCGCGTCCGCCTGTCCGGGGGCCCCGCCGCGGTGGCCGATCTCCGCGATCGCGGCCAGCACCTCGTCGACGGAGTGCGGGTCGACCGAGAGGACGTCCGCGTCGGAGCCGAGCAGCGCCAGCGCGTCGGTGACGGCGCCCGCGGGCAGTGCGCAGACCCGGCACAGGTCCTGGGTGAGGATCAGCTCGGGGCGCAGCGCGCCCAGCGCGGGGGCGTCGACCTGGTACATCGGCAGGCCCCGGGCGGCCCGGTCGCGCACCACGGCGTCGATCTCGCCGGGCGTCAGCCCCTCCGGCAGGGCGGTGTCGACGACGACCGGCACGCGGTCCCGGATCCCGGCCGGGTGGTCGCACTCGAAGGTGACGGCCACCAGGTCGTCGACGAGCCCGACCGCGGCGGCGATCTCGGTGGCGGCGGGGAGCAGCGACGCGATCCGCATCCGGCGAGCGTAGGCGCCGCGACCGCAACCGGATGTATCCGGCGGTCGGGATTCGGCTCGACAGAGCGGGTACCCGAGGGGCCGGAGGTCGGATGGACGAGCAGTACCAGCAGGTGACCGTGCTCGGCGAGGTGTACCGCGTGACCCGCGGGCCCGGGGCCGTGTCGGTGGAGGCGCTGCGGCGCGACGACGTCGTGGAGCGCCTGAGTGCCGCCGCGGTGGCGGGCGGCCGACGGGTCGTCGCGGTCGACCGGTCGGGCCTCGCCGCGACCTACACCGGCCGCGTGCGCACCGACCCCGAGCGGGGGCGCCTCGTCGTCACCGACGTGGAGTCCGGCGGCCGGACCTACCACGCCGTCGCGGCGCCGGAGGAGCACCACGACCGCCTCACCGACGCGCTGCACGGGGCCGAGCTGCCCCGGCTGCTGCGGATCCCGCGCCTCGCGAGGGCCGTGCACGAGGGCGGGGCGGGGTTGTCGTCCCCCGCCGCGGCCCCACCGGATCCCGGCGACGACGGGGCCCTCGCCTGCGCGCTGGCGCGCCGGAAGGCGACGCTGCCGGTCAGCCGGTTCGCCGCGGTGTACTGCGCCGCGTGCGTCCTGCACGCCGCGACGTGACCGGTCAGTACCCGGGCTCGCAGGCCAGCTTCCCGCGCCGCACGGCGTCCACGAGCGCGGCGTGGTCGGCCTCGGTCTGGTCGGCGTACCGGCGGGCGAAGGCGCTCAACGCGCGGTCGACGTTGTCCCCGCGCCCGACGTACCCGGAGATCATCGACGCCCCGCTGGTGCGGGCGTGGCCCTTGGCCAGCAGGTGCCCCACCACCCCCGAGTAGTCGACCAGGGCGGCCGGGTGGATCCCCTCCAGCTCGATGGAGCCCTTCATGTCGCGGAACTGGCGGACGTAGAACTGCATGTCACCGACGCTGGTCCAGCCCAGCAGCGGGTCGCTGACGGTCTGCAGCGCCTGCTGGTACTCCACGACCCGCTGTCCCTGGTGCGCGTGCAGCGCCGAGTCGCCGTGGACGTGGCGGGCCAGCACCGAGCGGCGGGCCTGCTTGAGCTGCAGGAACACGACGTCGTCGGGCGCGGAGCCCTCCAGCAGCGCGACGTAGGCCCGCAGGCCCACGCTGCCGACGCCGACGACCTTGTGCCCGACGTCGAGCAGCGTGTAGCCGCCCAGGACGCGGCGCCAGTGCGGCGCCAGTGTCTGCAGGTAGTCGTCGAGCGCGGCGCCGACCAGGTCGGCCTCGGCGTCGGGCAGCCGGGTCATCAGCGGCGGCTCCTCGACCAGGCGACGGGTGCCGGCGACCTCCTCGGTGAACCGCGGCAGCGCGCGGTCCCCGGTGCGCCGCCGCGCCCGCCGGGCCGCCCGGACGATCTCGGCGCGCAGCGCGCGCGGGCTCTCCTCGGCGAGCCGGTCGACGTCGAGGCGCTCGTAGGAGCGCGAGAGCAACGGCTTGCGGGCGAGGAAGCGCACCTCGTCCCGGTAGGCCGCCACGCAGGTGCGCACCGCGTCGGCGCACTGGTCCTCCGACGCCGACCCGTGCCGCCCGGCCACCCAGATGCTCGCGACGAGCCGGCGCAGGTCCCACTCCCAGGCGCCGGGGTGCGCCTCGTCGAAGTCGTTGAGGTCGATGACCAGGTCGCGTTCGGGCGAGGCGTAGAAGCCGAAGTTGCCCAGGTGGGCGTCGCCGCAGACGACCGGGGTGATCCCGGTGCGCGGCAGCCCGGCCACGTCGTCGGCCATCACCACGGCCGAGCCGCGCAGGAACCCGTAGGGCGAGGCGGTCATCCGGCCCACCCGGATCGGCACCAGCGACTCGACGCGGCCGACGTGCGACTCGATGATCTGCGCGACCGGGTCCGGCCGGTCGGGGCCGGGGTCCCAGACGGCCAGTGACGACCGCGGCACCCGCTTGCGCAGCGCCTTGCCCATCGCCATGCGCTCCGCGCGGGCCACGGGCCGTTGCCGCAGCGAGGCGTAGGCGGTGCCGTCGGCGTCGGCGAGGACGGTGTGGCCGGAGGCGCGAGTCACCCGCGCAGGCTATCCCCGCGGGCGACCCGGGGGCTCAGAGCAGGACGAGGCCGAGCAGGAACAACGCGACGGTCAGCCCGAACAGGACGGCGACGACGCGGTCGGCGGCCGGGGCGGCCGTCAGCGGCGGGCCCGGGACGGCGGCCCGGGTGGCGGTGGTGGTGATCACGGTCATGCCTGCTCATCGCCGTCGGGTGCCGATCGGTTAGCCGTGGGCGGGCGCGTCATCCCTTCCGGTGGCGTCGTCCTCCGGGCCGTAACGGACCCGCGGGCCCGACGGCGGCACGGCATCCGGGGCAGGATCGCCCCCATGAGCGCCCCCGGCCCCGTCGCCCGCACCGTCGACCGCCTCGCCACCCGCGTGCTGGGCCTGCCCGGCGCCCGGACCGGCTACACCGTGCGCACCGAGCGGGTCCCGGTCCGCGACGGCGTCGTGCTGCTCGCCACCCACCTCGCCCCCGACACCGCGCACCCGCTGGGCACGGTGCTGGTGCGCACGCCCTACGGCAGACGCTCCCCGCTCGACGTCGTGTCGGCCCGCACGCTGGCCGCGCGCGGCTACCACGTGCTCGTGCAGAGCTGCCGCGGCACCTTCGGTTCCGGCGGGGTGTTCGAGCCGATGGTCCACGAGGTCGACGACGGGCTCGACACCGTCGCCTGGCTGCGGGGGCAGGACTGGTTCGACGGCCGGCTCGCCACCGCGGGGCTGTCCTACCTGGGCTGGACGCAGTGGGCGCTGATGACCGACCCGCCGCCGGAGCTGAAGGCCTCGGTCGTGGTGGTCGGGCCGCACGACTTCGCCGAGGTGACCCACGGCCGCGGCGCGTTCACCCTCGACGACTTCCTGGGCTGGAGCGCGATGATGGCCGTCCAGGAGGTCGGCGGTCCGCTGCGCCGCGCCGCCCGCAGCCTGACCGGGCGCCCGGCGCTGCGCCGGGCCCATGCGGGCCTGCCGCTCGTCGACGCCGGGGAGGCGCTGCTGGACGGCGGCGCGCCCTGGTACCGCGACTGGGCCTCGCACCCCGACCGCAACGACCCGTTCTGGGAGCCGCGCCGGGTCACCGCCGCGCTGGAACGGACCACGGCGCCGGTGCTGCTGGTCGGCGGCTGGCAGGACCTGTTCCTGGACCAGACGCTGCACCAGTACGCCGTGCTGCGCGGGCGCGGCGCGCCGGTGGCGCTCACCGTCGGCCCGTGGACGCACCTGCAGGTCGCCGTGGCCGCGGACGTGGCGCGGGAGACCCTGCAGTTCGTCGACCAGCACCTGGCCGGGGTCGGGGCCCGGCCGTCCCCGGTGCGCATCCACGTCACCGGGGCGGGGCAGTGGCGCGACCTGCCGGAGTGGCCGCCGCCGACCGCGGCCCGGACCTGGCACGCGGCCGCGGGCGGCGCGCTGCTCCCCGACGGGGTGGCGGTCCCCGCACCGGCCACCCGGTTCCGCTTCGACCCGACCGACCCGACGCCGACCGTCGGCGGCCGGCTCCTCGCCGCGGGCGCCGGGGTGCGCGACAACGCGGCGCTGGAGGCCCGGCCCGACGTCGTCGCGTTCACCGGGGAGCCGCTGGCCGCCGACCTGGAGGTCGTCGGCGAGCCGACCGTGGAGCTCGACCACTCCACCGACAACCCGCACGCCGACGTGTTCGTCCGCCTCTGCGACGTCGACGCCGGGGGCCGCTCCCGCAACGTCACCGACGTCCTGCTGCGGCTGGACCCCGACCGCGGGCCGGGTCCCGTGCGCCTGACCCTCGACGCGTGCGCGCACCGGTTCGCCGCGGGGCACCGGCTGCGGCTGCTGGTGGCGGGCGGGTCGCACCCTCGCTTCGCCCGCAACCTGGGCACCGGGGAGCCGGCCGCCGGGTCGTCGCGGACGGCGCCGAGCGTGCACACCGTCACGGGGGCCCGGCTGACGCTCCCGGCCGTCGGCCCGTGAGGTGGTGGTAGTTCGCCGGGCGCAGACGCATCGCGTGCAGCACCACCGGCGGGTCGCCGGGGGCCACGACGACCTCGACGAGATCGCGGTCGGCGGTGAGCCCGATGTGCAGCACCACCCCGCCCTCCGGCGAGGACTGGTCGACCGAGCGGAGCGGGGCCTCGAGCACGCGGCGCACGGCGTCGGCGGTGAGGCCGTGCTTGCGGGCGCTGCGCGTCAGTCGCACGCCGTGATCCTAACGATCCAGCCCTACTGGTGAGGCACGTCTCACCGGCGGTGAGAACTGCACCGAATGTCTCACATCACGGTCACTCGACTGGACGATCAACGGATCTGCCGGATACTTTCCGTGACAGCAACCGTCGAGACCCGGGGGACGCGCGATGGCCTGGTGGAACCGCAGGGACAAGCCCGCCGCACCGCGGCACGGCACCCGTGCCGAGCGCGTGGAGGCGCTGGCCGCCCGCAACGCCGAGGCGGCGGCACGGCTCGCCGACGGCGATGCCGAGGAGGCGGTGCGCCTGCTCACCTCTGCGGTCGCGGGCTGCCGCGCCCTGCTCGGCGACGACCACCCCGACACCCTCGTCGTGGAGGGCAACCTCGCCGTGGCCACCGCCCGGGCCGACCGGCCGCGCGAGGCCGTCGACCTGCTGCGCTCCGCCGTCGACGTCCGGGCCCGCCTGCTCGGCCCGGACGACCCCCGCACGCTCGACGCGCGCGACGCGCTGGCCACCGGGTACCGGCTCGCCGGGCGGCACGCCGAGGCCGTCGACCTGGCGGCGGTGGTCGCGGACGTGCGCCGCCGCGACCTCGGGCCGGCCGACGTCGCCACGCTGGCCGCACGCACCGGGCTGGCGCTGGCGCAGGCCGCGGGCGGCCACCTCACCGCCGCCGTCACCGTCCTGGATTCGGCCCTGCGCGACGCCGAGTTCGCCCTGGGCCCGCGCAGCGTCCACACGATCACCGTGCGCGCCGCCCTGGCGAGCTGCCTCGCCGAGCTGGGGCGCACCGGGGAGGCCGTCGCCGGGCTGGAGCGCGCCCTCACCGACTGCACCGAGCTCCTCGGCCCGGACCACCCCGACACCCGCGCCCTGGCCGCCGACCTGATCGACGTGCGCCGCCCCCAGCGCCTCGGCGTGTAGGTCTCAGCCCGGCCGCAGCGCGGCCAGCACCTCGGCCTCCACCGCGCCGGCCGCCGCCGTGGCCTCCTGCGGCCGGGGCCGCGGCAGGTCCACCGGGATCTCGCACCGCACCCGGGTCGGGCGGGGCCCGAGCACCACCACCCGGTCGGACAGGCGCACGGCCTCGCGGATGTCGTGGGTGATCAGCAGGACGGTCCAGCCGAACCCGGCGCGGACGTCGTCGAGCCAGGTCTGCAGGTCGGCGCGGGTCAGCGAGTCCAGCGCGCCGAACGGCTCGTCGAGCAGCAGCACGGCCCGGTCCTGGACGACGGTGCGCAGCAGGGCCGCGCGCTGGCGCATCCCGCCGGACAGCTCCGCGGGGCGGGCCCCCTCGAAACCGGCCAGCCCGAACGCCCCGAACAGCTCCCCCGCCCGGCGGCGGGCCGTGCGGCGCGGCACGCCGGCGACCTCCAGCCCGAGCGCGGTGTTGTCGAGCACCGTGCGCCAGGGGAACAACAGGTCCTGCTGGGGCATGTAGGCGAAGGGGTCGACGCGTCCGGTCGCGTCCCGCCCGTCGACGACGACGCGCCCGGCGTCGGGCCGGTGCAGGCCCGCGACCACGTCGAACAACGTCGACTTGCCGCACCCGCTGGGCCCGATCAGCGACACGAACTCCCCGGGCGCCACGTCGAAGCTGACGCCGTCGAGCACGGGCAGGCCGGGGAAGGCCAGGTGCACGTCCTGCACCCGCAGCTTCGGCTCACCCATCCCGGCTCCACGGGGCCACCAGCCGCTGCACCAGGAACGTCAGCGCGAACAGGGTGACGCTCAGCAGCGCCGTCACGACGACGGCGGCGAGCACCAGGTCGGTGCGGAAGGAGTTCTTCTGCACGCTCATGAAGATGCCGAGCCCGGCCGTGGCGCCGACGTACTCGGCGAAGATCGCCCCCGTCACGGCGTAGGTGATGCCGATGCGCAGCGAGGTGAAGAACGACGGCATCGCCCCGGGCAGGCGCACGTAGCGGAACTGCGCCCAGCGCGAGGCCCCCATGCTGCGCAGCAGGCGGGTGGCCTGGCGCGGCGTCGAGTCGAACCCCTCGATCAGCCCGACCGTCATCGGGAAGAAGGTGACCAGGGCGATGACGACGACCTTCGGCGCCAGCCCGAACCCGAACCAGATGATCAGCAGCGGCGCGATCGCGATGATCGGCAGCGTCTGCGAGGCCACCAGCAGCGGGGTCAGCGCGCGGCGCAGCCACGGCGAGAAGTCGACGGCCACCGCGAGCCCCCAGGCCAGCGCCAGCGACACCGTGAACCCGACGGCGGTGGCCTGCAGCGTCGGGACGGTGTTGGCCCAGAGCTGCTCGCGGTAGGCCCAGCCCTGCTCCAGCACCCGCAGCGGCGACGGCAGGATCTGCGGCGCCACCCCGGACACCTCGACCCCGACCTGCCACACCACGAGCAGCCCGGCGACGACGGCCAGCGCCGGCCCCACCCGCCCCGCGAGTCCCCGTTTCCCCGCCCGCGAGTCCCCCGTTCCCCGCCCGCGAGTCCCCCGGATCCCGCCCGCGAGTCCCCCTCCAGCGGTCGCGGGCACGTCCCCGGGTCGCGCCGTCACCGCGACCGGCCGTGCGGTCACGGCGCCAGGTAGTCGTTGGTGAACCAGGTCGCGAAGTCCGGGCGCCCGGTCAGCGGGGCGCCGTCCGGCCCGGTCAGCACCCCGGAGTCCGCGACGAACCCGGAGTAGCCGCTCCAGCGCTCCAGCGTCTGCGGGCCCACGTCACCGGCCTCGTCGCGCAGGTACTCCGCCGCCAGCAGGTCCTGGCTGCGGGTCACCAGCTCGGGCTCGGTGAAGAAGCCCGGGTTGGCCTCCATCAGCAGCTGCGCGCCGCGGGCGGGGTCGTCGGCGGCGAGCCGGTACCCGCGCTGGGCGGCCTGGACGAACGCGCGCGCGTCGTCGGGGTTGGCGGTCAGCCACGGCGAGTTGCCGATCAGCACGACGCTGTAGGCGTCGGGGAACCCGAAGTCGGTGTAGGCGAAGGTCTTCAGCGCCTCCCCGCGCAGCTCGGCCTCGATCCCCTCCCACGCGACGAACGGCTCGGTGAAGTCGACGTCGCCGGAGTAGAGAGCCTCGTAGGCCGAGGTGCCGAGCACGACGGTCTCGAAGTCGCCCGCACCGCCCGCACCGCGGATGACCGCCTGCATCTTCGGCACCTCCCCCGGCCCGCCGAACCCGCCGTAGACGGCGCCGTCGAGATCGGCGGGGCTGACGATGTCGGCCCGGTCGGCGCGCACCGCGATCTCGGTGCCCCAGTGCTGCAGCACCGCCATCACCGAGGTGATGTCGGCGCCCGCGGCCTTGGAGAAGGTGAAGGAGTCCTGGAAGGAGATGCCGAACTCGGCGGCTCCCGAGGACACCAGCGTGTCGGGCGAGGTCGAGTTGTAGGGCAGGAACTCCACGTCCAGGCCCGCCTCGGCGAACCAGCCCTCCACCTGGGCGACGTAGAGGCCCGTGTGATTGGTGTTGGGCGTCCAGTCCAGGGCGACCCGGATCGTCCGGTCCCCCGATCCGCCGGAGCACCCGGCGAGGACGAGCGCGAACGTCGTGAGCAGGACAGCGAGAAGACGGGCCATGACGGTCCTCCCTACGCCGGTGCTAACCGGGTCAGGTTCGAACGGTCGACGGCCGGCCTGCCGCCCTCTCAGCCTCGGATCGTGGGCTCCCGCGGGTCGGGTCGACTGTACGCGACCGGGACCCCTCCCGCGCCCCCCGCGGACGCTGGCCCCCGCACCAGGAGTGGTGCCACCACCCGTCCGGCGGCCCGCTCCGCGCCCGACACTGACCTCACCGACACCGACACCGACCCCCGGAGCCCCCCGTGCGTGCCCACGTCCCCGCCCTCGTCCTCCTCGCCGTGCTGACCGCCTCGGCCTGCACCACCCGCACCAGCACCTGCGTCGACGAGGTGTGCACCATCTCGCTGAGCGGGGAGCAGACCGTCGAGGTCGAGATCGGCAGCCTGGAGCGCGACCTCCGCGTCTCGGGCATCACCACCGACGCGGTCACCGTGTCCGCCCGCGGCGAGGCCGCCGACCTCGGCGTCGGCGAGAGCGCCCGGGTGGGCGGGCTGCTGGTGCGCGTCGACTCGATCTCCGGCGGCGACGTCGGGCTGAACGTGCAGCGCGGCTAGAACGCCCCGAGCACCGGTTCGAAGGCCAGCTCCGCGGCCCCGACGAGCGTCGCGTCGCGACCCAGCGGGCTGGTCTCGATCCGCGTCCCGCCGACGGCCCGGCTGACCAGGCTGCGCTCGTGCACCAGCCCGCGGACGTGGTCGACGACGCCGGGCGGCAGCGCGGTGAACAGGTCGCCGAGCACCACCAGGTCCGGCGCCATCATGTTGACGACGGTGACGAGCCCGGTCGCGAGCCACTCGGCGAACTCGTCGAGCGGCCCGGGCACCGGGGCGGTCTCCAGCGACCGCAGCTCGGCCACGACCACACCGCGCGGGGTGTCCTCGGGCATGCCGAGCGCCCGGCACAGCGCACGCTCCCCGACCTCGGTCTCCCAGCACCCGCGCGACCCGCAGTAGCAGGACCGGCCGCCCGGGCGCACCACCAGGTGCCCGAGCTCGCCGACGTAGCCGCGGGTGCCGCGCAGCGGGCGTCCCCCGGAGATGACGCCGCCCCCGACCCCCTTGTCCGCGGAGATGTACACCAGGTCGGCGACGTCGCGGGCGGCGCCGCGCACGTGCTCGGCCAGCGCCCCCATCTCGGCGTCGTTGGCCACCTGCACGGGCAGCCGCAGCACCGCGGCGAGCCGGGCGCCGAGCGCGATGTCGCGCCACTCCAGGTTGGGCGCCTCGTGCACCCACCCGTCGTCGCGGCGCACGACGCCGGGTACGGAGATGCCTGCCCCGGCGGGCGTGACCGCCAGCTCCTCGGCCAGCAGCTGGGCCGACTCGGCGACGTGGGTGATCACCTCACCGGGTGTACGGGTGGCGCGGCGCAGGTTCCAGCTGTGCCGCCCGATCACCTGCCCGCCCAGCCCGACCATCGACATCGCGACCTGCTCCACCCGCACGTCGACGGCGAGCACGACGGCCGACTCCGCCTGCGGCAGCACCATCAGCGACGGCCGCCCCGCGCCGGTCCGGCGGGCCGGGACGGCCTCGCTGACGACGCCGGACTCCGCGAGCCCGTCGACGACGGCCTTGATCGTGCTGCGGTTGAGCCCCAGCTCCGCGGCCAGCGTGGCCCGGGTGCACGGCCCGTCGACGTGCAGGCGGCGCAGCAGCGCGGACCGGTTGTGCCGGCGCGCCTCGTCGGGACGGGCGCCCGACGAGGCGCTGCCGGGGTCCCCCACCCATGCGCGGTTCACGGTGCCTCCGCGGGCGGGATCGGGACGTCGCTCCCCCGAAGGAAAGCACACGCACGTCGGCTCACCTGCCGGCGACCGCCGACCGGCGCCGGGAGAGCACGTCGACCGACGCCGCCAGCAGCAGCACCAGCCCCGTCACGACGAACACCACGGCCGCCGGCTGGCGCAGCAGGCCCAGCCCGTTCTCGACGGTCGCGAGCACCGCCCCGCCGATCACGGCGTTGCTGATGCGCCCGCGCCCCCCGAACAGCGAGGTGCCGCCGATGACGGCCGCGCCGACGGCGAACAGCAGGGTGTTGCCGCCGCCCGCGCCCGGGCTGACCGACCCGACCTTCGACGAGTACACGATCGCGCCGATCGCCGCGAACACCGAGGCGATGACGAACACCGACGCCCGGATCCGCACGACGTCGATACCGGCGCGGCGCGCGGCCTCCCGGTTGCCCCCGACGGCGTAGACGTGGCGGCCGAAGCGGGTGCGGTCGAGCACGAACGTGCCGGCGACCAGCAGCGTCAGCACGATCGGCACGACGAACGGAACGCCGGTGATCGGCAGGTCCCCCGGCGAGCGGTCGAGCGTGAGCAGGAAGGTGGCCACCGCGCCGAGCACGACCACGGCGCCGACCTTGATCAGCACCAGCCCGGTCGGCTGGGCGACCAGGCCCAGCCTGCGGCGCGAGACCTGCCGGTTGAGCAGCACCGCCGCGTAGCCGCCCGCGGCGACGACGAACAGCACCCAGCTGCCCAGCGTCGACAGGTTGCCGTTGGCGACGGCGTTGAGCACCGGGTCGCGCAGGCCGAGCGTGCCGCCGTCCCCGATCAGCGCCAGGATGATGCCCTGCCAGGAGATGAACAGCGCCAGCGTCACCACGAACGACGGCATCCCGACCTTGGCCACCAGGAAGCCGGTGATGCAGCCGATGACGACGCCGACGCAGACCGCGAGCAGCATCTGCAGCCACGGGTTCGGCGGGAAGCCGATGACCATGAGCCCGAGTGCGAGCGCGCTGAGCGCGGCCCCGGCCCAGATCCGCAGCAGCAGCGCCAGCACGATCGCCAGCACGATGACCAGCAGGAACAGCACGAACACCGTGGTGCCCATGCCGCCGAGCAGGTTGCCGCCGCTGACCAGGTGCAGCGCCATCACCGCCGCCGCCAGCCCCGACGCCGTGCCCGCCGCCAGGTCGATCTCGCCGGTGAGCAGCACGAACACCAGGCCCATCGCGATGATCGTGCGGCCGGCGCCCTGCTGGAGCAGGTTGGCGATGTTGAGCAGGCTGGGGAAGGTGCCGGTCGAGTCCAGCGTGCTGAACAGGATCAGCAGGGCCAGCAGGCCGAGCAGTGCGGGCAGCGCGCCCAGCTCCCCGGTGCGCAGGCCGCGCAGGTAGGCCGCGACGGCCTGGCCGGTCGTGCGCGCGGTGGTGTCGATGCCGAAGTCGGCCGCCCGGCTCGCCGCCGGGGCGGCCCGCTGCGCCGCGGACTTCTTCTCCAGGTCGGGCTTCTCCGGGGCGCTCATCAGACGGTCACCGCCTCGGGGCGCTGCAGGCCCAGGTCGCCGGAGCGGCCCGCGGTGATGAGCTCCACGACCTGGCCGTGGGTCACGTCCTTCGTCGGCACCTGGGCCACCATCCGTCCGAGGTAGAGGCAGGCGATCCGGTCGGAGACCTCGAACACGTCGGCCATGTTGTGGCTGATCAGCACCACGCCGAGGCCCTGCTCGGCGAGGCGGCGGACCAGGTCGAGCACCTGGCGGGTCTGGGCGACGCCGAGTGCGGCGGTCGGCTCGTCGAGGAGCACGACCTTGGAGTCCCAGAGCACGGCCTTGGCGATCGCGACGGTCTGCCGCTGCCCGCCGGACAGCGCCGCCACGGGCATCCGCACCGAGGTCACGGTGCGGACCGACAGGGACGCGAGGGTGTCGCGGGCCGCCTGCTCCATGTCGGCCTCGTCGAGCAGCCACGGCTTGCCGCGCTCGCGGCCCAGGAACATGTTCTGGACGATGTCGAGGTTGTCGGCCAGCGCGAGGTCCTGGTAGACGACCTCGATGCCGAGCTTGGCGGCGTCGGCCGGGGCCGTGACGCTGACCGGCGCCCCGTCGAAGATCACCTCGCCGCTGTCGGTCGGGTGGATCCCGGCCACGCACTTGACCAGCGTGGACTTGCCGGCGCCGTTGTCGCCGACGAGCGCGGTGACCTCTCCGGCCCGCACCGTGAAGTCGACGTCGTGCAGCACCTGCACCGCGCCGAAGCTCTTGTTCACCCCGCGTAGCTGCAGGATCGGTTCACTCACTCGGCACCTCCGGTGCCCGTGCGCGGGAACCGTGGCCGGGGCCACGGTTCCCGCGCACGAGGGGTCGTGGGTCAGCTGATGCCGAGCTCGGCGCAGGCCGCGGCCACGTCGGCGACGCAGACCTCGGACGCCGGGACCGCACCGTCGTCGATGACGGTCTTCACGTTGTCACGGGTGATCAGCTGCGGGGTCAGCAGGACCGACTTGACCTGGCGGTTGCCCTCCGGGTCGTCGACGGAGCCGGTCGCGATGGCGTCGGCGGCGGCGGTGTCGTCGGCGGCCAGTGCGGCGGCGAGCTCCGCGGTGGCCTGCGCCTCCTCCTGGATCGGCTTGTAGACCGTCATGTACTGGTCACCGCGCAGGATGGCCTGCAGGCCGTCGGGGGTGGCGTCCTGGCCGGTGACCGGGACCGTGCCGTTGAGGCCGTACTTCTGGAGCACGGTGATGATCGCGCCGGCGAGGCCGTCGTTGGCCGCGAGGACGCCGCCGACCTGGCCGCCGTTGCCGGTGAGCAGCTGCTCGAAGGTGGTGCCGCCGATCTGGTTGTCCCAGTCCTCGATGGCCTGGCTGGCGGTCTGGGTGAGGGCGCCGGAGTCGTAGAGCGGCTGGAGCACCGACAGCGCGCCGTTGTAGAACAGCGTCGCGTTGTTGTCCGTCGGCGCGCCGCGGATCTCGATGACCTGTGCGCCCTGCTGGCCCGACAGCGCGTCGGCCAGGCCCTGGCCCTGCAGCGCGCCGACCCCCTCGTTGTCGAAGGAGACGTAGTAGTCGCTGGAGCCCCCGAGGCTCAGGCGGTCGTAGTCGATCGTCGGGATGCCCTGGGCCTTGGCCTTCGCGGCCACCGCGGCACCGGACTCGCTGGTGATCGCGGCGATCACGAGCACGTCGACGCCGCTGGCGATGAAGCCGTCGGCCAGCGTGGTGAAGGTCTGCTCGTCACCCTGGGCGTTCTGGATGTCGGCGTCGAGACCGGCCTCGGCCATCGCCTGCTCGAGCAGCGGGCGGTCGAAGCCCTCCCAGCGGGCCGAGCTCTCGGTCTCCGGGAGGATCACGCCGACGCGCGGCGCATCGGCCGCGACCTCGGCTCCGGGCGCCGCGGACGGGGCGGCGGCGTTCTGACCGCAGGCGGCCAGAGTGAGGGCGACTCCCAGCCCGAGTGCGAGCTGGGCGGTTCTCCTGGTGCGCATGCTGGTCCTTCCACATCGTCGGGGGGAGGTAAATGTTGTGACCGGCAACGTATGCCTCTCATCGGAGTGGTGCCAAGCACACTGCATCGTTCAAGTCATCCCGGTTCGGTCACGTTTCGGTGACGCCAGGTCCGATTTGTTGCGACTCCCACCGTCCGGCGGCGTCGATTGGCCCGTTCGCCGCACCGCCCGCCCCACCCCACCCGCGAGTCCCCCGTTCTCCGTCCGCGAGTCCCCCGTCCTCCGTTCGCTGGCCGCGGCAGCCCGGCCCCGTCCGCGGCCCCGACACGGGCCGCCCGCTCGCGTCCCACCGCCGTTCACCTCGCGGCAACCGACACCGGCCAGAGTGCGCACGTGAACCTCCCCGCCCTGCTCGCGGACCACTCGGCGCTGAGCGTCGACGACACCGACGACGACGACCCGGTCCTGCTCGGACCCGACGGCGCACACGTCGACACCTGGCGCGAGGGCTATCCCTACGACGAGCGACTGTCCCGCGAGGCCTACGAGCGGAACAAGCGGCTGCTGCCGATCGAGCTGCTGAAGCTGCAGAACTGGGTGAAGGAGACCGGGCAGCGGGTCGTCATCCTCTTCGAGGGGCGCGACGCAGCGGGCAAGGGCGGCACCATCAAGCGCTTCATGGAGCACCTCAACCCGCGCGGCGCCCGGGTCGTGGCACTGGAGAAGCCCACCGAGCGCGAGTCGACGCAGTGGTACTTCCAGCGCTATGTCGCCCACCTGCCCGCGGCCGGGGAGATCGTGCTGCTCGACCGCAGCTGGTACAACCGCGCGGGCGTCGAGCGCGTCATGGGGTTCGCCGAGCCGCGCGACTACATGGAGTTCCTCCGGGAGGCCCCCGAGCTGGAGCGGATGTTCGTCCGCAGCGGGATCCACCTGGTCAAGCTGTGGTTCTCGGTGTCGCGGGACGAGCAGCGGACGCGCTTCACCATCCGCCAGGTCGACCCCGTCCGACAGTGGAAGCTCAGCCCGATGGACCTCGCCTCGCTCGACAAGTGGGACGAGTACACCGAGGCGAAGGAGGCGATGTTCTTCTACACCGACACCGACACCGCCGACGCGCCGTGGACGGTCATCAAGAGCAACGACAAGAAGCGCGCCAGGCTGGAGGCGATGCGGCACGTTCTGCGCCTGTTCGACTACCCGGGCAAGGACCTCGACATCGCCACCGATCCGGACCCGCTGATCGTCGGCCCGGCAGCCGAGGTGTTCGAGTCCGGCGAGCGGCCCGGCCACTTCCCGGCGCTGTCCGGCCGGCCCCGCCGACCCCCGGCGACCTGACGCGCCCTCCCGCATGCTGGGAAACGCCGGTCCTCCCAACGGGTCGAACTTCATCACTGTGAGTCACATCAGAGTGGACTACAGTCCGTGAACGGGTTACCGCGGGTCCGCATTCGCCGCAACGTCGCCGTCGCGGGACCGCAGCGCCACCGCGGCGACGACCGCCGCGATACCCAGCCCTTCGAGCAGGCCCGGCACCTGCGCGAGCGCGACGAGGCCGACCACGGTGGCGGTCGCCGGCAGCAGCGCCAGGAGGACGGCGAAGCGGGCCTGGCCCACGCGGCGGAGCACCAGCTGGTCCAGGACGTAGGGCACCAGGCTGGACAGCACCCCCACCCCGACCGCCAGCAGCAGCACCGTCGGATCGGCCAGCGCACCGTCGGCCCGGGGGCCCACGAGCAGCAGCGGCGAGAGGACGACCGCGGCCACCGCGAACCCGACGGCCATGTCGTCCAGGCCGTTGCCCGCGGTGGCGACGCGCTTGCCGAGCAGGATGTAGGCGGCCCACATCCCGGCCGCCGCGAGCGCCCAGAGGACCCCCTCCGGGCTACCTGACCAGCGCACATCCGCGATCAGTGCCACGCCGAGCGCCGCGAGCGCGACGGCGGCGAGATCGCGGGGGCGGCGGGACGCGGCCGCCGCGACCGCCACCGGGCCGACGAACTCGATCGCCACGGCCGTGCCCAGCGGCAGCCGGGCGATCGCCTCGTAGAACGCCAGGTTCATCAGACCGGTCGCCATCCCGAAGGCGACCGCCCGCGCCAGGCGCGGCCCGCGCCACGCCGCCCGGCCCGGCCGGCGCCAGGCCAGCAGTACCGCCGCGGCACCCAGCAGCCGCAGCACCGCGACCGCGCTGGGCGGCAGCCGGTCGAACAGGCCGACCGCCAGCGCGGCACCGACGTACATCGACAACCCGCCGACGACGAAGAGCGCGGGCGCGGGTATCCACGCGCGGGTGGCCGTCGTCATGACTTCAGAACGTAACAAGCGAGCGGGGACTGTTCGGCGACGGCACCTTGCGGTGTCACAGCACGGCACGCATCATTCACTCGTAGTCAACGAAGGTCCCGCATTCGTCACCGGAGCGCCATCTCGCCGGTCACTCACGGTCAAACGTGACGGTCGTCGCGACGCGCCTCGGGAACACGTGCGGGGGTGTGCAACGTCTGGGAGAGTGGACACACCGCGCGAGCGGTCGTCCAGGAACGCGGCTCCGGGCCTCCGGAGCCGAGACGGAGGGAGACCGCCATGCAGCCAGGAACCCTGACCCGGCCCGAGTTGACCCTTGCCGACCGCTGCGACCGTTGCGGCGCGGCTGCGAAGGTCCGTGCCGTACTGCCGTCCGGCGGAGAGCTGTTGTTCTGCGGGCACCACGGCCGGGCTCACGCGGACAAGCTCCGCGAACTCGACGCGAGCGTCCAGGCCGGCAGCTGAGCGGAGCCGGCCCGGACGCCGGCAGACCACACAGACCACACACGCAATCGACACGACGGGGCGGGGACCACACGGTCCCCGCCCCGTCGCCGTGGGCGGTCGACGACGCGCGCGCCTCGGGCCCCGGCGTACGGGCGCAGGACGCGGGACTCGCGGGCGCGGGAACGGGGACTCGCGGGCGGGGAAAGGGGGACTCGCGGGGCGGGGGTCAGCGCCAGGAGCGGAGGGTGGCGATGCGCTCCTCGAGCTGCTCCATGTTGGCCATCGCCGTGGGCGGGCCGCCGCACCGCGTGCGGAGCTCGTTGTGGATCTTCCCGTGTGGCGTGTTCGTACGGTGGTGGTGCAGCGCGACCAGGGTGTTGAGCTCCTTGCGCAGTGCCGCGATCCGCTCCCGCACCGACTGGGCGGGCCGCTCGGCGGGGGGCGGGGGCGTCACGGCCGGGGCGGTGCGGGCCGAGCGCGAGAGCCACTCGCTCTGCCGCTTGCCCAGCAGCGTGCGCACCTGGTCGGGCTCCAGCAGGCCGGGCAGGCCCAGGTAGTCCTCCTCGTCGGCGGAGAACGAGGTGCCCTCGTAGATGAGCTGGTCGAGCTCGGCGTTGGCACCGAGCGCGGTGAACGAGGGCTCGTCCTCCCCCGGCTCGTCGGCCTGCCGGTTGGCCGCGGCGAGCTCGTCGTCGTCCCAGCCCTCCTTGGGACGGTGCGGCTCGCCCAGCACGTGGTCGCGCTGCGCCTCCAGCTCGCTGGCCAGCCCGAGCAGGACGGGCACGCTGGGCACGAACACCGACGCCGTCTCCCCCGGCCGCCGCGAGCGCACGAACCGGCCGATCGCCTGGGCGAAGAACAGCGGCGTCGACGCGCTGGTGGCGTAGACGCCCACGGCGAGCCGCGGCACGTCGACACCCTCGGAGACCATGCGGACCGCGACCATCCACCGGTCGGTCGATGCGCTGAACCGCGCGATCCGCTCCGAGGAGCCCGCCTCGTCGGACAGGACCAGCACCGGCGGCGTGCCGGTGACCTCGGTGAGGATCGCCGCGTAGGCCCGGGCGGTGGTCTGGTCGGAGGCGATGACGAGCCCGCCCGCGTCGGGCATGCCGCCCGCACGGTGCCCGGACAGCCGCTTGTCGGCCGCGGCGAGGACGGCCGTGACCCACTCGCCGCCCGGGTCGAGGGCCGTGCGCCAGGCCCGCGCCGTCTGCTCGGCGGTGAGCGGCTCGCCGAGGCGGGCCGTCATCTCCTCGCCCGCGCTCGTGCGCCAGCTGGAGACCCCCGAGTAGGCGAGGAACACCACGGGCCGGACGACGCCGTCGGCGAGGGCCTCGGCGTAGCCGTAGGAGTGGTCCGAGCGGCTGCGCAGGGCACCGGCGGAGTCGGGCAGGTAGTCGACGAACGGGATCGGGTTGTCGTCGCTGCGGAACGGGGTCCCGGTGAGCGCGAGGCGCCGCACGGCCGGCTCGAACGCCTCCTTGACCGCGTCGCCCCACGAACGGGCGTCACCCGCGTGGTGGATCTCGTCGAGGACGACGAGCGTGCGCCGGTTCTCGGTGCGCAACCGGTGCAGCGCCGGGTGGGCCGCGACGCCGGCATAGGTGACGGCGATGCCGGTGTAGTCCGACGACGTGCCGCCCGCGGAGTTGCGGAACTCCGGGTCCAGCGCGATCCCGACGGCCGCGGCGGCCTGGCTCCACTGGTACTTCAGGTGCTCGGTGGGTGCCACGACCGTCAGGTGGGTGATCGTCCTGTCGGCGAGCAGCTCGGCGGCCACCCGCAGCGCGAAGGCGGTCTTCCCGGCGCCCGGGGTGGCGACCGCCAGGAAGTCCTGCGGGCCGGCGGCGAGGTAGCGGCTCAGCGCCTTGCGCTGCCAGGCGCGCATCGGGCGGGACGACGGCGCGATCGGCTCGGCCGCGGTCCGGTGGGCCTGGGACACACGACTCCCTGACGTCGACGGCTACTGGGGGGACCGCGCTGCGCTGTCGCGGTCGAGACGCGGACCAGGGTAACGGGGCGGTGTCACCCGACGCGCCGAGACCCGGCGTGCCCGGCGGGCGGGGCACCGGTGGTCCATCCTGTGCCGACCATGACCGATGCGCCGACCGGCAACGACCCCGCCCCGAGCCTGCGCCGGGTGATCGGCCGCACCCTGGGCAACGCCTGGGACCAGGACATCTTCTCCCACTCCGCACAGGCCGCCTTCTGGCAGGCGCTCTCGTTGCCGCCGCTGCTGCTGGCCCTGCTGGGCTCGCTCGGCTACGTCGGGGAGTGGTTCGGGCCCGACACCGTGGAGGTCGTCGAGGAGGCCATCGTCGCCTTCGCGCGGCAGGTCTTCACCCCCGAGGTCGTCGACGAGATCATCGCGCCGACCGCGTCGAGCATCCTGACGATCGGGCGGGCCGACGTGGTGTCGGTCGGGTTCGTGATCGCGCTGTGGGCCGGGTCGTCGGCCATCGCGTCGCTGGTGGACTCGATCACCGAGGCGCACGGGCAGAAGCTGGTGCGCCACCCCGTCTGGCAGCGGATCTTCTCGCTGCTGGTCTACCTGCTCGCGCTGGTGGTGGCCGTGTTCGGCCTGCCGGTCATCGTGCTGGGGCCCGAGCTGCTCCCCCAGGTGCTCCCGGTCGCCTGGCAGGGTCCGGCGACGTCGCTGGTCGGCGCGTTCTACTACCCGGGCGCCGCGCTGCTCACCGTGCTCGTGCTGACCGCCGTCTACCGCCTCGCGCTGCCGCACACCCTGCCGTGGCGGCGCCTGCTGCCGGGCGCGCTGCTCGCGATGGTCGTGTTCATCGCCAGCGCCACCGGCCTGCGCGTCTACATCGCGGTCCTGACGAGCACCGGCTACACCTACGGGGCGCTGGCCACCCCGATCGCGTTCCTGCTCTTCGGGTTCCTGCTCGGCCTGTCGATCGTGCTCGGCGCCCACCTCAACAACGCCGTCGAGCAGGCCTGGCCCGCCCGGCCGGAGCCCGCCCCGCGCCGGATGGACCGGCTGCGGGCGATGGCGACCGCTCCG
Source organism: Pseudonocardia hydrocarbonoxydans (assembly GCF_006539565.1). Taxonomy (GTDB): domain Bacteria; phylum Actinomycetota; class Actinomycetes; order Mycobacteriales; family Pseudonocardiaceae; genus Pseudonocardia; species Pseudonocardia hydrocarbonoxydans. Next base: position 93,072 of record NZ_BJNG01000005.1, read on the forward strand.
GACCTGCCCGCGGCCCGGCCCGACTTGCCCGCGACCGGTCCCCCCGCCCATGCTGCGCAGACCCCCGCCACCGACGCCGCGAAGGAGCCCCGATGACGGCCGAGCAGGACCCCACCGACGCCGACGTCGCGACCGGTCTGGACATGCTGCTCTCCGACGGCGCGCTGGGCCCGCTGCGCCGGATGCTCCCGGCCGCGGCCGGGCTGCGGATGGCCGCGGCGCTGGCCGCGCGGCCGGTCACCGTCACCCGCCGCGGGGCGGGGCTCGCCGCGGAGCTGGCGAAGATCGGGGTCGGCGCCTCGCAGGTGGCGCCGAGCCCCAAGGACAAGCGCTACGCCGACCCGGCGTGGACGGAGAACCCGCTGCTGCGTCGCCTCGTCCAGGCCCACATCGCGGCCGGGGGCACCGCCACCGACCTCGTCGAGGACGCCGACCTGGACTGGGCCGACCACGAACGCGTCCAGTTCGCCGTCGGCAACGTCGTCGACGCGCTCGCGCCCAGCAACAGCCTGCTCAACCCCGCGCTGTGGAAGGCGGCGCGCGAGACGCGCGGCGCCAGCCTCGTCGACGGGGCGAAGCGGCTGGTCGACGACCTGTCGACGGCCCCGCGGGTGCCGTCGATGGTGGAGCCCGACGCGTTCACCGTCGGGGAGGACGTCGCCGCGACCCCCGGGGCGGTGGTGCTGCGCACGCCGGTGTTCGAGCTGATCCAGTACCTGCCGCAGACCGGGTCGGTCCGCGAGATCCCGCTGCTGATCGTCCCGCCGACGATCAACAAGTTCTACGTCGCCGACCTCGCACCGGGCCGCAGCATCGTCGAGAACCTGGTGCGCAACGGCCAGCAGGTGTTCCTCATGTCCTGGCGCAACCCCGGCCCCGAGCAGGCCGCGTGGGACCTGGACACCTACGGCGCGGCGATCCTGGAGGCCATGACGGCCTGCGAGCGGATCAGCAGGCAGGACGCCACCGCGCTGATGGCGTTCTGCTCCGGCGGGATGATCACCTCGATGGTGCTGGGCCACCTCGCGGCCACCGGCGCCCAGGACCGGGTCGCCTCGGTGAGCTTCGCCGTCACCGTGCTCGACCAGGCCAAGGCCGGCACCACCGGCGCCCTGCTCGACCCGGAGACCGCCCGCCAGGCCGTGGCGGCGTCGCAGAAGAAGGGCTACCTCGACGGACGCACGCTGGCCGAGGTGTTCGCCTGGCTGCGGCCCAACGACCTGATCTGGAACTACTGGGTCAACAACTACCTGCGCGGCAAGGCGCCCAAGCCGTTCGACATCCTGTTCTGGAACGCCGACACCACCCGCATGACGGCCGGGCTGCACCGCGACTTCATCGACATCGCGGTGGCCAACGCCCTGGTCCACCCCGGCGGCACCACCATGCTGGGCACGCCGGTGGACCTGTCGAAGGTCGACCGCGACATGTACATCATCGCCGGGATCGCCGACCATCTCTGCGCCTGGCAGTCCTGCTTCCGCACCACGCAGCTCCTCGGCGGGGAGAGCCGGTTCGTGCTGTCCACCAGCGGGCACATCGCCTCGATGGTCAACCCGCCGGGCAACCCGAAGGCGAGCTTCCGGGTGGCCCCGCCGGCGTCCCGGACCCCCACGCCGATCAACGCGGACGCCTGGCTGGCGGTGGCGGAGACCGTCACGGGTTCCTGGTGGCCCGACCACGTCGAGTGGCTCGCGGCGCGCAGCGGGGACGAGGTCGACGCGCCCGCCGAACTGGGCGGCCGGGGGCTGCACGCGATCGTGCCCGCCCCCGGCGACTACGTTCGGGTGCGATGAACAACGTGATGACGGACGAACTGCTCGAGGTCGACGTACGCGGCCGCCGCCTGCGGGTGGCCGTGCGCCGCGCCACCGGCGACGCCTCCCGCACCCCGCTGCTGCTGATGAACGGCATCGGCGCCAGCCTCGAGCTGCTCCAGCCCTTCGTCGAGGAGCTGCCGCCCGAGCTGGAGGTCGTCCGCTTCGACGTGCCCGGCATCGGCGGCTCGCCGATGCCGCTGCTGCCCTACCACATGTCGACCTTCGCCCCGCTGGTCGGCTCGCTGACCAAGCGCCTGGGCTACTCCCAGGTCGACGTCATGGGCTTCTCCTGGGGCGGCGGGCTGGCCCAGCAGTTCGCGGCGGTCAACCGGCGGCGCTGCCGCAAGCTCGTGCTGGCGGCCACCGGCACCGGCTCGCTGATGGTGCCGGCCCGGCCGAACGTGCTGGCCAAGATGCTCACCCCCCGCCGCCACCGCGACCCCGAGTACGCGCGCACCATCGCCGGGGAGATCTACGGCGGCACGATGCGCACCCACCCCGAGCGCGCCTCGGAGGTGCTGCACACCTACACCCGCCGGGGCCCCAAGCGCGGCTACTACTACCAGCTGCTCGCCGGGGCCGGGTGGAGCAGCCTGCCGGGCCTGCCGCTGATCCGGCAGCCCACGCTCATCGTCGCCGGTGACGACGACCCGATCATCCCGCTGGTCAACGCCCGGATCATGCACAAGGGCATCCCGAACTCGCGGCTGCACGTCTACTCCGGGGGGCACCTGGCGCTGCTCACCGAGGCGGCGGAGCTCGCCCCGGTGATCGACGGGTTCCTGGCCGGGTAGGGCCCTCAGGCCGCCGCTCTGCGGCCGTCGCCGTCGGGGACGGCCACGGCGAGGCGGTAGGACGACGCGCGCGTGGTGCCGAGCGTGACCAGCTCCACGACCTCCAGGCCGGCCGCGGCCAGCACGCGCCGGAAGTCGTCCTCGTAGGTGACGGTGCCGAAGTCGATCGTGGTGACGTGCCGGATCAGCGGCTTCACCTTCTCCCTCAGCGGCGAGCGCCGGTGGTGGAAGGTCTGGGTGAAGAACAGCTGCCCACCGGGGGCGAGCAGCCCGGACACGTGGCGCAACGCGGCCACCGGGTCGGGCAGCAGCATCAGGCTGGCGCTGAAGTAGGCGGCGTCGTACGGGCCGCCGCGGTGGTCGTAGACCGACTCCAGCAGCGGCGTCACCTGCCCGGACAGCCCGGCCCGGCGCATCTCCTCGACGCAGCGGTGCAGGTAGTCGCGGTCGATGTCCAGACCCGTGACCCGCAGGTCCTTCTCGCGGATCCGGTCGGCGCCGCGGGCCAGGGCGTGACCGGTGCCGATGCCCACGTCCAGGATGCGGGCGCCGTGGGGCAGGCGGTCGAACACCGCCCGGTACCAGCCGGCCGTGAGGCCGGTGATCACGCGGTCGTAGAGCCAGCCGCGTACGGCACCTCGTGTGGGCATGGCCGGTTCAGTCGTCCCCACCGGGGCGCAGCCCGTCGTAGATCTTCTTGCAGTCGGGGCAGACCGGCGAGCCGGGCTTGGGCGACCGCGTGACGGGGAAGGTCTCCCCGCACAGGGCCTGCACCATGTTGCCCAGCACCGCGCTCTCCGCGATCCGGTTCTTCTTGACGTAGTGGAACATCTTGGGCTCGTCGGTGCCCGTGCTGTCGGTGCCCTCCGGGCGGGTCTCGACGTCGGGCAGAACCTGGGTGGCCATGAAATCGAGTATGACAGGGCCGTCCATGATGGCCCACGTGTCCCGTTCCGCCCTCCGTCCCGTCCCCTCCCCCGAGGTCCGCGACGCCCTCGCGACGGGCGGCGCCGTCGTCGCGCTGGAGAGCACGATCCTCGCCCACGGCCTGCCCGCCCCGCGCAACCGCTCCGCCGCGAGCGAGCTGGAGGAGCGCGTACGGGCGCACGGCGCCGTCCCGGCCACCGTCGCGGTGCTCGACGGCGTGCCGCGCGTCGGGCTGTCCGCGGCCGAGCTCGACCGGGTCTGCGGCGGCGGGCTGGACAAGCTCTCGGTCCGCGACCTGGGCGTGGCCGTCGGGCTGGGCCGCGACGGCGCCACGACGGTGGCCGCGACGGCCGCGCTGGCCGCCGCGGCCGGGGTGGCCCTGTTCGCCACCGGCGGCCTGGGCGGGGTGCACCGCGGCGCGCGGGAGTCCTGGGACGTCTCGGCCGACCTGGCCGCGCTGGCCCGCACCGGCGTGTTCGTCGTCTGCTCGGGGGTGAAGTCGATCCTCGACGTCGCCGCCACGCTGGAGGTGCTGGAGACCCAGTCGGTGCCGGTGCTGGGCTACCGCACCGACGCCTTCCCCGGCTTCTACCGCCGCGACTCCGGCCAGCCGGTGCCCTGGCGCGTCGACTCGCCCGCGCAGGCCGCCGACGTGTGGCGCGCGCACCGCGACCTGTCCCCCGGCGTCGGCGCCGTGCTCGCGCAGCCCGTCGCCGTCGACGACGAGCTGGACGCGGGCCTGCACGACCGCCTGCTCACCGGCGGCCTGGCGCTGCTCGCCGAACGCGGGATCACCGGCAAGGACGTCACCCCGGCCCTGCTGGAGCACTTCCACGCCGGCAGCGACGGCGCGAGCCTGCGCACCAACCTGGCACTGGTGCTCGCCAACGCCGGTCTCGCCGCGGAGGTCGCCCGGGCGCTGGTCGCGTGAGCCGGGTGGTGGTCGTCGGCGACCTCGCCGTCGACGTCCTGGTGACCCCGTCGGCCCCCGCGGCACCGGGCGCCGACGTCCCGGCCCGCATCCGCACGGTCGCGGGCGGTGCCGGGGCCAACACGGCGGCCTGGCTCGCGCACCTCGGGTCCGCGGTCACGCTGGTCGCGCGCGTCGGGGACGACGCGGCCGGGCGGTCGGCCGCCGCCGACCTGCCCGGCGTCGACCTGGCCCTGACCGTCGACCCGGACGAGCCGACCGCCACCGTGGTGGTGCTGCTCGACGGCGACCGCACGATGCTCTCGGACCGCGGCGCGGCCGCGCGGCTGTGCCCCGCCGACCTGCCCCCGCTCGACGGGCGCGGGCACCTGCACCTGTCCGGCTACGTGCTGCTCGACCCGTCGTCGCGCCCGGCCGGGCTCGCGGCGCTGGCCGCGGCCCGCGACGCCGGCTGGAGCACCTCGGTGGACCCGCAGGCCGCCCCCGCGCTGACCCCGGAGTTCCCGGGCTGGGTGGCGGGCGTCGACCTGCTGCTGCCCAACGCCGACGAGCTGGCGGCGCTGGGCGACGGGGTGCACGGCGCGGTCGGCGCGGTGGCCGCCACCGCCGGGGCGGAGGGCGCGACCTGGACCGACGCGCGCGGCACGTGGAGCGTGCCCGCCCCCGTCGTCGAGGTGCGCGACCCCACGGGCGCGGGCGACGCCTTCGACGCGGGCCTGTTGCGGGCCTGGCTCGCCGGGGCGGGCCCGCGGGACGCGCTGCGGGCCGGGTGCGAGGCAGGCGCGGCGGCCGTGCAGCACCCCGGTGCCCGCCCGCCGCGGCCGTTCGCGCGCTGATCCGGCTCAGCGGAGCAGGCCCAGGTCCGCCATCACCACCGCGCTCAGGTTGGGCGTGCGCGAGCAGGTGGGCCGGACCTGCGGCCCGCCCGAGTAGTACCGGCGCAGCTCCTCGGAGAACGCGACGGCGCCGGTTTCCGGCGACCGGTCCCCCAGCAGCGCCACGGCCACCTCCAGCTCGCGGCGCGACAGCTCCGCCCGCCAGAGCCGCTGGGTGACGACGAGCGCGTCGCCAACCGCCTCCACCCGCATCGTCGACGACCCGGCCAGCGGCGCCACCGCCCGGCCGCCGCGGTAGCGCTGCTGGACCGCGGACCAGTCCAGGGTCATTCCAGGAACCCCAGGTCCTTGAGCACGTGTGCTGCCGAGGTCGCCCGCACGTCCGCCACCAGCGCCCGGTACTCCTCGACGAACAGCCCGGCGTGGCGACTGATCGCGTCGGACTCGATGAGGCCGGCGGCCTTCTCCAGGTGCTCGCGGGCCAGCGTGTCGCGCCACAGCGAGTGCCGGATGTGCACCCCGGCGTCGTCGACGCCGGTGATCTCGAGCATCTTCCCGCCCGCCACGGTCGGGATCCGCTTCCCGCCGCCGTAGCGGTCCACGACGCGCTGCCAGTCCAGTGGCATCCTCAGCCCCTCTCCACACGGGCCGGCGCCAGGCCGGGCCGCACCAGTTCCCCCAGGTCCGCGAGCATCGCCTCGTGCCGGTACTCCGCGGCGGCCCCGTCGCAGGACAGCACCGCTGCCAGTTCCTCGACGTCGCCGCCGCGCAGGCACGTCACGACGAACGCCGCGCGGTGCTCCGCTGGCAGGCCCCCGACCCGGTCGCGCAGCTCGGGCCAGCCGCACACCGACACCAGCTCACCCGCGTCGGCCACGGCGATCAGCCCCTCGGCCAGCTTCGCGATGCGGCCGGAGAACGGCAGCCCGAAGTACCGGAAGACCGCGGGCCGCGCCACCATCCCCGCGACGACCTGCACACCCACCTGCTCGGCCAGGGACGGGTCGACGAGGCGGTGGGTGCAGGTGAACCGCACGGCCTCGAACAGCGCGCCCAACCGGTCGAGCCACTCGTCGAACTCCGGTGCGAACTCGGCCCCCTCCGGCGCGGGGTCCGGGTCGACGGGGGCGGGGCCCTCCGCGGAGGCGGTCGGGCCGTGACCACCGGCGGTGCTGGTCATCGCGGGTCTCCAGACGGGGGTGGAGCCGGCCGGCGGGTGCGCCGGCCGGCTCCGGCGGTCAGGGGGTCGGGACGACCGTCTTGACCATCATCGAGATGTGGTCGGCCTGCACCACGGTGACGTCCTTGGAGACCGGTGCGTCGCCGCGGATGGCCTCGTGCGGGATGACCACCCAGCACGCGCAGCCCCAGATGCACTCGCCCGCCATGCCGTCGAACCGGATGGACTGCTCGGACAGCATCACGCCGAGGTCGAGCAGCCAGGAGTGCATCATCAGCTTCTCGTCCCACGACTCGATCGCGTCGTAGGCGTCACGGGCGGCGTAGAAGGCCGTGAAGTCCGTCTTCGCCACCCCCGGGATGATGATGTTCGAGTACGCCGTGAGCTCGTCGAAGAACTCCCCGACCGAGGTGTTGACCGTGCCGTCGTCCCCGTCGAGCACGAACGTCTGGAGGGTCTCCCTGAGCTTGGTCTCCAGACCCTCGTTCCACAGCTCGCGCGGGGCCACCGTGTGCGCCTCGACGTAGTCGGTCTTGAAGCCCTCCTTCAGGCCCGACCACTGCGGGATGTAGCCGATCCACTTGCTGACGACCTCGCGCCACTTGCTGCGCGGCTCGCCGGGCAGCACCTCCACGCCGGGGTGGGTGTACTTGGCGACGTCGAAGACCGTCCAGGTGCGGTCGCCGGAGATGTTGCGCTCGTGCGGGGCCCCGGTGAAGCCCATCGGGCGCAGCATCTTGAACAGCAGGCGGCCGTAGTCCTGCACCACGAAACGCATGAACGAGTCGTTGACGAACTTCCGGGTGACGCCCTTGCGGAGCGCGTCGCGGATCGCCGGCTTCCCGGTCTTGGTGTACGACCCCAGCCGCTGCCAGGAGTGTTCCTGGGGCAGGGCGAAGAAGCCCCCGGTGAACGGGTTCTTGTACAGGTCGCCCCACACCGCCATGACGCCCTGGTTCTTGGCGTCGTCGAGCATGCAGTCGATCTCGTTCATCGTGGGGTAGAGCGCGGCGGCACCGCCGGCGTGGGGCTCGTCGCCGGAGAACGGCATCGCCGCCACCCCGACGACCGGCAGCCGCCGCCCGAGCTTGACGTTGGACAGGTGCCGCGCCAGGTCCACGACCATGCCCGAGCCGGTACCGCCGGACATCGAGAAGAACACCAGCACCAGCGAGGGCAGCTTGGTCCGGTTGATGCTCGCGACGAAGTCGTCGAGCTCCTTCTCCAGCGACTTGTCCTCGCCGTAGTAGTAGTGCCCGTAGATGGCCTTGGAGATGGCCCGCGGGACGGAGTCCCCGGCCTTGGGCAGCTCGGTGTCACTGGGCAGCCACGGCTCGTAGTTCGGGTTCCAGTAGTACCGGGGGTACTCCATCTTCAGGTACTCGCGCCAGCGGTTGAGGCTGGTCATGAGGTCCTTCTTCTCCGGCACGTCCAGCGAGACCGTGCGGACCTGGGCCCGGTCGGTCGGGATGCCGCGCTCGGTGAGCCGCTGGTCGAAGCCGTTCACGTACTCCTTGAGCTCGTGCTGGTCCTGGTCGCCGATGTCGATCGACAGGCCCGTGAACCGCGCGCGCGGGTCCTCCAGCATGTCCTCGATCTCGCCGGTGCGCAGCAGCGCCTCCACCATGTAGGCACCGGTCTTGCCGATACCGATCGCGTGGATGCAGTGCGGCGACTGGGCGCCGGTCGCGCTGTGGTACATGGACAGTGCCATTGCGTTCCTCCTGCTTCGGAAATGCGGCTGGATTCGGGCGTGCGGCAGCGCGGTAGGGCCGGGGACGGCGGCCGGGTCAGTCGAGGTAGCCGAGGTCCTTGAGGATCGTGGCGGCGGTCGTCGGTCGTTCGTCGGCGATGTAGGTGCGGTAGTGGTCGATCACGTCGCCGTAGTTGCGGGTCATGCGGCCCTCGTCGAGCAGCGCCATCGCCTTCTCGAGGTGGGCCCGGGTGATCCTGTCCTGCCAGAGGCGGTGCGAGACGTAGATGTAGCCGTCGTCGGCGCCGGTGACCTTGAGCGTGCGCGCCCCCGGCATCGACGGGAGCTCGGCACCGTCCCGGTAGCGCGCGACGACGTCGGCCCATTCGGTGGCCACGTCAGGCGCCCGCGACGATGACTGCCTCCGGGACGGCCACCGGTGTCTCGACCACCTCGCCGCGGATCGCGGCGTGCGGCACGACCACCCAGCAGGCGCAGCCCCAGATGCACTCCCCGCCCATCCCGTCGAACCGGATGGAGGGCTCGCACAGCATCACCCCGAGGTCGAGGATCCACGAGTGCAGGAGCAGCTTGTCGTCCCACTCCAGCGGGTCGTAGAGGTCGCGGGACGGGACGAAGGCCGCCAGGTCCAGCTTGGTGGCGCGCGGGATCACCACGCTGACGAAGCCGGCGCCCGGCGCGGTCTTGACGACCGGTGGGACCCGGGTGGCCGCGACCTCGGAGATCGCCGGGCCGACGGCCTTCGCCGCGGCCGTGGCCTCCTTGCCGGAGCCGAACACGCGCGCCTCGGCGTACTCGGTGGAGAATCCCCTGGTCAGGCCCAGGTCGCCCAGCGATCCGGCGTCGTCGAGGTCGGTGACGGTCAGGATGTTGAGCCACTTGTCGCTCTGCTCCCCGCGGATCGCCGGGTGCCACTGGTCGCCGGGGACGGCGAGCCAGTTCAGTGCCTTGAGCGACTCGTAGAGGTCCTTCCCGCCGCCTGCGGCGAGGAACTTCGCGACGCCCGGGGCGACGTCGCGCCCCTCGGGCTGGGGGACCGAGAAGAAGCCGCCGGTGAACGGGTTCTTGTAGAGGTCGCCCCACACGGCCATGACGCCCTGGTTCTTCGGGGTGTCGATCATGCAGTCCAGCTCGTTGATCACCGGGAAGAACTCGGCGGAGGGCTCGGTCGGGGTGATGCCGACGCCCACCACCCACGGCCGGCGGCCCAGCTTGATCGACGACAGGTGCCGGGCGAGGTCCACGACGATCCCGCTGGCGGTGCTGTCACCGAGCGAGAACGGGATCACCACGACCGGGGTCTTGTCGCTGGCGAGCACACCTGCGGCGAAGTCCTCCATCGCCCGGGTGATCTCCCCGTTCTGGTAGTACTCGCAGTTGTAGATCGCCTTGGCGATGGCGCGGGGCACCGGCTCGCCGGGGCCGGGCAGGGCCAGGTCGCCGGGCAGCCAGGGCTCGTAGTTCGGGTTCCAGTAGTAGCGCGGGTACTCCATCTTGAGGAACTCGCGGTAGCGGTTCAGCGAGGCCGACAGCCCGGCCCGGCTCGGGATGGGCAGGTCCACCGTGGTGACGGCGGCCGAGCCGCCCGCCGCGGCCCGGACGGCGGCCAGCGGCTCGTCGCCGATGTTCACCGCCAGCGCGGTGAAGCCGTCCGGGGCGTCGGCGAGGATCTCGGCGACGACCGCCGCACCGGCCGCGCCCAGGCCCAGCACGTGCAGCGAGAACGGTCCCTCGTGGTCGCCCGCGTGGTGGACGTTCTCCTTGCTCAGCGCCTCGATGCGGGCGAGCGTGGTGTCGTGGTCGTCGTGTCCGTGCCCGTGGCCGTGGTCGTCTGACATCTGGGATTGCACCTCTCTGGTTGATCACTCGGACTGGGGTGCGGGTCAGCAGGCGCGGGCCGGCACGGGCGTCGGCCCCGGCCGGCGGCGCCCGGCCCGGGCCCGGCGCAGCGCGTCGACCGACAGTTCTGCGTAGGAGAACTCGTGTTCCTCGTCGCCGCAGGCGGCCAGGGTCGCGCCGTCGAAACCGACGATCGTCGAATGCCCCGACCAGCGGTGCGGACCCGACCGCCCCGCCGCGTTCGGGGCCACGACGTAACAGGTGCCCAGCCAGGCCGCCGCGCGCGCCGCCCGCACCTGCGCGGCGGCCGGCAGACCCGGCTCGGCCTGGTAGCGGACCAGCAGCTCCGCGCCGTTGTACCGGCAGCGCGGGCCGGCGAGCGGGTCGTCCCGGCTGATGCTCAGGCCGGTGCGCAGCCCACCCGGACCGTCGACGACGTCGGGCGGGTCGCCACCGCGGCCTCCCGGGCCGCGCCGGTGCCGCGCCACCACCTCGCCACGGTCGTCGATGAGCACCACGGCGTGCCCGGGTTCGGGGCGGCAGCACCCGCCGCTGGTCGAGAACACCCCCCACACCCCGGCCGTCCGGCAGGCCCGGGCGAAGATCGCGACGTCCTCTCCGGGCTCGACCAGCGGGCCGGCCTCCGGTGCCGTGCGGAAGCCGTGGGTGCCGTACTCGGGGAACACGATCAGGTCGAGGCCGGGCTCACCGTGCGCCATGCCGACCACCAGGTCGGCGATGCGCAGGTAGTTGAGCCGCACGTCACCGCGGGTGCGCGGCGCCGGCACGGTGTGGCTCAGCACCGCGACCCCGACCGTCCTCACGACGAGACCGCGCAGGCCCCGCGGTCGGCCATGATCGGGCCGGCGGCCGAGGGCGTGATGTCGAAGTCGAAGATCGCCGTGGGCAGGTAGAGCGAGCAGCAGGCGTTCGGGATGTCCACCACGCCGCTGACCCGGCCCTCGATCGGCGCCGACCCGAGCAGCAGGTACGCCTGCGGGCCCGAGTAGCCGAACTTCTTCAGGTACTCGATCGCGTTGAGGCAGGCGTTGCGGTACGCGACCGTCGCGTCGTTGTAGAAGTTGGTGTTCGTGTCGTGCTCCACCGAGATGCCGATGAACGTGACGAACTCCGAGTACCGCGGCTCCACGTTGCCCGGGATGAGGATCGGGTTGGTGGTGACCCCGTAGGTCTGCATGCCGCCCTTGATCAGGTCGACGTGGAAGTCGATGAACCCGCCCATCTCGATGGCGCCGCAGAAGGTGATCTCGCCGTCGCCCTGGGAGAAGTGCAGGTCGCCGCCGGAGAACAGCGCGCCGGGATGGTGCACGGGGTAGAAGACCCGCGACCCGCGGGTGAAGTTCTTGATGTCGTGGTTGCCGCCGTTCTCCCGCGGCGGCACGGTACGGGCGCCGTCGCGGCCGATGCCGGCCAGCTCCTCACCGGTGGCGGTGCCCCCCAGCACGGCGGCCTCCAGCGGGGGCAGCGCCAGCGGCGGCACCCGGTCGGGATCGGTGGCGATCAGTGCGCGCTCCCGCTCGTTCCACTTCGCCAGCAGTCCCGGGGAGGGCGCCGTGCCGAAGAGGCCGGGGTGGGTGATGCCGGTGTAGCTGACGCCGGGGATGTGCCTCGAGGTGGCCTTCTGCCCGCTGAAGTCCCAGATGGCCTTGTAGGCGTCGGGGTACTGGTCGGTGAGGAAGCCGCCGCCGTTGAGCTTGGAGAAGATGCCGGTGTAGCCCCATCCCTGGCCGGGCGCGTCGCCGTACTCCTGCGGCGCCTGCACCGGGCCGAGGTCGAGGATGTCGACGACGAGCAGGTCGCCCGGCTCGGCCCCCTCGATCGCGATCGGGCCCGACAACATGTGGCAGCCGTCGAGGTAGACGTCGCGCACGTCGTTGGCCGAGTCGTTGTTGCCGATCTGGGAGTCGGTCCACTCGCGGCACTCGATCCGGATCGACGAACCCGGCTTGACGGTGGCCGCCGCCGGGATGTCGGGGTGCCACCGGTTGTGACCGGGCACGACCTGGTCGCGCATCGACTTGGCCTGGTCCACGCTGAACACGACATCAGGCACGGCGAACCTCCAACGATTCTTCTCGGACGGACAGGGGACGGAGCGCAGGGACGGGCTCAGGGGCGGGGCAGCCGCAGCTGGCGGGGGTCGGTCACCCGCCGCTGGACGCGCCCGGTCCGGGGCGGAGGCGAGGTGACGACGTCGGGTAGGTCGGCGCTGCGGTGCTGCGCGTCGAGAGCGGAACGGAGCCCGGTGGGCAGCGACCGCAGCGCCGGGGCAGCGAGGACCCGCCGCGCCGGCCGGGCGCACGACGGGCATTCGGCGGGCGCTCCCGACTCGCTCATCGGACGGATCAGGTCGAAGGCCCCGCAGACCGTGCAGGAGAACAGGTAGGTGGGCATCGCGACCTCCTCACGTCCAATTACTGTCATTTCAAACTATGTTGATCGGAAGTAACTGTCAACCCTCCCGACCAGGGGAACCGGCAGGGTGAGTGCGTGATCGGGCCCGGCCTGGCGGCCGACGACCCCAGGAGCGATCATGTGTCCGGACCCGGGGGAAGGGGGCGGCACGTGTCCGTGGTGCGCAGCGACGACGTGCGCCGCCCCGTACCGCTGGGCGACCTCGTGGGCCGCGTCGCGTACCGGATGACCCGTGAGGTCGAGCAGGAGCTCGCCGCCGCCGGGCTCAACATCGACCAGTGGCGCGTGCTGAACCTGCTCGCCGACGGGGCGGGGCACCCGATGAGCGAGATCGCCGAGCACGCGATGGTGCCCGCGCCGACGCTGACGAAGATCGTCGACCGGCTCGCCGACTCCGCGATGGTGTACCGGCGGGCCGACGCGGCCGACCGCAGGCGGGTCCTGGTCCTGCTCTCCGAGCGCGGCCGCGCCGTGTACGACGGGCTCGCGCCGGGCGTGGCCGCCGCGGAGGGCCGGATGTCCGGCGACCTCGACGCGGCCGAACGGAGGGCGCTGCGCCACCTGCTCGAGCGCCTGGCCGAGTAGCGCCGCAGCGGGCGGCCCGGCCCGGTCCCGGCCGCGAGCACCGCGCCGCTCCCGGCGATACCGCCCACGACCGGTGCCGCGGGCGCGGGGAGCGGCACGACGGACCCGGCGGGGTCGGGTTCGCGCTCCGTCCGGGCCGGCACGCGACGCTCGCGTGCGGTCGGCGTGACGCGGTCGCGTCCGGGACGGAACGACGGGGTCACCTCGCGCCCCCCGGGTCCCCGGGCGCTCCCCGGCCCCCCGGGAACGCCGTCCCCCGGCCGGCGGCGCACCAGTCGGCGGTGCGCCGGTGCGTGCCGAGCCCGGCGACGACGAACTCGTCGCGCCGCCCGGCCGCGACCACCCCGAGGGTCCGCAGGGCGATCGAGATCGGCGCACGGGCCGACACGAACTCCTCCCGTGGACCCAGCAGCAAGGGGCCGCACACGAGCATCCCGGAGCTCCACACCGCCGCCGCCTGGCGGCCGTCCTGGCCGAGGTATTCGGCCTCGATCCAGGCGAGCGGTGCGCGCACCGAACCGGCCTCCAGCAGGGCGGCCAGCCCGGGGGTGAGCACGTCGAACCCCGACTCCGGTCCGGTCAGCCACGTCCGCCTGTGGTGCGCGGCGTCGGGAGTGCCGCCCGGGAGCGGGCCCGTCCCCAGCACGCACAGCGAGGCGGGCGTGATCCCGGCGGCCAGCGTGGCGGTGACCGGCAGCAGCCCGAGACCGGGCACGGCCAGCGGTACGACGCGCGCGTCCGGGTGCGCCGAGGCCAGGGTCTCCAGCACCGGGAGGGACCCGACCACGGCGGACAACTCGTAGCGCAGGCCCTCGTCCGTGGCCATCGGCACCTCCGGTGTGTCGCGCATTACAGTCTATGTGAATAGTGTCAAACGAAAGTACATCGACACGATGACTGATTTACGATGGCGACGTGCGTTCGGCGGACCCGGCCGAGCCGGAACAGGGGGCGCCAGGTGACGACCAGCAGGCCCGAACATGTGGTGCGTGCCCCGCTGGACCGCCTGCTCGCGCAGGCGGAGCGGCTGGTCTCCCGCCGGATCGAGCCCACGCTCGCCGACGCGGGGCTCACCGTCGACCAGTGGCGCGTGCTGCACCTGCTGGCCGACGGGTCCGGGCGCACGATGTCCGCGATCGCCGCGGCCGTCGCCGTCCCCGGCCCCACCCTGACCAAGGTCGTCGACCGGCTGGTCGACGCGGCCGCGGTCTATCGGCTCCCCGACGTGCAGGACCGCAGGCGCGTGCTGGTGCTCCTCTCCGAGGACGGACGCGCCACGCACGACCGGCTCGCACCGCTCGTGCGCGCCCTCGAGGCGGAGGTGCTCAGCACCCTCGGACCCGACGCCGCGTTGCTGCTCGACCTGCTCGACCGGCTCGCGGCCCGAACGTGATCGACCGGCTCCACCCGCGGGTCACACGCCGCCGCTGATCTCCGCCAGCACGTCGAACTCCAGGCCGTCGGCCCGGGCCAGGTAGATGCGCTGGAGCAGGTGCCGGTTCCGTACCTGCACCGCGCCGCGCGGACCCTCGTAGGCGACCGAGTCGGACACGCAGCTCATCGCCGGGACATCCGTGCTGCCCGCGGCGGCCGCGAGGTGCGACAGCAGCGTGATGCCCTCGAAGCAGGACTCACCGGGGGAGGTGATCGCGGGAGCGGTCGGGCCCATCCGGGCGAGGTAGCGGCGCTCGAAGTCCAGCCCGTGCGCGGTGCCCAGCGCCTCGAAGAAGCCGGCCGCCGAGTACAGCTCCTCGGTGTTCGCGGCGCCCGTCGCGAGCAGCATGTTCTCGTCCATCAGCGGGCTCAGCCGCACGCACCGGTCGTTCAGGCGCATCTCGGTGAAGGCCCGGTTGAACTGGACCGCGTCCGAACCCAGCAGGAACATCAGCACACCCTGGGCGTGCGAGCGCTCCACCCGGCGCAGGGCCGGACCGAACTCCTGGGTGCCCAGGTCCACGTAGACCTCGTCGCGGATCTCCGCCCCGACCGAGCCCGCGTACGCCCGGGCCGCCCGCGCGGAGGCCCGCGGCCACACGTAGTCGCTTCCGACGAGGCACCAGGACCGCACGCCGAGCTCGCGGGCCATCCACGCCATCGCGGGACGCACCTGACCCGCCGGGGTCTCCCCGGTGAGGAACACCCCGGGGGTGCGCTCACCCCCCTCGTAGAGTGCGGTGTAGATGTAGGGCACGCGACCGCGCAGCCGCGACGCCACCGCCTGGCGGACCGCCGAGGTGTGCCACCCGCTCACCGCGGACACCGATCCCGACGCGACCATCGAGTCGACCTCGGTGGCCACCTCCAGCGGCGACCGGCCCCCGTCCACGGCTCGCAGCCGGACCTCCCGGCCGAGGATGCCGCCGACCTCGTTGATCTCCGAGACCGCCAGCCGGCCGCTCGCCCAGCACGACGGGCCGTAGATCCCGGACGGCCCGCTACCGGGCACGACGAAGGCGACATCGAGCACGTCCGTGGCCATCCGGCCTCCCCAGCTCTTCGGGTGCGACCTCTCCCGATGCGGTGAGCGCCCAGTCTGCGACCGGCGTGTTGCGGTGAGATAGACAACGGCTGCGCCGATCGAGTGGTCACTGCGCAGCTACGTGTGTTAAGTAGGCCACCATGTCCCCCCGCCGCGCCAGACCGGTCACCGACGGCTGCACCGTGACCGTCTGTCGCGGGTGCTGCTGCGGCACCGAACGCAAGCACCCCGGCGTCGACCACACCGGCCAGGTGGCCGCCCTCGTCGCCGGAGTCGGTGACGCCGGGCGGGTCCGGGTGACCGACTGCCTCGACGCCTGCGAGCGGTCCAACGTCGTGGTGGTCGGCCCCTCCCCCGCAGGCAGACGCGCCGGGGCGCGGCCGACGTGGCTGGCCAACGTCCTGCACCCGGAGACCGTGGCCGAGGTCGTCGACTGGGTGCGCGGCGGCGGGCCCGGCGTCGGCGACCCGCCCGGCCTGCTCGACCTCTGCGTGTTCACGCCCTCGCGCCGGGCCCGCATGGAAGCCGGCGAGATCTGAGCAAGAAACTTCCGTTCGGAAGTATTAAGCTGGCAGCATGGACCCCGACGTGGACGAGCTCGCCGCGCAGGCCCGCACCGACCCGGCCGGGTCGGACCTCGCCCGGCTCTGGCGGGCCGTCTACGGGCTGGGCCGCTGGTGGCTGCTCCCCACCGGTGACCTCACCGATCCCCGGCCGATGCTCGGCGTGGCCGGCGGGCGGCGCTACCTGCTGGCGTTCACCAGCGAGCGGCACGTGACGAGGTTCGCCGACGCCCGCGACGGGACCGGGAGCGGGCGCGACACCGCCGCCCTGACGATCACGCCCGCGGAGCTCACCGGGATGGCCGAGACCCTCGGCCGGTCCGGGATCGCCGGGGTCCTGTTCGACCAGGGGGTGCACGACCTGGTCGCCCCGGTCGCCGCGCTGCCGGCGATGTGGGCACGGTTCGGCTCCGCGGAGTGACCGGGTCTCAGCGGCGGGGGTGGGCCGCCGCGTAGGCGGCGGTGGCCCGCTCGAACAGCGCGGCGGTCGTCGACGGCGCCAGTACGGGGCAGCTGCTGCAGTACGGCTGCTCCCTGGCCCGGTTGACCGCGGTGCGGAAAGCCAGGCAGCAGCTCCGCCGTCGCACGTACATCCACGGCTCGCCCCCGACGCGCCGGGCGCGCACCTCCACCAGGTCGGCCCAGCCGGGCACCCGGTCCAGCCAGGCGAGGGCGTCGTCCACGTGGGCCGCCCGGTCCGCCCTCGGCCAGGACATGTGCAGCAACGCGCTCGCCACCGCGTTGGCCACCGCCCCGCGCAGCACCCGGCGCCCGGCCCGAGCCCTGCGGTGCAGCGTGTCGGCGACCGGGTCGAGGTTGCCGGCCAACAGCCGGTGCAGCACGGCGTCCTCGCCCGCCGGCCCGGACAGGGGTTCCGGCGCGCCGGCGAAGGCCAGCCTGCGCAGCACACCCCCCTCGAGGAGAACCCGGACGCGGGCCGGCCGGGGGTCGAGCAGCGCGTGGTCGCGGTGCAGGGCGGCCAGCACCGGCGCGACCAGCCGCTGGGCGTACCGCTCGAACTGCACGCCGGCGGCCACCGCGGGACTCGTGGTGCCGAGCGCCGACGCCGCGGCGGCCAGTGCGGCCGGCCCGAAGAGTTCCGGCACCTCCAGCCAGCCGGGCCCGGTGGGGACACCCAGCCGCGCGACGAACCGGTCACCGAGGGCGGCCACGCCGGTGAGCACCTCCGGCTCCCCCGTCATCGCCGACCTCCCGGCCCCGAGTCCCTCGGCCCGGAGCTCCTCAGCCCTCGATGACGCGGTGCTCGCGCTGCTCGAGCTCGGGGCGGTCGGGCCGGAACCGGCTGACGTCCTCACGCTTCTTGGGCAGCCGGTCGTTGGCGATCAGCACCGCCATCCAGGGCAGCGGGATCGACAGGACGAGCAGGGTGACCGCGAGCCAGGGAATCGTGTAGAACACCGCGGCCAGGATCATCAACGGGATGCGCAGACCCATCATGATCTTGTATCGGTGTTTGCGTGCGGCGAGCTCCTGTTCGTAGGACATCGCCGCGTCCGTGATCAGGACCGGGTTCGCCGCATGCTGCGGGTCGGCCACGGTGCCTCCTTCGCGTGCCTCGCCGGCGGCGCCGGACACCGGCGGTGACCACGGGAACCGGGTCACTCGACCGCCGCTGACCATGGTGCCACCCGCCCCGTCGCGGCGCCTGTCGACCCGGCCGGGGCGCCGGTGGCGTGCACCACCGCGTCGGTCACCGCGTGCAGCTCGGCGGCGGTGCGGGGGCGCGCGTCGGACCCGGCCGCCGCGAGCAGGCGGTGCACCGCGGGCGCCCAGGCCGGGCCCAGCCGGGCCGCGCGGAGCAGGTCGGCGTCGCCGAGGACGGCCGAGGTCTCCCCCGTCACCACCCGCCCGCCGACGACGACCGCCACCTCGTCGGCGAAGCGGTGCGCGAGGTCGACGTCGTGGGTGGACAGCACCGGGGTCGTGCCGGTGGCGTGCAGCGCGTCGAGGGTGACGAGCAGCTCCTCGACCCCCGCCGGGTCGAGCCCGGCGGTGGGCTCGTCGAGCACCAGCAGCCGGGGCGCCATCGCGACGGCCCCGGCGATCGCCACCCGCTTCTTCTGGCCGAACGACAGCAGGTGCGTGGGCCGGTCGACGAGCTCGGTGATCCCCAGTGCCGCCAGCGCCCCGTCGACGCGGGCCCGCACCTCGTCGGGGGCGAGTCCGAGGTTGACCGGCCCGAACGAGACGTCCTGCCCGACGTCGGCGGAGAACAGCTGGTCGTCGGGGTCCTGCAGGACCAGCTGCACCTGGCTGCGCAGCGCGGTGAGCCCCCGCCGGGTGCGGACGACGGGCGCGCCGTCGAGCAGCACCTGGCCCGCCGAGGGCGCGAGCGCGCCCGCGAGGAGCCGGAACAGGGTGGTCTTGCCGCCGCCGTTGGGCCCCAGTACGGCGACGCGGCGGCCGGCGTGCAGGGCGAGGTCGGCGCCGTCGAGCACCGGGCGCCCGGGCTCGTAGGCGAAGCCGACGCCGCGGGCGGCGAGCACCGGCGTCACGCGAGCACCAGCGCGGCGGCGACGACGGCGGTGACCAGGGCCGCCGAGGCCACCAGGAACGGCACCGAGAGCGGCCGGTCGTCGACCTGGACGCGCAGCGAGCCGGTGTAGCCACGCAGCGCGAGGCCCTGCTCCAGGCGGCGGGCCCGGTCGAAGGACCCGAGGAAGATCGCGGCGGCCTGGCCCGCGACGCAGCGGTAGGTGGTGCGCCAGGTGCGGAACCCGAGCCGGCCCGCCTGCGCCTCGCGCACGGTGCCCGCGGTGGCCAGCAGCAGGAACAGCAGCCGGTAGACCAGCGCCGCCACCTCGGTGACGGCCGGGGGCACGCCGAGGCGCTCCAGCCGCGGCAGGGCGTCGGCCAGCGGGGTGCTGGCGGCGAACAGGACCAGGCACAGCAGCGCGGCCGTGGCCCGCCCGGCGAGCGCGAGCGCCGCGCCGAGCCCCTCGGGCGCCCAGCGGACCAGCGGGTCGCCCCCGACCGCGACCAGCAGCGGCACCGACCCGACGACGACGAACGCCATCGGCGCCCGTACCGCCCGAACTACCTGGCGGGGCCGCAGCCGCAACGGGCCGAGCAGGATCGCCGACGCGGCCAGCCCGACGAGCAGCGCCCCGGGCCACGGCGGCAGGGCGACCGCCGCCCCCACCAGCCCCAGCGCCAGCAGCGCCTTCTCCCCCGGGTGGCGCCGCCGCCACGGGTTGGTGTGGGCCAGGGTGTCCAGGCCCGGCATCAGGTGGGGTCGTCGGGGGCCGGCACGCGCGAGGCCAGGCGACGGCGGGTCGTGAGCGAGCCGAACAGGTAGCCGAGGAAGCCGGCGCCGATCGCGGCCTGCAGCGCGAACAGCGTGGACGCCGTCTCGGACTCCGGCTCGAACAGCGGCGTGAACCACGGCTCGAAGCCGGGGTTGTCGGCCTCGATCTGCTCGACGGCCAGCCCGTCGGCCCCGCCGAACTCGGTCTCGCTGCCGATGAACACCAGCGGGACCACCGCGATGACGAGCACCGCGAGCACGAGCAGCCAGTTGACCAGCGTGGAGCGCGACATCTCAGACCTCCTGCGGGGCGGACGTGGTGGCGGGCCGGCGCAGCACGCCGAGGCGGCGCAGCTCGTCGGGGCTGACCTTCACCAGCAGCCGCACGATGAGCACGGTGAGCAGCCCCTCGCAGACCGCGAGCGGGATCTGGGTGACCGAGAAGATGGTGCCGAACTTGACGACCGAGCCGAGCACGCCCGACGTGGCGTCGGGGTAGGCCAGCGCGAGCTGCACCGAGGTCGTGGAGTAGGTGGCGAGGTCGGCCAGCGAGGCCGCGAGGAAGACCCCGACCGACAACCCGCCGCCCAGCCTGCGGACCAGCACGAACACCGCGTAGGCGACCCACGGCCCGACGATCGCCATCGAGAACGCGTTGGCACCCAGCGTCGTGATGCCGCCGTGGGCGATCAGCAGGGCCTGGAACACCAGCACGATCGTGCCCAGCAGGGCCATCACCGGGGGCCGGAACAGGATCGCCCCCAGCCCGGTGCCGGTGGGGTGCGAGCTCGACCCGGTGACCGAGGGGATCTTCAGCGCGGACAGCACGAACGCGAACGCGCCGGCCGCGCCGAGCAGCAGCTTGGTGTCGGGGTCCTCGCGGACCTGCTTCACGACCGCCCGGGCCCCGTGGACGACGAACGGGGCGGCCACGACCGTCCAGGCGGCCGCGTGCAGCGGCGGGAGGTACCCCTCGGCGATGTGCATGACGGCTCCCGGGGGTCGCGGCGTGGACGGTCGGTCGACCCTAGGTCCGCGGTGCCGCGACCTGCAAGCCTGAACAGGTCTTCATTTGTTGACGTTCATGTGACGGAGGCGTCTCCGTGGGCGTGCAGGGCCACCTCGCCCACCACCCCGTCCGACACCACGTCGAGCAGCCGCTCGGTGAGCGCGCCGGTGACGCGGTAGCGCACCAGGCGGCCCTCGCGGTGCGCCAGCACCATGCCGTGCGCGCGGAGTAGGCGCAGGGCGTGCGAGACGGCGCTGTCGCTCATGCCGACGGCGAAGGCCAGGTCGGAGACGCACAGGTCACCCGCGTGGTGCAGCGCGAGCAGGATCGAGAGCCGGTTGACGTCACCCAGCGCGTCGAGGACGGTGGCGGCCTGCTCGACCTGGGCGGTGTCGGCGAGCACCGCGGTGGCGTCACAGACCTGGTCGGGGTCGATGACCCGGACGTCGCGGCGCCTCTCGGGGACCCTGTGCACGGCCCTAGGCCTTCGCGGCCTTCGCGGCGGCCTTGGCCGCCTGCTTGAACTCGCGCACCTTCAGCAGCGACTCCGGGTCGACGACGTCGGCGACCGACCGGTGCGCCCCCTCGTCGCCGTAGGACCCGGCGGCCTCGCGCCAGCCCTCGGGGGTGATCCCGCGCTGCTTACCCAGCAGCGCCACGAAGATCTGCGCCTTCTGCTTCCCGAAACCGGGCAGCGCCACCAGCCGCGAGAGCAGCTCCGCGCCGTCGCCGACGCCGTCCCAGACCAGCGTGACGTCGCCGTCGTAGGTCTCGACCAGCGCCGCGCACAGCGCCTGCACCCGCCCGGCCATCGACTTCGGGTAGCGGTGCAGCGCGCGGGGCGTCGCGAAGATCCCGACCAGCGCGTCGGGGTCGTGGGCGGCGAGCTCGCGGGCGTCGAGCCGGTCGCGGCCCAGGCGGCGGGCGAGCTCGGCGGGCGCCCAGAACGCGTGCTCCATGGGGATCTGCTGGTCGAGCAGCATCCCGATCAGCAGGGCGAGCGGGTCGCGGTCGAGCAGCGCGTCGGATTCGGAGTCCTGGCTCAGCTGCAGCGGCACGCCCACGAGAGTAGCGGCGGGTGCATCCGAAACGGGCACGGGCGCAGTAGTCCCTCACGCAAGCTCCCCCATCCACCCCTCGAGAGGTACCTCGTGCGACGCATCACCCTCGCTGCCGCCGGCCTGCTGGCCGCCGCCGCGACGACCCTCGCCGTCACGCCCGTCGCGTTCGCCCAGGAGACCGGGTCCGTCCGGGTCGTCCACGGCATCCCGGACACCCCGGTCGACGTCTACGTCGACGGCGAGCGCGCCCTGGACGACTTCGCGCCCGGCACCAGCGCCGGCCCGGTCGACCTGCCCGCGGGCAGCCGCGAGGTGACGGTCTTCCCGGCCGACTCCGACGGCTCCGGCGAGCCGCTGCTCTCCGCCACCGCCGACCTCCCGGCCGGGGCCGACGTCACCCTGGCCGCGCACCTGACCGAGGCCGGCGAGCCGACCATCACCCCGTTCGTGAACGACGTCTCCTCGGTGCCCGCCGGGCAGGCACGGCTGGTGGTGCGGCACACCGCCGCCGCCCCGGCCGTCGACGTGCTGGCCGGCGGCGCGCCCGTCGTCAGCGGGCTGACCAACCCCGACCAGGAGGCGCTGGAGGTGCCGGCCGGCACCGTGTCGGCCGCCGTGGCCGCCGCCGGGACCACCGACCCGGTCATCGGCCCGGCCGACCTGGACCTCGCCGAGGGCACCGCGACCTTCGTGCACGCCATCGGCTCCCTGGAGGCGGGCAACCTCGACCTGGTCGTCTTCACCGTCGACGGCCTGCACAGCGCCCCGTCCGGCGTGCCGTCGGGCGCCCCCTCGGGTGCGCCGTCGGAGAGCGGGACCGGCGCGCTCGCGCTGACCGGCGTCGTGCTGGTCGCGGGGGCCGTCGCGGTGGCGGTCCGCCGCCGCGCGACCACCGCGGGCCGCTGACCGCCCCGCACCGCGCCCGGCCGGGGCGGCCGTGGGGACCCGTCCTCGCGGCCGCCCTGGCCGTCGTCGCGGGGTGCGCCGCGCCGGCTCCCGCACCGGCCGCTCCCCCGTCGCCGGTACCCGCCGCTCCCCCGGCCGCGGCCCCGGCCGCTGATCGTCTCGCGGACCCGGTCCGGGTGCGGTTGGCTGCGGTGGGGGCCGAGGCGGAGGTCGTCGACGTCGGCGTCGACGCGCTGGGCGAGATGGAGGTGCCGCTGGACGTGTCCACCGTGGGCTGGTACCGGTTCGGGCCCGCGCCCGGCGCGGACACCGGGTCGAGCGTGCTGTCCGGTCACGTCGACGACCGCGAGCAGGGCCGCGGGGCGTTCTACCGCCTCTCCGACCTGGAGCCGGGCGACCCGGTGGAGGTCGACCTGGCCGACGGCTCGGTCGCGGCCTACCGCGTCACCGACGTCGAGCGCATCGCGAAGGAGGAGCTGCCGGTCGAGGTCCTGTTCGCCAGGGACGGCGCGCCGCGGCTCACCCTCGTCACCTGCGGCGGCGACTTCGACCGCGCCGCGCGCAGCTACCGCGAGAACATCGTGGTCACGGCCGTCCCGGTGTCGGTGGAGTGACCGGGCCCGGGGGCGGGGAGCCGGTCGGGAGGTTCCTGGCCGGCGACCCGTCCGCGCTGCGCGAGCTCTACGACCTGCACGGCCGGGCGGTGTTCGGGTTCGCGCTGCGCTGCCTGCGCAGCCACCACGACGCCGAGGACGTCACCCAGCAGGTGTTCGTGCGGGCCTGGCGCGGCCGGGCCGGTTTCGACCCCGCGCGGGGCCGGATCGGGGCGTGGCTGATGGGGATCGCCCGGCACCAGATCGCCGACCGGCTCAGCGCCCGCGCCCGCGACACCGACATCGCCGCCCGCGCGGCCCGCAGCCCGATGCAGCTCCCGCCCCGCGGCGTGCCCGACCGGGTGGTCGAGGCGGTGGTGGTGGCCGACGAGCTGAACCGGTTGCCCGCGCAGCAACGAACCGTCGTACGGCTGGCATTCTTCGACGACCTGACCCACCAGCAGATCGCCTCGCTGACGGGGCTCCCGCTCGGCACGGTGAAGAGTCATCTCCGGCGCGGGCTGGAGAGGTTGCGACGACGGTGGGAGGAGGCCGACGGTGTGGCACCCCGATCCTGACCAGCTCGCCCTGGCAGCGCTGCCCGCGGAGCAGCGCGACCCGGGCGTCGAGGAGCACCTGCGCGGGTGCCCGCTGTGCCGCGGGCACGTCGAGTCGCTGCGCCGGACCGTCGACCTCGCGGTGGCCGGCGGCGCGGGCGCCGACGACGAGTTCCCGCCCGAGCGCATCTGGACCGCCATCACCGGGGAGCTGGGCGTGGTCGACCCGCCGCGCCGGCGCCGGTGGCTCGTGCCCGCGCTGGTCGCGGTCGTCGCCCTGCTGGCCGGGCTCACCGCCGGCTGGCTGCTCGGCGCCGCCCCGCCCGCCGAGCGGCCGCTGGCCGTGCTCGCCGCCGTCGACGGCACCGGCGCGACGGGGACCGCGGCACTGGTCGAGCGCGACGGGACCCGCGAGATCGTCGTCCGCGTCGAGGGCGTGATCGCCGCCCCGGACGTCGACTACCTGGAGGCGTGGCTGATGGACGCCTCCGGCACCGGGATGCTGTCGCTCGGGGCGCTGGCCCGGGACGGCGGCGGCTACGCCGGGGAGTTCACGGTGCCCGCGGACCTGCCGACGGACCGCTTCCCCACCCTCGACGTGTCCGCCGAGCGCTTCGACGGCGTGCCCGCGCACTCCCGGGAGAGCCTGGTGCGCGGCACCGTCGGCTGACGCTGCTTGGATCGCGGGGTGGACACCACGACCGCCGAACACCTCCGGACCGCGCTCACCCGCCACCGCTACACCACCGACGCCGTGCGCGAGCTGCTCGGGACCGGCGCGCACGCCGCGCTCGGGCGGGGCGAGGTCGAACCGGCGTACCGCGCCGCGCGCGACGGCGGGGAGCTGGGGGTGCTGGTGCGGCTGCTGCTGCTCGGCTCCGTCGAGCCGGACGCCGCCGTCGCCGCCGCGCTCGCGCCGCTGTCCCCCGCCGACGCCGAGGCCGCGGGCCTGCTGAGACACGTCTCCGGGGGCACCGTCGACGGTGGGTGGGCCGCGGCACTGGACCTGCGCCCCTACGGCGTGGACGACCCGGACGACCCCGCCGAGTGGTGGGTGCTCTCGGACCTGGACTCGCGGCGCCAGGAGCGCGACCACGTCACCGGCGTCGGCGGGGCGTCGCTGACGCTGGCCTCGGCCACCGACCGCCGCCCCGTCGGCACCCTGCTCGACCTCGGCACCGGCTGCGGGGTGCAGGCGCTGCACGCCACCCGGCACGCGGGGGCGGTGACCGCCACCGACGTCGCCCCGCGCGCGCTGGCGCTGGCCCGGGCCACCTTCGCGCTCAACGGTCTCGACGTCGAGCTGCTCGACGGGCCGTGGCTGGAGCCGGTGGCCGGGCGCCGGTTCGACCGGATCGTGTCCAACCCGCCGTTCGTGCCGGGGCCCGCCCGCGTCGACTACGTCTACCGCGACTCCGGCGCCGCCGGGGACGACGCGCTCGCCGCGCTGGTCCGCGACCTGCCCGCGCACCTGGAGCCGGGCGGGGTGGCGCAGCTGCTCGGGTCGTGGCTGCACGTGCGCGGCGAGGACTGGCCCGACCGGGTGCGCTCCTGGCTCCCGCCGGGCGTCGACGCCTGGATCGTGCAGCGCGAGGTGGCCGACCCGGCGCTGCACGTCGGCACCTGGCAGCGCGACGCCGGGCTCGACCTCACCTCGACCGACGCCCGCGCCCAGGCCGGGGCGTGGCTGGACTGGATGGACTCCGCGGCCGTCGAGGCGATCGGGTTCGGGTACCTGGTGCTGCGCCGCACCGACGGCACCCCCGAGGTCGTGGTGGAGGACCTGCTCACCGAGGTGGCCGACCCGCTCGGGCCGGAGGTCGCCGGTTGGCTCGACCGCGTCGACTGGCTGCGTGCCCACCCCGACCTGCTCGACACCCGGCTCGCCGTCGCCCCGCAGGTGGTGCTGGAGACCTTCTCCACGCCCGGCGACGAGGGCTGGACCGACGCCGGCTCGGCCGTCGCGCGGCTGGACGGGCCGCGCTGGCGCCACGAGGTCGACGGCCCCGCCGCCGCCCTGCTCGCGGGCTGCCGCGGCGCCCTGCCGCTGCGCGAGCTGCTGGAGCTGCTGTCCTTCGCCCACGACCGCCCCGTCGACGAGCTGGTGGCCGCGACCCTTCCGGCGGTGCGCGAGCTGGTGCGCCACGGCCTGCTGGTCCCGGCGTGAGGGCCGTCGCGTCCCGGGTGTCCCGCGCGTCCGTGACGGTCGACGGGGCGACGGTCGGGTCGATCGGGCCGGGACTGCTCGTCCTGCTCGGGGTGCACCGCGACGACACCCCCGACGCCGCCGGCGCCATGGCCCGCAAGCTCGCGGAGCTGCGGATACTGGCCGGGGAGCGGTCCTGCGCCGAGGCCGGCGCCCCGCTGCTGGTGGTCAGCCAGTTCACCCTCTACGGCGACACCCGCAAGGGCCGCCGCCCGTCCTGGTCCGCCGCGGCCGCCCCCGCGATCGCCGAACCCCTGGTGGAGGCCGTGGTGGCGGCCCTGCGGGACCGCGGCACCGAGGTGGCGACGGGGGTGTTCGGGGCGGACATGGCGGTGGAGTCGGTCAACGACGGCCCGTTCACGGTGATCGTCGACACGTGAGTGGGGTGGGCGCGGCTCCTACCCGGCGACCGCGGTTCTACGCCGGGCCCGACCTCACGTTCCGGGTGGGCGGGGGACGCGGCGGGACCGGTCACGCTCCGCGAGGCGCCGGGCTGGTGGGCCCGGCGTCGACGCGGTGGCAGGCGGGCGCGTGCGCGCGTCGGCAGGGCGGCGGGGTCGGCAGAGCGCCGCAGGCCGCAATGGGGAGCGGGGCGGGGACGCCATGGGGCGGGGGCGACGGCCCGGCCGAGCCGACGAACGCGTCCCGGACGGCATCGGTGACCGCGTCCCCGACAGCGGCGCCGCCGACCGTCGTCCACAGCCCGGGATCGCTGCGCCGAGCAGCGGGTCGGACCACCTCGCCGATGCGCTGAACGGTCCCTGAACTGCGACAACATGCACAGTTTCGAACATCTGTTCGAGTATACTTAGGGCATGACCGGCGACGCCCTCCACCACGCGCACGAGAATCTCGCTGCCGCCCTGGACGACCTCGCCGCCACCGCCCGGAACGCCACCGACACCGAGCTGCTGTCGGTGCTCACGATGTGCGAGGGCCTCACCCGTCGCATCGACCTCCTCGCCACCACCGCCGTCGCGGCGCTCGACGCCCAGGGTGCGTTCCTCACCCGCGGCTACCGGTCCACCACCCGAGCCCTGTCCGACCTGCTGGGCTGGGACCACCGCCACGCCCACCGCCACACCGTCGTCGCCGACGCCGTGCACACCCGCACGACCCTCGACGGCACCCCGCTCCCCGCCCGGCTGCCCGCCACCGCCGCCTCGTTCACCGCGGGCGACATCGCGCTGCGCCACGTCGAGGTGATCGCCCGGGTCCTGGCCACCCCCGCGGCCTCCCGCCTGGCCCCGCCCGCGTGGTCCGCCGCCGAGCAGCAGCTCGCCGCCGACGCCTCACGGCTCGACCCCACCGCGCTGCAGACCCTGGGCACCGCGCTGATCGCCCTGCTCGACCAGGACGGCGCCGAACCCGACGACGACTCCCCGCCGCCGGTCAACGAG
This sequence comes from Pseudonocardia hydrocarbonoxydans, assembly GCF_006539565.1. GTDB lineage: Bacteria > Actinomycetota > Actinomycetes > Mycobacteriales > Pseudonocardiaceae > Pseudonocardia > Pseudonocardia hydrocarbonoxydans. Next base: position 120,176 of record NZ_BJNG01000005.1, read on the forward strand.
CTGCGCCTGACCCGCCACCGCGGCGGCGCGGGAGGATCGCTGACCGGCCGGTTCGAGGACCCGGCCCTCTACGACGCCATCGCCGCCGTCATCGACGCGAAGGCGAAGCCGCTGACCGCCGACGACCACCGAACGGCGCCCCAGCGCCAGGCCGAGGCGTTGGCCGACGTCTGCGGGTACGTCCTCGACCACGACGACGACCTCCCCGACACCGGTGGTCGCCGCCCCCATATCTCGGTGATCATCCGGCTCGACGACCTGGAACGCCGGGCCCGGGCGGCGATGCTCGACTTCGGCGGCACGATCACCCCTGCCGCCCTCCGCGCCCTGGCCTGTGACGCCGGAGTCGTCCCGGTCGTGATGAACGGCGCCGGGCAGCCCCTCGACGTCGGCCGGGAGAAGCGCACCGTCCCCGACGGGCTCCGCCGGGCCGTCACCGCCCGCGACGGCGGCTGCGCCCACCCCGGCTGCGACCGCCCGCCCTCCTGGTGCGAGGTCCACCACATCCAGCACTGGAGCCGCCAGGGTGCGACCGAGATCGACAATCTCGTCATGCTCTGCAAGGCCCACCACCGCCAGATCCATCACACCGGCTGGACGGTCCGCATCCGCGACGGACTGCCCGAGTTCCTCCCACCCCGGTGGATCGACCCGCAGCAGACACCACGCCGCCTGCCGCCGGCCCTCCTGATCGCCTGACCCGAGCCGACCGCCCGACTCCGGCTGCCGGCGGACGTCGGCGAACCGGCACCCGCGCTCCGCGGGACGGCCACCTCACCGGACGGACGACGCGGACCGCGTCGCCGCCGGAACCGCACCCGATCGGAGCGTGGCGTCGCCGCCGAACGCACGTCGTGGGAGGAGCGGGAGTCGTCCTAGGGTGCGGCATGCCCCGTTGTCGTACGGCTCTGCTCGCGTCCCTGGCTGCCGCTCTCACCGCCTGCGCCACCGCACCGGCCCCGGTGCTGAGCCCGGCCGACGGCACCACGGCACCCACGGCACCCACGGCCGGCGAGAGCAGGGACGTCGCCGGGTTCACCGGGGTGGAGCTGAGCACCGTCGGCGACCTGGTCATCGAGCAGACCGGCACCGAGTCGCTGACGATCGAGGCCGCCCCCGAGGTCGTGCCGCTGCTGACCAGCGAGGTGTCCGGCGGCGTCCTGCGGCTGGGGGTCGCGCCGGGCGCCGAGATCACCACCCGCGAGCCGATCGTCTACCGCCTCACCGTCGCCGCGCTCGACGCGCTGTCGGTCTCGGGCGCCGGCGACGTCACCGCGACGGGACTGCGGACCGAGCGGCTCACCGTCGAGATCGACGGTGCGGGGGACGTGACGCCGGCCGGCGAGGCCGGCACCCAGGTCGTCACCGTCACCGGAGCCGGGGACTACGACGCCGAGGGGCTGTCGAGCCGCACCGCGGAGATCACCGTCGAGGGCACGGGCGACGCCGTCGTGGCGGTGAGCGAGCGGCTCGACGTCCGGATCGACGGCGTCGGGTCCGTCGAGTACATCGGCGATCCGGTGGTGACCCGCGACATCGACGGGGTCGGGTCTGTGCAACCGCGCTGAGTCACGCCGGGTCGTCGACGAAGCTCCGGTAGACCGACAGCAGGGCCGCCCGCTGGGCCGGGGTCAGCCGGGGGTCGCGGGCGATCACGTCCTCGGTGCTCTCCGCCTCGGGGGCGGGGGCCGCGTCGCGCCAGCCGGCCTGGATCAGCAGCTGCTCGGTGGACAGGTGCAGCGCGTCGGCGATGGAGTGCAGCACCTTGAGCGAGGGCTGGTGCAGGCCGCGCTCGACCTGGCTGAGGTAGGCGTTCGACACGCTGGTCATCGCGGCCATCTCGCGCAGCGACAGCTTCGCCAGCTGACGCTGCGCGCGGATGAACCCGCCCAGCGCGTTCATCGACCACGAGCCGGACGGGTCGTCGGGCTGCTCTGCCGCACTCATGCCCGCATCATGTCCTGTCGGGGCCTCAGGTGCCCAACACGTAGCTCCCCGGCGCGGCCATCAGGACCGGGTGCGCGTCGCTGCCCAGCCGCGGCGGGTCGGTCATCTCGCCCGCCCGCTCGCCGATCCACGGCGTCCAGTCCTCCCACCAGCTCGCCTTGTGCTCACCGGCGTCGTCGCGCCAGTCGTCGGCGCTCGCCGGGAGCTCGGCGGCCTCGCCGAACCAGTGCTTGGACTTGGGCGAGGGCGGGTTGACGACGCCCGCGATGTGCCCGGAGTTCGACAGCACGAACCGGGTGGTGCCGCCGAGGTGGCGCAGGCCCTTGTAGACCGAGCGCCACGGCGCGATGTGGTCGGCCTCCGCGCTGACGACGTAGGCGTCCTGGGTGACCGCGCCCAGGTCCAGCCGCTCCCCCGCGAGCTCCATCTTGCCCTCGACGAGCTGGTTGTCGAGGTAGAGGTTGCGCAGGTACTCGGTCTGCATCGCGGCGGGCATGCGGGTGGAGTCGGCGTTCCAGGCCAGCATGTCGAACGCGGCGGGCTCCTCGCCGAGCAGCCAGTCGTTGATCACGTAGTTCCACACCAGGTCGGTGGCGCGCAGCAGGTCGAACGTCGACTTCATGCTGGTGGCGGGCAGGTAGCCGGTGCGGCGCATGGTGCGCTCCAGGCGGTCGACCGTCTTCTCGTCGGTGAAGACGCCGAGCTGGCCGGGCTCGCTGAAGTCGAGCAGCGTGTTCATCAGCGTGATCGAGTTGATCCGCTGGTCACCGCGCGCGGCGAGCCAGGCGGCGGTGGCGGCGGCCAGCGTGCCGCCCAGGCACAGCGCGGCGACGTTGACCTTCTCGGCGCCGGTGACGTCGCGGATCACGTCGAGCGCGGCGAGCGGGCCGTCCTGCATGTAGTCGGCCATCACGACGTCGCGCATGCTCTCGTCGGGGTTGCGGTAGGAGATCACGAACACCGTGTGCCCGTGCTGCACCGCCCACTCGACGAGGCTCTTCCGGGGCGCGAGATCCATGATGTAGTACTTGTTGATCCACGGCGGCGAGAGCAGCAGCGGCACCTCGTGCACCTGCTCGGTCTGCGGCTTGTACTGGATCAGCTCCATCAGCCGGTTGCGGTGCACGACGACACCGGGCGTGGCCGCGAGGTCCTTGCCCACCTCGAACTCGCCCGGGGTGATCTGCCGGGGCATCCCGCCACCGGAGACGGAGTCCCGCAGCATGTTGCGGGTGCCGCGGAACAGGCTCTGCCCGCCGGTCTCGAACGCCTTCTTCACCATCGTCGGGTTCGACCACGGCCAGTTCACCGGCGAGGTCGCGTCGACCGTCTGACGGACCAGGAAATCGATCTTGCGACGGGCCACGGGGCTGAGCTCGACCCCGCTCGCCACGGCCTCCAGGTACTCGGCGAACAGCGCGTGCTGCTGACGGAGGAGGTAGTAGTAGGCGTTGCCCTCCCAGGCCGGGTCGGCGTAGCGGCGGTCCTTCTCCGGCAACGCGGCGGGGCCCGCGCCGTGGCCACCGAGGCTGCGCGCGAGCGCCGTGAGCGTGGCCCGGCCGGACCCGGCCGCGAGACCGGCGGTACGGCGGGCGACCGGCAACGGCCGCGTCAACAGGCCCTTGGCCACCTCACCGAGCGCACCGCCGAAGGCCACGGGATCGATCCGGGCGGCCAGCGCGCCGGGGTCGAGCAGATCCTTCACGCCGTTGACCACCCCCGCTGCGGTCCGCTGGATCGTGGTGGTCGGGTCGCTCGGTGGGGTCACGGCAACTCCTTCGTCGTCGGTTTCCTCGTGGGTACCCCATCGTGACGGCTTACCCACGGGTAGCCATAAGCGCTGGTCACAGGTCACGTGCGAGCGTCGTCACCTCTGATGCTTGAAATCCCAAGCGATACCTCCGAGTAGGCCACGTGTTGCTGCACATGCCTATCGCCACCTACCGTCTGGTAACGACGGCGACGCGGCCGTCCGAGCCCCCCAGGAGCCCACGATGACCGCACCCACCACCTCGATGGGTGGCGCGCTGCGCCACCTCGCGGCCTACAACGCCACCGCGGCGACCCGCACCACCGCCGAGCTGACGCGTTCGGCGGCGCACCTGTGGCTCGACGCCGTGACCCGTCCGCGCACGCCGTGGGCCAACGCCGCCCGCGGCGCGCTGTGGTGGAGCACCATGCTCGACCGGCGCGAGCCGACCTGGCACCGCGCCAACACCGTCGCGCTCACGACGCCGTTCGCGTACCTGCGCGACTTCACCGACCCCGCCGACGCGGGCGACGACGTCGTCCCCACGCTGGTGCTGCCGCCCCAGGCCGGGCACTCCAGCCACGTCATCGACTTCTCCCCGCGGCAGAGCCAGCTCGCCGTGCTCGCCGGGGCCGGCCTCACGAAGCTGTACGCGCTGGAGTGGCGCCCGGCGACCACCGCGACCCGCGACGTCGGCATCACCGACTACCTCGAGGTCATCGACCGGTCGATCCGCCGCATGGGCGGGCGCGCCAACCTCGTCGGCGACTGCCAGGGCGGCTGGCTGGCCGCGATCTACGCGGCGCTGCACCCCGAGCGGGTGCACACCCTCACCCTCGCCGGGGCACCGATCGACTTCCACGCGGGCGAGTCCGTCATCGCCTCCTCCACCCGGGCCATGACCGGGGCGCTCGGCCTGGCCCCGTACAAGGCGCTGGTCCGGATGGGCGGAGGCAACATGCCCGGGCGTGCCGTGCTGGCCAACTTCATCGGGATCCAGCCGCAGTCCGAGGTCTCGCGCCAGCTGCAGCTGCTGCAGAACATCGACGACGAGGCCCACGTCGAGCGCTACCGGGTCTTCGAGGACTGGTTCAAGCACACCCAGGACATCCCCGGCGCGTTCTACCTGTGGCTCGTCGAGCACCTGTTCCACGGCAACGAGCTGATCTCCGGCGACCTGGTGATCGACGGCCGTCGCGCCGACCTCGCGAACATCACCTGCCCGCTGTTCCTGCTCGCCGGGTCGACCGACCACATCACGCCGCCCGCGCAGCTGTTCGCCGCGGCCGACGCCGTCGGCACGCCGCCGGAGCAGATCACCCGGCGCACCGCGCAGGGCGGGCACCTCGGGCTGTTCATGGGCCGCGACGCGCTGCGCGACGACTGGCGGCCGCTGATGGAGGCCGTGTACGCGCTGTCGACCTCGGCCGGTCCGCGTCCGGAGCACGCGGACGCCGTGGCCGACCCGCGGGACACCCCGCGGCTCCCGGCGCCCTGACGGGCCGCTGAGGGTGCGCTGAGACCGCGCTCGCTCCCGGGAACGATTCCCGGGACGGGCGCGTTCAACCCCGTGAGAGCCCCGGCGACGACGGACCACAGCATCCGCTCACCGCCCGGGCCGCGCAGGGGAGGAAGACACATGACAGCGCCCACGAAGTCCGCGCCCACGCCCACCCGACCCACGAAGGCCCGATCGGCCGCCGTGAAGACCGTCCCGAGCCAGCGTACCGGCTCCGGAGCCCGACCCGACTCCGCCGAGCCGGTGGCGTCGTCGGTCTTCGCGAACGCCGCTCCCGGCGAGCGTCCCGAGATGTCCGCCGAGGACCTCGACGCCCAGAGCCCCGCGGCCGACCTCGTCCGCGTGTACCTCAACGGCATCGGCAAGACCGCACTGCTCACCGCGGCCCAGGAGGTGGAGCTCGCGCGGCGCATCGAGGCCGGCGTGTTCGCCCAGCACGTGCTCGACAGCGCGGCCGCCGAGGGCACCGAGCTCGAGCGCCAGTACGCCGCCGACCTGCGGTGGATCGTGCGCGACGGCCGCCGGGCCCGCAACCACCTGCTCGAGGCCAACCTCCGGCTCGTGGTCTCGCTGGCCAAGCGCTACACCGGCCGCGGAATGCCGCTGCTGGACCTCATCCAGGAGGGCAACCTGGGCCTGATCCGCGCGGTCGAGAAGTTCGACTACGCCAAGGGCTTCAAGTTCTCCACCTACGCCACGTGGTGGATCCGCCAGGCCATCACGCGCGGCATGGCCGACCAGGCCCGCACGATCCGGCTGCCGGTGCACCTCGTCGAGCAGGTCAACAAGCTCGCGCGGATCAAGCGCGACCTGCACCAGAAGCTGGGCCGCGACGCCACCCACGAGGAGCTGGCCGAGGAGTCCGGCATCCCCGAGGCCAAGATCGCCGACCTGCTCGACCACGCCCGCGACCCGGTGAGCCTCGACATGCCGGTGGGGTCCGAGGAGGAGGCGCCGCTGGGCGACTTCATCGAGGACGGCGAGGCCGCCGACGCCGAGACCACGGTGATCTCGCACCTGCTCCACGACGACCTGCGGCGCGTGCTCGCCACCCTGGAGGACCGCGAGCGCAACGTCATCACGATGCGGTTCGGTCTCGAGGACGGCCAGCCGCGCACGCTCGACCAGATCGGCAAGCGCTTCGGGCTCTCCCGCGAGCGGGTCCGCCAGATCGAGCGCGAAGTCATGGCCAAGCTGCGGATCGGCGAGCGGGCCGACCGGCTGCGGGCCTACGCCAGCTGAGACCGACCCTCTGACCGGCACCACCCGCTGGGCTCCCCTGAGCGCGGGTGGCGCCGGTCGGGTACCTGTCTACTCCCCCGGCGGCACCGCGGCGAGCCACCGCGCCGGGTCGAACTGGAGTTCACTCCAACGGGGCGCTCAGACCTGTGGGACGAGCGCCGACAGGGCCGCGGAGCCGCGCACCGCGGCGGCGAGGTCGACCAGCGCGGCGCCGTGCGCCGCGGCGAGCGCGGCCCCGTCGTCGGCGAGGGTGGAGCGGTCGACGTAGGCCGAGTGGTCGAAGTACAGGCCCGGCGCGAGGACCTGCACCGCGAAGAAGCCGGCCAGCACGTTGCGCAGGTCGTTGGCGGCGAGGAAGTGGTGGCCGCTCGCGCCGGTGAGGACGGTGGCCGCGGCCGTGCCCTGCAACGGCTGCGTCGTCTCCCCCCAGCGCCCGCGCTCGGTGGCCTCCAGCAGCGTCTTGAGCAGCGCGCTGTAGGTGGCGCGGTAGACCGGGCTGCCGAACACGACGGCGTCGGCGGCGTCGATCGCGGCCACGACGTCGGCGACGTCGGCTCCGCCGAGCTCGATCAGGCGGGTCGTCGCCCCGGCCGACCCGGCCCCGGCCAGCACGGCCGCGACCGCGGTGGAGGTGCGTCCCCCGGCGTCCGGGCCGCCGGAGATCCCCACGACGTTCATCCGCCCTCCCCCGCGGTCACCGCGTAGCGCCCGCGGTAGTACAGCAGCGGCAGCCGCTCCGGGTCGGCCCCGAGGTCGCGCACCTGGGCGACGACGATCGTGTGGTCGCCGCCGTCGAACTCGTCGCGCAGCTCGCAGTCGATCCAGGCGCTCACGCCGTCGAGCACCGGGGCCCCCGACGGGCCGGGTCGCCACGCCACCCCGGCGAACTTGTCGACGCCCGAGCGCGCGAACCCGGTGGAGAGCTCCCGGTGGTCGGCGGCCAGCACGTTGACGCAGAACGCGCCGACCGCCCGGATCCGCGGCCAGGTCGACGACGTGCGGGCGGGCGCGAAGCTCACCAGCGGCGGCTCCAGCGACAGCGACGAGAACGACTGGCAGGTGAAACCCAGCGGGCCGTCCGGCCCGGCGGCGGTGATCACGACGATCCCGGACACGAAGTGACCGAGCACGTCGCGCATCACCGCGGGCGAGACCGGTCCCGGTGGCGCGCTCATGACCCGAGCCTAACCACGGCTACGCGGTTCGGCCCAGCCGACAATTCATCGGCTGTTGAACTAGGGCCGGGGACGGCGCTACCGTGCTCCATGCCCACCGTGCTCGGTCTCGCCCACGCCGCGGACGCCGCCCGTACCGGTGGCAAGGCCGCCCACCTGGCGGCGCTGCTGGCGGCCGGGTTCCCGGTGCCGGACGGCTTCTGCGTCACCACCGGGGCCTACGCGCGGGTGGCCACCGGGGTCCCCACCGGCGGACCGGACCTCGCCGCGCGCGCCCGCGCCGCACTGCTCGCTGCGACCGTCCCGGCCGACGTCGCGACGCAGGTACGCGCGGCCTACGCCGCGCTCGGCGCCGACGTGCCCGTGGCCGTCCGCTCGTCGGCGACCGCGGAGGACCTGCCCGACGCCAGCTCCGCCGGCCAGCAGGACACGTTCCTGCACGTCGTCGGCGCCGACGCGGTGCTCGACGCCGTGCGCCGCTGCTGGGCCTCGCTGTGGACCGACCGCGCCGTGAGCTACCGCACCGAGGCCGGGATCGACCACGGCACCGTCGCGCTGGCCGTCGTCGTCCAGCGCATGGTCGACGCGGAGGTGGCAGGCGTGCTGTTCACCGCCGACCCGGTCAGCGGACGGCGCACCCGCACCGTCATCGACGCCGCGCCCGGCCTCGGCGAGGCCGTGGTGTCGGGTGCGGTGAACCCCGACCACGTCGTGGTGGACGGCGGAGGGGTCGACGCGGACGGGGTGATCACCGAGCACCGGATCGGGGACAAGGCCGTCGCCGTCCGCGGGGTCGCGGGCGGCGGCACCGAGCGCGTCGCCGCGACCGCCCCGGAGCGGGCCTGCCTGTCCGACGACCAGGTGCACGCCCTGGTCGCGGTGGGCCGCCGGGTGGAGGCGCACCTGGGCACGCCGCAGGACGTCGAGTGGGCGATCGACGGGGAGGGCACGGTGTGGCTCACGCAGTCCCGGCCGATCACGACGCTCTACCCGCAGCCGCCGGACCGCGGGCCCGGGCTGCGCGTGTACTTCTGCGTCAGCCTGGCCCAGGGACTGACGGCGCCGATCACGCCGATGGGCATGTCCGGGTTCCGGGTGATCGCCGCAGCCGTCGCCGGAGGTGCGTTCGGGGCCCCGGTCGCCGACCCGACCGGCGGGCCGCCCGCGCTCGTCCAGCTGGGCGGGCGGGCGTTCGTCGAGGTCACCGAGGTGCTGCGGAGCCGGGTGGGCCGCGCGCTCGTGCCGCGGGTGCTCGACGTGATGGAGGCCCGTTCGGCGGTGGTGCTGCGCGGGCTGTCCGCCGAGCCGGACCTGGCCGTGCGGCCGGGCACGGTGCTGCCGGTCGTACGCGGGCTGGCGCGGGTCCTGGCCCGGTTCCGGGTGCCGCCGGTGGTCGCGCTGTCCCTGGCCTGCCCGGCGGCCGGGCGGCGCCGGGTCGACCGGCTCGGCGCCCGCCTGCGCGCGAGGACGGCCGTGCCCGCCGGGCTTCCCGCGCCTGCGCGGCTCGACCACGTCGAGCGGGTGCTGTCCGGGATCTTCCCCGTGCTGCCCTCGACGATGCCGGTCGCGGCCGCGGGGTTCCTCGGGCTGGCACTGGCCCGCCGGGCCGCGGCGGGCGAGCTCGACGACGACGCCACCCACGAGGTGCTGCGCTCGCTCCCGCACAACGTCACCACGGAGATGGACCTGGAGCTGTGGGCCGCGGCCACCCGGATCCGCGCCGACGCCCGTTCCGCGGCCGCCCTGCGCGGCCCCCTCCCCGACGTGCTCCCGCCCGTGCTGGCCCGCGAGCTCGCCTCCTTCCTGTCCCGGCACGGGCACCGCGCCGTCGGGGAGATCGACCTCGGCGTGCCGCGCTGGTCCGACGACCCCGCCCACGTGCTCGGCGTGCTGGCCAACTACCTCCGCCTCGACGACCCCGACCGCGCCCCAGACGTCCGGTTCGCCCGGGGCGCGCGGGCCGCGGAGACGGCCGTGGCCCGGGTCGTCGACCGGGTGCGGCGGCGGTCGCGGGTACGGGGCGCGCTGGTGGCGTTCGGGCTGAGCCGGACCCGTCAGCTCGCCGGGATGCGGGAGACGCACAAGGACCTCCTGGTCCGGGCCCTCGCCCACGTCCGCGCCCAGCTCGCCGTGATCGGTGCGGAGCTGGTCGCGCGCGGGCTGCTCGACGCCGTCGACGACGTGTACTTCCTGGAGCTGCCCGAGGCCCGCACCGCGATCGGCGGCGCCGACCACCGCGCGCTGGTCGCGGACCGTCGCGCCGCCCACGCCCGCGAGCTGCGCCGCCGGCACGTGCCGCGCGTGCTGCTCTCCGACGGCACCGAGCCCGAGGCGCTCGCCGCACCCCCGCCCGACGGCGCGCTCGTCGGCACCCCGGCGTCGGCGGGCGTGGTCACCGCACCCGCCCGGGTGGTGCTCGACCCGGTCGGGGCGCACCTGGAACCCGGCGAGATCCTCGTCGCCCCGTCCACCGACCCCGGCTGGACCCCGCTGTTCCTCACCGCAGGCGGGCTCGTCATGGAGATGGGCGGGTCGAACTCGCACGGTGCGGTGGTGGCGCGGGAGTACGGCATCCCGGCCGTCGTCGGGGTGGCGGACGCGACGCGGCGGCTGCGCACCGGCGAGCTCGTCACCGTCGACGGGGCGGCGGGCGCGATCACGACGGACTGAACAGCGCGACTCGCGGGCACAGAACACGCGACTCGCGGCACCCGCGGGCGCCGACGCCATGTCCCGCGCACCGGCCGCCGGCGCCCCGGTGCCGATCACGCCGACGTCGATCGGGAGCACGCTCAGCGCGCCGCACGTCTCACCGCCGGCCCTCGACGGTGGCGCTGGCCGAGGCGGCGAAGGGGTGTGCCGAGCCCGCGGCCGGCTGCCTGGTGGCGGCGGCGGGCCAGGTCCTGGAGCGGGTGGGCCGGGCACCCACCTGGGCCTGGTGATCTGCGGCGGCAACGTCACGGCCGCGGACGTGGCGACGTGGACGGCCCGCTTCACCTCCCCTGAACCACCCTGCCCGCCGGTGTTCCAGCGCACCGGCAACTGGTTCATGCCGCGCCGCAACCGGCCCTTCCCCGCGCTACGCGAAGGCCACGGAGACGCTGGACCCGTCGGAGCACGTGTTCCTCTCCTGAGCGGGTCACGCCGCCCGGAGTAGCCGGGCCGGGCCCCACCCGGCCTGGCGGACCGACCGGACGCGCCGGGGTTGGCCGTCCCGTGCCGGTGTGCCCGGACCCGGGGCGCTCCCAGGATGGTCGCGTGGAACGCAACGCGGCATCCGGTGTGCAGCAGGACGTCGTGGACCTCGGGCGTCCGATCGCCTACCTCGCGCTCGCCGAGGGCACCCCCGTCCTGGACCGCGCACGCCGGCGGATCGGGGTGGTCGACCAGGTGATCGCCGACATCGACCTCGACCTGTTCCACGGCGTCGTCGTGCACACCCACCCGCTGCCCGGACGCGACCTCTACGCCGACCGCGACCAGATCGCGGAGCTTTACGAGCACGCGGTGCTGCTGGCGGTCACCGTCGAGGACCTGCACGAGCCCAGGGACCCCGGCCCTCCGCGCCGGGACGGCCATCCGCGTGGTCCCGAGACCCGGCTCGAGGCCGGGCTGCGCCGGGCCTGGGACCGAATCACCGGCCGGCGCTGACGCACGAGGAGCCCCATGACCTACCAGCAGTTCCTGGCCATGGTCGCCCGGATCGCGGACACCGACCGGGACACCGCCGAGCGCGCCTCCCAGGCCGTCCTCACGGTGCTGGGCCGGCACCTGAGCCGCGGCGAGGCCGCTGACGTGCTGGAGAGCCTCCCGCCGGAGCTGCAGGCCTACGTCTGGTCGGCGGGCAGCCCGGAGCGCTTCCCTCCCGAGGAGTTCCTGCGCCGCGTCGCCGAGCGGGAGGGCACCGACACGCTCACCGCGGAGCGGCACGCCCGGGCCGTGTTCACCGCGCTGCGCCAGGCGACCGGGCCCGACGAGTACGAGGACGTCCGCGCCCAGCTCGGGAGGCACTACGCCGCGCTGCTCGACGCCGACGCCCTCGTGCCCGATCTCGACACCGTCGTCGGCACGGTCGCCGCGAAGGCGGGGATCGACGACGACGCCGCACGCACGCTCGTCGAGGCGGTGCTCGAGACGCTCGCCGAGCGCATCGCCCCCGGCGACTCCGACGACCTCGCCGTGCGCCTGCCCGTGGCCCTGCACCCCCCGCTGCACCGCGGCCGCGACGCCGGCGAGCAGTCCCGCCGGATGGGGCCGGAGGAGTTCGTCGTCCGGGTCGCGCGGCGGGCCGGGCTGCAGCCGGACGAGGCCGCACGACGCATCCCCACGGTGTTCGCCACGCTGCGCCCGGTCGTCGGCGACGAGTTCTTCGACATCATCGTCCAGCTGCCGGACGGGTACCGCCCCCTGTTGGGCGCCGCCCGGACCGGCTGACCGAGGAGGCACCGTGCTCCCGCGCATCGACCGAGTCATCACCTCCGTCACCGAGACGACCGACGACGGGCCGCGCACCGTCGAGACCAGCACCTGGCTGCTCGGTGACGACGAACAGGTCCTCGTCGTCGACGCCGCGCACGATCCCGCGCAGATCCGGGCCGCGATCGGGGACCGGCGGGTGGTCGGGGTCGCGTGCACGCACGCGCACCGCCACCACACGGACCAGGCCGTCGCGCTCGCGGACGCGGTCGGGGCGCCGACCATGCTGAACGAGGCCGACCATCCCCTCTGGGACGAGGTGCACGCCGACCACGGGCCCGACGAAGACCTCCCGCACGACGAGGAGATCGCCGTCGCGCACGTCACGGTTCGGGTGCTGCACACCCCGGGCCACACGCCCGGCTCGGTGTGCCTGTACGTGCCCGCGCTCGACGTCGTGTTCACCGGCGACACGCTGCTCAAGGGCGGCCCGCTGCGCACCGACCGGACGCTGAGCAAGTACCCGCAGATCACCCGGTCGCTGCGCGAGCGTGTGCTGGGGCTCCCGCCGGAGACGCGCGTGCTGCCCGGGCACGGCGACGAGACGACGGTCGGTGCCGAGCGCGACCTCCCGGAGCTCGTGCCGCCGCTCGAGCCCTGATCCCCCTGATCGCACTGTTCCCGGGGGGCGAACGGCGGAGCGCCACCTCGCCTCGGCGGAGCGAAGACGGGTGGTGCCGCCCCGGGCAGCATCCACGTCATGACCGTGAACCCGGCTGCCGCACCACCCGTCGTCCCGCGCGGTACCAACCCTGTGGGGGACGGCATCGTCGTCGGCCTCGGACCGGTGGAGGTCGAGGCCTACATCGACTTCGCCTGTCCCTTCTGCCGGCAGTTCGAGCTGATGGCCGGGCCGACCCTCGACCGGCTGCTCGAGGACCAGCTCATCACCTTCGTCCGGCACCCGATGGACTTCCTCGACGCCGTCTCCACCACGGGGTACTCGACGCGCGCCGCGGCGGCCGCCGCGGCCGCGTCGGACGCCGGCATGTTCCACGAGTACGCCCGGACCCTGTTCGCGAACCAGCCGCCCGAGGGCGGCCCCGGCCTCACCGACGGTCAGCTCGTCCAGCTCGGGCAGGAGATCGGTATCACCGGCGAGCAGTTCCCCGAGACGGTCCGCCGGGGCACCTACCTGCCCTGGCCGCCGTTCGTCACCCAGCGGGCGATCGGGCGCGGGATCGGGGGGACGCCCAGCGTCTTCGTGGACGGCGTGGCGATACCGGCCCGGCCGGGCCCGATCCTGACCGCGGTCCAGGCCGCGATCGACGGTGCCGTCTAGCCAGCTCCTAGCCGTCGGTGCGGACCTCCGTGCCGTCCTGGCCCCAGCGGGTGTGGAACGACCCGTCGGCGTCCGCGCGCACCTGCGCGAAGCCCTGCGCGTAGGCCACGACCTTGCTCGCGTAGAGGGCCTGGCGGATGTCGTCCACGAGGCTGTCGGCGCGGCGCCCGTCCCCCGGCGTGGGGCCGGCCGGCGTGGTCGACGCGGCCTTGCGCTCGTCGCGCAGCGCCGAGAGCCCGCGCGCGAACACGGCCTCGGTGATGCCGGTGAGCGGAAGTCCCAGGCCCAGCGCGTCGAGGGCGGTCCAGGTGGCCGCCGGTCTTCTCGTCGGTCTTGGCCAGCACCTTCGCCGTGATCTCGATGAGGAACGACTCCAGGTCGCCGCTGTTCCACTCCTCGAAGATCGTCGCGATGGCCGGGCGTCCAGCCCGGCGACGGGGGTGAGCAGGTCGTAGGCCTCGGCGATGAGCTGGATGTCGGCGCACCCACCAGACCCCGCGAGTCGCGCTTTTCCCGCCCGCGAGTCGCGACGTGCCCGCCCACGGGTCGCGCCCCTCCCGTCCGCGGGTCGGGGGATCCGGGCGACCGTCAGCGGAAGCGGGTGGGGTCGTCCAGGAAGGCCTGGCGGCAGCCGGTGCCGCAGAACCAGGTGGTGGTGCCGGCGTGCTGGGCGGAGATGCCGGCCGGGGTGACCGCCACCGACATCCCGCACACCGGGTCGACGGCCACCTCCGGCGCCCCCGCGGGCACGTTCGGCGCGCCTGGCAGGTGCACCCGCGGACGCCGGGCCACGATGTCGGCGAAGACCGACAGCGCGATCTCCGGGGCGCTGCGGGCGCCGATGTCGAGACCGGCCGGGGCGTGGACGCGCGCCCGGTCCGCAGGCGCGACGCCCAGCGCGGCCAGCTCGTCGAGCACCCCGGCGGCCCGGCGGGGGCTGGCCACCAGCGCCACGTAGCCGACGCCCGCGGCGAGCGCGTCGCGCAGCACCGTGGCCTCGTCCCGGCCGTCGACGTCGCGGCCGTGCGCGGCCACCACCACCGCCGAGGTGTCCGGCGCGATCTCCGTGCCGCCGGGGCGCACGTCGTACTCCAGCGCCCCGCCCACCCGCAGCAGCGCCCGGGCCACCGGTGCGTCGCCGTACACGGTGACGAGGGTGGCGGGCACCATCGCCTCCAGGAAGATCTCCAGGGTGCCGCCGGACAGGCACGGGTTGCCGACGGTGCGCACCCCCTCCTCGGCAGGCTCCGGGGAGCCGGCGTGCGGGGTGATCCGCAGCAGGCCCGACTCGCCGGCCTGCAGCAGCCGCAGGCTCTCCAGCCGCACCGTCGACTCCGCGCACACCCCGCCGACGAAGCCGTCGACGGTGCCGTCGGCGAGCACGAGCGCGCAGTCGCCGGGCTTGGCGCTGGTCGGGCGCTCGGCACGGACCACCGTGGCCAGCACGAACGGGGTGCGCCCGGACCGCAGCCCGTCGACCCGCGAGAGCAGCTCCGCCGTCCTCATCGTCACTCCACCGCCAGATCGTTGCGCAGGGGCCTGCCCTGCATCGCCCGCCACACCTGCGCCGGGGTGAGCGGCATGTCGGCGTGCCGCACCCCGATCGCGTCGAGCACCGCGTTCACCACCGCCGCCGGCGACCCGACGGTGGCGCACTCCCCGATCCCCTTCGCGCCGACCGGGTGGTGCGGGGACGGCGTCACCGTCTCCCCCAGCTCCCACGACGGGCACTCCTTCGCCGTGGGCAGCAGGTAGTCCATGAACGAGGCGCCCAGGTGGTTGCCGGCCCCGTCGAAGGCCATCAGCTGCATCAGCGCCATCCCGACGCCGTCGGCGAGGCCGCCGTGGATCTGCCCCTCGACGATCGTCGGGTTGATCCGGACCCCGCAGTCGTCGACGGCGACGAACCGGCGCACGCGCACCTGCCCGGTCCCGGTGTCGACGTCGACCACGCACACGTAGGCGCCGCAGGGGAAGGTCAGGTTCGGCGGGTTGTAGACGCACGCGGCGTCCAGCTGGCCCT
Source organism: Pseudonocardia hydrocarbonoxydans (assembly GCF_006539565.1). Lineage (GTDB taxonomy): Bacteria > Actinomycetota > Actinomycetes > Mycobacteriales > Pseudonocardiaceae > Pseudonocardia > Pseudonocardia hydrocarbonoxydans. Next base: position 135,590 of record NZ_BJNG01000005.1, read on the forward strand.
CGACGCCCGCGGGCAGCTCGAGGTCGGAGTGGGCGGCGAGCGCGATCTCGGCGAGCGTCGCGCCCGCGCCCGGCACGCCGCGGACGCCGAACCGGCCGTGGTCCCACTCCAGGTCCTCCGGCGCCACCTCCAGCAGCGCGGCGGCGACGGTGCGGGCCCGGTCGCGCACCCGCCGCGCGGCGATCACGGTGGCCGCCCCGGCGACCGGGGTGGAGCGCGAGCCGTAGGTCCCGAGCCCGAACGGGGTGCGGTCGGTGTCGCCCTGCACCACGTCGACCTCGTGCGGGGAGATGCCCAGCTCCTGGGCGACGAGCTGCGCGAACGTGGTCTCGTGGCCCTGCCCCTGCGACATGCAGGACACCTTCAGCACCGCCGAGCCGCTCGGGTGGATGCGCAGCTCGGCGGCGTCGGCCATGCCGAACCCGGCGACGTCCATCGTCGCGCGCGGGCCGGCGCCGACGGCCTCGGTGAAGAAGCTCAGGCCGATGCCCATGCGGGTGCTCCCGCCGGTGCCGCGCGCCTGCTCGCGGCGCAGCTCGTCGTAGCCCGCGAGCTCCAGGGCGAGCGCGAGGGTGCGCGGGTAGTCGCCGGAGTCGTACTCCCAGCCGGTGGCGCAGACGTAGGGAAGTCCGCGGGGCGCAGCAGGTTCTGCATGCGCAGCTGCGCCGGGTCGCGGCGCAGGTCGTGGGCCAGCACGTCGACGAGCCGCTCCACCAGGTAGGACGCCTCGGTCACCCGGAACGAGCACGCGTAGGCGACGCCACCGGGTGCCTTGTTGGTGTGGACGCCGGTCACGTGGCAGTGCGCGGCCGGCACGGCGTAGGAGCCGGTGAAGACGTGGAAGAACCCGGCGGGGAACTTCGAGGGCTGCGCGGTGCCGTTGAACGCGCCGTGGTCGGCCAGCACCCGGACCCGCAGGCCCAGGATCCGGCCGTCCGCGGTGGCCGCGATCTCCCCGCGCATGTGGTAGTCGCGGGCGAAGGCGGTGCTCATCAGGTTCTCGGAACGGTCCTCGGTCCACTTCACCGGCGCCCCGGTGATCGTCGAGGCGACGACCGCGCACAGGTAGCCCGGGTACATGCCGACCTTGTTGCCGAACCCGCCGCCGATGTCGGGCGCGACGATCCGGATGCGATGCTCGGGGATGCTGGCGATCCGCGAGTACAGCGCGCGGTGCGCGTGCGGGGCCTGGGTGGTGGCGAACACCGTGAGCCCGCCACCGACCGGGTCGGCGCTCGCCACGACGCCGCAGGTCTCCAGCGGCGAGGGGTGCACCCGGGGGTAGAGCAGGTCGCAGGTGCTGACGTGGTCGGCCGCGGCGAACGCGGCGGCCGTGGCGTCGGCGTCACCGGACTCCCAGTCGAAGATCCGGTTGTCGGCCTGCTTCTCGTCGCGGACCAGCGGTGCGTCGGGGTCCAGGGCGCGGCGGGCGTCGACGACCGGCTCCAGCGGCGCGTACTCGACGTCGATCAGGGCGAGCGCGTCGCGGGCGGCGTAGCGGTTCTCCGCGACGACGAAGGCGACCTCCTGCCCCTGGTAGCGCACCTTGTCGGTGGCCAGCACAGCGGCGACGTCGTGCGAGAGCGTCGGCATCCACGCCATCCCGCGCGCGGCCAGCGTCTCACCGGTCACCACGGCGCGCACCAGCGGGTGCGACTCGGCCGCGCTGACGTCGACGGAGACGATCCGGGCGTGCGCGTGCGGGCTGCGCAGGACCGCGCCGTGCAGCATCCCCGGCAGCGTGACGTCGTCGACGAACCGGCCCCGCCCCCGCACGAACCGCGCGTCCTCCTTGCGGAGCATGCGCCCGTGACCGGTCGGGGTCGGGTGGTCGGCGAGGGAGGTCACGGCGACCCGCCTGCGGCCGCGTGCCGGATCGCCCGCACGATGTTCTCGTAGCCGGTGCAGCGGCACGTCACGCCGGAGACGGCCTCGCGGATGTCGTCCTCGGAGGGGTCGGGGTCGTGGTCGAGCAGCCAGCGGGCCGTCATGAGCATGGCGGGCGTGCAGAACCCGCACTGCAGGCCGTGGCAGGCGATGAAGGAGGTCTGCACCGGGTCGAGCCCCGAGGGCCCCTCCAGCCCCTCGACCGTGCGCACCCGCCGCCCGCCGGCCATCGCGGCGAGCACCGTGCAGGACTTGACGGGCAGCTCGTCCATCCACACCACGCACGCGCCGCAGTTGGAGGTGTCGCAGCCCCAGTGGGTGCCGGTGAGCCCGAGGTCGTCGCGCAGCAGGTGGACCAGCAGCAGCCGCGGCTCGATCTCGCGGGTGTGCTCCCGCCCGTTGACGGTCAGCGTCACCTCCACCGGACGGTCACCTCCACGGCACGCCGGTCCGGTCGGCCGCCCGCGCCAGCGCGCGGACGGTGAGCTCGCCGGCGAGGTGGCGCTTGTAGTCGACGGGGCCGCGCTGGTCGGCCACCGGCGCGCAGTGCGCGGCGGCGAGCCGGCCGGCCCGCGCGAACGCGTCGACGCCCGCGGCCCGGCCGCGCAGGTCGTCCTCGGCCTCGGCGGCGACGAAACCGCGCGCCCCCACCGCGGTGAGCCCGATCCCGACGTCGGCCACGGTGCCGTCGGGCTCCAGGCGCAGTGCCGCCGCCGCGGCAGCGACGGCCCAGTCGCCCGACCGGCGGTCGACCTTGACGTACGCGCTGCCGGTGCTCCACAGCGACACCCGCAGCTCGACGAGCAGCTCCGCGGGACCGACCGCCGTCTCGTAGGGCCCGCGGAAGAACGCACGCATCGGCACCTCGCGCTCGTGCCCGTCCGTGCCGCGGACGACGGCGACCGCCCGCAGCGCGCAGAATGCGGCCGAGAGGTCCTCCGACGGGTCGGCCTGGCACACCGAGCCGCCGACCGTGCCGCGGTTGCGCACCGCCGGGTCGGCGATGACGCGCTCGGCGTCGTGCAGCACCGGGACCCGCTCGCCCGCCTCGGCGCAGGCGAGCAGCTCGGCGTGGCGCAGCAGCGCGCCCAGCCGCAGCTCGCCGTCGACCACCCGGACGCCGCCGAGCTCGGCGAGGTCGTTGATGTCGACCAGCAGCTCGGGCTGGGCCAGGCGCAGCTTCATCATCGGGATCAGGCTGTGCCCGCCCGCGACGACCCGGGACTCCGAGCCGTACCGCGCGAGCAGGGCCACGGCGTCCTGCACGCTCGTGGCGCGCCGGTACTCGAACTGGGCGGGAACCTGCATCTCACCTCCCGGGGCCACTCCATCGTGGTCGCGGTCACACACGGCGACAAGACCTCTTAACCCATCACTTAGGAGGGGCGGGTGCCGCACCCCGTCCGGGTGCAGCATGTGGCCCGCGACACACCCGACACGCCACTCCGACCGGAAGCGAGCGCGAGGCCGATGCCGATCGAGTCCGACGGGTACAGCGCGGGCAACCCGCGCATGTACCCCCTCGTCGAGGGCGCCCCCCGCGGTGGGCGGAGCTCCATCCACGCGTGGCCGCAGATCACCGAGTTCCTCAAGGTGGCCGCGCGGCCGGTGGCCGGCCCGTGGCCGCCGCACCAGGCGCCCCGCCCCGAGCCCGGCGACGACACCGGTCCGATCGCGATCGTCGAGCCGCGGCGCTAGGGGGACACCGTGTACCCGTCCCGCTTCCGCTACGAGGCGCCGCACTCGCTGGACGAGGCCCGCTCGCTGCTCGCGCAGTACGGCGACGAGGCGAAGGTCCTGGCCGGCGGGCAGAGCCTGGTGCCGCTGCTCAAGCTGCGCTTCGCCGCGCCGGAGCTGCTCGTCGACATCAACGGCGTCCCCGGCCTCGGGCACCACCGCGTGGAGGCGGGCGTGCTGCGGGTGGGCGCGCTGTGCCGCCACGTCGACCTGGAGCGTTCCTCCGTACTGGCCCGGCACCCGCTGGTCGCCTCGGCCGCGCCGCTGATCGCCGACCCGATCGTGCGCAACCGCGGCACCCTGGTCGGGTCGCTGTGCCACGCCGACCCGCAGGGCGACTGGGCGTCGGTGCTGCTCGCGCTCGGCGGCCACGTCGTCGCCGAGGGCCCGCACGGGCGCCGCCCGATCCCGATGGCGGAGTTCACCCTCGGCCCGTTCCAGAACGCGCTGCGACCGGGCGAGATCGCCGTCGAGGCCGTCGCCCCGGCGCCACGGGGGCAGGTCAGCGGCCGCTACCTGAAGCTGGAACGCCGCGTCGGCGACTTCGCCACGGTCGGCGTCGCCGTCGCGCTGGAGACCGACGGCGACCGGGTCGTGCGCGCGGGCATCGCGCTCACCGGCGTCGGCCCGCACACCATCGCGGCCACGGCGGCCGAGCAGGCGCTGGTCGGCAGGCCGCTCACCGCGGCGACGGTGGAGGAGGCGGCCCAGCTCGCCGCCGAGGCGTCCCGTCCGAAGGGCGACCACCGCGGCAGCGTCGCCTACAAGCGCCACGTGGTGGCGACGTTCGTCCGGCGCGGGCTGGCCCGCACCGACCTGGAGGCGGTCGCATGAGCTACGGCAGGGCGGGCACGAGCGAGGTGCGGGAGACCCGCACCGGGGAGCGACGGGTGACGCTCACCGTCAACGGCGAGCGCCGGGTGGTGGAGGTGGAGCCCCGGCTGCTGCTGGCGCACCTGCTGCGCGAGGGACTGTCCCTGCGCGGCACCCACCTGGGCTGCGACACCACCAACTGCGGGGCGTGCACCGTGCTGCTCGACGGCGAGCCGGTGAAGTCCTGCACGATGCTCGCCGTCCAGGCCGACGGGCACGAGGTCACCACCGTGGAGGGGCTGGGCACGCCCGGCGAGCTCGACCCGGTGCAGGAGGGCTTCTCCCGCGAGCACGGGCTGCAGTGCGGGTTCTGCACCGCCGGGATGATGCTCACCGCCCGGGCGCTGCTCGACCGCGTGCCCGACCCGTCCGAGGAGGACGTGCGCTGGGCCCTGTCGGGCAATCTCTGCCGCTGCACCGGCTACCAAAACATCGTCAAGGCGGTCCTGTGGGCAGCCGACCAGGAGCGGACGTCGTGACGGCGCTGGACGAGATCAAGATCGGCGGGCTGGGCGCGAGCCGCCGGCGCGTCGAGGACGCCCGGTTCGTGCGCGGGCGCGGCAACTACACCGACGACATCGTGCTGCCGGGCATGCTGCACATGGAGATCCTGCGCAGCCCGCTCGCGCACGCCCGCATCACCTCGATCGACACCTCGCGGGCCTGGGAGATCCCGGGGGTCCGGCTGGTGCTCACCGGCGAGATGATGGCCCAGCGCAACCTCGCCTGGATGCCGACGCTGTCCTACGACACCCAGGCCGTGCTGGCCACCGACAAGGTCCGCTTCCAGGGCCAGGAGGTGTGCGTCGTCGTCGCCGACGACCCCTACATCGCCAAGGACGGCTGCGACGCGATCGTCGTCGAGTACGAGCCGCTGACGCCCGTCGTCAACCCGCTGCAGTCCAGGGCCGCCGACGCGCCGCTCATCCGCGACGACAAGGAAGGGCAGGTCGACAACACCTGCTACCGCTGGGAGGTCGGGGACCGCGCGGCCACCGAACGCGCCTTCGCCCAGGCCGACGTGGTGTCGCGGATGCAGCTGCACTACCCGCGCAGCCACCCGTCGCCCATCGAGTGCTGCGGTTCCATCGCCGACTTCGACCCGGCCACGCAGAAGCTCACCGTGTACATGACCACCCAGGCGCCGCACATCATCCGTGCCGCCGTGGCGCTGGTGGCCGAGCTGCCCGAGCACATGATCCGGATCGTGTCCCCGGACATCGGCGGCGGCTTCGGCAACAAGGTGCCCGTCTACCCGGGCTACGTCGCGTCGATCCTCGCCTCGATCCTGCTCGGGCGGCCGGTGAAGTGGATCGAGGACCGGACCGGCAACCTCGCCTCCACCGGGTTCGGCCGCGACATGTACCTGGCCGCGGAGATGGCGCTGCGCTCCGACGGGCGGATCCTGGCGGTCCGGATGCACGCCGACACCGACCAGGGCGCGTTCTTCGCCGACGCCCAGCCCACCAAGTTCAAGATCGGGCTGCTGCACTCGGCGTTCGCCTGCTACGACATCGGCACCGGCCACATCACCGCACAGGGCCACTACACGAACAAGGCCCCCGGCGGCGTCGCCTACCGGTGCTCGTTCCGCGTCACCGAGGCGATGTTCTTCCAGGAGCGGATGATGCAGGCCGCCGCGGTCGACCTGGGCATGGACCAGGCCGAGTTCCGCCGGATCAACCTGCTGCGCGACGACGCGTTCCCCGCGCGCACGCCGTTCGGGTTCCTCGTCGACTCCGGGCAGTACGGGAAGTGCCTGCGACTCGGGCTGGACGCGATCGGGTACGAGCAGTTCCTCGTCGACCAGGCCGAGGCGCGCACACGGGGCAGGCGCCTGGGCATCGGGATCTCGACGATGACCGAGCCGCTCGGGGCGGGCAACAGCCGCGAGTACGACATCCTCGGCATCAAGATGTTCGACTCCGCCGAGCTGCGGGTGCACATGACCGGCAAGGCGATCCTGCGGGTCGGGGCGAAGAGCCAGGGCCAGGGCCACGAGACGACGTGGGGCCAGATCGTCGCCCACGAGCTCGGCATCCCGGCCGCGGACGTGATCGTCGAGGAGGGCGACACCGACACCGCCCCGTTCGGGATGGGCACCTACGCGTCGCGGTCGACACCGGTGGCGGGCGCGGCGATCTCGATGGTGGCGCGCAAGGTGCGGGCCAAGGCGCGCAAGCTCGCGGCGCACCTGCTGGAGTGCTCCGAGGAGGACGTCGAGTGGGAGCTCGGCCGCCTCTACGTCCGCGGCGCGCCGCACCGCGGGGCCACCATCCAGGAGTGCGCCATGGCCGCCTACTCCAACATGCCCGACGGCATGGAGCCCGGCCTGGAGAACGTCGCCTACTACGACCCGCCCAACCTGACCTGGCCGTTCGCCTGCTACATCGCGACCGTCGAGGTCGACCCGGAGACCGGGGTGTGGGACGTGCTGCGCTTCGTCGCCGTCGACGACTGCGGGGTGCGGATCAACCCGATGGTCGTCGAGGGCCAGATCATGGGCGGGCTGACCGAGGCGTACGCGATGAGCAGCATGCAGTTCCAGACCTACGACGCCGAGGGCAACATGGTCGGTTCCAACTACATGGACTACCTGCTGCCCACCGCGTGGGAGACCCCCGGGTTCGAGCTGCACGAGGTCGTCACGCCCTGCCCGCACCACCCGATCGGCGCCAAGGGCGTGGGCGAGTGCGCGGCCGTCGGCGGGCCCGCGGCGTTCGTCAACGCCGTCCACGACGCGCTGTCGGACACCGGCGTCCGCAACATCGACATGCCGCTGCTGCCCGACCGCGTCTGGCAGGCCCTGCAGGACGGCCGGGACGTGTCCGGGATGCCGCCGGTGAGGAGCGACTGAGGTGTTGCTGCGCAACGAGTTCTCCGTGGACGCCCCGATCGACCGGGTCTGGGCCCACTTCCTCGACGTCCCGCGGCTGGCGCCCTGCCTGCCCGGCGCCACGCTCGTCGGCGACGACGGCGACGGGACCTACCAGGGCAGGGTCGTGGCCGCGCTGGGCCCGGTGCGGCTCCACTTCAGCGGCACCGCGCGGATCGTGTCCGCCGACGAGGCGGCCCACCGGATGGTGCTGCACGCCGCCGGTTCGGAGGACCGGGGCCGCGGCGAGGCGGCCATGACCATCACCGCGACGCTGGCACCCGCGGGCGGCGGCACGACCGTCACCGTCGACCAGGACCTCACGGTCTCCGGCGCGGCGGCGCAGTTCGGCCGGGGCCTGATCTCCGACGTCACGGGCGTGCTGCTGACGAGCTTCGCGGACTGCGTCCAGTACGACCTCACGCGCGGGGGCGGCACCGCCACCGCCGTGCGCGCGGCCGCCCCGGCGAGCGGTCTCACCATCGCCCTGCGCGCCGCGCGGCGGGCGCTGGCCCGCGTGTTCGCCCGGTTCTTCCTGCCCTACGACCGGAACAGGTGAGGTGAGATGGTGCTCTGGTGGATCGGCAACGCCGTCCTGCTGTTCGTGGTGCTGCCGGTGGTGATCGCCCTGCTCAACCGGGTGCTCGCCGCCGTCGAGCGGATCCGCGCGGCCTGCGACGACATCCTCGTCCACGGCGAGCGGCTCACCGACGAGGTCGAGGACGTGCCGGAGCTGCTGGCCCGCACCGACGCCGTCGTCGGGCAGATCGCCGCCGGCGCCACGCGCTACGCCGGCAGCGTCGCCCTGCTGCTCCCCGAGAAGGTCTGACATGCCACTCGTCGCCTGGACCACGGTCGTCGTCGCCGGGTTGATCGTCGCGGTCACCGCGGTCGGCCTGCTGCGGGTGCTGCTGCACCTGTGGCACGTGCACGACACCCTCGGATCGGTGCTGGTGGCGGTGCGCGCCGTCGCGGACCGGACCCGAACCGTGCCGGTGGTCGTGCCGTCGGTCAACGCGCACCTCGCGCCCGTGCGGGCCTGGACGGAGACGGTCTGATGGTGCCCTTCGGATGGACGCTCGGCCTCGTCATCGGCCTGGTGGTCGTGGTGGTGGTCGTCGCGCTGGTGGCCCCGATCCTGGTGCTGGCCCACCGCATCGGCACCCGCGCCCACGAGATCGACGAGGCGCTGGGCCGCGCCCGCACGCACACCGCGGGCCTGGCCGGGCTGAACGAGACCATCGACCACGCCGGCACGATCATCGCCGGCCTGCAGCGCGGCCGCGCGCGGCTGGGGGGCTGACATGGAGCCGACCGACCCCGAGATCGCGTTCTGGACGGTGATCCTGGTGCTCGGCGCCGTCGTCATCGTCGCCGTGGTGGCGCTGCTGTCACTGCTGGTCGCGTTCGTCCGGCGGATCGACGCCGCGGTGACGTCGATCGGCGGGACGCTCGCCGACATCACCGCCCACACCGCCGACACCCAGCTGATCACCACCACCGGCGCCGGGCTCGACCTGGTGCTCGCCGAGGGGCTGCAGCACCACCTGTTCCTCGGCCGGGTGGCCGGCTCGATCCCCACCCCCGCCGGGAAGGGCTGACCCGTGACCGTGCTGATCGTGCTCACCGTCGTCGAGATCGTCGTGTTGATCGCCGGGCTGGCGTTCTTCCTGTGGTGGATCGGCTCGCTGCTCGGCCGCGTCGCCACCACCCTGGAGGCGGGCGACGAGCTGGTGCGACGGATCGTCGACGACGCGCGGGCGATCCGGCCCGGCCTGCGTCACGTCACCGGCACCGGCGGCCGGATCGCCGGTGCGCTCCCGCTGCTCTACAGCTTCGCGGAGCTGATCCTCCGGAAGGTCTCCCCCACCCCGCAGCGGCCGCGGGTCGCCACCCCGGCGTCGGGCAGGCGGCGCTCGCGCATCCACGAGACGGTCGGCTACCTGCCCTCCCGCCGGTGATCCGGCCGAGATCGTCTCGACTCTGAGACACCGCCGGGGCGCGGGGTCCCCGAGACTGTGCCGGTGTCCCGCCCGAAGCGGACACGAGGAACTCCCCCGCCGCTCGCCTCCTGGGCGGGCGGCGGAGGAGTTCCCGGGCTACTCGGCGGCGCGCTCCGGTGGCGCGGCCCCGGGGGGCCCGCCGATCCACTCGTCGCGCCAGGTGTGGTCGAACTGCTGCTCGTTGCAGAACGGGCGGTAGACGGCCACCAGCTCGTGGGTGATCTGCTCCCGGTGCGGGCGGTTGCCGCCCGGCACCTCCAGGTGGGCCACGTGCACCTGCCACCGCGATCCCGCCCGCCGCGCCCAGCACGGGGACCGGCGGTGCCGGAACGGCAGGCCCTCGGCCGACAGGTCGTCGGCGTGCCCCACGTAGATCACCGCGTACTGCTCGGACCCGGGCCGCGGCCGGTAGAGGATCGCGTAGACGCCGGGCCGGGCCGGGGGCGTCCAGCCACCCAGCAGGCGCGGGCCGGAGAACGCGTAGCCACCGAGCGACCCGAGGCGGATCACCCCGGCCCGTCCCCGTCGGGGACCGGCTCCCCCTCGGGGGCGGCGTCCTCGGCCTCGCTCACCGCCTCGGCCCGCACCACCGGCCACTCCGGCAGGCCGGCGCGGGCCACGGCGGCGGCGAAGTCGGCGCGGCCCTGCTCGAGCGCGGCCTCCCGGCTCGCCGCCTCCACCACGATCTGCGCGCCGTAGCGGGTGTCGCCGACGCCGGACGCGATGCCCTGCATCGGCGCGACGGCGTCGGCCAGCCCGATGATCTCCTCGACCTCCAGCACGCGGTCGCCCGCGGCCTCGATCCCGACGCTCCACCTGGTCACACGCACTCCGCTCATCCCAGTTCCGGGAGCAGCACGGCGAGCTCGGCCAGGCTGCTCAGGTCGTGCCCGGACAGCAGGAGGTCGACGTGCGGCTGCGCCACCATCATGCCCGTCGTCAGCGGCCGGTACCCCGGGTCGTCGCCGCGGTGCGGGTTCATCCACACCACGCGGTGGCACTGCCGGGTCAGGCGCTCCATCGCCGTGGCGAGCGTGTCCGGGTCGCCGCGGTCCAGGCCGTCGGAGCAGATCACCACCACCGCGCCGCGGCACCCGCCCCGGCGGCCCCGGCCCCGGACGAACTCCTCGATCGACGCCCCGATCCGCGTGCCCCCCTCCCAGTCGACGACCAGCGCCGCGGCCCGGGCCAGCGCCTCGTCGGGGCTGCGCCTCTGCAGGGCCACGGTGATCCGGGTGAGCCGGGTGCCGAAGCAGAACACCTCCACGCGCCGCGCCGAGTGCCGCGCCGAGTGCGCGAACTGCAGCAGCGCCCGGGAGTAGTCGGCCATCGAGCCGGACACGTCGAGGATCAGCACCAGCGGCCGGGGCTTCACGCGGCGGCGCTTGCGGCGCAGGGGCACCGGCTCGCCGTGCAGGCGCAGCGAGTCGCGGACGGTGCGGCGCAGGTCGGGGACGCGCCCGCGGGTGGCCCGCTGCGTGCGGCGGGTGCGCCGCCGCGGGGGCGTCAACCGCATCTGCGCCATGATCCGGCGCAGGGCGCGCAGCTCGTCGGGGGTGCAGGCGGCGAAGGACCGGTGCCGCAGCGCCTCGGCGTCCGAGGCGACCAGGCCCAGCCGCGTCTCGTCGCCGGGGTCCGCGGCGGAGGGCGGCGGGTCCACCGCGGGCACCTCCAGCACCCCGGCCGCGACGGCCGTCCGGGGTCGGGGCCGGGGCGGCCCGGCGGTGTCCTCGCCGAGGAAGTACGCCCGGAACACCTCGTCGTAGACCGCGAGGTCGTCGCGGCGGGTGACCAGGGTGGTGCGCCCGGCCCAGTAGAGGTCGTCGAGGTCGGTGGGGTCCAGCGGCACCATGGCCGCGCAGAACGTCTCGACGTCACCGGCCCCGACGGCGATCCCGCGCGCCCGCAGCGCCCGCCCGAACCCGACGAGCACCCGGACCGGCCCGCCGCTCACGCGCCCGAGGTGATCTCGTCGAGGTTCTCCCGCGCCAGCTCCAGGTCCTCGCGCTCCTTGAGCACCGAGCCCAGGGTGAGGTCGGCGGCGTCGACGGTGAGCGCGGGCTCGCCGAGGAAGCTCAGCGTGCGGGCCCAGTCGACGGTCTCGGCGACGCCGGGCGGCTTGGCCAGGTCCAGCTCGCGCAGCCGGTGCACCGCGCCGACGACCGTGCGCGCCAGCGCCGCGTCCACCCCGGGCTGGCGGAGCAGCACGATCTCGACCTCCCGCTCCACGTCCGGGTAGTCGATCCAGTGGTACAGGCAGCGGCGCTTGAGCGCGTCGTGCAGCTCGCGGGTGCGGTTGGAGGTGAGCACCACCAACGGGGGGCTCGCCGCGGCGATCGTGCCGACCTCGGGCACGGTGATCTGGAAGTCCGACAGCAGCTCCAGCAGGAACGCCTCGAACTCGTCGTCGGCGCGGTCGATCTCGTCGACGAGCAGCACGGCCCGCCCGCCCGCCCGCACCGCGGCGAGCAGCGGGCGCTCCAGCAGGAACTCGGGCCCGAACAGCGCCTTCACCGACGTCTCGCCGCCCTCGGCCAGCGCACGGACCTGCAGCAGCTGGCGGGCGTGGTCCCACTCGTAGAGCGCCTGGGCGGTGTCGATCCCCTCGTAGCACTGCAGGCGGATCAGCCGGCGGCCCAGCACCGCGGCCAGCACCTTCGCGATCTCGGTCTTGCCGACGCCCGGCTCGCCCTCCAGCAGCAGCGGCCGGTCGAGCGAGAGCGCCACGAACACCGCGGTGGCCAGGCCCCGGTCGGCGAGGTAGCCACCCCCGCGCAGCGTCGCGACGAGGTCGGCGACGCCGCTGGGCCGGTCCACGCGACTAGCGCTCCGTGCCGAGGACCAGGTCGCGCACGCTGGTGGCGCCCGGCACGAGCTTGCCCTCGCGGGCCAGCAGCGCGCGCCACGCGCGGCGCTGGTCGTCGTCGACGGGGCGCGCGGTGGAGCCGCCCTCGGGGGTCTCGCCCGCCATCCCGCCGAACCCGATGTCGGTCATGTTCCGGCAGGTGCGGGTGGTGCCGGGGCCGGGGCCCGCGCCGTGCGCGCGCCGCGCGTCCCAGATCCCGCGGAACACCGCGAGTCCCTCGTCGGCCCGCGGGTCGTCCTCCGCCATGGCACACCTCTCCTCGTGACGCGGTCCCAGCGTGGCCGCGCCGGCCGCCCGCGGCAACGGGCGGATAAGCCTTTGCTTAGGCCGAAAGGCGGGTCGACAGCGGGTGGACACTCCGGTCATGACGTTGACGCAGCTGAGCGCGTTCGTCCTCGTCGCCCGTCTCGGGTCGGTGAAGGCGGCGGCGAGCGCGCTGGGCGTCAGCGAGCCTGCGGTCTCGCAGGCGCTGGCGGCCCTGCGCCGCTACCTCGACGACCCGCTGCTCACCCGCAGCGGCAACGGCATGACGATGACGCCCGGTGGCAGCCGGCTGCTGACGATCGCGGCGCAGATGGTGTCGCTCGGCGCCGAGGCCGAGTCGGCGGTGCGCTCCGCGCAGGGCGCGGCCGAGCAGCTGCGCCTGGCCGCGCCCAGCACGATCGTCGAGTTCGTGGCGGGCCCGCTCGCCGACGCGTTCACCTCCCGCTCGGCCGGGACGATCGAGGTGTCCGCGGGGGTGTCGGCCACCGCGGAGATGGCAGTGCTGGTCTCGCAGCGCCTCGCCGACCTCGCGCTCGGCCCGTACCTCGGGGCCGACCGGAGCCTGGGGCTGGTCAGCGAACCGGTGTTCCGGTGCCGGCTCGTCGTGCTCGCCTCCCCCGAGGCCCGGTTCCGCGGCTCGCCCGCGCAGTGGCCGTGGCTGGTGGAGCCGGCGGCGACCGACCCCGGCAGCGACGTCAGCAGGCTGCTGCGCGCGGTCGGGGTGCCGGAGTCGCGGCTGAGCGTGTTCCCCAACCAGACCGCGGCCTGGGAGGCCGCCGGGCGCGGTGCCGGCGTGGCCCCCGGGATCGCCCACCTCGCGGTGCACCAGCTGCGCCGCCGCGAGCTGCACGTCCTCGACGTGCCGGGCACGCCCGTCGACCTGTGCTGGCACGCCACCACGCTGGCCGCCGACCGGCGCTCCCCCGCCACGGCGTCGCTGCGGCACTTCCTGGGCACCCCCGAGGCCATGAAGCTGCTCCGCTCGCCGGGCGCCGGGGTGCCGCCGTCGCGGTTCCGACCGCCGGTGTACGTGACGATCTGGAGCTGAGGACTGGTCCGTACAGCCCATTGCCCGGCGCATTCATGAAGTGGTCCTGGACAACCGGAGTATCGGCAGTACTCTCGTCACCTCCGCTCCCCGACATGCCCCGGCATATGCACGGGGAGAATGGTTGCGAACGCCCGATGTGGAGATCGCTCCTCGACACGCTGCCGCGCGGCTACACACTCGACGAGAAGGACTTCCAGCGCCGCCACCGGCTCCTGCTCGTCCTGCTCGCCGTGCACGTCCCCGGCATCGCCCTGTTCGCCCTGCTGCTCGGCAGCCCCCCGTCGACGATCGCGTATGCGCTGGTCGTGCCGGTCCTGTCCACCCTGCTCGGCTACCTGCTGCGCCGGCGGCGGCGCGCCGCGGCCGTCACCGTCACCCTCGGTCTGGTGTGGTGCTCGGGGGCGCTGGTGGGCTTCAGCGGCGGGGCGATCGAGGCCCATTTCCATTTCTTCATCATCATCGGATTCATCGCGCTCTACCAGGACTGGGCCCCGTTCCTGTGCAACATCGCGTTCGTCGTGATCAGTCACGGCGTCGGTTCGGTGTGGCAGCAGTCGCTGATCTTCAGTCACCCGGCGGGCCAGGGGAATCCCTGGCTGTGGTCGTTGATCCACGGGGTCGCGGTGTTGTTCGCGTGCGTCGGGATGATGCTGTTCTGGCGGTTCACCGAGGAGTCGCAGCAGGAGAAGGACGCGCTGTCGCGCCGCCTCGCCGACGCCGAGATCGGGCGCCGCCAGTTCACCTCCGACCTGCTGGTGAACCTGGCCCGCCGCAACCAGAGCCTGCTCTACCGCCAGCTCGACATCATCAACCAGCTCGAGGAGAGCGAGCGCGATCCCGACGCCCTCGCAGGCCTCTTCACCCTCGACCATCTCGCCACCCGGGTGCGGCGCAACGCCGAGAGCCTGCTCGTCCTGTCCGGGGAGCAGCCGCCGCGCACGTGGAGCGGGCCGGTGGCGCTGCGCGACGTGCTGCGCGCCTCGATCGCCGAGACCGAGGACCTCGACCGGGTCGTGTTCGTCGTCGACGAGCGGGTCGCGGTCGTCGGGCACTCCGTCACCGACCTCACCCACCTGCTGGCCGAGCTCACCGAGAACGCGGTGCGCTTCTCGCCGCCCGACACCGTGGTCACCATCCGCGGCCGCGCCGACCGGACCTCCCCCGGCGGGATCGTGCTCACCGTCGAGGACTGGGGGGTGGGGATGCCGGCCGACGAGCTGGCCGCCGCCAACGCCCTGCTCGCCGAGCCGCCCGAGGTGGACCTGTCGGTCTCCCAGCGGCTCGGGCTGCACGTCGTCGCCCGCCTGGCCGCCCGGCACGGCGTCCGCGTGTCGCTGACCCCGACCCCCGGCTCCGGGATCACCGCGGTCCTCGCGCTCCCGCCCGACCTGTTCGCCGATCCCGAGGAGCTCCGCGCCGCACCCGAACCCGCGTCCCGCCGCCCGGTGGACGCCGGCGTCCGGACGTCGGACCGTCCGGCCGACCGGGTCGGCGGGAGGGCGCCCGACCCGGTGCCCGCGCCGCGGCTGCCGCCGGAGCCGGAGGCGTTCGCGCCGTCCCCCGGCCGGTCGCCGTTCGGCTCGGACGGGCCGTGGTCGGGCTGGTGGCAGCCCGACGCCCCCGGCGCCGCGGTGCACCACTCGCGCCCGTCGCCCACTCCCCCGCCGCCCGCCCCCTCCCCGGTGGCGGCCTTCCCGCCGCCCGCCCGGCAGGCCCCGGCCGCGCCGCCGGCCGCCGCGGGCGGCCTCCGCCGCCGGGTGCCCCAGTCGCACCTGGCCCCCGAGCTGCGCGAACCCGCCGCCGGCCCGACCGGTCCCGGTGCGGCCCACCCGGCCGACGCCGCGTCCGCGTTGTCGCGCTACCAGGCGAGCAGGCGGGCCGCCGTCGCCGACAGCGAGGGCGCGCCGTGACCGGGCGCCTGGGCTGGCTGCTCGACGAGTTCACCCGGGACACCCCCGGGGTACGGCACGCCGTCGTCGTCTCGGTCGACGGGCTGCGCCTGGCCGAGTCCCCCGAGCTGACCGACGGCCTCGGCAACGCGCTGGCCGCCGCGGCGTCCGGGCTCGCGAGCCTGGCCCGCGGCACCGCGCAGCTGCTGGCGGCGGGCGCGGTGAACCAGACGATCCTGGAGATGACCGAGGGCTACCTGTTCGTCACGGCGATCAGCCACGGCTCCGGCCTCGCCGTGTACGCCGACCGACGCTGCGACATGGGCCTGGTCGGCTACGAGATGACGATGCTGGCCACCCGCGTCAGCCACGCCCTCACCCCGGGCATCCGCACCGGGGGCCCCGTCCGGTGACGCCGGTCGAGCCCGTCGGGGGCCGTGACGGCCGAGTGGTGCCGGTCTTCGCCGTCACCGGGGGCCGCACGCGCTCGACCGGCCGGGACCTCCCCGTCGAGTCGCTGGTGACGGCGACCGACCAGCGGCCCGACGACCTGCAGAAGGAGTACCGCATGATCCTCGACGCAGCGGTGGCACCGGTGTCGCTGGTGGAGATCGGGGCCGCGCTGCGGGTGCCGGTCGGGGTGGCCCGGGTGCTGGTGGGCGACCTCGCCGACGCCGGGTACCTCGTCGTCCACGCCCCCGCCCCGCGCGACGCGGCGGGCAACCCGACGCCCGCCGTGCTCACCCGGCTGCTGGCGGGTCTCCGTGCACGGTGACCGGGCGGTCCCGCTCAAGATCGTGGTGGCCGGCGGGTTCGGGGCGGGCAAGACCACGCTGGTGCGGGCCCTGTCGGAGATCCCGCCGCTGCTCACCGAGGAGCCGATGACGTCGGCCTCGGTGGGCGTCGACGACATCCGGGCGGTGCCGGACAAGCACACCACCACCGTGGCGATGGACTTCGGCCGGATCACCGTCGACGACTCGCTGATCCTGTACCTGTTCGGCACGCCGGGGCAGGACCGGTTCTGGTTCATGTGGGACGAGCTGGCGCGCGGCTCGGTGGGGGCCGTCGTGCTCGTCGACCTGCGGCGGGTCGACGACTGCTTCCCCGCGGTCGACTACTTCGAGAGCAGGCGGCTGCCGTTCGTGGTGGCGGTGAACGGGTTCCCCGGTACCGACGCGTTCAGCCGCGAGGCCGTCGCCGACGCGCTGGCGCTGGCCCCGGACACCCCGGTCGTGCGGATGGACGCCCGCAGCTCCGACTCCTGCCTGTCCACGCTCGTGGCGCTGGTCGAGCACGCGCTCGACCGCACCCACGCCGTCCATCACTGACCCCGGAAACGCCGACCCCGGAAACGACACCACGCCGGGCCGCGGATGCGGCCCGGCGCGGATTCCCCGGTCGGACTACGGGGACGTCAGTCGTCCCCGGCGCGACCTGCTCAGTCGTCGAGGAGGTTGGCCTGGTTCACGCTGTCGTCGTTGACGCAGGAGGCCGCGCCGTCGGCGTCGGCGCTCCCGGCGGCGGGGCCGCCCAGGATGCCCAGCAGGTTGCCCACGCCGGCGGCGACGGGGATCGCCGGGCAGACGTTGACGTCGTTGAGGGCGTTGACGTCGCCGACGTTGACCAGGCCGAGCTGGTTGCTCTCACGGTCGTTGTCGACGCGGTTGACCTGACGGTCGTCGCCGCCACGGCCGTCGCGGCCGCCGTCGCCGTCCCACTTGACCCCGGCGAAGGCGAGCGGGCTCACCGCGAGCAGACCAGCGGCGGTTGCGGCAACGAGGATGCCAGCCTTCTTCAGCACAGTACTTCTCCTGTCGAGTGATCCGAATGCCAGCCTGTGAGGGGGAGCCTCGCTGACAGGAATAAAGCTATCCGGATTCACCCAGCGAACCGCTATCAACTACCACCATCGTGTGAATGCAAATACTCGACGTGAGGATACTCGTCTATTCCGGGAGGCTCCCGCGGCCGGAATACCCTCAGGTCACCGCGTTACCGTCACTCTCCGCGTTGACGCATCACCCGATCGTCCGAACATCGCTTTCCCGAACTACGCACCGTGATCCACCCCCTGAACGGGCATCACCCGTCACCCGGACCAGATGGGCCCGAAAAGGGAGTTGACCGGGCCGGATCACCGTGTGTCGACGCGTTCACCGGCCCGATCGGGCCCGACGGGTCAGGACAGCGGCGGGATACTGGGGAACTTCGGCAGCTTCGGCACCAGATCCGTGACCGGGTCGAGCACCTCCAGGCGCTCCACCTCGCCGCACGCCACGAGCGTGTAGCTCACAGGGTTGACGGGCAGCGCCGTGGCGGTGGAGAAGTCGTGCTGGACCTCGCGGATCGACATCGTCCCGGCCTGCAGCGCGTAGCGGGCGCCCAGCGGGTTGGCGGCCGAGAGCGTGCCGTTGCCGTCCTCGTCGACCTCCCACTCCCCGACCGTCTGCTCCGCGGGCAGCGGGTTGGTCCCGTCGAGGATGCAGGGGTTGTTGTTGGTGGCACTGCTCGTCGCCCCGTAGAAGAAGCTGACGTAGCGCGAGTCCGGGTTCAGCCCCGTGGCCGTGGCCACGACGCGCTCGGCGTCGATCGTGGCGGAGCCGGTGACGCCCGAGTCGTTCTTCTCCAGCAGCGTCACGTCGGTGGAGCCGGCCTCCGCGGCGGGCAGCGCCGCCGCCGACTCCTCCCCGGCCGGTGCCGCACCGTCCTCCTGCCCGGCGTCCTCCTCATCCGGGACCTCGTCTGCGGCGGCATCGTCGGTGGCGTCCTCCGCCGGGGCGTCCTGCGCGGCCGCGCTGTCCCGGACCACGTCGGCACCGGTGACCGGGCCGGTGTCCGCGGAGTCGGAGTCCGCATCGGAGTCCGCATCGGCGTCCGCGTCGGCGTCGGAGGCGTCCGGGCCGGTACCCAGCGCCGAGCCGAGCAGCGTCCCCGCCCCGTCGACGGGGGCGGGCGGGGGCGGGTCGTCGTCGGCGAGGGCCACGGCGGGACCGGCGACGAGCAGCGCCGCGGCGAGCGGGCCCGCGGCGGCGAACCGGACGGGGCCGCGGGGGGCGGCGTGGCGCGGGCGGCCGGGGCGGGAGGCGGGACGGAGCCGGTGACGGCCCATGGCTGGTCTCCTTCCGCCCTCGGGGGAAGGTTCGTCGCGGGGAGCGTCCGAGGGCGTGGGGACCGACGGTACGAAGGCGACCGCAGCCGTGGCCGAATCTGAGAACGCAGGTTGCGCCCGCACGGCCGAATGCCGTCCGGACGCGACGATCGGCGGTACGGCTAGCCCGATCGGCGCAACGCCGTGCGCCGATGACCAAGGGCGTTCTCAGGAAAGCCGTTCGTCGCGGACGGCGGCCGTCCACGGCTCTCGGTGGTCCAACGAGCGAACCCCGCCCCGGTGACGCGCGAACGTGGCCCGCTCAGCCGGTGCGGCGGGTCCGCGGGTCGCCCAGCTCGGCCAGGAGCGGGGCCTGCAGCGCGGCCCACGGCGACAGCTCCCCGGAGGCGGCGGCGTCGAGGAAGCGCTCCCAGCCCCACCACTGCCAGGCCTCGACCTCGCCGGGCCGGGGGCGCGGGTCGGCGTCGAGGGTGCAGACGAACACCGGGCAGAACTCGTTCTCCTCGATCCCGGCGGCGTCGGAGGCGCGGTAGGCGAAGTCGGGCAGCACCAGGCGCAGGTCGTGGGCCCGCACGCCGAGCTCGTGGTCCAGGCGCCGGTGCACGGCGTCGGCGAGGTCCTCCCCCGGTGCCGGGTGGCCGCAGCAGGTGCCCGTCCACACCAGCGGGAACGCCCGCTTCACGCCCGCCCGCTGCGTCACCAGCACCCGGCCGGCGGCGTCGAACCCGTAGCAGGAGAACGCCAGGTGGCGCGGGGTGCTGGTGCCGTGGACGGTGGCCTTGTCGGCGACGCCCGTCGGGCGCCCGCCGTCGTCGACGAGGACGACCTGCTCGGGGGAGGACATACCGCCCAGCCTGCCATCGCCCCGTCGGGGCCGCCGCCCGGACCGCCCGATCGGCGATGCGCGCGCGTACCCACCGCCCCGGCGCGCACCGTCGACGGTGCGCGCCGGAGCGCGGGATGCGCGCGGGCCCGAGGCCGGGTGCGTGCGACAGGTGCCGAGGACAGGCGCCTAGGACAGGTGCTTCGGACGCGGGTGGTCCTTGCTGCCCTCGTCGGCGTCGACGCCGTTCTGCCGCCCGGAGCCCGACCCCCGGGCACGGCCCGTCCGCGTCAGCGTCAGCGACACGATCACCGACTTCGACGCAGGCTGGTGGCTGCCCTCGGCGACGTGGTCCAGGGGCACCAGCGGGTTGGTCTCCGGGTAGTACGCCGCCGCCGTCCCGCGCGGGGTGTCGTAGGCGACGATGCGGAAGTCCCGTGCGCAGCGCTCGACGTCGTCGTCGTCCCAGCGGGTCGTCAGGTCGACGTGGTCGCCGTCGTCGAAGCCCAGCGCGGCGATGTCGTCGCGGTGCAGGAACACCACGCGCCGGCCGTCCTCGATGCCCCGGTAGCGGTCCGAGAGCCCGTAGATCGTGGTGTTGAACTGGTCGTGGCTGCGCAGGGTCTGCAGCAGCAGGTGCCCGTCGGGGACGTGCAGCACCTCCACCGGCGACACCGCGAACTCCGCCGACCCGGACTCCGTCGGGAAGGTCCGGGAGTCGCGCGGCGGGTGCGGCAGGATGAACCCGCCCGGGCGCCGGGCGTTGACCTCGTAGCTCTCGCAGCCCGGCACGACGCGGGCGATGTGCTCGCGGATCCGGCGGTAGTCGTGGCGCATCGCGGCCCAGTCGATGCCGTGCCGGTCGCCGATGGTGGCCTCGGCGATGCCGGTGACGATCGCGACCTCCGAGCGCAGCATCGGGCTCGCGGGCGGCAGCGGGCCGCGCGAGGAGTGCACCGAGCAGGTCGAGTCCTCCACCGAGATCCACTGCGGGCCGGTGGCCTGCACGTCCTTCTCGGTGCGGCCCAGCGTCGGCAGGATCAGCGCGGTCTCCCCGCAGACCAGGTGGCTACGGTTGATCTTCGTGGAGATCTGCACGGTCAGCCGCGTCGAGCGCAGGGCGCGCGCGGTGACGTCGGTGTCCGGCGTGGCCTGGGCGAAGTTGCCACCGAGGCCGACGAAGACCTTCACCTTCCCGTCGCGCATCGCCCGCACCGAGTCGACGGTGTCGAGGCCGTGCTCGCGGGGCGGGTCGAACCCGAACTCCTCCTGAACCGCGTCGAGGAAGCTGTCGGGCACCCGCTCCCAGATGCCCATCGTGCGGTCGCCCTGCACGTTGGAGTGCCCGCGGACCGGGAACAGCCCCGCTCCCGCACGCCCGATGCCGCCCTGGGCCAGCGCCAGGTTCGTGATCTCCTTGATCGTCGCGACGCCGTTGCGGTGCTGGGTGATGCCCATGGCCCAGCAGAAGACCGTGCCCCGGGAGTCGCGCAGCATCTCCGCGGCGCGGGTGATCTCGTCGCGGGTGAGCCCGGTGGAGGCGAGCACGGCGTCCCAGTCCAGCGTGCCGAGGTGCTTGCGCCACAGCTCGAAGCCGGTGGTGTGGCGCTCGATGAACTCGTGGTCCAGCGCGTCCCACTCCACCAGCAGCGAGCCGATCGCCTGGAACAGCGCGAGGTCGCCGTTGACCCGGATCGGCAGGTGCAGGTCCGACAGCGCCGTGCCGGGCCCGACCACGCCCTTGGGCCGCTGCGGGTTCTTGAACCGGGTGAGCCCGGCCTCGCGCAGCGGGTTGATCGTGAGGATCTTCGCGCCGCGCTCCTTGGCCGTCTCCAGGTGCGTGAGCATGCGCGGGTGGTTGGTGCCCGGGTTCTGCCCGGCGATGACGATCAGGTCGGCGTTCTCCAGGTCGCTCATGACGACGCTGGCCTTGCCGATGCCGATCGACTCCTGCAGCGCGATCGACGTCGACTCGTGGCACATGTTCGAGCAGTCGGGCAGGTTGTTGGTGCCGAAGGCCCGGGCGAAGAGCTGGTAGGCGAACGCGACCTCGTTCGACGCCCGGCCCGAGGTGTAGAAGGTGGCCTCGCCGGGGCTGTCCAGCGCGTTGAGCTCGCGCCCGATCAGCGCGAACGCGTCCTCCCAGTCGATGGGTCGGTAGTGGGTGTCCCCTGGCCGCTTGACCATCGGGTGGGTGATGCGGCCCTGCTGGCCCAGCCAGTACTCCGAGTGCCCGTCGAGGTCGGCGATGCTGTGCCGGGCGAAGAACTCCGGCGTCGCCCGGTCGGTCGTCGCCTCCTCGGCGACGGCCTTGGCCCCGTTCTCGCAGAACTCGGCCACCGAGCGGTGCCCGGGGTCGGGGTCGGGCCACGCGCAGCTCATGCAGTCGAAGCCCTCGGCCTGGTTGAGCTTCGTCAGCGTGCGGGCGGTGCGCGCGACGCCCATCCGTTCCAGGGACCGCTTCATCGACACCGCGACGCCGGGTACGCCGACCGCCCAGTCCTCGGGATGGGTGACGCGCAGGTCCGCCTCGTCGTAGTCCGTGTTCCGCCGTTTTTCGTGCCGCATGCGGCCGGATACCCGATCCGGACGGTGTTCAGCCCTCCGGTGTAACCCCCGGGGCCCCGCGCGCGTCCTCCTTCACGACACCCGCCGCCGAGACCCCCCGAAGGTGATCCTCATGTCCGAGTCCTACGTCCCCGAGCCCTACGTCGTCGAGGCCGTCGACGCCGACGGCGACGGCTACCAGGAGACCACCGTCCTCGACTCCGACGGCGACGGTCTCGCCGACACCGCGCTCGTCGACGTCGACGGGGACGGCTACGCCGACGTCGCCGCGTTCGACAACGTCGCCGACGGCGAGTTCGTGGCCGACGTCGTGGCCCTCGACGTCGACGGCGACGGGTACGCCGACGTCGTCGCCGACGACACCGATCTCGACGGCGTGTTCGACTCCGTCACCCACCCCGTCGACACCCCGCTCACCGACGCCAACCCCTACGGCGCCACCGGCCACCACCCGGGCACCGACGAGGGCACCACCTACAGCGGCCCGTTCGAGGGCGGCGCCGAGGCCGCGCCGGGCGGCACCGGCGAGGGCCGGGTCATCGCCGGCGAGGGCGGCGACGCGATCTACGTCGACCCCGACGGCGGGGTCTCGTTCTCCGGGTCGGACCTCGCAGGGAACTCGTACTCCTACGACGGCGGCTGACCGGGTGGCACGAGGAGCGTCACCACGCCGGCGTCGAGATCGACGACCGTGCGGGGTGGCGCTCCGTCGTCCTGCCCGGCGGGCAGCAGCGACCGGGAGTGGCGTTCCTCCTGCTCCCGGCGCTTCGCCCCCGTGAAGAAGGCGTCGATCTCCTCGAAGCCCGTTCCCGACAGCCGGTGCGGCCCGGCGCCCCGCCCGCGCCAGGGCAGCAGGCTGCGCCCCCGCGCCCACAGCCCGAGGCGTTCCAGTGCCACGAGCAGGACCAGCAGGCACACCAGCCCCGGCAGCGTCAGCGCGAACAGCGCACCCGGGCCCATCCCCCGAGCCTGCCGACACCCGGGTGCCCGGGCAAGGCCCGGTGCGGGACGCCGTCGGTGAGGGACAGCGCCGGGGCGCGCCGTTGTCCGGTCGGGACAACGGCACCGGCGCGTCCCCGGCCTACCGTGGACCCGCGGGCCCGTGCCCGGCGAGGGAGCGTGATGGCGATGGCGAGCGGTGCACTGGGCATGGTCGAGACCCGGGGGCTGGTCGGCGCCCTGGAGGCGGCCGACGCGATGGTGAAGTCGGCGAACGTCGAGGTGGAGGGCTACCGCACGCTGCGCAACGGCCAGGTCTCGATCCTGGTCCGGGGCGACGTCGGCGCCGTCCGGGCCGCCGTCGACGCCGGGTCCGCCGCCGCGGCCGCCGTCGGCGAGCTCTACGTCGCCCGCGTCCTGCCCCGCCCGGACCCGGGCACCGAGACGGTGATCGGCGAGGCCGTCACGGCGACGCGGACCTGACCACGGGGCCGGCCGCGTCCCCCTCGGCCTCGGGCTCCCCGGTGACCTGCAGCAGCCGCAGCGCGAAGTCGGCGCGCATCCGGTCCTCGTGCCGGCTCAGGTCGAGACCGGTGAGCTGTTTGATGCGTTCCAGGCGGTAGCGCAGCGTCTTGTGGTGGACGAACAGCCGCTCGGCGGCCACCCGCTGCGAGCAGTCGGCGTCGAAGAAGGCGCGCAGCGTCCGGATCAGGGACCCGTCGTTGTCGCGGTCGTAGGTCAGCAGCGGGCCGGTGACCTCCTCGACGAAGGTCATCAGGTCCGGGTCGTCGCCGGAACCCAGCAGCAGCCGCACGATGCCCAGCTCCTCGTAGAGGAACGCGTTCCCCCCGCCGAGCCGGTGCGCGGCCGACAGCGCGGTGCGCGCCTCGTTCAGCGCGCTGGGCAGCTCCACGACGTCGTCGTGCGGGCGGCTGATCCCCCAGGTCAGGCGCAGCCCGTCGCTGCCGTCGCGGACGGCCGCGCCCATCCGCACGGCCAGGTCCCGCACCTGCACCCGGTCGACGTCGGACACCACCACGACGACGAAGTCGCCCCGCAGGCTGGCCAGCGACGTCGCGCGCCCCCCGTCGACGGCGCGGAGGGCGCGCACCGCGTCGCGGCGGACGCGGTCGGTCTGCGAGGTGTCCCAGCCGAGGTCCGCGGCGAGCTCCTCCACGTTCTCCAGGCGGCCGTAGAGCACGCGCAGGGCGCCGCCGAGCGGGACGTTGAGCTGCTGGGCGCGGGTGCGCGCGGCGATCCGGTGCTCGACCGGGCCCTGCAGCAGGTCCCACAGCACCTGCTCCAGCGCCTCGGACCGCGCGCGGCTCGCGGCACGCTCGCGCAGCAGGGCCAGCGAGCACGCCATGGCCACCTGGCCCGCGACCACGTCCATCATCTCCGCGGAGATGCCGTCCGGGCGCAGCAGGACCCAGCCGATGCGGTCGCCGTCGGCGTGCACCGGCTGGGTCCACACCGGGTGACCGCCCAGCGTGGTGCGCCCGGCGCGGGTGCCGGCGGGCACGCTCCCCGGCAGCTCGACGGTGAGGTCACGGCCGCCGTGGGAGGCCACCAGCGCGCCGCGGGTGTCGTAGATGCCGACCTGGCAGTGCAGCTCCCCGCCGACCGTCCGCGCGATCGCCGGCAGCCCGCCCCCGTCGCGGACGGTCAGCAGCAGCGTCTGCTGCAGGCGCGACGAGCGGTCCAACACCGCGACCTGGCTGCGCAGCGCCTCCCCCGCCAGCTCCATCTCGCGGACGGCCGCGGCCTGCTCGTCGTGCAGCCGGGCGTTGTCGATCGCGACCGACGCGACGTCGGCGAAGGTGACCATCCGCCGGACGTCGCGCTCGGTGAACAGCGACGGGCGCCGCCGCCACACCTCCAGCACCCCGACCAGGCGGCCGTGCAGGCGCAGCGGCACCGCCAGCGCGGACTGGGTCTGCTCCTGCACGGCCAGCGACACGAAGTCCTGGGTGATGGTGCGGTCGTCGAGGTAGTTGTCGACCTTCGCCGGCCGCCCGGTGAGGAACACCAGCCCGGCGACGCCCTGACCGCGGCGCATCCGCAGGCGCGCGGTCTCGACCACCCGGTTGCCGACGCACGAGCGCATCCGCACCTCGTCGTCCTCGCGCAGGAACACCCCGCAGATGTCGGCGTCGAGCAGCTTGGAGGTGCGGTCGGCGATGGAGAGCAGCACCTGGTCCAGGTCGCGCACCGACAGCAGCCGCTCGACGACGTCGCGCACCACCGCGGTCTCCGCGGCCTCGGCGACGGCGCCGTCGCGCGCGGCGTCGCGGGCGGCGGCGAGGGTGAGCCAGACCGTCGCCCGGCGCAGCAGGGCCCGGGTGGCGGCCGGCACCGGGACGGCCCACTGCAGCTCCCGCTCGTCGCCGGTGGCGCGCACGGTGACCGCCGCCCCGACCACGCGGGCCGCCAGCGCGACGAGCTCCACCTCGGCGGCGGCGGCGTCGGCCGGCACCCGGGCGAGGAGGTCCTCCAGCTCCGCGGCGGGGTCGTCGACGAGCCGCAGCGCCGCCCGACCCGCGCGTTCGGACGGCGTCATCGCCCCTCCTGGACCGCGATCAGCGCCTTGAGGGTACGTCGCCCGGCCATGCGTGCATATGCCTGCGGGACGCCGTCGAGCGGCACGGTCTCCGAGGCCACGACCGCCGGATCGAGCGCCCCCGAGCGCACCAGCGCCAGCAGCGGCCCGGCGTCGCGGGCGAGGTCGCCGATCGCGAAGGCCAGCGTCAGCTCGTCGGCGAAGGCCCGGGCCACCGGCAGCTCCCAGCCCGGGTCGGTGTGCACCCCGACCGAGACGACGGTGCCGCGGCGGCGCACCAGCGCGCACGCGGCGTCCAGGCCGCGGCGGCCGCCGACCGCGTCGACGACGGCGTCGGCGCCGCGGCCGTCGGTGAGCCGGTCGACGAGCGCGCGGGCGTCGTCCGGGGCGGCCACGACCGCGCCCTGGGCCGCGGCGAGCTCCCGGCGGTCCCCGACCGGTTCGACGAGCACGACGATCCCGGCGCCGCACGCCTGCGCGGCGAGCGCGGTGAGCTGCCCGACCGGGCCCCCGCCGACCACCGCGACGGTGTCGCCCGGCGCGATCCCGGCCCGGCGCACCGCGGCGTACCCGGTGGCCAGGGTGTCGCCCAGGAAGACCGCGGCGTCGACGTCCACCCCGGCGGGCACCGGCTGCAGGACGGTGTCGGCGTGCGGCACCCGGACAAGCTCGGCCTGCGCGCCCGCCAGCGGCGGCCCGAACGCCGACCCGGTGCCGAAGAACCGCCGCTGAGCGCACTCCCAGTGGTCGCCGCGGCGACACCACCAGCACCGGCCGCACGAGGTGAAGTCGGCCCCGACCACCAGGTCGCCGCGCCGGTGGCCGTGCACCCCCGCACCCGGCTCGACGACCTCCCCGACGAACTCGTGCCCGAGCACGAACCCCTCCGGCAGCCCGTCCGGGTGCGCGACGACGTGCAGGTCCGTGCCGCACACCGCCGCGCGGCGCACCCGGACGACGGCGTCGGTGGGCTCCTCGATCCGGGGGTCGGGCACGGTGTCGACCTCCACCCGGCCCTGCCCCGCGTACACCACGGCCCTCACGGCGGCGGGCGCCCGACGGTCTCCCGCACCCCGTCGCGGCCCAGCCGGACCTGCACGGCCCGGCCGTCCTGCGGGGCGGTGGCGGGCAGCACCTCCCCGGTGTCGCGGACCATCGCGAGCACCATCGCCGCGGCGGCGCTGCCCGGCGCCACGCGCAGGCCGCGGGCCCCGGCCGTCCCGACGACCCGCCGGGCGGCGAACCCCGACGCCCGCCAGGTCGCCCCGAGGACCGCCGGGTCCCCGGTGACGACGACGAGCGCCGCGTCCGGCGAGGTCGCCGCGATCCGCGCGGCCACCTCCGGTCCGGCGCTCTCCGGGGCGGCGATCACGACGTGGTCCGCGGGGCCGGCGTCCTCGACCGTCGCGCACCCGCGCACGGCCGTCGCCGCCCCGGCCTGCGCGAGGTCCAGAGCGACCGCGCGCGCCCGGCCCTCGTCCGCGTCGACCAGGACGATCTCGCCGAACACCGCGGCGTCGGCGAGGCGCAGCGCGGCGACCATGCCGACCCCACCGGCCCCGACGACCACGGCCCGCCGGACCGCGCCGGGGCGGACCGCCCGGGGCAGCGGGGCGCCCCGGCGGTACAGCGCGCCCGAGGGCGGGCGGACCGGGCGCGGGGCGGCGTCCGGGGCGCGGGCCGGTGGACGCGCGGGGCCGGGCGCGGGAGCGGGACGGGCGGGGGCGGGGGCGGGGCGCCGGTCCCCCACGACGGCCGCGGCCGCGCCCGGGGTGGCGACGACGATCTCCACGCCCCGCTCCCGCGCCCGCTCCCGCGCCAGCGGGGTGAGGAGGTCGCGCGGCCCGACGGCGAGGATCCCGGCCGCCGCGGCACCGTCGACGTCCTCGGCCCCGATCACGCGCGGGCTCACCGGCGGTCCTCCCGCCCGTGCATCGCCTCCAGTGCCGCCACCGCCGCGTCCCGGGCCGTGACGACGTCGCTCTCGGTGCCGGAGAGGAACATGCGGCCGAACCGCCCGACGGCCCGCAGCTCGACCACGGTGATCTCCGCGGCCTTCTCCGCCTCGTTGGCCGCCACGGCGATGTAGGCCGCGGGGGCCACCTCCATGACCAGCAGGCTCTGGCCGGGCATCATCATCGAGCCCTTGCGCCACTTGTTGAGCAGCTGCGCCTGGTAGGGGTGCACGTTGGTGATGAACTGGACCGATGCGATCGTCGGCCGGATCCGGTCGGCCTCGGTGAGGCCGAGCTCGTCGAGCACGGCCTGCCCGGACGCCAGCACCTCCGCCTGCTGCTCGGAGTGGATCTCCAGCAGGCCGAACTCGCGCTCGATGATCTGCAGGGCCGGGCGGACGCCAGAGGCCTTGAGCGCGATGTCCGCGGCCCGGAACACCTCGTTGCCCGGCGCCATCTCGATGTAGAGCTCGGCCATCCCGGCGAGCGGCACGTCACCGGGGCTGGTGGCCGCGATGTGCGCGGCGCACTGCGGCTGCATGCGGTCGACGAAGGCGTAGGTGCGCAGGGTGGGGGTCACGGGGCGCTCCGGGCGATCCCCAGCGGGGTGATCAGCAGGGCGTGCGGGTAGGTCACGACGGGGCGCTCCAGCCACGAGGCCAGCACGGAGTCCGCGCCGGGGATCATCAGGGCGCCCCCGGCGAGGTGCACCGGGAGCCGTGGCACCTCGCGGGTCATCGCGCGTACCGACTCGGCGATCCGCTGCAGGCCCGGCACCAGGATCGGCAGGGCGTCGGCGGGGTGCTCCCGCTTGTGGGCCTCCGCCCCCTCCACGGTCAGGCCGAGCGCGCCGGCCAGCACCAGGTCGAGATGGTGGCCGCCGCCGGGACGGTCGTCGAGGGCGACGAGCACGCCGTCGCGGAAGACGCCGACACCGGTCGAGCCGCCCCCGACGTCGACGACCACCCCGTCGCGCACCTCCAGCGTGCGCTGCGCGGCGCTCACCTCGTCGACGAGGACGACGTCGGCGAACCCGGCGGTCTCGCACACGTGGACGCAGGCCCGGGCGTCCTGCACCGGGATGCACGGCGGGTACGCCGTCGCGGCGCGGGTCAGCGCGACCCCCAACGCCTCCTCGGCGCGGTCCCGCAGGTGCCGCACCGCGGCGGTGGCGCCCGCGAAGTCGACGACCACGCCGTCGCGCAGCGCACCGCAGGGGTGGGAGTCCACCCACACCGGGGCGCCCGCGGCGTCGAGGACGACCAGCACGCAGGTGGCCGTGCCGAGGTCGACGCCGACACGCAGCGGCCCGACGGGCGGCGGCGGGACGGTCCCGGCACACGCCGCCGCGGCGGCGAGCCGGGCGCGGGGGTCGGTGGTGGTCACGGTCATGCGATCTCCACCGGGTCGTACACGGTGCGCCACGGCCGCACCTCGTGCGCGATCCGCTTGATGTTGATCAGGTGCAGCGGGGTGACGTTGTCCGAGCAGATCGAGCCGCTCCAGGTTCCCGTGCCGAGCTGGAAGGACGGGTCGACCTCGCAGGAGAAGCCCATGCCGCCGAACAGCGCGGGGGTGTTGACCACGATCCGGCCCGCGGGCAGCGTGCCGAACGGGGCGATCTCCTCGGGGTCCGCGGCGTGCACCGCGCAGGTGTGGCCCTCGCCGTCGAGCGCGAGGACCTCGCGGCAGCGGGCCCAGCCCGCGGCGGCGTCGGGCACCCGGTACACCGACAGCACCGGCCCGAGGATCTCCCGCGACAGCGGCGCGTCGAGCCCGACGCGGTCGAGCCGCGCGGCCAGCACCCGGGTGCGGGTGGGCACGGTGAACCCGGACAGCTCCGCCAGCCGCACCGCGCTCTGCCCGACCGCGGCCGGGCGCAGCGCCCCCCGCTCGTCGAACAGGGTGCGGACCAGCGCGGCCTGCTGCGGCTCGTTCATCCAGTGCGCGCCGCGCTGCTCGAACGCGGCGAGGAACGCGTCGGCGACGGCCTCGACGACCACCACGGACTGCTCGGCGACGCAGGCGGTGCCGTTGTCGAACGACTTCGAGGTGAGGATCATCTCGGCGGCCTCGGCCGGGTCGGCCACCGACGCCCCGACGTAGGCGGGCACGTTCCCGGCGCCGACGGCGATCGTCGGCTTGCCGCTGGAGTACGCGGCCCGCACCATCCCCGGCCCGCCGGTGGCGAGCACGAGTGCGATCTCCTCGCGGCGCATCAGCTCGTGGGTGGAGGCCAGGGTGGGGTCGGTGAGGCAGGAGATCAGCCCCTCCGGGGCGCCCGCGGCGACCGCGGCCGACGCCATGATCTCCGCGGCCCGCAGCGTGCACCGCGCGGCCCGCGGGTGCGGGGCGAGCACGATCGCGTTGCCCGACTTCACCGCGGCCAGGCACTTGAACAACGCCGTCGACGTCGGGTTGGTCACCGGGATGATCCCGGCGATGACGCCCATCGGCGCGCCGACGGCGGTGACCCGCGCCTCCTCGTCCACCCACAGCACGCCCACCGCGCGGCGCTCCAGCATCCAGCGGGCCACGAAACCGGTGTTGTAGCGGTTCTTGTGGATCTTGTGCTCGTAGACGCCGTAGCCGGTCTCGTCGACGGCGAGCCGGGCCAGCTCCTCGGCCGCCCTCGTGCCGGCCACGGCCATGGCCCGCACGAAGCGGTCGAGGGTGTCCTGGTCGGCGCCCTCCAGCGCGAGGAACGCGCGCCGGGCCGCGCGGGCCTTCTCCCGGACGTCCGCGAGGCCCGCCAGGTCGGCGTCCACGGATCAGCCCTTCGGGCGCGTGAGGATCGCGAGGATGCTCTCGGTCTCGTCGTGCGGGCGCGGGATGACGTGCACCGAGACGACCTCGCCCGCCTTGCCCGCGGCGACCGCGCCGGCGTCGGTGGCGGCCTTCACCGCGCCGACGTCGCCGCGCACCATCACGGTGACCAGGCCGCCGCCGATCTCGCGGTGCCCGACGATCTGCACGTTGGCCGCCTTGACCATCGCGTCGGCGGCCTCGATCGCCCCCACCAGACCCTTGGTCTCGATGAGGCCGAGCGCGCCGCGCGGGCCGCTGGGCACGGCGGTCGGAGTGGTTGCCATGGGGGTCCTCCGGTTCGGTTCAGGTCTTGCGGTAGCTGACGGCGCCGCCCCGGACGACCGAGTCGGCGATGGCGACGACCGCACGGTCGGTGGGGGCGTCGGCCCCCGCCGCCACCCGGGCGGCTCCCCCCGCGGCCACCAGGACGATCTCGCCGACGCCCGCGCCGACCAGGTCGACGGCGACGTAGTGCGCCCCGGTGGAGCGCTCCGGGTCGGCGCCGGTGGCGTCCTGCAGCAGGAGCAGCGTGAACCGCTCCAGCCCCGGCTCCTTGACCGTCGAGACCACCTGGCCCAGCACCTTGGCGAGCAGCACGAGATCACCTCCGGCCGGGCGGGCCCGGCTGTGCGCCGCACCACGCTATGGACGGCACAGTAGGTCGGCGGCGCGCCGGCCTGCGCTATCCCGGCCGGACAACGTCCACCGCCCTCGTTGTCCCGGGACGCTCTGGCCCGCGGGCGACCCCGGAGGCAGGGTGTCCGGTGACGCAGGACCCAGGAGGTGCGCGGTGATCCGTCCCGAGGACGCCCAGTTCCACCCGCCGACCAGCGACGACCCGCTGTGGGCCGAGACCAACTACTTCGGCCTCTACGCCGCGCAGGACACCGACGCGCCGATCAACATCGGGGTCTACGGCTTGTTCCGCGAGCCGCTGGGCGTGGTCGGGTCGACGGTGTCGGTGAACCGCAGGCGCGTCACGATGCCGTGGGCCGCGGACTACTGGGACGCCTGGGAGCACCTGGTCGTGCCGCAGCCGTCGAACCTGCTCGACTACGAGCTGGCCAACGGCCTGAAGGTCACGTGCTCCGAGCCGAACGCGGTGTGGGACGTCTCCTACACCGACGCCGCCGCCGGCCTGGACCTGCGCTTCCGCTACACCGCGCTGATGGAGGCCTACGACATCAACGACCCCGCACAGGACCCGATGGCCGCCGACCGGGACATGGCGAAGACCTGGGGCCACGCCTACGCCGGGCACTTCGACCAGACCGGGCACTTCGAGGGCGAGCTGAGGCTGCGCGGCGAGACGGTCCCGATCGACTGCGTGTCGACCATGGACCACAGCTGGGGCGTGCGCGCCGAGCGTCAGACCTCCCGGCTGTCCTGGCTGCACGCCCATTTCGACCGCGACCTGGCGATCCACGTCATCTCCGACTTCTCCACCGACGCCGGCCCCGACGCGCCCTCCCCGCTGACCATGACCCACGGCTACGTCCTCGACGGCGGCAAGGTCTACGGGCTCAAGGCGGGCGGCGGCACGTCGGAGCGCACCGGGTTCTACGGCGAGCGGGTGACGCTGTCGGTCACCGACTCGGCGGACCGCACCTGGGAGCTGGAGGGCACCGGGCTGACGACGTTCCCGTGGCAGGCCTGGCCGGGCACCGTCGGGCACAACGTGCTGCACCGCTGGACCCTCACCTCGGAGTCCGGGGCCGGGCGCACCGGCTACGGGGAGTGCATGGACTTCATCGGGCTCGGCGAGCTCTCCGCCGTCTACAACAGGGCCTGACGTGGGAACGGCGCCGGTCCGGGCCGTCGTCTTCGACCTCGACGGCACGCTGGTGCAGACGCGCGTCGCCTCCTGGGAGGTGTTCTCGCAGATCAACGACCGGTTCGCGCTCGGCGTCGACAGCCCGGAACGCTACTTCGAGCTGTTCCGCACCAACGTGTTCGCCTCGATCCGGTCGCTGTGCCGCGACGAGGCCCACGCCGACGAGGTGAAGGCCGCGTTCCTGGCACTGCTGCGCACCGACTACACCCCGGCGATGATCCCCGGGATGACCGACGTCGTGCGACGCCTCGCGGGCGACTGCACCCTCGCGGTCATGTCGTCCAACGCGATGCAGGTGCTGCGCCGGGTGCTGGTGACCAACGACCTGGCGTTCTGTTTCGCCCACGTGTTCGGCGGCGACGTGGCGCCGGACAAGCGCGCCGCCATCCGGGCGTTCCTGGCCGACTCCGGCAGCGGGTTCGGCCGCCGCTGCGCCGCCGACTACGACGAGGCCGGGCAGCACCCCGCGCCCGACCCGGCCGGGACGGTGCTGGTCACCGACACCGCGGGCGACGTCCGCGACGCCCGGGAGACCGGGATCCGCGTCGTCGGGGTGGCGTGGGGGATGCACTCGGTGGAGGAGCTGACCGAGGCGGGCGCGGAGTTCGTGGCCCTGTGGCCGCAGGAGATCACCGCGTACCTGCTGGGCGACGCGGCCGCGCAGCCCCCCGGCGGGGCCTGCGCCGTGCCGCCCCGCCCGGCCGGGGACGCCTGCGGGTGCGGGTGCTCGTCCGCGCCGGGGCAGGACCCCGTCCGGGAGGCCGCCGCGGCCCGGCGCCGCCGCCGCACCGCCGCCCGTGCCCACGTCCTCGCCGCCCTGACCCCGGCATCCCCGCCCCCGCCCCCGAATGGCAGCAACGTGGCTGTACTGCCATTCGACACCCGCCGGCCGGCGGCACCGCCCGAGCTGCTCGCCGCCGTACGGGCCGTGTGCCGCTGACCGGTGACCGCACCGGCGTCGTGAGCACGGCACCGGCGTCCCGGCAGCGGTGCGGTGGCGGCAGCGACGGTGCGGTGACGACGACGGTGCGGCGGCCCGGACTACCCGAGCGCCGCCTTGCCCAGGGACAGCAGCAGCGGGCGGGTCTCGTGGGCGTCGACGGCGAACCGGCGCACCCCGAGCCCGTGCAGCAGCGCGGCGGCCTCCTCGGACACCGCACCCGACAGGCGCAGCCCGACGCGACACCCCGGCACCTCGGCGGCCGTCGCGGCCACCCGGGCCAGCAGCCCCCGCACCGAGTCGTCGACGGTCGTGCGGGGGTCGGTGCCCAGCAGGCCGTCGCGGACGTAGGTGTCGAGCGGTTCGGCGGTGAGCAGGTGCCGGGCGGGGATGCCGAACACCGCGGCCTGCAGCGCCCGCACCTCCAGCCACAGGACCTCGGTGGTGGCCGCGAGCGCCGCGGCGTGGAAGACCCCGCGCGGGCTGGTGAGGTAGCAGCCGGTCGGCGGCCGGCCGTCGACGCCGGCGAGCTCCCGCAGCGCGTGCGCCTCCGCCGGGTCGCTGACGTGGCGCACCGCGAGGTGGACGCGCGCGGCGGCTCCGCTGTCGCGCACGGCGCGGCCGAGCCCGTCGAGCTGGGCCTCGACGAGCGCGGGCAGCCCGAGCGGCACCGACAGCTCGGGGTAGCGGCCGGTCAGCGCGGTCTGCTGCAGCAGCTCGCGGGACTCGTCGGCGAGGAAGTCGATCGCGCGGACGCCGACCTCCACCTCCCCCGCCGCGGCCAGCAACGGGGTGAACTCGGCGGCCACGAGGTCGGCGACGCGGGCGAACCGGGCGGTGCGCCGGTCCGCGAGCAGCGCCTCGACCAGCCCGTCGAGGTGCCCGGTCGCGGCCAGCACGTCGTCGACGGCGGTGACCAGCCCGGTGGCGCCCGCGGCCAGCGCCGGGGCGACGTCGCCGGGCAGCGTCACGCGGCTGAGCACCTCGCAGCCCGCGGCCGCCGCGGCGACGCCGAGCAGGCCCGACAGCGCGCCGGTCGCCGCGGCCGGGGTGGCCGTGACGAAGGTGCCGGCGAACAGCTCGCCGGTGGCGCCGTCGAGCGCCACGGGGTCGCCCTCGACCAGCGCCCGCCCGTCGACGGTCACCGTGCGCGCGGCCAGGTCCACCGTCATCGCCGACGCGCCCACGACGCACGCGGTGCCCAGCGCCCGCGCGACGACCGCGGCGTGGCTGGTGGACCCGCCGGTGACGGTGACGATCCCGCGCGCGGCGATCATGCCGTGCAGGTCGGCCGGGCTGGTGACGGGCCGGGCCAGCACCACTGGCGTCCCGGCGTCGGCGAGGGCCTTCGCGCGGTCGGGGTCGAGCACCAGCGCGCCGCTGACCTGGCCGGGACAGGCCCCGATGCCCGTGGTCAGCAGCCGCCCGCCCGCGCGGGCCGCGTCGACGTCGGCCGCGTCGAAGCCGGGGCGCTGCACCTGGCGCACCTGTTCGGCGGACACGCGGCGCACCGCCGCGGCGGGCGGCACCGCGCCCTCGGCGAGCAGGTCCGCGGCGATCCGCACCGCGGCCTCCGGGGTCCGTTTGGCGCTGCGCACCTGCAGCAGCCACAGCACCGAGCGCTCGACGGTGAACTCGATGTCGAGCACGTCGCCGTGGCGGCGTTCCAGGTCGGCACAGGTCGCGTGCAGCTCGGCGAGCACGTCGGGGGCCAGCGCGGTGGTGACGGGGTCGGGGGTGCGGGTCCCGGACACGACGTCCTCGCCCTGGCTGTGCGCGAGGTACTCGCCGAACAGGCCGGGCTCCCCGGTCACCGGGTTGCGGGTGAACACCACCCCGGAGCCGGAGTCGGCGGACAGGTTGCCGAACACCATCGCCTGCACCACCACGGCGGTGCCGAGGTCGTGCGGGATGGCGTGGTGCTCGCGGTAGGTGCGGGCGCGGCGGGTGTTCCAGGACCGCAGCACGGCCTCCACCGCGCCGACGAGCTGGGCGTGCGGGTCGTCCGGGACGCTCTCGCCGCAGTCGTCGTCGAGCGCCTTCTCGCACGCCGCCCAGACCCGGTCGTAGGCCTCGCCGGGATCCGCGGGCAGCGGGTCGACGGCCTCGGCGGACGGGTCGAGCGCCCCCAGCACCGTCTCGGCGTACATCGTGTGGAAGCGGGCCACGAGATCGGCCATGAAGGCGACGTCGCCGGTGGCGGTGGCCAGCGCGACCGCCGCGTCGCGGCCCAGCCCCAGGTCCAGGACGGTGTCCATCATCCCGGGCATCGAGACCGGCGCGCCGGAGCGCACCGACACCAGCAGCGGCTCCGGGCCCGCCCCGAACGTCCGCCCGGTCCGCTGCTCCAGCTCGGCGAGCCGGGCGAGCACCTCCTCCACCAGGCCGTCGGGCATCGCGCCCGCGGCGAGGTAGCGGCGGCAGGCGTCGGTGGAGACGACGAAACCCGGCGGCACCCGCAACCCGTCCTGCGTCATCCGGGCCAGGCCCGCGCCCTTGCCGCCGAGCCGGTCGACGTCGGCGGGGTCGGCGTCGGCGAAGGTCGACGTGAAGCTCATTCGACGCGGGCCCGGCCGAGGGTGCGCAGCAGGTCCTCGTGGAACTCGAACCAGACGTTGTGCACCGAGTCCAGCGTGGGCGCGGAGACCAGCTCGTGGCGCCCGGCGTCGATGCCGTCCAGGGCGGCGGCGAAGCGGCGCGGGTAGGCGCCGAAGCGCGGGTCGTGCCCGGCCAGCGCGTCGAGCAGGGGGCCCAGGCGCTGCACCAGCTTGTCGAGGCGGGCGATGACCTTGCCGTCGTACTCGGCGTCGGAGTGGTCGTTGGTGACCCGGCGCCCGCCCACGTCGATCTGCTGCCAGGACGACATCGTGGTGAGGAACTGCGCGTTGACGGTCTCGAAGCGGTCGACGAGCGGCGCGAGCCCGGCGTCCTCGCGCACCGCCGCGTAGTGGTGGGCCGCGGCGGCCGCGAGCGCGGGCTCGGCGTCGTCGGTCGGGAAGGCGGCACCGGCGGCCACGACTATCAGGCCCCGTTCCTCGAGCCGGGCCAGCACCGACTCCACGTCGGCCGTGCCCGTGTCGGCGGCGACCACCTCGGCGGCCACCATCTTCTTCAGTGCGACGACGTTGAGGACGTCGTAGTCGGTCTTGTCCAGGACCGGCGCGGTCATGGTTCCTCCCGGGACAGGCCACCGGGCGGCACGCCGCGTGGCGTGCCGCCCGGGGCGAGGGGTCCTTACAGCCAGCGGCCCTTGGAGTTGCGCCGGTCGGCGTCCTCGGAGAAGGGCAGGTACCCCGCCCCCGAGAAGATCTTGCTGGGCACGGTCTCCTGGGCGAAGCCGCGCTTGGTGATGTCGTAGTAGTAGTTCGCGACCCGCTGGTCGATCTCCCACAGGTCGTAGTCGCGGCAGGCCTTCTCGTAGGTGCCGGCCAACCGCATGTGCGGGAGGATCATGTCCACGTAGTAGACGTACTGGCCGTTCCAGATCAGGTCGCGCCGGTTCATCCGGGCGGTCTTGGAGTAGAGCTTGAGCGTGGCGTTCTGCACCCGGCCCAGGTGGTCGCCCAGGTCGTCCACCTTGATCGGGTACACCTCGCCCATCGGGGTGTTCCACTTCTCCCGGGCGAACACCGCGCCACCGGTGATGGCCTCGATGTAGTTCTTGGGCCGGGTGAAGGTGGTGGAGATGTCGTTGACCCGGATCTCGTTGAGCCCCATCTTCTCCGGGTCGATCGTCAGCGCGA
The DNA here is from genome assembly GCF_006539565.1 of Pseudonocardia hydrocarbonoxydans. Classification (GTDB taxonomy): domain Bacteria; phylum Actinomycetota; class Actinomycetes; order Mycobacteriales; family Pseudonocardiaceae; genus Pseudonocardia; species Pseudonocardia hydrocarbonoxydans. Next base: position 172,317 of record NZ_BJNG01000005.1, read on the forward strand.
GGGTGTAGCAGTGGGGCAGGTTCTCGTCGTCGCAGACGTCGCTCCAGTGGAACACCTCCTCGTTGACGAACAGGTCGCGCAGGATCAGCAGCTGCCCGTCCGGGAGCTCGTAGGGGCCGGTGTCGCCCAGGCCGAGCCGGCAGTCGTAGTGGTCGAGGAAGCTCAGCAGCTCCGCGGCCACTTTGAACTGGGTGAACGCGGCGTGCTTCGGGCTGCCCGCCTCCAGCGGCTCGATCTGCGCGGTGATCTGGGACAGGAAGTCGGGTTCGTGGATCCGGCAGCGGTAGCGGTCCTGGGAGTTGAGGATGTAGCCGTCCTGGCGCTTGCCCCACAGGATGCGCTGCATGAACTTGAGGATCTCGTTGCTCTCGCCGATGTAGTCGTCGGGCCCGATGACCTCCAGTGCGAGCAGGCCGCAGCGCCCCATCCCGAACCCGACGGCGCCGATGCACCAGTCGTGCACCGCGTTGACCTTGGTGCCGATCCCGCGCCGCGCGCTGGCCCCGATGTCCATGATCGCCTGCGCGCCGCCGGCCTCCTTGGTGGTCATGCGCAGGATCTCCGGCCACCGGTAGAACTCGTGCATGAAGGCCAGGATCTCGTACTCCTGGCGCGGGATCATGCCGCTCACGCCCTCGGTGGCGCGCATGACGAGCACGTCCCAGATGTTCCAGGCCAGGTAGTTGTTGAGGTCGTTCAGCTCGGGGATGGTGAACTCGTCGCGGAGGACGTCCTCCTTCGACACCTTCTCCAGCACGCCGCTCTTGGCGCGTGCCTTCATCATCTTGTCGCCCTTGATCCCGTCGGTGACGGGCTCCATGCCGTGGAAGTTGCCGACGTAGGTCAGGTCCTGGAAGCGGAGGCCGTCGTCGCCCTCCTCGTACCGCTGCTTGTAGGTGGCGCGCTTGCCCTCGGTGGTCGTCACAGTCGTCTCCTTCAGTCGTCCGCGACCACGCGGCCGACCTCGTGGTCGGTGCAGTCGAGCCGGACCTTGCGGCCGTCGAGGGCCTTCGCGATCTCCTCGAAGTGCTCGTCGCCGGTCTGGCCGACGACGTAGCGCGAGTCGCTGTCGGTGAGGTACGCCGTCATCACGCAGGGCGTCTGGAACTCCCGCGACAGGATGCCGAGGTGCGACTCGGGCGCGCCGGACATCGTGATGACGCCGATCGCCCCCATGCTCAGTGCGGGCGCGAGGAAGGTGGTCGTGCCGCCGCGGACCAGCAGGATGTGTTCCTGGAGCTTGCCGGACTTGATCAGGTTGATCACGTCCGCGGGCGCGGACAGGTACTTGATCGTGCCGCTCGGTGATTTGGCGGTGTCGAAGACGTTGTAGCCCTCGGCCAGTACCTCGGCCATCCGTTCCTCCTTGAACTGCTCCGGTAGCTGCTTGGCTGCGCCTCACTGTGCCGCGCGTCACTGCGTGCACCGATGGGCCGAACGGATAGAAGTCGCCGGACGCCTTGTCTCGCCCGGACAACGTCACGCCAGGACGCCGTCACGCCAGGACGCCGCCCGCCCGCCCGGCCGGGGCGGGGCGGGGAGCCGGTGGCTCAGCGGGTGGAGGCCGCCGCGATCTCGGCGACGGTCCGCCGGGTCACCGGCGCGCCGTCGGGCGCGGCCCGCAGGATCGGGCCGGCGATCGCGTCGAGCTCGAGCACCGCCCCGGCCTCGGCGTCCTTGAGCATCGAGGAGCGCATCGTCGCCGGCATGCCGCTTAGCCGGGCCCGGACGGCCGCCCCGTCGAGGCCCGTGGCACCGGAGGCCGTCGCGGCGGCCACGGCCTCGTCGACGAGGTCGGCCAGCAGGTCGGGACGGGCCTCGCGGGCCGGGCCGATCGGCTCCGTCGTCCGCGTCGTGAGCAGGGCGAACGGCGCCAGGAAGCACAGCTTGCGCCACAGCAGGGTGGCCTCGTCGGGCGCGGAGGTGTCGACGTCGAGACCCGCCCCGCGCAGCAACGCCCCCGGGCCGCCCGCGTGGGCCGCGGTGACGGCGTAGTCGGCGAACGGGGACAGGTGCTCGACGACCCCGGGGGCCACCCGTGTGGCCTCCACGGCGACGGTCATCGGCACCACCTCGGCCCGCGGGAACACCGCGCGCAGCAGCGGGACGTGGTCCACGCCGTTGAGCAGCGGCACCACCGCGGCCCCCTCGACCAGCGCCGCGGGCACGCGGCCGAGCGCGGCGAGCAGGTCCGGCGCCTTGACCGCGACGAACAGCACGTCGACGGGCGCGGCCGGCCACGGCCGCGCCGGCACCCGCACGGCGGTCCGGCCGAACCGGGCGCTGCGCAGCGTCAGCCCGTCGACGTTGATCGCGGTGCTCGTGCGGTCGGAGGCCAGCATCGTGACGAGGTGACCGGCCGCGGCCAGCAGCGCACCGAGCATGCCGCCCACGGCCCCGGCTCCCAGTACCGCGATCCGCTGCGCCATGGGGGTCCTCCCGAGGGTCGAACCGCCATCCTGGCGCACCGCTACCGGAGCAGCTCCGCCGGGACGTCGACGACCCGGCTGCGCAGGTACTCCCCCAGCCCCTTGGCCTGCGGGTCGGGGCGGGTCGAGGACGCGACCCCGTCGCCGAGCAGGCCGTGCACCACGACGTTGACCGCGCGCAGGTTCGGTAGGGCGAACCGCTCGATCCCCAGGTCCGCCGCCTCGGGCCCGAGGAGCTCGCGCAGCCGCGCCGCGGTGAGGTACGCGCTCAGCCAGGCGTACCCGGCGTCGTCGCGGGCCCAGAGACCGACGTTGGCGTCGCCGCCCTTGTCGCCCGACCGGGCCCCGCACACGCGCCCCAGCGGGGCCCGCACGGTCCCCCCGCTGCTCTGCGCACCCGGGCGCACCGGCCCGGCGGGTGCCGCGGCGACGGGCGCGGAGCACAGCGGCGGGTCCGGCACCGGGTGCCGGGTGCCGTCGGGGAGCACGACGACGTGCTCGACCGCCCCGCGCGGCACGGCGGCGGGCCGGTACACCCCGTAGGCCGACTCCGCGGTGGGTGGTGTCGTGGTGTGGAACCCGGCGTAGCCGGCCAGGGCCAGCTCCACCGCCGCACCCGAGAACGCCCGCCCCACCGTCGCGGGGTCGGGGGACTTCACCGTGATCCGCAGGTGGGCCGTGGCCCGGTCGTTCGACGGCGCGTCGGGCGTGTCGAACCGCAGCAGCCGGACGTCGACCTCCGCGAAGCGGTCCCGGCCGCCGAGCGCGTCGAACAGCTGCGCCTCCGCGCGCGCCGCCTTCGCCTCGACGTCCAGGCCGGTCAGCACGAACGTCATCGTGTTGCGGAAGCCGCCGACGTCGTTGAGCGCCACCTTCAGCGTCTCCGGCGGTGCGCTGCCCCGGGTCCCGGAGATCGCGACCCGGTGCTCGCCGGCCTGCTCCAGCACCAGGGTGTCGAAGTGCGCGGTGACATCGGGCCCGGGGTAGGCGGGCCCGGCGATCTCGTAGAGCAGCTGGGCGGTGACCGTGCCGACCGACACCAGCCCGCCCGTCCCCGGGTGCTTGGTGATCACCGAGGAGCCGTCGGCCGCCACCTCCGCGATCGGGAAGCCGGGCAGGCGCAGGTCGGTGATCTCGTCGAGGAACGGGTAGTTGCCGCCGGTCGCCTGGGGGCCGCACTCGATCACGTGCCCGGCCGCCACCGCACCGGCCAGCGCGTCGAGGTCGTCGCGGGCCCAGCCGTGCCACCACGCGGCGGGACCGACCACGAGCGACGCGTCGGTGACCCGCCCGGTCACCACCACGTCGGCCCCGGCGCCGAGGGCCGCGGCGATGCCCCACCCGCCCAGGTAGGCGTTGGCCGACACCGGTGTCCCCTCCACCGGGGGCGTGATCGCCGCCAGCGATCCGCGCAGGTCGTCACCCTCGACGTGGGCGACGCGCACCGGGAGCCCGAGCCGGTCGGCCAGCGCCCGGACCGCGTCCGCCAGCCCCGCCGGGTTCAGCCCGCCGGCGTTGGCCACCACCCGGGTCCCCCGGTCGAGACAGGTGCCGAGCACCTGCTCCAGCTGGGTGAGGAACGTCCTCGCGTACCCGCCGCCCGGGTCCTTGGCCTGCGCCTTGGCCAGGATCAGCATCGTCAGCTCGGCGAGGTAGTCGCCGCACACGACGTCGAGCGGCCCGCCCTCGACCATCTCCCGCATCGCCGCGAGGCGGTCGCCGTAGAAGCCGGAGCAGTTCCCGATCAGTACCGGCCTGGTCATGCCGTCCCCCTCCGCCGACGCCCCACGCCGATCCTGCTCCCCGCCGCCGCACAGGCTCCCACGGCGGCGCCCTCGGCGGCCTCGCCGACCCGCCCCGCGGACCCGACCAGCTCGTGACGCCTCGCGCGATTCGCCCCCGAAGCGTTGGCACCGTGCCCCGCTTCCAACCCGCGCCACCGCCGACGCCGCACCCAGCTCGTCGGCCGGAGGCACGGTCCGGAGCCGGGCCGCTGAGGGCCGGCATTCAGAGGAACAGCGCCTCGCCTGCGGAACGCGTGACACGATACGGGGCAGGAACGGAGGCAGCCCTATGACGAGCACCCCGCAGCAGCCCGACGGGTGGCCGGTCGACGACTTCGTCTCGACCGAGGAACTCGTCCGACGCCACGGGGTCCGGCCCCTCACGTCCGTGACCGACCTGGCGGCCGACATCGATCCGTTCGAGTCCGACGAGGAGTACGGCGAGTTCCTCAGCGACCTCTACTCCTCCCGGCGCGCCGACAGCGCGTGAGCCTCGTCGTCCTCGACACCGACGTCGCCTCCGCACTCCTGCGCCGCCGGGCCCCGGACGACCTGGCCCGCCGGCTCACCGGGGAGATACCGGCCATCACCTTCGTCACCCTGGGCGAGCTGACGAAGTGGACCCTCGTCCGACGCTGGGGTCCGCGCAGCCTGGCCACGATGCAGACCTTCCTGGCCGGTCTCGTGGTCCTCCCCTACGACCGGCGTGTTGCCATCCGCTGGGGGGCGAGCTCCAGGCCTTCGCTCAGCTGCGCGGGCGACCACGACCTGCCAACGACACGTGGATCGCCGCCTGCTGCCTCGTCCGCGAACTCCCACTCGCCACGTTCAACATCAAGGACTTCGCCGACTACGAGCATCACGAAGGGCTCGAACTCATCCGCGGATAGGGCGTCGTCCAGAGGCCCGCGCCCGTGCCCTCTCCGGTGTCGACACCGACCACGCGCGGATCGCCCCGGCCCGAAACTGAGGTGTAACGGGGGCTGGTCACCACCCGACCGTCCCACTGAGGACAAGGGCAGGGGGACATCGTGGCCAGGCGGGTACGGACCGGTCGCGACGACACGACCGTGCGGCGGTGACGGACGTGGCCACGAAGGTCGACGCCCGACCGGTGCGGGAGCGCGTCGCGGAGTACGTCCGAGGCGATGTGACCCGGCGGACGTTCCGGCCGCCCGCACCGCGAGCCGGCGGCGAGATCGCGCTCTGGGCGCGCAACGGTTGGGCCGGCCAGGAGGTCGTCGGCGAACGCGCCCATCTCGCCGCACTGCGAGCGGTGGTCGGGTCGGCGCACCGAGCCGACGGGAGCGCGCATCGCTTCACGGCGACGCTGCTGCCCGAACCCACCAACCGGTTCGACCCCGACGCCGTCGCCGTCCACATAGGCGGTCAGCGCATCGGGTACCTCCCCCGCGAGGACGCCGCCCGCTACCGACCCCGGCTCGACGAGATCCACGCCGCCGGACGCATGCCGACGGTCGCTGCCCGCATCTGGGCCGCCGACTACCCGGAGTGGGACGACCACGCAGGGACCACGACAACCCGCTTCGGCGCAGGAGTGCACCTCGCCCTCGACGAGCCGCACCTGCTGCTCCCCGTCAACTCCGAGCCTGCCGAACCCCATGTGCTGCTGCCCCACGGATCGTCCGTCCAGGTCCACGACACTGCGGACCACCTGGACCGGCTCGTCGCCATCCCGGCAGGCCACGGCGAACGCTGGGTGTACGCCACGCTGCACCACGTCCACGAACAGCTGACCCGCTCGAACCGGGACATCGTCGAGGTGCGGGTGGACGGCGCGCGCATCGGCAAGCTGAGCCCGAAGATGAGCGGCGACCTCCTCCCTGCCGTCCGCTACCTCGCCGACCGGCAACGGATCACTGCCGCGCGGCTGCTCGTGGCCGGCAACCGGGCCGCGGTCACCACGACGCTGTACGTGCTCCGCGCCCATCAGCTCGCCGATGGTTGGTTCGACGAGGTGCAGTAAACGCTCCGATCCACCTGATTCCTGCCGCCCCGAGCGAACCGCTCACGAGGTCGGAGGGCACAAGGTGGACACGACATCGAGCGCCGATGACGCCTGCCGATCGGTGAAGTGGGACGAGCTGGCCTGTAAGCCGGATCCTGTGAGCGACGCGCCTCGCGGCCCGCCGCCCGGCGACCATCCATCTAGGCCCGCCGTCACCGACGGGCTCGTGCGACCTACCCGCAGGCTCGGACGGGCCGCCCTCGAACGCCTGCGCAGGCCCCGGAGGGCCCTCTTGGTCTTGCTCCGGGTGGGGTTTACCGAGCCACCCCGGTCACCCGGGGTGCTGGTGGTCTCTTACACCACCGTTTCACCCTTACCGCCGACTCGCGTCGGAGGCGGTCTGTTCTCTGTGGCACTGTCCCGCGGGTCACCCCGGGTTGCCGTTGACAACCACCCTGCCCTGCGGAGTCCGGACTTTCCTCGGCGACGATCCGGGGATCGTCGACGCGGCCGCCCGGCCAGCTCGTCCGCGCGACCAGTCTAGGCCTCCGGGGCGGGCGGGGGCGGCGGGGCACCGCACCGCCAGCACGGGCCGCCCTCCTCACCCTCCACCGGCATCGCGCCGCACTCCTCGCACAGCCGGTGCAGCCAGCAGACGGGGTCACCGGGCGGGTCGTCGTGCGGGCCGGTCATCAGAAGTGTTCCGGCAGCTCGCGCAGCGAGCCGACGGTGAGCACGGCGGGGTCGTCGACCTCGGCGTGTTCGTGCGCCCAGGTGTAGGGATGCGGCACGAACACCGCGTTGAGGCCGGCCGCGCGGGCGGGGAGGATGTCCGACCGCGGCGAGTTGCCGATCATCCACGTCGTCGACGGGTCGAGCGCCAGCTCGGCGGCCAGCCCGCGGTAGGTGACCACGTCCTTGCGGGCCACCACGTGCACGCTGCGGAAGTGCCGTGCCAGGCCCGAGATCTCCACCTTGCGCTCCTGCTCGACCGGGTCGCCCTTCGTCATCAGCCGCAGGTCGTGGCGCGAGCCCAGCTCGTCCAGCACGTCCTCGACGCCGGGCAGCAGTTCGAGCTGCTGCTGGACCAGCGCCGCCGCCAGCTCCGCGATCTCTGACCGCTCGGCGTCGGTGACGGGGCGGCCGCGCAGGTGCGTGACGCAGTCGTGCAGCGAGCGCAGGAACACGGCGCTGCCGTAGCCGTGCTGCGCGATGTTGACGTCCTCGATGTCGGCGCGCACCGCGCGGGCGTGCGCCTCGTCGGGGTGGGCGAGCCAGGCGAAGAAGTCCTCGCTCACCCGCTCGAACAGGACGTTGTTCTCCCACAGGGTGTCGTCGGCGTCGAAGATCAGCGTGAGCCCCACGGTCGACGACGTTATAGCGTCGCCGCCATGATCGACGCGTCGCCGGCTGCGCTGGTGTTCCTGCTCGTGGCCGGGCTGCTGGCCGGCGGGGTCAACGCCGTCGCGGGCGGCGGGTCGCTGCTGGTGTTCCCCGCACTGCTGGCCGTCGGGTTCCCGCCGCTGGCCGCCAACGTCACCAACTCGGTGGCCCAGTGGCCGGGCTACCTCGGGATCGTCGCCGGTGCCCGCCGGGATCTGCGCGGGCAGGGCGGGCGGATCCTGCGCACCTCGGCCGTGGCCGCCGTCGGGTCGGCGATCGGGTGCGTGCTGCTGCTGGTGCTGCCCGGCGAGGTGTTCGACGCCGTCGTGCCCGTCCTGGTGCTGCTGGCCAGCGTCGTGATGGCGCTGGGGCCCTGGCTCAAGCGGTGGATCGGCACCCCCCACGCCGGCGCCCCGGACCGCAACCTCGGCCTGCTCCCGTCGGTGTTTCTGGCCGCGGTCTACGGCGGCTACTTCGGCGGGGCGCTCGGCGTCATCCTGGTGGCGACGCTGTCGCTGTGCGTCGGCGACGAGCTGCGCCGCGTCAACGCCCTGAAGGGTCTGCTGTCGCTGGTGATCGCGACCGTCACGGTGGCGGTGTTCGCCTTCGGCGCGCCCGTCGACTGGCTCGCCGTCGCCCTGCTCGCCCCCACCACGCTCGTCGGCGGGTACCTCGGCGCGAAGCTGGCGCGCCGGCTGCCCGAGAACGTGCTGCGCTGGGCCGTGGTGCTGCTCGGGCTCGGCGTGGCGGGCTACCTGTTCCTCACCTGACCTGCAGCCCCGCCCACAGCGCCAGCACCGCGAGCACGAGCCCCGCGGGCACCGTCAGCAGGCCCAGTGCGGTGAACTCCCGCACCGTCGGCGCCGCCTCGGTGCGGGCGAGCACCCGCCGCCACAGCAGGGTGGCCAGCGAGCCGACGTAGGTCAGGTTCGGGCCCACGTTGACGCCGATCAGCACCGCGAGCACCAGGCCGGGCGGCGGGGCGTCACCGAGCACGGCGAGCAGCACCAGCGTGGCCGGGATGTTGTTGACGACGTTCGCGAGCACCGCGGCCAGCGCGGCGAGCCCCAGCAGGCCGGGCAGGGTCGGCGCCGACGGGACGACGGCGGCCAGCGCCGCGCCGAGGCCGTTCTCCGTCACGGCCAGCACGACCACCCCCAGCGCCAGCACGAACACGCAGAACAGCGGGTCGGCCGCGCGCAGCAGCGCCACCGGACCGGCCCGCCGCGCCGCCAGGACCCGGCCGCCCAGCACCGCCGCGCCCGCCGCGGCCACCCAGACCGGCTCCACCCCGAACAGCGACGACACCCCGAACCCGACGAGGGTCGCGGCGAGGACGGCCAGCGCGAACCCCGGCGTCGCGACGTCCGGGGCGGGTGCCGGGGCGGCCCGGACCACCCGCAGGTCGGCGCGGAACCACCACCGGAACACCGCGTACTCGACGGCGATCACCACCAGCCACGGCAGCGCCATCAGCGCGGCGAAGCCGAGGAACGTCAGCCCGGACGCGGCGAACGCGAGCAGGTTGGTCAGGTTCGACACCGGCAGCACCAGCGACGCCGAGTTGGCCAGGTGCGTGCAGGCGTACACGTGGGGCCGGGCGCGGACGGCGAGCAGGCGGGCGGTGGCCAGCACGACCGGCGTCAGCAGGACGACGGTGGCGTCGAGGCTCAGCACCGCGGTCGTCGCCGAGGCGGCGACGAAGGTCAGGCCCAGCAGCCGCTGCGGGCTCCCCCGCCCCGCCGCGGCCATCCGCGCCCCGAGCCAGGCGAACACGCCCTCGACCTCGGCCAGGTACCCCAGCAGCAGGATCGCGGCGAGGAACGCGACCGTCGGGCCGAGCTCGGCGACCTCGCCCAGCGCCGCGGCCGGCGTCGTCAGCCCGAGCAGCAGCACCAGGCAGGCGGCCGGGACGGCGACGAGCGCCTCGGGCAGCCCCCGCGGCACGGCGACGGCGAAGGCCAGCACCACCGTGAGCAGGAACAGTGCGGTGGCGACGGCGACGGTCACCGGCGGTCAGGCACCGGCGTCGACCTCCTGCAGGTGGCCGTCCTGCAGGTCGAGGACGAATCCGCGGATCGAGGTGTCCGGCCGCAGGAACGGGTCGCGGCGCAGCAGCGCCATGTCGCGGCGCACGCCGACCACCGGGTCGCCGAACGCGTAGGTGCGCCAGGGCGGCTGCATGCCGGTGTCGTCAGCGAGCTCCTCGGCGAACTCCTCCTCGGTGAACGAGGTGAGGCCGCACCCGGCGTGCCGGACGAGCAGCACCTCGCGGGTCTGCAGCTTGCGCTGGCTGATCGTCATCGAGCGGACGACGTCGTCGGTGACGACCCCGCCGGCGTTGCGCAGCACGTGCACCTCACCCGGCGCCAGCCCGAACGCGGAGTAGGCGTCGATGCGGCAGTCCATGCAGGTGAGCAGGACGGTGTGCAGCGCGGGCACGGCCGACAGCCCCTCGCCGCGCGCCACCGCCGCGCGGCCCCCCGCCTCGTGACGGGCCAGCAGCTCGTCGATCGCCATGGTCGGCACCCCTCTCCCCGGTCGGGGCGACGATAGGCGCCCGACCCGGCCGCGGTCCCCCGACCGTGCCGCGCGCCACCCGGCGTCAGCCCGCCGGGTGATGGCTGGTGTCGTTGACCAGGCGGACGCTGGTGCCGCCGTCGGGGTAGTACGCCACCTCGGACAGGCCCGCGAGGTCCAGGTGCATCCGGTAGAGGATCTCCGGCCCGGCCCCCAGCGCGTCGCGCAGCAGCATCTTGATCGGCGTGACGTGGCTGACGACGACGACCGTCGACCCGGCGTACGCGGCGAGGATCGCGTCGCGCTCGGCGACGATGCGTGCCGAGACCTCCGCGAAGCTCTCCCCACCGGGCGGGGAGACGTCCTGGCTGCCCAGCCACAGCGCGTGCAGCTCGGGATCGCGCCGGCGCGCCTCGTCGAACGTCAGGCCCTCCCAGGCGCCGAAGTCGGTCTCGATCAGCCCCTCACGCACCTCCAGCGGCGCGTTGGTCGACTCCGCGACGGTGGCCGCGGTCTGGCGGGCCCGGCGCAGCGGCGAGCTCACGATCGCGGCGATCTCGTCGGCGATCCGGCCCAGCCGCACCGCGGCCCCCGCCGCCTGCGCGTGGCCCAGCGCGGTGAGCTCGGGGTCGCCGTGGCCGGAGTAGCGGCGGCCGACCGACAGCTCGGTCTGGCCGTGGCGCAGCAGCAGCAGGCGGGTGGGCTCCCCGGTCTGGCCTGTCCAGGAACTCGACGCCGGGACGGTCACAGACCGGACTCCGCGGTGCGGACCAGGATCACGCCGCACTCCTCGCAGTGCACGACGGCGTCGGGCGCGGCGGCCTTCAGCGCGGAGATCGCGGTGCGGTCGACGTCGAGGCGGCAGGCCTGGCAGCGGCGGGCCAGCAGCAGCGCCGCCCCGGTCCCGTTGCGGGAGCGCAGCCGCTCGTAGAGGGCGAGCAGGTCGTCCGGCAGCGTGGCCACCACCTCGTCGCGGGCCCGGCGGCGGCCGGTCTCGCCCGCGTCGATGTCGAGCAACGCGGTGTCGCGGCGCTCGAGGATCACCGCGACCTCCTTCTCCGCGGCGTCGAGGGTGGCGCGGGCGTGCCCGAGGTGGGCCTCCAGCGCCTCGCGCTGCTCCATGATCTCCAGCTGCTCGTCCTCCAGCACCGACTGGCGGCGCGCGAGCGTCTCCAGCTCGTGCTGCAGCTCGGTGGCCTGCCGGGCCCCGATGCCCGACCCGGCGAGCAGCTGGTTGTCGCGCGCCGTGCGGGTGCGGACCCCCTCGACGTCGCGCTCGATGCGGCGGATGTCGCGGTCGAGGTCGCCCGCGTTGGTCTCGGCCTCCACGACCGCGTCCTTCGCGGTGCGGACCGCCGCCTCGGCCGCGGTCAGCTCGGCGTGCTCGGGCAGCGAGGTGCGGCGGTGCGCCAGGCGCGTCAGCTCGGTGTCGACGTCGGCGAGGTCGAGCAGCCGGCGCTGGACGGCAGGTTCGGCTTTCATGCCCGGTCCTTCATCGTTGCCCGGTCGTTCATGGTGAGGGTCCTTCCGGTGGCGACGGACCACGGATCGGTACGGCGTTCCGAGACGCGGACGTCGACGTTACCGTCCGTGGCCGCGCGCACGACGTCGGCCGCCTGTGCGCACCACGGCCACTCCGACGCCCAGTGCGCCACGTCGACCAGTGCGGGTGTCGGACGGCCCGGGCCGGTGCCGGCCAGCAGGTGCTCGGAGGCCGGGTGGTGGCGCAGGTCGGCGGTGACGTAGGCGTCGACGCCGGACGCGACCGCCGCGCCGAGCGCGGAGTCCCCCGCCCCGCCGCACACCGCGACCCGCTCGATCGGGCGGTCCGGGTCGCCCGCGGCCCGCACCCCCCACGCCGTCGGCGGCAGCGCGGCCGCGACCCGCTCGGTGAAGGCGTGCAGCGGTTCCGGCCCGGCGAGCCGCCCGACCCGGCCCAGCCCCAGCGCCGACGGGATCTCGGCGAGCTCCAGCAGGTCGAACGCGGGCTCCTCGTAGGGGTGCGCCGCACGCAGCGCCGCGACGACCTCCGCCCGCCGGGCCCGGGGCAGCACCATCTCCAGCCGCGTCTCGGCCACCCGCTCCAGGCGTCCGACGCTGCCGATCGCCGGCCGCGCACCGTCGAGCGGCTTGAACTGGCCGGTGCCGGCCGAGGCGAACGAGCAGTGGCTGTAGTCGCCGATGTTGCCCGCACCCGCGGCGGACAGCGCGTCGTGCACCGCGGTGATCGACGGGCCGACCGGGATGAAGGTGACGATCTTGTCCAGCGCGGGCAGCGGCGCCGCCACCAGCGGGCCCTCGACGGCCAGGCCGAGCGCGGCGGCGAGGGCGTCGGACACGCCGGGGTCGGCGGAGTCGGCGTTGGTGTGGGCGGTGAACAGCGCGGTGCCACCGCGGACCAGCCGGTGCACCAGCGCCCCCTTGGGCGTGTCGGCCCCGACGCCGTGCACCCCGCGCAGCAGCAGCGGATGGTGGGTGACCAGCAGCTGCGCCCCGATCTCGGCGGCCTCCTCGACCGTCTCGGGCACCGGGTCGACGGCGACCAGCACCGTGCGGACGGGCTCGGCCGGGTCGCCGCAGACCAGGCCCACGGCGTCCCAGTCGGCGGCCAGCCGGGGCGGGTAGGCGGCCTCCAGCGCGGCGATGACGTCGGCGACGGTGCTCACGCGCCCCCTCCCGATTGCAGCAAGGCCACCTTCACGCCACCTGGTTGCGGCAAGGTGGCCTTGCTGCAATTCGACGGGGGGTGGCTCAGCGCCTCGCCCAGGGCCGCGGTCAGGCGGGCCACCGCCTCGGCGGGGCGGACGGCCACCCGGACGTGGTCGGGGCCCAGGCCGGGGAAGGTGTCGCCCCGGCGCACCGCGATGCCCGCGTCGCGCAGCCGTGCCCTGACCCGCTCACCGTGGCCGTCGGGCAGGCGCAGCAGCAGGTAGGGGGCCCGGCCGGGCAGCACCGTGACGCCGTCGACGGCGGCGAGCGCGGCGGCCTGCTCCGCGCGGCGCACGGCCAGCGCGGACGCGGCCTCCTGCGCCTGCGCGACCGCGGCGGGCTCGCAGCAGGCGATGACGGCCTCCAGCGCGGGGGTCGACACCGGCCACGGCGGCCGCCCGTGCGCCAGCCGGGCCAGCAGCTCGGGCGAGCCGAGCGCGTACCCGGCGCGCAGGCCGGCCAGGGCCCAGGTCTTGGTGAGGCTGCGGAACACCAGCGGCCCCGGCTCCCCGGCGAGGCTCTCCGGCTCGCCGGGCACCGCGTCGGCGAACGCCTCGTCCACGAGCACGACGCGGCCGGGCGCGGCGAGCGCGCGCACGTCGTCGGCCGGGTGCAGGACGCCGGTGGGGTTGGTCGGGTTGCCGACGACGACCAGGTCGGCCTCGGCGGGCACGGCCGAGGGGCGCAGCCGGTGGCCGTCGGCGGCGTCGGTGAGCACGCGCGCGACCGGCACCCCGGCGTCGCGCAGGGCGGCCTCGGGCTCGGTGAAGCCGGGGTGCAGCACGGCGGCCAGGCGCGGGCGCAGTCCCGGGAGCAGCGCGAACCCCTCGGCGCTGCCCGCGAGGACCAGCACCTCGTCGGGCCGGCGGCCGTGCCGGGCGGCCACGGCCTCGCGGGCGGCCCGGTCGTGCGCGGCGGAGGGGTAGCGGCCCAGGTCGTCGAGGACGGCGGCGATGCGGTCGCGCAGCCAGCGCGGCGGCCCGGTGCCCTGCACGTTCACCGCGAAGTCCAGCAGCCCCGGTGTGGCGTCGACGTCGCCGTGGTGGCGCAGCGGGGCGTGATCCATGCTCCGCACCCTACGGTGGGGCCGTGCACGTTGTTTTCGTCTGTACCGGCAACATCTGCCGGTCCCCCATCGCCGAGAAGGTCGTCGCCCACGAGCTGGAGCGGGCGGGCCTGTCCGAGGGCGTACGCGTCTCCAGCGCGGGCACCGGAGGCTGGCACGTCGGCTCCCCCGCCGACGACCGGGCCGCCGCCCTGCTGCGCGCCGAGGGCTACCCCGACGACCACGCCGCCCGCCAGATCGACGCCGAGCAGCTGGGCGCCGAGCTGATCGTCGCGCTGGACCGCTCGCACCTGCGCACGGTGCAGGCGATGGTGCCCGAGCCGGGCCGGGTGCGGCTGCTGCGCTCGTTCGACCCGGACTCGCCGGAGGGCGCCGAGGTCCCCGACCCCTACTACGGCGAGGCCGACGGGTTCGCCGCGGTGCTGGCGATGATCCGCGCCGCGGTCCCCGGCCTGCTCGACTGGGTGCGCGAGAACCGCTGAGCCGCCTCAGCCGGCGGTGTCGACCAGCTCGGCGAGCGCGCCCCCCAGCGCGTCGGCGAGCACCGCGACGTCGGGCATGGCGTCGCGGTCGGCGGTGAGGCCGTAGTGCATCGCCCCGTCGTAGGAGGTGACGCCGATGGCGACGGCCTGGCCCCCGGCCAGCGGTACCACCGGGAACATGTCGAGCATCCGGGCGCCCAGCGCGTAGAGCGGGCGGGGCGGGCCGGGCACGTTGGTGATCAGGACGTTGTACAGCCGGCTGGAGTACTGGCTGGTCAACCGCGCGGCGAGGCTGTGCACCACCGGCGGTGCGAGGCCGACGAGGCCGATCAGGCGGGCGGCGCCGACGGCCCGGCCGCCGCGCTTGTGCGCCTCCATCGCCCCGCGCACGGCCGAGAGCCGGGCCACCGGGTCCTCCTCGGCCACCGGCAGGTCGACGAAGTACGCGGAGATGCTGTTGCCCGACCCCGCTCCGGACCGCGCCCGCACGCTGACCGGCACCAGCGCGCGCACGGTCGTGTCGTGCGTCAGCGGCTCCCCCCGGCTGATCATCCAGGTGCGCAGCGCCCCCGCCACGACCGCGAGCACCACGTCGTTGACGGTGCCGCCGTGCGCCCTGCGGACGGCCCGGTGGTCGGCGAGCGGGGTGCGCGCGGTGCCGTAGCGGCGCTGCGACCCGGTGACGGCGTTGAGCGGGTGCACCGGGCGGGTGCGGGCGGCGGTGCGCCCGGTGTCCAGTGCGGCCTCGACCGTGCGGCCGACCGCCGTCGCGGCGTGGCGGACGTCGCCGAGGATGCGTCCGGTCACGTCCAGGGCGAGCTGGGGGCGGCGCAGCGTGTCGAGCACCGCCGACGCCGCCAGCTCCAGGCCCCAGGGCTCCCGGTCGGGCCGCCAGTCGTCGTCGGGGGTCTCGCGGGGCTCGGGGCCCAGGTCGAGCAGCACCGACCCGATGTCGACGGTCGCGAGCCCGTCGACCATCGCGTGGTGGGTCTTGGTGACCACCGCGAGCCGGCCGTCGGCCAGGCCCTCGACCAGGTAGATCTCCCACAGCGGGCGCGAGCGGTCGAGCCGGCGCGACAGCAGCCGCCCCACCAGCTCGTGCAGCACCTCCTCGGTCCCCGGCGCGGCCAGCGCCGAGCGCCGCACGTGGTAGGCCAGGTCGAAGTCGGGATCGTCGACCCAGACCGGCAGCCCGAGCCGGCCCGGCACCTCGCGCACCTTCTGCCGGTAGCGCGGTACCAGGCCCAGCCGGTGTCCGATCAGCGCGACGAGGGCGTCGACGTCGAAACCCTCCCGCGGCTCGAACGTCATCACCCCGCCGACGTGCATCGCCGCCGTGTCGTGCTCGGCGAACAGGAACGACGCGTCGATGGGCGACAGACGGTCGGGCATGCCCGGTGTCTACCAGCCCCGCAGCGGGAACCCGGACCGGCCGTCGCCGTGCACCCGCTCGCCGAGCACCTGGTGCAGCTGGATGTTGTCGCGCTCGAACCCGAGCCGGCACGCGGCCATGTAGAGCCGCCACACCTTCGCCTTGCCGACGCCCACCTCGGCGACGGCGTCGTCCCAGTGCGCCTCCAGGTTGTCGCCCCACGCGTGCAGGGTCCGCGCGTAGTGCTCGCGCAGGTTCTCCTCGTGGCGGATCTCGAACCCGGCGTCGTTCATCGTCGCGATCACGTGCCCGACGGTGTGCAGCTCGCCGTCGGGGAAGATGTAGCGGCCGATGAACGGGTCGAGCGTGCGCGGGGGCGTGCGCGACTCGGTGATGCAGTGGTTGAGCAGCCGCCCGCCGGGCCGCAGCCGGGCCTGGAGCGAGGCGAAGTAGCTCGGCAGCTGCGCGCGCCCGATGTGCTCGGTGAGCCCGATCGAGCTGATCGCGTCGAACTCGGTCTCCGGGGCGTCGCGGTAGTCGACGTGGCGCACCTCGGCGAGCCCGTCGAGGCCGCGGCGGGTGATCTCGGCCTGCGCCCACGCCGCCTGGTTGGCCGAGAGCGTCACCCCCAGTGCCCGGACGCCGTGCTCGGCGGCGGCGTGCATGACCATGCCGCCCCAGCCACACCCGACGTCGAGCAGGCGCATCCCCGGGGCCAGCGCCAGCTTGCGCGCCACCAGCTCGTGCTTCTCGGCCTGCGCCTGCTCGAGCGTGGCGGAGTCGGTGGGGTACACCGCGCAGGTGTAGGCCATCGACGGGCCGAGCACCCACTCGTAGAAGGCGTTGGAGACGTCGTAGTGGTGCGAGATCGCCTTGCGGTCGCGCGCCTTCGAGTGCAGCCGGCCCGGCGGGCGGTACTCGAACTCCGGCGGCGGCATCCGGTGCCGCAGCCACACCGGCACCAGCTGGCGCGCCAGCCGCAGCCGCTGCGCCCGCGGGATGTCGTGCAGGATGACGTCGGGCATCGCGGCGAGGACGCCGTACAGGTCGCCCTCCACCTCGATCTCCCCGGTGACGTACCCCCGCGCCAGCCCGAGCGTGCCCGGCGCCGTCACCAGCCGCGCCATCGCCCGCGGCGAGACGATCCGGATGGCCCCCTCGGCGCTGTCCGGACCCGCCTTGCTCCCGTCGTAGCCGATGACGCGCACCGGCGCCTCGGGGCCGAGGACACTCGAGATGATCTCCGCTACCTGCATCATGGCCTCCCCGTGACCTTGCTGTAGAGATCGGGCAGCCTGCCGTCCGGGTCGTAGCGCGCCTTGAGCGCCCGGTAGGCGGGGCCGTTGTAGTGCTCCCAGAACTCGCGCTCGTCGTAGTGCACCGTGGAGTACAGCGACTTGTGCCCGCCCAGCTCGGCGACCAGCCGCTCCACGCGCCGGTTGTGCCCCTCGGGGTCGCCCGGCACCTCGGGCACCGTCGACCAGAACCCCACGTTGACGTAGAGCTCGTGCGGCTCCATCGGGTACAGCGGCCAGGTGCGCTCGCCCCGCAGGGTCAGCGGGCACAGCCAGACCGGCTCGATGCCGACGTCGCGCTGGAAGGCGTCGAGGAACTCCGGCAGGCGTCCCACCGGGATCTCGACGTCCTGGATCACCGGCTCCTCCTGGGGCTGCCGCAGCAGCCGGCGCACCCGGGAGGAGAAGCGGGTGCGGCGGTCGAGCGCGACGATCCGCCGGTAGACGTCGCTGCGCCGGTAACGGCGCGGCCACACGCGGCGCACCAGCGGGTGCTGCGCGCCGAGCGCGGCGGAGCACCAGAACCAGTCGGTGTCCCAGCGCCACAGGTAGTCGTGGATCGTCAGGTGGTCGGTCACCCGCTCCCGCACCGACCGGTAGAACACCTGCTGACCGGTGTAGTCGCTGACGCCGGGGCCGGGGTCGTCGGTGAAGTAGGCCAGCGTCAGGTACTGCTCGTCGCGGGTGAACACGACGCCGTCGACGAAGTCGGCCGGGCCCGCGCACGCCTCCTCGATCGCTTCGACGAGCGTGCCGGTCGGCACCCGCTGGTGCTCCAGCCGCACGTAGGGCGCCACCGGCTGGAGGTCGATCTCCAGCCGCAGGGCGTAGCCGAGGGTGGCGTAGGAGTTGGCGAAGCCGGCGAACAGGTCGGCGTGCTCGCCCTCGGGCCGGACGGTGACCAGCTCCCCGCCCGGCAGCAGCACGTCCATCTCGCGCACCGACTCGTGCGGCAGGCCGTGGCGGAACGACGTCGACTCGATGCCCAGGCCGGTCACGGCCCCGCCCAGGGTGATCGTCCGCAGCTGCGGCACGACCAGCGGCATCAGGCCGTGCGCGAGGGTCACCTCGACGAGGTGCTCGTAGGTGGCCATGCCCTGCACCTGCGCGGTGCGGGCGACGGTGTCGACCTCGATCACCCCGGTGAACGCCGAGGTGTCCAGCCTGCGGTCGTCGGCGCCGCCGGTGCCGAACCGGAACAGGTTCGACGTCCGCTTGCCCAGCCGCACCCGCTCCCCCGGCGGCACCGCCCGGTACTGCCGCACCAGTTCGGCGACGGCGGCGTCGTGCACGGCGCGGGGGACGGTGTGCGGGGAGGTGATCTGCAGCCCGGCGCTCATGTCGGGGGACGCTAGTACTCCGTCGCCGGGCTGCCCAGCCTGTCGGGCAGGGTGGATTCGTCACACATCCCGGCTCAGCGGCGGGCCCGCACCAGGCCGGGCAGCGCCGAGAGCCCGGTCGTCGGGTGGAACGCCTCGGCGGCCGCGGTGAGGGCCCCGTGCTCGGAGCCGGTGAGCACGATGTCGGCCGCCGCCGCGTTGCGCTCCACCTGCGCCACGCTCGACGCCCCCGGGATCGCCACCACGTTCGGGAAGTGCACCAGCCAGGCCAGCGCGATCTGCGCGGGCGTGGCGTCGTGCGCCGACCCGATGTCGCGCAGCAGGTCCAGCAGCGGCGCGGCGGCCGCCATGTTCTCGGGCAGGAACATCGCGTTGGTCGCCCGCACGCCCCCGCTCGGGCGGTGGTCGGCGCCGTAGCGGCCCGAGAGCAGGCCCTGCGCCAGCGGGCTGTAGGCCATCACGACGTGCCCGGTGCGCTGTGCCCACGGCAGCATCTCGGCCATCGGGCCGCGGGAGACCAGGCTGAACTGCACCTGGTTGGACAGGATCCGCTGCCCGCCCCGCGCCCCCTCGGCCCGCTGCCAGCGCTTGAGCGGGTAGTTCGAGACGCCCACCTCGTCGATCACCCCGACGTCGTGCAGCGCCTGCATGCCGCGCATCGTCGTGGCGTCACCGACGACCGGGTTGGGCTGGTGCACCTGGTAGAGGTCGATCGTGCGGACGCCGAGCCGCTGCGCGCTCGCGACGCCGCGCTGCTGCACGATCGCCGCCGTCGGCATGACCGGGAAGACCTTGGTCGCGACGACGACGTCGTCGGTGCCCCCGGAGTCGCGCAGCGCCGCCCCGAGGATGCGCTCGCTGCGCCCGAAGCCGTAGACCTCGGCGGTGTCGAACACCGTGACGCCCAGCTCCCGGGCCCGGGCGACGATCCGCGCGGCCTCCCCGTCGGCGTAGTCGGAGCCGTAGCCCCACTCGCGGGACCCGAACTGCCAGGTCCCCAGGCCGATCACGGAGTAGGGCTTGGCGGTGGCGATGTCGAGACGGCGCATGCCCCCGTTGTACTCCCCCCGCGAGTCGGGACTTTCGTGCGACCGAGATGCGCGCACTCGATCGCACGGATGTCCCGACTCGCGGGTCAGGTGTGGGCGGTGAGGAACTCGTCGACGTGGACCCAGGTGGTGGCGCGGGCGCGGCGGCCGGTCAGCACGCCCAGGTGGCCGCCGGGGGCCGACTCGAACCGGACCTCCGGCGCGCCCGTCAGCAGCTCCGCCACCCGGCGCACCGCGGCCAGCGGGGCGATCACGTCGCCCTCCCCGCCGACGACGAGCACCGGCACGTCGATCTCCTTGAGCGCGATGGTGCGCCCGCCGAGGTCGATGGTGCCGTCGGCGAGGTCGTTGCTGCGCAGCAGCAGGTGGTAGATCTGGCCGAACACCCGGCCGGGGTAGCCGTGCATGTTCGTCATCATGTGGTCGACGGCCTCGATCTGGGCGAGGCAGTCGCGGTCGTCGAGGCGGGAGAGCACCGTCAGCGGCTTGGTGACCAGCTTGTCGACCGCCGTCAGCTGGAACGCCCAGCTCACCAGCGGCGCCGGGAAGCTGCCGATGGCCTGGTAGACCGCGGAGAGCCCGAGCCCGCCGGTGACGGCCGCGAGCGGGCGCAGCGGGGCCACCAGCGGCACCGCGGCGATGTCGACCGGGCTGCCGATCACCGAGAGCGTGTGCACCGGCAGCGTCACGTCGGCGGCCGTGGCGAGCAGGCAGAAGATCCCGCCCAGCGACCACCCCAGCAGGTCGACGCCCTCGGCCCCGGTCTCCGCGCAGGTGTCGCGGACCGCGCGGGGGACCACGTCGTCGACCCAGTGCTCCATGCCCAGTGCGCGGTCGGCGAACCGGATCGGGCCGTAGTCGACGAGGAACACCGTGCGCCCGGTGGCCAGCAGGTGCTGCACCAGCGAGCAGCCGCGGCGCAGGTCGTAGGCGAAGTCGGGGGCACCGAGCGGGGGGACCAGCAGCACCGGCGGGGCGTCGAGCACGCGGACGCCGGCGAGGGGCCGGTAGCGGTACAGCGTGGCGGCCGGGGAGCCGGTGACCGCGTCGCGGGGCATCCGCCGCAGGTCGGCCACGCCGCCCCGCACCGCCTTGTCGACGACGTTGAGCGCGATGGCGGGGATCCGGTCGACCAGGCTCACCCGCCGACCCTATCCCCCGCGCACCCGCGGCCCCTGCGCCCACAACCCGTGCGCGCGCACACGGGTCGCCGTCCACGCCCGCGGGGCCCCGCGAGCGGGAGGTGCGGGACGCGCGCGGGGGCCCGATCGGGCCGCCGTCGGCCCGGGCGAACCGTTCCCGGTTACCGGCGAGTATGTGAGACTGGCGTCCATGCAGCGCGACATCTTCGACTCCGACCACGACGCGTTCCGCGACACCGTCCGGACCTTCCTCGCCAAGGAGGTCCTCCCCCACCACGACGGGTGGGAGGCCGACGGCCACGTCGACCGGGCGGTGTGGAAGGCCGCGGGCGCCGCGGGCCTGCTGGGCACCGACGTGCCCGAGGAGTTCGGCGGCGGCGGCGTCGAGGACTTCCGCTACAACTGCGTCGTCACCGAGGAGATCTCCCGCGCGGGGACCTCGGGCCTGGGGTTCCCGCTGCAGAACGACGTCATCGCGCCCTACCTGCTGCGCCTGGCCACCCCCGAGCAGAAGAAGCGCTGGCTCCCCGGGTTCTGCTCCGGTGAGATCATCACCGCCATCGCGATGACCGAGCCGGGCACCGGCAGCGACCTGCAGGGCATCGCCACGACCGCGAAGAAGCAGGACGACGGCAGCTGGCTGCTCAACGGCGCCAAGACCTTCATCACCAACGGCATCCTGTCCGACCTGGTGATCGTCGTCGCCAAGACCGACCCCGAGGCCGGGGCGCGCGGGTTCAGCCTGCTCGTCGTCGAGCGCGGGCTGGCGGGCTTCGAGCGCGGCCGCAACCTGAACAAGGTCGGCATGAAGGCCCAGGACACCGCCGAGCTGTCGTTCACCGACGTCCGCGTGCCGGCGGAGAACCTGCTCGGCGAGGAGGGGCAGGGGTTCATCTACCTCATGCAGAACCTCGCCCAGGAGCGGCTCTCCATCGCCGTCGGCTCGGTCGCCGGGGCGGCCAGGGCGCTGGAGCTGACGCTGGACTACGTCAAGGAGCGCAAGGCCTTCGGCAAGCCCGTGTCGGCGTTCCAGAACACCCGCTTCGAGCTGGCCGAGATGGACACCGAGGTCACGGTCACCCAGGTGTTCGTCGACCGCTGCATCCGCCAGCACGTCGAGGGCGAGCTGTCGATCTCCGACGCCGCGAAGGCCAAGTGGTGGGCCTCCGACGTCCTCAAGCGCGTGGTCGACCGCTGCGTGCAGCTGCACGGCGGCTACGGCTACATGCTGGAGTACCCGATCGCGAAGGCGTTCGTCGACTCCCGCGTGCAGTCGATCTACGGCGGCACGAACGAGATCATGAAGGAGATCATCGGCCGGTCCCTGATCGGCTAGACCGGCTCAGCGGGCGCCGCAGACCCGCTCGATCTCGGTGACCGCCGCCAGGATCCGCTCCGCGTCGAGCTGCACCGCGTCCCGGGCGGCGTTGCCGTCCGGGCCGAGCAGCGCGCGGCCCTGGGCGTCGAGGTCGTCGATGGCGGCGACCAGCTCGACCTGCGCGGCGCGCAGCTCCGGGTCGGTGACGCCGCCGGTGGTGGCCACCTGGCGCGAGCCCAGCAGCAGCACCGCGACCCCGGCCGGCAGGACCGGCATCCGGGTCATCGCGTCGGCCGCCTGCCGCACGACCGACTCCGAGTCGGTGTAGTCCTGGCAGACGACGTCCTCGGGCGTCGCCGGGGCCGGGGCGGCCGACGGCGCGGGGGCGGCCGACGGGGCCGGTGCGGGCGCGGGCGCGGGCGCACCGCAGCCGGCGAGCACCCCCAGCACGGCGACGGTGGCCAGCAGGGTCGCGGGGCGCCTCATGCCGGCACGCTCGCCCGGATCCGGGCCCGCTCGGCCTCGACGTCGACGGTGGCCGGCGGGAAGCGGGGGTCCAGCTCGGTGAGGGTCTCGGCGAGCAACGACGCGATCGCCCAGTTCCGGTACCACTTGCGGTCGGCGGGTATCACGAACCACGGCGCGGTGTCGGAGTCGGTGGCGGTCAGCGCGTCGGTGTAGGCCTGCTGGTAGGCGGGCCACTTCGCCCGGGAGTCGAGGTCGGCGGTGTTGTACTTCCACACCTTCGCCGGGTCGTCGAGCCGGGCGATCAGGCGCTCGGCCTGCTCGGCGGGCGACAGGTGCAGCATGCACTTGACGATCGTGACGCCCCGGGCCGCGAGCTCGGACTCGAAGGCGACGATCTCGGCGTAGCGGCCGCGCCAGACCTCCTCGGGGACCAGCGCGTCGACCCGGGCGATCAGGACGTCCTCGTAGTGCGACCGGTCGAACACCCCGATCTGCCCCGGTGCAGGCACCTTCGGGTGCACCCGCCACAGGAAGTGGTGGGCCCGCTCCTCCGCGGTGGGCTTCTTGAACGAGGAGATCATGAGCCCCTGCGGGTTGACCAGCCCCGCGACGTGCCGGATCACCCCGCCCTTGCCCGAGGTGTCCATGCCCTGCAGCACGAGCAGCACCGCGCGGGTGCCGCCGCCGACGGCCTCGGCGTAGAGCGCCTCCTGGTGACCGTCGAGCACGTCACCCAGCTCGGACATCCGCTCGGCGGCCTCGGCCTTGTCCTGCGGCCCGATCGGACGGCCCCGCGGGTCGATCGCCGCCAGGTCGAGCTCGGCGGGCACCCGGAACGTGGAACGCGCGCTGCTGCCCATGATCCCCAGCCTAGAGGCAGCCCCCCGCCGCCGTGCCCGGACGGGGCGGGGCCCGCCGCACACACCTCCCGCCGCCCGCAGCCGTGCGACGCCGGGGCCGGTCAGGCGTGCAGGCGGTGGTCGCCCTCGTCCTCCGGTGCGTCCCCGTCCTCCGGTGCGTCCCCGGCCGCCGCCGCCCCGGGGTCCTCCGCCGCCTGCTCCGGGGCGGGGGCGGGGAGGGTGGACAGGTCCAGGTGCAGGGGGAAGGGCTCCTCCAGCACCAGCGTCTCGCCGTCCGCGGCCCGGGCGAACTCGTGGAAGCGCCCGCCGATCAGCATCGTGCCGACGGCGGAGGGTGCGTCGTGGTCGACGAGCAGCGCGTAGGGGATGCGGCTGCCCGCGTAGAGCTGCGGCTTGAACCAGCGGTCGGCCACCCCGTTGCCCGAGCCCACGACGTCGATGACGACGAGCGCGGCCGACCCGTCGCGGACCTCGGGGGCCGGGTCGTCCGCGGTGACGGCGGAGACGATCAGGTCGGGCACCAGGATGCGGCCCGGGCACAGCCGCAGGGCGACGGGGCCGATGACCTCCAGCCCCTCGGGCAGGGCCGCCTGCACCGCGGCCCGGACCACGGCGACGGCCGCGGCGTGCTGCTCGCCGGTGGAGGGCGCGACCAGCAGGCTGCCGTCGACGAGCTCGATCCGCTGCTCGCGCGGCAGGGCGAGGTAGGCCTGCTCGGTCCACGGACCGTCGTGGGCCGGAGGGATGCCGGCCGGTGGATCGACCATGGCTGGGGCTCCCCTCCTCCGTCGTGACGGTCCGGGCTCGTCCCGGCGCGGCGTCATCGTTCCACAGGCGCCCGGACCGCGGGCGGCGCCCGGACGGGGGCGCGACCGGCGGGCCGCGGCGTCAGCCGACCGGTCGGGCGCCGACCGGCACGACCAGCGGGGTCCCGGCCACCGGATCGGGGATCACCCGCGCGTCGAGCCCGAACACCTCGAGCAGCAGCTCCTCGGTGATCACCTCGTGCGGCGGGCCCGCGGCGACGATCCGCCCGTCGCGCATGGCGACCAGGCGGTCGGCGTAGCGGGCGGCCAGGTTGAGGTCGTGCAGCACCATGACGACGGTGCGCCCGGCCTCGGAGTGCAGGCGCCGCACGAGCTCCAGGACGTCGACCTGGTGGGCGAGGTCGAGGAAGGTGGTGGGCTCGTCGAGCAGCAGCAGGTCGGTGCCCTGGGCCAGGGCCATGGAGATCCAGGCCCGCTGGCGCTGCCCACCGGACAGCTCGTCGACCGGGCGCTCGGCGAGGTCGAGGATGCCGGTCCATTCCAGGGCCTGGTGCACGGCGTCCTCGTCGTCGGAGGACCACTGCCGGTACCAGGCCTGGTGCGGGTGCCGGCCGCGGGCGACGAGGTCGGCGACCGTCAACCCCTCGGGTGCGCTCGGGGCCTGCGGCAGCACCCCGAGGATCGTGGCGACCTCGCGGGTGGCCATCCGGTCGATCCGCCTGCCGTCGAGCAGCACCTGCCCCGAGTCCGGCCGCAGCAGCCTGCCCAGCGCGCGCAGCAGCGTCGACTTCCCGCAGCCGTTGGGCCCGATCACCGCCGTGACGGTGCCCGCGACGACGTCGAGGTCCAGCCCGTCGACGACGACGCGGTCGCCGTAGCCGAGCCGGACCTGCTCCGCGCGCAGTCGCACGGCCGCGTCCACGGGCGTCAACACCTCGGTCATGTGCGGGCCTCCCGGCCGTGTCGGGCGAGCAGGTACAGCAGGTAGGGGGCGCCGATGACGGCGGTGACGATGCCGACCGGCAGCGGGGCCGGCAGCGCGGTGCGCGCGACGACGTCGGCGAGCACCGTGAGCGCGGCCCCCACCAGCAGCGACGCCGCGATCGGCGGGCGCGCCGCCCCCACGAGGCGCTGCGCGATCTGCGGGGCGACCAGCGCGACGAACGCGATCGGCCCGGCCGACGCGGTGGCGACCGCGGCCAGCCCGACCGCGACGACGAGCAGCCAGGTGCGGGCCCGGTCGACGCGCATGCCCAGGCCGCGGGCGGTGTCGTCACCGAACTGGAGCGCGCCCAGCGCGTGGGCCAGCACCAGCGCGGCGGGCACCAGCACCACCAGCGCGAGCGCCACCGGGACGACGTGCTCCCAGCCGCGGGCGTTGAGGCTGCCGGTGAGCCAGACGGTGGCGCGCGCGGCCTCGTAGAGCTCCGCGACGACGAGCAGCCACTGCACGACCGCGAGCAGCATCGCGTTGATCCCGATGCCGACGAGCACGAGGCGGAAACCCTGGATGCCCTTGCGCCAGGACAGCCCGTAGATCACCGCGGCGGTGAGCAGGCCGCCGACCAGCGCCGCGATCGGCAGCCCGGCCGAGGACAGCAGGCCGCCGACGGCGCCGAACCCGCCCCCGACCACGATGACGAACACCGCGGTGGCACTGGCGCCCATCGTGATCCCGATGATGTCCGGGCTGGCCAGCGGGTTGCGGGCGACGGCCTGGGTGATCGCCCCCGACACGGCGAGCGCCCCGCCGACCAGCGCGCCGGTGAGCGACTGCGGCAGACGCAGGTCGAGCACGATGAACCGCTGCCCGCGGTCGCCGCCGCCGAGCAGCACGGCCACGACCTCACCGATGCTGATCGGGAAGTCGCCGCGGCCGATGTTGACGACCAGCCCGGCGAACAGCGCGAGCGCCGCCAGTGCCAGCACCAGCACGGTACGGGGGCGCCAGACCACGGAGAACCGGCCGCGGCGCAGGGCCGGGCGGCCCGGGACCCGCGACCCCGCCGGCCCCGCCTTCGTGAGCACCGCCATCAGATGTGCACCATCTTCCGCCGCCGCACGAGGTAGATGAAGAACGGCGCCCCGACGAGCGCGAGCACGATCCCGACCTGCAGCTCGCCCGGTCGCACCAGCACCCGGCCCAGCACGTCGCCGACGAGCAGCAGCACCGCCCCCGACAGCGCCGACGCCGGGAGCAGCCAGCGGTAGTCGGGCCCGGTGAACGTCCGCACGATGTGCGGCACGACCAGCCCCACGAAGGCGATCGGCCCGCACGCCGCGGTGGCCCCGCCCGCGAGCAGCGTGATCGCGACGATCCCGAGGACGCGGGTGCGCCGCACCGAGTGCCCCAGCGACCGCGCGACGTCGTCACCGAGGGACAGGGCGTTGAGCGCCGGGGCCGAGGCCAGGGCGATCAGCGCGCCCGCGACCAGGAACCAGACGACGTTCGTCAGTACCGCGCCGTCGCGCCCGGCCAGCGAGCCGACGGCCCAGAACCGGTAGGCGTCCAGCGTCGCGACGTCGATCAGGACCACCGCGGAGGTGAGCGCCGCGAGCAGGGCGCTGACCGCGGAGCCGGCCAGCGCCAGCGTCACCGGGGTGGCCCCGGCGCGGCCGACCGAACCGAGCACGAACACCGCGACGCTCGCCGCGGCGGCACCGGCGAAGGCGAGCCAGACGTAGCCCAGCGGGTCGGTGACGCCGAAGACGTAGATGCCGACCACCACCAGGAAGGCGGCGCCCGCGTTGACGCCGAGCAGCCCCGGGTCGGCCAGCGGGTTGCGGGTGTGGCCCTGGATCAGCGCCCCGGCCAGCCCCAGAGCGGCACCGGCCACGAGCCCGAGGACCGTGCGCGGGATGCGCAGGGCACCCACCACGATGTGGTCCTCCAGCGCCGGGTCGGGCCGGACGAGCGCGTCCCAGACGACGTCGAGCGGGATCGGCTTCGCGCCGACGGCCACGCTGAGCAGGGCCGCCCCCACCAGCGCGGCGAGCAGCAGCACCAGGCCGGCCAGCCGGCGCGACCGCAGCGAGCGCCGCGGCGCCGGCGGCCGTCCGGTGGCCGTGACGGGCACGGGCATGACCGTGCTCACAGGGACTCCTTCGCTGCCGCGAACGTGTGCTGCGCTCACCATAGGTGAGGCTGGCCTTGTGTCCTACCCCGACGGCCACCGGATCGGGCGGGCCCGGGTCGTCCGATCGGCCCCGGCGTGCTGGGATCCGGTCATGGACCGCATCTGGCCGCCCGGCGACGGGCCGCACGCCGTGCCCGACGACGCGCTCGCCGAGCACTACGCCTACCCCGACGTCGACGCGCCCTACGTCCGCGTCAACTTCGTCTCCAGCCTGGACGGGGCGGTCGCCGTCGAGGGCCTCTCCGGTGGGCTGGGCACCGACGGGGACAAGCGGGTGTTCGGCCTGCTGCGCGAGCTGGCCCAGGTGGTGCTGGTCGGCGCCGGCACCGCGCGGGCGGAGGGCTACCGCGGGGCGCGCCGCCCCGTCCGCGGCACGGCGGTCCCGCCACCGATCGCCGTCGTCACCGGCTCGGCCGATCTCGACCCCGGCAGCGCGCTGTTCACCGACACCGCCGTGCCCCCGATCGTCCTGACCACCGCCGACGCTCCCCGCGCGCGCCGGGACCGGCTCACCGCGGCCGGGGCCGACGTCGCCGTGCTCGACTCGCTCGCCCCCGCGGCACTGCTCGCCGAGCTGGGACGCCGCGGCCTACACCGCGTGCTGTGCGAGGGCGGGCCGTCGCTGCACGGGGCGCTGGTGGAGGCCGACGCCGTCGACGAGCTGTGCCTGACCGTGTCCCCGCTGCTTGCCGCGGGCGACGCCGGGCGGATCGCGACGGGCCGGGCGGGCGCCGCGCCGCGGGCGATGACGCTGGTCGGCGCCCTGCACGAGGACGGCGCGCTGCTCCTGCGCTACCGCCGGACCGGCGACGTAGGACCCCCCGACTAGTCCGATCGGGTGAGTTTGCGGGAGGATGGCCCGGGTACCTGCGTCCTACGTCCGTACGCAACGGACGCGATCGACATCGAGGAGTGCACATGACCACCCCCACCCCCAGCCCCACCACCGGCACCACCCCCGCCCGCCTCGCCGACGACACCACGCAGGGCAAGACCACCATCGCCGCGTCGGTCGTCCAGAAGATCGCCGGCATCGCCGCGCGCGAGATCTCCGGCGTGCACTCGATGGGCGGCGGCGTGTCCCGCGCCTTCGGCGCCCTGCGCGAGCGCATCCCCGGCGGCGGCACCGGCGCGTCGAACATCGCGGGCGTGCAGGTGGAGGTCGGCGAGAAGCAGGCCGCCGTCGACCTCGACCTCGTCGTCGAGTACGGCGCCTCGATCGTCGACCTGGCGCGCGCCGTGCGCCGCAACGTGATCACCGCCGTCGAGCGGATGACCGGCCTCGAGGTCATCGAGGTCAACATCGCCGTCAACGACATCCACCTGCCGTCCGAGGACGACGGGGCGGCCGAGGACGTCGTCGTCGCGCAGCCGTCGCGGGTCGAGTGACGGGGCCCGACGCCATGGCCCGACCCACCGGTGGCCCGGTCGCCGTCGACTCCGACGCGCTCGCCGAGCTCGTCGCCGCCGCGGTGACCGCGCACCCCGCGGTGGCCGGGCTCGACGGCGGGGTCTTCGGCTCGGTCGCGACCTACCTGCCGGGCCGTCGGCTCGTCGGCGTCCGGATCGGGCGCGACGGCGAGCCCGTCGAGCTGGGCGTCGTCCTGCACCTGGACGCCCGCATCCCGGACGTCGTGCGCGCGCTGCGGCGCGAGGTCTCGGCACTGTGCGGAGGCGCCGCCGTGGACATCACGGTCGCCGACCTCGCGATCCCCGCCGCCCTGGTCGGCCCCCCGGCCTCGGCCTGATCGGCCCGGCGAGATGAGCGCGGACGACCCGACCGGACCGATGAGCCCGGAGCAGCGCGCGGCCTACCGCGCGTTCGTCCGCGACCACCATCCCGACCGGGGCGGCGACCCCGAGCTGTTCGTCGCCGGCCTGGCCCGCCTGCGGGCCGGCCGGCCCGCGGTGCCGCCGCCCGACGACCGGCGTTTCGACGCGCCCATCGAGATCGTCACCCCGCTGCCGCTGCCCGTCCGGGCGGTGGTGGCCCTCATCCGCACCGTGCGATGGCACCGCCGGCGTCGCGTCGACTAGACGCCGCCCCACATTCAGGAGAATCCAGATGAACGCCACCCACACCGGCCTGCTGGCCGGCCTCGTCCTCGGCGCCACCGGCGCGATCGGCGGGTTCGGCGCCTTCCTCGTCGCGCTCGTCCTCGGCCTCGTGGGCCTCGTCGTCGGCCGCGTGCTCGACGGCGACCTCGACCTGAACGCGCTGCTGGGCCGGGGTCGGGACCGGTGACCGCGTCGGTGACCGCCTCCGTCGAGGAGCGCGGCCGGCTCGACATCCACCCGACGGTGCTGCGCAAGATCGTGGAGCACGCCGCCGACGGCACCCCGGGCACGCTGCGTCACGAGCGTCGCCTCGCGGGCGTCGGCGTCGGCCAGGCCGGGTCCAGTGCGAAGGTCAGCGACGGACCCGACGGCGCCGTCGACGTCGCCCTGGAGCTCACGTTGCAGTACCCCGCGCCCGTCCGCCGCACCGTCGATGCCGTCCGCGACCGGGTCGGCGAGGAGCTGTCCCGGATCGCGGGGCGGCGCATCCGCAACCTCGCCGTCACCGTGTCCGGGCTGCGCGGGCCCGACACCGGCGCCGCCGGACCCGGCGCCCGAGTCCAGTAGGAGATGACCATGCGCGTCCTGCTCAGGGTCCTCGCCCCGCTGCTCGGCCTCGCGCTGGCCGCCGTCGGCGTCCTGCTCGTCATCGAGGTCGTCGCCGCGTGGGTGCGGACCCCCGCCACCACCGGCCTGCTCGTGCCCTGGCCCGACTGGCGGGCCTCGCTCGAGGCACTGACCTGGGCGAACACTCCGGTGCCCGCCATCGCGATCGGCGTGGCGGTCCTCGGTCTGCTGCTGTTGCTGGTGGGCCTGCTCGCCCGCCGCCACGACATCGCGCTGTCCTCCCCCGCGCCGGAGGTCACCGTGACCACCTCCCCGCGGGTGCTCGCCCGCCTGGTCGGGCGCCGCGTCCGCGCCGCCGACGGGGTGGCCGCCGCGTCGGTCACCGCCACCGGCCGCAAGGTCTCCGTGGGCGCGCAGGCGTGGAACGACGCCGGTCCCGAGCTCCGCGGCAGCGTCACCTCCACCGTCGACGAACTGCTCGACGAGCTGCCGCTGGCCCGCCGCCCGCGCGTCGCCGTCACCGTGCAGGAGAGGAAGGGTCCGCGATGACCGTATCGATGGACAAGTCGGCGTCGCCGGAGCAGCCGGTCGAGCCGCCACCCGCGTCGGGGGCGCTGCGGCGCCGCTCGCGCTCGGCCGTCGCCCGCTCCTCCGGCGGTGACCGGTCGTTGCTGGTGCTGCTCGGCCTGGTCCTGCTCGCCGCCGGGGTGCTGGTGGCCCTGCTCGCCTACGGGGTGTTCGGCACCGCGCGGGCCGGACGCCCGCTGCTCGACCCGGTAGTCGTCGACCTGCTGCGGGCCCAGCCCCTGGTCGCCCGGCTCGTCGCGATCGCGGCCGGTCTGCTGCTGCTCGTGCTCGGGCTGACCCGGGCCGCCCGGTCACTGCGCCCGGAGCGCAAGCCCGACCTGGTGATCGACCGCGGACCGACCACGGCCATCACCGTCAGCTCCTCCGCGGCCGCCGACGCGCTCGCCGCCCAGGCGGCCGAGCTGCCCGGCGTCGGCCGCGCGCGGGCCCGGATGGTCGGCACCGAGGACGCCCCCGCGCTGCGCGTCTGGGTGTGGCTCGCCGACGACGCCGACGTCCGTGACGTGCTGGAGAAGCTGCACGGGCAGGTGCTGACCTCGGCCCGCACCTCGCTCGGTCTGGTCGCCCTCCCGGTGGCCGTCCGCCTGGAGCTGGACCAGTCCACGGCCGGCCCGCGGGTCGCCTGACCTTCACCGCTGCCACACCCGCCCTGCGGCACGCTGCCCCGGTCATGATCGGGAACCCGCGCAGCGTCGTCGCAGGGCTGCTGTGTCTGTGCGCCGTGCTCACCGGCTGCACGGTCGGCCCCTCGCAGCGCCCCCCGGTCGCCGTGCGCGGGCCGGACGTCGCCGCCGCTCCCCCCGCCGCCACCCCGGAGCCCTCCGCCCCCGCGGTGCCGCCCCTGCAGCCGCAGAACACCTCGATCCCGTTCGTCGACTGCACCGCGGGCGCGTTCGCCGCCTACGGCGTCACCGTCCCCGCCGACCGCACGCTGCGCGTCGAGTGCGGAGAGCTGCCCGTCCCCGCCGACCCGGCACGGCCGGAGCAGGGCAGCGTGCTGCTCGGCGTGCTGCGCGTCGGCCCCGCCGGCTCCCCGCTCGACGGGCCCCCGCTGCTCGCACTGGGCGACAGCGCGACGCTGCCCAGCGCCGGCCACGCCCTCGACGTCGCCGCACGCGCCTCCCCCGCCGTGCTCGACACCTTCACCGTCCTCGGACTGGACCGCCGCGGTTCCGGCATCGACCGCATCGACTGCGCCGAACCCGCGGCCCGCGCCGCGCTCGTCGACGCCGACCCGGCCGCCACCGCCGAGACCGACCTGGCCCCGCTGCTCGAACGGGCCCGCTCGGTCGTGCAGGACTGCAACCTGGCCCTGCCCTCCGCGCTGGGCGGGTTCCGCAGCGCCGCCACGGCCGCCGACGTGGAGCAGCTCCGGATCCGGCTCGGGGTCGCGCAGCTCTCCGCCGTCGGCGCGGGTGACGGCGCGGGCGCGCTCGACGTGTGGGCGCGCACCGCTCCCGGCGGCGTCGGCAGGCTGGTGCTCGACGGGCCGCCCGACCCGGCCGTCACCGAGCCCGAGCGCACCCGGGCGCGCGCCGCGACGGCCGAGGCGGCGTTCGACGCGTTCGCCCTGGACTGCACCGGCCGCGGCGCGTGCCCGCTCGGTCCCGACCCGCGCGCGGCCGTCACCGCGCTGGCGGACGCGCTGCGCGAGCGCCCGCTGCTCGCCGCCGACGGCCGCCGGCTCACCGCGGGCGCGGCGCTGCTGACCGTGCTCACGGTGCTGAACCGGCCCGAGGACCGGCCCGCCCTCGCCGCCGGGCTCGCCGCCGCGGCCGCGGGCGACCCCGCGCCCCTGCTCGGCCTGCTCGATCCCGTCGCGGGCCCGGCCGGGGGTTTCGACGCGATGCTCGCGACCGCCTGCAACGACAACCCGGCGCGGCTGTCCCCGCCCGAGGTCAGCACGCTCGCCACGGAGCTGCGGGCCGACCATCCGCTGATCGGCGGCACGCTCGCCCTCGGCCTGCTGGCCTGCGCACCGTGGCCCGCGGGGGGTGCGACGGAGGTGTCGCCGCCCGCCGGCGCGCTGCCGCCGGTCCTCGTCGTCGGCACCGTCGCCGATCCGCGTCACCCCGCCGAGGGAGCCCGCCGGGTCGCCGAGCGGCTCCCGGCCGGCGCGTTCGTCACCTGGCAGGGGGCGGGCACGGGGGCCTATCCCCGCACGCCGTGCGTCCGCTCCGCGGTGGAGGCCCTGCTGGTCGACGGGCTGCTGCCGGCGTCGGGCACGCTCTGCCCCCCGTGAGACCGGTCAGGTCGTGCAGTAGGTCTCCTGCGCGATGTCGACGAGGTCGGCGGCCTCGGCCCGGGTGACCGACGGCAGCGACGCCGGCAGCGCACGGGCGATCCGGGCCTCGTCGACGCCGTCCGCGAGCTCCCCGCACACCAGCTCGGCGGCCTCGGTCTCGGCCGCACCGCCCTGGCTGGTGGGCACCCCGGCCTCGCGCAGCGCCGCCAGGAACTCGGTGCCGCGCTCGGAGAGCGGGTCGCCCTGGCTCAGGGCGGGGGCGTCGGCCCCCGCGTCCGTCGCGGCGGCGGCCGGCAGCTGCGGCACCGCGGGCGCGGCGGCCTCCACCACGGCCGCCGGCTCCATCGTGTCGGCGCCGCTGTTGAGCCACACGACACCGGACAGCGCGAGCGCGCCGACCGCGGCACCCGCGGCCAGCCTCGGGGCGCGGCGGCGGAACAGGCCCCTGCGGGCCCGGCGGGCGGCCCGGCGCCCGCCCGTCGCGGACGCGCCGGTCGTGGGCGCGTCGTCGTCGTTCTCGTACCGGTCGTCGTCGGGGTCGGCCGCGGCCCGGCGACGGCGGCCGGCGGCGACGAGGGGCTGCTCGTCCTCCGCCTGCTCCTCGGCCGGGTCCTGCGCCACCGCGGTGGCGTCGACGAGCTCGGTCACCGGCTCGTCGACGACGAGCGGCTCGGAGAACACCGTCGTCTCGGCGGCCGACCGGCGGCGCTCCGCCCGCCCGCCCGGGGCGACCGGCGCGTCGTCGGGGTGTGCGGCGTCGGGGTACGCGGCGTCGGCCGGCGCGGCGTGACGGGCCGGCTCAGGACGCGGCGCGGGCACGACGTGGTGCAGCACGTCGGTGTCCGGCGCGGGGTCGGCCAACGGCGGCCCGGGGTGGAACGGGTCCTCGGGCGCACCGTGGCGGGGTCCCGCGGCCCACGGCGGCGCGGGGTGGGTCCCGACTCCCACGGCGAGCGGGTCCCCGAGGTCGGGACGCCCGGTGACGCCGAGTTCGGCGTCGGCCTGCACGGCGGCGCGGGCGGCGGCACCGGCCTCCACCGCGGCCCGGGCGGCGGCGTCCGCGGCGGCGGCGGCGCGGGCCGCCAGCTCGATGGCGGCCTTCGCGTCCGCGGCCGCGGACGCGGCCCGGGCCTCGGCGGCACGGGCGTTGGCCTCGGCGGCCTGCCGGCGCACGGCCGGGTCCGGCCGGGCGGGGGACAGGACGTCCTCGCCGGAGAACAGGACGTCGTGGCCGGAGGACAGGACGTCCTGGCCGTAGGACGGGACGTCGTGGCCCGGCGACGTGTGGTGGCCGGGGTCGGCCCCGTACCCGCCGCCGTACCCGCGGCCGCCGCCGATCTCCGTCATCGGAGTACTCGACATCGTGCACCCCCCGTCGGACCCGGGCCCCTGCGGCCCGTCGTCACAGGGTTCAACGACCGTGTGTGGTGGAGGAAGCGCAAATACGTCCATACGAGTGGACGCCGTCCGGCGTGTCGTCACCGGGGACCGTTGCTGCGTCCACCAGAGGGTGATCTGGTGCGCATGTGGGGTGCCCGGGGCACCTCACGTCACCGGGGTGGAGCATCCCCCGACGGCTCCTTGGCCCGACTGGGCTGCACCCGCATCGGCTCGCCCGGCATCTTCGGGTACTCCGGGGGATACGGCAGCTCCCCGCGCGGATCGGCGGCGTACCACTCCAGCGCGGTGCCCAGGTCGCCCACCGCCGCGTCCATCCCCTCGTGCGGGTCGCCCCGCTCGGCCAGCAGTCCCGGCACGGTGCGCACGTCGAAGTCCTCCGGCTCGACGTCGGGCAGCTGCTCCCAGGTCAACGGCATCGACACCGTGGCCCGCGGCCGGCCCCGCACCGACCAGGCCGAGGCGACGGTGCGGTCGCGGGCGGCCTGGTTGAAGTCGAGGAACACCCGCTCGCCGCGCTCCTCCTTCCACCACGCCACGGTCGCCCGGTCCGGCAGCCGGTCCGAGACCCGCCGCGCGATCGCGATGACCGCGTGCCGGACGTCGACGAAGTCCCACTCGGGGCGGATCCGGGCGAAGACGTGGATGCCGCGCCCGCCCGAGGTCTTCGGCCAGCCGACGAGCCCGGCCTCGTCGAGCACCTCGCGCAGCACGGCCGCCACGGCGCGGGCGTCGGCGAAACCGGTGCCGGGCTGGGGGTCGAGGTCGATGCGCAGCTCGTCGGGCCGGTCGGGGTCGGCGCGGCGCACCGGCCAGGGGTGGAAGTCGAAGGTGCCCATGTTGGCCGCCCACAACAGCACCGCGGGCTCGGTGGGGCACAGCGACTCCGCGGTGCGGCCGCTGGGGAAGGTGACGCGGGCGGTCTGCGCGTAGTCCGGCGCGCCCTTGGGCAGGCGCTTGCCGTAGAACGGCTCGCCCTCGACGCCGTCGGGGTAGCGCTTGAGGTTGGTGGGCCGCTCGTACAGGGCGCGCAGCAGCGGGTCCGCGACGGCGAGGTAGTAGTGCACGACCTCCCGCTTGGTGATCCCCGGGCCGGGGAAGTACACCTTGTCCCCGCTGGTCAGGCGCACCTCCCGACCGCCGACGGAGAGCAGCTCGACCGGTGCCTTGGACGCCACGGACCGGCACGCTACTCCGCTACCCTGACCGCGTGCCCGAACTCCAGCCGGATCGCTCCCCCCGGTTCGACGACGAACTGCTCGGGCTCGACCCCGCCGACCCCGAGGCCCAGGCGTTCGCCGCCCACCTCGACCGGATGCAGCGGCAGCGTCCCGCCTACACCGTGGAGGGCTACCTCGACGGCGTGCGCGACTTCGCCGAGTCCGCCAACCGCGCCGAGGGCGGCCGCCGCCTCGGGGCCGTGCTGGTCGCCGGGCTGCTGCTCGCGGTGGCCGCGTTCCTGGTGTGGGAGGCCCTGATGTTCGTGGTGGCGACGTGGCTGTGAGGGACGTCCTCGCCCGCGTGCGCGGCGCGCTGTCGGGGTCCGGACGTAGCCTGGGACGCATGGATCCCGTCACCGAGCCCGAGGCGCAGGTCGTCAAGTCCGACGCGGAGTGGCGCGAGCTGCTCACCCCCGCCGAGTACCAGGTGCTGCGGCAGGCCGGCACCGAGCGACCCTTCGTCGGGGAGTACACGGACACCAAGACCGAGGGCGTCTACGCCTGCCGCGCCTGCGGGGCCGAGCTGTTCCGCAGCGACACCAAGTTCGAGTCGCACTGCGGGTGGCCGTCGTTCTACACGCCGCTGGCGGGCGACGCGGTCATCGAGCGCACCGACGTCTCGATGGGCATGAAGCGCGTCGAGGTCGTCTGCGCGGCCTGCCACAGCCACCTCGGGCACGTGTTCGAGGGCGAGGGTTACGGCACCCCCACCGACCTGCGCTACTGCATCAACTCGATCTCGATGCGGCTGATCGAGAAGGACGGGTAGTCGCCCCCGACACGTCTGGGCACCGAGCTGCGCAGCCAGGGCCCGGGTCAGCAGTCCTCGTCCAGCTTCACCGCGCCGAACTCGATGCCCGACGTCGGGGTGATCTCCTCGCCGGGTGCGACGTTCTGGTCGCAGACCCGCCAGTTGGCGTCGAGGACCTGGTTACGGCCCTGGCCGGTGGCGTCGCGGGACGTGGTGATGGCGATGCCGAAGTCGGTGAGCGCCTGGATGGCGTTCTGGGCGTCCTGGAGGTTCTCGCCGACCAGGTCGGGCATCACCCAGCTGGTCGGTGCGACCGGCTCCGCGGGCAGGGCGGCGGACCCGGGCGTCGGGTCCGGTGCGACGGTCGTCGGCGGGACGGGCGCGGGCGCGGCAGCGGGCGCGGGTGCCTGGCCGCAGCCGGCGACGGTGACGAGCAGGAGGGCGAGCAGGGCGGTGCGCCCGAGTCGGATCATGTCCCGACTTCGCTCTCCGCGTCCGAGGGGTTACACACAGCTCATCGCGCTGCCGGCCCCGGTCTGCTCCACACCGACCGCGCCGGCCCGACGACGGCCGGGACGTGTCACGGCAGCGCGGACACCAGTGCCTGCACCGCCACCCGGGGCCCGGTGAAGAACGGCACCTCCTCGCGCACGTGCCGGCGGGCCTCGGTGGCACGCAGGTCGCGCATCAGGTCGACGATGCGGTCGAGCGCGTCGCACTCGAAGGCCAGGATCCACTCGTAGTCGCCCAGGGCGAACGCGGGCACGGTGTTGGCGCGCACGTCGGCGTACCCGCGGGCGGCCTTGCCGTGGTCGGCGAGCATGGTGCGGCGCTCGTCGTCGGGGAGCAGGTACCAATCCAGCGACCGGACGAAGGGGTACACGCAGACGTAGCGCTTCGGGTCCTCGCCCGCCACGAACGCCGGGACGTGGCTCTTGTTGAACTCCGCGGGCCGGTGCAGCGCCACCTGGCTCCACACCGGCACGCTCGCGCGGCCCAGCGCGGTGTCGCGGCGCAGGTCGGCATAGGCGCCCTGCAGGGCCTCGACGTTGTCGGCGTGCCACCAGACCAGGTAGTCGGCGTCGGCGCGCATGCCCGCGAGGTCGTAGACGCCGCGGACGACGACGCCCTTGGCCGCGAGCCCGTCGAGGTACTCGGCGGCCTCCGCGGCGGGGGTGGACCGGTCGTCACCGAGGCGGCCGGGTTCGGCGCGGAACACCGACCACATCGTGTAGCGGATGGTGCTGTTGAGCTCGGCGTAGTCGAGGCGGGCCATGGTCCCATCGTGCCATCCGCGGCGATCGGCACGCCGACGCGGCCGGTCAGGCCGGGACGAGTCCGGCGGCCACCCGCTCGGCCGCCGCCCGGCCCGTCGCCACGCAGGCCGGCACGCCGACGCCGTGCAGCGCCGCCCCGGCCACGGCGACCCCGGCCGGCAGCCCGCCCTCGATCCCGGCGACGCGGTCGAGGTGCCCGACGCCGTACTGCGGCAGGCCACCGCCCCAGCGCTGGACGTGCACCGCGACCGGCTCCGCGGTGACGCCGGTGAGCGCGGCGAGATCGGCCCGGACGCGGGCGACGAGCGTGGCGTCGTCGACCTGGAGGGTGGCAGCCTCGCCGAACCGGCCCAGCGAGGCCCGCAGCCGGACCAGCCCGTCGCCGCCCAGATGGGACCACTTCGTCGACGAGTGCGTGACCCCCTTGACGTGCAGCGGCTCCCCCGCGGCGACGAGCACCCCCGAGGTGGGCGGCAGCGCGACCGCGGCCGGGTAGGCCAGCGCGACCACCACCGACGACGCCAGCTCGATCTCCCCCGCCGCCCGCCCCGCGGGGCCGCCGAGCAGCTTCGCGAGCACGGGGGCGGGCACCGCGAGCACCACGGCGTCGACGTCGAGCGCCTCCGGCGCCGTGGTCGGCCCCAGCACCAGCCGCCAGCCGCCGGTGCGCCGCTCCAGTGCCCGCACGGTGACGCCGAGCCGCAGCTCCGGGCGTGCGGCGGCGACGAGCGCGTCCAGCAGCACCCGGTAGCCGCCCGGCACGGCCCCGAACACCGGCCCGCCCGTCGCACCCGCGGCCGGACCCGGTCGCCCGGATCCCCCGACTCGCGCGTCGGCCCCCGCGAGTCGGGACTTCTGTGCGACCGAGTCCGGCGCGGAGTGCGCCGTGACGGTGTCGGCCGCGGCGGTGAGGGACGGCGCGCCCACGTCGAGGGCGGCGGCCAGGGCAGGGACCGTGGCGCGCAGGCCGAGCGCGTCGACGCGGCCCGCGTAGACCCCGCCCAGCAGCGGGTCGGCCAGCCGGTCGGCGATCTCGTCGCCGAAGCGGTCGCGCAGCAGGTGTCCCAGTGCCACGTCGGTGCCGGGATCCCAGGCCAGCGGCCGGGCGGGCTCGGCCGCCACCGCGGCGACCCCGGCCGGGGACAGCAGCGCGTCGAGGCGGGCGGCGCTGGTGGGCACCCCCAGCAGCGTGCCGCCGGGCAGCGGGGCGGTGCGCCCGCCCGCGCGAATCGTGGCCGACGCCGCCGTGGGGTGCACCGCCGGGCCCTGGCCCAGCTCGGCCAGCAGTGCCGGCACCTCGGGGCGCCGCGCCAGGAACGCCTCCGCGCCGACGTCGACGGGCATTCCCCCCAGGTCGACGGTGTGCAGCACGCCGCCGACCCGGTCGCGCTGCTCCAGGACCGTGATGGTGACGGCGTCGCCGAGCAGGGTGCGCAGCCGGTGCGCGGCGGCGAGACCGGAGACGCCGGCCCCGACGACTCCTACCCTCACACCGGCTGGTGGTGCACCAGGTCGACCAGGCGCGTCAGGACGTCGGGATCGGTGTCGGGCAGCACGCCGTGGCCGAGGTTGAACACGTGCCCGGGCGTGCGGCGACCCTCCGCCGCGATCCGGGTGACCTCCGCGGAGATCGACTCCCGGTCGGCGAACAGCACCGCCGGGTCCAGGTTGCCCTGCACCGGGTGCGTGCCACCGGCCCGGCGGGCGGCGTCGTCGAGCGGGATGCGCCAGTCGACGCCGACGACGTCGGCCCCGGCCTGCGCCATCGCGCCGAGCAGCTCACCGGTGCCGACCCCGAAGTGGATGCGGGGCACCCCGGCGTCGGCCACCCCGGCGAGCACGCGGGCGGAGTGCGGCAGGACGTACTCGCGGTAGTCGCGCTCGGACAGGGCGCCGGCCCAGGAGTCGAACAGCTGCACGGCGTCGACCCCCGCGGCGATCTGCGCCCGCAGGAACGTCGAGGTCAGGTCGGCGAGGCGGCCGAGCAGCGCGTGCCAGACGTCGGGCGCGCTGCGCATCATGGCCTTGGTGCGCTCGTGGTTGCGGCTGGGCCCGCCCTCGATGAGGTAGGAGGCCAGCGTGAACGGCGCCCCGGCGAAGCCGATCAGCGGCGTGTCGCCCAGCTCGCCGAGCAGCAGGCCGATGGCCTCGGTCACCGGCGTGACCTGCTCGGGGTGCAGCACCGGCAGGGCCTCGACGTCGGCCGCGGTCCGCACCGGGTGCCCGACCACCGGGCCGGTGCCGGCCACGATGTCGACGTCGACGCCCGCCACGTGCAGCGGCACCACGATGTCGCTGAACAGGATCGCGGCGTCGACGCCGTGCCTGCGCACGGGCTGGAGCGTGATCTCGCAGGTGAGCTCCGGCGTCAGGCAGGCCTGGAGCATCCCGCTGTCGCGGCGCAGCGCCCGGTACTCCGGCAGCGAGCGGCCCGCCTGGCGCATGAACCACACGGGCAGGTGCGCGGGGCGCCCGCCGCGGGCGGCGACGAGGAACGGGGCCGACGCGAGGTCGCGGCGGGCTGCGGCGGGGACGGGGGCGGGAGCTGTGTGCACGACCATGGCCCGACCATCTTCCCACGGGCGTCCGGAGCGCTGCCCGGTGAGCCCGGGACCGGACCGGACGGGGTCCGGCGCGCCTCGCCGCCCGGGCGTGTCGGGCGACCTAGAGTTCCCGCTCGTGCCTGCCGCGACCGTCTCCCCGCCGCCCGAGTTCCGCCGCGCGGTCGCCTCGCTCGGCACGCTGCGGGCCCGACCGGAGCTCATCGTCACCGCGCTCGACGCGCCGCCGCGGCTGGCGCCGTGGACGTGGGCGCTGTCGGTGGAGGTGGCCGACTCCACGCTGGGCCGCGCGGCCGCCGACGACGGTGTGGACGAGTCCGACACCTCGGGCCGGCTGATCCTGCTGCACGACCCCGCCGGGCAGGACGCCTGGGAGGGCACGTTCCGGCTCGTCTGCTTCGTCCAGGCCCGCCTGGAGCCCGAGCAGCTGGGCGACGAGATGCTGCCGGTCGTCGGGTGGTCGTGGCTGACCGAGGCGCTGGAGGACCACGGGGCCGAGCACGTGGCACTGGGTGGGACCGTCACGCAGACCTCGTCGGTCCGCTTCGGCGACATCGCCGGGCCCCGCCGCGACGACGACGTCGAGCTCCGCGCGTCGTGGACGCCGACCGGTACCGACCTGTCCCGGCACGGCGCCGCGTTCTGCGCCTTCGTCGCCTCGGCCGCGGGGCTCCCCCCGGTGGGTGCGGTTTCTCTCGCTCATCGAACGGTCTGATCCCGGTGCCCACCTGCGACGACGCCGTCCGGAGTGATCGCACCCGTCACCCGATCAGGTGGACGGGGGCCCACAAGGCTGTAACTTTCACCCCGCCAAGTTCGATCCGATACACGACGTTAGACCGCTTGGGGGGCTACGATTCCTCCACGACACCTCCTCGAGCGGTCTCTTCGCCGGCCGAGGTCTGGTGCCGGTCGGGGGCAACGACCGACTCCAGGGAGGTAACACCGTGGCCGTAGTTGGCCAGGGCGCACCAGTTCGCACCGCACCCGGTGCCGTTCTGTCGCCCGCAATGGTCCCGCACCCGCGGGAAGAGCTCTTCTCGGTGCTGGTGGTCGACGACCATCCGCTGCTGCGCGAGGCCATCGCCGCGCGCCTGCGGTCGATGGGCGCCGGCACGGTGTACGAGGCCGCCTCGGTGGCCGAGGCACGGGCCCGGGCGCACGCCAACGGGCCGTGCGACCTGGCGATACTCGATCTCGGCCTGCCCGACGGCAGCGGGCTCGACCTGGTCACGGAGCTGCGCTCGCTGGGCTGGAACCGGCTCGTCGTGCTGGCGTCCTCGGACGACCCGTACGCGGTGCGCTCGGCCTTCCAGGCCGGGGCGCAGGCCTACCTGCTCAAGTCGGCCTCGGCGGCCATCGTCACCGACGGCGTGAAGCGGGTGCTCGACGGCGGCGTCTACGCCGACCCGACGGTCGCGCCGCTGCTCGCCACCGGCACCCGCGTGCCCGGCACCGACAACACCCCGCGCGAGCTCTCGGCGCGCGAGGTCGAGGTGCTGCAGCTCGTCGCCGACGGGCAGTCGAACAAGGAGATCGGCGAGGCGCTGAGCCTGTCCGCCCTGACCGTCAAGAGCCACCTGTCGCGCATCGGGCGCAAGCTCGGCACGGGCGACCGCGCCCAGATGGTCGCCCTCGCGATGCGGGCCGGGGTCATCCGCTGAACCCAGAGGACCCGGACGGTCCACCGGCGCCGGAGGGGACGCCGGAGGGACCGGCACCCACACCCCTGCTCGCACCGGCCGACGGGCTCCCGCCCGTGGTCGCCGACCGCGACGCCCTGCGGGCCACCGCGGAGGCGTTCGCCGCCGGCACGGGGCCGGTCGCCGTCGACGCCGAACGGGCGTCGGGGTTCAAGTACTCGCAACGGGCCTACCTGGTGCAGCTGCGCCGGGCGGGCGCGGGCACCGCGCTGGTCGACCCGATCCCGATGAGCAGCGACCTGTCCGAGCTCGCCCCGGCGCTGACCGGGCCGGAGTGGGTGCTGCACGCCGCCTCGCAGGACCTGGCCTGCCTCGCCGAGACCGGGCTCGTGCCCAGCAGGCTCTTCGACACCGAGCTGGCCGGGCGCCTCGCGGGGCTCCCCCGCGTCGGGCTCGGGCCGATGGTGGAGAACCTGCTGGGGCTCGCACTGGAGAAGGGGCACGGGGCCGCCGACTGGTCACGACGCCCGCTCCCCCAGGACTGGCTGGTCTACGCCGCGCTCGACGTCGAGGTGCTGGTGGAGCTGCGCGACGTCCTCACCCGGATGCTCGACGAGCAGGGCAAGCTCGACTGGGCCCACCAGGAGTTCGAGGCCGTCCGCACCGCGGGGCCGCCCACGCCGCGCGCCGAGCCGTGGCGTCGCACCTCGGGCATCCACAAGCTGCGCAAACCCCGCCAGCTCGCCGCCGTGCGCGGTCTGTGGGAGGCCCGCGACAAGCTCGCCGCCGACCGCGACATCGCCCCCGGCCGGGTGCTGCCCGACGCCGCGATCGTCGACGCCGCCGTCACCGCCCCCGACTCGGCCGCCGCGCTCGGCTCCATGCCGGTGTTCCGGGGCCGTTCGCAGCGCAGGCTCACGGCGTACTGGTGGTCGGCGCTCGCCGCGGCCGAACGCCTCGACGCCGCCGAGCTGCCCCGGCCGACCGCGCCCGTGGACGGCCCGCCGCCGGTGGCCCGCTGGGCCGACCGCGATCCCGACGCCGCCGCCCGCCTCGCCGCCGCCCGCGCGGCCGTCGCCGCGGTCGGGGCGCAGTGGACGGTGCCGGTGGAGAACCTGCTCCAGCCCGACCTGCTGCGCCGCCTGTGCTGGACCCCGCCCGAGGACGGCGACGTGGCCGGGTTCCTGCGCAAGGGCGGGGCGCGGGAGTGGCAGATCGCCCTGCTGGCCCCCGTCCTGGAGCCGGCACTCGCCACCCGCGCCTGACCCCCGGTCAGCCCGGCAGGCGGACCCGCACCGTCAGGCCCCCGCCGGGCACCGGATCGGCCGACACCGTGCCGCCGTGCGCCCGCACCACCGCCCGCACGATCGACAGCCCCAGGCCGGAGCCGGGGGTGTCGCCGGTGCGCTCGACGGGGCCGCGGCGGAACGGCTCGAACAGCTCCTCCACCCGCTCCACCGGCCGTCCCGAGGACGCCACGCACAGCTCCGCGACGCCCTCGACCGCGCCGGTGGAGACCTCGATCCACCCCCCGGCGACGTTGTGCCGCACCGCGTTCTCCAGCAGGTTGCCCGCCACGCGCTCCAGCAGCACCGCGTCACCGGCGACGGGCGCGGGCGCGGTGCGCACCCGGACGCGCAGCCCGCGGTGCCCGGCCTCGACGCGCACGGCAGCGAGCGCGGGCACGACCACGGCGGCGAGGTCGACCGGCCGGATCTCGGCGAGGTCGGCCCCCTCGGTGCGGGCGAGCAGCAACAGCCCGGCGACGAGGTCGTCGGCGCGCCGGGTGGCGTCGCGGACGACCGCGCCCATCCGCCGCAGCTCGGCCTCGTCGGCGGTGGGGTCGGCCAGCGTCACGTCGACCTCGGTGCGCAGGACCGCCAGCGGGGTGCGCAGCTCGTGGCTGGCGTTGGCGACGAAGCGGCGCTGGGCGTCGAACGCGGCCTGCAGGCGGTCGAGCATGGCGTCGAAGCCCGCGGCCAGCTCGGCGACCTCGCCGCGGGCGCCGGTGAGGCCGAGTCGGGCGTCCAGCGACTCCGCGGTGAGGCGCCGCGCGGCCGCGGTGACGGCGTGCAGCGGGCCGAGCACCCGCCCGACCAGCACCCACGACACGAGCGCCGCGGCCGCCACCACCAGCGGGAACGCGACGAGCCCCGCGCGCAGCACCTCGTCCTGCGCGGCGCGGCCGACGGCGTCGCCGAGGCCGTCGGCGGGCACCGTGACGCCGTCGACGCGCACCGTGCTGCCCGGCGGGAGCGCGGGCACCGCCTGCGCCACCCCGCCGACGAGCAGCCAGCCCAGCCACAGCAGCAACCCGCTGGCCAGCGCGACCAGCGCCGTCGCCAGCAGCGTCAGCCGGGGCCGCAACCCGCTCATCGCCGGGGCCCGATCAGCCCGCGGCCGGCACCCGGTACCCCGCGCCCACCACGGTCTCGATGACGCCGGGCTCGCCCAGCTTCTTGCGCAGCGTCATCACCGTGACCCGGACGGTGGTGGTGAACGGGTCGGCGTTCTCGTCCCAGACCCGCTCCAGCAGCTCCTCGCTGCTGACCACGCCGCCGCCCGCGGCGATCAGGACCTCCAGCACGCCGAACTCCTTGCGGGTCAGCTCCACCGGCTCCCCGGCACGGAGCACGGTGCGCCGGGCCGGGTCGAGCGCGACGTCACCCGCGACGAGCATCGGCGGCGCGGCCGGGGTGGCCCGGCGGCCCAGGGCGCGCAGGCGGGCCACGAGCTCGGGGAAGTCGAAGGGCTTGGCGAGGTAGTCGTCGGCGCCGCGGGACAGGCCGTCGACCTTGTCGGCCAGCGCACCGCTCGCGGTGAGCATCAGCACCCGGGTGGTGGCGCCGGAGGCCACGATCTCGCCGCACAGCACGTCGCCGGGCATGCCGGGCAGGTCGCGGTCGAGCACCACGACGTCGTAGCGGGTGACGGCGGACTTCTCGTGGCCGGTGTCACCGTCGTAGGCGACGTCGACGGCCATGCCCTCACGCCGCAGCCCGCGGGCGATGGCGTCGGCGAGCGGGTGCTCGTCCTCGACGACCAGCACGCGCATCAGGAGTCCACCGTGAGGTCGGCGGAGTCCGCGGCGGGCAACGCGGCGGCGGCCCACTCGGTGACCCGCCGTGCCACGTCCTGGGCGGTGAGCCCGACGGCGGCGAGCACGTCCGAGCGGCTGCCGTGGTCCAGGAACCGCTGCGGGATCGCCACGTCGCGCAGCGGCACGTCGCACTCGGCGTCGCGCAGCGCGGCGGAGACCACCGAGCCGAACCCGCCGTGCTGGCCGCTGTCGCTGACGGTGACGACGAGCCGGTGCTCCCGGGCGAGGTCGACCACGGCGCCGGGCACCGGGAGCACCCAGCGCG
Source organism: Pseudonocardia hydrocarbonoxydans (assembly GCF_006539565.1). Classification (GTDB taxonomy): domain Bacteria; phylum Actinomycetota; class Actinomycetes; order Mycobacteriales; family Pseudonocardiaceae; genus Pseudonocardia; species Pseudonocardia hydrocarbonoxydans. The sequence continues at coordinate 217,080 of NZ_BJNG01000005.1, forward strand.
GGTCGACGACGGTGACCGCGACGCCCTGCGCGGTGAGCCGCTGCGCCGCGGCCACCCCCAGCTCGCCGAACGCGCCGGCGCAGACCAGCAGCACGGCCGCGTCGACGCCCGCCCCGTCGGTCTCGTGCAGGACGTCGACGCCGTCGACGCGGCGCAGCGCGGGCACCGACTCGATCACCGGTCCCTTGGGGAAGCGCAGCGCGGTGGGCCCGTCGTCGACGGCGACGGCCTCGGCGAGCTCCTCGCGCAGGGTGGCGGCGTCGCGCGGGGCGGCCACCCGCATGCCGGGCACGACGCCCAGCAGCGAGAGGTCCCACATGCCGTTGTGCGACGGGCCGTCGCTGCCGGTGACACCCGCGCGGTCGAGGACCAGGGTGATCGCCTGCCCGTGCAGCGCGACGTCCATGAGCAGCTGGTCGAAGCCGCGGTTGAGGAAGGTGGAGTACAGCGCGACGACGGGGTGCAGCCCGCCCGCGCTGAGCCCGGCCGCCGAGGTGAGCGCGTGCTGCTCGGCGATGCCGACGTCGATCCAGCGGTCGGGGTAGGCCGCGGCGAACGGGGCGAGCCCGGTGGGGCCGAGCATCGCCGCCGTCATCGCGACGACGTCGGGACGCCGCCGGCCCAGCTCGACCATCTCCTCGGCGAACACGCTGGTCCAGCCGGTGGACGGCGCGCCGGTGGGCAACCCCGTCTCGGGGTCGAACGCGGCCGGGCTGTGCATCTGCTCGGCCTCGTCGTTCTCCGCGGGCGGGTACCCGTTGCCCTTGCGGGTGACGGCGTGCACGATCACCGGCCCGCCGAACCGCTTCGCCCGGTGCAGCGCCGACTCCATCGCGGCGACGTCGTGCCCGTCGACCGGGCCGAAGTACTTGATCCCGAGGTCGGAGAACAGCTCCTGCGGGCTCAGGGCGTCCTTGAGCCCCGCCTTCACCGCGTGCAGCCCCGCGTAGAGCGTGCCGCCGACGACCGGCGTGCGGGCCAGCGCGGCCTTACCGGCATCGAGCACGCGCTCGTAGCCGGGCTGCAGGCGCAGCGACGCGAGGCGGTCGGCCAGGCCGCCGATGGTGGGCGAGTAGGAGCGCCCGTTGTCGTTGACGACGATGACGACGTTGCGGTCGGCGCTCGCGGCGATGTTGTTCAGCGCCTCCCAGGCCATCCCGCCGGTGAGCGCGCCGTCCCCGATCACCGCGACGACGTGGCGCCGCTGCCCGGTGAGCGCGTAGGCCCGGGCGATTCCGTCGGCCCAGGACAGCGACGACGACGCGTGGCTGGACTCCACGACGTCGTGCTCGCTCTCCGCGCGGCTCGGGTAGCCCGAGAGCCCGCCGGTCTTCTTGAGCCGGTCCCAGCCGTCGTGGCGGCCGGTGAGCAGCTTGTGCACGTAGGCCTGGTGCCCGGTGTCCCAGATCAGGGTGTCGCGCGGGGAGTCGAAGACGCGGTGCAGCGCGATCGTCAGCTCGACGACGCCGAGGTTGGGGCCCAGGTGCCCGCCGGTGCGCGAGACGCACTCCACGAGGAATCGGCGGATCTCGGCGGCGAGTTCGGGCAGCCGGTCGGGCCCGAGACGTCGGAGGTCGGCGGGACCACTGATCGATCGGAGCACGGTCACACGGGCCAGTCTACGGACGGTCCCGGTCCCCCGCCGTCACGCCGTGGGGCGGCGCGGGGCCGGGACGTGGCCGTCGGTGGCGATCCGCACGAGGTTGCGGCCCGCGCCCTTGGCGGCGTAGAGCGAGTCGTCGGCGGCCCGGAGCACCTGGTCGAGCGTGGTGCCGTCGGTGGGCACGGTGGCGCCGCCGACCGAGACCGACAGCCCCGTGACGGTCTGCACGCCGCCCGCTGTGGCCACCCCCACGTCGAGCCGGGCGACGCGGTGGCGCAGCCGCTCGGCCACCCGCCACAGCTCGACGTGCCCGGCGCCACCGCGGGGCAGGTCGGGCAGCAGGACCACGAACTCCTCGCCGCCGAACCGCCCGACGAGGTCGTGCTCGCGCACCCCCGCACGCAGCTCCGCGGCCACGGCGGACAGCACGTCGTCACCGGCGAGGTGGCCGTGGGTGTCGTTGACGACCTTGAAGTGGTCGAGGTCGAGGATCAGCACGCCCGCCCCGCACCCGGCCCGGTGGGCCCGGCGCACCGCCCGCAGCGCCTCGGCCCGCCAGGCCGTGACGTTGAGCAGGCCGGTCTTGGCGTCGGTGCTCGCGTCCTGCTCCAGCTGGCGCACCAGCACGGCCCGGTGCAGCACGAGGATCGGCGGGAGCACGAGCACGACCAGGCCGGGGGTCGAGGCCAGGGCCACCGCGGCCAGCGCGCCCATGCACAGCGTGGCCACCTCGAGGGCGTTGTCGTCCCAGCGCCCGAGCAGGTCGCGCGGGGCGACCCGCGGTCCGGTCAGCGCGATCGCCGCCCCGATCAGCACGGTGTTGACCACCACGTAGGACGAGACGGCCAGACCCACCGCCACCACCACGTCGGGCCGGGCCGGATCGGCCGGCAGGCCCCCCGCCCAGGAGACGACGTCGTGCGCCGCGCGCGCGGCCAGCAGCACCGTGGCCGTGGTGTAGAGGTGGCGGTAGAGCGGGATGCCCGCCGGCGCCCAGACCCGGTGCCACAGGTGCGCGTAGACCACCACGACGACGGCCGCCGCGAGCCCCGGCGGCAGCAGCAGGGCCGCGGCGAACGTCCAGACCGAGCTGAGGTCGAAGTAGGAGTTGGCCGACCCCCGCCGACGGATCCGCTCGATGCCGGTGGCCAGCTCGGTGTGCACGACGCCCATCGCCGCCAGCCCGAGCGCGAGGAGCACCGGACCCCCACCGGGCGGCAGCGCGAGGACCCCGGCGGCGACGACGACGACCGCGACCAGCTCCACCGACAGCGCGACGACCACCAGCCCGGGACCCAGCGCCCACAGGCTGCGGATTCCCGGAGCGGGTGACGGATCGTCCACGGGTCGAAGGCTAGTGAGCGCGACCCCCCGTGTCAGGGTGGCTGGAGTCGCACGACGGGGTGGAACGCGACCCCGCGTGCCTCACTGTCCGTAACGTCGTGCGGACGTGGAGTCCTCCGCGACCCGTGGCTGCGGGGCGGGCTGGGTGCCCATCCGCACGACGTTGCGCCCGGCGCGCTTGGCCGCGTAGAGCGCGGTGTCGGCCACCTGCAGCAGGTCGCGCAGGTCGCGGCCGTCTCCGGGGTAGAGCGCGCAGCCGACCGACGCGCTGAGCCCCGCGACCGTCAGCGGGCCGTCGGCGGTGGGCATCTCGACGCGCAGCGCCGAGATCCGCTCCCGGATCCGCTCCGCGACCACCCGCAGCTCGCCGCCCTCCGGGTCGCCGAGGGTGCCGAGCAGGACGACGAACTCCTCGCCGCCGAAGCGGCCGACGAGATCGCGCTCGCGCACCTCGCCGCGCAGCGTGTCGGCCACCGCGGCGAGCACCCGGTCGCCCGCCAGGTGGCCGTGGGTGTCGTTGACGTCCTTGAAGTGGTCGAGGTCGATGACCAGCACCGCGCGCGGGGCGGACCGGCGCTCGGCCCGCCGCAGCTCCCGCTCGGCCTGGGTGTGCCAGGCGGCGGCGTTGAGCAGGCCGGTCTTGCCGTCGGTGTTCGCCGCCACCTCCAGGTGCCGCACGAGCACGGCCCGGTGCAGCACCAGCAGGGGCGGGAACACGAACACCACGAGCCAGGCGTTGACGACGACCGCCGCGGCCGTGAGCGCGCCGAGGCACAGTGTGGCCACCTCGAGCAGGTTCTCGTCCCACTCCCCCACGATCGAGGCCACGTCGGCCTGCGGGGAGTTGACCGCGATCACCCCGGCCACGAGCGCGGTGTTGACGGTGAGGAACACCAGCACGCCGAGCCCGAGCACGTGCAGGTCGAACCGGTCCCCGGTGCCGCCCGCCGTGGCCGCCGCCATGACCCCCGAGGCGGCCAGGCTCGTCAGCACCATGGTGGCCGAGCTGAACAGGTGTTTGTAGACGGGGTTGCGCGGGCGGGCCGACCGCAGCCACAGGTGCAGGTGGATCACGAACGTGCAGAGCACCGCGTAGATCGGGGGCAACAGCACGATCGCGGCGAAGAACCACACCGAGCCGAGGTTGACGTGCACCTCTCCGTTGACCCGGCGCCGCATCTGTTCGACGCCCCGCGCGATCTCGGTGTGCGCGATGCCGAGGCCGACGATCAGCAGCATGTCGCGCAGACCGCGACCGTCGGGCATCGCGCTGCCGATCGCGAGGACGACGACCACGGCGACCGCGGTGAACTCGACCGTCAGAATCGCGGCCGTCAATCGGACGGGCAGATTCCACAACGGCCACCGCGCGACGAACGCCGGCAGCCCACGGCCGGACGCGGGGCGCCCGGTGCTGCGGCTGCCGGTCATCGGACTCCTAGATCGTTCGGGCGTGCGGCACCGACGCTAGCCGAGTGCGGCAGTGGCGTCATCCCCGGCGGCCGCACCGGACCACCGGGTTCCGTTCACCCCAATCCGCCCATTCCGTCACTGGGCCATTCGGCCTAACAATGCCGTCCACATGCCGTAGTTGCGGCCGTACGGAGTCGCGGGCGCCGTCCGGTCGGCGACCCTGGCTGCGTCCGCCGGACCGGTGACCCGGTCACCACGACCCGCACGAGGAGATCGCTGTGAGCGGCGGGCCCGTACGGCGGGTGCGGCCGACCGCACGGCCCGAGCAGGAGGGAGACGCCCGTGACCGGCAAGGACTGGAACTGAAGCCACCATTCCGACGATTCGTGCACGACCCGGGAAAGGAGTGCCGAAATGGGCAAGGACTGGAACTGAACCGACCGCACCGCGTCCCTCAACCCGAAAGGACCAGCCATGGGCAAGGACTGGAACTGACCCCACCACCCCCCACCCCACAACCCGAAAGGACCAGCCATGGGCAAGGACTGGAACTGACCCGTCACGCCCCGACGGTCTGGGGCCGCTCGGCGTGGCCGCCCACCTGGGCGGACCGCCACGCGAGCGCCCCGCCCAGGGCGATGACGACACCGGCGGCCCCGCACACGGCGATGGCCGTGGACGGGGTCCACAGGTCGGCGAGCAGGCCGCCGGCCAGTACGGCGACCCCCTGTCCCGCGACGATCCCGGAGGCGGCGACGCCGATGGCGCGTCCGCGGATCGCGGCGGGGGTGGCCCGGACGAACGACGCCTGCGCCTGCATGACGTACGCCGTCGAGGCCATCCCGGACACGCCGAAGAGCAGCAGCGCGACCGGGACGCCGGGCACGAGTGCGGTGAACAGGAGCGGGACACCCGCGGCGACGG
>NZ_BJNG01000006.1 GCF_006539565.1 Pseudonocardia hydrocarbonoxydans
TACGAAGCGGACGAACAGCCAGGCGCCCAGCACGCTGCCCAGCGGGTCGGCGGCCATCAGCAGGCCGACCACGGCCGGGCCCGCGTCGATCTGGTCGGCGTAGGGGGCGGCCAGCGCCTCGGGAACGACGTAGAGCCCGACCATCCACACCAGCACCACGAGTGCGCGCCGCCGCGGGTCGCCGGCGATGTCGACGACGCCGGCGAGCAGGTCGCGGGCACCGGTGCGGGTGGTGGTGTCGGCGCGCGGACGGCGGGCGAGCCCGAACCGGAACAGCAGGCCCGCCGCCAGGAACGTCACGGCGTTCAGCGCCAGCGCCGACGACGGGCTGACCGCCGCGACGAGCAGCCCGCCCGCCGCGAACCCGACGACCTGCGCGGTCTGGCCGGTGATCTGGGAGACGGCGAGGCCGCGTTCGTAGAGGTCACCGGGCAGCAGCTCGGGCAGCAGGGCGCCGCGGGCCGCGGTGTGCGGGGCGCCCAGCAGCACCACGACGACGAGCAGACCGCACAGCGCGGGCAGCGGGAGCCCCGGCACCGCCATCACACCGACCAGTACCGCGCGCGCCGCGTCGGTGACGGCCAGCACCTCGCGGCGCGGGAAGCGGTCGGCGAGCCCGCCGAGCAGGACCCCGCCGACGATCGCGGGCAGGAACGTCAGCGCGTAGGTGGCGGCCGCCCACGCCGCGGATCCCGTCCGCCCGTAGACGAGCACGGCCAGCGCGACCCTGGCCAGCTGGTCGCCCGCCACCGACAGCAGGTCGGCCAGCCACACCGCGCGGTACTCGCGTACCGCGAAGACCTGTCGCAGCGTCCGGTCCCTCATCGGTTCCCCCCGGGGACCGAGAGTAGGCACCCGGACGCCGCGCGTCACCCCGCTGAGGTGCCCGCGGTGGGCCCGAGCAGGTCGGAGACGTGGGCGATCTCGTTGACGGTGCGCACCAGCCTGCGCCCGTCGCGCGTGGCCAGCACCCGGCTGATCCCGGTGTAGTCCAGCGGGAACGCCAGCGGCCGGTCGATGCCCAGCAGGTGCGCCAGCCAGCAGTTGATCACCCCGGCGTGGGCGACGACCACGACGGCGCCGCGGCCCGGGTGCGCGGCGACGATCCCCTCCAGCGCGGCGGCGACGCGGGCGGTGAACCCCGCGACGTCGACGCCCTCGGGCAGCAGCCCGTCGACGATCCGCTGCCAGCCGGCCGGGTCGACCACCGGCATCTCGTGCACCGGGACGTAGTGCGGGGACTCGGCGTCGTACTCGCGCAGGTCGTCGACGACGACCGGCTCGACGCCCGTCGCGGCGGCCAGCGGCGCGGCGGTGGCGCGGGCCCGGGCCATCGGGCTGCTGTACAGCGCCTGCACCCCGCCGCCGACGGCGTCGACGACGCGGTGCGCCTGCTGCTGCCCCAACGCGGTGAGCCGCGGGTCGGCGACACCGCCCGCGGCGCCGTCGACGCGCTCGGGCAGGGCGTGGCGGACCAGTACCAGCTGCACCTCAGTCGGGGACGTGGGCGCCGTGCCCCGCGTCGCGCAACGCGGCCCGCAGCGCGTCGCGGTGGCCGTCCTGCTCGGCGGCGTCGACCGTGGAGGCCGCGTTGGCGAAGTCGAAGGCGGCCATGTCGTCGGCCGGGAAGACGTGCAGGTGCAGGTGCGGCACCTCGAACCCGGCGACGAGCAGCCCGACGCGCGGCGGCGCGTACACGGTGCGCACGGCCTCGCCGATCGCGTGCGACACCGACGTGAGGTGGGCGAGCAGCGCGGCGTCGGCGTCGACCCAGTGGTCGATCTCGGCGCGCGGCACGACGAGGGTGTGCCCGGGCGCCAGCGGGTTGATCGAGAGGAAGCCGACGGCGAGCTCGTCGGCCCAGACGAACCGGCCGGGCAGGTCGCCGTCGATGATCTTCGTGAACACGGTGGTCATAGGAGGCACACACTAACCTGGGGATCATGGCCCGAACCATCGCGACGAACACCACCGTCGACCGCGAGGAGCTCCTGGAGTTCCTGCGGCCCCGCCACCACGTGATCCTCATGACACCGCGTGCCGACGGCTCGTGGCAGGGCTCGCCCGTCACCGCGGGCGTCGACCCCGAGGGCCGGATCGTCGTCGCGACGTACCCGGAACGTGCCAAGTCGCGCAACGTCGCCCGCCACGGCAAGGCCTCGGTCGTCGTGCTGTCCGAGGAGTTCGACGGGGCGTGGGTGCAGGTGGACGGCGACGCCGAGCTGATCGAGCTGCCCGACGCGGTGGAGCCGCTCGTCGACTACTTCCGCTCGATCTCCGGCGAGCACTCCGACTGGGACGAGTACCGGCGGGCGATGGTCGACCAGGGCAAGGCACTGATCCGGATCACCCCCACCCGCTGGAGCCCGATCGCGACCGGGGGGTTCCCGGCCCGCCTCGCGTGAGACGGGCCGTCGGCCCGTCCCGGTAACCTCGCGCCGTACTCCCCACCGAATCGATTGCGAGAACCTCATGCGGCCGTGGCCGGGTCACGCCTACCCCCTGGGTGCCACCTACGACGGCGCGGGCACGAACTTCGCCCTGTTCTCCGAGGTCGCCGACCGGGTCGAGCTCTGCCTGTTCGACGACGCGGGGGCCGAGGAGCGGGTCCCGCTCACCGAGGTCGACGGGTTCGTGTGGCACGGCTACCTGCCCACCGTCGAGCCCGGGCAGCGCTACGGATTCCGGGTGCACGGCCCGTACGACCCGAACCAGGGCCTGCGGTGCAACCCGAACAAGCTGCTCATCGACCCCTACGCCAAGGCTCTCGACGGCCCGGTGAAGTGGGACGAGGCGGTGTTCGGCTACCCCTTCGAGGACCCCGACGCGCGCAGCGACGCCGACTCCGCGCCGTTCGTGCCGAAGTCCGTGGTCGTCAACCCGTTCTTCGACTGGGGCTCCGACCGGCCGCCGAAGATCCCCTACAACGAGACGGTCATCTACGAGGCGCACGTCCGCGGCCTGACGATCGCGCACCCCGACATCCCCGAGCCCCTGCGCGGCACCTACACCGGCCTCGCGCACCCGGCGATGATCGAGCACCTGAAGAACCTGGGCGTCACCGCGGTCGAGCTCATGCCGGTGCACGAGTTCCTCAACGACCACCACCTCCAGGAGAAGGGCCTGTCCAACTACTGGGGGTACAACACCGTCGCGTTCCTCGCCCCGCACCACGCCTACGCCATGCAGACCGGGCGCCCGGGCAACCAGGTGCAGGAGTTCAAGGCGATGGTCCGCGACCTGCACGACGCGGGCATCGAGGTGATCCTCGACGTGGTCTACAACCACACCGCCGAGGGCAACGACCGGGGCCCGACGCTGTCGATGCGCGGCATCGACAACCACGCGTACTACCGCATCGTCGAGGACGACCCGCGCTACTACATGGACTACACGGGCACCGGCAACTCGCTCAACGTCCGCAACCCGCACACCCTGCAGCTGATCATGGACTCGCTGCGCTACTGGGTCACCGAGATGCACGTCGACGGCTTCCGGTTCGACCTCGCGTCCACCCTGGCCCGCGAGTTCTACGACGTCGACCGGCTGTCGGTGTTCTTCGACCTCGTCCAGCAGGACCCGGTGATCAGCCAGGCCAAGCTGATCGCCGAGCCGTGGGACGTCGGCCCCGGCGGCTACCAGGTCGGCAACTTCCCGCCGCTGTGGACGGAGTGGAACGGCAAGTACCGCGACACCGTCCGCGACTTCTGGCGCGGCGAGCCCGGCACGCTCGGCGAGTTCGCCCAGCGCCTCACCGGCAGCTCCGACCTCTACCAGAACGACGGCCGCCGCCCGTTCGCCTCGATCAACTTCGTCACGGCGCACGACGGCTTCACCCTCAACGACCTCGTGTCCTACAACGACAAGCACAACGAGGCCAACGGCGAGGACAACAACGACGGCGAGAGCCACAACCGCTCGTGGAACTGCGGCGTCGAGGGCCCCACCGACGACGAGGGAGTGCTGGAGCTGCGGGCGCGCCAGCAGCGCAACATCATCGCCACGATGATGATCAGCCAGGGCGTGCCGATGCTGCTGCACGGCGACGAGCTGGGCCGCACGCAGGGCGGCAACAACAACGTCTACTGCCAGGACAGCGAGATCGCCTGGGTCGACTGGTCGCTGGCCACGAAGAACGCCCCGCTCATCGGGTTCACCGCCGGCATGGTCGCGCTGCGCCACGCCCACCCGGTGTTCCGGCGGCGACGGTTCTTCGCCGGGCGCCCGATCGCGCCGCGGCGCCGTTCCGACCCGGCCGCCGCCCTGCCCGACATCGCCTGGTTCACCCCGTCCGGCGAGCAGATGACCGAGCAGGACTGGGACTCCGGCTTCGGCAAGTGCGTCACGGTGTTCCTCAACGGCGACGCCATCTTCGACGTCGACTCCCGCGGCGAACGCGTCGTCGACGACTCCTTCGTGATCGCGCTGAACGCCCACCACGAGGACATCGACGTCGTGCTGCCCGGAGCCGACTACGGCACGCGCTGGGCGGTGGTCGTCGACACCACCTCGGGCCTGGTCACCACGCTGGCCAGCGCGCCGGGCATGGCGGCGGCCGAGCCCGACACCGTCGGCGCGGGAGCCACCCACCGCGTCACGGCCCGCTCGCTGGTGGTCCTGCAGCGCACCGAGGGCCCGTGATCCCGCGCCGGTCCCCGCGGGCGGACAGGGGCCCGCGCCCCCGCTGACGGGGGTCAGGGGCTCAGGGGGCGAAGCCGGCGTCCGGCGCCACCGCCACGTCCAGCAGGAGCGGTGCGCGCCGGGCGCCGAGGCCGGGCAGCTCGGCGTCGAGGACGGCGAGCAGCTCGTCGTGGTCCCCGATACGCCGCGCCGGGCAGCCCAGCGCCGTGGCCAGCCCGGACACGCTGACCTCCTCGAACGGCGGCCACGGGGCCCGGCCGCCGCCGTGCTGCTCGGCGAGCCGGTCCATCACCGCGTACCGGCCGTTGGCGAGCACGACGACGAGCACCCCGACGCCGTAGTGCGCCGCGCTCCACAGCGCCTGGATCGCGTACAGCGACGACCCGTCCCCGACGACGGCGACGACCGGGGTGTCCGGGCGGGCCATCCGCACCCCGACGGCGGCCGGGAGCGCGAACCCCAGCCCGCCCATCGCCGCGCTCAGGAAACCGAGCGGGGCGCGGGCCGGGACCAGCCGGTGCAGGTCGGGGCGGCTCGACGGGGTCTCCTCCACCAGCACCGACTCCGCGGGCAGCCGGGAGCCCAGCGCGGCGAGCACGTGCGCCGCGCGCAGCGGCTCCCCCGGCCCCGGCGCGGCGGGCGCCGTGCGGTCCGGGCCCGCGACCGGGACGCCGTCGCGGGCGGTCACCGTCTGCGCCAGCGATCGGCACACCGCGGCGGGTGGCGCGATCAGGGCGAGGTCGGCGACGCTGTGCAGGGCGTCCTCGGTGTCGTCGGTGACCAGCGCGACCCGGGTGCCCGGGGACACCAGCGGCCCCGGCTCGAACGGGTACTGGCGCAGGACCGGCGCGCCGACGGCGAGCACCAGGTCGTGCCCGTCCAGGGCCGCCCGCAGCCGGCCCCGGCCGGCCGGGAGGTGCCCGGCGAAGAGCGGGTGGTCCTGCGGGAAGCCGGCGCGGGCGGCGAACGGCTCCTGCCACACCGGGCAGCCCAGCCGCTGCGCCAGCGCCACCAGCGCCGCCCAGGTGTCGGGGTGGTCGGCGTCGGAGCCGACCACCAGCGCGGGCGCGTCCGCGGAGTCGACGAGCGCGGCCAGCTCGGCCACGGCCGCCGGGTCGGCGGCCGCGGCGTGCCGCAGCACCGCCGGGGCGGGGTGCTCGTCGTCCCCGGCCGGGGCGGCCCAGTCGTCGCTGGGCACGACCACCAGTGCCGGGCCGCGGCCGGTCACCGCCTCGTGCCGGGCCCGCGCCACCAGCCCGGGCACGTCCTGCGGGCGTTCGGGGCGCCCGACCCACACCGGGTGGCTCCCGGCCAGGCCGTCGAGGTCACCGGCCAGGAAGGGCCGGTAGGCGAGGTGGCGGCGGTCCTGCTGGCCGACCAGCACCACCAGCGGCACCCGGTTGGCCCGGGCCGTGGCCAGCGCCCCGACCGCGTTGCCCAGACCGGCGGTGGTGTGCAGGACGGCGAGGGCGGGCCGGTCGTGCCCGGTGGCCCAGCCGGTGGCGATCCCGACCACCGAGCCCTCGTGCAGGGCGAGCACGAACTCCAGGTCCGGGGGCAGGCCGGTGAGCAGCGTGATCTCGGTGGACCCCGGGTTGGCGAACACGGTGGTCAGGCCGTGCCGGCGCAGGACCTCGAACGTCGCGTCGCGGACGGTGCGGGTCACGCCCGCTCCGTCCGGGACCCGCCGGCGACCGCGGCGATCGCGACCGCCCCCACCGCGGCCACGGCCGCGAAGATGTAGAAGCCCCACGGGTAGGCGACCCCGGCGGTGAGCAGCGCCCCGCCGATCAGCGGCCCGGCGATGGCCCCGATCCGGCCCACGCCGCTGACGCTGCCCAGTGCCGTGCTGCGCATCGCCGCCGGGTAGTACTGGCCGACGAAGGCGTAGCAGAGCACCTGCGCGCTGAACACGAAGATCCCGGCCAGCAGCACGCTGAGGTAGACGCCGACCCCGGGCAGCCGGATGCTCAGCAGGGCCAGGAACAGCGCACCGAGGGCGAACCAGGTCATGGTGGCGAGGCGGGTGCCGATGCGGTCGGCCACCCGGCCCGCGACGAGCAGGCCGATCACCGCGCCCGCGTTCAGCGTCAGCAGCAGGGCCAGCGAGGCGCTCAGCTCGTACCCCGCGGAGATCATGATCTGCGGCAGCCAGGTGTTGAGCCCGTAGACCAGCAGCAGGCCCATCACCGAGGTCACCCAGAACGCGAGCGTGGCGCGCAGGTGGCCGCCCCGGAACAGCTCCCGCACGGGGTTCCCCGGCGCGGGCCCGTCGGCGGCGGGTTCGCGGGCGCGCAGGAAGTCCTCCGACTCGGGCAGGAAGCGCCACAGCAGCGGCACGAGCACGAGCGCGGGCAGCGCACCGATCACGAACATCGCCTGCCACCCCCACGCCGGGATCACGACGATGCCCAGCAGCGCGGTGGCCACCGCCCCGACGTGGTAGCCCGTCATGAGGACCGTGGTGGCGCTGCCTGCCCCACCGGCGGGCGCGTACTCGTTGACCATCGCCAGCGCCACGGGCAGCACGCCGCCCAACCCGAGCCCGGCGAGGAAGCGCAGCAGCCCGAACACCTCGGGGCCGGGGGCGAACGCGCAGGCCAGCGTCAGCACCGAGAACCCCACGACGGTGAGCAGCATCGTGCGGCGCCGCCCGATGACGTCGGCGACCGGACCGATCGCCAGCGCCCCCACCATGATGCCCAGCAGCCCGACCACCGAGATCAGCGCGCCGGAGTTGGGGTTCAGCCCCCAGTCCGAGCCGAGCAGGGCGGGCAGCACCACCCCGAGCACGACGATGTCGTAGCCCTCAAGGGCCACCGCCGCCCAGCACAGGGGGCGTACCCACCCCGCTCCGACCCGTGGACGCGTCCGTGCCGACTCCGTTGTCATGGGCGGGGAGTGTGACCCCGCCCGGACCGGCCGGTCAGGCCCGATTCCCACTCAGCGAAGAGCCCGGCCGATCGCGGCGGCGGCCATCCGGACCGCGGGGACCAGCGGCGCGAGGTTGTCGGTGGTGTGCGGGACCACGACGGAGATCCCCGCCAGAACCTCCCCCGCCGGCCCGAGGACCGGCGCGGCCACCGACGCCACGCCGTCGGTCATCTCCTCCCGCGAGAGGCAGGACCCGGTGCGCCGGATCTCGGCGAGGGCCGCGGCGAGGCGCTCGGGATCGGTGATGGTGCCCGACGCCAGGCGCGGCAGGCCGGTGGCGAGCACGGCGTCGAGGACCTCGGCGGGGGCGTGGGCGAGCAGGACCTTCCCCGGGCCGCTGGCGTGCAGCGGCAGGCGCTTGCCCACCTGCGAGCGCAGCTCGAGCGGGGTGTGCCCGGCGAGGCGCTCCAGGAACAGGGCGTGGGCGCCGTCGAGGACGACCAGGTGCACCGGGAACCCGGTGACGGCGCACAGGTCCTGCAGGACGGGCAGGGCGGCGTCGCGCAGCCCGCGCGCGACCGGCGCCAGCGACCCGACCTCCCACAGCCGCATCCCGACCCGGTAGCGGCCCCGGCCGACCCGTTCCAGCGCGCCCCACGCGACGAGCTCGGCCACCAGCCGGTACGCGGTGGCCGAGGGCAGCCCGGTCGCCCGGGCGAGGTCGCCCAGCGTCTGCTCGGGGCGGTCGGGGGTGAACGCGCCGAGCACGGCCAGGCCCCGGCCGAGCACCGACCGCGTGGCGGGGCTCACGCGGACCGAGGGTAGGGCCCGCTCGCCCGGCCGGGGAGTGGTTCGTCGGATAGGTTCCCGCGCGTGCCAGATGCTCGGAGAACCGTGGCCCCGTCGTCCACCTACCGGCTGCAGTTCTCGAAGGACACCACCTTCGACGACGCCGTCGCCCTGCTCCCCTACCTCGACGCCCTCGGGATCGGCGCGCTCTACGCCTCGCCGCTCCTGGAGTCCGGCGCCGGCTCCAACCACGGCTACGACGTCGTCGACCCCACCCGGGTGTCGGCCGAGCGCGGCGGTGAGGAGGGCAGGCGCCGCCTCGTCGACGCCGTCCGCGCGCGCGGCCTGCGGTTCGTCCTCGACATCGTGCCCAACCACGTCGGTGTCGAGGTGCCGAAGGCCAACCCCTGGTGGTGGGACGTGCTGCGGCTCGGGCGCGACTCCGAGCACGCCGCCACGTTCGACGTCGACTGGGCGGCGGGACCGATCCTGCTCCCGATCCTGGGCGACGACTCGCTCGACGACCTGGCCGTCGAGGGCGACGAACTGCGCTACTACGAGCACGCGTTCCCCCTCGCCCCCGGCACCGGCGACGGCACCCCGCAGGAGGTGCACGAGCGCCAGCACTACCGGCTCGTCCACTGGAAGCGCGGCGCGGCCGAGCTGACCTACCGCCGCTTCTTCGACGTCTCCACCCTCGCCGCCGTGCGCGTGGAGATCCCGGAGATCTTCGAGAAGGCGCACCGCGAGGTGCTGCGCTGGGTCGAGGCCGGCGACGTCGACGGCATCCGCGTCGACCACCCCGACGGCCTGTCCGACCCCGGCGCCTACATGCGCCGGCTGCGCGCCGCGATCGGCCCGGACCGCTGGCTGCTGGTGGAGAAGATCCTCGGCGTCGGCGAGGACCTGCCCGCCTCCTGGCCGGTCGACGGGACCTCGGGCTACGAGGCGCTGCGCGAGATCCAGGGCGTGTTCGTCGACCCCGACGGCGCCGGGCTGCTCACCCAGCTCGCGGCGGAGCACACCGGGGAGAAGCGGTCGCTGCACGCCGTCGAGCACGACGCCCGCCGGGAGGTGGCCGGCACGATCCTGGCCGCCGAGGTCCGCCGGATCGCGCGGCTGGTCCCCGGCGACACCGACCGCACCCGTGACGCCGTCGCCGAGCTGCTGTGCGGGTTCCCCGTCTACCGCTCCTACCTACCCGAGGGCCGCGACTCCCTCGACGTCGCGGTCTCCGTCGCCCGCACCCACCGCCCCGACCTCGCCGACGTCCTCGACGCGATCCGCGCCGCGATGCTCGCCGAGCCCGGTGGCGAGCTGGCCACGCGCGTGCAGCAGACCTCGGGCATGGTGATGGCGAAGGGCGTGGAGGACACCGCGTTCTACCGCTGGAACCGGTTCGTCGCGCTCAACGAGGTCGGCGGCGACCCGTCGCGGTTCGGGGTGTCGCCCGGGGAGCTGCACACCGCGCTCGCCGTCCGCGAGGCGTCCTGGCCCTCGACGATGACGACGCTGTCCACGCACGACGCCAAGCGCTCCGAGGACGTCCGCGCGCGGCTGGCCGTGCTCGCCGAGATCCCCGGCGAGTGGACCGGGGTGTTCCACCGCTGGGCCGCCGCGCACCCGCTGCCCGACCCGTCGCTGGACCTGCTGGCCTGGCAGAACCTGGTCGGCGCCTGGCCGATCTCCGCGGAGCGGCTGGCGTCCTACCTGGGCAAGGCCTCCAAGGAGGCCAAGCTCGTCACCAGCCACGTCGAGGCGGTGCCCGAGGTCGACGAGGCCGTCGCCGCGTGGCCGGCCGCCGTGCTGGGCGACGCCGCGCTCGTCGCCGAGATCGAGGAGTTCGTCGGGCGGATCCGCGGCCCGGGGTGGTCGAACTCGCTGGGCCAGAAGCTGCTGCAGATCGCCGGGCCCGGCGTGCCGGACGTCTACCAGGGCACCGAGCTGTTCGAGTACTCGCTGGTCGACCCGGACAACCGCCGCCCGGTCGACTGGGCCGCGCGCCGCGACCTGCTGGCCCGGCTCGACGGCGGCGAGCTGCCGGGCGTCGACGCGGACGGGGCCGCGAAGCTGCTGGTCACCTCCCGCGCCCTGCGGCTGCGGCGCGAGCGCCCCGAGCTGTTCGACGGCTACCGCGCGGTGCCCGCCCAGGGTCCCGCCGCTGCGCACGCGGTGGCGTTCGCCCGCTCGCCGTCGCTGGTGGCGGTGGCCACGCGGCTGCCGGTCGGGCTCGCCGCCCGCGGCGGCTGGGCCGACACCGTGCTGCCGCTGCCCGGGGCGGCCACCGGCTGGCGCGACGTCGTCACCGGCGCGGAGGTCGACGGGTCGGCGCCCGCGCTGGCCACGTTGCTCGCCCGCTACCCGGTGGCCCTGCTGGTGCGCTGAACATCTGGAAGGATTCAGTACCGTGACCGATTTCCAGGTGTGGGCCCCGCACCGCCACCAGGTACGCGTGCTCGTCGACGGCACGACCCACCCGATGACCCGCGACGGGGCCGGGTGGTGGCGCGCCGCCGTCGACGGGGCCGGGCCGGGCACCGCCTACGCCTTCCTCGTCGACGACGACGAGACGCCGCTGCCCGACCCGCGCTCGCGCTGGCAGCCCACCGGCGTGCACGGCGCGTCCCGCGTCTACGACGACGCCGGGCACCGCTGGCAGGACCGGATGTGGACCGGGCGCGCGCTGCCCGGTGCGGTGCTCTACGAGCTGCACATCGGCACGTTCACCCCCGCCGGCACCTTCGACTCCGCGATCGCCAAGCTCGACCACCTGGCCGGGCTCGGGGTCGACCTCGTCGAGGTGCTGCCGGTCAACGCCGTCGACGGCCCGCGCAACTGGGGCTACGACGGCGTCGGCTGGTACGCCGTCACCGAGAACTACGGCGGTCCCGACGCCTTCAAGCGCTTCGTCGACGCCTGCCACGCCCGCGGGATGGGCGTCGTGCTCGACGTCGTCCACAACCACCTCGGCCCCTCGGGCGCCTACCTCGACCGGTTCGGGCCGTACTTCTCCGGCAGCAACATCTGGGGCCCGTCGCTCAACCTGGACAAGGCGCACTCCGAGCCGGTGCGCCGGTTCGTCATCGACAACGCGCTGATGTGGCTGCGCGACTTCCACCTCGACGGCCTGCGCCTGGACGCCGTGCACGCCCTGCACGACGAGCGCGCCACCCACGTGCTGGAGCAGCTCGCCGTCGAGGTCGAGGCGCTGTCGGTGCACGTGGGGCGGCCGCTGTCGCTCATCGCGGAGTCCGACCTCAACGACGCGAGGCTGGTGACCGCCCGCGAGGGCGGCGGCTACGGCCTGCACGCCCAGTGGTGCGACGACATCCACCACAGCCTGCACTCGACGCTCACCGGCGAGGGCCAGGGCTACTACGCCGACTTCGAGACCGCGGGCCTGACCGGGCTGGCGCACGTGTTCACCCGCGCGTTCCTGCACGAGGGCACGTGGTCGAGCTTCCGGCAGCGGCTGCACGGCGCGCCCGTCGACACCCGGCGGATCCCCGGCCACCGGTTCCTGGCCTACCTGCAGAACCACGACCAGATCGGCAACCGCGCCACCGGCGACCGGCTCACCGAGACCCTCTCCCCCGGGCTGCTGGCCTGCGGGGCGGCGCTGCTGTTCTGCTCGCCGTTCACCCCGATGCTGTTCATGGGCGAGGAGTGGGGCGCGCGCACGCCGTGGCAGTTCTTCTCCCACTTCCCCGACCCCGCGCTGCGCGAGGCCGTGCGGAAGGGCCGCACCGCGGAGTTCGCCGAGCACGGGTGGGGCGAGGTCGAGGTGCCGGACCCGAACGCCGAGAGCACCTTCACCGACTCGAAGCTCGACTGGGACGAGCAGCTCGCCGAGCCGCACGCCACCCTGCTGCAGGTGCACCGCCAGCTCATCGCGCTGCGCCGGGAGTGGGCCGAGCTGTCGGACCCGTGGCTCGACGAGGTGGAGGTCGACGTCGACGAGTCCGCCCGCACCGTCGTGCTGCACCGCGGGAGGCTGCGGGTGGCCTGCAACCTGGGCCCGGACCCCGTCACCCTGGCCGTGGGCGCACCGGTCCGCCGGATCCTGCTGGCCAGCGAACCGGCCGAGGGCGACGACGACGCCCTGACCCTGCGACCGGAGTCGTTCGCGGTCGTGCAGCTGGGCTGACGCGCGCCCGTCACCTCACCGCTGTCCGGGACCTGTCGGCCCGGATCCAGCGGTGATCGCCAGGAGTGGGACATGAGCGCCACAGGTGGCGCTCATGTCCCACTCCTGCTGATCATGAACCCGTCGACGAGGGGCCCCGGCGGGCCCGCGGCGCTGCCCGAACGCACGACGGCCCCGCTCCGATCCGGAGCGGGGCCGTCGCGCGGGGGTGCGATCAGAGCAGGCCGAGCGCCTTGACCGCCTCGCGCTCCTCCACCAGCTCGGCGACGCTGGCGTCGATGCGCTCGCGGGAGAACTCGTTGACCTCCAGGCCCTCGACGATCTTCCACTCGCCGTTCACCGAGGTGACCGGGAAGCTGGAGATGATGCCCTCGGCGACGCCGTAGGAGCCGTCGGAGGGGATGGCCGCGGAGACCCAGTCGCCCTCGGGGGTGCCGTTGACCCAGTCGTAGACGTGGTCGATGGCCGCGTTGGCCGCCGACGCCGCCGACGACGCGCCGCGCACCTCGATGATCTCCGCGCCGCGCTTGGCCACGCGCGGGATGAACTCGTCGCGCAGCCAGGCCTCGTCGACCTGCTCGGCGGCGGACTTGCCGTTGACCTCGGCGTTGTAGAGGTCGGGGTACTGGGTGGCCGAGTGGTTGCCCCAGATCGTCAGCTTCTTGATGTCGGTGAGCGGCACCGACAGCTTGCCGGCCAGCTGGGCCAGCGCGCGGTTGTGGTCGAGGCGGGTCATCGCGGTGAACCGCTCGGCCGGCACGTCGGGGGCGGCGGCGGAGGCGATGAGCGCGTTGGTGTTGGCCGGGTTGCCGACCACCAGGATCCGGATGTCGTCGGCGGCGCCGGCGTTGATCGCACGGCCCTGGGGGGCGAAGATGCCGCCGTTGGCCTCCAGCAGGTCGCCGCGCTCCATGCCCTTGGTGCGGGGGCGGGCGCCGACGAGCAGGCCGACGTTGGCACCGTCGAACGCCGTGGTGGCGTCGTCGGTGATGTCGATGCCCGACAGCAGCGGGAACGCACAGTCCTCGAGCTCGAGCGCGACGCCCTCGGCCGCCTTCACCCCCTGCGGGATCTCGAGCAGGCGCAGGCGGACCGGGGTGTCCGGTCCGAGCAGCTGGCCGGACGCGATGCGGAAGAGCAGCGCGTAGCCGATCTGTCCGGCGGCTCCGGTGACGACGACGTTGACGGGTGCGGTAGGCGCAGACACGGCACGGAATCTAGCCCTCGCCGTCCGCGGGCGCCGCGACGGGCGGCACACGGCGGCGGCGAAGTGCGCAGCGACACACCCGCGGACATCGGTCGATCGAGGGACGCGCCCGCCCGCCGGCCCGTCATACGGTGATCCACATGACCGACCCCGGCGCCACCCCGACCTCCGCCCGGGCGCTGGCCCCCGACCTCGCCCGCGGCGCGATGCTGCTGCTGATCGCGCTGGCCAACGTGCACCTGTGGCTCTACGGCCATCCCCTGGGCCCCCGCGGCTATCCGGCCGACGTCGCCGGGGTCGACCGGGTCGTGGCGCTGGCACAGATGACGCTGGTCGACGGGCGGGCGTACCCGATGTTCGGGCTGCTGTTCGGCTACGGCGTCGGGCAGCTCACCCGGCGGCGCGCCGCGGGCGGGGCGTCCGCGGAGGCGACGGTGTCGCTGGTGCGCAGGCGCGGCGGCTGGATGCTGCTCCTCGGGCTGCTGCACGGGGTCCTGCTGTGGTCCGGCGACATCGTCGGCGCCTACGGCCTGCTCGGGGTGCTGCTCGCGGGCCTGCTCGTGCGCGGGTCGGACCGGGCCCTGCGCACCGTCGCCGTCGTCGGGATCGTGCTGACCGGCCTGTTCTACGCCGGGTCCGGGTTCACCCTGCCGGGTGACCCGCAGGCGTTCCTGCTGTCCATGACCGTCGCCGACCCCGGGCAGGCCCTGCTGTCGCGGGCGCTGGAATGGGTGTCGATCGGGCTGCTGCTGCAGGCCTTCGGGGTGTTCGGGGCGGTCGCCCTGGGGGCCTGGGCCGCGCGCCGCGGGTTCCTCGACGAGCCGGCGCGGCACGTTCCGCTGCTGCGGCGCACCGCGGCCGTCGGCATCCCGGTGGCCGTGCTCGCGGGGCTGCCGCTGGCGCTGATGTCGGCGCAGCTCTGGACCTCCGCCCCGTGGGGCGTGGTGGCCCTCGCCGGCACGCTGCACGCCCTCGGCGGGTACGCGGGCGGGCTCGGCTACGCCGCCCTGTTCGGCCTGCTGGCCGTGCGCGACGGCGGGGGCCGCGCCGTCACCGCGCTGCGGGCCTGCGGGCAGCGGTCGCTGTCGTGCTACCTCGCGCAGTCGGTCGCGTTCGCCGCGCTGCTCCCGGCCTGGACGCTCGGGCTCGGCGACGGCGCCCACCTCTGGCAGGGGGCGCTGCTCGCGGTCGGGGTCTGGCTGGTGATCCTGGGGGTCGCCGCGGCGTCGGACCGGGCCGGGCTGCGCGGGCCGGCCGAGGTGGCGCTGCGCCGGTCGACCTACCGGAAGCGGCACGCGCGCACCTGAGAGGGTGACGCCATGACCACCGCGGGGGACCCCGGCGCGACGCCCACCGCCGATCGGGCACTCGCCCCCGACCTCGCCCGCGGCGGCATGCTGCTGCTCATCGCGCTGGCCAACGTCCACACCTACCTCTACGCGCAGGGCGCGGGCGTCCGTGCCTACCCCGCCGAGCTCGACGCGCTCGACCGGGTCGTGGTGCTCGTCCAGATGCTGCTGGTCGACGGGCGGGCGTACCCGCTGTTCGCGCTGCTGTTCGGCTACGGCGTCACCCAGCTCGCCTGGCGCCGCGCCCGGGCCGGGCTGCCCGCCGCCGCCGTCGAGCAGCTGGTCCGCAGGCGCGGGCTCGTCATGATCGGGATCGGGTTCCTGCACGGGGTCCTGCTGTTCTCCGGCGACATCGTCGGCGCGTACGGCCTGGTCGCCGTCGCGCTGGCCGTCCTGCTCGTGTCGGGCTCCGACCGCGCCCTGCTGACGACGGCGGGCGCGGGCGTCGTCGTCGGCACGCTGCTGTCGCTGCTCGCCGGGCTGCCGATCCCCGACGAGATCGCCGACGCCCGGTCCGTCGCGGTGCCGGACCCCCTCGGCGCCCTGGCCTTCCGCGCGTTCGAGTGGGTGACCAACGGGCTGCTGGTGCAGGCGATCGCCGTGTTCGGGATGGTCGCGCTCGGGGCGTGGGCGGGGCGCCGCAGGCTGCTCGACGACCCGGCGGCGCACCGGGCGGTGCTGGCGCGCACCGCCGTCACCGGGATCGTGGTCGCGGTGCTGCTGGGGCTGCCGTTCGCGCTCGCCGCGGCCGGGATCGGGCCCGCGCAGGGCACCGGGCTGCTGGTGCTGGGCGCCGGGCTGCACACCCTCGGCGGGTACGCGGGCGGGGCCGGTCTCGCGGCGGCGTTCGGGCTGCTCGCGCTGCGCGCCGCCGGGCCGGTGGCGGCGGCGCTCGCGGCCTGCGGGCGGCGCTCGTTGTCGTGCTACCTCGCCCAGTCGGTCGCCTTCGTCGCGCTGCTCCCGGCCTGGACCCTGGGCCTCGGGGCGCGGGCCGGGGTCGCGGAGGCGGCGCTGCTCGCCGTCGGGACGTGGCTGGTGGTGCTGCTCGTGGCCGCCGCATCGGAGCGGGCGGGGTACCGCGGACCGGCCGAGACGCTGCTGCGCCGGCTCACCTACGGCCGCCCGCGCCGGTAGCGTCGCGGCCATGACGCGCCCCGACGACGACGAGCAGCGCCCCTCGTGGATGGGCGCGCCCGGCTACTCCCCGCCGCCCCCGGGCCTCGCCCCGCACGCCCCGATGCCCGGGGCGCCGCCCTACCCGCCGCACGAGGAGCATCCGCCGCCCCCGGTCGGCGACCGCGGCCGCACCGGCTACCTCCGCGTGCTCGGCGCCACGGCGGTGTGGGCCGTGCTCGACCTCGTGCTGCTGCTCGTGCTCGCCGGCCGGCTCCTGCCGGCCGAGGCCGTGGGTCGGGCGGTCGGGACCCTGCTGGTCGTCACGGCGGTCGCCGCTCTCGGGGTGTGGCTCGTGCTGCGCAGCCGGGCCCGGACGTTCTGGGTCGTCCTGGCCGTCGCGCTGCCGTTCTTCCTGGTGGTGCGCCTGCTCAGCGCGATCGGCGGCGTTGCGAGCTGATCACGCCGGTGTCGAACCCGGCGATGTGCAGGCCGCCGTGGAACCGCGCGTGCTCCACCTTGAGGCAGCGGTCCATGACCACCTCCAGGCCGCCGGCCTCCGCGCGTCGGGCGAGGTCGGCGTCGAACAGGCCGAACTGCAGCCAGAACGTGCGGACCCCCTCCCCCAGCGCCAGCACCTCGTCGAGCACGCCCGGCAGGTCGGCGGGGCGGCGGAAGACGTCGACGAGGTCGGGCACCTCGGGCAGGTCGGCGAGGGTCTTGTACACCGGCCGCCCGAGGATCTCCGGGGCGTGGGGGTTGACGAAGTAGACGTCGTAGTCGGTGCTCGCGAGCAGGTAGGTGGCCACGAAGTTGCTGGCCCGCGACGGGTTCGGCGACGCCCCGACGACGGCGACCGAGCGGGTGGCGCGCAGGATCTGCTGGCGGCGGCTCGCGGTCGGGTTCTCCCAGGTGCTCATGCCTGCTCCTTGGACGCCGCCGCGAGGGCCTGGTCGAGGTCCCACAGGATGTCGTCGACGTCCTCGAGCCCGACGCTGATCCGGACGAGGTCCGGTGGCACCCCGGCGTCGCGGAGCTGGTCGTCGGTGAGCTGCTGGTGGGTGGTGGAACCGGGGTGGATGACGAGCGTGCGGGCGTCGCCGATGTTGGCGAGGTGGCTGCACAGCTGCACCGACTCGATGAACCGCTGCCCGGCCTCGCGCCCGCCCGCCACGCCGAAGGAGAACACCGCGCCGGGCCCCAGCGGCAGGTACCGCGCGGCCCGGTCGTGGTGCGGGTGGTCGGGCAACCCGGCCCAGCGGACGTAGGACACGCGCGGGTCGGCGTGCAGCCACTCGGCCACCGCCCGGGCGTTCGCGACGTGTGCTTCCATCCGCTGCGGCAACGTCTCGACACCCTGGAGCAGCAGGAACGCGCTGTGCGCGGCGAGGGTGGCCCCGACGTCGCGCAGCTGCTCGGCGCGCAGCTTGGTGAGGAAGCCGAACTCCTGGAAGTTGCCCCACCAGTTCAGCCCGCCGTAGGACGGGATCGGCTCGGTCATCTGCGGGAAGTTGCCGTTGCCCCAGTCGAAGCGGCCGGACTCGATCACCACACCGCCGAGCGTCGTGCCGTGGCCGCCGAGGAACTTGGTGGCGCTGTGGATCACGATGTCGGCGCCGTGCTCGATCGGGCGGCACAGGTACGGCGTGGCCATCGTGGCGTCGACGACGAGCGGCAGGCCCGCGGCGTGCGCGACGTCGGCCAGGCCCGCGAGGTCGGCCACCTCCCCGCCCGGGTTCGACACGACCTCGGCGAACACCAGCCTGGTCTCCGGGCGGATCGCGGCGGCGAAATCGGCCGGCTCCCCGCCGGGCACGAACGTGGTGTCGACGCCGAAGCGGCGCAGCGTCACGTCGAGCTGGGTGATCGTGCCGCCGTAGAGGCCCGCGGCGGCGACGATGTGGTCGCCCGCGCCCGCCAGCGCGGCGAAGGTGAGGAACTCCGCGGCCTGGCCCGACGCCGTGGCGACGGCGCCGATCCCGCCCTCCAGGCTCGCCAGCCGCTCCTCCAGCACCGCGACGGTGGGGTTGGCGATCCGGCTGTAGATCAGCCCGTACTTCTGCAGCGCGAACAGGCTCGCGGCGTCGGTGGTGTTCTCGAACACGAAGCTCGTGGACTGGTAGATCGGCACGGCCCGCGCCCCGGTCGCGCCGTCGGGCACGTGGCCCGCATGCACCGCGCGGGTGCGGAATCCCCAACTCCGGTCACTCATGCCCCCCATCTTGCCCTGCCGCACGGCCGTGCTCATCTGCGACGAGGTCGTCGGGTGTGATCACCGCCGGCTGCACCCACCTCCGGTCGGCGAAGGCGTCGGAGTCGTCGACGAGGTAACCCGGCCGTCGCCGCTCCGTGCCCTGCCCGCCGCCCCCGCCCGCCATCGGCGGGTACAGGCCGGGCGTGGCCGCGGACCGGGTCGCCGCCGGGCCGGAGGACGCCGCTGCGGCGGTGCGGGCACCGGCGTCGGCGGGCGGCCGGGCCGTCGGCTCGGCCGGTGGCAGGAGCACGCTGCGCCAGCCCGGCGTCGGGGACCGCGGCGGCACGGCCGGGACGACGGGTCGGAACCCGTCCCCGGGACGGGCTCCGGTCGTCGCGCGGGTCCACGGCCCCGGCCCGGTGCCGCGCCCGCCCGGTGAGGGGGCGGGCCGGCCCACGGGGGACGGCGGCAGCGTGCCGGGCCCGCCGCGGCCGAGCGACGGCGCGGCGGCCGGCGTCCGGCCCCCGCGACCCGGACCCCCGGCCGGCACCGGTGCTCCCGGCCCTCCCGCAGCCGGTCCCCCCGCAGCCGGCGGGGCGCCTCCCGGCCGCACACCGCCGCCGGTGCCTGCACCCACCGGGACGACCCCGGCGGGACCGCCCGCCCCGGCCGACGGCGAACCCGCACCCGGACCCGCCACCCCGCCGCTCTCCCCCGCCCGCCCCGGAACCGCTCCCACCGCCAGGTCGGCCGACCCGGCCCCGGACACGGGGCTCGGAACTCCCCCGCCACCGGGCGAGACCCACCCGCCGCCTGCCCGACCGCTCGACCCGGCCGCCGCGGGCTCGACGGTGACCGTCGGCGGGACGGTCCAGAAGTCCAGCGTGCGGCGGGACTCGAAGCCGATGTTCTCGTACACCCGGGCGTCGGCGACGGCCTTGGCGGCAGCGCCGTCGCGTCTCGCCTGGACGGCCTGCTGGGCCGCGACCTCGTCGGCCGAGGGCCCGCGGGTGCCATAGCTCGCGTTCCGGTCCAGCGTCTCCATGATCGTCTCGGGCGGCACCGGCGGGTTGTCGCGCAGCTGGCTGCGCAGCACCGCCGAGGCGAGCGCCAGGTCGGTGACGGCGTTCGCGGTCAGTGCGGCGTCGCCGGCCGCGTCGAGGGCCCACTGCCCAAGCGGGCTGAGCCCGGTACGGGTGGCGTCGGCGGCCGCCCCCTCCCACTCCGACTCGCTGGCCTGCATCGCCGCGGTCAGGTCGCGCTCGATCCGCGCGACGGTGAGGCCGATCCGCCGCCACTGCTCCTCGACGTCCATCGAGACGGCCGGGCCGAGACCCTGGTGGACGACCGCGTCGTAGAGCGCGGTGTGGTCGAGGCCCTGCCACACGACGGGCTCGCTCACAACCGGCCCCACAGCGCCACGTTGTCGCCCTCGGTGCGGCGGTAGTCCGCCTCCATCTCCGCCAGCTGGTCACGGACTCGCACCAGCTCCTGCTGGTAGGTGACCATCGCGCCGAACGGGCCGTCGGGGGCGTCCATCACCCGGGCGTTGTAGAACTCGACCGTCCGGGCACTCACCGGGTCCCCCAGCCACGGTCCGGCGAGGTGGCCCACGTCGCGGAGCTTCTGCATCTCCCGACCGAGATCGTCGAGTGCCCGGTCGTAGGCGGCCCGCATGGCCGGGAGGGCCTGCGGGGAGAGCCGGAGCGTCGCGGGCGGGTAGTCGGTCAAGGCGGCCTCCTGGCACCGGGGACGGATCCGGCGCAGGCTAGGACGGCCGGGCCGTGACGCGGGCCCGTTCCGGGGGAATCGTTCACGCCCGCGAACGGGTCAGGCCAGCTTCACCAGCGTGCGCATCGCCGCCCGCGCCACCTCGACCGCCCCCGCGCACAGCTCCGGTTGGGGCACCGCCGGGACCCGGCCGCCGTCGGCGTACTGGATGCTCAGTGCCGCTCCCGGACCGAGGTCCACCGCCACCGAGCAGAAGTCGTCCAGCCGGGCCGGGACCGCCTGCACCCCGGGGAACCCCTCGATCGTCAACGGGGTCACCCGCGAGTCCACCCGTGCCGGTGCGAAGGCGTCGATCCCCAGCCCGTCGTAGGGCAACGACACCCCGACCGCTACCGCGCGGGGTTCGTAGGACCGAATGTTGCAGGTCGGCTCCGGCCCCTGGAACAGCGCCGACCGGCCGACGTTCACGCCGGGTTCGCCGTCGAGCTGCAGGTCGGCCCGCTGGGTCTCGGTGAGCAGCAGGCACGGGTCGAGATCGGCGATCGCCGCGTCCCGCGGCCGCGGCGGCCGCTCGACCGTCGTGGCAGGCCCCGGGTCCGCCACCGCCCCCGGCACCCCCGCCGACTCCCGTACACACGCGACCAGGGCCCCGCACAGGGCGACCCCGACCAGCACCACCAGCACCCGTCGCACACCGCAACCGTAGCCCGACGCTGCGTGCACGGGGTCACTTCCGCGGAACCCGCACCAGCCCCTCCTGCACGGTGGTGGCGATCAGCGTGCCGTCCTCGGTGGTGAACCGGCCGGTGGCCAGGCCGCGGGAGCCGGTCGCCGTCGGGGAGTGACAGGAGTAGAGCATCCACTCGTCGGCCCGGAAGGGGCGGTGGAACCACATGGCGTGGTCCAGGCTCGCCATCTGCACCTCCTGCCGGTCGTGGCGGGCGATCACCGACCCGAGCAGCGTGAGGTCGCTGGCGTAGGTGAGCAGGCAGACGTGCAGCAGGCGGTCGTCGGGCAGCGACCCGTCGGCGCGCATCCAGACCTGGGTGGGGGCGTCGGTGGCGCCCGGACGGTCGGGCGACCACACCGGCTCGGTGACGAACCGCATGTCGAGCGGCCGCGGGATCTGGCTCATCCAGCCCACGCCCTTGCCGGCCGCGACGCGCTCGCCGAGGTCGGGCAGCGACAGCGGCGGCGGCACGTCGGTGGGGGCGGGGACGCTGTGCTCCAGGCCGTCCTGCGGCAGCTGGAACGACGCCGACAGCGAGAAGATCGCCTCGCCGTGCTGGATCGCGAGCACCCGGCGGGTGGTGAACGAGCGGCCGTCCCGCACGCGCTCGGCCTCGTAGACGATCGGCACGCGCGGGTCGCCGGGGCGGATGAAGTAGGCGTGCAGCGAGTGCACCTCGCGGTCGTCGGGCACCGTGCGCCCGGCCGCCACGAGCGCCTGCGCGGCCACCTGCCCGCCGAACACCCGGGTCGGGCTGTGCGGCGGGCTGACCCCGCGGAACAGGTTGACCTCGAGCTGCTCCAGGTCGAGCAGGTCGACCAGCGCGTCCAGCACGGCCTGACCGCGCGGCATCCCGTCGGCGGCGAGCTCGGGTTCGGGCTGGGTGGAGGTCGTCACCGCGGCATCCTCTCAGGTGCCGCCGGCGTCAGCCCATGTCCTCCTCACCCAGGCGGTGGACCCGGATGAGGTTCGTGGAGCCCGCGGTGCCGGGCGGCGACCCGGCGACGATCACGACGAGGTCGCCGGGCTGGAAGCGCTCGATCGAGAGCATCGCGTGGTCGACCTGGCGCACCATGGCGTCGGTGGACTCCACGAAGTCGACGAGGAAGGTCTCGACGCCCCAGCTCATCGCGAGCTGGCTGCGCACCTCGGGTGTCGGGGTGAAGGCCAGCAGCGGGAGCCGGGTGTGCAGCCGCGAGAGCCGCCGCACGGTGTCGCCGGACTGGGTGAAGGCGACGATCGCGCGGGCGGAGAGCCGCTCGCCGACGTCACGCGCGGCGTAGGACAGCACGCCGCGCTTGGTGCGGGGCACGTGGTTGAGCGGCGGCACCGTCACCGGCCCGTCCTCGACGGCCTCGATGATCTGCGCCATCGTGCGGACGGTCTTGATCGGGTAGCGGCCGACGCCGGTCTCGCCCGAGAGCATCACCGCGTCGGCGCCGTCGAGGACGGCGTTGGCGACGTCGGAGGCCTCGGCGCGGGTCGGGCGCGAGTTGGTGATCATCGACTCCAGCATCTGGGTCGCGACGATCACCGGCTTCGCGTTCTCGCGCGCGATCTGGATGGCGCGCTTCTGCACCAGCGGCACGTGCTCCAGCGGCAGCTCGACGCCGAGGTCGCCGCGGGCGACCATCACACCGTCGAAGGCCAGCACGATGGCCTCCAGGTTGTCGACGGCCTCGGGCTTCTCCAGCTTCGCGACGACCGGCAGGCGCGCCCCGCGCGCGTCCATGATCTTGTGGACGAGGTCGATGTCGGCCGGGCTGCGCACGAACGACAGCGCGATGACGTCGACGCGCAGGTCGAGGGCGAACTCCAGGTCACCGATGTCCTTGTCCGACAGCGCCGGAACCGAGACGTTCATGCCGGGCAGCGAGATGCCCTTGTTGTCGCTGACCGGGCCGCCCTCGGTGACCCGGCAGACGACGTCGAGGCCCTCGACCGCGGTGACCCGCAGGCCGACCTTCCCGTCGTCGACGAGCAGGCGGTCTCCCGCGCGGGCGTCGTCGGCGAGGCCCGTGTAGGTGGTGGAGACGCGGTCGTGGGTGCCGGCGACGTCCTCGACGGTGATCCGCACCTCCTCACCGGTACGCCACTCCGTGGGGCCCGCGGCGAAGCGGCCCAGACGGATCTTGGGACCCTGCAGGTCGGCGAGGATCCCGACGGCCCGGCCCTCGGCGTCGGCGGCCTCGCGGACCATCTCGTAGACGCGCTTGTGGTCGTCGCGGCTGCCGTGGCTGAAGTTGAGGCGGGCCACGTCCATCCCCGCCTGGACGAGCTCCCGGATGCGGTCCGGGGTGGCGGTGGCGGGACCGATGGTGCAGACGATTTTGGTGCGTCGGGTCACAGCAGCGGAGTCTAGACCCGACTCTGGAACGATCAGGAAGGCCGGTCGGTGAACATCCGCCTACCGCCTCGGCTGCTCGCTCGGGCCCACGTGGTCGTCCAGCCACTCGGTGAGCGGGACCAGCAGCCGCCAGGTCGCGACGACCCGGTCGAGGGCCTGCGCGGAGTGCAGCGCGTCGTCGGGCGGCCACTCGCGCCACCCGTAGAGCCCCTTGTGCCGCAACAGGTCCAGCCGGGGGTGCTCCGGGTCGACGCCGCGCGGGCGGGTCTTGAGCCGCTCCCCCGCCGTCGCGATCCCGGCCTGCTCCAGCGCCGCGAGGCGGGCCTGCAGGTCGGTGCCGCGGCGCTCGTCGTCGACCGCGGCACGGAAGCGCGCGACCTGGTCGGGGGCCATCCGGTAGTAGCCGCCCGCGGCCATCAGCCCCGCGCTGCCGACCTGGACGTAGAAGCCGCCCGCGGTGGCCCCGCAGTGCGTCTTGTACGGGGTCTTGTCCTTGGAGAACCGCACGTCGCGGAACGGGCGGAAGACCTTGCCGGGCCCGAACTCCGGCTCGCACGCGGCGAGCAGCGCCAGCATCGGCGCGCGGACGTCGCGCTCGTAGGTCTCGCGGCGGTCGGTCCAGTAGGCCTTCGAGTTGTCGACGAGCAGGCCGTCGTAGAACTCCACGGCGTACTCGCCGAACCCGGTGAACGCCATCGTCAGGGGGTGCGCCCGGAGCGGGCGGAGCCGGGCTCGGGTCCTGCCGGGTCGGGGTCGGCCCCCTCGTCGGGGACGGCGACGGCGTCGGTGCCGTCCGGGTCCGGGGTGTCCGGTTCACCGGCCGGCGGCTGCAGCACCTCCCGCCCACGGGGGGCCAGCACGAAGTAGGCCAGGGCGGCGACCAGCACGACGACCGACACCACGTTGTTGATCCGGACCCCGCCGAACACCTCGGTGGCCGGGTCGGTGCGCATCAGCTCGATCCAGAACCGGCCGACGCAGTACGCCGCGACGTAGAGCGCGAACGCCCGCCCGTGCCCGAGCCGGAACCGGCGGTCGGCCCACACCACGAGCGCGGCGACGGCGAGGTTCCAGAGCAGCTCGTAGAGGAAGGTGGGATGGAAGACCCCGATCGGCGTGGTGTCCAGCGCGACGCCGTTGAGCGGGTCGGCCACCCCGCTCACCGGGTCGACGCGCTCGTAGATCTCCAGGCCCCACGGCAGGTCGGTCGGGCCGCCGTAGAGCTCCTGGTTGAACCAGTTGCCCAGCCGCCCGATGGCCTGCGCCACCACGATGCCCGGCGCCACGACGTCGGCGAAGAACGGCAGCGGCACACCCCGGCGGCGGCAGCCGATCCAGGCCCCGACCGCGCCGAACGCCACCGCGCCCCAGATGCCCAGCCCGCCCTGCCAGATGTAGAGCGCCTCGATCGGGTTGCGCCCGGGGCCGAAGTAGGTCGGCCAGTCGGTGGCGACGTGGTAGAGCCGCCCGCCCACCAGCCCGAACGGCACCGCGAACACCGCCACGTCGGTGACGACGCCGGACTCGCCCCCGCGTGCGACGAACCGCCGCTCGCTCCAGGTGACGGCCACGACGATGCCCGCAATGATGCACAGCGCGTACGCCCGGATCGGGATCGGGCCGAGCATCCACACCCCACGGTCGGGGCTCGGGATGGCGGCCAGCACGGCGGTCACGACAGGGCTCACGCCCCCCACGCTAGCGTCCCGCCCCGCGGCGGTCCGGGTGGGGGCGTCAGGCCGGGGTGGGGGCCGGGCGGCCCGCGCGCGCGACGCCGTCCGCCAGCTCCGTCGCCAGCGCCCGCACCCCGTCGACGCCGCCGGTCTCCGCGGCCGTGACGAAGGCCGAGCCCACGATGACGCCGTCGGCGAACCCGGCGACCTCCGCGGCCTGCGCACCGGAGCGCACCCCCAGCCCGACGCCGATCGGCAGCGAGGTGTGGGCGCGGCAGCGCGCGACGACCCCCGACGCCGCCCCGCCCACGGCGTCACGCGCGCCGGTGACGCCCATGACCGAGGTGGCGTAGACGAAGCCCCGGGACGCGGCCGTCGTGGACGCGATCCGCTCCTCCGTCGACGACGGCGCGACCAGGAAGATCCGGTCCAGGCCGTGGGCGTCGGAGGCCGCCAGCCACTCGTCGGCCTCGTCGGGGATGAGGTCGGGGGTGATCAGGCCCAGCCCGCCCGCGGAGGCGAGGTCGCGGGCGAAGGCGTCGACGCCGTAGCGCAGCACCGGGTTGAAGTAGGTCATGACGACCGCGCGCCCGCCCGCCGCCGTGACGCGCTCGACGACCGTCAGCAGGTCGCGCAGCCGGAACCCGGCCCGCAGCGCGGTCTCGGCGGCGGCCTGGATCGTGGGCCCGTCCATCACGGGGTCGGAGTAGGGCACGCCGATCTCCAGCAGGTCGCACCCCCCGTCGACCATCGCGTTCAGCAGGTCGACCGACCCGTCGACGGTCGGGTACCCGGCCGGCAGGTAGCCGATCAGCGCCCCCCGCCCCTGCTCCCGGCACCCCGCGAAGACCGACCCGACGCCGCTCATCGCTGCACGCTCCCCGTGTCGGCGCCCGCGGGCGACGGCTCGTCGGCCAGCGTGCGGTCGGCCGTCGCGCCCTCGGCGATCGCGGTGCCGCTGGCGTCCTGCGCGCTCTCCCCCTCGGCGATCATCCCGAACCACTTCGCCGCCGTGTCGACGTCCTTGTCACCGCGCCCGGAGAGGTTCACCAGCACGATCCCGTCGGGCCCCAGCTCGCGCCCGAGCCGCAGCGCCCCGGCGATCGCGTGCGCCGACTCGATCGCCGGGATGATCCCCTCCGTGCGGCACAGCAGCGCGAAGGCGTCCATCGCCTCGGCGTCGGTGACCGGCTCGTAGGTGGCGCGGCCGAGGTCCTTGAGCAGGGCGTGCTCGGGGCCGACACCGGGGTAGTCGAGCCCCGCGGAGATCGAGTACGACTCGCTGGTCTGGCCGTCGGTGTCCTGCAGCAGGTAGCTCATGGCCCCGTGCAGCGCGCCGGGCGAGCCCTCGCTCAGCGTGGCGCCGTGCCGACCGGTCTCGACGCCGTCACCGCCGGGCTCGAAGCCCACCAGGCGCACGGCGGGATCGTCGAGGAAGGCGTGGAAGATCCCGATCGCGTTGGAGCCGCCGCCGACGCAGGCCGCGACGGCGTCGGGCAGCCGGCCCGTCATCGCCTGCACCTGCTCGCGCGCCTCCAGCCCGATGACGCGGTGGAAGTCGCGCACCATCGTCGGGAACGGGTGCGGGCCGGCGACGGTGCCGAGCAGGTAGTGCGTCTCGTCGACGTTCGTGACCCAGTCGCGCAGCGCCTCGTTGATCGCGTCCTTGAGCGTCCGGGACCCGGTCTTCACCGGGATCACGGTGGCGCCGAGCAGCCGCATCCGGGCGACGTTGAGCGCCTGCCGCTCGGTGTCGACCTCGCCCATGTAGACGACGCACTCCAGGCCCAGCAGCGCGCACGCGGTGGCCGTGGCGACACCGTGCTGGCCCGCCCCGGTCTCGGCGATGACGCGGGACTTGCCCATCCGCTTCGTCAGCAACGCCTGACCCAGCACGTTGTTGATCTTGTGGGAGCCGGTGTGGTTGAGGTCCTCGCGCTTGAGCAGGATCCGCGCCCCGCCCGCGTGCTCCGCGAGCCGCGTGGCGTCGGTGAGCGGCGACGGGCGGCCGGAGTAGTCGCGGTGCAGCCGGTCGAGCTCGTCGAGGAACCCCCGGTCGGCGCGGGCCTTCTCGTAGGCCACGGCCAGCTCGTCCAGCGCCGCGATCAGCGCCTCCGGCACGAACCGGCCGCCGTAGCGACCGAAGTGGCCGCGCTCGTCGGGCTCGTGTCCCGAGGGCGTCTCGATGCCCTCGCTGGCCTTCACGGAGGTACTCACCCCGGAAGCCTAGTCAACGGACCATTCGCGAGCACGAGGGATGGAAACCCGCCGCCACCAGCCCGCGCACCGCGGCGCGCGGGTCTCCGCTGGTGACCAGGCCCTCGCCGACCAGCACCGCGTCGGCGCCCCATCCGGCGTAGGTCAGCAGGTCACCCGGGCCGCGGACGCCCGACTCGGCGACCCGCATGACCTCGCTCGGCAGCCCCGGCGCGATCTGCCCGAACACCGTCCGGTCGACCTCGAGGGTGTGCAGGTTGCGCGCGTTGACCCCGATGACCTTGGCCCCCGCCTCCAGCGCGCGGTCGGCCTCCTCCTCGGTGTGCACCTCCACCAGTGCGGTCATCCCGAGGGACTCCACGCGGTCGAGCAGCGAGTCGAGCGCGTTCTGCTCCAGCGCGGCGACGATCAGCAGCACCAGGTCGGCACCGTAGGCCCGGGCCTCGTGGACCTGGTAGGGGCTGACGACGAAGTCCTTGCGCAGCACCGGCACGTCGACGACGGCCCGCACCGCCGCGAGGTCGGCGAGCGAGCCGCCGAAGCGCCGCTCCTCGGTGAGCACGCTGATCACCCGCGCCCCGCCCTCGGCGTAGGACGCCGCGAGCTCGGCCGGGTCGGCGATCGATGCCAGGTCGCCCTTGGACGGGCTGCGGCGCTTGACCTCGGCGATCACGCCGATCCCCGGGGCCTGCAGGGCGGCCATCACGTCGCGGGCCGGGGCGGCCGCGGCCGCGCGCCGCTTGATCTCGGCGAAGTCGACGGCGGCCTCGCGGACCGCGAGATCGGCGCGGACGCCGTCCACGATGGAATCGAGAACACTTCCGCCTGCACTGCTGTGATCCACGCGGTATCGCCCCCTTCCGGGATCTCACCTGTCGGGCCGGATCTTCACGCGCCCGTCATGCTAGCCAGGCCCCGCCGTCGGGTCCCGACCGGCGTCGAGGTCCTGCCAGGCGGCACGGTCCGGGTCGGACGGCGCCGGGCGCGCCCCGGGGGCGGCGTAGCGGGCCCCCAGCCGGGGCAGCCGCCGCTCCCGCATCAGCACCACCAGCCCTGCGGCCACCAGCAGTAACCCCCCGACCACGGCCAGCAACGGTGCCGCCGTCGTGCCGGCCGCGGTGAGCAGGGACGCCACCGCGGACACCGCGACCGCCGCACCCGCGAGCACCAGCAGCCCGCCGACGACCCGCCGCAGCGGGCCCCCGGTCGCGACCACCCCCGCCACCCCGGCCAGCGCGAGCAGCGCGACCCCGCCGAACGCGGGCCGGGCCTGCGCCCCCGTCACCTCGACGACCTGCTGCCCGCCCCCGGGCACCGCCTCGGTGACCCGGTACCAGACGGCCTGCGACCCGCCCCACAGCGCGGCCGCCGCCGCGACCAGCCCGGCACAGACCGGGCCCAGCAGCCGGGACCGCCCGGGCGGGGCCGCGGTCACGCCGCCCCGTCGCCCGCCGGCCGCCCGGCCGCCGGCCCCGTGCGCGGCTCCGCGAGCGTCGCCGCCGGCCCCGTGCGCGGCTCCGCGAGCGTCGCCGCCGTGGCCACCGCCGACAGCACCGCCCGCGCCTTGTTCAGGCACTCCGCGTCCTCCGCGACCGGGTCGGAGTCGGCCACGATCCCGCCCCCGGCCTGCACGTAGGCGACCCCGTCGCGGATCAGGGCGGTGCGGATCGCGATCGCGGTGTCGGCGTTGCCGGCGAAGTCGAGGTAGCCGACGATGCCGCCGTAGAGCCCGCGCCGGGTCGGCTCCAGCTCCTCGATGATCGCCATCGCGCGCGGCTTCGGCGCCCCGGACAGCGTGCCCGCCGGGAAGCAGGCCGTGACGGCGTCGACGGCGTTGCGGTCGGCCCGCAGCCGGCCGGTCACCGTGGACACCAGGTGCATCACGTGGCTGTAGCGCTCCACCGAGAAGAACGAGTGCACCTTGACGGTGCCCGGCTCGCAGACCCGCCCGAGGTCGTTGCGCCCGAGGTCGACGAGCATGACGTGCTCGGCGCGCTCCTTCTCGTCGGTGCGCAGGTCCTTCTCCAGCTGGAGGTCCTCCTCCTCGGTGGCCCCGCGCCAGCGCGTGCCGGCGATCGGGTGCGTGGTGGCCACCCCGTCGACGACGGTGACCAGCGCCTCCGGGGAGGACCCGACGATGTGGAAGCGGCCGCCGTCGGCCGCCTCCAGGTTGAGCAGGTACATGTACGGGCTGGGGTTGGTGGCGCGCAGGACGCGGTAGACGTCGAGCGGGTCGGCGTCGCACGCGGTCTCGAAGCGCTGCGACACCACCACCTGGAACGCCTCCCCCGCCCGGATCTGCTCCTTGGCCACCTCGACGGCCGCGTGGTGCTGCGCGGGGGTGCGCCGCCGGAGGAAGTCGGGCTCGGCGGGCGCGTACACCGCCACCGTGGACGGGGCGGGCGCGGCCAGCTCGGCGGTCATCCGGTCCAGCCGGGCCACGGCGTCGTCGTAGGCCTCGTCGACGCGCTCGTCGGAGGCGTCCCAGTTGATCGCGTTGGCGATCAGCGTGATCGTGCCCTCGTGGTGGTCGACGGCCGCGAGGTCGGTGGCCAGCAGCATCACCAGCTCGGGGACGCCCATGTCGTCCGCGGCGAGCGCCGGCAGCCGCTCCAGCCTGCGCACGACGTCGTAGCCGAGGTAGCCGACCATCCCGCCGGTCAGCGGCGGCAGCCCGGGCAGCGGCTCGCTGTGCAGCTCCTCCACGACGGTGCGCAGGACGGCCAGCGGGTCGCCGTCGGTGGGCAGCCCGGCCGGGACGTCACCGGTCCACACCGCCGAGCCGTCGACGACGGTCAGCGCGGCCGCCGACCGCGCACCGACGAACGACCACCGCGACCAGGACCGCCCGTTCTCCGCGGACTCGAGCAGGAACGTGCCGGGACGGTCACCGGCCAGCTTGCGGAAGACCCCGACGGGGGTCTCGTCGTCGGCGAGCAGGCGGCGGGCGACCGGGATGACCCGGTGCCCCACCGCCAGCGCGCGGAACTCCTCACGGCTGGGGGTGACCGCGCCCAGGGTGCGGGCGGCGAACAGTGCGGTCATGCGGGCATCCTCTCAAACGACCCGGGCCCCGGACGGCGAGGCGGCCGCCCGGCCGGCGCGCACCCTCGTGGCCCCGCGCGCACGCTCGACGGTGCGCGCGTGGCCGGGACGTGCGCGCGGAGCCGGGCGGCGGGCGCTGCGCGACAATGCCGGGCGTGGCCGTCCCCCAGGAACCCGCCCGGCGCCGCGGCCGCCGCCGCAGTGGGGCCGACACGCGGGAGCAGGTGCTCACCGCCGCCCGGGCCGCGTTCGCCGAGCGCGGCTACGACGGGGCGACCGTGCGGCACATCGCCGAGCGGGCCGGTGTCGACGCGGCGATGGTCCACCACTGGTTCGGCTCCAAGGACGCCCTGTTCACCGCGTCGCTGGACATCCCGCTCGATCCGGCGGCCGTGTTCCCCGAGCTGCTGCACGGCCCCCGCGACCAGCTCGGCGAGCGGCTCGTCACGCGTTTCCTCACGCTCTGGGACGCCACCGGGGGCGCCCCGCTGGCGTCGATGCTGCGCAGCGTCGCCGCGCACGACGACGCCGCACGGATGCTGCGCGACTTCGTGACCCGGGTGATCCTCACCCGGGTCGTCGCGACGCTCGGGCCCGACCAGCCCGACCTGCGGGCGGCGCTGGTCGGGTCGCAGCTCATCGGGCTCGGCATGGCCCGCTACGTCGTGAAGCTGGAGCCGCTCGCCTCGGCCGACCACGCGACGGTGGTGGCCGCGGTGGCGCCGACGGTGCAGCGCTACCTGACGGGCCCGCTCGGCTGAGCGTCGGCCGGCGCCAGCAGCACGTCGGCGTCGAAGCAGGTGCGGGTGCCGGTGTGACAGGCCGGGCCCGTCTGGTCGACCACGACCACGACCGCGTCGCCGTCGCAGTCCAGGCGCACCTCGTGCACGGCCTGGGCGTGCCCGGAGCTCTCGCCCTTGACCCAGTACTCCTCCCGGGAGCGCGACCAGTACGTGGCGCGGCGGGTGGTCAGCGTGCGGTGCAGCGCCTCGTCGTCCATCCAGGCGACCATCAGCACCTCGCCGGTGCCGCGCTGCTGGGCCACCGCGCAGACCAGCCCGTCGGCGTCGCGCTTGAGCCGGGCCGCGATCGCCGGGTCGAGCCGGGAGTCGAGCACGCGGGTCATCGGACCTCCACCTCGGCCTCCCCGAGCGCCTGCTTGACGTCGCCGATCCGGAAGTGGCCGAAGTGGAACACCGTGGCGGCGAGCACCGCGTCGGCCCCGGCCCGGACGGCGGGGACGAAGTGCCCGACCTCGCCCGCTCCCCCGCTGGCGATCACCGGCACGTCGACGCGGGCCCGCACCGCGGCGATCATCCGCAGGTCGAACCCGGCGCGGGTGCCGTCGGCGTCCATCGAGTTGAGCAGGATCTCCCCGACGCCCAGTTCCTGGCCGCGCGCGGCCCACTCGACGGCGTCGATGCCGGTGCCGCGGCGCCCGCCGTGCGTGGTGACCTCCCAGCCCGACGGCGTGGGCGCGTCCCCCTCCGGCACGGTGCGGGCGTCGACCGAGAGCACGATGCACTGCGACCCGAACCGGCGGCTGGCCTCGTGCAGCAGCTCCGGGCGGGCGATGGCCGCGGTGTTGATCGACACCTTGTCGGCGCCGCTGCGCAGCAGCACGTCGATGTCGTCGGTGGCCCGGATGCCGCCGCCGACCGTCAGCGGGATGAACACCTGCTCGGCGGTGCGGCGCACCACGTCGAGCATGGTGGCCCGCTCCCCCGACGACGCGGTGACGTCGAGGAAGGTCAGCTCGTCGGCGCCCTCGGCGTCGTAGACGCGGGCCATCTCGACCGGGTCGCCCGCGTCGCGCAGGTCGACGAAGTTGACGCCCTTGACGACGCGGCCCCGCCCGTTCTCGTCGGCGGAGACGTCGAGGCAGGGGATGACGCGGACGGCGACCCCCATCAGCCGGTGGCCCGCTGCGCCGAGGCCGCCTCGACGGCGCGCATCGCGGCCAGCGCCTCGGGCAGGGTGAACCGGCCCGCGTAGAGGGCCTTGCCGACGATCGACCCCTCCAGGTTGACGCCCTGGGCCGCGATCCGCGCCAGCGCCTCCAGGTCGGCGATCTCCGAGATCCCGCCGGAGACGATCACCGGGGCCTTCGTGGCGTTGGCGACGTCGCGCATCAGGTCGGTGTTGGGGCCCTTGAGCATGCCGTCCTTGCCGACGTCGGTGACGACGTAGCGGGCGCACCCGTCGCGGTCGAGGCGCTCCAGGGTCTCCCACAGGTCGCCGCCGTCGGTGGTCCAGCCGCGCGCGGCCAGGCGGTGGCCCTGCTCGGTGATCCGGACGTCGAGGCCGACCGCGATCCGCTCGCCGTGGGCGGCGATCGCGCGGGCACACCAGTCCGGGTTCTCCAGCGCGGCGGTGCCCAGGTTGACCCGCGCGCAGCCGGTGGCCAGTGCCCGCTCCAGCGAGGCGTCGTCGCGGATGCCGCCCGACAGCTCGACCTGCACGTCCAGCTCCCCGACGACCGCGGCCAGCAGCTCGGCGTTGGAGCCCCGGCCGAACGCGGCGTCGAGGTCGACGAGGTGGACCCACTCGGCTCCGTCGTGCTGCCACTGCAGCGCGGCGTCGCGGGGGGCGCCGTAGCCGGTCTCGGTGCCGGCCTCGCCCTGCACCAGGCGGACGGCCTGGCCGTCGGCGACGTCGACCGCGGGCAGCAACGTGAAGGTCACGGCGGGCAGCCTACCGAGGGCCTCAGAACGGGGTGTTCGTCAGCCACCAGGTGTAGACGTCGTCGGGGTCCTGGCCCGCGACGAAGCCCTGCATCAGCGACGACCGCGTGCCCCAGGCGACCACGTAGACGCTGGTGCCGTCCTCCAGCGTGGTCGTGCCGCAGACCAGGTCGTAGCCCGCGTACTCCACCGAGGCGTCGCCGCCGATGGCGCAGTCCTCGTCCTCCCCGGAGGTGTTGCGGTCGACCGTGGCGAGCGACTCGGCGTAGGTCGGGACGTCGGCGAACTGCTGGAAGACGACCGCGGGCACGGCCGTGTCGGTGGTGGTGCAGCGGATCTGCTCGGTGGCGCCGTCGGTGAGCGGCTGGTCCTCGCAGGTCTCGGCGTAGAAGCCCGCCGGCTCCAGGCGCCCGAGCAGGCCACCGGCGGCGACCGGCCCCGCCGTGGTGCCGGCGGTGACGCCCCCGGCCGACGGGACGGTCGGGGTGGCCGCGGTCGTCGTCGCGGCCGGGCGCGGCCACAGCACGACCGCGGTGACGACGAGCGCGGCGAGCACCGCGGCCGCCACGGCGACGAGCGGCCCGCGGCGGCGCGCACCGCCCCGGGGCGCCCCGCCGTGCGGACCGGGGCCGTACGGGGCCGGCGCGGGGGCGCCGTGGGCGTAGGGGTGGGCGACGTGCGGGGCCGGGCCGAAGCCGGTCCCGGCCGGCGGGCCGAGCCGGGTGCGGTCCGCGGCGGGCGCCGGGGGCCACGACGGCGGCGGGGTCGGCGCGCCGGTGCCGCCGGGGTGCATGCGCGTCACCGGTGCCGCGACCTGCCGGGCCGGGGCCTGCGGGGGTGTCCCGGTGAGGGCGTGGGTCGCGGCCGCGGCGAGCTCGCCCGCGGTGCGGTGGCGCCGGTCGGGGTCCTTGGCCATGCCCCGCGCCACCACGGCGTCCAGCGCGGGCGGCACACCGGGCACCGACCGGCTCGGCACGGGCGGCTCGGCCGACAGGTGCGCGTGCATCAGCGCGGGCCCGCTCGCCCCGGCGAACGGCGGCTGCCCGGTGAGCAGCTCGAACAGCACGCAGGCCAGCGCGTAGACGTCGGCGCGGTGGTCGACGCGGTCGCCCAGGAACCGCTCGGGCGCCATGTAGCCCAGCGTCCCGACGGTCGCGCCGGTGGCGGTCAGCGCGGAGTCGCGGGAGCCGTCGACGGCGCGGGCGACGCCGAAGTCGGCGAGGTAGGCGAAGTCGCCGGTGAGCAGCACGTTGGCCGGTTTGACGTCGCGGTGCAACAGGCCGCTCGCGTGGGCGGCGTCCAGCGCGCTCGCGACCTGGGCCACGATCGGCACCGCGCGCGCCGCGGGCAGCGGGCCGTCGGTGGCGAGCACGTCGGCGAGGTCGCGGCCGGTGACCAGCCGCATGTCGAGGAACAGCCGCCCGTCGATCTCGCCGAAGTCGTGGATCGGGACGATGTGCGGCTCGGTCAGCCGCGAGGCGATCGCCGCCTCCTTGCGGAAGCGGGCACGGAAGTCGGGGTCCTCGGCCAGGTGCGCGGGCAGGCGCTTGAGCGCGACGGTCCGGTCGCGGCGCGTGTCGTGGGCGCGGTAGACCTCCCCCATCCCGCCCCGCCCGACCAGCTCCTCCAGCCGGTACGGCCCGAACTGCTCCATCGCGATCCCTCCCTCTGTTCTCCCGGTGGAGTCGCCGCGCGCCCGGAAGGTTTCGGACCTAGCGTGCGAAGTATGGATCTCGACGGGGCACGGGTGCTGGTGGCGGGCGCGAGCGGCGTCCTGGGCGCGGCGGTCGCACGGTCGCTGGACGGGCGCGGGGCCCGGTTGGTGCTGGCCGGGCGCGACGCGGCGCGGCTGCGCGACGTCGGCCCCGACGCCCCCGCGCTCACCTTCGACGCGCTGGACCTGGAGCGCTGCGCGGCCGTCGTCGACGAGGCGGCCGACGCCCTCGGCGGCCTCGACGTGCTGGTCGTCGCGTTCGGCGTCGCCGCGTTCGGGCCCGCCGAGCAGGAGGACGACGTGGTCACCGAGCACCTGCTCACCGTCAACACGATGGCGCCGATGGCGATGGCGCGCGCCGCACTGCGGCGGATGGAG
The DNA here is from genome assembly GCF_006539565.1 of Pseudonocardia hydrocarbonoxydans. Classification (GTDB taxonomy): domain Bacteria; phylum Actinomycetota; class Actinomycetes; order Mycobacteriales; family Pseudonocardiaceae; genus Pseudonocardia; species Pseudonocardia hydrocarbonoxydans. The sequence continues at coordinate 34,834 of NZ_BJNG01000006.1, forward strand.
ACCGGCGGGACGGTCGCGGTGCTCAGCGCGATCCTCGCCGACCACCCCACCGCCGGGATGGCCGCCTACACCGCCAGCAAGGCGGGCCTGTCCGCCTGGCTCACCGCGGTGCGCCAGGAGCAGCGCCGCAGGGGCGTCACCGTCTTCGACGTCCGCCCGCCGCACATCGAGACCGGCCTCGCCGACCGCGCGATCGTGGGCACGGCGCCGTCGATGACGGCCGGGGCGACGGTGGACGAGCTGACCGAGCTCGTCGTCGACGGGATCCGCGACGGGCGCCGCGAGCTGCGCTACGACCTGCGCGAACGGTCCTTCGCCGGACGCTAGCCGACGACGTCGCGCAGCCAGTTCCGCAGCACGGCGGCGCCGGCGTCGCCGGACTTCTCGGGGTGGAACTGGGTGGCCGCGAGCGCGCCGTTCTCCACCGCCGCCACGAAGTCCTCGCCGTGGTGGGCCCAGGTGACCAGCGGCGGGCGCAGGGCCTCGGAGGGCTCCAGCTCCCAGCGCCGCACACCGAAGGAGTGCACGAAGTAGAAACGGGTCCTGGCGTCGAGGCCCTGGAACAGAGTCGACCCGGCCGGGGCCGCCACGGTGTTCCAGCCCATGTGCGGCAGCACGTCGGCCTTGATCTGCTCGACGGTGCCGGGCCACTGCCCGCAGCCCTCGGTGCGCTCGCCCCACTCGACGCCCAGGTCGAACAGCACCTGCATCCCGACGCAGATCCCGAGCACCGGCCGTCCGCCGGCGAGGCGGCGGTCGATGATCCGCGGCCCGTCGATCCCCCGCAGCCCGGCCATGCACGCGGCGAACGCGCCGACCCCGGGGACGACCAGCCCGTCGGCCTCCAGCGCGGCGTCGGCGTCGGCGGTGACCGTGACGTCGGCCCCGACCCTGGCCAGCGCGCGTTCCGCGGAACGCAGGTTGCCCGAGCCGTAGTCGAGCACGACGATCCGCGCCATCAGAGCGTGCCCTTCGTCGAGGCGATGCCGGTGATCCGGGTGTCCGCCTCCACCGCGGCGCGCAGGGCGCGGGCGACGGCCTTGAACTCGGCCTCGGTGATGTGGTGCGGGTCGCGGCCGTCGAGCACGCGCACGTGCAGGGCGAGGTGGCCGTGGAAGGCCAGCGACTCGAACACGTGGCGGTTGAGCACCGTCGGGTAGTGCCCGCCGACGACGAACCCCGTCATGACGTCGGGCTCGCCGGTGTGCACGGTGTACGGGCGCCCGGAGACGTCGACGACGGCCTGCGCCAGCGCCTCGTCCATCGGGATCCAGGCGTCGCCGAAGCGGCGGATGCCCTTCTTGTCGCCGAGCGCCTGGAGGATCGCCTGGCCGAGCACGATCGAGGTGTCCTCGACGGTGTGGTGCGCGTCGAGGTCGACGTCGCCGGTGGCGCGCACGGTGAGGTCGAACGCCCCGTGCTTGCCGAAGGCGTCGAGCATGTGGTCGAAGAACGGGACGCCGGTGGCGATCTCCGTCTTCCCGGTGCCGTCGAGGTCGATCTCGACGAGCACCGTCGACTCCTTGGTGATCCGCTCGACGCGGCCGATGCGGGTCATGCCAGCTCCTTCGTTGCGAGATCGGTGGCGACGGCGAGGAACGCGTCGTTCTCCTCGGGCGTGCCGACGGTGACCCGCAGCCGCTCCGGGATCCCGACGTCGCGGATCAGCACGCCGCGGTCGAGGAAGGCCTGCCACGCGCGCGGGGCGTCGGTGAACGCGCCGAACAGCGCGAAGTTGGCGTCGCTGGGCACCACGTCGTAGCCCGCGCTGCGCAGCTCGTCGACGACGCGGTCGCGCTCGTGGCGCAGCAGCGCGACCGAGCCGAGGGTGGCCTCGGCGTGCCGCAGCGACGCCCGTGCGGCGGCCTGGGTGAGCGCCGAGAGGTGGTAGGGCAGCCGGACCAGCTGCAGCGCGTCGACGACGGCGGGCGCGGCCGCGAGGTAGCCCAGCCGCCCGCCGGCGAACGCGAAGGCCTTGCTCATCGTGCGGCTGACGATCAGCTTATGGCCGTGGGTGTCCAGCAGCGTGACGGCGCCGGGCCGGTCGGAGAACTCCGCGTAGGCCTCGTCGACCACCACGATCCCGGGCGCCGCGTCGATCAGCACGGCCAGCTCGGCGGGCTCCAGCGACTGGCCGGTGGGGTTGTTCGGGCTGGTCAGGAACGTGATGTCCGGCCCGGTCGAGCGCAGCAGCGCGGCGGCGGCGTCGACGTCGATCGCGAAGTCGGCCCGGCGCGGGGCGGGCAGCCACTCGGTGCGGGTGCCCGCGGCGATGATCGGGTGCATCGAGTAGCTCGGCTCGAAGCCCACGGCCGTGCGCCCGGGCCCGCCGAAGGCCTGCATGATCTGCTGCAGCACCTCGTTGGAGCCGTTGGCCGCCCACACGTTCTCCGCCGTCAGCGGCACGCCGGTGGCGCCCGTCAGGTAGGCGGCGAGATCGGCGCGCAGGGCCGTGGCGTCGCGGTCGGGGTAGCGGTGCAGGTCGGCCGCGGCCGCGGCGGCGGCCGCGGTGACGTCGGCGACCAGCTCGGGCGGCGGCGGGTACGGGTTCTCGTTGGTGTTGAGCCGCACCGCCACGTCGAGCTGCGGGGCGCCGTAAGGGGTCTTGCCGCGCAGGTCGTCGCGCAGCGGGAGGTCGTCGAGCGTCACCTTCACGTGCGGAACCTCGCCGTGACGGCCTGCCCGTGCGCCGGCAGGTCCTCCGCACCGGCGAGGGTGACGACCGATTCGGCCACCTCGCGCAGCGCGTCCTGCGAGTAGTCGATCACGTGGACGCCGCGCAGGAACGTCTGCACCGACAGTCCGGCGGAGTGCCGGGCGCAGCCGCCGGTGGGCAGGACGTGGTTGGACCCGGCGCAGTAGTCGCCCAGCGACACTGGTGCCCACGGCCCGACGAAGATCGCCCCGGCGTTGCGGACGCGCAGGGCCACCGCGCGGGCGTCGGCGGTCTGGATCTCCAGGTGCTCGGCGGCGTAGGCGTCGACGACCGCGATCCCGTCATCGAGGTCGGAGACCAGCACGGTGCCCGACTGCGGCCCGGTGAGCGCGGTGCGGATCCGCTCGTCGTGCTTGGTGGCGGGCACCTGCGCGGCCAGCTCGGCGTCGACGGCGTCGGCCAGCGCGGGCGAGGTCGTGACCAGTACCGACGCCGCGGCCGGGTCGTGCTCGGCCTGGGAGATGAGGTCGGCGGCGACGTGCACCGGGTCGGCGGTGTCGTCGGCCAGTACGGCGATCTCGGTGGTGCCGGCCTCGGCGTCGATGCCGATCAGGCCGCGCAGCAGCCGCTTGGCCGCGGTGACGTAGATGTTGCCGGGGCCGGTGACCATGTCGACGGGCTCCAGCTCACCGCCGTCGGTGTCGGTGCCGCCGTAGGCCAGCAGCGCGACGGCCTGCGCGCCCCCGACCGCCCACACCTCGTCGACGCCCAGCAGCGCGGCCGCGGCGAGGATCGTGGGGTGCGGCAGCCCGCCGTGGTCGGCCTGCGGCGGCGAGACCACCACCAGCGACTCCACGCCCGCCTCCTGGGCGGGGACCACGTTCATCACGACGCTCGAGGGGTACACCGCCCGCCCGCCGGGGGCGTAGAGCCCGACGCGGCGCACCGGCACGAACCGCTCGGTGACCGTGCCGCCGGGCACGACGGAGGTGACGATGTCGGTGCGGCGCTGCTCGGCGTGCACGGTGCGGGCCCGCTCGATCGCCACCTCGAGGGCGGCGCGCACCTGCGGGTCGAGGGCGGCGAGCGCGGCGGTGACCGTCTGCGGCGGCACCCGCACCGAGGACGAGCGCACGCCGTCGAACCGCTCGCCGAACTCCAGCGCCGCCTCCGCCCCGCGCTCGCGCACGGCCTCCACCAGCGGCCGCACCTGGTGCAGCACGGTGTCGACGTCGACCTCCGCGCGGGGCAGCAGGGCCCGCAGGGCGGCGGTGGTGGGGAGCTTCTGGGGGCGCAGGTCGGTCCGGCGGAGCATGGTCCTCAGCCTACGGCCGACCGCTCGCCCCGCGGGCCGGGCCCGCGCCGGGCCTCAGCTGCGGTACCCACCGATACCGCGCGCGGAGTCCCAGGTGCCGGTGTTCGGGCGCTCGTGCGGGGCCGGCCGCGGGGTGACGCACGCCGTGAGGTGCACGTAGGCGTACACCCAGGTGATGCTGCCGTCGGCGTGGGCGTGGTCGATGTGCGCCAGGCGCACGAGGGACTCGCCGTCGCCGATGGGGGCGTAGCAGCGTTCGCAGATCATGGTCATGGTGACTCCAACCCGGCCGCCCGGCGCACGCCGGGGCCCTGCACGTGAGGGTGTGGTGGAGGTCCTCGTTGACGCTTTCCCGCACCGATTGTCACCCACCGGGTACCCGATGACCGAATCGCGGTGGCGTGGCGTCGCCCACGCACCGCCGGGCGTCAGCCGGGCAGCAGGTCCAGCCCCAGGTCGAGCGCGGTGACGGAGTGGGTGAGCGCGCCGACCGCGAGGTAGTCGACCCCGGTCTCGGCGTAGGCGCGGGCGTTCTCCAGGGCGAGGCCGCCGGAGGACTCCAGCCGGGTCGGGGCGTCCCCGCGCAGCGCGACGGCCTCACGGGTGAGCGCGACGGGGAAGTTGTCGAGCAGCACCAGCTCGGCACCCAGCGCGAGCACCTCGGCCAGCTGCTCCAGCGAGTCGACCTCCACCTCGCAGGGCAGGTCCGGGGCCCGCTCCCGCGCGGCCCGCAGCGCCGCCCCCACCGACCCGGCCGCCGCCACGTGGTTGTCCTTGATCAGCACGGCGTCGCCGAGGCCCATGCGGTGGTTGACGCCGCCGCCGCAGCGCACCGCGTACTTCTCCAGCAGCCGCAGGCCCGGCAGGGTCTTGCGGGTGTCGCGGATGCGGGCCCCGGTGCCGGCGACGGCGTCGACCCAGGCCGCGGTGGCCGTCGCCACCCCGGAGAGGTGGCAGAGCAGGTTGAGCGCGGTGCGCTCGGCGGTGAGGAAGGTGCGGACGGGGGCGCGCACGGTCAGCGCGGCGTCACCCGCCTGCACCCGGTCGCCGTCGGCGGCGCAGGAGAGCACCTCGTAGTCGCCGACGACGGCGTCGAGCACCGCGAGGACGGCCGGGATCCCGGCCAGCACCCCGGGGCGGCGCGCCGCGAAGGCGCCGACGGCGATCGCGTCGGCCGGGACCGTCGCCTCGGTGGTGGCGTCCGGGCCGTAGCGCAGGTCCTCCTCCAGCGCGGTGGCGACGACGCGGCGCAGGTCGTCGGGATCGGGGCCGGTCATGCGGCGACCGCCTTGCCCGCGCGGACCTCGGGACGGCCCGTCCCGTCCAGCACGACCTCCAGGCTCGCCCGCTGCCACACGTCGTCGCGGGCCGGGAAGTCGGTGCGCACGTGGCAGCCCCGGCTCTCGGTACGGGTGCCCGCGGCGGCGAGCACCGCCTGCGCGAGCAGCGTCAGCGCGGCGTCCTCGACACCGGCCCGGTCGATCGGCACCGCCAGCGCGGTGGCCGCCTCGACCGCGTCGGAGGCGGCGGCCAGGCCGGCCCCGTCGCGCCCGACGCCGGCGGCACCGGACATGGCCCGCTGCACGACCCCGCGGTCGGCCAGCGGCACGGCGGGCGCGGGAATGGCAGGAAGGCCACCTTCCCGCAGCAAGGTTGCGGGAAGGTGGCCTTCCTGCAGTTCGGCCACCACCGTCGACGCCACCCGCGCCCCCATCACCAGGCCCTCCAGCAGGCTGTTCGAGGCCAGCCGGTTGGCCCCGTGCAGCCCGGTGCGGGCCACCTCGCCCGCGGCGTAGAGCCCGGGCACGGCGGTCCGGCCGGACGCGTCGGTGACGACGCCGCCGCACGAGTAGTGCGCCGCGGGCGTCACCGGGACGGGCTCGCGGACCGGGTCGATCCCGGCGGCGCGGCAGGCCGCGTACACCGTGGGGAAGCGGGCGGCGAAGCCGTCGAGGGCACGGGCGTCGAGGTAGACGCACGAGGTGCCGGTCTCGGCGAGGCGGCGGGTGATGGCGGCGGCCACGACGTCGCGCGGGGCGAGGTCGGCCAGCGGGTGCACGCCGGTCATGAACCGGCGCCCGGCCCGGTCGAGCAGCACCGCGCCCTCGCCGCGCACGGCCTCGGTGACCAGCGGGCGCCGCCCGACGGCCGGGCCGGTGTAGAGCACGGTCGGGTGGAACTGCACGAACTCCAGGTCGGCCGCCGACGCCCCGGCCCGCAGCGCGAGCGCGACGCCGTCGCCGGTGGCGGTCTCCGGGTTGGTCGTGGAGGAGTAGAGCTGCCCGTAGCCGCCGGTCGCGAGCAGCACCGCGGGGGCCCGCAGCACCCCCGGGCGCCCGGAGCCGTCGAGCACGGCCAGGCCGGCGACGCGCCCGTCGGGCTCCCGCAGCGCGTCGACGGCGACGTGGTCGGTGAGCAGCGGCAGACCGCCGGAGGCGTGCACCAGCGCGCGCTCCACCTCGGCGCCCGTGGCGTCACCGCCCGCGTGCACCACCCGGAACGCGGAGTGCCCGCCCTCGCGCGTCCGGGCCAGCCTGCCGTCGGGCCCGGCGTCGAAGCGCGCTCCGCGCTCCCGCAGCCGCGCGACGGCCGCCGGCCCGTCGGCGATGATCGACGCGACGGCGGCCGGGTCGCACAGCCCGCCGCCGGCCTCCAGGGTGTCGGCGACGTGCGCGTCGATGCTGTCGCCCGCCACGTCACCGACGACGACGGCGACGCCTCCCTGCGCCCAGCGCGTCGATCCGGCGTCGACGGCGTCCTTGGTGACGACGACGACCCGCAGGCCCGCGGCGGCGGCGTCCAGCGCGGCGGTCAGCCCCGCGACGCCCGACCCGACGACGACGAGGTCCGCCTCCGCCTCCCAGGGGTTCACTCCCCACCCCCGGGCTGCCCGATCGCGATCATCCGCTGCACCGCGGCCCGGCCCCGCTCGGCCAGCTCCGGGTCGACGTGCACCTCGTCGCGGCCCTCGCGCAGCGCCCGCAGCAGCTTCGCCGGGGTGATCATCTTCATGTAGTGGCAGGAGGCGCGGTCGTTGACGGCGCGGAAGTCGACCTCCGGGGCCGCGCGGCGCAGCTGGTGCAGCATCCCGACCTCGGTGGCGACCAGCACGGTGCCACCCGGCGTCGCGGTGCGCGCGGCGTCGAGCATGCCGCCCGTCGAGAGGATCTTGACGCGCTCCTGCGGCACCGCCCCGGCACCGGCGAGGTAGAGCGCCGAGGTGGCGCAGCCGCACTCCGGGTGCACGTAGAGGTCGGCGCCGGGGTGCGCCTCGCTCTGCGCGGTGAGCGCCGGGCCGCTGATGCCGGCGTGCACGTGGCACTCCCCCGCCCAGACGTGCATGTTCTCCCGGCCGGTGATCCGGCGGACGTGCGCGCCGAGGAACTGGTCGGGCAGGAACAGCACCTCGCGGTCGGCCGGGACCGACTCCACGACCTCGACCGCGTTCGACGAGGTACAGCACACGTCGGTCTCGGCCTTCACCGCGGCGGTGGTGTTGACGTAGGACACCACCACGGCGCCGGGGTGCTCGGCCTTCCACGCCCGGAGCTGGTCGGCGGTGATCGAGTCGGCCAGCGAGCAGCCCGCGCCCGCGTCCGGGATCAGCACGGTCTTGTCCGGGCTGAGGATCTTCGCGGTCTCGGCCATGAAGTGCACGCCGCAGAACACGATCGTCGAGGCCGTCGACTCCGCCGCGATCCGCGAGAGGGCCAGCGAGTCGCCGGTGAAGTGGGCGACGTCCTGGATCTCGGGCAGCTGGTAGTTGTGCGCCAGCACCACGGCGTCCTGCTGCGCGGCGAGCGCCCGGACCTCCTCGGCCCATCCGGCGTCCAGCACCGGGGCTTCGGTCGTCGTCATGACCCCTCCTCGTGTTTTCGACTAGTAGTCGTAAACTGCCGACGATGCTAGCAGTGCCGCCGCCGGGAGGCACGTACCGCGTGACCCCCACCTCACCCGCCGGACACCCGTCGTTCACCCGGCCCCCCCTACGATCACCGCCGTGAGCGGACACGAGGTGCTCGCCGCGGTGCTGCGCATCGGGGACAGCGGGGACGTCGAGGTCCTCGCCTGGCAGCGCGCCCGCGACCCGGACCGCGGCTGCTGGGCCCTGCCCGGCGGCCGCCTCGGCGACGACGAGGACGTCGAGACCTCGGTGCTGCGCCAGCTCGCCGAGAAGGTCGACGTCCGGGAGGTCGCCCACGTCGAGCAGCTCGGGGTGTTCAGCGAACCGGGCCGCGTGCCCGGGACGCGGCTGATCGCCACCGCGTTCCTCGGGCTCGTCCCCTCCGACGTCGACCCCGCGGTGCCCGCCGACACCGCGTGGCGCACCGTCAGCCCGCCGCCCGCCGAGGGCGCCCCGGCCCCGGACGTCCTGCCCACCCCGGTCCGTGCCCCCGCACTGGCCTGCGCCGCCTTCGACCACGGCACGATCGTCGCCGCGGCCCGCGACCGCCTGCGCGCGAAGCTGTCCTACACCAACCTCGGCTTCGCCATCGCCCCGCGCGAGTTCACCATCTCCGCCCTGCGCGACCTCTACGTCGCCGCGCTGGGCCACCCCGTGTCGGCCACCAACCTGCAGCGCGTCCTGACCCGCCGCGCCCTGCTCGAACCGACCGGCGCCGTCGCCCCGCCCGGGCCGTCGGGCGGGCGGCCCGCGGCCCTGTTCCGGTTCACCGACCGCACCCTGCGCGTCACCGACGCCTTCGCGGTGCTCAAGCCGCCGGGCGAGCACGGGCGCGGCCCCGTACCGTAGATGGGTGGCCGAGACCGTCCCCGTGTTCCCTCTGGGAACCGTGCTCATGCCGGGGGCCCTGCTGCCGCTGCACATCTTCGAACCGCGCTACCGCCAGCTCACCATCGATCTGGTCACCGGCGCGGTGCCCGACAAGGAGTTCGGCGTCGTCGCCGTCCGCGAGGGATGGACGCCCGACGAGGACGGCATCGAGGGCCTGCACTCCGTCGGCTGCACCGCGGCGCTGCGCGACGTCCGGCGCCTGCCCGACGGCCGGTTCGACATCGTCACCCGCGGCGCCCGGCGCTTCCGGCTGCTCGAGCTCGACACCGAGTCCAAGCCGTACCTGATGGGGTCGGTCGAGTTCCTGCCCGACACCGGGTTCGAGGGCGGTGACGACCTCACCTCGATGCTCACCTCGTCCGCCCGCGACGCCCACCGCCGCTACTGCGACACGGCGTGGAAGACCGACGACTGGTCCGAGCCCGACGCCGCCATCCCCGCCGACGAGCTGCCGGCCGTCCTCGCCGCCGACTGCCTGCTCCCCCTGGCCGACAAGCAGGGGCTGCTGGAGCAGGCCTCCCCCACCGAGCGGCTGCGGATGGTCCGCCTGCTGCTGGCGCGCGAGACCGGCCTGCTCACCCAGCTGCGGGCCGTGCCGGCGCCGCTGACGACCTTCTCGGTCGAGCACAGCGCCAACTGACCCCGCGGGTCGCGGCCTCAGCTCCAGCCGAAGCGCCCGCGCAGCTGGTCGGCGACGCGGTCGAAGCGGGCGCGGTCGAGCACGGCGCCCTCCCGGCGGATGTCGTGCTCCCCCACCTCGAGCACGCGGTCGAGCCGGACGAACGACTCCCGCCCCTCACGGTCCCAGGCGCCGGACCCGATCGAGACCCAGTCGCGGTCGTCCGCCCGGTCGCCCTGGCTCGACAGCATGAGCCCGACGAGGTCGCCGTCCTGCCGCCCGACGACCAGCAGCGGGCGGTCCTTGCCGCGCCCGTCGTCCTCCTCGAACGGCACCCAGGCCCAGACGATCTCCCCCGGGTCGGCCGCCCCGTCGAGATCGGGGGCGTAGGCGACGGTGCGCGGGGCGTCGCCGGTGGGCGCGCTGCGGGCCCGGGGTCGCGGCGACCCGCCCGCGGGCGGCCTGCCCGTCTGCTGCGACGACCTCGACAGCAGGTCCATCCCGATCTTGGCCGCCTGCCGCAGCAGGCCTCCCCAGTTCGCCATCCGCCCAGCATGGCGGGTGCCGGGGTGCCCGCCGCGACCGCCCCCGCGGCCACCGGGAGACGGCGGCCGTCGGGGTCACGACGCGGCTCTCAGGCGTTGCGGAGCTCCCCGTGGCGGCTGCACCGGGCCGTCCAGCCCACCGGGTCGACCTGCACGACCATCCGCCGGGCGCACTCGGGGCAGTAGCGCGGCGGCTCGAGCTCGCGGCGCGCGACGCAGACCGGATGGTCCCCGGCCGGCTGCCCGCACTGGTCGCAGAAGGCCATCAGATCGTGTCGTTCAGCGCCTTGATCGGCATCTGCAGCTCGCCGAGCAGGTCGATGTCGGACTCCGCGGCGCGGCCCAGGGTCGTCAGGTAGTTGCCGACGATGACGGCGTTGATGCCGCCGAGCAGGCCCTTGCGCGCGCCCAGGTCGCCCAGGGTGATCTCCCGGCCGCCCGCGAAGCGCAGCACCGTGCGCGGCAGCGCGAGCCGGAACGCGGCGACGGAGCGCAGCGCGTCGGGCCCGGAGAGGACCTCCAGGTCGCCGAACGGGGTGCCCGGGCGCGGGTTGAGGAAGTTGAGCGGCACCTCGTCGGGGGTGAGGGCGGCGAGCTGCGCGGCGAACTCGGCGCGCTGCTCGAGGGTCTCCCCCATGCCCAGGATCCCGCCGCAGCAGACCTCCATACCCGCCTCGCGCACCAGGCGCAGCGTCTCCGCGCGCTCCTCCCAGGTGTGGGTGGTGACGACGTTCGGGAAGTGCGAGCGCGCGGTCTCCAGGTTGTGGTTGTAGCGGTGCACGCCCATCGCGGCGAGCTGGTCGACCTGCTCCTGGTCGAGCATCCCGAGCGAGCAGGCGATGTTGATGTCGATCTCGTCCTTGATCGCCGCGATGCCGGCGGCGACCTGCGCCATCAGCCGGGCGTCCGGGCCGCGCACGGCCGCGACGATGCAGAACTCCGTGGCCCCGGTCTTCGCCGTCTGCTTGGCCGCCTCGACCAGCGCGGGGATGTCCAGCCACGCGGAACGGACGGGCGAGGCGAACAGCCCGGACTGCGAGCAGAAGTGGCAGTCCTCGGGGCAACCGCCGGTCTTGAGCGAGATGATGCCCTCGACCTCGACCTCCGGCCCGCACCAGCGCATCCGCACGTCGTGGGCGAGCTGGAGCAGGTCGTCGAGGGCCTCGTCGGGCAGGCGCAGCACCTCGAGCACCTGGGCCTCGTCGAGGCCGACCCCCTCCTCCAGCACCCGGGTGCGGGCGGTGGCGAGGATGGCGGCGGCTTCGGCCATGACAGTCGGCGGGGTCGTCACGAACCGGGACTATGCCATTCCCCGCCGAGTTCGCACGAAAGACTGTGACGAGCGACGGTGGCGAACTCCGCCGGACCGAGCGTCCCCGCCCCCTCCGGCACCGCTCCCACCAGCGGGGACCCGGTCACGGACGGCAGGTCGGCGAGGTTGCAGCGGGCCGCCAGATCGGGGTCGCGCGGCCACGCCCCGATCACGACGCCCGCGCAGCGCAGGCCCCGCGCCGCCAGCGCCCCGGTGGTGAGTGCGGTGTGGTTGAGCGTGCCGAGCCCGGCCGCGGCGACGACGAGGACCGGCGCGTCCAGCTCGGCGGCGACGTCGGCGAGGGTCCCGTCGCCGTCGAAGCGCACGAGCAGGCCACCCGCCCCCTCGATGAGGACGAGATCGTGGTCGGCGGCCAGCTCCCGGGCGGCCGCGGCGGCCGCGGCCGGGGTGACGGTCGGGAGCCCGGCGCGGCGGGCGGCGGTGTCGGGGGCGAGCGGGTCGGGGTAGCGGGCGAGCTCGCGCCCGGTCACGCCCGGCACGAGCCGCGCCACGTCGGCGAGGTCGCCCGGCTCCCCGGGGCCCACCCCGGTCTGGGCGGGCTTGAGCACCGCGACCCGGCCCGGCGCGAGCGCGGCCACCGCGGCGGTGACGACGGTCTTCCCGACGCCCGTGCCCGTGCCGGTGACGACGAGCAGCCGGTTCACCGCGCGGCCGCCGGGGCCAGCACCTCGGCGAACACCCGGCGGACGTGGGCGAGGTCGTCGGCGGTGAGGGTGGCCCGCGCGGTGAGGCGGAGCCGGCTGGTGCCCTCCGGCACCGACGGCGGGCGGAAGCACCCGACGCGCACCCCGAGCTCGGCGCAGCGCCGGGCCGCGGCCAGCGCCCGCGCGGGCTCGCCGAGCACCACCGACACCACCGACGACGCCGGCGCGGGCACCCCGGCCGCGGCGGCCAGGTCAGCGGCGGCCCGCAGCACCGCCGCGGGCAGCGACGGCGTCGCCGCCAGCACCCGCAGCGCGGCGAGCGCGGAGCCGACGCACGCGGGCGCCAGGCCGGTGTCGAAGATGAACGACCGCGCCGAGTCGACCAGGTGCGCGGTGACCGCGGCCGGGCCGAGCACCGCGCCGCCCTGGCTGCCCAGTGCCTTCGACAGCGTCACCGTCGCGACCACGTCGTCGGCCCCGGCCAGCCCGACCCCGGCCAGCAGCCCGCGCCCGCCCGGCCCGCACACGCCCAGCCCGTGCGCCTCGTCGACGACGAGCAGCGCCTCCCGGGACCGGCTGATCGCGTGCAGCTCCCGCAGCGGGGCGAGCCCGCCGTCGACGCTGTTCACGCTGTCGGTGACGACCAGCGCGCGCGTCTCGGTGCGCTGCGCCAGCGCGGCGTCGACGGCGGCCGGGCCGTCGGCGACGACGATGCGCGCCCGGGAGAGCCGGCAGGCGTCGACCAGCGAGGCGTGGTTGGCGACGTCGGACACGATCAGCGCGCCCGGGCCGGACAGCGCGGTGAGCGCACCCAGGTTGGCCGCGTAGCCCGAGGAGAACACCAGCGCCGACTCGGCCCCGCAGAACGCCGCGAGCTCGCGCTCGAGCTCGGCGTGCAGGGCGGTGGTGCCGGTGACCAGCCGCGACCCGGTCGAGCCCGCCCCCCACGTGCGCAGGGCCTCGACCCCGCCGTCGACCACCCGCGGGTCGGTGCACAACCCGAGGTAGTCGTTGCCCGCGAGGTCGATGCCCGGGTCGCCGGCCGCGCGGGGCGTGAGCTCCCGGCGCAGACCGGCGGCGCGGCGGGCGGCGGCATGGGCGTCGAGCCAGGCCAGTGGGTGCACCCGCAGGACTCTAGGCGCCCGCGGGAGGTGGCCCCTCGGACCCCGGGCCGGTGAACCGGAACTCCCCCGCCTCCCGGTCGAGGGTCAGCACGCGGGCGGTGGGGATGTCGAAGAACAGCCCGACGAGCCCGGCCCCGGTGTGCTCCAGCGCGTCGAGCTGCACCGCGACGTTGACCATGGCCAGCGCCTCGGCCTCGCCGAACCCGTCGCGCAGCGCCGCCACGCCCACCGGGTGCCCCGCGCGGAACGCCTCCAGGGTGGGCTCCGCGGCGCGCAGCCAGTCGCCGAGCGGACCCTCGGCGGTGCCGTCGAGCAGCCCGCGCATCGCCCCGCAGCCGGAGTGCCCGCACACGGCCAGCGTCGGCACCTCCAGCACCGTCGTCGCGTACTGGACGGCCGCGCGCACCGAGGTCCCGGCCACCAGGTTGCCCACGTTCTGCACGGTGAACAGGTCGCCGGGGCCGCTGCGGGTGATCACGCTGGGCACCACCCGGGAGTCGGCGCAGGTGAGGATCAGGCCCGACGGGGCCTGCCCGGCGCCCAGCGAGCGCAGCGTCGGGCGCAGCGGGGCGGACTCCTCGTGGAACGCCGCCACGCCGTCGAGCAGCGGGTCCGCGCTCGCGCCCTGCCACTGCGACCACGTCGCGTACCGCCCCCGCGGCCGCCCACCGGCGCCCGGCGGCTCCGTGACCTCGGTGCTGGCCCCGCTCGCCCGGTGCCGGGTGGTCCAGGTGTCGAGGTGGTCGTAGGCGGCGTGGTCGAGGTAGTCGACGACGAGGTCGACCTGCACCGGGGCGCCCGCCGGCACCGCGCTCAGCGTCCGGGCCAGCGCCGGGACCGACAGGAAGCTCAGCGTCCCGCCGACGACCACGCGGTGCGGGTCGCCGTCGGCCGCGGGCGGCTCGTGGCGCAGGTCGGCCGACAGCGCGCGGCGCAGCATGAGGAACCCGGCCACGGCCAGCCCGACGGCGACGCCCTCCAGCAGGTTGAGCGCGAGCACACCGAGGATGGTCGCGACGTACACCGCGAGGTCGCCGTGGCGGCGGGCCTGCGTCACGTCGACCGGCTTGACGAGCTGGAGCCCGACCATGATCAGCAACCCGGCGAGCGCGGCCAGCGGCACCAGCTCGATGATCCCGATCAGCAGGATCGCGAACACCGCGATCCAGACGCCGTGCAGCACCGTCGACGCCCGGGTGCGCGCCCCGGCGCGGACGTTGGCCGAGCTGCGCACGATCACCCCGGTGACCGGCAGGCCCCCGAGCAGCCCGGACACGCCGTTGGCCGCGCCCTGCCCGATCAATTCCCGGTCGGGACGGGTGCGCGGGCCGTCATGCAGACGGTCGACCGCGACCGCGGACAGCAGGCTCTCCACGCTCGCGACCAGCGCCACGGTGAGGACACCGCCGGCGATCCCGGCCCAGTCCCCCGCGGGCAGCACGCTCGGCAGGGCGATCGACTCCAGCAGCCCGCCGGGCAGGTCGACCCGCGGGACGGCGGGCCAGATCACCGCCACCGCGGTGGCCGCGACGACGGCCACGAGCGGGCCGGGCACCGCCCGCACCGCCCTGGGCACCAGCGGCCAGGCCAGCAGCATCGTGATCGTCACCCCGCCGACGGCCGCGGCGGCCGGGTCGGCGGCCAGCAGCCGGGCCGGGAGCCCCAGCACGCTGTCGACGGCGCTGGACGGTGGCGTCCCGCCGAGCACGACGTGCAGCTGGCCCAGCGCGATCGTCAGCCCGATCCCGGCGAGCATCCCGTGCACGACGGCGGGCGGGATCGCCTGGCTGTAGCGGGCCACCCGCAGCAGCCCGAACACGATCTGCAGCAGCCCGGCCCCGACGGTGATCAGGCACGTGACCTGCCAGCCGAACCGCGCCACCAGCTCCGCGACGACGACGGTGAGCCCCGCCGCCGGGCCGCTGACCTGCAGCGGGGACCCGCCCAGCAGCCCGGCCACCACACCGCCCACGACCGCGGCGATGATCCCCGCCATGATCGGCGCGCCGGAGGCCAGCGCGATGCCCAGCGACAGCGGCACGGCGACGAGGAACACCACGAGCGAGGCGCCGACGTCGGCGCGCAGGGTGCTCAGGCGGCCGGGCGGGGCGTGCTGGGTCGGGCGCGCGGGCTGGGCCGTGGGGCGGACGGACACGGACATCGAGTTCTCCCGGGATGGGTCGGAGGGACGGGCGCCTCGCTGCACCGCGACCCGCCAACGAGGTGTCCGCGCTGTCCGTTCCGACCGCTATATCCGCCTCCGGCAGGAGTTAATGTGATTGTCATGTTCGTCTGAAGGAGGCGTTTCCGCAGGTCGCCGCCGTAGGAACGCACCCGCGCCGGACCGTCGGGCCGACACCGCCACCCGTCCGCGCCGCCCCGGCCGGGTGATCATCAATGAAGATGATCACCCGGCCGGGCTACCCCGCCGCCGCGGCCGCCACCACCGCACCGGTGATCGTGGCGAGGTCGTCGGGGCTGCAGACGTAGGGCGGCATCGTGTAGACGAGGTCGCGGAACGGGCGCAGCCACACCCCGGCGTCGACGGCCGCGGTGGACGCCGCCGCCATGTCGACCTCGTGGTCGAGCTGCACCACCCCGATCGCGCCGAGCACTCGCACGTCGACGACGCCGGGCAGGGCGCGGGCCGGGGCGAGGCCCGCGGTCAGCGCCCGGGAGATCCCGGCGACCTCGCCGCGCCAGTCGCGCTCGCCCAGCAGCCGCACGGAGGCCCCCGCGACGGCCGCGGCCAGCGGGTTGCCCATGAACGTCGGGCCGTGCATGAGGACCCCCGCCGCCCCGTCGGAGATGCCCCGGGCCACCTCCGAGGTGCACAGCGCGGCGGCCATCGTCAGGTAGCCGCCGGTCAGGGCCTTGCCGACGCACAGGACGTCGGGTGCGACGCCGGCGTGGTCGGCGGCGAACATCTCGCCGGTGCGCCCGAAGCCGGTGGCGATCTCGTCGAACACCAGCAGCACGTCGTTCGCCAGGCACAGCTCGCGCAGGACGTGCAGGTAGCGCGGGTCGTGGAAGCGCATCCCGCCCGCCCCCTGCACGACGGGCTCGACGATCACCGCGGCCAGCTCGTCGGCGTGGGTCTCGACCAGCCGCGCCAGCTCCGCGACGTAGGCGGTCTCGAACCCCCGCGGCGGCGCGGAGGCGAACACCTGCCGCGGCAGCACGTCGGTCCACAGGGAGTGCATGCCACCGTCGGGGTCGCAGACGCTCATCGCGCCGAAGGTGTCGCCGTGGTAGCCGCCGCGCCAGGTCATCAGCCGGTGCTTCTCCGGGCGCCCCCGCGAGCGCTGGTACTGCAGGCACATCTTGATCGCGACCTCGACCGACACCGACCCCGAGTCGGCCAGGAACACGTGCTCCAGCCCGGCCGGGGTGATCTCGACCAGCGATCGCGCCAGGTCGACGGCCGGTGAGTGGGTGAGCCCGCCGAACATCACGTGGCTCATGGCGCCGAGCTGGTCGCGCACCGCGGCGTCGAGGACGGGGTGGGCGTAGCCGTGGATCGCCGCCCACCACGACGACATGCCGTCGACGAGCTCGCGCCCGTCGGCCAGGTGCAGGCGCACCCCGGCCGCCGAGACGACGGGCAGCGGGGTGGCCGTCGCCGGCATCGGGGCGTAGGGGTGCCACACGTGCTGCCGGTCGTCCGCCACGATGCGCTCGATATCCACGTGCGCAGACAGTAGTGACTACGCTGGGCCGGTCATGTCCGCAGCCGAGTCCCTCCCCCACCTCCCCGGCGTCGAGCACCCGGCGCTGTCGCGGCGCCGCGAGCTGGGCGCGACCAGCGCCCGGTCGCTGCTGCTCACGATCCTGGGCGAGTTCGTGCTGCCGCGCGACGAGCCGGTCTGGACCCAGGTCCTGCTCGACGTGCTCGGCGCCCTCGGGGTGGAGCCGAAGTCGGCGCGCCAGGCACTCGCCCGCACCGCGGCGGAGGGCCTGCTGGAGTCCGACCGGGCGGGCCGCCGGGTGCGCTGGTCGTTGACCCCGTCGGGCAGGCGGTTGCTCACCGACGGGGCCGAGCGGATCTACGGCTTCGGGGCGGCGCCCCGGCCGTGGGACGGGCGGTGGCTGGTGCTGCTGGTCAGCGTCCCGGAGGCGCGCCGTCAGCTGCGTCACCGGCTGCGCACGCGGCTGGCCTGGGCCGGGCTCGGCTCGCCCGCGCCGGGCGTGTGGGTCTCCCCCGACCCGGGCAAGCAGCCCGAGGTGGCCGACGTCCTCGCCGACCTCGACCTGGGCGCCGTCTCGAGCTCGTTCGTCGGCCCGTTCGGCGCGATCGGCGCGGAGGGCGCGGTCGTCGCGCAGGCCTGGGACCTCGCCGAGGTCGAGGCGGCCTACGAGGAGTTCCTCGACGCCTTCGCCGAGGTGGAGCCCGCGTCCCCGGCCGAGGTGCTCGCCCACCAGATCCATCTCGTGCACGCCTGGCGCCGGTTCCCCTTCCTCGACCCGCGCCTGCCCCCCGAGCTGCTCCCGGAGCACTGGGCCGGCACGCGCGCCGCCGAGCGGTTCGCCCGGCTGCACGCGCTCTGGGACCGGCCCGCCCAGCAGCACTGGCAGCAGCTGGCCGGGCGGCCCTGAGCCCGCTGCTCAGCCCAGGCAGCCCGGACCGAGCAGCGCCTTGAGGTCGCCCATCAGCGCGCTGGACTGGGTGACCTTGAGCCCGTCGTCGAGCTTCCAGACCTTCGTGCCGCTGCCCCCGACCAGGGCCAGGTGCACCTCGGAGGTGCCCGGGTGGTGGCTGAGCACCTCCTTGAGCCGGGAGACCCGCTGCGGGGTGACCAGCTCGGTGCGCATGCTCACCCGGACCGGGGCACCGGCCCCGCCCCCGGCCACCGTGAGGTCGGGCAGTGCGAGGTCGTTGACGATCAGTGACACGCGGTCGTCGCGCCGGTTGACCCGGCCCTTGAGCAGCACGATCGCGTCCTCGGCGACGTCGACGCCGACCACCTGGTAGCAGCGGGGGAAGAACAGCACCTCGATGCCGCCCGCGAGGTCCTCGAGCTGCGCCGACGCCCACGGCTCGCCGTTCTTGTTCAGCCGGCGGTTGACCCCGGCGAGGATGCCGCCGACGGTGACCTGGTGCCCGTCGGGCACGGTGCCGTCGACGATGGCCGAGAGCGGGGTGTCGGTCTTGGCCGCGAGCACCTGCTCGACGCCGTGCAGCGGGTGCCCGGAGACGTAGAGCCCGAGCATCTCCCGCTCGACGGCGAGCTTGTGCTTGGTGTCCCACTCCTCGGTGGAGACCTTGACGTCGAACACCGAGTCGAGTTCGGAGGGCCCCGAGCCGTCCATGGAGCCGAACAGGTCGAACTGGCCCATCGACGCGGCCTTCTTCGTGCTCATCACCGCGTCGATCGCGTCGGCGTGCACGAGCAGCAGGCCCTTGCGGGTGTGCCCGAGCGAGTCGAACGCGCCGGCCTTGATCAGCGACTCGATGACCTTCTTGTTGCAGACCACCGCGTCGACCTTGCGCAGGAAGTCGGAGAAGTCGGTGAAGTCGCCCTTGTCCTTGCGGGCCTTCACGATCGCGTCGACGACGTTCACCCCGACGTTGCGGATGCCGCCGAGGCCGAACCGGATGTCGGTGCCGACGGGGGCGAAGTTGCGCACCGACTCGTTGACGTCGGGCGCGAGCACCGTGATGCCCATGCGGCGGCACTCGGCCAGGTAGACCGCGGCCTTGTCCTTGTCGTCGCGCACCGAGGTGAGCACGCCGGACATGTACTCGGCCGGGTAGTTGGCCTTGAGGTACGCCGTCCAGTACGAGACCACGCCGTAGGCGGCGGAGTGGGCGCGGTTGAACGCGTAGTCGGAGAACGGGAGCAGGATGTCCCAGAGCGTCTTGACCGCGGCCGCGGAGTAGCCGTTGTCCTTCATGCCCTGCGCGAAGCCGGCGTACTCCTTGTCGAGGATCTCCTTCTTCTTCTTGCCCATCGCCCGGCGCAGCAGGTCGGCCTTGCCCAGCGAGTACCCGGCGAGGGTCTGCGCGATGGCCATGACCTGCTCCTGGTACACGATCAGGCCGTAGGTCTCGCCGAGCACCTCCTTGAGCGGCTCGGCCAGCTCCGGGTGGATCGGGGTGACCTCCTGCCGCCCGTTCTTGCGGTCGGCGTAGTCGTTGTGGGCGTTGGCGCCCATCGGGCCGGGCCGGTAGAGCGCGCCGACCGCGGAGATGTCGTCGAACTCGGTGGGGGCCATGCGGCGCAGCAGGTCGCGCATCGGGCCGCCGTCGAGCTGGAACACCCCGAGCGTGTCGCCCCGGGAGAGCAGCTCGTAGGTCTTCGGGTCGTCGAGCCCGACGTCCTCGATGACGAGCTTCGGCTTGCCGTTGAGCTCGATGTTCTCCAGCGCGTCGTCGATGATCGTGAGGTTGCGCAGGCCCAGGAAGTCCATCTTGAGCAGCCCGAGCGTCTCGCAGGCGCCCATGTCGAACTGCGTGATGATCGCGCCGTCGGCCTCGCGCCGCTGGATCGGGATGACGTCGATCAGCGGCTTGCTCGACATGATCACGCCCGCGGCGTGGACGCCCCACTGCCGCTTGAGGCCCTCCAGGCCCCGGGCGGTGTCGATGATCTCCTTGACCTGCGGGTCGACGTCGTAGAGCGCGCGGACCTCGGTGGCCTCGGAGTACCGCTTGTGCGACGGGTCGAACACGCCGGACAGCGGGATGTCCTTGCCCATGATCGCCGGCGGCATGGCCTTGGTGATCCGGTCGGCCACCGCGTAGCCGGGCTGGCCGAACAGCACCCGCGCCGAGTCCTTGATCGCGGCCTTCGCCTTGATCGTGGAGTAGGTGATGATCTGCGCGATCCGGTCCTCGCCGTACTTCTCGGTGGTGTAGCGGATCATCTCGCCACGCCGGCGCTCGTCGAAGTCCATGTCGATGTCGGGCATCGAGATGCGCTCGGGGTTGAGGAACCGCTCGAAGAGCAGCTTGTGGTGGATCGGGTCGAGGTCGGTGATGCCCAGGGCGTAGGCCACCAGCGACCCCGCCGCCGACCCGCGGCCGGGCCCGCACCGGATGCCGACGGACTTCGCGTGCTGGATCAGGTCGGCGGTGACCAGGAAGTAGCCGGGGAAGCCCATCTGGATGATGACGCCGACCTCGTAGTCGACCTGCTTGCGGTACTTCTCGGTGAACCCGTTCGGGAAACGCGCGTGCATCCCCCGCTCGACCTCCTTGACCAGCCAGCTCTCCTCGCTCTCGCCCTCCGGGACGGGCGCGCGGGGCATGAGGTCCTGGCCCTCGGCGAAGGAGACGTCGACGCGCTCGGCGATCGCGAGGGTGTTGTCGCACGCCTCGGGGAACGCGTCGTCCCACTGGGCCCGCATCTCGGCCGCGGACTTGAGGTAGAAGTCCTGGGCGTCGAACTTGAACCGGTTGGGGTCGGCGAGGGTCTTGCCGGTCTGCACGCACAGCAGCACCTCGTGCGGCTTGGCGTCCTCGGCGTAGGTGTAGTGCAGGTCGTTGGTGGCCAGGCCGGGCAGCTCGAGCTGCTTCTTGAGCCGGTGCAGGTCGTCGCGGACCCGGCGCTCGATCTCGATGCCGTGGTCCATCAGCTCGCAGAAGAAGTTCTCCCGGCCGAAGATGTCGCGGTAGTCGCTCGCGGCCTGTACGGCGTCGTCGTAGCGGTCCTGCTGGAGCAGCCGCTGGACCTCCCCCGACGGGCACCCCGTGGTGGCGATGAGGCCCTTGCCGTAGGTCTCCAGCAGCTCGCGGTCCATGCGGGGCTTGTAGTAGTAGCCCTCCAGCGACGCCAGCGACGAGAGCCGGAAGAGGTTGTGCATCCCCTCGTTGTTCTCGGCCAGCAGCGTCATGTGGGTGTACATCTCACCCGGGTTGTCGTCGGAGACCTGCTGCCCGCCCAGGGTGGCGCGCTTGCGCTCGTGGCGGCTGCCCGGCGCGAGGTAGCCCTCCATGCCGATGATCGGCTTGACGCCGGCGGCCCTGGCCTTGCGCCAGAACTCGTAGGCCCCGAACACGTTGCCGTGGTCGGTCATGGCCAGCGCGGGCATCTCCATCCGCTCGGCCTCCGTGAACAGGTCGTCCAGGCGCGCGGCCCCGTCGAGCATGGAGAACTCGGTGTGGGTGTGCAGGTGGACGAAGCTGTCGCCTGAGCCGGCCATCGGGGTGGTGAGCTCCCTCCTGGCACGGCTCTCGGGGCCGTGCGATCGTCACGTCCCCGCGGCGGATCCTCGGCCGGGCACACACGTGGTGCGGACCGGCGGACGGCCCGCGGGGATGAGCCAGGTTAACCCCGGCCCCCGACAGTTCCGGCGCTCCGGTACCGCCCCGCGCCGAATGCGCTGCTCACCCCGCCCGGCGGCGTGTCGGCCCCGCCCGGGCGCACCCCCGCGCCCCGCGCGCACGGTCGACGGTGCGCGCCGGGCCGGCCGGTGCGCGCCGGCCGTGGGGCCGTGCCGGACGGCGCGGGGTTCAGGCCGCGCGGACGGCGCCGGCCTCGCGGCGCCCGAGCAGTCGCTGGTAGATCCCCTCGAACGTGCTCAGGGTCGCCCCGAGCTCGTGGGCGGCGACCAGGTCGCGGCTGGCGGCACCCATCCGGCGCCGCATGTCGGCGTCGCCGACCAGCGCGGCGAGGCGGGTCGTCAGCTCCGGCACGTCGCCGGGGGTGTAGAGCCAGCCGTTGCGGCCGGGGCGCACCAGGTGCGGCAGGGCCATGGCGTCGGCCGCGATCACCGGGGTGCCCGCGGCCATCGCCTCCAGCGTCACCAGGCTCTGCAGCTCGGCGATGCCGGGCATGCAGAAGACCGAGGCGCGCTGGTAGGCGGCCACCAGCTCCTCCTCGGAGACGAACCCGCGGAACGACGTGCGGGTGCCGATGCCCAGCTCGGCGGCCAGACCCGTCCACTCCTCCCGCATGACGCCCTCGCCGATGATCTCCAGCTCGGCGCGGTGGCCCGCGGGCAGCGCGGCGAAGGCGCGCAGCAGCTCGTCGACCCGCTTCTCCTGGTCCATCCGGCCGACGAACAGCACGCGCACCGGGCCGTCGCGGTCGGGCTCGGCCCCCCGGTACCGGGCGGCGTCGATGCCGCAGGACACGGCGAGCGAGCCGGTCATCCCGGTGGCCTTCTCCAGCAGCTCGACCGCGCGCGGCGTCGGCGCCGTGACGACGTCGGCGTGCCGGTAGATGAGGTTCATGTCCCACCAGCCGATCTTGGTCACCGGCTTCTGCAGCGGCCGGGGGACGCGGGCGTGCCCGACCAGGTTCTCCGGCATGAAGTGGTTGGTGGCGACGATCGGGGTGCCGGCGGCGCGGGCGGCGTGCACCAGCCCGCGGCCGACCGGGAAGTGGCCCTGCACGTGCAGCACGTCGGGGGCGATCTCGGCGAACAGCCGGGCCGTGCGCGGCCGGGTGGTCCACGGCCAGGCGACGCGGAAGGTCGGGTGGCTGAACCAGCGGTGCGACTTCACGGTGTGCACGGTGACGCCGTCCTCGACGCGGACGGCCGGGGGACCGTCGTGCGAGGGGGCGACGACGTGCACCTCGTGGCCGCGCGCGGCCAGTCCGGCGGCCAGCCGCGAGGAGAAGCGCGACAGTCCGTTGACGTCGGGCGCGTAGGTGTCGGCGCCGATAAGGATGCGCAGCGGCTTCACGGGGGGTGATCCTCTCGGATGCGGTCGGGCGGGCCCGACGCGGGTCACGGGCGGGGAGCGGGCCGCGGCACCGCGGCGGGATCGTCGGAGGGGGCGGCCGGGGCCTGCCCGGCGGGAGCGGAGGGGTCGACGGTCCGGGCCGCGGCGCGGGCGCGCCGGGCGTCGGGGTGGTAGCGGGCCAGGGACACGACCCCGGCGGCCGCGGCGGCGGCGCAGCCGAGGAGGACGGCGGCGGCGACGCCCGAGGTCGCGGGCCCCTCGCCGAGCAGGACGATGCCGAGCAGGACCGCGACGATGGGGTCGACGACGGTGAGGCAGGCGATGACGACCTCGGGCGGGCCGGAGGCGAACCCCTGCTGGATGAGCCAGCCGCCCACCAGCAGGGCCACCCCGATCCCGGCGGCGGTGCCGAGCAGGCGGGGGTCGTTCCAGGCGACGAGCCCGGTGGTGACCTGCAGCGACAGCGCCCGGACCAGCGCCGACACCAGCCCGAACGCGACGGCGCCCGCGGTGACGTAGGCGACGCACCGCAGCCATCCCCCGGTGACCAGGGCGATGCCGACGAGCACCAGGATCAGGGCCGTGCTGATGCCGCCCGCGATCAGGGTGGCGAAGTCGGGCACGCGGGTGGCGCTGGTGGAGTTGGCCGCGATCGTGACGAAGGACGCCACGCCCGCCACGCTCAGCGCGACCCCGAGCAGCACCCCGCGGCCGGGGCTCTCCCGGGTGCGCCGCGCGGTGAGCAGAACCGCGATCGGCACGGCGAGCACCCCGATCGGCTGGACGACCGACAGCGGGCTGAGCACCAGCGCGACGGCGTGCAGGCCGGAGCCCGCCACCGCGGCGGCGAGCCCGAGCAGCCACCCGGGGCGGCTGACCAGCGTGCGGAACGCCGCCAGGCCCAGCCGGTTGCCGTCGGTGGACACGTCGTCGACGGCGTCGTGCTGCAGGGTGGCGGCCACCGCGAAGCAGCCGGCCGCGACCACCGCCAGCGCGATGGCCGGGGTGGACGCCAGGAGGGTGGGGCTCACGCGGCCCCCCCGCAGCCGGCGGGGCCCCGCAGCGGCACCGGCGCGGGCGGGTGGGCCGCCGACACCGTCGACGCGGCCCGGGCGAGCACCACGAGCAGCACCGCCGTCAGCACGAACATCAGCCGCTGCACCGTCCCGATACCCGGGAGCGCGGGCCCGAGGCCGAACCCGACCGGCGCCTGCCCGGCCAGGAAGACCAGGGTGAGCAGCCCGGACACCGCGGCCCAGCGCCGCAGGCCCGGCACGACCGACGCCCAGTGCGCGTCGCGCGCCCCGGACCGCGCGACGAGCGCGACGATCACCGGGAGCAGCCCGAACACCACGGCGCCGCCGAGGCGGTGCACCCAGGCCGTGACGGTGACCGGGGTGCCCGGGACGTTGGTCGGGAACACCGCGACGACCGTCAGCGCGGCGGCCCAGACGACCAGCACGGACCCGACCCGGCGCGCACCGGGCAACCGCGCCGCCCCCAGCCCGGCGGCCAGCACCAGCCCCGCCACGGCGAGGGCGACGGCGCTCACGCCGATCAGCGCGTACCCCCCGGCGACGGCGACGTAGTCGCTGATCGGGGCGGTGACCGGGTCGACGGCGGTGGAGCCCAGGAGGTGCAGCAGGCCCATCGGCACCAGGGCGACGATCATCGCACCGAGGACCGCGGAGTCCCCGGCCCATGCGGCAGGCGCCGCGGACCTACCGATCGTCGTCATGATCCCACCGTGGCATCCCGAAGCTGAGACGTACATCAGGATCACTACCGAGTGGCATCGGGGTTCACCCCGAAACACGCACGTCACGGCAGTGTTCTCCGACTCGTGGCCCCACCGACGCCGTACCGTGATCCGACCGTATCCTGCGCGGCCGGCTGTCTGCGGGTCCAGGAGGCCACCTACACTCCGCGCGGTGGCCAGCCTCCCCTCCGCATCGCGCTCGGAGCGTCTGCCGGGCCGTCGTCACGAGGTGGACCTCCCGACGGGGATGGTTCCGTACCGCACGTACGGCGACGTCACCGCCCCTCCCCTGGTCATGCTGCACGGCCTGCGCGGCGACCACCACGGCCTCGTGCCGATCGTGTCGCACCTGTCCGGTTTCCACGTCGTCGTGCCCGATCTTCCCGGCTTCGGCGAGGCCCCACCCCTGACGACCGGCAGCCACGACCTCGCCGGGTACGCGGCGTGGACCCGCGCGTTCGTCGCCGCGGTGGCCCCCGGTGCGGCGCTGCTCGGGCACTCGTTCGGCTCGATCGTGGCGGCCGCCGCGGTCGCGGACGGGCTGCCGGTGCGGGCGCTGGTGCTGGTCACGCCCGTCGCCGGGTCGGCGCTCGCCGGGCCGCGCCAGGTCATGACGCGGGCCACGGTGCTGGTCCACCGGCTCTGCGCCGCGCTGCCCGAGCGGACCGGCACGGCGGTGCTGCGCAGCAGGCTGTTCACGCGGGTCGCGAGCATCGCGATGGTGAAGACGCCCGACCGCGCGCTGCGGCGCTGGATCCACGCCGAGCACGACCGATGGTTCGGCGGGTTCGCCGACCGGCGGGTGCTGCTGGAGGCGTTCGGGGCGTCGGTGTCGCACGGGGTGGACGAGTCGGCGGCGCGGATCCTGATACCGACGCTGCTGGTCGGCACCACCCTCGACGACATCACCACCCCCGCCGAGCAGGAGCGCCTGGCCGCGCTCTTCCCCGACGCCCGGCTGGAGATGCTCGACGGCACCGGGCACCTGGTGCACTACGAGCGGCCCGACGCGGTGGCCGCGCTCATCGGGCGCTTCCTGACGTGAGGGTCCCGTGAGGATCGCCGTCGACTGCCGCTACGTCCGCGTCGACCACCACGACGGCATCAGCCGCTTCACCGCGGGGCTGGTCGCCGCGCTCGCCGAGCTGCACCCCGTCACCATGCTCATCAGTGACGAGCGGCAGCTGCGGATGCTGCCCGACCTGCCCTCGTTCCGGGTGAGCGGGCCGACCAGCGTCCGGGAGCCGCTGGTGGCCCGGCAGGTCAACCGCCTCGCCCCCGACGTCGTGTTCAGCCCGATGCAGACCATGGGCACCTGGGGCCGCCGCTACGGCCTGGTCCTCACGCTGCACGACCTCATCTACTACCGCCACAGCACGCCCCCGCGCGACCTCCCCGCCCCGATCCGGCTGCTCTGGCGGCTCTACCACCTCGCCTGGTGGCCGCAGCGGGTGCTGCTGGACCGCGCCGACGCCGTCGTCACGGTCTCGGCGACGACGGCCGGACTCATCGCGGAGCACCGGCTGACCCGCCGCCCGGTGACGGTGGTGCCGAACGCGGCCGACCCGCTGCCCCCCGCGTCCGGCACCCCGGGCAGGCGGCTGGTCTACATGGGCTCGTTCATGCCGTACAAGAACGTCGACACCCTGGTCCGGGCGGCGGGCCGGCTGCCCGGCCACGAGCTGCACCTGATGAGCCGGGTCGCCCCCGCCGAGCGGGCACGGCTGGAGGCGCTGGCGCCCGCGGCGCGGCTGGTGTTCCACGACGGCGCCTCCGACGCGGAGTACGCCGCGGCACTGCGGGGCGCGACGGCGCTGGTGTCGGCCTCGCGCGACGAGGGCTTCGGGATCCCGCTCGTCGAGGCGATGGGGGTGGGCACGCCGGTGGTGGTCAGCGACATCCCGGTGTTCCGCGAGGTCGGGGCCGACGCGGGCGCCTACGTCGACCCCGACGACGTCGACGGCTTCGTCGCGGCGATCGGGGCGCTGGACGATCCCGCGGTGCGTGCGGCCCGCGGCGAGGCGGCCCGGCGGCGGGCGGAGCACTACTCCTGGGCCAACAGCGCACGCACGTTGCTCGACCTGCTGCAGCGCACGACGCCCTGACCCCCGCCCCGGGCGGGGCGCCTCAGCCGCGCGGGGGCTCGCCGTCGTCGGGCAGGGGGTCGGCCGCCCGCGTCTGCTCGGGGAGCAGGGGCGCCAGGGCCAGCTCCACCGGTCGGGCGTCGGGCGGGGCGGCGTGCACCGCCCGGACCTCCGGGCGGGTGCCCAGCGCGTCGAGCGCCGCCCGGTCGCCGCGGACCACGAGCGCGGCCACGCACGCGCACGCCGGATCGGCCAGTGCCGCGGCCTCCGCCGACGCGACGGCGGCCGGGCGGCCGGTGAGCCGGGCCGCGTCGGCCTGCGCGGCGGCGACGGCGCGGTTGCGGGCGAGGTCGACGGTGCCCAGGTCCTCGAACCGCAGCGCCGTCTGCACCCGCTCGATCGGCACGCGGAACACCGCCGTCACCGGCTGCGCGCCCGCGACCACGTCCACCGCGGCGGGCCCGGCCAGCCCGGCGCGGAACTGCACCAGCGCGTAGGCCGCCTCCCCGGGGCCGGGGAGCTCGGCGGGGATCCGGGCGAGGTAGGCGTCGACGGCCTCCCCGGCGTCGGGCCCCAACCGCACCGATCCCGGGGTGGGCCCGGGGGTCGCGGGCTCGAAGCGCGACCCGGCGTACCAGGCCGTCAGCAGGGCGACGACCAGGCACCCGGCCAGCACGGCGAGGCGGGGTCTCACTCGCGCAGCAGGTCCAGGGCCGCGGCGAGGTCGGCCGGGTAGGGGCTCGTGTAGGAGACCCACCGCCCGTCGCCGGGGTGCTCGAACCCGAGCTCGTGCGCGTGCAGCCACTGCCGGTCCAGCTTCAGCCGCTTGGCCAGCGTGGGGTCGGCGCCGTAGGCGAGGTCGCCGACGCAGGGGTGGCGCAGGGCGGACAGGTGCACCCGGATCTGGTGGGTGCGCCCCGTCTCCAGCCGCACGTCGAGCAGCGACGCGGCGCGGAACGCCTCGATCGTGTCGTAGTGCGTGACGCTCGGCTTCCCGTCGGCGACGACGGCGAAGCGGTAGTCGTGCTTGGGGTGCCGGCCGATCGGGGCGTCGATGGTGCCGCTGCTGGGATCGGGGTGCCCCTGCGCGACGGCGTGGTAGCGCTTGGACACCGTCCGCTCCTTGAACGCCCGCTTGAGGACGGTGTAGGCGCGCTCGGAGGTGGCCACGACCATCACGCCGGTGGTGCCCACGTCGAGCCGGTGGACGATGCCCTGCCGCTCCTCGGACCCCGACGTCGAGACGCGGTGGCCCAGCGCGGCCAGCCCCCCGACGACGGTGGGCCCGGTCCAGCCGGGGCTCGGGTGCGCGGCGACGCCGACGGGCTTGTCGACCACCACGATGTCGTCGTCGGCGTGCAGCACCGTCAGGCCGTGGACGACCTCGGGCGGCGCGGAGATGGTCGTCGGGCCCGCGGGCTCGGGCAGCGTGACCTCCAGCCAGGACCCGGCGACGAGGCGGTCGGACTTGCCGGCGGCCCGGCCGTCGACCTCGACCCGGCCCTCCTCGGCCAACCCGGCCACCACGGTGCGCGACATGCCGAGCAGCCGCGCCAGCCCGGCGTCGACGCGCATCCCGTCGAGTCCGTCGGGGACGGGGAGGCTGCGCAGGTCACTCACCGGCGGTCTCCGTGGCCGAGGACTCCTTCTTCGACGGCGTGCGGGTGCCGTCGAGCTCCCGGCCGAGCAGCGCGAGCACGACCAGCAGCGCGCCGCCGCAGACGATGGAGGAGTCGGCGAGGTTGAACACCGGGAAGACGCGACCGTCGGGGGCGAACGGCGACACGAGGTCGACGACGTGGCCCTGCAGCGGCCCGGGTGCCCGGAATATGCGGTCGACGAGGTTGCCCGTCGCGCCCCCGAGGATGAGCCCGAGCGCGATTGCCCAGCCGGTGGAGCGCAGCTTGCGCGACACCCGGATGATCACGACCACCACCCCGAGCGCGATCAGCGACAGCACCCAGGTGTAGCCGGTGGCCAGCGAGAACGCCGCACCCGGGTTGCGCACGAGCTGCAGGTTGATCAGACCCCCCAGCAGCTCGACGGGCTCGCGGCCCTCCAGCAGCGCCACACCGATCGCCTTCGTGGCGATGTCGGCGGCCAGGATCAGGACCGCGATCAGGGCGAGCAGCCGGACACGGGGGGCGGTTGCGGGGGCACTCACCCGGCCATCATCCCTCAACGCGGGGTGCTGCCGCGCCAGCGGGCCAGGCGTCCGCCCGCGTCGACGGCCCGGATGCGCGCCTCCGTCGCCTGCCGCACCCCCGACGTGGCGACGACCAGCAGCTGGTCGCGCTCGCGCAGCCGGGTCCCGCCGTCCGGGGTGAACGCCTCCCCGCGGCGCACCACCAGGCTGACCGTCGCCCCCACGGGCAGCCGCAGCTCGCGCAGGTAGACGCCCTGCAGCCGCGACCCGACGGGCACCCGCACCTGGATCAGGTCGGCGCCGAGCTCGTCGAGCGGGGCGGCGTCGACCTCGATCCGCTGGGCGTCGACGGCCTGGGTCACCCCCAGCAGCCGGGCGACGGCGGGCAGCGTCGTGCCCTGCACCAGCGTCAGCACCACGACCAGCACGAACACGACGTCGACGAGCATGCCCGCGCCGGGCGCGCCCTCCGTCAACGCGATGAGGGCGAGCACGATCGGGACCGCGCCGCGCAGACCCGCCCAGGACAGGAAGGCCTGCTCCCGCCACGGCACCCGGAACGGCGTGGCGGCGACCAGCACCGACAGGGGGCGGGCCGCCAGCACCAGTACCAGCCCGGCGACCGCGGCGGGGGCCACCGCGTCGAGCAGCCGGCCCGGGGAGGCGTAGAGCCCCAGCAGCACGAACAGCCCGATCTGGGCCAGCCAGCCGGTGCCCTCCGCGAAGGACTGCACGCCGCCGCGGTGGGGCAGGTCGGAGTTGCCGAGCACGAGCGCGCAGACGTAGGTGGCGAGCAGGCCGGAGGCGTGCGCGAACTGCCCGCCGGAGTACGCCAGCACGCACACGGCGATCGCCGCCAGCGGGTACAGGCCCGTCGACGGCAGGGCGGCCCGGCGCAGCGCCCACGCCCCGCCGAGCCCGAGCAGCACCCCGATCGCGGCCCCGGCGCCCAGCTCGTAGACGACCAGGACCGGGGTGAGCCAGGTGATCGGGTCGGCGGCGGCGAGCAGCAGCACGGCGAGCACGACCGGCGCGTCGTTCATCCCGGACTCCAGCTCCAGCGCACCGGCGAGCCGCCGCGACACCCCGACCCCGCGCAGCACGCTGAACACCGCCGCCGCGTCCGTCGAGGACAGCACCGCGCCCCACAGGAACGCCGTGCGCCACTCCAGGTCGAGCAGCACGTGCAGCGACACCCCGACCACGCCGATGCTGACGACCACCGCCACCGTCGACAGCGCGATGCCGACCCCGAGCGAGGGCCGCACCGCGTCCCACCGGGTCGTCAGGCCGCCCTCGATGAGGATCAGCACGAGCGCCGCGAGCCCGATCGACTCCGTCAGCAGCGCGTCGGAGAACTCGATGCCCAGCACCGACTCGCCCAGCAGCACCCCGATGCCGAGATAGAGCAGCAGCGAGGGCAGCCCCACCCGGACGGAGACCCGCACGGCGAGCACACCGATCAGGACGACGGCGGCCGCGACGCCGAGCACAGTCTCCAGATCGGGCATATCACCTCCGCTGGAGTCGACTCTAACTACCCGCGTCCCAGGTGAGCGTGGCGGCGTGCCGCGGGCGGGGCGGCGTGGCGGCGAGCGCGGCGGCGACGTCGGGCTCGCGGTCGGGGGGCAGGCACAGCCGTCGCGTCACCCAGGCGGGGTCCTGCTTGGGCGGGGTGCGCCGCTCCCAGCGCCGCACCCGTGGTGCGATCCCCAGCTCGCGCAGGACGGCCACGGCGTCGTCGGTGGTGGCGGGCGGTGGGCGGTGCAGGCCGTGGAAGGTCACCCACAGCCCGTCGAGCCAGGCCATCGGGTGCTCGTCGAGCATCTCGACGACGACCCCGCGCCGGGCGGCCGCGGTCAGCGCCGTCACGAACGGCGGCAGGTCGACGACGTTGTGCAGCACGTGGTGGCTGACCACGACGTCCGCGGTGCCGGCCTGCTCCGCGACGTCGGGCCAGCGGCCGAGGACGGTGCGGAACGGCACACCCCGGGCCGTCGCCTCGGCGGCGAACAGCTCGAGCATGTCGGCCTGCCGGTCGTTCGCGGTGACGTGGGTGGCCGCCCCGGTGAGCGCGAGGCAGGCGTCGCCGCCGCCCGCGCCGACGTCGAGCACCGTGCCGCCCGCGCCGAGCAGCGCCAGGCCGGCGCGCCGCGACGGGGTGTCGGCGGGGACCGCGGGCGGGGTGAAGTAGGACGGGTCGTGCTCCCACGGCGGGGCCGGGGCCTGCGCGAGGATCCCCGGCGGGATGCCCCGCCCCTCCTGCAGCTCCGCCCACCGCCGCGCCACCGATCCCACGACGGCACCCTAGTGGCCCGTTCGACCGCCGGCACCCGTCGCGGGGTGGCGTCGTCGCCCACCCCGGATCGCAGTGGGGTGGCTCCACTCCCGTCCCGTTGCAGTGAAGCCACCCCACTGCGACCAGGGGGCGGGGGCGAGGCGGGGGCGAGGCGGGGTGGGGGCGAGGCGGGGTGGGGCGGGGTCAGGCGCGGGTCACGTGCACCCTCAGGGGGGTCGCGGTGGTGTCGGGGGCCGTCACCGAGCCGACGAGGGTCGGGTCCGCGACCTCCCCGTACCCGACCGAGGTCGCCAGCACCTCGCCCGCCACGAACCCCTCGTGGGCGCGCACGGCGTCGAGCACCGGGGGGGCGGCGTCGAGGACGAGGGCGATCCGGTCGGACACCTCGAGCCCGGCGTCGCGCCGGGCCTGCTGCACGACCCGCACCACGTCGCGGGCGGTGCCCTCGGCCGCCAGCTCCGGCGTGACGGCGGTGTCCAGCACCACCAGCCCCGACGAGCCCGGCAGCGCGAGGGTCTCGTCCGCGTCGGCGGCGACCAGCCGCTCGGTGAACTCGCCCTCCAGCAGCGTGATGCCGCCCGCGGTCACGGTGCCGTCGGCCGCCTGCTCCCACTCCCCCGCCTTGACCGCGCGGATCACCTTCTGGGTGTCACCGCCCAGGCGCGGGCCGCAGGCGCGGGCGTTGACGGCCAGCTCGAACCGGCCGTGCGCGGCCACGTCGGTCGTCAGCACCACGTCCTTGACGTTGACCTCGTCGCGCAGGACGTCGGCGAAGGGCTCCAGCGCGGCCGCGTCGGCCGCGGCCACCGTCAGCCGGGCCAGCGGCAGCCGCACCCGCAGCCGGCGGGCCTTGCGCAGCGACAGCGCCGACGACGCCACCTGCCGCACCCGGTCCATGGCCGTGACCAGTGCGTCGTCGTGCGGGAGCTCCCCGGCCGCCGGCCAGTCGGTCAGGTGCACCGACCGCCCCCCGGTGAGCCCCTGCCAGATCCGCTCGGTGGTGAGCGGCAGCAGCGGCGCCGCGACGCGCGCGGTCACCTCCAGCACGGTGTGCAGGGTGTCGAGCGCGTCGGCGTCGGCGTCCCAGAACCGCTCGCGCGAGCGGCGCACGTACCAGTTCGTCAGCACCTCGGCGTGGTCGCGCACCTGCTCGCAGGCGCCCGCGATGTCGTGGACGTCCAGGGCCGCGGTCACCGCGTCGACCAGCGACGCCGTCTTGGCCAGCACGTACCGGTCGAGCACGTGCGTCGAGTCGGTGCGGGTGACGGGGGTGTGCCCGGCCGCGTAGAGCGACAGGAAGTACCAGGTGTTCCACAGCGGCAGGATCGCCTGGCGCACGCCCTCCCGGATCCCCTGCTCGGTGACGACCAGGTTGCCCCCGCGCAGGATGGGGCTGGACATGAGGAACCAGCGCATCGCGTCGGAGCCGTCGCGGTCGAACACCTCGGTGACGGCCGGGTAGTTGCCGCGCGACTTGCTCATCTTCGTGCCGTCGTCGCCCAGGACGATCCCGTGCGCCACGCAGTCGCGGAACGCCGGGCGGTCGAACAGGGCCGTGGCCAGCACGTGCAGGGTGTAGAACCACCCGCGGGTCTGGCCGTTGTACTCGACGATGAAGTCGCCCGGGTAGTGGTGCTCGAACCAGTCGCGGTTCTCGAACGGGTAGTGCACCTGCGCGAACGGCATCGAGCCCGACTCGAACCAGCAGTCGAGCACCTCCGGCACCCGGCGCATCGTCGAGCGCCCGGTGGGGTCGTCGGGGTTGGGGCGGGTCAGCTCGTCGACGTAGGGCCGGTGCAGGTCGGTGGGGCGCACGCCGAAGTCGCGCTCGAGCTCGTCGAGGGAGCCGTAGACGTCGCGGCGCGGGTACGCCGGGTCGTCGGACTCCCACACCGGGATGGGCGAGCCCCAGTACCGGTTGCGGGAGATCGACCAGTCGTGCGCGCCCTCCAGCCACTTGCCGAACTGCCCGTCCTTGACGTGCTCGGGCACCCAGGTGATCTGCTGGTTCAGCTCCACCATCCGGTCGCGGATCGCCGTGACCTGCACGAACCAGGAGTCGACGGCCCGCTGGATCAGCGGGTTGCCGCAGCGCCAGCAGTGCGGGTACGGGTGGTCGTAGGTCTCGTGGCGCAGCAGCACGCCCTGCACGAACGGCGCGCCGTCCTTGAGGTCGCGGATGATCTGGTGGTTGGCGTCGAACACCTGCATGCCCGCGTACGGGGCCACGCGGGCGTCGAACTCGCCCTTCGAGTCGACGGGGACCACGGCCTCGATCCCCGCCGCGTCGGTGACGACCTTGTCCTCCTCGCCGAAGGCCGGCGCGATGTGCACGATGCCGGTGCCGTCATCGGTGGTGACGTAGTCGGCCGCCAGGACCACGTGCGCGTGCGGCCAGCCGGCGAAGAAGTCGAACGGCGGGGTGTAGGACAGGCCGAGGAGGTCGGCGCCGCGGTAGGTGCCGAGGACCTCCGGCTCCTCCCCCAGCTCGCGGGCGTAGGCGGCGACGCGGGCGGCGGCGAGCAGGTAGCGCTCCCCGTTCGCCGCGACCAGGGCGTAGTCGACCTCGGGGTTGACCGCCATGGCCAGGTTGGACGGCAGCGTCCACGGGGTGGTCGTCCAGATGAGGGCGAGCGCCCCGTCGAGATCGGACCCCGGCGCCGCGAGGCGCAGCCCGACGGTGACGGCCGGGTCCTGCCGGTCCTGGTAGACGTCGTCCATCTTGGTCTCGGTGGCCGAGAGCGGGGTGCCGTCGTGCCAGCAGTACCAGAGCACGCGGAAGCCGGAGTAGACCAGGCCCTTGTCCCACAGCGACTTGAAGGCCCACATGACCGACTCCATGTAGTCCAGGTCGAGGGTCTTGTAGTCGTTGTCGAAGTCCACCCAGCGCGCCTGGCGGGTGACGTACTCGCGCCACTCGTCGGTGTAGCGCAGCACCGACTCCCGGCAGGCGGCGTTGAACGCGGCCACGCCCATCTCGTCGATCTCGGACTTGTCCTTGATCCCGAGCTGCTTCTCGGCCTCGACCTCGGCGGGCAGGCCGTGGGTGTCCCACCCGAACCGGCGCTCCACCCGCCGCCCGCGCATCGTCCGGTAGCGCGGCACGACGTCCTTGACGTAGCCGGTGAGCAGGTGCCCGTAGTGCGGCAGGCCGTTGGCGAAGGGCGGGCCGTCGTAGAAGACGAACTCGTTCGCGCCGTTCTCCCCGGCGTCCCGGGCCTCGACGGACGCGGCGAACGTGCCGTCCTCGGCCCAGAAGTCGAGGACCTCGCGCTCCATCTCGGGGAAGGACGGGTGCGGCGGTACGGCGGGGTAGCCGGTCATCGGTGGTGCTCCCTGGCGGTGTGGTCACGTGCGGCTCGTGCTGCTGCCTGCACGGGGACGACGCCCGCCCGGATCGGACGTGCACCGCGGTACCACCCCGCTTGCCGCGCCGGGGCGCGACCACTCGTGGCCGGCTGTGACGGGCCGTCCCGTCCGGTTCTACTCCGCGCCGCGACACGCGCGGCGCGTTTCTTCCGGAGGCTCCCCGGTGATGGCCGGATCGGTGCCTGTCGGTCCAGGGTAGCGCCGCGGCGCCACCCGGTATTCCGCGCCCCTAACGCGCGGTGGCCTGGTGGCGCCCCGCGAGCGTGCTGTCGGGCGTGCACCAGCCGCACGGGGTGAACCCGAGCTCGACGGCCTCGCGCGCCGGCAGCGGGATCAGCGCCGCCGCGACGAGCGAGCGGCAGCCGGGGACGTGGTAGCGGGGCTGCTCGTCGATGACGACCACCTCGTCGTCGAGCCCGGCGACCAGCGCCGTGACCGCGGGCTCGGCCTGCTCCTCCGGCGGGTCGGCGTCGGGGGCCGCGTCGGCCTCGGCCGCCGCGGGGGGCGTGTGGTCGACGACGGTCGACTCGGCCGGCGCGGCCGGGTCGGCGGCGACCGCCGCGGACGGGCCCGCACCGTCGCCGGACGCGGGATCGCCCGGGGGTGGGTCGGCGGGCGCGGCGTCGGCGGGCGCGGCGTCGGTGGGCGCGGGATCTGCGGGCACGCGATCTGCGGGCGCGGCATCGGCGGGCGCGGGATCGGCGGCGCCTGCTCCCCCCGCCGTCGTGTCGACGACCGCGGTCACGTCGGCGGAGCGGCCCGCAGGCGTGCCGTTCGTGCCCGCCGGACCGGCGGCGGGGACGTCGGCCCGGCGGGGCGGCTCGACCGGGCGGATGGGGCCGAAGCCCCCGGTTCCCGGTCCGGAGCCCGGGGACCTCGCCTCCGACGGACTGGTGAACAGCGACTCGGGTTCGGCGGCCGCGGCGGGGCGGGCGGCGTCCGCCGCGGGCGGATCGACGACGGCCGGGACCGCGGGACCCGGAGCCCCGGACGTCCCCGCGGCCGGCACGGGTTCGGCCGCGACGACCGTGGCGGCGCCGCCGCCGGTCCCGTCCACGGAGCCGGCGGGGGCACCGGGCTCGGGTGTGGACGCGGAACGAGGGTCGTCCGCCACGGTTACGGTGGGTGACTCGGATTCGCTCGATGGTGTGATCGGAGGGTGAGCGCCGGACGGTCCCGACGGAGAGCCGGACGGTTGCACGGCGGGCATCAGCACCGTCTGCTGGGCGTCGGAGTCGGGACCGAACCGGGGGTCGACGGCCTGGTTCGGCGCGCCGGAGGGCATCCCCGAGGGCCGGACCACCGGGATGACCTCGGTGACCGGCTCGACCTCACGGGTGCCCGGGGACGAGGAGGACGTGGCGTCCTCCGTGCCACCGGAGCCGACGGCACGGTCGTCACCGGCCTTGACCGCCGACCGACGGGAGATCCAGTCCACCGCCAGCACCGCGCCTGCGGCCAGGCTCACGGCGACCGATACCCAGGCCCAGACGATGCTGCTCGACAACAGTCCGACGAGGAGCAGCCCGAAGGCGATCATGACCAGGATCAGAACCAGCAGCAGCACTCTTCACTCCAGATGCGGCGGCGCGGTCGGACACCGCGCCGCCGTGTAGGTGTCACGGGGAGCGGTCTGGTCAGCTGCCCGCGTCGGCGCGCTGACCGTACCCGGTGGCGGCGTAGCCACCGTCCCGCGTGCTCCGACCGTCGGTCGGCGCAGCGGAGCCACGACCCTCCAGGTCCCTGAGCTGGGACTCCAGGTAGGTCTTGAGGCGGGTGCGGTACTCCCGCTCGAAGGTGCGGAGCTCGTCGATCTTCTTCTCGAGCACCGTCTTCTCACGGGTGATGCTGCCGATGATCTCGTTCTGCTTGCGCTCGGCGTCGCCGACCAGCGTGGCGGCCTTGTCGCGCGACTGGCGCTCCAGGGTCTCCGCCCTGGTACGGGCGTCGTTCAGCATCGTCTCGGCCCGCGAGCGGGCGTCGTTGACGAGGCCGTCGGACTTGGTGCGGGCCTCCGACAGCAGCTGCTCGGACTTGGTCCGGGCGTCGCTGAGCATGGAGTCGGCCTCGGACTTGGCCTCGGCGGTGAGCCGCTCGGCCATCTCCTGCGCCATCGAGAGCACCTTGGCGACCTGGACGTGGTGGTCACCGCCCTGGTCGCCCGGCTCGGCCATCTGCGGCGGCGGCGCCGACATGGAGCGCTCGGACATGGAGCGCTGGGGCTCCATGGGCGGGCGCATGGGCGGCGGCTCCACCTGGCGCTGGATCTGCTGCGTCGGTGGAGACACCGGCGCAGCCATCGCGGCAGGCGGGCGCGACCGCGCCTCCTCCAGGTCGGCCTGTGCGTTCCCGAGGCGTTGCTCGAGCTCCGAGACCTGTTCGCGCAGGTCCTCGTTCTCCTCGATCAGTCGAGCCAACTCGGCCTCGACAAGGTCGAGGAACGCGTCGACCTCGTCCTCGTTGTACCCCCTCTTCCCGATAGGGGGTTTGCTGAACGCGACGTTGTGAACGTCGGCGGGTGTCAGCGGCATCGGATCACCTCATGCAGTCCTCGGCGGCGAAACCGGGTGACTGGGGCTCACTCCGGCTACGGCTGGGCAACGCTCATCAGTATGAACACGACCAGCAGCAGAACCATAATCGACAGGTCCAGTCCTACGCCGCCGATCCTGACGACGGGGATCACTCTCCGCAACAACTTCACGGGAGGATCGGTGGCGGTGAAGATCAGCTCGAGGGCGACGGCGCTGGGCCCGGCCGGCACCCACTGCCGCGCGAAGCTGCGCACGAGCTCGGCCACGATGCGGCCGATGAGCAGCAGCCAGAAGAAGAACAGCAGGTAGTACAGGACGAACTGGATCGCGAGGGGCACGGCTCAATCCTGGCGGAAGATGCCGCGTTCTGCGAGCTTGCGGGCGTCGTCCGCGGAGACCTCGACATCGGCGGGTGTGAGCAGGAAGACCCGGTTGGTCACCTTGTCGATCGAGCCGCGCAGCGCGAACGCCAGCCCGGCCGCGAAGTCGACGAGCCGCTTGGCGTCCGCGGCGTCCAGCTCGGTCAGGTTCATGATCACCGGCTGGCCGTCGCGGTAGTGCTCCCCGATCGTCCGCGCCTCCTTGTAGCTGCGCGGCTGGAGGGTCGTGATGCGGGTGGGCGAGGCGGCCGCGCGGTCCCGCTGCTCGGGCACGACCTGCGGCGACGGCGCCACGGGCAGCCGCACGGGCTCCCTCAGGACGGCGTCGGTGTCGATGGCCAGCGCGCCGCGGACGGCCCCCGGACCGAGGCCGGTGACGCCGGCGCGGGGGTCCCGGTCGGGCGTCACGGAGCGGACCGGACGGCGGTCGCGCTCGACGCGGACCGGCTCGGGGCGCGCGGGGGGATCGTCGTCGGCGTAGGGGTCGTCGGTGTAGGAGAAGCGGTCGTCCCACCGGTCCTCGGAGTGGTCGCGCCCCCGCCGCGGAACGGGGTAGCGCTCCACCGGCTCGTCGGCGTAGTCGGCCATCTCGTCGGCCGGAACCATCCCGAAGTAGGCCTTGAGCCGGTACATCGCGCTCATCGGCGCTCCAATCGTTGCCGCTGCCCCCGACACACCGGAGGCCCGTTCCGACCTCCAGCGATCACCGCGAGGTTATCCGCCTGTCCCCCACAAGGGCCGTTCCGACACGCACCACGCCCGAACCGTGACCGATGGCGACCTCCAGGTCCCCACTCATCCCCGCCGACAGCGTCGTGGCCTGCGGAAACGCCGCCCGCAGCCGAGCCGCGGCCGCCGCGACGGCGGAAAAGGCACGCTCCGTGTCCATGCCGAGCGGAGCCACGGCCATCGTCCCGTCGAGCCGCAGCCCGGCGCACCCGGCGACGTGTTCGGCGAGCGGGAGGAGCCTGTCGAGGGGCACTCCGCCCCGATCCGGGTCGCCGTCGACGCTGAACTGGAGCAGTACGGGGAGGGGGTCGGAACGGTCACCGGCGTCCTGCGCGCGCCGGACGGCGGCGTCGAGGGCGTCGGCGAGGCGCACGGAGTCGACCGACTCGACCCGGTCGGCCCACCGGACCGCGGCGCGGGCCTTGTTCCGCTGCAGTCCGCCGACCAGGTGCCAGCGCGCGCCGGGGTGCGTCGCGGCCACCTCGGCGACCTTCGCCGCCGCCTCCTGCACGCGGTTCTCCCCGAACGCGGTGAGGCCGAGCTCCATGAGCAGCGTCACGTCCGACGCCGGCACGGTCTTGGTGACGGCGAGCAGCGCGACCTCGTCCGGCGACCGCCCGGCCGCCGCGCAGGCGTCGGCGATCCGGACACGCAGCGCCGCCAGCCGGGACCCGAGCTCGGCGCGCCGGGCCTCCCGGTCCGCGGTCATCGGGCGTCGAGCCAGGTGATGGCCGCCTGCCGCCCGGTGGGCGCGTCGCGGCGGTGGCTGTACAGGTCGCGGCTCTCCATCGTGCAGCGCGGGTCGGCCCCGACCCGGGCGACGCCGAGCGCCGCCAGCTGGTGGTACAGCCCGGCCCGCAGGTCGAGCCCGGCCGTGCCCTTCCGGGTGCGGACGGCGCTGCCCGGCAGCGCGGCGTCGACCTCGGCCGCCATCGCGGCCGGCACCTCGTAGCAGCCGCCGCACACGGCGGGCCCGAGCAGCACCTCGACGTCGCCGGTGCGGGCCCCCAGCGCCACCATCGCCTCGACGGTGGCGGGCAGCACGCCCGCCGCCGCCCCGACCCGCCCGGCGTGGGCGGCGCCGACGACCCCGGCGCGGGGGTCGGCCAGCAGGACCGGCACGCAGTCGGCGGCGAGGACGGCGATCCCGACCCCCGGCACCGCCGTGACGATCCCGTCGGTCCCGGGGAGGTCGGGCGCCCCGGCGACCGGCACGGCCTCCACGGTCGCGACGCGGACGCCGTGCACCTGCTGCAGGTAGACGATCGGCACCCCGAGCTCACGGGAGGCCCTGGCCCGGTTCGCCGCGACGGCGGCCGGGTCGTCGTCGACGCCGGTGGAGAGGTTGAACCGGGCGAAGCGCCCGGTCGAGCGCCCCCCGGCGCGGGTCGTGACGACCCGGCGCACGCGGGGTACCGGGTGCGGAGGTGTCGTCCCGACCACCGTCAGCGCTTCATGAACGGCGGAACGTCCACGTCGTCGTCCAGGTCGTCGGCCGGGGCCGGCTGCCCGAAGGACGGCCGGGGTGCCGACGGCGGGTCGGCCGGGGGCGGGGTGGACGCCGGGGGCGGCGAGTACGCGGGCGGGGTGTAGGCCGGCGGCTCGGGCGGGGACTCGACGACCGGGCGCACCGACTCGGGGCGACGCGGCTCCGGGAACGCGGACGGGGCGGCCGGGGGCGGGAGCGTCCCGGACTGGTGCGCGCCCCCGTACCCGTTGCCGGCCGCCGGGGCGGGCGCCGCGGGCGGGGCGGCGGGCGCCGCCGGGGCCGTGGTGCCGCTGACCCCCGCAGCGATGACGTTCTTGCCGCCGCCGGACCCGTAGGCCGCGGGGTCGAGCTTCTTGTGCGTCGGGCCGCCCGCCTCGAACCCGGCGGCGATGACGGTGACCCGCACCTCGTCCCCGAGCGAGTCGTCGATCACGGTGCCGAAGATGATGTTGGCCTCGGGGTGGGCGGCCTCCTGCACCAGCGAGGCGGCCTCGTTGATCTCGAACAGGCCGAGGTCGGAGCCGCCCGCGATGGACAGCAGCACGCCCTGGGCGCCGTCCATCGACGCCTCCAGCAGCGGCGAGTTGATCGCCTTGCCCGCGGCGGCCACCGCCCGGCCCTCCCCGCGGGAGGACCCGATGCCCATCAGCGCGCTGCCCGCGCCGGACATCACCGACTTGACGTCGGCGAAGTCCAGGTTGATCAGGCCCGGGGTCGTGATCAGGTTCGTGATGCCCTGGACACCGGAGAGCAGCACCTCGTCGGCGGAGCGGAAGGCGTCCATCAGCGAGACGCCCACGTCGCCCAGCTGCAGCAGCCGGTCGTTGGGGATGACGATGAGCGTGTCGCACTCGTTGCGCATCGACCCGATCCCCTCCTCGGCCTGGCCGGCGCGCCGGCGGCCCTCGAAGGTGAACGGGCGGGTGACGACGCCGATCGTCAGCGCGCCGAGCTTGCGCGCGATCGAGGCGACGACGGGCGCGCCGCCGGTGCCGGTGCCGCCGCCCTCCCCCGCGGTGACGAAGACCATGTCGGCCCCCTTGAGGACCTCCTCGATCTCCTCGCGGTGGTCCTCGGCGGCCTTGCGGCCCACCTCGGGGTTGGCGCCGGCGCCGAGGCCGCGGGTGAGCTCGCGGCCGATGTCGAGCTTCACGTCGGCGTCGGACATGAGCAGGGCCTGCGCGTCGGTGTTCACCGCGATGAACTCGACGCCCTTGAGGCCGACCTCGATCATGCGGTTGACGGCGTTGACCCCGCCGCCACCGATGCCGACGACCTTGATCACGGCCAGGTAGTTGTGCGGGGGCGTCATGCGCGGTCCCTTTCCTACAAAGTGGGGCCGGGGGATGTTTCCTGATCCGACGACTCGAACGCTAGGTCGCTGATCCGCAAGGGTCCAGCAGGCGCGCCGCGCGGCGGCAACCCCCCGACCGGGTCCATCTGCGCGCCGTCACGGCCGCACGGTGGGCAGGGCGGGGCTCGTCACGTCGTACACGCGCCCCGGCTGGGTCAGCAGGGCCGCCAGCACGGCGGCCTTGCGTGCGGACTCCTCGGCCGGGCCCCACCGCACCCGGCGGTCCTCGGTCAGCCCCAGCGCGACCTGCGGGATCCCGCCGCCGACGGTGACGTCGACCGTCCCGACCTGCGCCCGCAGCTCCGGCGGGAGCGCGGCGAGGACGTCGAGCGCGGCGCGGGTGGAGGGGTCGTCGGGCCCGACGGCACCGAAGGTGAGCTGCGGCAGGCCGGGCGCGACCGGTGCGGGATAGACCACACCGGTCGCGTCGACGGGCATCGGGCCCTGCGGCGTCCCGGCCACCGCGACCGCGGTGCGCTCGGTGATCGCGATGGTGACGGTGTGCGGCCAGCCGCGGCCGACCTCGACCGACCCGATCCCGGGCAGCTGCGCCACCCGCGCGGCGATCCCGGCGGTGTCGACGGCCGCCAGCGGCCCGCCGGGCACCACCGCGGCGGCGGCCAGGACGTCGGCCTGCGGCACGTCGAGGGTGCCGGTGATCTCGACCCCCTCGACGTCGAGCAGGCCCAGGTCGTAGACCAGGACCCGGACACCGGCGGCGAGCAGTGCGAGCAGCACCAGCACCCCGGCCAGCGCGGCCACCCGCCTGCGCCGCCGGTGCACGGGCGAGGGCTCGGGGCGGGGGCGCCCCCCGGGCGGTCGGGTCGCCCGGTCCGGTCCCGTGGGCCGGCCGGACCCGGCCCGGCGCGGTGCCCGGCTCGCGGGCGGGTCGTCGGCGGCCCGCGGGCGGGGATCCGGCGACTCGCGGGGGGACGGGGCGCGCTCCCGGGCCGCGCGCCGGGCCACCGCCTCGCCGACGGTCTCCCGCCTGCGGGCGCCGCCGGACGGCGAACGGGAGCTCATCAGCGGTCCGGGCGGCGCTCGAGCTCGAGCAGGACCTCCGGCCCGAGGACGGTGACGTCGCCCGCGCCCATCGTGATGACCAGGTCGCCCGGCTGCGCGAGGCCGGCCACCACACCCGGCACCTCCGACCAGCTCGGCACGAACCGCACGTGCTCGGCGGGCAGCGGCACGGCGTCGGCGACGAGGGCCCCGGTGACACCGGGGACCGGGTCCTCCCGGGCGCCGTAGACGTCGAGGACCACGACCTCGTCGGCCAGGGCGAGCGCGCGGCCGAAGTCGGCGGCGAACTCACGGGTGCGGGAGAACAGGTGCGGCTGGAAGGCCACGACGACCCGGCCGGTGCCGGCGACGACGTCGCGGGCGGCGCGCAGCTGCGCCGCCACCTTGCTGGGGTGGTGGGCGTAGTCGTCGTAGACCGCGACCCCGCCGACGCGGCCCTTGAACTCGAACCGGCGGCGCACGCCGTCGAATCCGGCCAGGCCCTCCAGCAGGCCCTCCACCGTCGCCCCCAGCTCGACGCCGGCCAGGAGC
Source organism: Pseudonocardia hydrocarbonoxydans (assembly GCF_006539565.1). Taxonomy (GTDB): domain Bacteria; phylum Actinomycetota; class Actinomycetes; order Mycobacteriales; family Pseudonocardiaceae; genus Pseudonocardia; species Pseudonocardia hydrocarbonoxydans. Next base: position 77,196 of record NZ_BJNG01000006.1, read on the forward strand.
GCGGCCAGCGCGTTGAGCGCCATGTGCTCACCCGGCACGCCCAGGCGCAGCAGGTGCTCCACCCCGCGGTGCACCAGCACGACGCGCGCACCCGCGCCGTCGGGGCGGAAGTCGACCAGGCGGGCGTCGGCGTCCTCGGCGCGGCCGTAGCGCAGCACCCTGATCCCGCGCGACCGCGCCTGCGCGGCCAGGTCGGCCGCGCCCGGGTCGTCGGCGCAGGCCACCAGCGAGCCGCCGGGGGTGATCCGGCCGAGGAACTCGCCGAACGCGGCGACGTAGGCCTCGGGGGTGCCGTAGTGGTCGAGGTGGTCGGCCTCGACGTTGGTGACGACCGCGACCCGCGGGCTGAAGACCAGGAACGAGGCGTCGCTCTCGTCGGCCTCGGCGACGAACACGTCACCGAGGCCCTCGTGCGCGCCCGACCCGGACGAGGCCAGGTCGCCGCCGATGGCGAAGGACGGGTCGAGCCCCGCGTGCTGCAGCGCGACCGTCAGCATCGAGGTGGTGGAGGTCTTGCCCGCCGTGCCGGTGACGCAGACCAGCCGGCGCCCGACCGTCAGCGCGGCGAGGGCCTGGGCACGGTGGGCGACGTCGAGGCCGCGGGCCCGGGCCGCGGCGAGCTCCGGATTGGCCTCCCGGATCGCCGAGGAGACCACGACGGTGGCCGGGGCGGCGGGCAGGTGCGCCGCGTCGTGCCCGATCTCGACGCGCGCCCCGAGGGCCCGCAGGGCGAGCACGGTGGGTGAGTCCTTGGCGTCGGAGCCGGACACGGCGACGCCGCGCGCGAGCAGGATGCGGGCGATGCCGCTCATCCCGGCGCCGCCGATCCCGATGAGGTGGACGCGCTCGTGCAACGTCACGGGGCCGGTGGGGGTCATCCGCGGGCCACCTCCAGCACGACGCGGGCGAGCCGCTCGTCGGCGTCGGCGTGGCCCGACGCGCGCGCGGCGGCGCCCATCGCGGCGAGCCGGGCCGGGTCGGTGAGCAGCGGCAGCAGCTCGGCGAGCACCCGGTCGCCGGTCAGCTCGCCGTCGAGGACCAGCACCCCGCCGCCGACCGCGACGACCGGGCCCGCGTTGAGCGCCTGCTCCCCGTTGCCGTGCGGGAGCGGGACGTAGACGGCGGGCAGGCCGACCGCCGACACCTCGGCGACGGTCATCGCCCCGGCGCGGCCCAGCACGGCGTCGGCCGCGGCGTAGGCGAGGTGCATGTCGTCGATGTAGGGCAGCGGGACGTACCCGGCCGCGGCCGGGGCGGGCGTGCCGGTGCGGCCGTGCGCGTGCAGCACCGCGACCCGGGCGTCGAGCAGGCCCGGCAGGGCGGCGGCGACCGCCGAGTTCAGCGTGCGGGCCCCCTGGGAGCCGCCGAAGACGAGCAGCACCGGGCCGTCGGCGGGCAGGCCGTAGGCGGTCCGGGCCTGCGCGCGCAGCGCGGCACGGTCCAGCGTGGTGACGGCGCGGCGCAGCGGGATGCCGAGCACCTCGGCGCCCGGCAGGCCCGACCCGGGCACGGCCGCGACGACCCGCGCCGCGAACCGGGCGCCGACCTTGTTGGCCAGCCCGGCGCGGGCGTTGGCCTCGTGCACGACGATGGGGACCCTGCCGCGGGCACCGAGGTAGGCGGGCAGCGCGACGTAGCCGCCGAAGCCGACCACCACGTCGGCATCGACGGCGGCGAGCACCTCGCGGACCCGCAGCACGGCACCGCGCACCCGCCCGGGCAGGCGCAGCAGGTCGGCGCTGGGGCGGCGCGGCAGCGGCACCGGCGGGATGAGCTCGAGCGGGTAGCCCCGCGCCGGGATGAGCGTGGAGTCCAGGCCCCGCTCGGTGCCCAGTGCGGTGACGCGGGCGCCGGGGGCGAGCCGGCGCACGGCGTCGGCGAGGGCGAGCGCGGGCTCGATGTGCCCCGCGCTCCCCCCACCCGCGACGACGACGGACGGCGCGCTCACCGGACCCTCGCCGAGGCCCGGCTGACCGGGGCCCGGTAGGGCTCCGGCGGCGGCAGCAGCAGCATCCGGGCGACCCGGCCCTGGCCGGGGCGGCGCAGCACGGCGACCGCCTCCGGCTCGTGGCGGGCGGCGTTGGCGAGGACGCCGAACACGAACATGGTGACCACGAGCGAGGTGCCTCCGGACGAGATCAGCGGAAGCTGCAGCCCGGTCACCGGCAGCAGCCCCACGACGTACCCGATGTTGATGGCGGCCTGGGCGACCAGCCAGGTGGTGGACGTGGCGACGACGATCCGCAGCCACGGGTCCCGCGTGCGGGCGGCGATGCGGAACCCGGTGTAGGCCAGCGTGGCGAACAGGGCCAGCACCGCGAACGCCCCGGCGAACCCCAGCTCCTCGCCGATGATCGCGAAGATGAAGTCGTTGCTGGCGTTGGGCAGGTAGCTCCACTTGGCCCGGCCCTGGCCCAGGCCCACGCCGAACAGCCCGCCGTCGGCGAGCGAGTACAGCGCCTGGCGGGCCTGGAACCCGGCCGCCTGGGTGTCGCTGCTGTCGAGGAACGAGGTGATCCGCGCGAGCCGGTACGGGGCGGCCAGGCCGAGGACCAGCGCGCCCCCCGCGGCGCCCGCGAGCAGCGCGCCCATCAGCCGCAGCGGCGCCCCGGCGAAGAACAGCAGCGCCACCAGCACGACGCCGAGCGTGATCGTCATGCCCAGGTCGGGCTGGAGCACCAGCAGCACGCACAGCAGCAGCGCCACCGGCACGACCGGCGACAGCGCGTACTTCCAGCGGTGCATCACCGCGCGCCGGGCGACGAGCACGTGCGCGCCCCACAGCGTCAGCGCCACCTTGACGGCCTCCGACGGCTGGATCGTGAACGACCCGCCGATCGCGATCCAGGCCTTCGAGCCGCTGCGCTCGGTGCCCACCAGCAGCACCGCGACGAGCGCAAGGACGCCGACGACGAGCGCGGCGGGCGCGAGCGAGCGCAGCCGCCGCGGCGTGATCCGCAGGCCCAGCCAGAACACCGCGAGGCCGGGCACGCAGAACAGCAGCTGGCGGTAGAACACGTCGTAGGACGAGCCGTCGCTGACCAGGGATTCCACCGACGACGCCGACAGCACCATGACCAGCCCGAACAGCGTCAGCAGCCCGAACACGCCGAGCACCAGGTGCAGGGAGGTGAGCGGCCGCGACAGCCACTGGGCCAGTGCCGCGCCGGCCCGGCCGACGGCCTGGCGCACGACACCGGGCGCAGGCGCGGGCCGCCGTCCCGGGGTGCGGGTGCTCACGCGGACGCCCCCACGCCGCCGGACGGGACGAGGGCGCGGACCGCACGGGCGAACGCCTCCCCGCGGTCGGCGTAGTCGCGGAACTGGTCCATCGACGCTGCCGCGGGCGCGAGCAGGACGACGTCCCCGGGCCGGGCGAGGTCGGCGGCACGGCGCACGGCGGACGGCATGGGCCCATCGTCGCCCGCCACCACCTCGCTGACGGGGACCTCGGGCGCGTGTCGCGCGAGTGCCCCGAGGATCTCCGAGCGGTCGGTGCCGATCACCACGACGCCCCGCAGCCGGCCGGCGTGCCGGGCCACCAGCTCGTCGACGGAGGCGCCCTTGAGCAGCCCGCCCGCGATCCAGACGACGTGCTCCCCCGCCGCGGCCAGCGAGGCGGCGGCCGCGTGCGGGTTGGTGGCCTTCGAGTCGTCGACGTAGCCGACGCCGTCGACCTCGGCGACCCGCTCCGCGCGGTGGCGGCCGGGCCGGAACCCGGCGAGGCCCGCCCGCACCGCCGCGGGCGCCACGCCGTGGGCGCGGGCCAGCGCCGCGGCCGCCAGCGCGTCGGTGACGCCGGGCGGCCCGCCGGGCTCGACGTCGGCGGCCGGGGCGAGCTCGACCCCGTCGGAGAAGGCGCGGTCGACCAGCGTCCCGTCGACGACGCCCAGCTGCCCCGCCCGCGGCTCACCGAGGGTGACCCCGACGCGACGGGGGGCCGGGGCGGCGGCGAGCAGGGCGGCGGCGCGGCCGTCGTCGACACCGGCGACGGCGACCGGGCCCCGCAGGGCGCGGGCCTTCGCGGCGGCGTAGGCGTCCATCGAGCCGTGCCAGTCGAGGTGGTCCTCGGCGACGTTGAGCACGCACCCCGCCGCCGGCACGATCGACGGCGACCAGTGCAGCTGGAAGCTCGACAGCTCCACCGCGAGCACCGGGTGCCCCGCCCGCACGGCGTCGACGGCGGGGTAGCCGATGTTGCCGCAGGCCACGGCGTCGAGATCGGAGGCGCGCAGGATCGCAGCGAGCATCCCGGTGGTGGTGGTCTTGCCGTTGGTGCCGGTGGCGACCAGCCAGGCGGGCGGTTCGGGGCGGGCCGAGCCGAGCCACCAGGCCAGCTCGGTCTCCCCCACGACCGGCACCCCGGAGCGCACGAGCGGGTGGTCGGGCCGCCGCCCCGGCCCGGTGACGACCAGCGCGGTGCCCGCCGGGAGGGCGTCCTCGGAGCCCGCGACGGCCCCGTCGGGCAGGTCGGTGAGCGCCTCGGGCCGGGCGTCGGTGACGGTGACCCGGGCCCCGAGGTCGAGCAGCGCCCGGGCGGCGGCGAGCCCGGAGATCCCGGCCCCCGCGACCACGACGACGGCCCCCCGGAGGGCGTCCGGCCGCATCAGGCCCCCGCGCTCGCCGTGAGCCACTCGCTGTAGAAAAGCCCGAGCCCCAGCGCCGCGCACATGGCTGCGAGCAGCCAGAACCGGATGATGACGGTGGTCTCGGCCCAGCCGGCCAGCTCGAAGTGGTGGTGGAACGGGGCCATCCGGAACAGCCGTCGCCGGGTCGTCCGGAAGATCACGATCTGCAGCGCCACCGACAGCGCCTCGACGACGAACACCCCGCCGATGACGACGAGCAGCAGCTCGGTGCGCGTCACCATGGACAGCCCGGCGATGAGCCCGCCCAGCGCCAGCGAGCCGGTGTCGCCCATGAAGATCCGGGCGGGGGCGGCGTTCCACCACAGGAACCCGATGCAGGCGCCCATCGCGGCGGCGGCGACCAGCCCGACGTCGAGCGGGTCGCGCACCTGGTAGCACCCGGCGGCGGCGCTGATCTCACAGGCGTTGCGGAACTGCCAGAACGCGATGATCACGTAGGTGGCCAGGACCATGGCCGAGGTGCCGGCCGCGAGCCCGTCGAGGCCGTCCGTGAGGTTGACCGCGTTCGACCAGGCGGCCACGACCAGGTAGGCGAACAGCACGAAGCCGACGACCCCGAAGCTCAGCACCGCGATGTCGCGGACGAACGACAGGTTCGTCGAGGCCGGGGTGAGTCCGTCGCCGTTGGCGAAACGGACGGCCAGCACCCCGAAGACCACGGCCGTGACGAGCTGGCCGACCAGCTTGGAGGTCTTGTTCAGGCCCAGGTTGCGCTTGCGGCGCAGCTTGAGGAAGTCGTCGAGGAAGCCGACGGCGCCGAGCGCGGTCGTCAGGAACAGCACCAGCAGCGCCGAGAGCGTGATCGGCTCGCCGGTGAACAGGTGCGAGAGCAGGTAGCCCAGCCAGATCGCGATGAGGATCGCGACGCCGCCCATCGTCGGCGTGCCGCGCTTGGCCTGGTGGCTCGACGGCCCCTCGGCCCGGATCTCCTGACCGAACCCCTGCCGCGCGAAGAAGCGGATCAGGTACGGCGTGAGCAGGATCGACACCGCGAGCGCCACGCCCGCGGCGATGAAGACACCTCTCACCGAGCTCCCTCCAGCAGGCCGGCGGCGAGGCGTTCGAGCCCCGCGGCCCGTGAGGCCTTGACCAGTACGACGTCTCCGGGCCGGAGCTCGGCCCGCAGCAGTTCCAGTGCGGCGTCGACGTCGGGCGCGTCGCGCGGGGCGCCGTACTCCGGCGCGCCCACCGCCACCAGCTCGTCGACGCCGTGGGCCAGCGCGTCCTGCGCGACCTGCACGTGCGCGGCGTCGGAGCCTGCCCCCAGCTCGCCGATCCGGCCCAGCACCGCCCAGGTGCGGCGCCCGGCGCCGATCGAGGCCAGCGCCGAGAGCGCGGCCCGCATCGACTCCGGGTTCGCGTTGTAGGCGTCGTTGACGACCGTGACGCCGTCGGGGCGTTCGGTGAGCTCCATCCGCCAGCGCGACGCCGGCTCGGCCAGCGACAGCGCGTGCGCGACGGCGTCCGGGGTGGCCCCCAGCTCCAGGGCCACGGCGGCGGCGGCGAGCGCGTTGCCGACGTGGTGCTCCCCGACCAGCCGCAGTGCCACCGGCGCCGACCCGCCGGGCGCGACGAGGGTGAACCGGGCCCGTCCCGCGTCGACCGCGACGTCCTCGGCGCGCACGTGGGCGTTGGGATGGCGCCCGGTGAGCACGACCCGCGCGCGGGTGCGGATGCCCATCGCGGCGACGGCGGGGTCGTCGGCGTTGAGGACGGCCACCCCGTCGTCGTCGAGGGCCTCCACCAGCTCGCCCTTGGCCTCGGCGATCGCGGCGGTGGAGCCGAACTCGCCCAGGTGGGCGGAGCCGACGTTGAGCACGACCCCGATCCGCGGCGGCACGGCCGCGGCCAGCGCGGCGATGTGGCCCGCCCCGCGCGCGGAGAACTCCAGCACGAGGTGGCGGGTGGACTCCCCGGCCCGCAGCGCCGTCCAGGGCAGGCCCAGCTCGTTGTTGAACGACCCGGGCGGGGCGACGGTCTCCCCCAGCGGGGCCAGCACGGCGGCCAGCAGGTCCTTCGTCGACGTCTTGCCCGAGCTGCCGGTGATGCCGACGACCGTGCAGCGCGGCAGCTCCGCGACGGCATGCCCGGCCAGGCGGGCGAGCGCGGCAAGCACGGCGGCGCCGTGGCCGTCGGGATCGGTGGCGGCGAGGTAGGTGTCGGTGCGGCGCCCCGGCACCGGCGGGACGACGACGGCCGGGGCGTCGACCTCGCGCCCGGCCAGCACGCACCCGGCCCCGGCGGCCACGGCGGCGGCGGCGAAGTCGTGCCCGTCCACCCGCTCGCCGGGCAGCGCCACGAACAGGCCGCCGGGGCGGATCGCGCGGGTGTCGAACTCCACGGCCGTCACGGGCTCATCGCCGGTGGCCCGGTGCAGGCGCCCGCCGGTGACGGCCGCGACCTGCGCCGACGTCGTCGGCCTCACCGGTGCACGCCCGCCGCGGAGATGGCCGAGGCCAGCTCGGCGGCGTCGTCGAAGGGGTGCTTGACGCCGTGGATCTCCTGGCCGACCTCGTGCCCCTTGCCCGCGACGACGACCGCGTCGCCCGGCCGGGCGGCGGCCACGGCGGCCGCGATGGCGGCCCGCCGGTCGCCGATCTCCACGACCTCGCCGCGGCCCGGCTCGGCCACCGCCCCGGCCAGCATCGCCGCGCGGATCTCCGCCGGGTCCTCGGTGCGGGGGTTGTCGTCGGTGACGACCAGCAGCGCCGACCGGGCGGCCGCGGCCGCACCCATCATCGGGCGCTTGCCGCGGTCGCGGTCGCCGCCGCAGCCCAGGACGGTGATGACCCGGCCCGGCACCTCGTCGCGCAGGGCGTCGAGCAGGGCCGCGACGGCGGCGGGCTTGTGCGCGTAGTCGACCACGGCGAGGTAGGGCTGGCCGGAGTCGACGCGCTGCATCCGCCCCGGCACCGCGACGCCCGCGATCCCGGCCGCCCCGGTCTCCACCGGCACCCCGACGGCGTCCAGGCAGGCCAGCGCGACCAGCGCGTTGGCCACGTTGAACGCCCCCGGCAGCAGCAGCCGGGCCGGGACCGCCCGGCCGTAGGGGGTGAGCACGGTGAAGGTCTGCGACCCGTCCTGGCCGGTCACCGCGTCGACCGCGCGCCAGTCGGCGGGGGCGCCGGTGCTGCTGACGGTGACCACGCCCGGGGTGCGCGCGGCCAGGCGCTGCCCCCACCCGTCGTCGACGCAGACGACGCCGTGCTGCGACCAGGCGTCGAACAGGGTGGCCTTGGTCTCGAAGTAGTCGTCCATGTCGCGGTGGAAGTCGAGGTGGTCCTGCGAGAGGTTCGTGAACGCGCCGACGGCGAAGCGGGTGCCCGCGACCCGGCCCAGCGCGAGCGCGTGGCTGGAGACCTCCATCGCGACGTCGGTGACCCCGGCCTGCGCCATCACCGCGAACAGCGCCTGCAGGTCGGGCGCCTCCGGCGTGGTGAACGAGCTCGGCAGCCGCCGGGCGCCGATCCGGGTGCCGATGGTGCCGATCAGGCCCGTCGGGCGGCCGGCCGCCGCCAGACCCGTCTCGATCAGGTGCGAGACGGTGGTCTTGCCGCTGGTGCCGGTGACGCCGAGCACCGTCAGCGCGGCCGTCGGGTCGCCGTAGACCAGCGAGGAGGCCGAGCCGAGCACCGCGCGCGGGGCGGGGTGGACCAGGACGGGAACGCCGACCGGCCGGGTCGCGCCCGCGGGGTCGGTGAGCACGGCCACCGCACCCGCGGCGACGGCGGCGGCCGCGAAGTCGGCGCCGTGGGCGCGGGAGCCGGGAAGGGCCGCGAACAGGTCGCCCGGACGGACGTCGGAGGCCCGCAACGTGACGCCCGTGACCGCGACGCCGGGCGGGGGCGGGGCGACCCCGATCCGGGCCGCGACGGCGCGCAGATCCACCGGTGGCAACGACCGCGGTCGGGTCGGCGCCTCGGGGGGCGGGCTCGCGTACGACGACACGGGGGGAGGCTACCGGCGGGCGTACCGACCCCCGCCCGCGCACCGGGCCGCGTCACCGCAGGCCGGGACCGCCCGGCTCACCCCACCCACCGGTCGCCGCGCGCCCGCCCGCCCCCGTGGCCCGCGGGCCCTCCCCCGACCGGTGATCGTCGGCGGCCGGTGCACCGAACCGGACCCCACGGGCGGTTCCGGACATCCGGGTCGCCGCCGCGCCGGCCGCCCCGGTCACCGCCCCCACCCCGCCGACCACCGACGCCCGCGTCCACCACCGGCACCCGACGCGCGCGTGCGCGCAGGTCGTGCCGGGGCGGGTGGTGTCAGGGGTGCGGGGTGGTGTCAGGGGTGCGGGGTGGTGTCAGGGCGCGACGAGGGTCTGGACGGGGGCGGGCTCGGCGGACACCGGCAGGCCCTCGCGCTGGGCGAGGTAGCTGGCGATGTCGTGGAACAGCGGCGCGGCGCTGGACCCGCCCGCCGGGGCGTCGAGCATGATCGCGACGACGTAGCGCGGGTCCTGGGCCGGGATCATGCCCGCGAAGGTGATCCAGTACGACGAGCGCGAGTAGCACGCGCACTCCGGGTCGACCTGCTGCGCCGTGCCCGTCTTGCCCGCCACCTGGTACCCCGGGACGGCCGCCTGCGGGCCGGTGCCGCGCTGGCCGCGGGCGTCCTGGGTGACCGCGGTGAGCATCGTCCGGACCTGCGCCGCGGTCTCGGGCGAGACGACCCGCACCGGCTCCGGGGCGGGGGTCGGGGTGCGCAGGCCGTCGGGCCCGATCGTCCCGGCCACGATCCGGGGCGGGATCCGCACCCCGTCGTTGGCGATGGCCTGGTACATCCCGGCCATCTGCAGCACCGTCATCGACAGGCCCTGCCCGATCGGCAGGTTGCCGAACGTGGAACCCGACCACGCCTCACGCGCGGGCACCGAGCCGGGGCTCTCGCCGGGCAGCCCGACCTCGGTGCGCACGCCGACCCCGAACGCCGCGAGCATCGCGGCGAAGCGGTCCTCGCCCACCCGCTGCGCGGTCATGATCGTGCCGACGTTCGACGACTTCGCGAGCACCCCGGTGAGGGTGTAGTTCTCGGTGCCGTGGCTCCAGGCGTCCTTGATCGTCCGGTCGGCGACGTCGATCGTGCCGGGCACCGCCAGGACCTCGTCGGGGGTGGCGAGCCCGTACTCCAGCGCCGCGGCCATCGTGACGACCTTGTTCACCGACCCGGGCTCGAACGGGCTGGTGACGGCCGGGTTGCCGCCCCCGCTGCCGGTGGAGCGGTCGGCGTCACCGCCGTTGGCCAGCGCGAGCACCTGCCCGGTCGCGACGTCGAGCACGACCGCCGACGACGACTCCCCCGCCCCGGTGGCCGCCACCTCGTCGGCGAGCGCGCGCTGCACCGTGAACTGCAGGTCGGAGTCGAGCGTGAGCTGCAGGTCCGACCCCGGCACCACGGGCCGCTCGAACTGGGTGCTGCCCGGGATCTCCGCCGCGCTCTCCTCGGCCTGGCCCACGACCCGCAGCCCCGGCGAGCCGGCCAGCAGGTTGTCCTGCGAGTTCTCCAGGCCCTCCCGGCCGGTGATGCGCTCCTCGCCCGCGTCCCAGCGGGAGAACCCGACGATGCTCGACGCCAGCGACCCGCCCGGGTACTCCCGCTTCTCGCGGTACTCCTCGGCGATCAGCGGGAAGCGGTCCCGCAGGTCGCGGGCCACGTCGGGGTCGACGTACTCGGCGAGCACGACGTAGCCGCGGTCGGCGCTCAGCTTGTCGACGAGCTCGGCCCGGTCCTGCCCGGTCGACGCCGCGACCGCCGTGGCCATCTCCTGGATCATCGTCGCGGTGCCGTCGCCCAGGGTGCGGGCGAGGGTGCGCGGGTTGGCCACCAGCGCGCGGGCCTCGACGCTGAACGCCAGCGGGGAGCCCGCCCGGTCCAGGATCGCGCCGCGCTCGGCCGGCACCACCAGCTCGACGGTGCGCTGCCGCTCGGCGGCCGCCTTCAACTCGGCGGCCTGCAGCGTCTGCACCGTGACGAGCTTGAGCGTGGCGAGGGCCAGGGCGACCACCAGGACGATGCGGCCGACCTTGAACCGGGCGTCGTGGTCGCGGGTGCGCGGCGCGGGGCGCCGCGCGGGGGCCTTGCGAGCGGCGGGCGCGGAGCGGGCCGCGCCGCCGGGCCGGGTCCGGGGCGGGGCGGAGGGCATCAGCCCGCTGCCGCCCCGTCGGCGCCCGTGGCGGGATCGCCCGCGGGATCGACGGCCGGCTCGGCCACGGCCGGCGCGACCCCGGCGGCCAGCTCCGGGTCCACCGCCGGTCCGGCGGCGGGATCGGCGGCGGCCGGGTCCACCGGTGCGTTCGGGTCGACCGGTGCGTTCGGGTCCACTGTCGCGTTCGGGTCCACCGGGGCGGGCGGCGGCGCGGGCGCGACGGGCGGCGCCGGGGGACGCGCCATGACCGGCTCGCCCACCACCGTCACCGCGCCGTCGGGCCCGACGACGAGCCGGGCGGGGTCCTGCACCGGGATCATGCCCATCTCCGTGGCGCGGCGGGCCAGCTCGGGAGCCGACGCCGCCACGGCGACCTCGCGGCGCAGGCGCTCCACCTGCTCGGTCAGCACGCCGGCCTCCACCCGCGCGGCCTGCAGCCGGTAGGAGTCGGCCGCGGCGGCCGTCGACAGCCACAGCGTCGTCACCATCCCGACGGCGAGCAGCGCCATCACCAGCAGCACGAACTGCGCCCGGCGCGACGACGGGGCGTTCCGCGCGGGACGCCCCCCGCCGACGACGCGGCGCAGTCGCTCGTCCCGCTTGGCGTAGGCCCGCCGGGCCGCGGGCGCCCCCCGCTGTGCGGGGATCGCCGCCGGCTCGGTCGCACGCCCCGGCCGGGGCGCGGTGCGCACCCGCGACCGCTCGGTCACCGGCGCGCTCATCGCCGCGCCCCGCTCCGCGAGCCCCGCACCGCACGCCCGCCCATGGCCGCCCCCACCTTCGTACTCATGCCGCGTTGCCCCCGATCGGTCGCGCCTGGATCCTTTCCGCCGCCCGCAGGCGCACCGAGGCCGCCCGCGGGTTGTCGGCGATCTCGTCCTCGCCCGCGGGCTCCGAGCCGCGGGTCAGCAACCGCAGCTGGGGGCCGTGCCCGGGCAGCTCCACCGGCAGGCCGGCCGGCGTGCGCGAGCCGGCCCGCGCGGCCAGCTCCCGCTTCACCATCCGGTCCTCCAGCGAGTGGTAGGACAGCACCACCAGCCGACCGCCGACGCCGAGCGCGTCGAGCGCGGCGGGCAACGCACCCCGCAGCGCCTCCAGCTCGGCGTTCACCTCGATCCGCAGCGCCTGGAACGTCCGCTTCGCGGGGTGCCCCCCGGTCCGCCGCGACGCCGCGGGCACCGCCGCGTAGAGCAGCTCGACGAGCTCGGCGCTGCGCCGCAGCGGCTCCGTGGCCCGGCGCCTGCCCACCGCCTGGGCGATGCGCAGCGCGAACCGCTCCTCGCCGTACTCCCGCAGCACGCGCGCGAGCTGCGGGACGGGGTAGGTGTTGAGCACGTCGGCCGCGGTGGGCCCGGTGGTCGGGTCCATCCGCATGTCGAGGTCGGCGTCCCGGGAGTAGGAGAACCCGCGGGACTCCGCGTCGAGCTGCAACGAGGACACGCCGAGGTCGAACAGCACGCCGTCGACGGGCCCCAGCCCGAGGTCGGCGAGCACGTCGGCGATCTCGTCGTAGACCGCGTGCACCAGGTGCGTGCGGTCGGAGTACGCGACCAGCCTGCGCCCGGCGAGCGCGAGGGCGTCCGGGTCGCGGTCGAGCCCGACCAGGACCAGCCGCGGGTGCGCGGCCAGCAACGCCGCCGCATGGCCGCCGAGGCCCAGCGTGGCGTCGACCAGCACGGGCGGTGGCCCGGGCCGGTCCAGGGCGGGCGCGAGCAGCTCGGTGACGCGACGCAGGAGCACCGGGACGTGCCTGGCCCCAGCCGGCCCGCCCTCGTGTTCCTGCACCGCTCACCTCCCTGGCCGCCGCCGAACCGTCGTACCCCCGCCGGTGTCCCGCGGACCACGCCCGTGCTCCCCAGCCAGGGCGTGATCGGCGGTGTCCCCACCCGGGCGCCGCGCCCGCCTCCACGTCGCCGCCGGACCTGGCACCGGGGAAGGTGTGCCAGGGCCGCAGGCGCCGGGGAAGGGACGCGGCGCCCGGGTGGGGACACCGACTTCGTTCGTTGCTCCACGGGCTCAGATGAGCCCGGGCAGGACCTCCTCCTGCGCTTTGGCGTACTCGTCCTCGTGCTGTTCCTGGTACTGCTGCCAGGCCTGCGCGTCCCAGATCTCGGCGCGCGTGAACGCGCCGATCACCACGCAGTCCTTGCTGAGCCCCGCGTAGCGCCGCAGCTCCGCGTTGATGGCGATGCGGCCCTGCGAGTCGGGGTTCTGGTCGTCGGTGCCGGAGAAGAGGTTGCGTTGGAAGATCCGGGCCGACTCGCTGGTGAGCGGAGCCGAGGCGACCTTGGCCGCCATCTCGCCGAAGGCCTCCCTGGTGAACACGTAGAGGCAGTGGTCCTGCCCTTTCGTGATCATCAGACCGCCCCGCAGCTCGTCCCGGAACTTGGCGGGCAGCGTGAGCCGCCCCTTGTCGTCCAGCTTCGGGGTGTAGGTGCCGAGGAACATCGGCGCCACCTCCACCGCGGCCGGGCTGCGACGTCCCAGTGCGCCCCAGCGATCTCCACACTACCCCACTTCCCTCCACCGTCAACCTGTGCGGAGCCCGCCTTTCCGCTGGTCGGGCGGTGAATCCGCAGCTCAGAGCCTCGTCGACGGAGTGGGGGGCCGTGGGGCACCACACGGCCGCGCGACGGCTCTCGTCGCCCAGGAAGCGCCGTTCAGTCACACGGAGTGACCGTTCTCGCCACACGGGACCGCGCCGTGCGGGCCGGTGGGGGATCGTGGGGGCCCCGGGAGGCGGTGGTGGGGCGCGGTGGTGGGGCGGGGTGGGGAGCCCGACATCACCCGTCCGGGCACACCGCACGCGATCGTTTGAGAGACTGGCCGCACAGCGGTCCGCCGGGGCCGCGCGCGAGGAGGTCGGGTGACCACGACGAGCAGCCGTTCCGGACGGGACGCGGTCCCCGCGGTCGGCCTGGCCGAGGTGGCCGAGCTGAGCGCCCGCGTCGCCGCCAACATCCAGCGCGTCATCGTCGGCAAGCCCGACGTCGTGCGGGTCGCACTGGTCACGCTGCTGGCCGAGGGCCACCTGCTCGTCGAGGACGTGCCGGGGGTCGGCAAGACCTCGCTGGCCAAGGCGCTGGCGCGGTCGATCGACTGCTCGGTGAGCCGCGTGCAGTTCACCCCCGACCTGCTGCCCGGCGACATCACCGGCATGTCGATCTACAACCGGCAGACCACCGACTTCGAGTTCCGGCCGGGCCCGGTGTTCGCCAACATCGTCATCGCCGACGAGATCAACCGGGCGTCGCCCAAGACGCAGTCGGCGCTGCTGGAGTGCATGGCCGAGAACCAGGTCACCGTCGACGGCGCCACCTACGCCCTGGCCAGCCCCTTCATGGTCGTCGCCACCCAGAACCCGATCGAGATGGACGGCACCTACCCGCTGCCCGAGGCCCAGCGCGACCGGTTCACCGCGCGCGTGTCCGTCGGCTACCCCGACGCCGCCGCCGAGCTCTCGATGGTCGACGAGCACGCGAGCAGCGATCCGCTCGACACGCTCGGCCCGGTCACCGACGCCCGGCACCTGCACTCCGTGATCGAGGCGGTGCGCCAGGTGCGGCTCGGACCGGAGGTGCGGCAGTACTGCGTCGAGCTCGTCGGGATCACCCGCCGGCTGCCCGAGGTGCGCCTCGGGGCCTCGCCGCGGGCCACGCTGCAGCTCGTCCGCGCGGCGAAGGCCCAGGCCGCGCTGGCCGGGCGCGGGTTCGTCGTGCCCGACGACGTCCAGGCCGTCGCGGTGCCGGTGCTGGCCCACCGCCTGCTGCTCACCCCGGACGCCCAGGCGTCGCGGCGGTCCGCGGTCGACCTGGTCCGCGGGCTGCTGGGCCGCCATCCGGTGCCCCAGCGCGCCGGCGGCTGACCGCGTGCGCCGCGCCGCCCTGACCACGCGCGGGCGCTGCCTGCTCGCGGCAGGCGTCGCCACCGCGGTGTCGGCGCTCGTGCTCGACGAGCGCGACCTGCTCCGCGTGGGCGCCTTCGTGGCCCTGCTCCCCCTGCTCGCCCTGCTCGTGGCGGTGCGCACCCGCCGGTCGGTGCGCGCCACCCGCGAGGTCTCCCCCGAGCGCGTCCCGGCCGGGGGCCGGGTGGACGTGGAGGTCACGCTCCGCGGCGGGCCCCTGGTCGGGGCGCTACGGCTGGTCGACACCGTTCCCGATGCCGCAGGCCCGCAGCCGGCCGCCCCGCCCCGTTTCACCGTGCACCGGCTCTCCCCCCGCGCCGGCGCTCGGCTGGCCTACCCGCTGGTGCCCGGGCGACGCGGCGTGCACCGGGTCGGCCCGCTCGTCGGCAGCGCGGGCGACCCGCTCGGGCTGGCCGACTTCGAGCGCGAGCTGGCCCCGGCGTCGCGGCTGGTCGTGCTGCCGCGGGTCGTCGCCCTGCGCGGGATGCCGCAGGCACTGGGCTCCGGCGAGGGCACGCCCGGCGCCGCACTGGCCCACCAGGGCCAGGGCCGGTCCGACGTCCTCGTGCGCCAGTACCGCCAGGGCGACGAGCTGCGCCGCGTGCACTGGCGCAGCACCGCCCGCCACGACGAGCTGATGGTCCGGCTCGAGGAGCGGCCGTGGCGCACCGGCACCACCGTGCTGCTCGACCGCCGGGCCGCCGCGCACCGCGGCCACGGGCCCGACTCCAGCCTGGAGGTCGCCGTCAGCCTCGCCGCCAGCATCTGCACCCACCTCGGCGGGCGCGGCGAGGTGATCACCCTCGTCGGCGAGGACGGCACCGCGCTGGGCACCGCCTCCGGCGACGTCGACCCGCTGCTCGACACCCTCGCCGCCCTGCGCCCCGCGGCCCGCTCCGACCTCGACGGCCCCGAGCTCAGCGGTGACGTCCTCGCCGTGCTCGGCTCGCTCGGCTCCGGCGACCTGGACGCCCTGCTCACCCGCCAGCCCGCCGGGGGGCACGCGATCCTGCTCGACGTCGCCGGCTGGGCCCCGGGCGGCCGGGGCCCCGACGTCACCGCCGCGGCGAGCGCCCTGCGGGGCGCGGGCTGGCGGGTGGCCGTGGCCGCGGCCGGTGTCCCGCCCGACCGGGCATGGGACGATCTGGTCGCACAGAGCATCGGGAGCACGTCGTGACGCTCACCGCCCCGCGGCCCACCCGCGCCGCGCCGACTCCCCCGGCCGCCGTCCCCGGCGCGGCGCCGCGGGTACTGGCGCCCGTCCTGTGCGCGGTGGCGGTGCTGCTCGCCGCGGCCCCGGTCTCCGCCGTCGTCCGCGGCCCGGAGTGGATCGGCTACGCGGGAGCGGCGGTCGCGGCCGTCGCCGCCGTCGGGGTGCTGGGCGCGGTGGCGCCCCGGATCCCGACCCTCCTGGTGGCGTCGGCGCAGGTCACGGCTTTGACCTGCCTGCTGACCGCGCTCTTCAGCGACGACGGGGTGGCCGGCATCCTGCCCGGCCCCGCCGCGCTCGGCGACCTGGGGGCGCTGCTCGCGGGAGCGGGTGCGCAGATCGACGTCGGCACGGCGCCCGTCGACCCGACCCCGGAGATCCTGTTCCTCGTGGCGGCCGCGCTCGGACTGCTCGCGGTGGCGGTGCACCTCGCCGCCGTCGGCGCGCAGGCGCCCGCCGCGGCCGGGATACCCCTGCTCGCCGCATTCGCCGTGCCCGCCGCGCTCGCCGACGACCTGCTCCCCTGGTGGACCCTCGCCGCCGCCGCGCTCGGCTTCGGCCTGCTGTTGCTCGCCCCGGACGGCAACCGCCGCCATATCCCCGGCGGCACGGTGCTCATCGCGGCGGCCGCGGCCGTCGCCCTGCTGGTGGGGACCGCCACCGCCTTCGTCGGCACCGCCGGCCGGTTCGACGGCGACGGCGCCGGTCGCGGCGCGATCGGGCTCAGCCCGTTCACCGCGCTGCGCGGCCAACTCAACGAGAGCACACCCACCCCGCTGCTGACTGTCCGCGGCCTCGACCAGCCCCGCTACCTGCGCGCCCTCACGCTGTCGGACTACGTGCCCGGCGTCGGCTGGCAGGCCACCCGGCCGGGGCCGGGCGTGCAGGCCGAGGGGCCCTTCGCCCAGCCGCCGGTACCCGGTGACACCGCCGACGTGCGTTTCGACAACCTCGATTTCCGCGACTACTGGCTGCCGCTCTACGGCAGCCCGCTGGGCGTCGCCGATCTCGAACCGGGGGTGTGGGTCTACGACGAGCCCAGCGGCATCGCGTACACCGCCCGCCCGCAGCGGCAGCAGAGCTGGCGCCAGTGGGCCTTCTTCCCCGCGCCCACCACCGACCTGCTCCGTGCGGCCCGGGGCGAGCGCCCCGCGGCGATCTACTCCAACGTCCTCGGCGTCGACCAGCGGGTCACCGACCTGGCCGCCGAGGTGACCGCGGGTGCCGCCACCGACTTCGACCGGGCCATGGCGCTGCAGGAGTACTTCACCAGCCCGGACAGCGAGTTCACCTACGACCTGCAGACCGCCCCGCCCGCGGGTGACGACGCGCTGGTCGAGTTCCTCACCGTCGGCCGCGTCGGCTACTGCGAGCAGTTCGCCTCGGCGATGGCGGTCATGCTGCGCACCGTCGGCGTCCCGGCGCGGGTCGCGGTCGGCTTCACCGGCGGCTCTCCCGTCCAGGACTACCGGGTGATCACCACCGCCGACGCGCACGCCTGGGTGGAGGCCTGGTTCCCCGGCATCGGCTGGACCACCTTCGACCCGACGCCGCTGACCGACGGCCGCACCATCACCCCGCCGTACGTGGAGCAGGCCCGCGCGGAGGCGGCGGGCGGCGGTGTCGGCGCCGGCGGCGTCCCGGTCCCGGCCGCCCCCGCGGCGCCCCCGACAGCCCCCGCGCCGGACGCGGGCGGGCAGACCCCCGAGGCCCCCGCGCCGGCGCCCGCCGACGACACCGGAGGGTTCCCGCTGTGGCCCCTGCCGGTGCTGCTCCTGGTCGTGCTGTCCGCGCTCGTCCCCGCCGCGCTGCGGGCCCTGCGGGCCCGTTCCCGGCTCGCGGCCGCGGCGGCCGGCGGCGTCGGCTCGGCCGGGGCGGCGTGGGACGAGCTCGTGGCCACCTCGGTCGACCGGCGGGTCCCCGTCCCGGCCACCGACACCGTGCGCGCGGCCGCGCGGCGGCTGGTCCGCCAGCACCGGCTCGACGCGGCGGCCCAGGACGCCGTCCGGGCCGTGGTCGGCGCCGTCGAGGCCAGCTGGTTCGGCGACCGGCACCCCGATCCCGGCGAGCTCACCGCCCCGGTCCGCACCGTCCGGGACGCGATCGCCGCGGGCAGCCCGATCGCCCTGCGCGCCCGGCTGCTCCCGCCGTCGGTGCTGACCCGCCCGGAGCGCCCCGCCCCCGATCCGGCGACGACCCCGGCCTGAACAGGTCCGGGGCCCGGCCACCGGCTACCGCGGGCACACGGACGCCGCGGCGCCCGGACCGTCGTGGCCCGGACGCCGCGGCGTCGGAGAGTGGGTGCTGCTACTCCTGCTCGAACCGCCGACGGAAGCGCTCTTCCATGCGGCCGGTGAAGCCGTTCTTCTCGGGCTCGGCCTCCGCACTGGGGGCCGCGCCGCCGGGCGCCTTGCCGGAGGAGGTGACCGCGAGCACGGACCCGCCGAGCATGACGACGAAGCCGAGCACGCTGAGCACGATCAGCGCGACCATGCCCCCGCCGTCGGAGACGGACTGGATGACCACCCCGACGACCAGCATGACGAGACCGAGCACGAACAGGGCGACGCCCTGCATCCGCCTACGGCGTGTGGGTTTGCGCAACCGGCCGCCGCGCACGGTCGATGCGAACTTCGGGTCCTCGGCGTAGAGAGCGCGCTCGATCTGTTCGAGCAGTCGCTGCTCGTGCTCGGAGAGGGGCATTACATCGCCTCCGGCACTACGTGTGCTGTTGTCGGTCATCTTCCATGGTGCCGGAACGACGCGACGAACGCCCGGGGTGGGCCTCCTACGGCAGAGGATACGAGCCCGCGGCCGAGTCGACCACCCGCGTTCGTCGAGCGGGTGGTTGCGATTCACCGGCGGCTGCGCCAGGTGGCCCCATCGGGCGGACGACGGGCACTCTGCGCAGTGTCTCGACCACCGGGCGCAGCCGGGGGCACCCCCGCCGACCAGCACGGCGACCTCCGGACGACGGGCCGGCCGGCCCTCCGGTGACGGAGCGCGACACCCGGACGGGCGTGCGCGGAGTCACTCCACCGGGTGCGGCCTCCGGGCCAGCACGTGCAGGCGGGCGGCCAGCTCCAGCAGGGCGGGACGGCCCGCGGCCAGCGCCTCCAGCTCGGCGACCGCCCGCGACGCGGCCGGGCCGCCGTCCCGGACCGAGCCGGGCACCCAGCCCTCGAGCACCCCGTCGCCCTGCACCGTCTCGGGGACCAGGCCGGCGGCGACGAGCAGCGCGTGCAGGCCCGCGGCGTCGAGGCGGCGGCGCAGGGGGTCGTCGGGGCCGCAGCGGCCGTGCGGGTCCACCAGCAGCGCCCGGGCCTCGGCGAGGCGGCCGGCCAGGGTGCGGCCGAGCACCGCGGCGTGCCGGCCCGCGACGAGCACGGAGACCGCCCCGCCCGGTGCGGTGGCCTCGGCGAGGGCGCGGACGGCGTGCTCGGCGTCGTCGACGACCTCCAGCAGGCCGTGGCCCAGCACCAGGTCGGCCCCGCCGTCGGGGGCCACGTCGGCCAGCGCGTCGACGTCGCCCTGGACCGGGGTGACCAGCCCGTCGACGCCCGCGTCACGGGCGCGCCGGTGCAGCGCGGCCAGCGCGTTCGGGCTGTTGTCGACGACGGTGACGGCGCACCCGAGGCCGGCGAGCGCGACGGCCCATGCACCGCTGCCCCCGCCGACGTCCAGCACGCGCGGGGCGGCCCCGTCGCGGGCCCCCTCGGCCGCGCGCGCGACCTCGGAAGCCAGCACGCGGTGCACGGGTCCGGGCAGCGCGGCGCCCGTCGCGTCGGGGGCATTCTGGTCCGGCCTCACGGCAGCAGCGTAGTGGGCACCCGGTCGGGGTAGGTTGATCGCCGTGCAGGTCGTCGCCACGTTGAGCCTCAAGGGTGGGGTGGGCAAGACCACGGTCGCCCTCGGGCTCGCCGGGGCCGCCCAGCAGCACGGGGTGCGCACCCTGCTGGTCGATCTGGACCCCCAGGCCAACGCCACGATCGCCCTCGACGTGGGCGACACCACCGCCACCGCCACCGTCGCCGACGTGCTCGACGACCCGCGCCGCTCGGTGCTGCGCCGGGCGATCGTGCCCAGCGGCTGGGGCGAGGGCCTCGACGTGCTCGTGGGCGCGGAGCAGACCGAGCGGCACAACCACCCCGATCCCGCCGCCAAGCAGCTCGGGCGGCTGGGCCGGGCGCTGGGCCGGCTCGCCGGCGGCGCCGACCCGGGGCGGGAGGAGCCCGGCGACGACGTCGACACCCCGGGCCCGTACCGCCTGGTCGTCATCGACTGCCCGCCGTCGCTGGGCCAGCTCACCCGCAGCGCGCTCGCCGCGGCGCACCGGGCCGTGCTGGTGACCGATCCGACGATGTTCGCCGTGTCGGGCGTGCAGCGGGCGTTCGACGCCGTGCAGGCCGAGCGCCAGCGGGGCAACCCCGATCTCCAGCCGCTCGGCGTGCTGATCAACAGGGTGCGCCCGCGCAACGCCGAGCACGAGTTCCGGGTGGCCGAGCTGCGGGAGCTGTTCGGCCCGCTGGTGTTCAGCGGCGTGCTGCCCGACCGGTCGGCCGTGCAGCAGGCCCAGGGCGCGTGCGTGCCCATCCAGAGCTGGGACACCCCCGGGGCGCGGGAGGTGTCGGCGGTGTTCACCACGCTGCTGGGCCGGGTGCTGCGCAGCGAGCGCCGGCCCCGCGCCGCGACCGCCCCGCCGCCCACCCGGTAGCGCACCCCGGCTCGACCGGCTCGGGGCAGCGGGATCGACCGGCTCGGCGCAGGGGGGGATCGACCGGCTCAGCGCAGCGGGATCGTCTCCGTGACCAGCGCGACGAACTGCTCGGCCTGGCGCAGCAGGTCGTCGGCCGCCCGCCGGTCGACCAGCCGGGCGATCCCGGCCTCGGCCGCGGCCCGGGTGGCGGAGCAGGAGGCGAAGAACGCCGCCCACTCCCCCAGATCGGGGGCGACCGCGGCCAGCAGGTCCCACACCGCCCGCGGGGCGCCGCGGCGGGGCTGCGGGGTGGCCCGCACCGCCAGGACGGCGGCCCCGGCGCGGAGCGCGGCCAGGTAGGCCGCCGGGTAGCGGAGCAGCGGGTCGTCCTCGCGGTGGGCCTCGGCCAGCCCGTCGGCGGACTGTCGCAGCAGCGCCAGCGCGGAGCGCGACACCGGGGCCGTCCGCGGGGCGGGCACCGGCCGGGCGGCGGGTGCCCGGCGCGGTGCGGGCACCGGCCGGTCGGTCGTGACGGTCATCGGGGCTCCTGTCCTCGGAGGTGCGCGCACCGGGGCCTCATTCGGCGACCCGGACCAGGTCCCACACCCCGGGGCCCGCGCGCATGCGCAGCACGAACTCGCGCCCGGGGCCCTCGGGTTCCTCGGCGGATCGGGCCTCGACCCGCCAGCAGCGCAACCGGTCGCCCCCGACCGGCATCGGCGACGGGAACGGCCACGGCGACTGCTCGATCCAGCGCTCGCGGACGTCGACGACCAGGTAGCGCACACCGCGCCTGGCGGGCCTGCGCTGGAACTCGACGGGCTCGCCGTCGAGCCAGCGCACCTGGACGGGCGTGGGCTCACGCGAACGGAACACCCGGCTGAAGGCACTCACCTGCACTCCTCCCGACCGGCCTGTCCCGGCCGGCGCCCGCCCGGCCGGGTCTGGGTTCCGGCCGGGCCCGGTCGGCCCGGTGGCCGGGCGCTTCCCCCGCCCCACCACCGGACCCACCGATGATCGAACACATGTTCGATCCCCTCCAGTACAACTCCCCGCGGGCGTCGCGTCAAGTCGCCGCGGCCGCGACGGGACGCGACGCCGTCCGCGTGGTGAGATGGTCCGGTGACCACCGCACCGGCCCGGCACCTCGTGGAGTGGGGCCCGACCGATCTCGCGGCCCGCGTCGACGAGGCGCTGGCCGTGTACGTCGCGGCCATGGGGTACCCGCCGAGCACGGCGCGGCACCGGCGCAGCCTCTGGCTCGACCACGTGCGCCGCCCCGGCTGGCGTTGCGTCGCCCGGCTCGACGACGCCGACCGGCTGCTCGGCGTCGCCTACGGCTACACCGGGGCGCCCGGCCAGTGGTGGTACGAGGAGGTCGCCCGCGGGCTGCGGGCCCGCCCGGCCGACCGCGCGCTCCTCGGGGACTACTTCGAGCTCACCGAGCTGCACGTGCGCCCCGACGCCCAGGGCGCGGGCCTGGGCGAGGCGCTCCTGCGTGCCCTGCTGGCCGGCGTCGGTTCCCGGCACGTGCTGCTGTCCACCCCGGAGCACGACGGCCGCCCCGTCAACCGCGCGTGGACGCTCTACCGGCGCACCGGGTTCACCGACCTGCTGCGGCGGCACCGCTTCAGCGGCGACACGCGGCCGTTCGCGGTACTGGGCCGCGAGCTGCCGCTCCCGCCCGCCGCACCCCCCGCGCCCCCGCGCTGAGGCCCCGCGCCGGATGGCACGATGGCCCGATGCCGTCGCGCCGCCGCCCCTCGCCCACGGTGCTGCTGGTCACGCTGCTCCTGGCGATGGCCGCCCTGTCGGGCTGCGCACGGGTGCAGGCCGCGCTGGCCGTCCAGCCCGACGACACGGTCCGCGGCCAGGTCGTGGTCGCCACCCCGGAGCAGGGCCCCGAGGACCCCGGCCCGGCACTGACGATCCCCCCGGGGCTCACCGACGCCGTCGACGTGTCGCAGTACCGGCAGGAGGGCTACACCGGGTCCCTGGTCCGCTTCTCGGACCTCACGTTCCCGCAGGTCGGTGAGCTGATCTCGGCCGCGGGCGCGCCGGGTGAGAAGGTGCGGCTGGAGATCCGCCGGGCCGGCAACCGGGTCGTCGTCGACGGTGCGGTGGACCTCACGACCGTCGACGTCGACCGGGCCGACTTCCAGCTCAAGATCGCGTTCCCCGGCCAGGTCCTCGACGCCAACGGTGAGGCCGACTCGGGCGAGGTGAGCTGGGTCTTCGACGCGGGCGAGGTCGGCGACATCGAGGCCGTCGTGGCGTTCGACGACCCCGACGCGCCCTCGCCGGTCAACTGGAGCATCGGGCTGTTCGTCGTGGTCGCGCTCGCCGCGGCCGCGGTGGTCCTGCTGGCCCGGCGCACCCGCAACCCGCCGCTGCGCCGGACCTGAGCGTCACGCCACGGAGGCCCCGCGGCGGGCCTGCAGCCCGAGCCGGTGCACCAGCTCGGACGTGGCCGTGGAGCGGTTGAACGTGTAGAAGTGCAGGCCGCCCACGCCCTCGGCCAGCAGCCGCTCGCACAGCGCGACGGTGAGGTCCATCCCGGCCGCCCGGAACGCGACCGGGTCGTCGGCGTAGCGCTCCAGCCGCTCGGCCAGGCCGGGCGGCAGCGGGGCGCCGGAGAGCTCGGGGCCGCGGTGCAGCGTGCGGAGGGTCGTCAGCGGCATGATCCCGGGCAGCATCGGCACCTCGCACCCGGCGGCGGACAGGCGGTCGCGCAGCCGCAGGAAGCCCTCGGGCTCCAGGAACAGCTGCGTGATCGCGAAGTCGGCACCCGCCCGGACCTTGGCGATCAGCCGCTGCAGGTCGGAGTCCTCGTCGGGCGAGCGCGGGTGGCCGTAGGGGAACGCCGCCACGCCGACGCAGAAGTCGCCCAGGCTGCGGGTGAGGGTGACCAGCTCGTCGGCGTAGGTGAGGCCCTCGGGGTGCGCGACCCACTCGCCCAGCGGGTCGCCGGGGGGGTCGCCGCGCACCGCCAGGATGTTGCGGATGCCCGCCGCCGCGTACTCGGCGATGACGTGGCGCAGCTCGGCCACCGAGTGCGACACCGCGGTGAGGTGCGCCATAGCGACGAGCGTGGTCTCCGAGGCGATCCGCCCGGTGGTGCGCACCGTGCGGTCGCGGCTCGACCCGCCCGCGCCGTAGGTGACCGAGGCGAACGCCGGGTCCAGCGGTTCGAGCCTGCGGATCGCCTTCCACAGCTCCGCCTCGCCCGCGTCGTCCTTCGGTGGCATGAACTCCACCGAGAACACCGGCCGGTCGCCGCCGATCCGGTCCGTGATCTTCATCGGATGGTCTCCATGGTGTCGTCACGCACGCGCCGACAGTACGGGGCGGGTCCGTCGGCGCGCCGGGCTCCGCCCCCGCCGTTACGCTCGCTTCGTGCCCTGCCGACCGTTACCCCGGCCGATCCCGTGACCCGCACCGCCCCCGAGCGGGCCCGTGCCGACGACGACGGGCTCACCTCCGCCGTCGAACAGGTGCTCGAGCAGTACCTCCACCGACGCTGCGCCGACGCGTCCCGGGTCGACCCGGCGTTCGGCGTCGCCACCGACGCCCTCGCCGATTTCGTGCTCGGCGGCGGCAAGCGCCTGCGCCCGACGTTCGCCTGGTGGGGCTGGCGCGGGGCCGGCGGCTCGCCCGAGGGGCCCGACGCGCCCGCCGTGTTGGAGGCCGTCAGCGCGCTGGAGCTGATCCAGGCCTGTGCGCTGGTGCACGACGACCTCATGGACGCCTCGGCCACCCGCCGCGGGCGGCCCACGGTGCACGTCGACTTCGCCCGCCGCCACGCCGACGCGGGCTGGCGCGGTCGCCCCGCCCGCTTCGGCGCCGCCGCGGCGATCCTGCTGGGCGACCTCGCGCTGGTCTGGGCCGACGACCTGTTCCGCTCCTCCGGCCTGCCGACCGAGGCCCTGCGCCGCGCCGCGGAGCCGTGGGAGGGCATGCGCACCGAGGTGCTCGGCGGCCAGTACCTCGACGTCCTGCACCAGGCCACCGGCGACGCCACGCCGCGGGCCGCGCTGCAGGTCGACCGCTACAAGACCGCCGCGTACACCGTCGAGCGGCCGCTGCACCTGGGTGCCGCGATCGCCGA
Organism: Pseudonocardia hydrocarbonoxydans; assembly: GCF_006539565.1. Classification (GTDB taxonomy): domain Bacteria; phylum Actinomycetota; class Actinomycetes; order Mycobacteriales; family Pseudonocardiaceae; genus Pseudonocardia; species Pseudonocardia hydrocarbonoxydans. Next base: position 101,908 of record NZ_BJNG01000006.1, read on the forward strand.
CGCCTCCCCCGCGCTCACGGCCTGCTACCGGAGGTTCGGGGCCGACATCGGCGTCGCCTTCCAGCTGCGCGACGACCTGCTCGGGGTGTTCGGCGACCCGGCCGTCACCGGCAAACCGGCGGGTGACGACCTGCGGGAGGGCAAGCGCACGCTGCTGCTCGCCCTGGCGCTGGAACGCGCCGCGGAACGGGGCGACACCGCGTCGGCCGCGGCGATCGAGGCGGCGCTGGGTGATCCCGACCTCGACGACGACGGGGTCGACCGCGTCCGCGGGCTGCTCGTCGACCTGGGCGCCGAGCAGGCCGTGGAGCAGCGCATCGCCGCGATGACGGGCTCGGCGCTCGACGCGCTGAGCACCGTCGAGATCGAGGAACCGGCCGCGACCCGGCTGGCCGAGCTGGCGATCGCCGCCACGCGACGGCGGCGGTGAGCATGCGGACGGTCCGCGGGAACACCGATCACGTCGTCGTCGTCGGAGCCGGGTTCGCCGGGCTGACGTGCGCGCTGCACCTGCTGGGTGCCGGGCGCGAGGTGACGATCCTGGAGCGCGGCGAGCACCCCGGCGGCCGGGCCGGGCGCCTGGACCTGCACACCGCCGACGGCACGTACCAGGTCGACACCGGCCCCACCGTGCTGACGATGCCCGACCTGTTCGCCGAGGCCCTCGCCGCGGTCGGGGAGAAGCTGGAGGAGCGCCTCGACCTCGTCGAGCTCGACCCGGCCTACCGCACCCACTTCGCCGACGGCTCCACCATCGACGTCCACACCGATCCCGGGGCGATGGAGGCGGAGGTCCGGGCGGTGTGCGGGCCGGACGCCGCGGCCGGCTACGTCCGCATGCGGGAGTGGCTCACCCGGCTCTACCGCGCCGAGATCGACACGTTCATCGGCGCCAACTTCGACTCCCCGCTGAACCTGCTGGGCCCCGACCTGGTGCGCCTCGCCGCGCTGGGCGGCTTCGGCCGCCTGGGCCCGCGCGTCGAGCGGCTGCTGCCCGACGAGCGGCTGCAGCGGATCTTCTCCTTCCAGGCCCTCTACGCGGGCGTCCCCCCGCAGACCGCGCTGGGCGCCTACGGCGTGATCGCCTACATGGACACCATCGCCGGGGTGTACTTCCCGAAGGGCGGCATGCGCGCGGTCGGGCAGGCACTGGCCGACGCCGCGGTCGCCGCCGGGGCGCGCATCCACTACGGCCGCACGGTCACCGGCCTGGAGCGCGGCGCGGGCCGGATCACCGCGCTGCGCCACCGCCCGACCGACGACCCGGCGGGCGGCACCGACCGCACCCCGGCCGACGCCGTCGTGCTCACCCCCGACCTGCCCGTCGTGCACGACCTGCTCGGCCGGGCCCCCCGGCGGGTGGTGCCGCTGCGCTGGTCGCCGAGCGCGGTGGTGCTGCACGCCGGGCTGCGGACCGCGCGGCCCGAGGCCGCCCACCACACCATCTCGTTCGGTGCGGCGTGGCGCGACACCTTCCGCGAGATCATCGACGACGGGCGCCCGATGAGCGATCCGTCACTGTTGATCACCCGGCCCACCGCCACCGACCCGTCGCTGGCCCCCGACGGCACCGACCTGCTGTTCGTCCTCGCGCCGTGCCCCAACCTCGACGGCCCCGGCGGGCGCATCGACTGGGAGCGGGTCGGCCCGGCCTACCGCGACGAGCTGCTCGGCGTCCTGGAGTCCCGCGGGCACCCCGGGCTCACCGGCGTCGAGGGCGACATCGCGGTGTCCGACCTGGTCACCCCGGCCGACTGGGCCGCGCAGGGCATGGCGGCGGGCACCCCGTTCTCCGCGGCACACACCTTCGCCCAGACCGGCCCGTTCCGCCCCCGCAACCTGGTCCGCGGGCTCGACAACGTGGTGCTGGCCGGCTGCGGCACCACGCCGGGCGTCGGCATCCCCCCGGTGCTGCTCTCCGGGCGTCTCGCCGCGGCCCGGATCACCGGGCCAGCGGCCGGACGCAGGGTCAGCACAGGACGCTGACCACCGTCATGGCAGCATGGTTCACGTCATGACCGCGCAGCCCTCCTCCCCCGTCGACCGGTCGGAACCACCCGATCGTGTCGTGGCGGCGCCCGCCGGCGCACCCCGGCAGGCGCCCACCTGGCGTGCCCGTCTCGGTGCCCCCCCGCGGGGCCCCCTGCTGCTCGGCCTCACCGGGTCGCTGCTGATGGTGCTCGGCGGGTTCGGCGCCGCGGGCGTCCTCGTCGACGACCCGCTGCTGACGAACTCCCCGCTCGGGTTCTGGCGCTACGGCCACGGCCGGGAAATCGCCAACTCGCTGATCTACCTCGGCGTCGGGCTGCTCGCCTGGGCGTGGGTCCGGCTCGGCCGCGACGTGCTGGCGCGGCGCGTCGGCGGTCGCGCGGTGCTCACCACGGCGTCGGTGTGGCTGCTTCCGATGCTGGTGTCGCCGCCGCTGTTCACCCGCGACCCGTACAGCTACCTCGCCCAGGGTGCCCTGCCGCTCAACGGGTTCGATCCCTACGCCGTGGGGCCGGAGGTGCTGCCGGGCGTCTTCACCGACAACGTCCACTACTTCTGGCAGGACACCCCGGCGCCCTACGGCCCGTTGTTCATCCTGCTCGCCAAAGCCGTCTCCTGGCTCGCCGTCGACCAGATCATCCTCGGCGTCGTGCTCATGCGGTTGACACTGCTGGTCGGGCTCGTGCTCCTGGTCAGGGCCCTGCCGGAGCTGTCACGGCGGATGGGCGGGCGGCCCTCGCTCGCGCTGTGGATCGTCGTCGCCAACCCGGTGATGGTGATCCACATGGTCGGCGGCGTCCACAACGACCTGCTCGTCATGGGCCTGCTCGCCACGGCCGCGCTGGCCGCCCTGCGCGGGCAGCACGCTTGGGGCATCGTGCTCGCGACCCTGGCGATGGCGGTGAAGGCGAGCGCGGGCGTCGCGCTGCCGTTCCTGGTACTGGTCTGGGCCGCCGCGATGGCGGGCCCGGTCCTCGCCCGCACGCTGCGCGCCACCGCATACGGCATCGCGATCTTCGTGCCGGTGTTCGCGCTGTGCACGTTCGCCGCGGGGGTCGGCCTGGGCTGGCTGCCGGCGTTGAGCGCCCCGTCGATGATCGTCAACTGGATGTCGCTGCCCACCGGGGCGGGCCAGCTGGTGCACTCGGTCGTCAGCATCTTCGGGCCCGTGCCGATGCAGCCGTTCGTCAACGTCGGTCGCGCGATCGGCGCCCTGATCCTGCTGGTCATCGCCGTGCGGCAGTGGTGGGCCGCGCGCGACGGCGGTCCCGACGCGATCCGCCGCGCCGGCATCGTGCTGCTCGCCGTCGCGCTGCTGTCCCCCACCATGCTGCCCTGGTACGTCAGCTGGGGCATGGCCCTGCTGGCGATGGTCGACTGGACGCCGCGCGCGCTGCAGATCCTGGTGTTCTTCTCGCTCTGGCTCATGATCGTCTACTACCCGGACGGCGAGGCCGCGCTCTACGACCTCGCGGTGCTGGGCATCGGCGCGGCGCTCGCGGCGTTGGCCGCGGTCTCGCTGCTGCGGCCCGACCCCTTGGGGCTGGCCAGGCGCCCGGTGGGGGCCGACCCGGTTGTCCGGTAGCACCGAGCTCGACGCCGCGGGGATCACCGACCCCGCCCTGCGCGCCGCGTACGCCAACTGCCGGCGGCTCAACGCCGTCCACGGGCGCACGTACTTCCTGGCCACCCGCCTGCTGCCGCCCGACCGCCGCCCGGCCGTGCACGCCCTCTACGGCTTCGCCCGGCACGCCGACGAGATCGTCGACGACCTCGGCGACGACCGCCCGGTCGCGGAGAAGGCGGCGGAGCTCGACGCGCTGACCGCCGACCTGCACGCCGCGCTCGACGGCGCCGCCACCGCGGTGCCGGTGCTGGCCGCGCTGGCCGACACCGCCCGCCGCCACGGCATCGACCGCGCCCATTTCACCGACTTCATGACATCGATGCGGATGGACACCCACGTCACCTCCTACGCCACCGACGCCGACCTGGCCGTCTACGTCCACGGCTCGGCCGCCGTGATCGGGCTGCAGATGCTGCCGGTGCTCGGCACGACGGTGCCGCTGGCGGAGGCCGAGCCGCCCGCCGTCGCGCTGGGCGTGGCGTTCCAGCTCACCAACTTCCTGCGCGACGTCGGCGAGGACCTCGACCGCGGGCGCGTGTACCTGCCCGCCGACGAGCTGGCCGCGTTCGGCGTCGACCGCGGGCTGCTGCAGTGGTGCCGCACCCACGGCCGCACCGACCCCCGCGTGCGGCGGGCCCTCGCGCACCTCGTGGCGCGCACCCGCGCCACCTACCGGCGCGCGGAGCCCGGGATCGGGATGCTGGAGCCGGTGTCCCGGGCGTGCGTCGGCTGCGCGTTCACCCTCTACCAGGGCATCCTCGACGAGATCGAGGCGGCCGACTACGCGGTGCTGCACCGCCGGGTCGCGGTGCCGAACCGGCGGCGGCTGGCCGTGGCCGTGCCCGGGCTGGCCCGGGCGGTACGCGCCCGGACCGTCAGAACGCCATCGCCTGCGCGCGGCGCTTGATCTCGCGGTGGCGCCCCTCGACGAGGAACGTCATCGGGGTGCCGGGCAGCGAGTCGTCCTCGGCGAACAGCCAGCGCAGGATGTCCTCGTCGGAGTAGCCGCCGTCGCGCAGCACGGTGATGGTGCCGGGCAGGCCCTTCACCACCTCGGCCCGTTCCTCGCCGGTGACGAGGAACGCGGCGGGCACCACCACCTCGCCGCCGCGCCGCAGCGACAGCAGTTGCCCGTCGCGCACCAGTTGGTGCACCCGGGACACGGGTTGGTTCAGCAGGCTTGCGACCTCGGCGACGGGCAACGTGACCACGTCGTCGGCCAGAACGGACACCTCACTCACGAGGCGACAGGATGCCACACCCGGCGGGTTCCCCGCGCCTGCTCCGGGCCCCCGGGAAGCCGGCCGGTACGGTCGGGTCGTGAACGCCCCGCCCGCCGCGCTGCTCGACGCGCGCTACCGGCTCGGTCCGGTGCTCGCCCGCGGGGGCATGTCCACGGTCTACCGGGGCACCGACACCCGGCTCGACCGGCCCGTGGCCATCAAGGTCATGGAGCCGCGGCTCGCCGCCGATCCGGCGTTCCGCACCCGGTTCGAGCGGGAGGCCCGCTCCGCCGCCCGGATCGACCACCCCTCCGTGGTCGACGTCTTCGACCAGGGCGACGACCGCAACGGACCCGAGCCCGTGCTGTTCCTGGTCATGGAGCTGGTCGAGGGCGCCACCCTGCGCGAGGTCCTGCGGCTGCGCGGTCAGCTCGGCGTCCCGGCCGCGGTCGCCGTGCTCGACCGGGTGCTCTCCGGGCTCGCCGAGGCCCACCGGCTCGGGCTGGTGCACCGCGACGTCAAACCGGAGAACGTGCTCATCAGCCACACCGGTGAGGTCAAGGTCGCCGACTTCGGGCTGGTCGTCGCAGCCGCCCAGGCGGGCGCCAGCCACGTCGGCACGATCATGGGGACGGTCGCCTACCTCTCCCCCGAGCAGGTCGCCACCGGCACCGCCGACGCCCGCAGCGACGTCTACGCCGCCGGGATCCTGCTCTACGAGCTGCTCACCGGCGCCCCGCCGTTCACCGGCGACACGGCGATCTCGGTGGCGTTCCGGCACGTCAACGACCGGGTCCCGGCACCGTCGCTGATCGCGGGCGACGTGCCGCCCGAGCTCGACGCGCTCGTGCTGCGCGCCACCGACCGCGACCCGGCCGCCCGGCCCGCCGACGCGGGCGCGCTGCTGGCCGAGCTGCGCCAGGTGGCGCACCGCCTCGAGGTGCCCCGCGTGCCCGTGCCGGTGCCGCCCTCGGACACCGCCGGGGACACGCAGCCCGTCGCGGCCGTGGGGATGCGGGGCACGCGGGCGCTGCCCGGTGGCGTGCCGGGCCCGCGCCCGTCCACCGACCTGCCCGCCCCGCCCGACCACGTCCACGCCCGCCGCCGCAGCCGCCGGTTCTTCGGCATCGGGATCGCCGTCGTGCTGGTGATCGCGCTTGCGGTGGGTGTGGGGGCGTGGTGGCTGGGCACCGGCCGGTGGACCGAGGTGCCGTCGCTGGTCGGCGTCCAGGAGAGCGCGGCCGCCAAGCTGCTCGACGACTACGGCCTGGTCGCCGGGCCCGCCAGCGCCACCTTCGACGACGCCGCGCCCGCCGGGGCCGTGCTGGCCGCCGACCCGCCCGTCGGGACGCGGCTGCTGCGCGGCGAGATCGTGACGCTCACCGTCTCCACCGGCCGCCCGACGGTGCCCGCGATCGACGCGGGCACGGCCGTGGCCACCGCCGAGCAGCTCGTCCGCGACGCCGGGCTCACCCCCACCCGCACCAGCGGTGACGCCGAGTACGACGACACGGTGCCCGAGGGCACCGTCATCCGCACCGAGCCCGCCGCCGGGCAGCCGGTGGCGATCGGCGGGCCGGTCACGCTCGTCGTCAGCCGGGGGGTGGAGCCGCCGCCCCAGCCCCAGCGCGTGTCGGTGCCGCTGGTGGTCGGCCAGACCGCGAACGAGGCCCAGGCCCTGCTCGCCGAGCTGGGCCTGAGCACCGTCGTGCAGTCGGCCCTGCCGTTCCAGCTCAACGAGAACCCCACCGTCATCGGGCAGAGCCCGTCGGCGGGCGCGGTGGTCGAGGCCGGCACCCAGGTCGTGCTGGACACCCTCTGACGGGCTACCCGCGCAGCATCTCCGCCACGAGGAACGCCAGCTCCAGCGACTGCTGGGTGTTCAGGCGCGGGTCGCACGCCGTCTCGTAGCGGCCGCCCAGGTCGGCGTCGGAGATCTCCTGCGCCCCGCCCAGGCACTCCGTGACGTCCTCACCGGTGACCTCGACGTGAATGCCGCCGGGGTGCGTGCCCAGGCCCCGGTGCACCTCGAAGAAGCCCTGCACCTCGTCGACGATGCGGTCGAAGTGGCGGGTCTTGTAGCCGGAGGTGGACTCCACGGTGTTGCCGTGCATCGGGTCGCACTGCCAGATGACCTTGTGGCCGGACGCCTCGACCTTCTCGACGATCGCGGGCAGCACGTCGCGGACCTTACCGTTGCCCATCCGGCTGATCAGCGTGAGCCGGCCCGCGACGTTGCGCGGGTCGAGGCGCTCGACGTACTCGACCGCCTGCTCGGGGGTGGTGGTCGGGCCGATCTTGACCCCGATCGGGTTGGACAGCAGCTCCGCGAGCGCGATGTGCGCACCGTCGAGCTGGCGCGTGCGCTCGCCGATCCACAGGAAGTGCGCCGAGAGGTCGTAGAGCCGGGCCTCGTCACGGGTGCGGTCCATCCGCAGCATCGCGCGCTCGTAGTCGACGAGCAGCGCCTCGTGCGAGGCGTAGAACTCCACGCTGTGCAGGTTGTGGTCCTCGACCCCGCAGGCGTCCATGAACCGGACGGCGCGCTCGATCTCCGCGGCGACCGCCTCGTACCGCTCCCCCGCGGCGGAGGTGCGGACGAAGTCCTTGTTCCAGTCGTGCACCGTGGACAGGTCGGCCATGCCGGTGGCGGTGAGCGCGCGGACCAGGTTCATGGCCGCGCTGGCGTTGGCGTACGCGCGGACCATCCGCGAGGGGTCGGGGCGGCGCGCGTCGGGGTCGGCGACGATCGAGTGCACGATGTCGCCGCGGTAGGACGGCAGGCCGAGCGCGTCGACGGGGGAACTGCGCGGCTTCGCGTACTGGCCGGCGATCCGGCCGACCTTCACCACCGGGGTGGACGCGCCGTAGGTGAGCACGATCGCCATCTGCAGCAGGGTGCGGATGGTGGCGCGGATGTGCGGCTCGGTGTTGTCGACGAAGGTCTCCGCGCAGTCGCCGCCCTGCAGCAGGAACGCGCGGCCGTTGGCGACGTCGGCCAGCCGGGACTGAAGGCGGTCGACCTCGGGCGGCAGCGTGACCGGGGGCACGCTCTCCAGCACCGTGCGGACGTGGGCGACCTCGGCCGCGTCGGGCCAGTCGGGCTGCTGCGCGGCCGGGCGGGACAGCGCGTCGTCGAGACGGCTGCGCAGGTCGGCGGGAAGCGGCGGGAGCTCGGGCAGCACTTCGACCGGGGCGTCGACGGTCCAGTTCACGCCGTTCAGACTAGGCGGTGACCGCACCGGCCACGATGCCGGGACGGCGCCACCCGAACGGCCCGTTTCGCCGGTCGCACCCACCCGCCCGGCCGACGCCCGGACGGACCGGTTCCACAGTGGATCCGCCGGGAACCTCCGGACATGGCAACTCTCCTGTGGATCCTCGCGGTCGTCCTGGTCGTCGCCGGTGTGCTGGCGATCGTCCGAAAGCAGCTCCTGTGGGGCATCGTGCTGATCGTCGTCGGGCTGCTCGTCGGGCCGGGCGGGGTCAGCATCTTCACCTGACCCGGGCCGGCGGTGGCCTCACGGACGTGCGGCTACCGCCGACTCGATCGCCTCCCACCGGCGCAGGTTGAGCCGGGCGTCGGCCAGCGCGTCGTGCGCGTCGGCGGCGGGCGGGGGCAGCGGCGGCCGGCCGCTGTCCTCCCAGCGCTGGCGCAGCTCACGGGTGAAGCGCGGCAGCGCGCGCGGCAGCGCGGGCATGGCCCCCCACAGCTGGCACAGCGCCACGTGGTCGTAGGCGGCGATCCAGGCCCACAGCTCGACGTCCCCGCCGGGGGCGGTGACGAAGTCGAGCAGGTCGGCCCGCAACCGCGCCCGCGACCGCCACGACGGGTCCGCGGGTGAGGGGAGCTTCGGCAGCACGTTGGCACGGACCCAGGCCCCCGCACGCGACGGGTCGAACTCCGTGGAGACCGCGTAGAACTCCCGCCCGTCCTCGCCGACGACCCCGATCGACACCAGGTCGATCGTGGTGCCGTCCTCGATGAACTCGCAGTCGTAGAAGAAGCGCACGTCACGAGGTTAGCCGCCGGTCCGGCAGCCCGGCGCACCGCCGGACCGTACGGCGATCCCCGCCCCCCGCGCGGTAACGGAACACGGCAGGCTCCGACCTCAAGAACGGGGAGCACCGGTCCGCGTCGCGGCCCGGTGTCCGGCGACCTCGGGGGGAGCATGTCCGGAACGCCGCGCGACCGTGCCCACGTCCGGGCCGCCGCACTCGTCCGGTCCCCCCTGGTCGTGGGGGGCGCGGTCTTCGTCACCGCGCTCGCCGCCGCGCTGCTGCGCCCCGAGGGCTCCGCGGTGGCGGCGTGGTGGCCCGCGGCGGGTGTCGCGGTCGCCGCCGCAGCCTGCACGACCGGCCGCAGGCGGCACGCGGTGCTGCTCGCCGTCGCGGTCGCGAGCCTGGCCGCCAGCCTCGCCGCCGGGCGTCCGCCGGCGTTGGCGCTGTGCTTCGCCGCGGGCAACGCGGCCGAGGCCGCCGTGGCCGGCCGCATCCTGTCCCGGGACGGGCGGCCCGAGCTCGGCACGCTCGCGCAGCTGGGCAGGCTGTTCGCCGCGGCCTGCGCGGGCGCCGCCGTGGCCGCGACGGTCGCCGCGCTCGCCGTCGCCGCACTCACCGGGGGCACCCCGTGGACGGCCTGGACCGCCGCGGCGACCTCCCACGTCGCCGCGATCGTCGTGCTGGTGCCCACCGTGATGCGGGTGCCGCCGCGGCCGTCCACCGCCCGCACCCGCGAGACCGTCGCCCTGTGGGCCCTCGTGGTCGGGGTGACCGCCGCCGTGTTCGCCCCCGGGCAGACGCTGCCGCTGGCCTACCTGGCCGTCGCCGCGCTCGTCACCGGCGTGCGCCTCGGGGTCCGGGCGGCGTCGGCGCAGCTGGTGGCGGTCGCCGTGCTGGCCGCGGTGCTCGGCGGGCGGGGCGGCGGGCCGTTCGCGGCGGCCGGCCGGGAGCTGACGCCGGCCGTGGCGGGCACGCTGCTGCAGCTGTTCCTCGGCTCCTGCGCGCTCGTCGTGCTCGCCCTCGCGATCTCCGTCGCCCAGCGCGAGGCCGCGCTGGGCCGGTTCGCCGACCAGCGCCGGTTCGACCGGGCCGTGCTGGAGGCGGTCGGCGCCGGGGTGCTCGCCTGCGACGCCGAGGGCCACGTCGTCGTCCGCAACCGCGCGCACCGGCGCGCCACCGGCGTCGACGGGGAGCCCGACGTCGACCCCGACCGGCTCGCGCGCGACCTGCGCGTCACCTCCGACGGGGTGCCGGTGCCACCGGAGCGCACCCCGCTGCGGCGCGCGCTGGCGGGTGAGGAGCTCGCCCACCTGTCGCTGCGGTTCGAACCCGACGGCGCACCGCCGACCGAGGTCGTCGCCACCGCCCGTCCCATCCTCGACGACGACGGCCGCCTCCTCGGCGCCGTCGCGGCGTTCGCCGACGTCACCGCGGAGCGCGACGTGCAGGACCGGCTGCGGGAGAGCCTCGCGTTCCGGGAGGCGGTGCTGGCCGTCAGCCCCGACACGCTGTTCATCCTCGACCCGGTCGCGCGCGAGACCCTCTGGCTGTCCCGGCCCGAACCCGACCACGACCGGTGCTCCCCCGCCGACCTCGTCGCGCTGGGCCCGCTCCGCTGCCGCGACCGGGTGCACCCCGACGACGTGGCGGCGCTCGACGCCGCCGACGAGGCGGCAGGCGGCCTGGCCGACGGGGCCGTGCGCAAGGTGCGCCTACGCGTGCGCGACGGCGGCCGCTACCGGTGGGTCTCCCGGCGCGTCACCCCGTTCGCCCGCGACGCCACCGGTGCCGTCACCCGGTTGCTCGGGGTCACCCGCGACATCACCGAGAACGTCGAGCTGGAACAGCGCCTCGCCGCCGAGGCGCTGCACGACCCGCTGACCGGGCTGCCCAACCGGCGGCTGCTCACCGACCGGCTCGGCACCGCGCTGCAGCGCAGCACGGTCCCCGTGCCCGTCCTCTACTGCGACCTGGACGGGTTCAAGACCGTCAACGACGCGGCCGGGCACGCCGTCGGCGACGCCGTGCTCTGCGCCACCGCCCGCCGGCTGGCCTCGGTGCTGCGGCCGCTCGACACCGTCGCACGGGTGGGCGGCGACGAGTTCGTCGCCGTGCTCGACCCCGCCCTGCGGGTGGTCGACGGCGAACCCGAACCGGCCGGGACACGCCGCCGGGCCCGGTCGGTGGCCCGGCGCATCATCGCCGCGCTCGCCGAACCGGTCGTCGTCGACGGCGTGGAGCACCGCGTCACGGTGAGCATCGGCATCACCTTCGCGCGCCCTGGCGACCCGCCCGAGCAGGCGCTGGGCGAGGCCGACCGGGCGATGTACCGCGCCAAGCTGCACGGCAAGGGCCGGCACGAGGTGGCGGGGCTGACCTGAGCACCGGGGCGGCGGTCGGCCCGGGCGTCAGGAGGCGCGGGAGTCCGGCAGCGGAGGCGCCGCCGGGGGCGGGCCCGCCTCGGCCTCGGCCTTCGCCGCCCGCTCCTTCACCGACGCCGCGTACATGTCGACGTAGGTCTGCCCGGACAGCTCCATGAGCGCGTACATGATCTCGTCGGTCATGGACCGTTCGATGAACCGGTCGCCGACCATGCCGGAGTAGCGGCTGAAGTCGAGCGGCTCGCCGACCCGGATGTGCACCTTGTACGGGCGCCACATCCGGGACCCGATCGGGTTGACCCGGTCGGTGCCGATCATCGCCACCGGGATGACGGGGACGTCGGCCTCCAGCGTCATGCGGGCGATCCCGGTCTTGCCCTTGTAGAGGCGCCCGTCCGGGGACCGGGTGCCCTCCGGGTAGATGCCGAGCAGCCGGCCCTCGCGCAGCACCCGCACGGCGGTGTCCATCGCGTCCCGGGCCGCGGAGCCGCCGGAGCGGTCGATCGGGATCTGGCCGACGCCGGTGAAGAACGCCTTCTGCAGGCGCCCCACCAGCCCGGGCTTGGTGAAGTACTCCGACTTCGCGGGAAAGGTGATGCGCCGCGGCACCACCAGCGGGAGCAGGAACGAGTCGACGACGGCCAGGTGGTTGCTCGCGAGGATCGCGCCACCCCGGGCCGGGATGTGTTCCAGCCCCTCGATCGTGGGCCGGCAGAACAACCGCAACAGCGGGCCGAGCAGCACGAACTTGGACCACCAGTACAGCACCTGGGCGTGCCCCCTTCACCGCGACGGCCGTCAGCCTACGGACGGCCGGGGCGCCGCGACAACGCGCCGTGGGCCACACCGGTTCCCGCGACCGCGCGGGCGTGTCAGGATGGCCCGACCGTCGTACGGCGGTGGGTGTACGGGGTGGGGAGATCACGTGGGCGGCGATCCGGACGAGCGTCCGCACCCCGGTGGCGGGATCGACGACTTCGATGCCATCGTGGCGGGCTGGCGCCGGGAGGGTCCGGTGCCCCGCTGGCCCGACCAGGAGCCCGACGACGCCCCGGCGGACCCCGCCCCCGCGGCCGCCGCGACCGTCCGCCCCCCGTCGGGCCCCGCGCCCGAGGAGGAGCACTTCGTCCCGCCCGAGCCGCCGCCGCTGCCCCGGCTGGCCCCGCCCGCGGCCGTCGGGTTGGTGCTGCTGGTCCTGGGCATCGTGCTGGTCGCCTCGCCCGGCTGGGTGGGGGTGTCCCAGGCCTACGGGATGCCGCTGGGCCTGCTCACCCTCGCCGCGGGCCTGGGCTGGCTGGTGCTGCGGCTGTGGCCCGCTCCGCCCCGTCCCGGCGAGGACGACGACGGGGCGGTGCTCTAACCCGCCTCCCTGGCCAGCCGGGCCGCCCCCACCACCGCGGCGTCCTCGCCGAGCTGCGCGGTGCGGATCCGGGCCAGCGGGCGGCGCCCCGCCCCGGTGAGCCGGGACGCGTAGTGCTCCCGGGCGTCGTCGAGGAACAGCGGTGCCGACGCCGCCACCCCGCCGCCGATCACCACCAGCTCCGGGTCGAAGACGTCGGCGACCAGCGCCAGCCCCTCGCCCAGCCAGCGAGCGAGGTCGGCGACGGCCGCGCACGCCAGCGGGTCGCCGTCGCGGGCCGCGGCGGCGACCCGGCGGCCGGTGATCCGCCCCGGGTCGTCGACGACGAGCCTGCGCAGCGCGGGCGAGAGGCCGGGCTCGCGGGCGATCATCTCCACCGCCGTCGTGGCCAGCGCGGTGCCGCTGCAGTAGCGCTCCCAGCACCCGGCCTTGCCGCACGGGCACGGCCGCCCGCCGGGGACCACCCGCAGGTGCCCGAGCTCGGGGGCGACGCCGTGCGCCCCGCGGAACAGCACGCCGTCGATGAGCAGGGCGGCGCCGATCCCGGTGCCGAGCGCCACGAACACCGTCGTCGACGGCGGCGGGGCGCCCGCGGCCGCCCCGAAGTGCAGCTCGGCCAGCGCGGCGGCGTTGGCGTCGTGCTCGACGACGACGGGCAGCCCGGTGCGGGCGGCGATCCGGTCGGCGACGGGGGCGTCGCGCCAGGACAGGTGCGGGGCGAAGCGGACGCCGCGCCGGTCGGGGGTGATGAACCCGGCCAGCGCCAGGCCGGCCGCCTCCACCGGGTGGCGGCCGGCCAGCTCCCCGATCACCCGCGCGACGGTGGCCTCGAGCGCCGCCTCGGCCCGGGGGGTGGGGGCGCGCGCGGTGTCGAGGACGGCACCGTCGGCGTCGACGACCCCGGCGCGCACGCTGGTGCCCCCGACGTCCACCCCGACGGTCAGCGCGGCAGCGCTCAGCAACGGGCCGCCTCGCGCACGACCGGGATGTGCTGGACCCGCCGCGCCGGACCCGCCGGAGGCGGCGTGGGCGCGGATGCGGGCGGCGGCGTCCCCGCCCCCTCGTGCAGCGCCGTCTGCAGGACCTCCAGCAGGCCGGCGGCGTGCTCGGCGAGGCGGACGGCGAGCTCGGGGCGCTCACCGCGCAGCAGCGCGACGGCGGCGCACACCGGGCACACCGAGCAGGCGGGCGGGCCGTCGGCGCGGGCGCCCTCGGTCCGCGCGCGGTCGAGCACCGGACCGAGCCGGTCGAGCAGCAGCACCGCGACGGCACGCAGCTCGGCACCCAGCCCCGCGTGCGTGCCGCAACCGGGGGCGCTCACCGGACCCAGACCGCCGGGTCGGGGGTGAACACCACGCACAGGTCGTCGCCGACCAGGCGGGCACCGGTGACCTCGCAGCGGCGCAGCACCGACGGCAGCGCCACCATCCGGCGCGTGCCGCCCGCGGTGACCGCGAGGTCGTCGCCGACGCGGGCGAGGTCGAGGGCGCCGTCGGCGGCGCCGGGCAGGGCGAGGACGAGCTCGAACTCCGAGTCCGCCGACGTGCCGGTGCCCGCCGTGCGCCGCACGTCCAGCAGCGGCGGGGCCTGGCCGCCGGGGGCGGCGGGGTCGTCGTCGCCGTAGAGGCCGCGGGCGATCTCGCGCAGCGCGGGGATCCCGGTCGGCTCGGCCGCGGTGTGGTCGGCGGTGCGCAACGGCACCCCGAGCGCGTCGAGGTCGGCGAGCACGGCCTGCTGCTCGGTGAACCGCTCGCGCAGCCAGCGGGCGGCCGGGCCGCGCAGCGAGGGCGGCGGGCCGGGCACCAGCCGGTTGACCACGCAGTCGTCGACGCGCAGGCCGTGCAGGGCCAGCGCGGTCAGGGTGCGGCGGGTCTCGGCGGCGACGACGCGCTCGGGGGTGAGCACGAGCCGGATCGAGGTGCGGGTGTGGTCGCCCAGCATCGCGCGCAGGCCGCCGAGGTCCTCGGCCAGCGCGTCGAGCGCGACGATCGTGGACTCCCACGCCGACGCGGCCTCCTTCCCGCCCGCCGCCATGCCGGCCAGCATCCCCCGCACGGCCCGGCGGTGCGCGGGGAACAGCCGCTCCACGTAGCCCGACAGCGCCTCGGGCAGCCCGAGCAGCCGCAGCGTCTCCGCGGTCGGCCCGCAGTCGACGACGACGACGTCCCACGGCCCGTCCTCGGCCAGGCGGCGGACCTCGCCGAGGGCGAGGAGGTCCTCGACGCCGGGCAGCACCGTCAGCTCGTCGGCGACGAGCTCGTCGACCCCGGCCCCGGACAGGATGGTGCGCAGGTGGCCCTGCAGCTGCGACCACGAGCGGTCCAGCAGCGCGTGGGTGTCGACGTGGGCCGCGTGCAGGCCGGGCTCCAGCTCCACCGGGTCGCCGCCCAGGTCGGCCTCCAGGGCGTCGCCGAGCGAGTGGGCGGGGTCGGTGGAGACGACCAGCGCGGAGCGGCCGGAGCGGGCCAGGTGGGCGGCGGTCGCCGCGGCGAGGGTGGTCTTACCGACGCCACCCTTGCCGGTGAACAGGACGACGCGCACGGGGCGGAGGGTATCCGGCGGTCAGCTCGTGCTCTCGACCCGCCGCTTCAGACCCTTCAACGCCGTGTCGATGATCACCTTTTCGGCCTTGCGGCGGAGCATGCCGATCATCGGGATGTTCAGGTCGACCGCGAGCGAGTACGTGACGGTCGTGGAGCCCTTCGCCTCGGTGAGGGAGTAGGAGCCGTCCTGCGCCTTCTGCATCTGGCCCTTCACCAGCGTCCAGCTCACGGAGCGGTCGTCGGGCGCCCAGGCGTAGTCGAGGGTGTAGGAGTCCTTGATCGGGCCCGCGTCCATGGTGAACCGGACTCTGGCGGGCCGCCCGCCGTCGCCGGGCTCGAGCACCTCGACGCTCTTCACCTGCTCGGCCCACTCCGGGTAGGCCTCGAAGTCGGCGATCACCGCCATCACCTGCTCCGCGGGGGCGGCGATGTCGATCGATGAGGTGGTCGCGTTGGCCATGCGGGCAGGTTACCGGTGGGTTTCACCACCGCAGCACGTACGGCACGCCGGTACGCCGGAAGTACCCCACGTTGACGCACTCGGTACGCCCGACCCGCGCACGTGCCGCCAGCGGCTGGTGCACGTGGCCGAACAGCGCGGCGCGCGGGCGGTCGGTGCGGCAACGGTCGAGCAGCGCGACCGAGGACGCCTCGGCGCTGCGCGACACCACGTCGTAGGCCAGCTCGGGGACCGCGGGCGGCACGTGGCTGCACAGCACGTCGACGGGTCCGACCGCGGCCACGCGGGCGTCGAACTCCCCCGCGGGAAGCAGGTTGGGCCGCCACGGCCCGCCCCGGCGCGGCTCGGCCCCCACCGGCAGCGGCGCCCCGCCGACGAACCCGAACCGCAGCCCGCCCAGCTCCACGACCCGCCCCTCGGCCGCCACGACGCCGTCGCGCACGAACTCCGGCCACAGCTCGGGCAGGTCGACGTTGCCCGCGATCGCCCAGGTCGGGGCGGACATCGCGGCGAACAGCTCGGCGTACTGCTCGCGCACCGCGTCGGCGACGACGGCGGGCGGGTCGTCCACCGCGGCCCACGCCGTGCGCGCGAACTCCCGCAGCTCGCCCGGGCGGCCGTTCGTCCGGATCTCGCCGAACCGGCGGCTGACCTCGGGCCCGAGGACGCGGCCCAGGATGCCGCGGTGCGGGTCGTGGTAGTCGACGAAGTCGACGAGGTCGCCGAGCACCAGCAGGGCGTCGGCGCCGTCGCCGGCACGGGCCAGCGCCTCGGCGTTGCCGTGCACGTCGGAGACCACGTGCACGCGCATGGCCCCACCGTATCCGCGGCGGCGCGCGGCCGTCAGCGGGGCGGGGGTTCGCCCGGGGCCCGGCCCGCCTCCAGGCGGTCCTTGCAGGCGAACGCGACGGCCTTGGCCGCACGCTGGCGGCGCCGGGCCTCCGCCGCCCCCCGCCGGGGCGAGGCGGGCACCGGGCGCCCGCCGGGCCCGGACGGGTCGGCCCGCAGGAAGTAGTGCAGGACGGTGCCGTCGAGGACCGGTTCGAGCCAGACCTCCATGCTGCCCACGAGCGCGCCCGTGACGGTCCAGCGGATGCCCTGCACCCCGCGGTCGGTGTCGACGGCCACGCTCAGGTCGGGCCACCAGCGGGCCCAGCTCGCGGGGGCCGCGAACTCCGCGGCCACCACCTCCGGCGGCACCGCCAGGAACGTCTCGTCCACCACGTCGACCGAGGGCACCGCGACAGCCTGCCGGAGCGGGCGAATCGGACACCCGTCACCCCTCCCCCACAAGGGTTACGGCGCGGTAGGTTACCGCGAACCGCAGCCGAGGAGGACTGGTCCAGTGCGCGAGTACAGCGTTCCCGCCACCATCACCGTAGGTGACGAGGAGAATCTCGTCGACGCGGTCTACGACAACGCGGCCGCCCACGGCGCCGACGTCGTCTACCGCCGCCGGGGGGCCGACAAGCAGTGGTCCGACGTCACGTCGGCCGAGTTCGCCGAGCAGGTCACGGCCGTCGCGCGCGGGTTGATCGCGTCGGGGGTGTCCGCGGGCGACCGCGTGGCGCTGCTGTCGCGCACCCGCTACGAGTGGTCGTTGCTCGACTACGCGATCCTCGCCGTCGGCGGCGTCACCGTGCCGATCTACGAGACGTCCTCGGCCGAGCAGATCAACTGGATCCTCGACGACTCCGGCGCCGTCGGGATCGTCGTGGAGTCCCCGAAGCACCAGGTGCTCGTCGAGCAGGTGGCGCCCGGGCTGCAGACGTGGCAGATCGACGGGGGCGCAGTCGACGCGCTGACCGCCGCCGGCGCCGACACCCCCGCCGACGAGGTGCACGCCCGCCGCCGCGCGGTGCGCGCGGGCGACCTGGCCACCCTGATCTACACCTCCGGCACCACCGGGCGCCCCAAGGGCTGCGAGCTGACCCACCACAACCTGCTCACCGAGGTCCGCACGATCGCCGGGGTGTTCCCCGAGCTGCTCACCGCGGGCGGATCGGTGCTGCTGTTCCTGCCGCTCGCGCACGTGTTCGGCAAGGTCATCCAGTGCGGGGCGGTCTACACGCGCACGATCGTCGGGCACACCGCCGACGTCACCGAGCTGCTGCCCGACCTGGCCGCGTTCCGGCCGACGTTCCTGCTGGCCGTGCCGCGGGTGTTCGAGAAGGTCTACAACGGCGCGCGGCAGCGGGCCCACAACGACGGCAAGGGCAAGATCTTCGACGCCGCCGCCGACACCGCGATCGCCTGGTCCAAGGCGCAGGACACCGGCGGACCCGGCATCGCGCTGCGCGTCAAGCACGCGCTGTTCGACAAGCTCGTCTACGGCAAGCTGCGCCAGGCCGTCGGCGGCAACGTGGTGGCCGCGGTGTCCGGCTCCGCCCCGCTGGGCGCCCGTCTGGGGCACTTCTTCCGCGGTGTCGGGCTGCCGATCCTCGAGGGCTACGGCCTCACCGAGACCTCCGCGGGCATCACGGTCAACACCCTGGCCGCCCAGCGCGTCGGGAGTGTCGGGCGGCCGGTGCCCGGGCACGCCGTCCGGATCGCCGAGGACGGCGAGATCATGCTCTCGGGCCCGATCGTGTTCCGCGGGTACTGGAAGAACGAGACGGCCACCGCCGACGCGATCGAGGACGGCTGGTTCCACAGCGGCGACATCGGCGAGCTCGACGACGCCGGGTTCCTCACCATCACCGGGCGCAAGAAGGAGATCATCGTGACGGCGGGCGGCAAGAACGTCGCCCCGGCCGTGCTGGAGGACCGCCTGCGCGCCCACCCGCTGGTCAGCCAGTGCATGGTCGTCGGCGACGCGCAGCCGTTCATCGGTGCGCTGATCACCATCGACCCGGAGGCGCTGCCCGGCTGGCGCGAGCGCAACGGCAAGCCGGCCGCCGAGGGGGTCGCCGACCTCGTCGACGACGCCGACCTGCGCGCCGAGATCTCCGCGGCGGTCGACGAGGCGAACAAGGCGGTGTCGCGCGCCGAGCAGATCCGCGAGTTCCGGATCCTGCCCGTCGACTTCACCGAGGCCGGCGGCGAGATGACCCCCACCCTGAAGGTCAAGCGGCAGGTCGTCGCGAAGACCTTCGCCGGGGACATCGCGGCCATCTACACCGGGACCACCACCGGGTCCTGACGCTCACCCGGGCGGGTGCAGGAGCGCGCGCAGCGTCGCCACCCGCCCGGGCCACGTCCAGTCCCGCAGCATCCGCGCCCGCCCGGCGTCGCCCATCGCGGCGGCCCGGGCGGGGTCGGCGAGCAGGCCCGTGACGGCGTCGGCGAC
Source organism: Pseudonocardia hydrocarbonoxydans (assembly GCF_006539565.1). GTDB lineage: Bacteria > Actinomycetota > Actinomycetes > Mycobacteriales > Pseudonocardiaceae > Pseudonocardia > Pseudonocardia hydrocarbonoxydans. Next base: position 120,782 of record NZ_BJNG01000006.1, read on the forward strand.
GGCGGTGACCCGCCGGCCGTCGACGACGTGCCCGGTCACGCCCGGCCGGACGGTCTCGGGGGCGCCACCGGAGTCGCCCACCACGACCGGCAGCCCGGTCGCCGACGCCTCCAGCACCGCGATCCCGAGCCCCTCGACGTCGAGCCCGCCGCGGCGGGTGCGGCACGGCAGCGCGAAGGCGTCCGCGACGGCGTGGTGTGCCGCCAGCTCGCCGGGCGGCACCTCGCCGGTGAACACCACGTCACCGGCGACGCCGTGCGCGGCCGCCAGCCGGTGCAGCCGTGCGGCGTCCGGGCCGTCCCCGACCAGCAGCAGGCGCGCGCCCGGCACCCGGTCCCGGACCCGCGGCCACGCCCGTACCAGCACGTCCTGACCCTTGCGCCGCACCAGCCGGGACACGCACGCCAGCACGGGGGCGTCGCCGAGCCGGTGGCGGCGGCGCAGCCGCGCCCTGGCGGCCGGGTCGGGGGCGAACCGGACGGCGTCGATGCCCGAGGGCAGCGGCACCAGCGCCGCGGTGGGCCCGAACGCGGCGGCGGTGCGGTCGCGGGTCCAGCGCGAGATGGTGGTCAGCGCGTCGGCGTCGGCCCCGATCCGCCCCAGCGCCTGCCGGGCGCCGGGCAGCAGCGGCCAGCCCGCCTCGTGCCCGTGCGTGCTCGCGACCACCCGGTCGATCCCGCCGTGGCGGCGCAGCCAGGGCCCGAGCAGCGCCAGCGGGGCCGCCGCGCCGAACCAGACCGTCCGTGCACCGTGGCGGCGGGCCAGCTCCGCAGCCCGGTGCGCCACCGCGCGGCCGGGCAGCATCAGCGACGTGGTGTGCCGGTCCACGGGGTGCGGGAACGCGGCGTCGAACTCGCGGTCACCGGGCCAGGCCGGGGCGTAGACGGCCAGCTCGCCCGGCGGCAGGCGGTGGGCCAGCTCGTGGAGGTAGGTCTGGATGCCCCCGGTGCGCGGCGGGAAGTCGTTGGTCACCAGCAGGGTGCGGGGCACGCCGGGAAGGCTAGGGGCCCGGACGGCGGCCGGTGGACCCGACCGCCGCCCGCACCCCGGGGAGCGGACGTGGTCTAGATGCGGCGGGCGCCGCTGAACGCGCTGCTCGACACGGTGGCGTACTTGACGACGTCACCGGTCTGCGGAGCGTTGATCATCTTGCCGTCGCCGGCGTAGATGCCGACGTGGCTGACGGGGCTGTAGTAGAAGACCAGGTCGCCGGGGCGCATGTCGTCCCAGGCCACCGCCCGGCCGACCCGCGCCTGCTGCGACGACGAACGCGGCAGCGTGACGCCGGCCTCGGAGAACGCCCACGAGCGAGCACGTCGACCTGCTGACGGTACTGCTTCCGGCCCGGGCGGCGTCGGCGGCCTGGCCGGCGGGCTCGACGGCCGCGGTCATCCGCGCGAGCTCGTCCTGGCGGGCGGTGAGCTCGTCGTTCGCCGCGTGCCACTCCACGGTGAGGGCCTCGGCCTCGCGCTGCACCTGCTCCAGGGCGGTGGCGGCGTCGGCGGCGTTGTCCGGGGGTGCGGGCTGCGCGGCGGCCGGTGCGACCCCGAGCGTCGGGGCCAGCGCCCCGGCCAGCAGCATCGCCGGCACCGCCGACACACCGGGCCGGGTACCGCCGGGTGACACCACGCGGACGCGTCTCCTTCGTCTGCACCATCGATCGCAACCGTGCGCGCGATCGCTCACCCTTACGGGCTAACAACGCTCGCCGAACGGCGTAACGTTGGTGACCGTGCGTCGACATTCGCGTTCGAATGGCTGACGGTCCGCACGGCTCCGGGAAGGTTACGGAGACGACCGGGGGACGTCCACCAAGGGGGTGCCCCGGCGTGGCGCGGTCGACACGCCCCGCGAGGGCGACGCCGACCAGCGGGAACCGTTCGGTAACGGCGTGATGTCACCCGACGTCACGGCCCGCTCCCCCGCCGTGGCCGGGGCCGGTCGTCCACCGATGCGGCGCGGCCACCAGCCGCAATCTCGGCACCAGGCCTTGATCGGCGAGCACATCGAGGGCACGGCGCTCCGGTGCGTCGAGCTGCACCGTGGACGCGCCGGGCGGTCCGCCGTCCGCCCCCGCGGCGTCGTCGCCGCCCCGCCGGGGCACCGTGGGCACCCCCAGCAGCACCCCGATCACGCAGTCGCCGCAGGCGTCGCCCCGGACCTCGCAGCTGTCGCAGTCGACGATCATGTCGCTCCCCTCGCGGACGGTGGCTCGTGCTCCGCCACGCTAGGGACGACCCCTGACATTGAAGATGTAGGTGCCCCGGCAGGTCGTGACTCAACCCCTGTCTGTCCTCACGGACCGACCTTGGATCGGTCGGTCCGGCCTGCTGGAGTCCCGCTCGCCGGCAGGGCGGACATGACCTGATAGGAGCCTGGCGAGCGTCTCATCCTGTCTGCTCGCCCGACCGGCGTCGACCTCCAGTGCGACGACCATCCAACGCCCGCCGCTCGGCGGTCAAGGCCGCGACCGCGGCGATGAACCAGATCCACGCCCTACTGGTCACCGCACCCGTCGCGGTCCGCGAGCACTACCGCAGGCTCACCGCTGCCCGCCTGGTCGACGCCCTGGCGGGCGCCCGGCCCGACCCCCACACCGGTACCGCCCGGGTCGTGCTGGGCGCGTTGCGGACACTCGCCCAGCGCCACCAGTTCCTCACCCCCCAGGCCGGCGAGCTGCAAGAACACCTCCGGGAGCTGGTCGCCGAGCTCAACCCGACCCTGCTCGCCGCCCACGGCGTCGACCTTGCGGCGCTGTTGATCGCCGTCCACCCTCGAAGCGACCGGCCACGACACCGGCGCCGGCGGCCAGGGCTGCGGCGGTACCTCCGGCGACGAGCACCGCGGGTCGACGGTCATCGGTGCACCGCCCGGCGGCGCCTGAGCAGCTCCACACCGAGCGGGACGAGCGAGGCGACGACGATCAGGCCCACGATCGGCAGCAGGTAGCGATCGACCCCGGGAACGGCGGTGCCGAGCAGGTGCCCGGCGAGGACGAGACCGACGGTCCACACCAGGCCGCCGATCACCTGCCAGACCAGGAAGACCCGGGCAGGGGTGCCGAGTGCGCCGGCCATCGGGTTGAGGACGGTGCGGACGACCGGGACGAAGCGGGCCAGGACGATGGCGCGCCGGTGCCCGTAGGCGTCGAGCAGCCGCTGCGAACGGTCCATCGCGGCAACCAGGCCCGGCCGGGTGGCGCGGTGCCGCAGGGCCGTGCCGGCCCGGCGACCGATGAGGTAACCGGTCTGCGCTCCGAGCAGCGCGCCGGAGGCGGCGGCGATCAGGACGGCGGGCAAGGGCAGCGCGGTGGCCCCGACGGTCGTCGAGGTCAGCAGCCCGGCGGTGAACAGCAGGGAGTCGCCGGGCAGGAAGAAGCCGACGAGCAGGCCGGTCTCGGCGAACAGGATGACGAACACGCCGATGACACCGAAAGTGGCGAGCAGGGTGGCGGGATCGAGGAACGGCACAGGGGTCCTTCCCGGACGTACAGGGTTCAGCGGAGGGTGATGGCCACGAAGTCGCGCTGGTCGGGTACCAGGTAGCGGTCGGCCGGGCCGGGCATGTTCGGCAGCAGCTTCGTCGCCGTGCTCAGCGCGCCCGACGGGTCGTGCCGGTATGTGAACAGGTCGACCATGTTGTCGTGGATGTCGAGCTCCATGCCCGTGACCGCGCCCGCCCGGGTGAGGGCGTCCGCGAGTGAGGCGAGGGTGAGGTCCTTGCCCCCGACGTAGATCAGGTTGCCGGCGGCGTCGGTGCCCAGGCCGGACCGCCACGTGTACTGCAGCTGGTTGCGCGCGCTCCCCCACGTCCCGAAGGCGTTGACGTCGAGCCCCGGCACGGGCCGGCCGCCGTCGACGATCAGGTCGAGGTTCTGGCGCACGGTGACCACGTCCGGCCCGGCGGTGACGTCGCGTCCCCACCGGCCGATCGTGGCTGTGCCGTCCCGGTGGATGACCAGCGAGGCGGCTCCGTCCCGCAGCGGCACGCGGACCTGCCCGTCGGCGTAGTAGCCGCCGTTCGCATCCTTCATCTTGAAGCCGGAGTTGAACGTCGCGACCAGCGCAGAGCGGGCGACCGCGGGGACCTGGGCACCCTCGGGCCCGGCGGACCCGGTGGGCTCGCGGGTGCCGGCGATGACCTGGGTGCGGGTCAGGCCCTGGTCGAAACGGGCGACCCCGGCGACGACGCTGGGGTGCTGCGGATCGGGCCGGATGAACGTGGTGTAGACGGCGGGGGTGCCGCCGGGTGCGGCCTGCCCGGCGGTCCAGACGCCCTCGCCGGGAACGGGTGTCGCTCCCTGCAGCACGGGCAGCGGTGCCGGCGCGGGCGCGGCCGACGAGGTGGCGGACGGCCGGGGCAACCCGGCCGGATCGGGCGCGGTGGCTGTCGGCCCCTGGCGATACCAGATGCTCTCGACCAGGTCCACCAGCCCCCCGCCGCCGTTGTCGCGGACCCACTCGACGGTGCGGACCGCGAAGCTGGCGTTGCCGGGGTAGGTCAGGGCCTGGGTGTAGGACGCGAGAGGCCAGATGGACAGTGCGACCACGGCCGCCGCGACCCAACGCCTGCGACGGTTCGGCCGGGGCGGCGGGGGCGGGGGCGTGTCGATGGGACGTTCCGGAGCGGTGGTGGTCATGGTCGCGACGCTAGGAGCGAGATCCTCTGCGGTCGCCCTGCGGACGGTTAGCGGACGGCCAGACGGCCCGGGGGCGACTCAGCGTCCTCTCAACCACGGAGTCCGACGCTGGAGGCACGGCGAGATCCGCCCGGACGGAAGGGGAACGGCATGAGCGCGATCGGGATCGTGTTGTCCACGGTGCTGCTGGTCTTCCAGCTGCTCCTGGTGGCCCGGGTGGTGGCGGACTGGATCGGAGTGCTGGCCGGCGGCCCGGAGCCGGCGTGGCGCAGCGGGTTGCGACGGGTCACTCACGCCACCACCGAGCCGGTGCTGGCACCGGTGCGGCGGGTGCTGCGGCCGGTCCGGATCGGGTCAGTATGCCTGGACCTGGCGCTGCCGGCGGTGCTGCTGGTCGTGATCCTGCTGCGTCAGCTGGCCCTGGGTCTCTAGCCAGTCGACGCCCGTTCATCACGTGGCCCGCCACCTGATCAGGTGGCGGGCCACGGATGCGTCGACCGGTGGGTCTGGAGCTACCTGGCGGTCGCCGAGGAGGCCGGCTCGTCGGCGTGGTTGCCCTCGTCGCCGGTCGCCTCGTGCTGGACGTTGTCGTTGTCCGGCCCGCCGGCGGTCTCGCCCGCCTCCGGGGCCTCCGGTCCCTCGGCCGCCTCGCTCTGCGGGCTGTCGGGGGTGTCGCCCGGTTCGGGAGCGTCGGTGCCCCCGTTGTCCGTGCCGTTGTGCCCGGCTGTGCCCGGCCGGTCGGGGGTGTCACCGGGCTCGGGCGTGTCTGTCGTGGGGCCGGCCTGTCCGCCGAGCTGGGGGTTCGGGGACGACGCGACCGCGGCCTGGGTGGCCACGGTCTTCGCCGCGGGAGCCGGGGTGGATGCCAGCGCCGTGCCCGCCCCCAACCCACCGAGGGCCAGGACGGCGAGCGCGCCGACCGCCACCTTCTGCTTGATGTCCACGATTCCTCCTTGTCGCCGGTGTCGGTCACCGGCGGTCCCGAGGCTGTCGGTCGGTCCCTGTACGGACGCTGAGAGGAGCCGGCTCCTCACCGCCCACAGGTGCGCTCGTGTCCTGACCGGCGGTTCACCGGACGGGGATAGTCTCGCCCCCGTGAGCCCTCGGGTGCTGGTGGTGGAGGACGACGACCTGATCGGTCCCGGCCTGCTGCGCGCGCTGAAGGCCGGCGGCTACGACGCCGAGCGGGTGGACGACGGCACCGCCGCGTTGGACCGGGTCCGCGCCGGAGCCGTCGACCTGGTGCTCCTCGACCTCGGGCTTCCCGACGCCGACGGCATCGATGTCGCCCGCGAGATGCTGACGGCACAGCCCGGTCTGCCGATCGTGATGCTCACCGCCCGCAGCGAGGAGTCCGACGTGGTGGCGGGCCTGCACGCCGGGGCGGTCGACTACGTCACGAAGCCGTTCCGGCTCGCCGAGCTGCTCGCTCGGGTACAGGCGCACCTGCGGGCGGCACGGGAGCGCGGCGAGCTGGAGCAAACGGCGGTCGCGGGGGACCTGCGGGTGGATCTGGCCGCCCGGCGGACCTGGGTGGGGGCCGACGAGGTCGACCTGCGGGCCAAGGAGTTCGACCTGCTGGCCCGGCTGATCAGGTCGGCGGGCACCGTCGTGACGCGGGAGCAGCTGATGGCCGACGTGTGGGACGAGCACTGGTTCGGCCCGACGAAGACTCTCGACGTGCACGTGGCGAGCCTGCGCCGCAGACTCGGCGAACGGCCGGGTATGCCCAGCCGGATCACGGCGCTACGCGGGGTCGGCTACCGGCTCGAGACGGGCTGAGGCCACCGCATGCGCCGGCGCATCGTGCTCACCGTCGTCGCGGTGTGCGTCCTCGGGATCGCGGTGCTGTTCGTGCCGCTCGCCCTGGTCGTGGGCGAGCAGAACCGCAACGAGGACCTGCTGGAGCTGCAGCGCATGGCCGCGGTGGCCGCGCACCGGCTGCCCGATCTCGCCGCGTCGCCGTTCGACGCCGACCTGCTCGGCGACGGTGAGCCCGACCAGCGCTACGCCGTGTACGACGCCGCCGGACGGAAGGTGGCCGGGGACGGTCCTCCGGCCGCCGACCCGGTGGTCGCCGCAGCGCTGGCCGACACCGCCGCCGCCGGGACCGTGGGCTCCGAGATCGTCGGGGCCGTGGCCACCGGCCCGGGCGGCGGCACCGTCACCGGCGCCGTGCGGGTCGCGGAGCCGCTGGCCGACAGCGTGGCCCGTACCCGGAACACGATCGCGATGATCCTCGGCGTGGCTTTGTCCGCGATCGGCGTCGCGGCGCTGGCGGGTGCCTTGCTGGTCCGGCGTCTGCTGCGGCCGCTGGACCGGCTCCGCGAGGCCGCCACCCGCCTGGGTGACGGCGACTTCACGGTCACCGCGCCGCGCAGCGGTCTGCACGAGCTCGACCAGGTCGCCGCGGCCGTCGACTCCGCGGCGAGCCGGATCGGGCGCCTGGTCGAGCGGGAGCGGGCGTTCTCCGCGGACGCCTCGCACCAGCTCAAGACGCCGCTGGCCGCCGCCCGAGTGGTCGTCGAGACCGAGTTGATGGTGCCCCGACCGGACCCGACCGAGGCCCTCCGCGAGACCCTGGAGGCGCTGGAGCGGATGAACCTCACCGTCACCGAGCTGCTCACCCTCGCCCGCGACGACCACACGACTCGCACCCCGGTCCGGATCGCCGACCTGCTCGCGGACGCGGAGCGCCGCTGGTCCACCGCCCTGCGCCGGTCGGGCCGCACGCTGGTCGTCGACACGAGCTCGGACGCCATGGTGCGGGTCTCCGCTGTGGCACTGGGCCACGTGCTCGACGTCCTGCTCGACAATGCCCGCGGCCACGGGGCCGGGCCCGTCGTCGTGACCACCGAGCCCGTCGCCGGTGGAGTGGCCGTGGCCGTCGCCGACTCGGGATCGTTAGGGGCCACCGCCGGACTGTTCCACCGCCGGCAGGCCGGCGCGTCCGGAACCGGTATCGGCCTCGCGCTCGCCAGGGCGCTGGCCGAGGCGGAGGGCGCGCGCCTGCGCCTGCGGTCGGCGTCCCCGACGACGTTCGAGCTGCTGATCCCCGCCGTCGCGGTGCACTCAGCGTCCGCACAGGTGCGGGCAGCAGGATCGGCGGGGTGACCGAGGGTGGCTGGTGGCGACGCGGCCGATGGGTTGCGCTCGCCCTGCCCGCAGTGCTGGCGACCGCGTTCGTGGCCGTGCAGTCTGCCGCGTCCGGTCCCCCCGGGCGGGCCGTCGCCGTCGGCGGTGGCGGGTACACCCGTGCCGCCGCTGCCTGGGTCGCCGCTCGTCCGCATCGCTGTGGCCGGCGACCCGGGCACGGCCGACGAGTTCGAGGCCCGCACCGCCGCCGTCATCGACACCCAGGAGACCGGCCGCGAGTTCGATGCGCTGCTGCTGCTCGGTGACCTCGTCTACGGCAGCGGAGATCCCGCGCTGGTGGACGCAGCGGTGACCCCGACCGTTCGCCGGCGTGCTGGACGGCCCGACCCGGCTGGTGCCCGTGCTGGGCAACCACGACGTCGTACGCGGCGAGCAGGACGCGCAGACGGCGTGGCTCGACCGCGCGCTCGCCGTCCCCGACCCACCGGGCGCGTGGACGATCGTCGCGATGCACCACCCGGCCTTCTCCGCCGGAGCCCACGGCACCGACGCCGACGTCCTCGACCTGCGGGCCCGCTGGGCCCCGATCTTCGCGCGCCACCGCGTGCCGCTGGTGCTGGCCGGGCAGGTTCACGACCACCAGCGTTCGCGACCGCAGGATGGCGTCACCTACGTGGTCTCCGGCGCCGCCGCCAAGCTGCGCCCGACCGAATCGCAGCCGTTCACCGCCGTGAGCACCTCGACCCGGCACTTCCTCGACCTCGCCGTCCACCCCGACCGGCTGGAGCTGCGCGCGGTCGACCAGGACGGCCGGCTGGTCGACACGGTGACGCGGACCCGTCCGCGGTGAGCCCGCTCAGCCGCGGACGTCCACTGTGGCCATCATCCCGGCGTCCTCGTGGTCGAGGATGTGGCAGTGGTAGACGCTGCGTCCGGGTTGGGTGGTGAACGGGATACGGAGTCGGACCCAGCCGCGGGCTGGGATGAGGACGACGTCCTGGGGCACCCCGGTCGGTGAGGCGGCGTCGTTGTACTCGAGCACGGTGAACGGCCAGACGTGCAGTTAGAACGGATGTGCGAGCGGGCCGGGGTTGTCGATCGTCCATTCCTCGATGGCGCCCAGGGTGACGGTCTGGTCGTAACGCTCGGGGCCGAAGGTCCGGCCGTCGATGGTGAAGGCCATCCCGCCCGTGCCCATGCCCATCTGGAAGGCGATCCGCCGCCGCCCGGTCACCGGCCCGGCGGCGGGCGCCTCGGCGGGCAGGGCTGCGGGCAGCGACGGGGCGGTGACCGGTGCCCCGGCGGTCACCATGGTGGCCAGGGTGACCGGCCCGCTGCTCGCGGCGCTCCCGCCCATCATCCCGCCCATGCTTCCCCGGTCGACGGCGTCGGCGATCAGCGAGAAGCGGCCGGTGCCGGTGGGACGGACGATCACGTCGGCCCGGTTGCCCGGGGCGAGCATCACCCGGTCCGCGGCGACCGGGGCGGGCAGGAACCTGCCGTCCTGGGCGACCCGGACGAGCTGGTGGGCGTCGAGGCGGATCGACAGCACCCTCGACACCCAGCCGTTGACGATCCGCCAGCGCTGCGTCGCGCCGGGGGCCGCGGGGATGGTGGGCTGGTGCTGGCCGTTGACCAGGACCAGCTCGCCCTGGCGCCCCATGACCCGGTCCATCGCGCTCACCTCGACCAGCCCGCCGACACCGTCGAGGGTGGTGTCGGTGACCAGCAGCACCCGGTCCTGCGCCACCGCCACGTCGGGGTCCGGCCCGGGTGGGGCGACCAGCAGCGCACCGGCGAGCCCGCCGAAGATCTGATCGGCCACGCCCGTCGCGGACCCGGCACGCACCACCCGGCGCCTCCTCGGAGCTCCCGCGCAGCATCGCGACCGCGACGACGACCATCAACACCGAGAACGCCACCAGCAGCCACCGGTCGGCGACCAGGCGGCCCAGCGCGGCCCCGGCGAACGCGGTGGGCACACCCGCGGCGCCGAACACCAGCGCCACCGGCCACCGGATCACCCCGGACCGCAGCCGCACCGCCAACCCGCCCGCAGCCGACACGGCCACCAACAGCAACGACCCGAACACCGCGGCCGCCACCGGCTGGCCGGCCCCGTAGACCAGGGCCGGGACCGCCAGGATCGAACCACCCGCACCGAGCAGCCCCAGCGCGGCACCGATGACCAGGCCGAACACTCCGGCGAGGATCACCGCGCCTGCCTCGGGCTGCAGGGCCGCGGGCCGCTCACGGGGTGGTGGTCAGCGGGACACCGGCTCTTTCGGCATCGCCGTAGTTGTCGTCGATCACGACCACGGTGCGCCCGGCGCGCGCGAGCAGCGACGCGGCCGCGGTGGCGCGGTAGCCGCTGCCGCAGTGCACCCACACCGACCCGGCCGGGACCTCGTCGAGCCGGTCCGGTAGCTCGGGCAGCGGGACGTGCACCGCGCCGCGCACGTGCGAGGCGTCCCACTCGGTGCCCAACCGCACGTCGAGCACCACCTCGGCCGGCGGCAGATCAGCGCTGCGCCGGCCGTCGAGCTCACCGGCGAGGTCGACGAAACCGGCGCTGGGCAGCTCGCCCAGCCGGGCCGGGTCGACGGCCAGCTCGTGGGGATCACCTGTAGCGGCGGCGACGATCCGGTCGACACCGATCCGGACCAGCTCGCGCTGCGCCTGCGCCACCTGGTCCGGGGTGTCGCCGAGCAGCGTGATCGGGGCACCGTGCGGGGCCATCCAGCCCAGCCAGGTCGCCATCGGCCCGTCCAGCCCGAGACTCACCGTCCCGGCGAGATGGGAGGCGAGGTAGGCCTTGCGGTGGCGCAGGTCGACCACCCACTCCCCGTCGCCGAGCCGGCGCGCCAGCTCGGCCGGGTCGGCTGTGGTCGGCGGGCGCAGGTCCACAGGGGCCGGGCCGGCGGTGTTGAGCGCACCCATGTGCGCGTAGTAGGCGGGGTAGGCACCCAACCCGGCCAGGGTTTCCCGGACGAACTCGTCGCGGGCCAGCCGCAGCACCGGGTTGACCTGCTTCTCGTGCCCGATCGTGGAGTCGTTCCCCGAGGCGGGGGTGGCGGTGCAGAAGCTGCCGAACCCGTGGGTCGGCCACACCTGCGCCCCGTCGGGCAGCGCGTCGGCCATCGCCGCGGCCGAGGCGTGCTGCGCGCGGGCCAGTGCCTCCGCGTGCTCGTCGCCGAGCAGGTCGGTGCGCCCGGTGGTGCCGTAGAGCAGTGACCCGCCGGTGAACACCCCCTGCGGCCCGTCCGCGCCCTCCAGCACGTAGGACAGGTGGTGGAAGGTGTGCCCCGGGGTGGCCAGCACCCGCAACCGCAGCCGCGGCGAGGCCTCCAGCACGTCCCCGTCGACGACGCCGGTGCGTTCGAACGCGAGGTCGTCCTGCGCCGACATCACATAGGCCGCTCCGGTGAGGCGCGCGAGCTCCAGACCACCGGAGACGTAGTCGTTGTGCACGTGGGTCTCCACGACGTGGGTGATCCGCACCCCGAGCCGCCCGGCCAGGGCCAGGACCCGGTCCACGTCGCGCTGCGGGTCGACCACCACCGCCACCTCACCGTCGGAGGCGAGGTAGCTGCGGTCACCCAGCGAGGATGTCTCGATCACTTCGACGTCGATCACGACAGATCTCCTTCGTCTCGTCGGTTCGGCCGGATCGGCCGGATCGGCCGGTTCGGTGGGCTCATCGGGCGCCGGTGTCCACGGGGCGTCCGGAGCTGATCCAGCCGGCGGTCCCGCCGGCCACCGACACCGGTCGCGCCCCTGCAGCGGTCAGCGCCTCGGCCGCCTTGGCACTGCGGCCCCCGGACTGACAGATCACGTACAGCTCCTGCCCGGCGTAGCGGCCCGGGTCGGTGACCACCCGCTCCAGCGGCACGTTCACCGCGCCGGGCACATGCCCGGCCGCGAACTCCTCGGCGGAGCGCACATCCACCACCGCCACATCGCTGCGACGTCCCGTCGCGAACTGCTCCACATCAACCTCGTGCATCTGCACGACCATCACCTCCTCATCAGGGATACCCGGGGGGGTATCCGCACAACACAGCTCTGCCATCGGTCACATCCTCAGACAACCCGGGGTGAGACCCGGAGGCGCTGATCAGGCCAGCGAGAGGAACAGCTTCTCCAGCTCGGCCTCGGTCATCGGCGGCTGCTCGCCCCGCTCCCGGGCCGCCTGGCAGTGGCGCATCCCACTCGCGACGATCTTGAAACCCGCCCGGTCCAGGGCACGGGAGACCGCGGCGAGCTGGGTCAGCACCTCGGCACAGTCCCCACCCCCCTCGATCGCCCGGACCACCCCGGCCAACTGCCCCTGCGCGCGGCGCAACCGCACCAACGCATCGCCCACCAGGGCGGGAGTCATCTCCACGTCGCCACCTCCACCCACGCCAACATACCTCCGGGCGTATATGTTCCGGGCACTTCATGAAGGCCAGAACCACCGCGGATCAGGCGACGGCGGCGCCGAACACGGAGCCGATCACGTAGGTGATGGGCCAAGCCCAGGCCACCGCCGATCACGACGCGCAGCACCGCACGCCCCGCGTGACCGCCGCCGATCCGCGCTCCCACCCAGCCGGCCGCTCCGAGCGCGCCCAGGACCACCAGCACCGTCACCGGCACCCGCCACGCCGCGGGCGGCAACAGGATCGCGAGCAGCGGCAGTACCGCTCCCGCGACGAACGCGAGTGCCGAGGCACCGGCGGCCTGGAGCGGGCTGGTCAGCTCGTCGGCGTCGAGCCTGAGCTCGGCGTCCAGATGTGCGGCCAGTGGATCGCGCGCGGTCAGCTCCTCGGCGACCGTGCGAGCGGTCGACGGGCTCAGACCTCTCGCCTCGTACAGCGCGGCGAGCTCGGTGAGCTCCTGCTCCGGGTTCTGCTGCAACTCCCGCCGCTCCTGCGCGACCTGGTCGAGTTCCGCGTCGCGTTGGCTGCTCACCGACACGTACTCACCCAACGCCATCGGCACCGCTCCGGCGGCCAGCCCGGCGATACCGGCGGTGAAGATCGGGCCCCGCTCGGTCGTCGCCCCGGCCACCCCGACCACCAGCCCGGCCACTGAGACGATCCCGTCGTTCGCGCCGAGTACCCCCTCTCGCAGCCAGTTCAGCCGCGCAGCCAGCCCACCCGCGTGCGACTCACCGCTGTGCACGACCCGATCCGCGATCTCGCCGCCCGCCGGGTCGTGGCCGCCTGTCCGGTCATGGTCACGCATGCCGGGTCCCCTCTGTGCACGGCGGCGACGCGGGCCGGTTCATCGACGACGGAGCTCCGACCGCGACCCTCGCGACGGTACCCAGGCGCGGGACCGGGTGCCCCCTGTCCGGGGCGGCGTCCGGCGGGCCCGACCCAGCCCGGGGTGGTGTGCACGGCCTCACCCCGGGTGACGACGAGGGCCTCGAAGCCATCCAGGCTCGCCAACCACGGCAGGGCGTCGAGACCGGCCGCGGACGCCGCGGTGGACAGCGCGTCCGCGACCGCCAGGTCCGGGCCGGTCACCGTGGCGGATCGCAACGGCTCGACCCGGCGACCCGAATGCGGATCCACGGCGAGGGTGCCCCGCTCGTAGGCACCGGACGTCGCGACCGCGCCGTCCCGCACGACGAGCACGTCGAGCATCCGGGTGCGATCGGCCGGGTCGACGACGCCGACCTGCCAGCCCGGCCGTCCGTCCACGCCCGGGTTCGCGTCCCCGCGGACGCGGACGTCACCGCCTGCGTTGACGCAGTGGTCGTCGAAGCCGTGGGCGACGAGCACGTCCGAGGCCCGCTGCGCGGCCCAGCCCTTCACCAGCCCGGTCGGGTCGACCCCGCCCGGGATCGCCCACGGGTCGAACCATCCGGCGGTCAGATCCCGGCGGCGGGCGCACAGCGTGAGCACCTGCTCGACCCAGGGGTGGCAGGCGTCGAGCGCGAGCGTTCCCGCGCGCAGGCGGCTGACGTCGCTGTCGGGTCGCCAAGTGCTGAACACTCGGTCGACCTCATGGAGCAGCGCGACCACCTCGGCCACGGCCCGGTCCGCCGGGCCTGCGACGCGCAGGTCCACGGTGACGGCGGTACCCATGACGTGCTCGACGTGCAGCCGCCCGCTCACGCCGACCCGCCCGACGTGGTCGCCGCGGCGCGGGCCGCGTCGAGGGCGGCCTGCAGGCTCGTCCGGTAGCCCTGGCTGGTGTAGGTCGCACCGGACACGGTGTCGATCCCGGCCCCCTGCCGGTCGAGCACCTGGCGGGACAGCAGCGGCTCGGCCCGTCTGTTGATCTGGTCCGACTCGCCACCGGCCGGCAGCTGCAGGGCCCGCGCCGCGGTGATCCGCCCGCCGGTCACCGTCACCTCCACCTGCACCGGGCCGTAGTCCGTACGCACGACCGTCCCGGTCCCGACCACCGTCAGTGGCCCCGCGGGAGCGGGTGACGGGGTCGAGGAGGTATCGGGGCCGGTGGCGGGGGCCGCCGCGACGACCCGGGACGTCGCCGGCGGACCGCCGGGCGCGACGGCGTCGGCCACGGTCAACACGGGGACCGCCACCGCCAGGCCCAGGGCCACGCCGGCGAGGGTGCGCTGGATCGGTCGCACGGGGCATCTCCTTGGAAGGTGTTCAGAGGACGAGGGTCTCGGTGTGGACGGCGTCGGCCGGGACGCCCAGATCGGTGAGCGTGGCGATCAGGTCCGCGGTCAGCGACGGCGGTCCGCACAGGTACACCTCACGGCTCGCGACGTCGGGGACCAGTGCCCGCAGGTGGTCCGCGCCCAGCGGACGCCCCGGTGCTGCCGCGGGACCGCGCGGGTCCGTGACCAGGTGGACGCGTGCCGCCGACCGCTCGGCCGCGATCCGGCTCAGCTCACCGTGCGGGACCGCGTCGTGCAGGGTGGACGCGCGGTGCACGACGACCACGTCGACGTCGCGGGGCAGGTCCTCGAGCAGCGCGCGCACCGGCGCGATGCCGGATCCCACCCCGACGAGCAGGACCCGGTGGTTGCGCCGCACCACGTCCGTGAGGACGCCGTAGGGGCCCTCGATCAGCACGCGCGTACCCCTGCCCAGGCGCGCCAGCGCCCGGCTGCCGCCGCCGACCTCGCGCGCGGTGAACCGCATGCCGTCCCGGTCCGGGACGGCGGACAGGCTGTAGGGAAAGGCTGCGCCACCAGCCGTCCGCGATCAGGAAGCGCCAGCGCAGGAACTGCCCCGCCGCGGACACCGAGCCGGTCCAGGTCACGACCGGTGAGGTGGACCGAGACGACGTCCGCGGATTCGCGCACCACGGCGTCGACACGGACCCGGTGGCGCGCGCTGCGCCACAGCGGCAGCCCGACGCGGTAGAGCGCGACCGCCGCGCCGGCCACGACGAGCTGCGCGGTCCACCAGGTCGAGAGCCACGGCGGGCCGAGCACCGCCGAGCCCGCGGAGAGTTGGTGGCCGAACGCGAGCAGCACCGCCGCGTAGGTGCCCAGGTGCAGCAGGTACCAACCCTCATATGGCAGCCAGCGTCGCGCGGCGCGCACCGACGCCGCACCGGCGAGCACGATCAGGACCGTGGCGGCGACCGCATCGAGGTAGTCGCCGCCCAGCGTCCACAGCTGTGACCACCACCCGCCGCCGCCCCGTGCGGTGGCGGCGGCGGCGAGGAGCAGCGGGTGGGCGAGCACGGCGGTGAGCGTGAGCGGGCCGAGCGTGCGGTGCCAGCGCAGCAGCCGGTCCTGCCCGGCGGCGTTCTCCAGCCACGGCACCCGCGCGGCCAGCAGCACCTGCGCCAGCACGAGCACCTCGGCGAGCAGGCCGGCCGTGCGCCCGCCCCACAGCGCGAGACCCCCGGCCCCGGAGGCGTCGAGCGGGAACCGGACGACCGCCAGCGCGAGGACCAGGCCGACGTCGACCCCGCCGAGCAGAAGCAGTGTGTCCGCGGCCCGGCCGGGCCGCACCCGGGGCCCGTCGCCGCAGTCGGCGGGCGGCCCGGACACGCCGGGCCACGCCACCGTCGACCGGGTCACGACGCCTGCCCGGCGACGTGCCGGCCGCCCCGGATCGATCCCGCCCGCCTCCGCAGGTGTGCCCGCAGCCGGGCGACGAGCTCCTCGGGATGGACGCGGGCCGGGACGCAGTCGTCGGCCCCGGCCTCCAGCGTGTCGACGACGCGTCCCGGGACGCCTGCGGCGTCCATGACCACGACCACCACCCACGGCGCCACGCGGCTCAGCTCGCGGCACAGCCCCACCGCGACGCGGGTCGACCGGCCGGCCACCACCAGCACGGCGACGGGGCCGTGGTTGCCGACCTCGTCGAGCCACCGCGACGCCGCGGCTCGTCCGCTGCAGCGCTGCACGGCGAAACCGGCACCGTCCAGCGCTGCCGCGAGCGGGTCGCGGGGAACGGCCCCGGCGTCCCGGGGGTCCACGACGAGCTGCACACACGGGCGTTCGGCCTGCTGGTCCATCTCACGTCCTCTCGATCGGAACGGGTCTGTCCGGTGCGTACGGGTCACAGCCGACGCACCACCTCGAGTGCCGGTCGCCGGGCGAGGCGCGCGGCGCCGGCGGCGGCCGCGGCGAGCGCCGCCACGGTCAACGCGGCGATCAGGGCCAGGTAGCTCCAGGGCACGGCGGCCACCGAGGGCGGGGGGTCGAACACCCCCTTGAGCACGGTCACCAGCATCGCCGAGAGCAGCCAGCCGCCGACCGCGCCGAGGGCCAGGCCCCCGACCGCCAGTACCGCGGCCTCGCCCAGGACGAAGCCGCGCAGCTGGCCCGGGCTCGCGCCCAGTGCCCGCGCGATGGCGAAGGAGCGCCGTCGTTCGGCCAGGCCGAGCGCCAGCACCAGCCCGCCGGAGGCCACGGCGAGGACGAGCGCGAAGCCCAGCTCGACGCGGGTCAACCCGGCGAGGTCCACCGAGGTCAGGCTGGAGCCGATCCGGGTGCGGGCGTTGGCGATGTCGGTGACCGTCGCCGAGGCGCCCAGCTGGGTCCGGATCCGGTCGGCCACGGCGGTGGTGTCGCGACCGCCCGTGTCGACCAGGAAGGACCCGACCGCGTCGCTGCCCGTCGCCTGCGCCAGGTAGGCGGCGTTGGCGACGAAGAAGCTGTCCTTCGGCGCGGTCGGGAACTCGGTCACCACGCCGACGTAGTGGAACGGCACGGAGACCAGGGCACCGCTGCGCCCGTCCTTGATACGCAGGTTGAGCAGGTCGCCGGGCTGGAGCTGGAAGTCCTTCACCGTCTCCGCGCTGACCAGGACGGAGTCGGGCCGCGCGGCGAGGGTGTCCATCAGGCCCCGCGCGGTGCCACCCTGGAAGTAGGCGTCCTGCAACGCCGTGGCGCCCGTGATCGTCGCGGGGTCGACGCCGTAGACGTCCTGCAGGTCGGCCCCGACGTAGCCGAACCGGTGCTGCACGGGTTCGACGCCGCGTACGCCGGGCACCGCGGCGAGCGCGCGGGCGGCGTCGGGTCCGACGACGACACCGGGCGACTCGGTCACGGTCACATCGGCCCCGTTGGTGAGCAGCGCGTCCACCTCGGCCTGCTGCCGGTAGGTCGCGTTGAACGTGGCCGTCGACGCCGCGAACGACAGTGCGAGGGCCAGCAGCACCACCGACCGGCCGAGTGGGCGGCGTTGCCGTGCCAGCGTCGCCGCGACCGTCTGTGACAGACCTCCGGCCAGCGGGCGCAGCCCGCTCCCGACCAGGCGCCTGCCCCGGCCGAGCACCAGGTCGGCGATCCGCCAGCCGAGCAGCCCGACCCCCACCCAGAGCAGGGCCGGTCCGGCGAACGCCCAGTAGGACACCGAGATCGTCGGCACCCCCTCGGGCGCGAGCACCAGCGTGTAGTTCGACGCGCCGGCCGCCCAGAACACCAGCCCGGACAGTACGAGCAGTACGACGTCGAGCCCGAAGCGTGCCCACCACGGCGGGCGCGGGCGCTCGGCCGCGCTACGGCCCGCGGCAACCGTCGAACCGCGCAGATCGCGCCACGCCGGCAGCAGCACGGTCGCCCCGGCCACGGCGAACCCGAACACGGCCGCCGCGGCGATCCACCCGGCGGCCGCGAGCGGGGTGGCGCCGAACGCGGCGGAACCGAAGGCGAGCTGCCCGACCACCGCGGCCACCCCGAGCCCGGTCACGGCCCCGAGGAGGCCGACCGTCGCGGCCTCGGTGGCGGCCAGCGCCAGTACCTGCCGGGCCGACGCGCCCCGGGTGCGCAACAGGGCCTGCTCGCGGCGGCGCCGGGACGCGCCCGCGCCGGTCACGGCGGCGGTCAGCAGCCCGGCGAGCACGGCACCGGGCACGCCGAGGAACAGGAACAGCACCTGCGCGTACGCGGCGTCGCTGCGGGCCGCGCCGAGCGCCGCACCCAGGTTGTCCCCGACGAGCGCACCGCCCGCGGTCGCCGCCTCGAGGTTGCGGGCGGCACCGGTCTCGGCGATGTATGCCGATGCCGGGTCGGCGGGCAGGTCGTGGGTACGGGTGGCGTGCACCTGCGTCGTGGCGACGTCGGGCCGCGACCCGGCCAACGACGCGTACAGGTCCTGCCAGCGGTTCTGCGGCAGCAGCAGCACGTTGTCCGGTGGCGCCGAGGGTTGACCGCCCGGGGGCGCCCCGACCTTCTGGAACAGCGAGTCGGCGGCCGGCAACTCGACCACGCCGTCGACGCGCACGGTCGTCGCGGGCCCGCCGAGCACGTTCACGGTGATCGAGTCACCCGGCGCCACCCCGAGGTTGGCGGCGGTCTGCTGGGCCACCAGGACACCGTCGCCGGCGCCGGCCAGCACACGTAGCTCGCCGGGGAACGTCGTGGCGTACCCGTCGGGCAGCCCCAGGACGACCGCGGCACCGGTCGTCTGCGTCGTCGCCCCGGTGGTCGCGGACAGCCCGTCCGCGCGGCCGAAGCCGACCGGCTGCGCCGCGACCGTGCCCGGCGCGGCGCGGACCGCGTCGAGCACGGCGGCCGCGTCGCCTCCCGGTTGCACCTCGACCTGCCAGTCCACCGGGACGGACCTCGCCGCCCGCTCGGTCATGCTCGCCTGGGCACCGGTGAGGAAGGCACCCAGCGAGGCCAGCAGCGCGACCGCCACCGCCACCCCGGCCGAGGCGGCGAGGATGCGTGCGGCCCGGCGCGCGACCAGCCCCCGCCACCAGAGCGCGATCACGACGGACCCCGCAGGCCGGCACCCGACGCCGACGCCCCGGTGTGCACCCGGCCGTCGGCCATCCGCCAGCTCGTCCGCATCCGGGCGGCGACGGTCTCGTCGTGGGTGCCGATCACCAGGCCCGCGTTCAGCTCGTCCGCGGTGTCGATCAGCACGTCGACGACCCGGTGCGCGGCGGCCCGGTCCAATCGGCCGGTCGGCTCGTCGGCCAGGATCAGGGCGGGCCGCGCGGCCAGTACCCGGGCGACGGCGACCCGCTGGGCCTGGCCCCCGGATATCTCGTCGGGAAGTTTCGCCGCGAGCTCCCCGATGCCCAGCGTCGCCAGCGCCGCGCCCGCGGCGAGTGCCGCGGCGTCGGTGGGGACCCCGGCGATCAGCAACGGGAGCGCGACGTTCTCGGCCACGTCGAGGTCGGGCAGCAGGCTCTGACCCTGGAACACCACCCCCACCAGGCCCGGCCGGCCGGCCGGGGAGCCGCGCCAGGTCGGCCAGGCCACGATGCCCGACGTGGGGGTGTCCAGGCCGGAGAGCAGGTGCAGCAGCGTCGACTTGCCCGACCCGGACGGACCGCTCAGCGCGATGCGGTCCCCCCGGTGCACCGCGCAGTGCACGCCGTGCGCCGCGGCCACGGCGCCCGGGCCACGACCGTGCACCCGTGCCGCACCGACGCACTCCACGAGCAGCTCCCCCTGCGGGCGTGACGCCCACCGGATCCGGTCCAGGACGGTCACGACGCCAGCCGCCCGTCGGTGAGCGTCAGAACCCGGTGCGCCGTCGCGGCCACGACCGGGGAGTGGCTGGCCACCAGGACCGCGGTGCCCCGGCGGGTGGCGTCGACGATGAGGTCGAGCACGACGGCCTCGGTGGCCGCGTCGAGCTCACCGGTCGGCTCGTCGGCCAGCAGCACGGGTGGGTCGTTGGCCAGCGCCACGGCCAGCCCGGCGCGCGCGGCCTCGCCACCGGACAGGGTCGCCGGCACGGCCCGGGCCCGGTCCGCGATCCCGACGGTGGCCAGCAGTTCGGCCGGTCGGATCGGGTCGTCCCGCCCGGCCAGCTGCTGGGCCAGCGCGATGTTCGCCTCGACGGACAGGTGTTCCACGAGATTGCCGCTCTGGAACAACACCCCGACCGATCGGGCGCGCAGCCGGGCGCGCACCGGCTCCGGCCGGTGACTCATCCGCTCCCCGCCGACCGTCACCGCGCCACCGTCGGGCTCGTCGAGCCCGGCCAGGCAGGCGAGCAGGGTCGACTTGCCCGATCCGGAGGGTCCGACGACGGCGACCAGCTCGCCCGGCTGGACCGACATGCTCACCCCCTGCAGCGCGAGGGTCTCCTCGTCGCCGACCCGGAAGAACCGGTAGAGCGACCGGGCCTCCAGGGCCGGGCCCGTGGTCCCGTCGACGGTCGCGCCGCTCATCAGAGCCACCCGACCGAGTCGCTGACGATCCGCCAGGGGTCGACGTTGTCGGCGCCCTGCGGCCCGGACAGGGTCACGATCAGCTCCTGGCCGCCGCGCCAGAACTCGTAGCGCTCCACGGCCGTGCGCACCGACTTGCCGGTCACCGGGTCGGCGGGCGAGCTCGCGGTGTAGGTGACGAGCACCGCGGGGCCGCCCTTGCGCTGCACCGCCGTCACGTCCCCCGGCTGGAAGCCCGGCACCGACGACGCGAGCGCGGGCACCTCCTGCGCGGTCGCCGACGCGACGTCCGGAGCAGCCGGGCTCGGGACCGACTCGATGCGCACCGAGTTGAACTTGTCGGTGAACACCACCGCGGCGCCGTCGGTGCTGCGGGCCCAGCCCTCGGGCACCGAGACCCGGAACGCGCCGCCGGGCGGCGAGAACGGCACGAACACCTGGTTGTCGGGGATGTCGCCAGCCGCGTTCACCTCCGGCGCGTTCGGGTCGACCGCCCCTGGCGGGGCACCGGGTGCCGGGGCGGCGCTCGGCGGTGCCGGGGAACCGGTCGCGGTCGCCGCGGCCCCACCGCAGGCGGCGAGAGCCAGGACGAGGGCGGTCAGGCCGATCGCGATGGCGCCGCCGCGCCGAACCGTTGCCATGGGGATCCTCCGGGTGCGTCGTTCCGTTCGAGCGGGTCGATCGCGACGCTAGGGACGGTCGGCACAGGCGGCGGTGTGCCCGCGCACAGCGGACGGTTAAGCGGAGGTGGCCCGGCGCCTCGCCCTCAGCGTCCGCACAGCGAGGCCGCGAACCGTGGTGCCATGACCACCGGATCCCTGCGCACCGATCCCGCCGACCCGGCCCTCGCCGACGCGACGCCGACGGACCCGGCGATGCCCGCCGTCCCCGGCCGGCACCGGATCGCCGGACCGCCACCGGGGTGGGCCGCACCCCCGCCGGGGCCGCTGCCCCCCGGCCCGGTCGGTCATCCGTCCGGTCATCCCCGGCGGCGCGGGATCGCGGCCGTCGCGGCGGTTGCGATCGCCGCCGCGGCGCTGGGCGGCGGGGTGGGCGGGTTCGTCGGGTACGAGGCCGCGGCCACCGGCGTCGTGGCTGCACCGGCCGCGGCCGGCACCGTCGCCCAGGTCGCGCAGAAGGTCCTGCCCAGCGTGGTTCAGCTGCAGGGTTCGTCGAGCGAGGGGTCCGGCGTGGTGCTCTCCGCGGACGGCCTGATCCTGACCAACGACCACGTCGTCGCCGGCGCGGGTGGCGGCCTGACCGCCCTGTTCCAGGACGGCGGCACCGCCCCGGTGACCGTGGTGGGCAGCGATCCGGCGGCCGACCTGGCCGTGGTGCGCGCCCGCGGGGTGTCCGGGCTGACCCCTGCAGACGTCGGCACGTCGGCCGGCCTGCAGGTGGGTCAGCAGGTCCTCGCCGTCGGCTCGCCGCTCGGGCTGACCGGCACCGTCACCAGCGGCATCGTCAGTGCCCTCGACCGGCCGGTGACGCCGGGCGGCCACGTCGTCGTCGCCGCCGGCTCGGCACCGGTCTCGGCCATCCAGACCGACGCGGCGATCAACCCGGGCAACTCCGGCGGCCCGCTGGTGGACATGCAGGGCCGCGTGGTCGGTATCAACACCGCCATCGCCACGCTCGGCCGTGCGGGATCCGGGCAGGCGGGATCGATCGGCCTGGGCTTCGCCATACCGATCGACGAGGTCATGCAACTCGTCGGCCGGCTCGCGTCACAGAACGGGTGAGGTGCCATGCGTGTGGGGTCGGGCCCCGGCGCGGGCGGTGCGGGAGAACAGCAGTCCGGCGGTGAGGGCGAGCAGGACCGCCGCGATGGGGCAGTGTGGCGGCGGCACCGAGGGTGTCCACACCGGTGAGCACGGCGATCGGGACCAGCGCCGCGCCGGCGGTGCCGACGGCGGAGAACACCGCCAGCGGCAGCGCCTCGCGCCCTGCCGGTGCGGCGCAGGCGACCATGGCCCCGGCTCCGGGGTGGAACAAGGCCGCGCGGGCTCCGCCGACCCCGACCGCGGCGACGACGCGGTCGGCGGCGTCGAGCAGCGCCACGGCGAAGCGGGGGTCGCCGACCCGGCCGAGCACGGGGCGGTCGGTGACCGCGGTGGCGGGCCAGCCCAGGATGGTGAGTTTCACCCCGTGCACGTAGGTGCTGTAGCCGGGCACGGGGGCCCGGGCGGGGAGGTCGGCGGCGGCGGGGATGCCGAGATCGGTCAGCAGGGTGGTGGCCGCGACGGCGGCCTGGCCCAGGGCGGCGCCCCAGTGCTCGACGCGCACAGTTTGGCCGTCCGGGCCGGGGAACGCGGCGAGATCACCCACGGCGTAGAGGCCAGGCCGCTCCGGGGCCCGCTGGGCGGCGTCGACCAGCACACCACCGCCGCCCGGCGCGGTCACGTCGTTGCCGTGCAGCCAGCCGGTGGCCGGTTCGACCCCGAGACAGGCCAGCACCACGCGGGCGGGCACACCGGTCCCGTCGTCGAGTTCGATGAGCAGGTCCCCGTCGTGCTCCTGGGATGGGCCCGCTTCCCCGACCGCGCTGAATCCTGGTGCCCAACCGCAGATCGACGCCGACGGCGCGGTGGGTCCGGGCGATCCAGTCCGCGACGGTGGCGCCGACCTGGCGGGCCATCGGCCGCCGGGCCGGGTCGACCACGGTGACCGACGCGCCCGCGGCCGCCAGCACCCCCGCGGTCTCGTTACCGATCAGCCCGGCCCCGGCGACCACCACCGGCCCCGCACGCTGCGCGAGCAACCCGCGCAGCCGTGCGGTGTCGGCCGCGGTGCGCAGCGTCAGGACCCGGTCGGGCACGCCCTCCTCGACGGGGGCGGGCAGGGTCCGCGGGGTGGCGCGCCGGTGGCCAGCACCACCACGTCCGCCCCCAACCATCTGCCATCGGCCAGCTCCACCGCCGGGCCGGCGGCGTGCAGGGATCGGGCCACGGTCGCGGTGCGCCAGTCGATCCCGAGCCCGTCCATCCCCGGCAGCGCGACGCCCGCGTCGTCGACCGCACCCGAGAGCAGGCCCTTGTTGACCGTGGTCCGGTTGTAGGGGGCACGGCCCTCGGCGCCGAGCACGATCACCTCGACCTCCGGTGCCGCCCGGGCCACCGCGACCGCCGTGGCGCTGCCCGCTCCCCCGGCTCCCACGATGACCACCCGTGTGCTGTGTCGCATCGGTCGTTCCTGCCTTTCGATCGTCGATTCCGGCCGGCCCATCTGTACCATGTACACCTAGGGGGTATCGTTGTCGGTACCCGGGAGAACCTGGACGAGGATCGAGATTTTCGACGAGAGGAGCACGCCGCGATGGCGAGCAGCACCTACACCGTGCGAGGCATGACCTGCGACCACTGCGTGAGCTCGGTGACCGCCGAGGTCACCAAGATCCCCGGCGTCACCGGCGTGGACGTGGACGTGGCCCAGGGACGGCTGACCGTGACCAGCACCGAGACGGTCCCGGTCGAGGCCGTGACCGAGGCGGTCGAGGAGGCCGGCTACACGGTCGTCGGCTGAGATCCGGGACGGGTGGGCCCGGAACCGTCCGGGCCCACCTGGCGGAATAACCCCCTAGGGGTATAGAGTTGGGTCAGAGGCCGGGACAGACCGGCGACGAGGCGAGGGAGACATCGTGGCCAGCTACGGCAACGACAAGGAGGACTATCTCAAGCGGCTGCGCCGCATCGAGGGCCAGGTCCGCGGGCTGCAGAAGATGATCGACGACGACAAGTACTGCATCGACATCCTCACCCAGGTCTCCGCGGTCACCCGCGCCCTGCAGTCGTTCTCCCTGGGCCTGCTCGACGAGCACCTGGCGGGGTGCGTGGTCGACGCCGCCGCCAAGGGCGGCCCCGAGGCCGACGCGAAGGTCCGCGAGGCGTCGGAGGCCATCGCCCGCCTGGTCCGCTCCTGACCGACCGCGGGCGCGCACCAGCGACCGCACCCGATCATCCGGGCACCTCCGGGGCCCGACACCGCCGCCCATCCAGCGGCCAACCACCAGGAGGGTGGGACAACCATGCCCACATCACTCAAGCTCGCCGGTTTCGCCGCGGCCGTCGCACTGGTCTTCGGCGGCGCGCTGGGCGTCGGCGCCGCGGTCGGCAGCCCGGCCCCAGCGGTCTCCGCCGAACGCGACGGGATGACCGGAACGGACGGCATGCCGGGCATGGGCGGCCCGCAGGCCCCCATGGCGCCGATGCCCGGTCACTGACCGCCAGCACGCACCGATCACGCTCGAGGAGGATCGCCATGAGCACCACCGCGCACAGCACGACCCCGCCGCCGGCCACCGCCGGCGGCGGGCAGGTCGAACTCGCTATCGGCGGCATGACCTGCGCGTCGTGCGCCAACCGGATCGAGCGCAAGCTCAACAAGATCGACGGGGTGACCGCGACGGTCAACTACGCGACCGAGAAGGCCAAGGTCACCTACGTCGACGGGATCGCGACCGACGACCTGGTCGCCGCGGTGGAGTCGGCAGGCTACACCGCGAAGCTGCCCACCCCGCCGCGCCCCGCGGGCGACGAGACACCGGCCGCCACCGAGGAGGCCGACCCGCTCACGGCGCTGCGGACCCGGCTGCGGGTCAGCGCCGCACTGTCGATCCCGGTCATCGCGATGGCGATGATCCCCGCGCTGCAGTTCACCTACTGGCAGTGGCTCTCGCTCACCCTCACCGCCCCGGTGCTGGTGTGGGGGGCGCTGCCGTTCCACAAGGCCGCCTGGGCCAACCTCAAGCACGGCGCCGCGACCATGGACACCCTGATCTCCATGGGCACCAGCGCCGCGTTCGCGTGGTCGCTCTACGCCCTGTTCTTCGGCACCGCAGGCGTCCCCGGGATGATCCACCCGTTCGAGCTGACCATCGCCCGGACCGACGGCAGCGCCAACATCTACCTCGAGGTCGCCGCCGGGGTCACCACGTTCATCCTGCTCGGCCGCTACCTGGAGGCCCGGTCCAAGCGCACCGCGGGCGCCGCGCTGCGCGCGCTGCTCGAACTCGGCGCCCGCGACGTGGCCGTGCTGCGCGAGGGCCCCGGCGGGCGCACCGAGGAGCGCATCCCGGTCGAGCAACTCGCCGTGGGTGACCTGTTCGTCGTGCGGCCCGGGGAGAAGGTCGCCACCGACGGCACCGTCGCCGAGGGCAGCTCCGCGGTCGACATGAGCATGCTCACCGGCGAGTCGGTCCCGGTCGAGGTCGCCCCCGGCGACGGCGTCGTCGGCGCCACGGTCAACGTCGGCGGGCGGCTGGTCGTGCGCGCCACCCGGATCGGGTCCGACACCCAGCTCGCCCAGATGGCACAGCTGGTCGAGGACGCCCAGAACGGCAAGGCCCAGGTCCAGCGCCTCGCCGACCGCCTCTCGGGGATCTTCGTCCCGATCGTCATCCTGCTCACCGCGGCCACCCTCGGGTTCTGGATCGGCACCGGCAGCGGACTCGCTCTCGCCTTCACCGCCGCCGTCGCCGTGCTCATCATCGCCTGCCCGTGCGCGCTCGGCCTGGCCACGCCGACCGCGCTGTTGGTGGGCACCGGTCGCGGCGCCCAGATGGGCATCATCATCAAGGGCCCGGAGGTCCTGGAATCCACCCGCCGCGTCGACACCGTCGTGCTCGACAAGACCGGCACCGTCACCACCGGCAAGATGACCCTGGTCGACGTCCACACCGCCCCCGGACAGGACCCCCAGGAGCTGCTGCGCCTGGCCGGGGCCCTGGAGGACGCCTCCGAGCACCCCATCGCGGCGGCCATCGCCAAGGGCGCCACCGAACGGGTCGGCACCCTCCCGCCCGTGGAGGACTTCGTCAACGTCGAGGGCCTCGGCGTGCAGGGCATCGTCGACGGGCACGCCGTGCTCGTCGGACGCACCAAGCTGCTCGCCGACTGGTCCCAGCCCCTGACCGCCGAGCTCGCCGCGGCCAAGGCGGCCGCCGAGGCCGACGGCAAGACCGCGGTCGCGGTCGGCTGGGACGGCGCCGCCCGCGGCGTCCTGGTCGTGGCTGACGCGATCAAGGACACCAGCGCGGAAGCCATCCGCCAGCTGCGTGACCTCGGGCTCACCCCGGTGCTGCTCACCGGTGACAACGAGACCGTCGCCCGCTCGGTCGCCGCCCAGGTCGGGATCGAGGAGGTCATCGCGGAGGTGATGCCCGCCGACAAGGTCGACGTCGTCAAGCGGCTCCAGGCCGAGGGCAAGATCGTAGCCATGGTCGGTGACGGCGTCAACGACGCCGCCGCGCTCGCCCAGGCCGACCTCGGCCTGGCCATGGGCACCGGCACCGACGCCGCCATCGAGGCCTCCGACCTCACCCTGGTCCGTGGGGACCTGCGCGCCGCCGCCGACGCCATCCGGCTGTCCCGCCGTACCCTGGGCGTCATCAAGGGCAACCTGTTCTGGGCATTCGCCTACAACGTCGCCGCCCTGCCACTGGCCGCGATGGGACTGCTCAACCCCCTGCTCGCCGGCGCCGCCATGGCGTTGTCCTCGGTGTTCGTGGTCACCAACAGCCTGCGCCTGCGCCGGTTCAAGGCACTGGCCGCCAACCGCGACGTCCGGGCCGGGCGCCCCGCCGGCACCCGGCCCGCCGGGGAGACACTCACCACCGACCGGTGACGGTGCCGCACACCGACCCGGCGCGGGCGCGTGTCACCCCGGCGCGCGCCCGCGCCATCCAGATCAGGAAGGACCTGCTCATGTCCGATCACCAGCACAGCCACCACGCCGGCCCCGACACCGCGGCCGAGGACATCGCGAACTGCCCCGTCATGCCGGGCAGCACCATCGCGAAGGCCGAAGCCGAGGAGGACGGCCTGGTCCGCGACCACGACGGCACGCGCTACTACCTCTGCTGCGCCGAGTGCCTCCCGATGTTCGACGCCGACCCGGCCCGCTACGCCAACGCCTGACCGCCGCCGGTCGTGTCCCCCACCCCGGCCGGTACGCGGTCGAGCGATCACCGAGGAGCAACAGTGACCCACCACGACCGCACGACCCGGACGCTGTCGCGGCGACGCTTCCTGACGCTCGGCGGTGGCGTACTGGCGACCGCGACCCTCGGCGCGTGCGCCGCCCCGACCGCGATCGGCCCCAGCTCGCCGCTGGTCGCCCAGACCGAGCAGGCCCGCCGCGCCGCCGACGCCCGGGTGGTGACCAGGGCGCTCACCGCCGCACCCGCCACCGTCGACCTGGGCGGGGTACAGGTCCAGACCTGGGCGTTCGACGGGCGGCTGCCCGGCCCGGAGATCCGCCTGGCCCGCGACGAGGTGCTGCGCGCCGAGCTGCGCAACACCCTCCCGCAGCCCACCACCGTGCACTGGCACGGGATCGCGCTGCGCAACGACATGGACGGCGTCCCCGACCTCACCCAGCCCCCCGTCGCCGCGAACAGCTCCTTCACCTACGAGTTCGCCGTCCCGCACGCCGGCACCTACTTCTTCCACCCCCACGTCGGCACCCAGCTCGACCGCGGCCTCTACGCACCACTGATCGTCACCGACCCCGACGAACCCGGCGACCACGACGCCGAGGCCGTCATCGTCCTCGACGACTGGCTCGACGGAGTCGCCGGCGATCCCGACCAGGAACTCGAACGCCTCGGCCGCGAGGGCATGAACATGGGCGGCATGGACATGGGCGGGATGGGCGGGATGGCCATGGGCACCCCGCAGGAGCCGCTGGGCGCCGACACCGGCGACGTCACCTACCCCTACTACCTGATCAACGGCCGGATCGGGGCCGACCCGGTCACCGTCACCGCCACCCCCGGGCAACGCCTGCGGCTGCGGATCGTCAACGCCGGATCCGACACCGCGTTCCGGGTCGCGCTGGGCGGGCACCGGATGACCGTCACCCACACCGACGGCTTCCCCGTCGCACCCGCCGAGACCGACTGCCTGCTCATCGGCATGGGCGAGCGCTACGACGTCACCGTCACCCTCGCCGACGGGGTGTTCCCGCTGGTCGCGTCCGCCGAGGGCAAGGACGGGCAGGGCTTCGCGCTGGTCCGCACCGCGTCCGGCGACGCCCCGGCACCCGACGTTCGGCCCGTCGAGCTGAACACCGCCCCCCTGGACGCCAACCGTCTGCGCGCCACCGACACGGTGCTGCTCCCGGCTCGCCAACCCGACCGCACCCACGTCCTGGAACTCGGGATGGCCGACACCGGCTACCGGTGGACGATCAACGGCGCCGTCTACGGCGAGCACGAACCGCTCCCGATGCGCAGCGGCGAACGGGTCCGCCTGAGCTTCGTCAACAACACGATGATGTTCCATCCCATGCACCTGCACGGCCACACTTACCAGGTCGGCCCCGCCGGACCCCGCAAGGACACCTCGATCGTGCTGCCCATGCAGACCCTCGACGTCGACTTCGACGGCGACAACCCCGGCCAGTGGCTCATCCACTGCCACAACCTCTACCACGGCGAAGCCGGAATGATGACCGTGCTGTCCTACACCGGGTAGTCATCCGGGTCGGGCCCCTGCGGCGTGCCGTCGAGCAGCGGCCCGATACCGCAGGTCGCGAGGCGCTCGAATCGGTCGTACATCTCGGCCGACAGGCGCACCCGCCCGTCCAGCCACCAGGTGAGCAGCCCCATCAGCCCGCTGACCGGGAAGGCCACCACCGCGTCGAGCTGGCTGCTCGTCGTGTCGCGGCAGCCGGGCGCGCAGGTGTTGCGCGACCACCAGGCGGAACGACGCGAGCGCGGGGCCCGACGCGCGCGCGGAGCCGGCGCCCGGCCCGTCCGGCGGGTCGATGAGGACCGCTCGGAGGTGGTCCAGCCCGCCGCCCAGGAGCAGGTCGTCCTTGCTCCTGATCCGCTCTCCCGATCTGCGTCTCGTCCTCGTCACCGCCGCCGACCCCGACATGGTGGCGACGGCACGCCGGGTCATGGCCCCGTTCGGTGCGCGGGCCGAGGTGTGTCGTGCCGATGCGGCCGCGCTGCCATGTCGCACTCGCCGGCACTCCTTGCAGCGCTACCTCGAGCCGTCGCGCGCGATGAAGCGCGTGAACTCTCGGCGAGAAGGTCTCCCTCGCCGTCCAGGAGTGATCGGGTGCCAGCTGTGCCAGCAGGCTCGCCTACGATCTCGCCGGCGAACAGGCCACCGTGGTGCTGGGCACCGCGCTCGCGATCAAGATGGCCGCCTACGTCGCCGTCGCACCGGTGGTCGGCGCCGTCGCGGACCGGGTGCCCCGCAGGCTGATCATGCTGGTCGCGAACCTCGTCCGCGGCGGGGTGGTCGCGATGCTGCCGTGGATCACCGAGGTGTGGCAGGTCTTCGCGCTGATCGCGATCCTGCAGGCGACCTCGGCGACGTTCACCCCAGTCCTGCAGTCCATCGTGCCCGACGAGGACGACTAGGCACGGGCGGGGTCGGCCACCCAGGTCGCGGTGAGCATGGAGACACTGCTCAGCCCCCTGCTTGCGGCCGCAGCCCTCGCCGTCGTCAGCTACTCGTCGCTGTTCGGGGCCACGGCGTTCGGGTTCGGTGTGTCCGCGGTGCTCGTCGCGGCCACCGCGGTGCCGCCGGTCGCCCGGCGGGCCGGCAGCCGGTTCGGCACCCGCCTCGCGCTCGGCGTGCGCCTGTTCCGGCGCTTGCTGCGCGACGCGGCCGCCGCCCCGCAACGCCCGCGCTGTTCAGCGCACAGTTCTCGCTGTCCCACGCCTGCTGGCTGCTCGACTACCCGCTCACCGGCTGGCTCGCCGCCACCACCGGGTTCGGCGCCACCTGGGCGGTCCTCGGCGCGATCGCGGTGGCCGCGGCGGCCGGCGCCGTCCTCGCCTGGCCGACCCGGGCCGCGGACCAGATCCGTCACCGACACGACGACGACACCGACGAGGGCCACCTCGACGCCGCACAGTGGAACGGCGACGGCTGGACCACTCCCACCAGGTCGTCCTCGACGACACCCACCCACACGGCCCGAAACCCGTCTGACGTGGGGCCACCGAGACCCCCGACGTCCGAGACCGTCAGCACGCATCGCCACATCGCAGGCGATCCCGATCGCAGGCACTCCTTCGAGCGGCCCTCCGCGGAGCGCACCGTCCTGGTCCGCGCGCCCACCTCCTCGGCCAGGCCGACAACCCGGGCTACTCCGACAGGCGAGGCGGCGATGGGTGAGCGCCCCGGTTCCTGACCGGCCCGGCCGGCCGCAGGTTCCGGCGAGTCGGTCGTGCCATGTCAGGCGAGGTCGAGACCCGACCACCGGGCCAGCAGCACCAGGCCGACCAGCAGCAGAGCCGTGACGACCGCCGCAACGGCGGGGTGGGCGGCGACCAGGCGCACCGCGCGACGCCGCTGCGCCGACGCGGCCACCCCCGTCCGCAGCTGCAGGGAGACGGCGGCCGTGATCGCAGACCAGCCCGGCGCGACAGCGACGGACCCCTCCGTAGCGGGCGGGAGGTCGGCGGTGAGCGGCGCCAGCTCGCTGAGGTGCCGCGCCGCGTAGGCAGCCGCGAGCCGGTCGTCGACCTCGTCGAGGGTGAGAAGCCCGTTGCCGGCGGCCGCGTGCAGGTGCGCAGCGACCCGTTCGCGGTCGGCGTGGGACGCTCGCAGGTCGGCAGCGGGTTCGGTGAGCGGCGGGGTGGGGTCGGGCATCAAGGGTCCTTCCGGTCGGCGGAGTCAGATCTCGTCAGGCGGAACGAGCCGGGGGGTAGCCGCGAACGAAGACCGGGCGACCGCCGGGGGTCCAGCCGCGAGCGGCGAGCTCCACACCGGCCCGTAGGGGCCCTCCGGCGACCCGGGCCCCGACCAGCCGGCCGCGGTGGGACAGCATCACATCGACCGGAGGCGCCGCCGCGGCGCGGGAACCGTGCACCACCAGCGGTGCGCCGAGGGAGCGCGGGACGGCGTCGACCTCCAGCACCGTGCCCGCGCGCCCCGCCTGCAGGCCGACGACGCGGACGACGGTGCCGGTGGCGACGTCGAGCACGGGCAGGGTGACGTCCACCCGCACGACCGGCTGGGCAAGGCCGCCGATCCGACACATCCGCAGCAGACCGGCCACCACGTGCCGCGCCACGACGGTCCGTACGCCGCGCAGGACCAGGACCGCACGGTCGGTGCGACCGGCGCGATGCCAGGCGCGCAACGCCTCACCGACGGCGTCGACGCGCTCGGGCAACCGGTCGGGGGGGGAGACCGGTGAGGTCGAGGTGGAAGCCCTCCACCGGAATGGGCCGGCTCAGCGCCCAGGGCGGCAGCGGCTCGTCCGCCGAGCCGGTGCTGAGATCCAACAGCACCGCCTGCGGCAGGCGTTCGTCGCCGACCGCACCGAGCTGCTCGACGGTCAGCACGACCAGGTCCGCCTGCGCGGTGGGGCCCGGTGTCCTGGCCCGCGCCCGGCCGTCGGCGACGACGGTGCCCGCGGGGCGCATGGCTCGCCCCACCGACCTGGCCGCGGCCAGGTCGGTGAGCCACGCCCAGGTCCCGCTGCCGGGCAGGTACGGCCGCAGCGCGACCAGGGCCGGGTGTCCGATGTCGACGAGGGTCCCACCCCGCGGATCCGGCACGACCTGCAGGCCCGCGGTGTGGATCGCGTTCAGCGCCACCGGCAGATCGAGCTCGATGCGTGGCGTGGGGCGGGCGGCGTCGCCCGGGCGGACAGGTCCCGCGGTCAGGGTGGAGGTGCTCATCGGACCGTCTCCTCGTTCTCGGGGGCTCGGTGAGCCCGTCTGCCTCCGAGGATCGTGACCGGGTGCTGTGCGGTCGCTGAGTACGACGACCGCCGTACCGGGCACTTCTGCCGGTAGCGTCCCTACGGTGAACCCGGCACCGGCCTGGCTGCGGCGACGGTGGGGCGTGCGCGTCGCCGCAGCCGCGGCCGCGACCGCGGTGGTCGCGGTCGCGCTGGTGCTCGCCGCGGTCGCGCTCGTGCTGCTGCAGGAGCGGGCGGTGCGCGGATCGGTCGAGGAGCAGGCCCGGGCGATCGCCGAAAGCGCTGCGGACCGGCTCACCGAGGGCGAGGACGCACCGGAGGTGGTGCGCGAGGTGTCGACCGGGTTCGTGCTGCTCCAGGTGGTCGACGCCGGTGGCCGGGTGCTGGCGGCCACCGCTCCGCTGTCCGCAACGGACGCGGTCGACGGCGGGCGCACCGCCGCCGACCCGGACGCCGCGGTCGCCGTCACCGTCGACGACGACCCGCTGCTCGTCGTCCGCGCCGAGGCCGGGAACCGAGCGGTGCTCGTGGCCGGGTCGCTCGACGCGGCCCAGCAGAGCACCGAGACGGTGACCGACCTCGCCGTCATCGGGGTCCCGCTGCTTACCGTCGTCGCCGGAGCCACCACGTACCTGTTCGCCGGACGGGCGCTGCGTCCGGTCGAGGCGATCCGCGCCCGGGTGGCGGCGATCTCCGCCCGGGACCTCACCCGGCGGGTGCCCGAACCGGACACCGTCGACGAGGTCGGGCGGCTGGCCCGGACGATGAACGACATGCTCGCCCGGCTCGACGCCGCCCAGGCGGCGCAGCGCCGCTTCGTCGGCGACGCGGGTCACGAGCTGCGCAGCCCGCTGGCCACCATCGCCGCCCGCCTGGAGCTGGCGCAACGGCGGGGCCCGACCGGCGGCGACATTGCCGCGATGATCCCGGAGGCGCAGCGCATGACACGCCTCGTCGAGGACCTGCTGCTGCTGGCGCGCGCCGACGAACGCGGTCTCACCCCGCGTCGCGACGACGTCGACCTCGACGAGCTCGCCGAGAACGAGGCGGCCCGCCTGCGCACAGCCGGGGACGTCCGGGTCCGGGTCACGACGGTGCCGGTGCGCGTCACGGGGGACCGCAGCCAGCTCACCCGGGTGCTGGGCAACCTGGCCGAGAACGCCGCGCGGCACGCCCGGACCGGGGTGGAGGTGCGACTGCGGACCGAGCGCGGGCAGGCTGTGCTGGAGGTGGTCGACGACGGGCCCGGGATCGCCGTCGGCGATCGGCGCCGGGTGTTCGAGCGGTTCGTCCGGCTCGACGAGGGACGGGCCCGCGACGCCGGTGGGGTCGGGCTGGGGCTGGCGATCGTGGCCGAGGTGCTCGCCGCGCACGGCGGGTCGGTCGAGGCGGGCGCGGCGGACGACGGCGGGACCGTGATGACCGTGCGGCTACCCGCTCAGCCGCGCGACACCGCGGCCCCGTCCGACCCCGCGTCCGCGTCGCGCATGCGGTAGCCGACACCGCGCAGCGTGTCGATGCTGTCCCGGCCGAACGGAATGTCGATCTTGCGGCGCAGGTAGCCGACGTAGACCTCGACCACGTTGACGTCGCCCTCGTAGTGCGGGTCCCACACGGCCTGCAGGATCTCGGTCTTGGTCACCGCACGACCCACGTTGCGCATGAGGAACTCCAGCACGCCGAACTCTCGCGGGGTCAGCACGAGCTTCTCCCCCGCGCGCTCGACGCGGTGCTCGGCCGGGTCCAGCACCAGGTCGCCGACCCGCAGCACCGCGGGCCGCGGCGCCGCACCTCGCCGCAGCAGGGCCCGCAACCGGGCCAGCAGCACGACGAAGGAGAACGGCTTGGTCAGGTAGTCGTCGGCACCCAGGTCGAACGCGTCCGCCTCGTCGTACTCACCGTCCTTGGCGGTGAGCATGAGCACCGGGGTCCACACCTCACGGGCCCGCAACGCCTGCAGCACCCGGTAGCCCGACAGCCCCGGCAGCATGATGTCGAGGACGATCACGTCGTGCTCGGCGCCGAGCGCCGCGGCCAGACCCGCGGGGCCGTCGTGCGCGACCCGCACGACGTGCCCCTCCGCAGCGAGACCCTCCCGGATCGTCTCGGCGAGCGCCCGCTCGTCCTCCACCAGCAGCACCTGCACGGCACCCAGCCTGCCAGGTCGGCGCTCCCGGTGGACACGACGGGCCTGCTCGACGCCGGTGGCCGCGAGGCGGACGATGAGGTGGTGAACGTACTCGTCGACGCCATCGTGGGCATGCCGCCGTGGCTCGTGGTCGTACTCGTGTTCGCGTTGCCCGCGCTGGAGGCGTCGGCGTTCGTCGGGCTGGTGGTGCCCGGTGAGACCGCGGTGCTGGTCGGGGGCGTCGTCGCGCACGGCGGCGGCCTGCCGCTGTGGGCCGTGATCGTCGCCGGCGTCGCGGGAGCCGCCGTCGGCGACCAGATCGGCTATCTCGTCGGCCGCCGCTACGGCGACGCGTTGCTGGCCCGGGTTCCGGCTCGCGTCCGGCGGTCCGGCGAGCTGGACCGGGCCATCGGACTGGTGCGCCGCCGCGGGGCGATGGCCGTGGTCATCGGGCGGTGGGCGGCGGCTCTGCGCGCCCTCGTGCCCGGAATCGCCGGGATGAGCGGGGTTCCCCGCACGCGGTTCACCGTGGCCAACATGGCCGGCGGGGCGCTGTGGGCCGGGGCGGTGGCGGTGCTCGGCTTCGCCGCGGGGGCGTCCTACAGGGCGCTGGAGGCGCAGCTCAACCTCGGGGCCGAGATCCTGCTCGGGGTGATCCTGGTCGGCGCCGTCGGCTGGGTCTGGTGGTCACGGCGACGGAGCCCGTCAGCCGGCGACCCGGGCTGATCCGACGGGCGGCGAGGCGCCCAGCCACCCACGCTCCCGGCGGCCGAGATGGTAGGGCACGTCGATGACGACCACCCCGGGCTGCTGGAGCAACCTCGCCTTGAGCCGCAGCGCGCTCTGGTTGTGCAGCAGGTTCTGCCACCAGCGCGCCACGACGTACTCGGGCAGGAACACGGTGACGACCGCCCGGTCCTCGCCGCCGAGACCCGCGATGTGCTCGACCAGCGGTTCGCCGATGTCGTGGTAGGGCGCGTCCAGCACCCGCAGCGGCACGGGCAGGTGGTGGCGCAGCCAGTCGACGCGCAGCTGCTCGACGGCGCCCGCCTCGCCGGCCGCGCTGACCGCCTCGACCGTGTCCGGCCGCAGCGCCGAGGCGAGGGCGAGTGCGCGAAGGACGGGCCGGTTGACCCGGGCGACCAGCACGACCGCGTGTACCCGGGCGGGCGGCGCCGGCCGCTCGTCGTCGTCGACGAACAGCTCGGCCTCGACCCGGGCGTAGTAGCGGCCGATGCCGCGCATCACCGCGTACAGCACGGCCATCGCCAGCACCGCGAGCCAGGCCCCCTGCAGGACCTTCGTCGCGAACACGACGAGCAGGACGACACCGGTGAGCACGGCCCCGGCGAGGTTGAGCGCGCGCCCGCCGGATCGGGCCGCGCTGCGCGTCGTCGGCGGTGGCGAGGCGGCGTGACCAGTGGCGCACCATCCCGGCCTGGGACAGGGTGAAGCTGGTGAACACCCCGATGATGTAGAGGTGCAGCAGCGCCTCCAGGTCGGCGTCGAACAGCAGGATCAGCGCGGTCGCCACCGCGGCGAGCAGCAGGATCCCGTTGCCGAACACCAGACGGTCGCCGCGCTACGCGAGCTGGCGGGGCAGGTGGCCGTCCCTCCCGAGCACGGAGGTCAGCATCGGGAACCCGTTGAACGCCGTGTTCGCCGCCAGGATCAGGATGCCGGCCGTCGCGGCCTGGTAGAGGTAGAACAGGGCCGACCCGGGGCCGATCCCGCTCGCCGCCAGCTGCGAGAGCACCGACGGGTTGCCGCCCGGAGCGGCCCGGGCGGACAGCGCCACGGCGAGCACGGTGATGCCGGCGAACATCGTCACCGCGATGGCGCCCATCGCCACCAGGGTCATCGCCGCGTTGCGGGCCTGGGGCGCGCGGAACGCGGGCACGCCGTTGCTCACCGCCTCGACCCCGGTCAGGGCGGTGCAGCCGGACGCGAACGCGCGCAGCAGCAGCGCTGCGGCGAGCAGGCCGCCGACGGCCGTCGTCGGTGGCACCGGGAGCGCCGCGGACTCGGCGGGCGGGAGCGTGCCGGTGGCCGCACGGACGCCCGCGACGACGAACAGCAGGTAGGTCAGGCCGATGAACAGGTAGGTCGGCACCGCGAACGCTCGCCCCGACTCCCTCACCCCGCGCAGGTTCACCAGGGCCAGTGCCACGACGAGGACGGCGGCGATCGGCGCGGCGTAGGGCACGAGCGAGGGGAACGCCGATGTCACGGCGATCACCCCGGAGGTCACCGAGACCGCCACGGTCATCACGTAGTCGACCAGCAGCGCGCTCGCCGCGACCAGCGCCGCGGGCTCGCCCAGGTTCTCCCGGCTCACCACGTACGCGCCGCCGCCGTTCGGGTAGGCGTACACGGTCTGCCCGTAGGAGGCGACGACGACCAGGAGCAGCACCGCCACCGCGGCCGCGACCGGCACGGACAGCGACAGGAACGCCAGTCCCCTGCCGCGAGCACCAGCACGATCTGCTCGGTGGCGTAGGCGACCGAGGAGATGGGGTCGCTGCAGAACACCGGGAGCGCGATGCGCTTGCGCAGCCGGGTCTCCCCGAGGCGGTGGATGCTCACCGGCGGACCGACCACGAAGCGTTTGACGACGTTGACCACGGGCTCGTCCTCCCCGATCGGTGCCGCCGGTCTCACGGGTGGGCCCGCCGCACCCTGAGGGGAAGGGTGCGGCGGGCCCGGTGGGAACCAGTCGGCCGGATACTCAGCGGGTCGGCACCGGAGCGCCCGTCGTGCTCCCCGCGTCGTCGGTCTCCGGCTGCTGCTCCCCGTTCTCGGGCCCTTCGGCGGCCTCGTTCTCCCCGCCTGCGTCCTCGCCGTCGTCGGGCTCGGAGGCCAGTACCGCCGCGTTGCCCGCGTCGACCTTGACCTCGACGGCCGACCCGTCGGCCCGGGTCACGACGATCTCGTAGACCAGCGAGCCGTCCTCGTCACCCAGATGCGGGGCGCCCGCGGTGCCCGGTTCGGCCGCGGTGGCCGCCGCGACGGCCTGGTCCGGGGTGACGGTGGCGAGCCCGGCGAGCGCCTGCGCCTCGGCCGCCTCGTCCTGCTCGCCGGCCTGCTCGGGCACGCTGATGCTGCCGCGCACGGTCGCCTCGCCGGACTCGTCGCCCTCGGCCTGCTCGGAGGTCGACGGCGGCGCGGGCTGGCCGGTCTGCGCGAGCGCCACGGCCGTGCCGCCGCCGAGCAGTACCGCGCCTGCGGTCACGACCACCGCCGTCCGGGCGATCCGGGTGCGGGTCGTCGTTCTCGGGTTCATCGGGAGGGGGTTCCTTCCTCGGGGTCACCGGCCCGTGCGGGCCGACGGCTTCACCGTGTCGCCCGAACGCTGTGGAGACGCTGAGTACGGGGCCCGCCGCCGCCCCCGACGCAGGCACGTGGAGCGGGCCGGCGGGGCGGCGGCAACGAGCGCGTCACCCCCCGCAGCACCCGCCCCATCACCAGCGCCACCACCACCGCGGTGACCGGCCACACCGCGAGTACCACCCACCACCAGCTCATCGCTCTGCCCTGCCTCCGTGACGTGACACCGTGCCCCGGACCACGGCCGGTGTGCGCTCGGCCGACGATCCGCGCGGCCGCTGTGGAGGCGCTGAGCGACACGGCCACCGCCGTGGGGGAGACTGGCGACGTGGGTACCGTGGCCGAGTGGTCGTTGCTGACCGGACCGATCCCGGTGCTGCTCCTGGCCGGCGGGGGGATCGCTCTCGCCGTGCTGGCCGTCGGCGACCGCGACCGGCGGTGGTACCACCGAGTGGTGCCCCGGGCGCTGATCGGTGCCGCGCTGGCGGTCGCGCTCGCGTGGCTGACGTTGACCGCGCTACGGCCGTTCCCCGACCCGCTGCCCACCGTGGTGTGGGTCGCCCTCGCGGCGGCGCTGGTGGCGGTGGGGCTGGCGGTGGGCCGCGCCCGACGCAGTAGGCGGCAGGTCGTGGTGGCCGTCGGCGGGGTCGTTCTGGTGGTGGCGGCCGCCCTGGGCCTGGTGAACCTGCAGTACGGGGCGTACCCGACCGTGGGGGTCGCGCTCGGCCTGCCCCCGGCCAACCAGGTCGACTTCGCCCAGGTTTCAGAAGTTGCGCCCGGCGTGGTGGTGCGGCCACCCGGGCAGCCGCTGTCGACGGTGTGGCGGCCGCCGCCCGGGCTTCCGGCCGCCGGGACGGTCTCCGAGGTGCCGGTCCCGGCGCCGACGTCCGGGTTCGTCGCCCGGCCCGCCTGGATCTACCTGCCGCCCGCGTACCAGGCCGTACCCCGTCCTCAGCTCCCGGTGCTCGTCCTGCTCAGCGGGCAGCCGGGCGGGCCACGGGACTGGCTCGACGGCGGAGGTCTGGCGGCGATGCTGGACCGGTTCGCCGCGACGCACGCCGGGCTCGCGCCCGTCGTGGTGATGCCCGACTGGCTCGGCGCGCCGCTGACGAACACCCTGTGCCTGGACTCCCGGCTCGGCAACGTGCAGACCTACCTGACCGTCGACGTTCCGGCGTGGGTCCGCGCGTTCCTGCAGGTCGATCCCGACCCGTCTTCCTGGGCGGTCGGCGGCCTCTCCGCGGGTGGCACCTGCTCGTTGCAGCTCGCCGTCAACGCCCCGCAGGTGTATCCCACCTTCATCGACCTCTCCGGCCAGTCCGAGCCCACGCTGGGCGACCGGGCCGGCACGGTCGCCGCTGCCTTCGGTGGCGACCCCGCCGCGTTCGCCGCCGTCAACCCGCTCGACGTCCTCGCGGCCCGCAGCTTCCCCGGCAGCGCCGGGCAGGTCATCGTCGGCGCGGCCGACGCCGCCTATCGCGGCCAGGCGATGCAGGTGGCCGACGCGGGCAGGCGGGCCGGTATGCAGATCGACTACCGCGAGCTCCCCGGCGGCCACGACTGGCGGGTGTGGTCGGCCGGCCTCGAATCGTCACTTCCGTGGCTGGCGACCCGGATCCACCTCACCCCGTAGACGCGTTCAGCGTCCTCTCAACGTCGTGGCGGCACCGTCGCAGGTGCAGGACACCGGTGGTTCGGCCGGCGCCCACGACAAGAGGAGACATCGACATGGCATTCGTTCCCTGGACCATCAGCCCCCCACCGGACGGCACCGGCCGCGGCTCGATCGCGCTGCCGCTGGACCCGCTGGGCGAGTCGGCGGTGCTGCCCGAGGGCAGTGGCGCCTGGGTGCGCGTCGCGGCCTACGCCGACAAGATCACGGTGTCGCGGCTCGCCTGCCACGGCACGACCCACACCGAGTACGAGCCCGGCACGCTGGAGGCCGGCGGTGACCACGCCTGGGAGATCCCCGAGGGGACTTACCAGGTGGAGCTGGACTACGAGTGCTCCGCACCCTTCGCGGTGCTCGTGTCCACCCTCGCGCCGTAGGCGTCGACCCGGGCCGGTCCCGCGAGCGATCCGCGGGACCGGCTCTGCCGTGCGGTGGTGTGGTGGCCCGCTATCGTTCCCAGTCGATGCGGGTGCTGGACACGATCCGACGGGACGGCATGCTCTTCTTCCACCGCGGCTTCCCCCGCGGTAACGACCGACGGCTGTGGACGGCGAGACACGGGTCGTCGCTGCCCCGGCACGCGACCTGGATCCGTTCATGACCACGCAACGTGACACCGCCTCGCCGCCTGGCCCACGGGATCGGTGGTCGGGTGCGGCGGCGCTGCGCCTGCGCGCGACACTGCGGCACGCCCCGGTGACGACGGGGCTCGTCGCAGCCCTGTGGGTGATCGGCATCTCGACCGGCAGCCTACTCGGCGGGCCTGCGGCTCCGCTGCGCTCCACGATCGCGATCGGCGTCCCGACGCTGTCCACGGGCTCCTGGTGGACCCCGCTGACCAGCATGCTGTGGTGCTCGGGGCCGGTCGGCTACCTGGCCACGACCGCGCTGTTGCTGGGACTCCTCGCGCCAGTGGAACACCGCGCCGGTCCGGTCCGCACCGCGGCCCTGCTCATCGGCTCACACGCCGTCGGTGTGCTGGGTGGCACCGGGCTCGTCGCCCTCGGCGCCGCCGCCGGTGAGCCCTGGGCGCTGCGCCTCGCCACCGACGTCGCGGTGGGGCCCTCCCCCGGTGTCGTGGGCGCGGCGTTGGCGGTGAGCGTGCGGCTGGGCGCGCTGTGGCGGCGCAGGCTGCGGGTTCTGGTGGTCGTGGTGCTGGTCATGCTGGCCCTGTACTCGGGGTCGCTGCAGGACGTGCTGCGCCTGGGCGGCGGCCTGGTCGGGCTGGCCGCCGGTCCGGTGCTGCTCGGCCGCCCGCGGGGGCGCGTGCCGGGTGCGGCCACCGGCCCCGAGGTCCGCACCCTGGTGGCCCTGGTCGTCGCAGCCTCGGCCGCCGGGCCGCTGATCGCCGCCCTGTCCGGCACCGCGATCGGCCCGCTGTCGGTACTGCGTTTCCTCGTGCTCCCGCCCCCACCCGACCCCGCCACGGTAGCGGCGATCTGCGCCGATCCCGCCACCGTCGACGACTGCGCGGGCCTGCAGTTCCGGCTGCGCCTGGGTGGCGTCGGGCCCGCGGTATGTCGGTACTGCCGGTGCTGGTCCTGCTCGCCCTCGCCGAGGGGCTGCGTCGGGGCCGGCGGTTCGCATGGTTCGGCGCCGTCGGCGTCAACGTGCTGTTCGCCCTGCTCGGCCTGGTCCTCGCGGTACTCACCTTCGCGACCCCGGTCGAGCGGCTCGTCGCCTTCGGCGGCGCGACGGACGCCCAGTTCTACGCCGGAGTGGCGACGAGCGTCCTGCAGCCGCTGGCCGTCGTGGCCCTGCTGCTGGTGACGCGGCACCGGTTCCGCGTGCTCGCACCGGCCCGGGCCTACCGCGGATGGAGCCGCGCCGTCCTCGGCACCCTGGTGGGGGTCTCGGTGCTCTACATCCTGCTGGGGTACCTGCTCCGGAACCGGTTCGACCCCGTCCCCGACCTGGTCGACCTGCTCCTCGACCTGCCGACCCGGTTCCTGCCGCCCGGGTATTTCGGCGAGATCGAGATCGCGTTCCTGCCGGTCGACACCCCCGCCACGGTGCTCTACGAGTGGACGGGCGTGGTGTTCTGGACCGTCACGCTGGCTGCCTCGCTGTGGCTGGTCACCCGCGTCCGCCCCGTCACCGGCGACGCCGACGCCGCCCGCTCCCTGATCGTCGGCGGCGGCGGCTCCACGCTGTCGTGGCTGGCCACCTGGGCGGGCAACAGCTACTGGTTCACCGCGGACGGCCGCGCCGGCGTCGCCTACCGGGTGATCGGCCGCGTGGCCCTCACCACCGGAGAGCCCTTCGGCCACCCCGACGCCCGCCCGGACGCGGTCGAGGAGTTCACCCGCTTCTGCGCCGAGCACGCCTGGACGCCGTGCCTCTACAGCGTCGGCCAGGCCGTCCGGGACCACGCCGTCGAGCTGGGCTGGCAGTCGGTCCAGGTGGCCGAGGAGACCGTCGTCGCCCTGCCCGGTCTCGCGTTCACCGGGAAGCGGTGGCAGGACGTCCGCTCCGCACTGAACAAGGCGGGCAAGGCCGGGATCACGGCCGAGACGCTGGCGTTCGCCCACGCGCCCCTGAGCCTCACCGAGCAGATCCGGGCACTGTCCGAGGAATGGGTCGGGGACAAGGGCCTGCCCGAGATGGGCTTCACCCTCGGCGGGCTCGACGAGCTGCGCGACGACGCCGTGCGGTGCCTGGTCGCCGTCGACGCCGACCGGACGGTGCACGGCATCACGAGCTGGCTGCCCGTGCACGAGGACGGCCGTATCGTCGGCTGGACCCTGGACTTCATGCGCCGTCCCGAGTCGGGGTTCCGCGGCGTGATGGAGTTCCTCATCGCCGCCGCCGCGCAGAGGTTCCGCGACGAGGGCTGTGCGTTCCTGAGCCTGTCCGGCGCCCCGCTCGCCCGCGTCGACCGCGGGCAGGAGCCCGATGCCCTGCAACGCCTGCTGGACCGGATCGGCAGCGCGCTGGAGCCGGTGTACGGGTTCCGCTCACTTCTCGCGTTCAAGGCCAAGTTCCAACCGGAGTACCGGCCGCTCCACATGGCATGTCCCGATGTCGCGACCATGCCCGCCGTCGGCACGGCGATCGCCCGGGCCTACCTGCCGGGGATGGGACCCACACACGCCCTGCGCCTCCTGGGCAGGCTGCGAACCGGACGTCGGGCACCGGACGAAGGGTGACCGCTGCCCGGGAGCCGTACTCGCCGTCTCACGACCACGCACTCCCCCGAATCCCGCGGATCCCCACGCAGAATTGGGCGTTGGCTAACCCGATTCGACCCGGCCACTAACTGGCCGTCCTTAACGTGAGAGGCATGGTGCACCCCTGCCCGTCCGAAGCTCCTTCTCGGCACGCTCTGCCCCGCGCCGTCCTGCTCTGTCCCAACGACGGCGCATTGACCGTCGCACGGCGGTTGGTGCGCCGCGGTGTCGCGGTACACGCACTGACCGACGAGCGGTACGCCTACGTCCTCGCCGCGAGGGGTGTGCGGGGCCGGGTGATGCCGGACATACGGCGAAATCCGCACGTGTGGTTACAAGAACTGTCTGAACTGGCCACCGCCGGCGGGGAGGAGGGCGGGGTCGTCCTGTCGGGCTCCGACGCAGCGACCGAGTTCCTCGCGCACAACCGCACGGAGATCCCGGGCTCGCTCCGCACCTTCGAGTCGAAGGACGGCATGCACCTCGCCCTGATGAACAAGAGCGAGCTGTATCGGCAAGCCACGGCGGCCGGAGTTCGCACCCCCGGAATGTGGCACGTACGCAATCACGAGGATCTCGTGGCACTCGACGGTCAAGTGGCCTTCCCGTGCATTCTCAAGCCGTCGCTGGGCCATGTCGCCAAGGAGCTCGTCGGGGTGGGGACGGTACGCGTCGAATCCGACGATCACCTGTTCACGCACGCGCGTGCGCTGCTCGACCACGACCTGGACCTGGTCGTGACCGAACTGGTGCCCGGCCCCGAGACCGCGTTGCTGGGTGCGGTGACCATCCGAAACGCAAACGGCGACTACCTGCTCGAGTACGGCCGGCGGAAGATCCGCCAGTGGCCACCGGACTACGGCACCGGATCATTGCTGGAATCGGCAGACGTGCCGGACATGCTCGCGCTGAACCGGCGACTGCTCGACCACGTCGGCTACGTGGGCCTGTCCAGCTGCGAGGCGAAGCGGCACGCCGTGACCGGGGAGCTGTACCTCATCGAGATCAACGTGCGGATGCCGGCGAACTACGGTTTGTCGCAGGCATGCGGCGTCGACGGCGCCTGGCGGCTCTACGCGGCGCTGGCGGGGCTCCCACTCGACCCGCAGCCGGCCCAGGTGAACGGCCGCAAGGTGATGATGCATCCCGACCTGCTCGCCGCAGCGGCCCAGCTGCGCTCCCGGCCACGGTCGCTCGGAGCGCTGCTGGCCAGCTGGCGCGGCACACGTGATTTCGGGGTGTTCTCACTACGTGACCTGCGCCCAGCGGTCGCGCTGGCCCGTCAAGAGCTGCGCGAGCTCGGCGCCGGTCAAGTCCCTGGACGTGGTGTTTGACGACGGTCGCGTAATCTTCGTGTAGCTGGTTAGGCGCTGAGCGCCGGGATGTCGA
>NZ_BJNG01000007.1 GCF_006539565.1 Pseudonocardia hydrocarbonoxydans
AAGGCCCGCTGGTGCATGGCGGTGCGCATGTCGCCGGGGTCGACGGCGTACACGCGCACCCCGGGCTCCTCGACGGCGAGCACGGCGGCGAGGTGGTCCAGCGCGGCCTTCGCCGAGCCGTACCCGCCCCAGCCGGGGTAGGCCTCGACGGCGGCGTCCGAGCTGAGGGTGACGACGGTCGGCGCGGCCGCCGCGCGCAGCAGGGGCAGGGCGAGCTGGGTCAGGGCCAGCGCGGCGACGACGGTGGTCTCGTGGACCGCGCGCAGGGCGTCGAGGGGATAGGTCGACAGCGGCGGCAGCGGCGACGGGCCGAGCTCGCCCGCGTTGTGCACCAGCAGGTCCAGCCCGCCGAGCCGCCCCGCGGCGGCGACGAGCTCAGCGCGGTGCGCCGGGTCGGTGACGTCCCCCGGGACCGCGACGACCCCGGGCAGCCCGGCGGTGGCGGCCGCGAGCCGGTCGGCGTCGCGGCCGGTGGCCAGGACG
This sequence comes from Pseudonocardia hydrocarbonoxydans, assembly GCF_006539565.1. Classification (GTDB taxonomy): domain Bacteria; phylum Actinomycetota; class Actinomycetes; order Mycobacteriales; family Pseudonocardiaceae; genus Pseudonocardia; species Pseudonocardia hydrocarbonoxydans. The sequence goes on from NZ_BJNG01000007.1 coordinate 484, forward strand.
GTGGTGCCCCGGGCGGCGAGCCCGGCGGCGAGTGCGAGGCCGAACCCCTGTCCGGCGCCGGTGACGATGGCGATGTCGTGGGTCATGCCGCTACCGTGCAACCTGAAGTCAGGTTCAGGTCAAGGGAGGGTGATGGACGCGCACGACCTGCTCACGATCGGCGAGGTGGCCGACCGCAGCGGCTTCCCGGCGTCGGCGCTGCGGTTCTACGAGCGCGAGGGGCTGCTCCGCACCACCCGTACCTCGGGTGGGCAGCGGCGCTACGAGCGGTCGGTGCTGCGGCGCCTGGCGTTCATCCGGGCCGCGCGGACGATCGGCGTCGGCCTGGACGAGGTGCGCGAGGGCCTCGACCGCCTGCCCGACGGCCGCACGCCGACGAAGGCGGACTGGTCGCGGCTGTCGCGGGCGTGGCGCGGGCGGCTCGACGAGCAGATCGAGGCGCTGGTGGCCCTGCGCGACGGGCTGGACTCCTGCATCGGCTGCGGCTGCCTGTCGCTGGCCCGCTGCCGCCTCTACAACCCGGACGACCGCGCCGCGGAGGCCGGCTCCGGCGCCCGCCTCCTCCCGCCCCTGCTCCGCCGCACCCCGGCCCAGGGCGTCTGAGGGGACTCGCGGACGAAAAGGGAGGGACTCGCGGGGCGTACCCCCGCGAGTCCCTCCCTTTACGGCCCTGAGTTGCGGGTTACTTGCAGGCGGGGAGGGCGTCGGGACGCGCGCTGATCCAGTCGGCGACGTCCTGGGTGATCTCCGGGCCGTTGCGGTGGAACTCCACCCCGTGCCCGATGCCCGGGTAGTTGTTGAAGGTGACGTCGTCGCTGCTCAGGAACGTCGCCTCGTCGATCGGGGCACCGTCGGCGCTGAAGATCTCGTCGGCCTCGGCGATCAGGGTGAGCACCGGGATGTCGATCAGCGGCGCGAGGGCGCGCGAGGGCTGCGGGCCGATGGAGAGGATCTCGCCGGCCGGGGTCTCGTTCACCAGCGGGTGCAGGGCCCGGATGAGCTCCGGGTCGGCCAGGTCGGTGAACAGGAAGCTGTCGCGGGTCTCGTGGTCACCGAAGAAGAACGGGTAGTCGTCGGTGAGCGTGCGCGGCACCTCCTGCGTCGCGATCTGCGCGGTGAAGCGCTCGGTGGCGAGGTGGGTGAAGCCGGACAGGATCAGGGCGTCGACGTCCTGGTAGAGCCCGGCGTGGATCTCCGACTCCTCGCTGCCCGCGGAGTGCCCGATCAGGCCGACGTGCTCGTAGCCGTCGGCGCGCAGCTGCTGGGTGACCTGGTGGCTGGCGTCGGCCAGCGCCTCGACCGTGACCGTGTAGCCGTTGGGCCGGTCGGAGCTGCGGTACGGGTGGTCGGGCTGGCCGTAGCCGAGCTTGTTCAGGGCGAGGAACGAGATCCCCGACTCCTTCACGATCTTCCGCGCGATCGAGTAGCGGTCCTGCTCGAAGGGGATGTCCCAGTACCAGGCGCCGGTGGTCAGGGCGTGGTTCGCCTGCAGCACCGAGGTCCGGCAGCCCTCCTGGCCCGCGGGCTCGTAGAGGAAGCCGCGCAGCGTGTAGGACGACCCGGGCTCGAGCTGGTTGGACACCTCGAAGTCGATCGGGGTCACCGTGACGTCCTCGTCGGACTCCGGGGCGCTGTAGTCCGACAGCTTGGGGTCACCGGGCAGGGCGTCCTCGGGGAGGGCGGACGCGGAGCCGGCGAAGACCGCGAGGGGGATCGCGGTGGCGCAGACGGTGAAGGCGGCCGCCATGAGGCGGAGCCTTCGACGAGAAGTGGACACGTTTACTCCGAACGGACGCGGGGAGCGCCCTGGCACCATATGGAGTAGTAAGTGTCAGTCCAAGTCGACACGATGGCCGTCCTGTTAACGAAGTCTCACGCTGTCGGCCTAATGAGGGTGAGGCATTCGGGCGGCGCGCAGGGCGGAGCGTCGCACCTTGCCCGTGTCCTCCCGCAGCGGTTCGTCGACGCGTTCCCACGACCGGGGGACCTTGTTGCTGGTCAACCGCCCGGCCACGTGGGCGCCGAGATCCTCGTCGGACACCTCGGCGGCGAGCTGGACGATGGCGTGCACGCGGGCGCCGAGGTCCTCGTCGGGCAGTCCGATCACGCAGCAGGACAACACGTGTGGGTGATCGGCGAGCGCCGCCTCCACCTCGGCCGGGTAGACGTTGGCGCCGCCGACGAGGATCAGGTCGCTGCGCCGGTCGGCCAGGTAGAGATAGCCGTCGGCGTCCATGTGGCCGAGGTCGCCGATGGACTCCCAGCCGTCGACGAACCGCGACCGTGCCCCGAGGTAGTGGTAGGTCGTGGTGTCGGGCGGCGGGCGCATCCACACCTCGCCGATCTCCCCGGCGGGCAGCGGGTGGCCGTCGGCGTCGGCGATACGCATCTCGCCCGACACCGGCCGGCCCACGGAGCCGGGACGGTCCAGCCACTCCACGCCGTCGATCATGCAGACGGCCAGCGACTCGGTGCCCGCGTACAGCTCCAGGACCCGCTCGGGGCCCAGCCAGTCGATCCAGGCCCTCTTCACCGGCTCCGGGCACGGCGCGCCGACGTGCAGCAGCGTCCGCACGCTCGACAGGTCGGCCGCCTCCCGGACCTCGGCGGGCAGCCGCAGGATCCGGCCCATGAGCGTCGGCACGGCGTAGAGCCAGTGCACGCGGTGGCGGACGACGGCGTCGAGGACGTGCGCGCCGTCGAAGCGGTCGAGCACCAGCAGCGGGCACCCGCGCAGCAGTGCGATCAGGGAGAACATGAACGGGGCGTTGTGGTGCAGCGGGGCGGTGACGGCGAAGACGTCGCCCGGCCCGCCGATCCGCAGCCGGTCGGCGCGTGCGGTCACCTCGTCGGTCCAGCCGGCCGCCCCAGCCACGATGATCTTCGGCCGGCCGGTGCTCCCGCCCGACGTCGGCGCCTTCCAGCTCGGCGGGAGCGCGGCCGGCAGCGGGTCGGGGGAGCGTGCCGGGTCGGGCGTCCAGGTGGGCGGCAGCGACGGCCGGTCGGCCGCGTCGAGGCCGACGACCAGTGGCGCGCCCGCGATGTCGACGAGCGCGGCCAGCTCGGCGGGCGGGAGCTTCGCCGCCACCGGCTGGGGCACCGCCCCGAGCTTCCAGACGCCCAGCACGGCGGCGTAGAACGCGGCCCCGTTGGCCAGCCCGATCGTCACCAGGTCGTCCTGCCCGACGCCGTGCGCGGCGAACTCGTGCGCCGCCCGGTTCGACGCGGCCGCGAGCTCCGCGCGGGTGACCGGGCCGTCGGGTGCGTACAGGGCCACGGCGTCGGGGTCGGCGGCGGCGAGTCGGTCGAAACCGGTGCCCACCGGAATGTGGTCGTCCACGGGCCCCCCGGTTAGCGTGGCTGGAGTGATCGACCGTGAGTACACCACCGTTGCGTGCCCGACGCCGGGAACCGTGCGATGAGCGGGCGCACGCTGCCGTTCGAGGGGGTCGACAACGTCCGCGACGTCGGCGGCCTGCCACTGGCCGCCGGGGGCTCGACCCGGCACGGGGTGCTGCTGCGCAGCGGGTCGCTGCACTTCGCGACCCCCGCCGACGTCACCCGGCTCGTCGACGACTTCGGCCTGACGCTGGTGCTCGACCTGCGCACGCCCGGCGAGATCGACCGCGACGGGCCCACGCCGGTCGCCGCGGCCGGCGTCGAGACGGTGGCGCTGACCTTCATCGGGGCGAGCCGCGACATCCTGCCCGAGGCGGGCGACGACACCGATCCGATGCTGCGCAACCACCTCGGCTACCTCGGTGACCATCCGGCCAACGTCGCCGAGGCCGTCCGGCGCCTGGCCGCCGCCGACGCCGGACCCGCGCTCGTGCACTGCGCGGCGGGCAAGGACCGCACCGGGGTGCTGGTGGCGCTGGTCCTCGACGCCGTGGGGGTGGAGCGCGCCGAGGTGGTGGCCGACTACGTGCTGTCGGCGGAGAACGTGGAGGCGATGTTCCGCCGCTGGACCACCGCCGCGGGCGAGGAGATGCCCGCCGACCTCACCCCGCACAAGCCCCGGGCCGCGGTCATGCACGCCGTGCTGGCCCACCTGGACGCGGAGTGGGGCGGGGCGGCCGGCTGGCTGGCCGCCAACGGCCTGACCGCCGACCACCTGGACCGCCTGCGGGCCCGGCTCACCGGCTAGGGGAGCTCCTCGATCGTCACCGCGGTGTCGAGCTTGCGCAGCGCCCAGGGCTCCCCGGTGACGGCGGGCCAGCCGCGACGCCGGGCGCTGAGCGTGACCTGCCCGGCCGAGAGGTCGTCGCCGCCGGACTCGGCGAGCAGCAGGCCGGACTCCTGGGCGGCGCGCGGGTCGAGCTGGTCGATCACCGTGATCGGCAGGTCGAGCAGCACGCCGAGCGCGGCGTGGTATTCGGGGGCGAGCACCGACCACGCCTTGCTCAGCGCGGCGCTGGGCACGGCGAGCACGATGTCGGCCTCGACCGCGGCCCAGACCAGCGCCCGGACGTAGACCGGGCGGCCGGTGGCGAAGGCGATGAGTGCGGAGGCGTCGAGTACCCGGCCGCCGATCACTGAGCGTCACCCATGCGGGACCCCTAGACCGCGGCCGCGGGCGGCGCGAACCGCAGCGTGCGACGGGCCTCGTCGAGCTCGTCGGGGGGTGGCGGGCCGCCGTAGAGGTTCTCCAGGGTGGTCAGCGTCCGCTCCCGGACCTGCCGTGCGGCCACGGCCTCGGCGATGTAGGCGGACATGCTCGACGCCGCTCCCCGACGCACCGCACTGCGGGCCTCGGCGACCAGGTCGGCCGGCAGGCTCACCGTCACACGCTCGCTGCGCATGTGCGGAGAGTACTGGGCGCGGGGCCACCGTGCATACGGCGTCACGTCGGATCGGTCCCCCGGACGGCCGCGACGAACAGTGCCAGCGCCGCGAGCAGGGCGGTGCCGGCCAGCCAGGTGCCGAGGCCGCCGCCGTCGACGAGGGCCCACAGCGCCGCGACGAGCGGGGCGGGCGCGGTGAGCGGGAGGTCGGCGAGCAGCTGCCGGCGCAGCGGGGCGGCCGCCGCCGCGCGGGACGCGGCCGAGGCGTCCGGGCGGGCGGGGTTGTCGGTGCGCCGGCCGCGCGGCTCCGTCGAGCGCACCGGCCCGGACGGCGGCACCGTCCGCCCGTCGATCTCCGCGGCGACGTAGCGGTGGGTCAGCGGGTCGCCGCGCAGGCGGACGGCGGCGGGGGAGGGCAGCGCGGGCAGGGCCGGGTCGAAGTGCAGCGGGATCCAGCGCGGCGGCACGGTCGCGGTCTCCAGCCAGGACCGGCTGCTCAGGCCCGCCTGGATGCGGACCCGCCCGGCGTCGAGGGTGCGGGGAGGCTGCGCGGCCGCCCGGCGCCGGGACAGCACCTGCCAGGCCCCGACCAGCGGGACGAGCGCGGCCGCCACCGCGGCCAGGACGAGCGTGCCCAGCGCGCGGTCGGCGTCGGCGAGGACGGCGGCGCCGGGGATCAGCGGGGGGCCCGCGGGGGAGTGCGCCACCTCGGTGCGGGTGCCGACCGGGGGAGGCGGCCCGGCCAGCTCGACCGGGTCGCTGCGCTCGGTGCCGCCGGAGGGGGTCCAGCGCAGCGTCACGGAGTCGCCGTCGACGGCCGTGACGACGCCGAAGGTGCGCTGGGTCGCGGAGGCGAGGACGGCGGACGCGGACGCGAACGCCGTGCCCGCCACGAGGGCGAGCACGGCGCACACGAGCAGGACCAGCACGGACGTGAGCAGGCCGTACCGCAGGGCGCGGGGGGCGGTGCTCACGTCCGCGCGCAGGGTCATCCGGCGACGAACCCGGAGTCGACGTAGTCGATGTCCGCGGTGCCCGGCGCGCCGAAGTTGGCGAGGGTGTCGCGGACGGCGTACGCACCGGTGGACTGGTAGAGCGGCAGCTGCGGCATGGTCTCCCAGATCAGGGTGTCGATCTCGTTGCCCAGCTCGGCCCGGGCCGCGTCGTCGAGCTCGACGAACGCCTCCGCGTAGAGCGCGTCGATCTCCGGGGTGCCGATGTTGCCGTAGTTCTGGTCGCCCGGGGTCGAGTAGATGTTGCGCGTCGAGGTCACCGGGAACGGCGTGCCCGACCAGCCGAAGCCGACCATGTCGAAGTCGCCCGGCGTCACGTACTGGTCGAACAGGTCGGCCGAGGCGGCGGGCACGAACTCGACGCCCACCCCGATCGTCGCGAGCTGGGACTGGACGAGCTGGGAGATCCGCTCGCTGATCGGGTTGCCCGCGGTGGTGACGTAGCGCAGGGTGAGCTGCTGCCCGTCCCTGGTGCGCACCTGGCCCTCGCCGGGGGAGACCCAGCCGAGCCCGTCGAGCGCGGCGCTCGCGGCGGCCGGGTCGAAGGCGACCGGCGCGGAGTGGTCGACGTAGTTCGCCGAGCCCTCGGTGTAGAGGAAGCTGCCCAGCGGGGTGGCCTCGGGCACGATCTGGCCGATCAGCGCGCTGGTCACGACCTGCCGGTCGATGCCCTGTGCGATCGCCCGGCGCAGCGCCGGGTCGGCCAGGATCGCGCCCTCGCCGCCGTTGAACGTGATGTGGTTGTAGGTCGGCTCGGCGGCCTGCCGCACCTCGACGCCGGGGATGCCCTGGCTGCGCTGGAACAGGTCGACGCTCGACCCGATCGCGTAGAAGTCGATCTCGTTGTTGGCCAGCGCGTCGGCCAGCGCGTCGCGCTCGACGACGCGGTCGAGCTTCGCCGGCTCGCCCCACCAGGCCTCGTTGCGCACGAGGGTGATCGTCTGCGCGGTGGCGTCGACCGTCTCGACCCGGAACGGGCCCGCGGTCGTCAGCGGCTGGGCCTGCCAGCCGGTGTTGAACGTGGCCGGGTCGGTGTTCGTCGACGCCGGGTAGATGTTGTCGAACAGGCTGTTCCACTCGGCGAACACGGTGCCGAAGGTGGCCACGGCCTGCTTGTCGTCGACGCCGCGCTCGACGGAGACGATGTCCTCGTAGCCGGTCGTGCCCGCCACGCTGAACGCCTCGTTCGTGCCGTTCTGGGCCTGCCACTGGGCCTGCAGGTCGACCCAGGTGATCGGCGTGCCGTCGTCCCAGTTCGCCTCGGGGTTGATCGTGTAGGTGACGACCTGCGGGGACTCCGAGGTCAGCTCGATCGAGGTGAAGTAGTCGGTGTTCACCGCGACGGTGCCGTCGGCGAGCGCGTCGAAGGCGTGCGGCATCAGCGGGTCCATCACGAACTTGCCGTCGCGCAGGGTGCCGTCGACCTGGTTGCGGTTGTAGTTGTCCGGCAGGGCGTCGAGCGGGAAGCGCAGGTCGCCGCCGTCGGCCACCTGGTCGCGGGGCAGCTCGTTGATGTCGTTGACGCCCTGCTCGCCGGTGTTGGGGGCCAGACCGCCACCCGGCGCGCCACCGCCCCCCACCCCGCCGCAGCCGGCCAGCACCAGCGCCGCGGTGGCGGCCAGTGCCGCCAGAACCGCTGATCTCGATCGCATACGGGACTTCCTCTCGTGAAGGGTCACAGCACGGCGTGCGGTGCGGCGAAGTGGCAGGCCACCTCGTGGTCGGTGGTGGTGCGGGGGGCTCGGCGCGGGTCCTCGGTGACGCAGCGCGCCCGGTCGGGCTCGTCGAGCGTCAGGTGGCGGGGGCAGCGGGTGCGGAACCGGCAGCCCGACGGCGGGTCGGCGGGGCTGGGCATGTCGCCGGTGAGCAGGATGCGCTCCCGGGCCCGCTCGACGGCCGGGTCCGGGATCGGGATGGCCGAGAGCAGCGCCTGGGTGTACGGGTGCTCGGGGGCGGCGAACACCGTGGCGACGTCACCGATCTCGACGATGCGTCCCAGGTACATGACGGCCACGCGGTCGGCGATGTGGCGCACCACCGACAGGTCGTGGGCGACGAACAGGTACGCGAGCCCGAGCCGCACCCGCAGCTCCTCCAGCAGGTTGATCACCCCGGCCTGGATGGAGACGTCCAGGGCGGAGACCGGCTCGTCGAGCACCAGCAGCTTGGGCTCCAGCGCGAGCGCGCGGGCGATGCCGATGCGCTGGCGCTGCCCGCCGGAGAACTCCGCCGGGTAGCGCCCGGCGTGCTCGGGGCGCAGCCCGACCAGCCGCAGCAGCTCCGGCACCCGCCTGCGGATCTCCTCGACGGGCACCCGGTGCGTCGAGAGCGGCTCGGCGATGATGTCGTGCACCGGCATCCGCGGGTCCAGCGAGGCGATCGGGTCCTGGAACACCACCTGCACGTCGCGGCGCAGCGCGGTGCGCTCGCGCCTGCCCAGCCCGGCGACGTCGCGCCCGAGCACCTCGACGCTGCCGCTCTGGGGCGACGTCAGCTCCAGGATCTCGGTCAGCGTGGTGGTCTTGCCGCAGCCGGACTCGCCGACCAGCGCGAGCGTCTCGCCCGCGCGCACGTCGAAGCTGACGCCGTCGACGGCCTGGACGGTGCCGACGCGGCGGCGCAGGATCGTGCCCGACCGCACCGGGTAGTGCTTGACCAGGTCCTGCACGCGCAGCACGACCTCGCCCCGCGGTGCGTCCGCGGTCGCCCCGGCGGTCGGCACGTCGAAGACCTGCGCGGCGTCGCGCCGCACGAGATCGGCGCTGCGGTGGCACGCCGCGTGGTGGTCGGGGCGCACGGCGTCGAGCTCCGGCTCGCTCTCCCGGCACCGGTCGACGACGAGGGGGCAGCGCGGCGCGAACGGGCACCCCGGCGGCAGCTCGGCCAGCGACGGCGGCTGCCCCTCGATCGGGACGAGCGGCCGGCGCGGACCGGCGTCCAGGCGCGGGATCGAGCCGAGCAGCCCCAGCGTGTAGGGCATGCGCGGGTGGGCGTAGAGCTCGTCGACGGGTGCGGTCTCCACCGCGCGTCCGGCGTACATGACGAGCACGCGGTCGGCCACGCCCGCGACCACGCCCAGGTCGTGGGTGATCAGCACGATCCCGGCGCCGGTGACCTCGCGGGCGGTCCGCAGCACGTCGAGGACCTGGGCCTGGACGGTGACGTCGAGTGCGGTCGTCGGCTCGTCGGCGATGATCAGGTCGGGGTCGTTGGCGATCGCCATCGCGATCACCGCGCGCTGGCGCATGCCGCCGGAGAACTCGTGCGGGAAGGCGGCGAAGCGGTCGCGGGCGTTCGGGATGCCGACCAGGTCGAGCAGCTCGACGGCCCGGGCCCGCGCGTCGGTCTTCGAGGTGCCGCGGCGGTGGATCCGCAGCGCCTCGACGATCTGCGCGCCGACCGTGTAGACCGGCGTCAGCGCGGAGAGCGGGTCCTGGAACACCATCGCGACCCGCCGCCCGCGGATCTCCGAGAGCTCGGCGTCGGAGCGGCCGAGCAGCTCGGTGTCGCGGAAGCGCACCGAGCCGGTGACGCGGGCCCGGTCGGGCAGCAGGCCCATCACGGCCATCGACGACACCGACTTGCCCGACCCGGACTCCCCGACGATGCCGAGCACCTCGCCGGGGGCCACGTCGTAGCTCAGCCCGCGCACGGCGTCGACGCGCCCGGCCTCGCCGGGGAACGACACCGACAGGTCGCGCACCGAGAGCACCGGCCCGGTCGCGCCGGGCGGCGGGCCGTCGAGGACGTCGTCGGTGAGGGTCACTTCTCCGCCTTCCGGCGACCGGCGTCGGAGCTGGAGTCGAGCGCGTCGCGCAGCCCGTCGCCGACGAGGTTGAAGGCCAGGATCGCGACGACCAGGAAGCCCGCGGGGAACAGGAACAGCCACGGGTAGGTCTGCGAGGACCCCAGGCCCGAGGCGATCAGGGTGCCGAGGGAGACGTCGGGGGGCTGCACGCCGAACCCGAAGAACGACAGCGTGCTCTCGCCGAGGATGGCGACGCCCATGGCGATCGTCGCGTCGACGATCAGCAGCGAGGACATGTTCGGCAGGATGTGCCGGAAGATGATCCTCCAGGGCGGGACGCCCATGAACCTCGCCGCCTTGACGAACTCGCGCTCGCGCAGCGACAGCGTCAGCCCGCGCACGATCCGGGCCGCGATCATCCAGCCGAACGCGGCCAGCAGCACCACCAGGATGAGGAAGCTGCCGCCGGCGAAGGCGGGGGACAGGATCGCGATGACGAGGAACGCGGGCAGCACCAGCATGAGGTCGACGACCCACATCAGTGCGCGGTCGGTCCAGCCGCCGAAGTAGCCCGCGGCCGCCCCGACGACGGCGGCGAGCCCGGTGGAGATCAGCCCCACGAGCAGCCCGATGATCAGCGACTTCTGCAGCCCGACCATGGTCTGGGTGAACAGGTCGCCGCCGATCTGGGTGGTGCCGAACCAGTGGCTCGCCGACGGGCCCTGCAGGAACGCGGTGTAGTCGAGCTCGGAGTAGGACCACGGGCTCGCCAGCGGGGCGAGGTAGGCCAGCGCGAACAGCGTCAGCACGACCCCGATCCCGGCGACGGCGGAGCGGCTGCGCAGGAACCGGCGCAGCACCAGCCGCCCGCGGGAGGTGAGCACCGGACCCGTCCCGTCGAGCGGGGTGGGTCCGGCGGCGATCTCGGACATCTGACTCACCTGATCCTGATGCGCGGGTCGAGCGCGGCGTAGAGGACGTCGGACAGCCAGCCGGAGATCAGGATCAGCACGGCGGCGAAGAGGGTCACGATCGCGACGATGTTGGTGTCCTGGCGCTGCACGCCGTAGACGAACCAGTCGCCCATGCCGAACCAGCCGAAGATCCGCTCGGTGAGCACGGCGCCGGTGAGCAGCAGCCCGAAGCCGAACGCGAACAGCGTGGCCATCGGGATCAGCGCGGTGCGCAGGCCGTGGGTGAACAGCGCGCGGCGGCGGGTGAGGCCCTTCGCGCGGGCGGTGCGCAGGAAGTCGCTGCCCAGCACGTCGAGCATGGCGCTGCGCTGGTAGCGGCTGTAGAGGGCGATCTGGCCGAGCGCGATCGACAGCGTCGGCAGCACCAGGTGTTGCAGCCGGTCGAGCAGTTCGGCGGCGGCGCTGCCCTGGAAGCTCGGCGTGACCTCGCCCTGGAAGTACAGGACCGTCGTCCCGGCCGCGGCGTTGAGCTCCAGCCCGCCGAACTTGAGCAGCTGGGCCAGCACGAACACCGGTGTGGACAGCAGGACGAAGGAGAACACCGTGGAGACGTAGTCGCTCACCTTGTACTGCCGGATCGCCCCGGCGACGCCGACGACCACGCCGATCGCGATGCCGATGACGGTGCCCAGCAGCAGCAGGCGCAGGCTCACCCCGACGCGGGCGAAGAGCTCCGCGCCGATGTCGGTGCCGGTGACGGTGGTGCCGAAGTCGCCGCGCAGGACGTCGCCGAGCCACCCAGGAAGCGCAGCGGGATCGGGTCGTCGAGCCGCAGCTCCGCGCGCTTGGCCAGGATCACCTCGGCCGGCGGCGGGGGAGTGCGCTCGTAGTAGCTGGCGAGCGGGTTGAACGTCAGCGACGCCAGCGAGAAGGTGGCGAAGGCGGCGATGAAGCAGAGCGCCACGTAGTTGGCGAGCCGTCGCAGCAGGAACCCCGCCATGCCTCTCCCCACTCCGGACGGCGGATCGCGCTTCGTCCGGCATCGGGCCCGGGCCGGATTTCGGTGGTCCGACCGGGCTACTACTGGCGGGTACTCTGGGCAGGCGCGTGTGTGGTCCACGTGAAGTGGCGGCCCGATCGGGCGGCCCGATGCGCAGACGCGTCCGGATTCGGTCACGCGCGGTCGGAAGTGACTCGATCGAGGTGGGCGGTCCGTTACGTCGACCGGGTCCGTCGTGGATGGCGGGCCCGGCACCGGGATGGCACCGTGGGGTGATGCCTCCCGCCAGGGCGACGCCCGTGAACGCCACCGCCGCGGCCCTGCTCGGTCTGCTCCACGACGGGCCGATGAGCGGTGGGGAGCTGGTGGCGGCGGCGGGGGAGCGGTTCGGGTCGTTCTTCGCGGTGACCCGCAGCCAGGTCTACCGGGAGCTGCCCGTCCTGGCCGCGGCGGGACTGCTCAAGCCGGGCAGGCCGGGGCCGCGGGCGTCGCAGCGGTACCAGATCACCGCGGCGGGGCGCCGGTCGTTCGCCGCGTGGCTGACCTCGGGCGCCGCCTCCGACGCCGTCCGCAGCCCGCTGGTGCTGCGGCTGCTGCACGCGGGCTCGCTCACGCCGAAGCAGCGCGCCGGCCTCGTCGGGGCCGGGCGGGAGGCCTACGCGGAGCGGTTGACGGCGGCGAAGGCCGCCGCGAAGGGCGAGGACGACCCCTACCGCAGGGCGGTCGCCGACTTCGTCGTCGCCCACACCCGCGCGATGCTCCGCCTGCTGGACGCCGTTCCCGACGTCTGAGCCGCCCGCGTAGCCTGGAGCGTTGTGAACCCCGACGCCGCCGCCGACCTCAAGGAACTCGCCACCACGCTGGAGAGCATCGAGGCGGTCACCGACCTGCCCGCGCTGCGCGTCGAGATCGCCGACCTGGAGGACCAGGCGGGCCAGCCCGACCTGTGGGACAACCCGGACGAGGCGCAGAAGGTCACCAGCCGACTCGCCTACGCCACGGGCGACCTCCGCCGCATCGACGAGCTGCGCCGCCGCCTCGACGACCTGCCGCTGCTCTACGAGCTGGCCGAGGACGAGAAGGACCAGGGCGCGCTGGACGAGGCCGACGCCGAGCGCGTCAAGCTGCGCGCCGACATCGAGGCGCTCGAGGTGCGCACGCTGCTGTCGGGGGAGTACGACCAGCGCGAGGCCCTGGTGACGATCCGCGCGGGCTCCGGCGGCGTCGACGCGGCCGACTTCGCCGAGATGCTCATGCGCATGTACCTGCGCTGGGCCGAGCAGCACGGCTACGGCGTCGACGTCTACGACACCTCCTACGCCGAGGAGGCGGGCCTGAAGTCGGCGACCTTCGCCGTCCACACGCCCTACGCCTACGGCACGCTCTCGGTCGAGCAGGGCACCCACCGGCTCGTCCGGATCTCCCCGTTCGACAACCAGGGCCGCCGCCAGACCTCCTTCGCCGCGGTCGAGGTGGCGCCGGTCGTCGAGACCAGCGATCACGTCGAGATCGACGAGAAGGAGCTCCGCGTCGACGTCTACCGGTCCTCGGGGCCGGGCGGGCAGGGCGTCAACACCACCGACTCGGCGGTGCGGCTGACGCACCTGCCCACCAACATCGTGGTGTCGTGCCAGAACGAGCGGTCGCAGATCCAGAACAAGGCCTCGGCGATGCTCGTGCTGCAGGCCAAGCTGCTGGAGCGGCGCCGGCAGGAGGAGCGGGCCCTGATGGACTCGCTCAAGGACTCCGGCGACGCCTCGTTCGGCAACCAGATGCGCTCCTACGTGCTGCACCCGTACCAGATGGTCAAGGACCTGCGGACCAACTACGAGGTCAACAACCCCGCCGCCGTGCTCGACGGCGACATCGACGGGTTCATCGAGGCCGGCATCCGCTGGCGGCGCAACGAGGCCACCGCTTCCTGATCCCCGCCACCTCCGGACCCCCGCGAGTCGGGACATTCCTGCGACCGAGTCGGACGCCGTGTGCGCGTCGTGGTGGGCACGAAGCGTGATCGCCCGGATGGGCGAACTCGGTCGCACGATGGTCCCGACTCGCGGGGAGGGGTGGGTCGCGTGCCGGTTCCGGTGACCACCCTGGGTACCGTGCCCGCGTGATCCGCCTCGAACGCGTCACCAAGACGTACAAGACGTCGTCGCGCCCCGCGCTCGACCGGGTCTCGGTGAACGTCGAGAAGGGGGAGTTCGTCTTCCTCATCGGGCCGTCCGGTTCCGGCAAGTCGACGTTCCTGCGGCTGCTGCTGCGCGAGGACGTCCCGACGCGCGGCAGCATCTTCGTCTCCGACATGGACGTCGCGAAGCTGCCGCGGCGCCGCGTGCCGAAGCTGCGCCAGCGCATCGGCTGCGTGTTCCAGGATTTCCGGCTGCTGCCGAACAAGACCGTGGGCGAGAACGTCGCGTTCGCGCTCGAGGTGATCGGCAAGTCGAGCGGCACGATCCGCAAGGTGGTGCCCGAGGTGCTCGACCTCGTCGGGCTCGGGGGCAAGGCCGAGCGGCTGCCGCACGAGCTCTCCGGTGGCGAGCAGCAGCGGGTGGCGATCGCGCGGGCGTTCGTCAACCGGCCGCTGGTGCTGCTGGCCGACGAGCCCACGGGCAACCTCGACCCCGACACCAGCCAGGACATCATGCTGCTGCTGGAGCGGATCAACCGCACCGGCACCACGGTCGTCATGGCCACGCACGACCACTCGATCGTCGACTCGATGCGCCGCCGGGTCGTGGAGCTGGACATGGGCCAGGTCGTGCGCGACGAGGTCCGCGGGGTCTACGGGGTGGGTCGGTAGATGAGGGCCGACTTCGTCACGCGGGAGGTCTTCACCGGCCTGCGCCGCAACGTCACCATGACGATCGCGATGGTGCTCACCACCGCGATCTCGCTCGGCCTGGTCGGCACCGGGCTGCTCGCCGTCCGCACGATCGACCGCACCGAGCAGCTCTACAGCGACCGGGTCGAGGTGCAGGTGGCGCTGACGGCCGACGTGTCGGCCGCCGACACCGACTGCAGCCAGCCGGTCTGCCAGGGGCTGCGCACCACGCTGGAGAACTCCCCGCTCGTCGACTCGGTGCGCTTCGAGAGCCAGCAGCAGGCCTACGAGCGCTACCTGGAGCTGTTCGAGGGCCAGGCGCTCGCCGACGTCGTGCGGCCCCAGTCGCTGCCCGCGACGCTGCGGGTCCGGCTCGCCGACCAGGAGGCCGGATCGGCCGCCGTCGTCCAGGCGATGACCGGCCAGGTCGGCGTCCGCAACATCATCGACCAGCGCGACGTCGTCGCGAAGCTGTTCGACTTCCTCGGTGGCGTCCGCAACGTGACCTTCGCGCTGGCGCTGGTGCAGGCGGTTGCGGCGCTGCTGCTGATCTCCAACACGGTGCAGGTCTCGGCGTACACCCGGCGCACCGAGGTGGGCGTCATGCGGCTGGTCGGGGCCACGCGCTGGTACACCCAGCTGCCGTTCCTCATCGAGGCGGTGGTCACCGGCGTGGTGGGTGCGCTGATCGCGTCGGCGGGGCTGCTGGCGGGCAAGTTCCTGTTCATCGACCAACTGCTGTCCGGGATCGTCTCCAACGGGGTGGTGCCGCCGATCGAGCTGTCCGACGTCGTCTGGGTCTCGCCGATCCTGGTGATGATCGGCGCCGGCGTCGCCGCCGTCACCGGGTACGTCACGCTGCGCCTCTACGTGCGTCTCTGACCGGTCGCCCCCGCCGCGTAGGCTGGAGGGGTGAAGGAGACGGGGCGGAAGGTGATCGCGCAGAACCGCCGTGCGCGCCACGACTACACCGTCCTCGACGAGTACGAGGCGGGCGTCGCGCTGCTCGGCACCGAGGTGAAGAGCCTGCGGCTGGGCCGGGCGTCGCTGGTCGACGCGTTCGCCACCGTCGACGACGGCGAGATCTGGCTGCGCGGGCTGCACATCCCCGAGTACACCCAGGGCAGCTGGACCAACCACGAGCCGCGCCGTACCCGCAAGCTGCTGCTGCACCGCAGCGAGATCGACCGCCTGATCGGCAAGATCAAGGAGGGCGGGCTGTCGCTGGTGCCGCTCTCGCTGTACTTCTCCGACGGCAAGGTCAAGTGCGAGCTGGCGCTGGCCAAGGGCAAGAAGGCCTACGACAAGCGCACCGACCTCGCCAAGCGCGACGCGCAGCGGGAGATCCAGAAGGCGTTCGGCCGGGCCGCGAAGGGCCGTGCGCGCGAGCTGCGCCGGTGACGCTGCCCGTCCCCCCGACGTCCGACGCCGACGTCCCGCGGTTCCTCGACGAGCTCGGCGTGCCCGGGCTCGTCGACGCGCACGTGCACTTCCTGCCCGACAACGTGATGGACAAGGTCTGGGCCTACTTCGACCGTGCCGAGACCCACTACGGCCGGGCCTGGCCGATCCACTACCGCACCTCCGTCGACGATCGGCTGGCCGCGCTGAAGGGGCTGGGCGTCACGGCGTTCGCGCCGCTGGTGTACCCGCACAAGCCGGGCATGGGGCGCTGGCTGACCGAGTGGGTCACCGACTTCGCCGCCCGCACCGACGGCGCGGTGCCCACGGCCACGCTGTTCCCCGAGCCCGACGTCGCCGGCTACCTGGGCGCCGCCGTCGCGGCCGGGGCCCGGATCGTCAAGGTGCACGTGCAGGTCGGCGGCTTCGACCCGCGCGACCCGCTGCTGCGTCCGGCCTGGGGGCTGCTGGCCGACGCCGGCGTGCCGGCGATCGTGCACTGTGGGCACGGCCCGATCCCCGGCGAACACACCGGGCTCGACGTGTTCGGCGAGGTGCTGGCCGAGCACCCGCGGTTGCCCGTGGTGCTCGCCCACGCCGGGATGCCGGACTTCGCGGGCGCGCTCGACCTGGTGCACCGTCACGAGCACGTGTACATCGACACGACGATGGTCGGCACCCCTTACAGCGAGCGGATGGCCGCGCTGCCCGACGACTGGCCCGCCCGGCTCGTCGACGTGGCCGACCGGGTCGTCTACGGCTCCGACTTCCCGAACATCCCCTACGGCGCGTTCGAGCAGGTGGCCGCCGTGGCGGGCTGGGCGGCGGCCGACGACCGGCTCGGCGTCGGGTTCCTGCGTGCCGTCCTGCACGACACGCCCGCGGGCCTGCTCGGGCTGCGGCCCGAACCGGAATGAATCCCCGCCCGGGAGGCGTTAGTCTGTGCGGACGCCCGACGGTCGGGCGCTATTGGGGGTGAACGGTTTCGACTTCGTTCGTCGATCAAGGGGAAGCGTGCCGAGGAAGGCGACGATGATCTCGCAAACCACCCGTCGCAAACATATAAGCGCCGACTCCAGTCAGCGCGAGTTCGCCCTCGCCGCCTGAGGCGAGTGCGACTCTGTCGGCCCGCGGGCGCTCCCGCCGCGGATCCCGGCATCAGCTAGGGAGCTCACCTGTCCGCCCGGTCGCGGGGCGGACAGGGACAACACACAGCGACTGGGATCGTCACTCCGGCTTGTTCGCGTGACCGGGGGATCCGAGTAGAGGCATAGCGGACTGCGCACGGAGAAGCCCTTGTGGAGCGACGGAGGACCCGGGTTCGATTCCCGGCACCTCCACCCCTGACGGAGCCCCGCCGACCAGCCGGTCGGCGGGGCTACGTCATGTCCGGGGCCGGGCTGCCCCGCCCCGCCCCGCCCCGCCCCGCCCCGCCCCGCGCGCACGATGCGGCCCCGCGCGCACCCTCGAGCGTGCGCGCGGGGGCGGAACGTGCGCGGCGGTGCCGGGATGACGGTGCCGGGACGACGGTGCCGGGATGATGATGGTGCGGCCGGGCCCGGCGGTGGCACACTCGCCGCCGTGACACCCCTGTCCCGCGGTGAGAACCGGCCCGTGCCCGGCGACCTGGTGACGGTCACCGTCGCGTGCTCCGCCCCGGTCGACGTCGCCGCGCTGCTGCTCGGCCCGGACGGGCGGGTACGCCGCGACACCGACTTCGTGTTCTTCAACCATCCCGTCGGGGAGGGCGTCTCCCTGCACCACGGCCGGGGTGGTGGCGACGCGGTCCGCATCGATCTCGGTGCCGTGCCGGCCGACGTCGGCACGGTCGTGGTCACCGCCAGCCTCGACGGCTCGGGTCCACCGACGTTCGGGCGGGTCGCGCCGCCGGTGGCCACGGCCGGGGACGTGAGCTTCGAGATGACCGGGCTCGGCTCCGAGACCGCCGTGATCTGCGTCGAGGTGTACCGGCGGCAGGGCGGCTGGCGGGTGCGCGCGGTCGGGCAGGGGTTCGACGACGGGCTGGCGGCCATCGCGGCCGAGTACGGCGTGAACCTCGACGACGAGCCGCCGGTGCCGGCCGCGACCCCCGCCCCGGCCGCCCCGCCCGCTCCTCCACCGTCGGTCCCGCCCGCCCCGGCCCCGTCGTCGGCGCCACCGTCGCCGCGTTCCGCCCCGCCGACTGCCCCGGCGGCCTCCTGGCCTCCGGCGGATCCGGCCCCGGCGGCGTCCTGGCCCCCGGCCGGCCCGCCCCCGGCCGCGTCACCGCCCGCGCCGGACCGGTTCACCCTGCCGCTGGGCCCGCCCCACCAGCCGCAGCCCCACCAGCCACCCGCCCCCGCGGCCCACCAGCCCCCCGCCCCACCCCAGCCCCCCGCCTCACCCCAGCCGTCCGCACCGTCGCCCGGAGGAGTCCCGCCCATGCAGAGCGACCTGTTCAGCCCCGACCACGCCGAGGTGGCGGGCGGCGGGATCCAGAAACAGGGCGGCAAGATGGCGCGGGTCTCGATGACCGGCGCCGACCTGCTGGCCAGGGCCGGCTCGATGGTCGCCTACCAGGGCGATCTGCGGTTCGAGGCGCTCGGCTCCGGCGGCATCGGCAACATGATCCGGCAGCGGCTCACCGGCGAGGGCGTGCCGCTGATGCGGGTCACCGGGCGGGGCGACCTGTTCCTGGCCAACGCGGCCAGCGACGTCCACCTGATCGACCTCGACGGCTCCGACGGCCTCACGATCAACGGGGCGAACGTGCTCGCGTTCGACTCCTCGCTGTCCTACCGCATCGCTCGGGTCTCCGGCGCCGCCGGGTTCGCGAGCAACTCCGGGCTGTTCAACTGCGAGTTCACCGGCCGTGGCCGCATCGCGATCACCACCGAGGGCACGCCGGTCGTGCTGAACGTCGACCAGCCGACCTACGCCGACCCGCAGGCGGCCGTCGCGTGGTCGGCGAGCCTGCAGACCGGCCTCACCACGAACGACACGTTCAACATCGGCACGCTGATGGGGCGCAGCACCGGCGAGCGCTACACCCTGTCGTTCAGCGGGCGCGGTTTCGTGATCGTGCAGCCCTCGGAGCTGCCGCCGGGCGGCCTCGTCGCCGGGACCGGCGGCGGCGAGCAGGCGGGCCACGGCGGCGGTGGCGGGGTGCTCGGCGGGCTCCTCGGCGGGCGCTGACGGGACGCCGCGGGTGCCGGACCTACCGGTGGGTAGGGCATGCTGGCGGGCATGGACCGACCCCACGACCTCGTCGTCTACGGCGCCACCGGCTACGTCGGCGAGCTGACGGCCGCGTACCTCGCCGAGCACGCCCCCGCGGGCGTCCGGATCGCGCTGGCCGGGCGCTCGGCGGACAAGCTGGCCGCCGTGCGCGCCCGGCTCCCGCAGGCGGCCCGCGACTGGCCGCTGCTGGTGGCCGACTCGTCCGACGCCGAGGCGGTCGAGCGGCTGGCCGGGAGCACGCGGGTACTGGTGACGACGGTCGGGCCGTACGCGCGCTACGGGCTGCCGGTCGTCGAGGCGTGCGCGCGGGCGGGCACGCACTACGCCGACCTCACCGGCGAGGTGCTGTTCCACCGCGACGCGATCGACCGCGTCGACAAGATCGCCCGCGACAGCGGCGCGAAGATCGTGCACTCCTGCGGCTACGACTCGATCCCGTCGGATCTCGGGGTGTTCGTCCTGCACGAGCGCGCGGAGGCCGACGGGGCGGGCGGGCTCACCGACGTCAGCCTCATCGCCGGCGCGAAGGGCGGGTTCAGCGGCGGCACGATCGACTCGCTGCGCGCGCAGGTGGAGACGGTGGCGGCCGACCCGTCGCGCAGGCTGGTGGTCGCCGACCTGCACTCGCTGAGCCCGGAACGCGCCGCCGAGCCGGTGCCGCGCCAGCCCGCCGACGCGCCCGCACCCGGGCGCCGCGGGTCGCGCGGGACGTGGACCGCGCCGTTCGTCATGGCCTCCTACAACACCCGCGTCGTGCGCCGCAGCAACGCCCTGCTCGGCTTCGCCTACGGCCGGTCGATGCGCTACGGCGAGACGATGGGCCTGGGCACGGGGCCGGCCGGGGCGGTGGCCGCGGTGGGCGTCACCGCCGGGCTGGCCGGGCTGCTGGCCGGGTTCTCGACGGCGCCCACCCGCGCCGTGCTCGACCGTGTCCTGCCCAAGCCGGGCGAGGGCCCGAGCCCGCAGGCCCGGGCCGCGGGCTGGTTCCGGATGGACATCGAGGCGGGCACCGAGAGCGGCCGCCGGTACCACGCGCGCGTCGCGGGGAAGGGCGATCCCGGGTACGCGGCCACCGCCGTCATGCTCGGCGAGAGCGGGCTCTGCCTCGCCCTGGACGACCTGCCCGACCGCGCCGGCTCGCTCACCCCGGCCTCCGCGATGGGATCGGCACTGGTGGAGCGGCTCGTCGCGGCCGGGCACAGCTACACGGTGACCGACCTGAGGTAGGCGGGCCAGCTGCCGTAGGCGCTGACGTCGAGCGTGCCCGGGGGTCTGCGGACGCACACGATCCCCAGTGCGGAGGAGTCGGCGAGCTCCACCGGGCCGATCCCGAGCGGGGCGGGCAGGGCGCAGACGAGCGCGCCGAGCGCGTCGACGGGGATGCGGTGCAGCTCCACCTCGACCGCCGCGCCCCCCTCGTCGACGGCGACGAGCCCGCCGCGCGGCACCCCCGGCCCGGGCAGGGCGACGAGGTGGTACACCGGCGCGGTGTAGGCCCGCCGCGCGAACTCGGCCCCGAGCGCGGCCAGTTCGGGGTGCAGCGGCTGGCCCGTGCGGTGGGCCGCCACCACGGCCAGCAGCCGGTGGCCCGTCATCCGAGCGGCACCTCGGAGACGTGCGCCGCGACGATCCGCCAGCCCTGCGGGAACCGGCACCACGTCTGGCTCTGCCGGCCCTCGGTGCCGCCGCCGGGGTGGTCGAACAGGGTGGTGACGACGGCGGCCCCGTCCCCGATCACGAGCACCTGGGTGTCGCGCAGCCGCCTCCCGGCGGGCACCGACGGGTGCGCCCGCCGCCATGCCGCGATCTCCGCGGCGCCCTGCTGGCGGTCGGCGACCCCGAAGCGGCGGCAGCGCGCGTCGTCCCAGAACAGCTCGGTCAGCACCGCCAGGTCGCCGTCGACCAGCGCCTGCTCGTAGCGGGCGAACGCGGCCCGCACCTCGCGCTCCGCGGTTGCAGTGGGGTGGCTCTGCTCCGGTCTCGTTGCAGTGGAGCCACCCCACTGCGATTCGGTGGGGCTCACGCGGTCGCCGGGCGGGTCGTGTCGATCGGGGCCATCGCCGGTGCCGACTGCTCCTCCTCCGGCGTCCGCTGGGCCGGGAGCTCCGTGTCGGTCGTCGCCTGCGGGGTGTCCTTCGTGAAGAACCCGAAGGCCAGCAGGATGATCCCGCCGAACAGGTAGCCGAGCGCGATCTGCCCGCCGACGTTCCAGCCGACCTGCTCGGCGTGGATCAGCCCGATGAAGCCGAGCACGGCCCCGATGAAGCAGTAGATCGCGGCCGGGACGAACTTCTTGTCGATGATGAACACGACGATCGAGCCGAGCACCATGCCGGCCAGGATCGCGCCGCCGCCCAGCAGCAGGGTGCCGTGGTAGACCAGCCCGGCATTGGCGAAGCCCTCCTCGCCGACCTCGGCCGGGGTGCTCCCCGCCGCGCCGACGGCGTTGGTCATCAGCCCTCCCGCCCACGACGCGATGTTCGGGATGATCGCGAACACCACCGCGATGGCGTGCGCCTTCGGCACCTCCTGGAACGCCTGGGCGCCGATCAGCAGGCCGATGTAGAGCAGGATCGGGACGATCGCCGGCAGCGGCAGCAGGGCCCCGAGCAACGAGAACATCCCCAGGAAGCACATCAGGGCGATGAACACGCCGGACGCCAGCGAGTAGCTGGTGCGCCCGCCCGCGGCCTTCCAGCCCGGGTGTCCGATGTAGACGGCGGGCGGGAACGGGCAGCCCATCGCGGCACCGACGATCGCGCCGGCGCCGTCGGCACCGAGGATCGCGCGCAGGTTGTACTCGTCGCCCGCCGCGGCGGCGCTCTCGACGTTGGCCATGCCCTCGGTGAAGTTGTAGATACCCAGCGGGATGGCCGTGGCGAGCAGCGGCGCGACGTTGGACAGTCCCTCGACCAGGCGCGGGATGTCGAACGTCGGCAGCGACAGGGCGACGTCACCGGCGGCGGCGACCACGTCCGGCGGTGACATGTAGCCGCCGATCCAGCCGATCGCGGTGCCGACGAGCAGGGCGGCGAGGCCGACGGGGATGTTGCCCGGCAGCTTCAGGTCGGTGAAGAAGCCGATCAGGATGATCACCATGACGGGGAAGGCGATCCACAGCGCCTCCCACATCTGCGCGGCCGGGCGCATGGAGATGAACGCGATCGAGATGCCCGCGAGCGTGCCGAGCATGGCGGCCTGCGGGGTGTAGCGGCGGATCCAGGGCCCGACGAACGCCCCGATCAGCACGATGACACCGATGATGAACGACCAGGCGAGCCCGGAGGTCCACGCGACGATCGGGTCGCCCGTCGCGAGGTAGATCGGCAGCATGATCACGAAGACGACGATGAACATGTGCGGCACCGACGGCCCGTACGGCATCGCGCAGACGTCGGTGCGGTTCTCCTTCCGCGCCAGCCGCCGGGCGAGGTAGGTGTAGTAGACGTTGCCGATCAGCAGCTGCACGCCGAGCGCGGGGAGGATCACCCCGAACACGTCGGCCCCGGGGATGTTGACGACGCCCAGGCAGAGCCCGGAGAGCACCAGCACGTTGACCAGGGTGTTGAAGCCCAGGCCGAAGAACGCGTTGGTGTCGCCCGCGACCCACCAGGACAGCTTCATCGGCTCGGCTTCGGTGGACGTCGTCATGACGGGACCTCCTGGAGGGTGAGGGCGGCGAGGAAGGCGGACGAGGGGGCGACCCAGCCGAAGATCCCGCCCTGGGCGGAGATCATCTCCAGGCCGACGCGCTGGAACTCCGGGAAGTACGAGCCGACGCAGTCCGAGAGCACGAGGCACTCGTAGCCGCGGTCGTTGGCCTCCCGGACGGTGGTGTGCACGCACACCTCGGTGGTCACGCCGGTGACGACCAGGCTGGTGACGCCCAGCTCGGCGAGCTCCGCGCCGAGCGAGGTGCCGTGGAAGGAGCCCTTGCCCGGCTTGTCGACGACGAGCTCACCGGGCAGCGGCGCCAGCTCGTCGATGATGTCGTGGCCGTACTCGCCGCGGACCAGGATCCGGCCCTTGGGTCCGGGCTCCCCGATCCGCAGCGACGGCTCGCCGCGGTTCAGCTTGGCGGGCGGGCAGTCGGAGAGGTCCGGGACGTGGCCCTCGCGCGTGTGGATCACGGTGAGGCCCACCTCGCGGGCGGTGGCGAGCACCCGTTGCAGCGGCGGGACGACGGCCTGCAGCCAGGACACGTCGTTGCCGAGGGTCTCGCCGAAGCCGCCGGGCTCCACGAAGTCGCGCTGCATGTCGATGATCAGCAGTGCGGTGCCGGCGGGGTCGAACTCGAAGGGGTAGGGGTCGGCGGGCACGGTTCTCATCGGGTGGTCCCCTCGATCACGGCGGTCGACGTCGCGACCGCCCCGAAGACCCCGCCCTGCATGGTCACCATGTGCAGCGCGGCGTCGTGGTTGGCCGGGTCGGTGGCGCCGGTGCAGTCGCTCAGGACCAGGCACTCGTAGCCGCGGTCGTTCGCCTCGCGCATCGTCGTGTGGACGCACACGTCGGTGGTGATGCCGGTGAGCACGAGGTGCGTGATCCCGTTCGTGCGCAGGACCAGGTCCAGGTTGGTGGCGTAGAAGGCGCCCTTGCCCGGCTTGTCGAGCAGCACCTCACCGGGGACCGGCGCGACCTCCGGCACGATCTGCCAGCCCGGCTCGCCGCGCACGAGGATCCGTCCCGCCGGACCCGCCGAGCCGATCTCCGCACCGATCCGGGCGGAGCGCCAGCGCTTGTTGGCGGGCAGGTCCGACAGGTCGGGGGAGTGGCCCTCCCGGGTGTGGATCACCAGCATCCCGGTCGCGCGGGCGTGCTCGAGCATCCGTGCGGTGGCCGGGAGGCCCGCCCGGGTCAGCCCGATGTCGTAACCCATGCGGTCGACGTAGCCGCCGGGCCCGCAGAAGTCGACCTGCCAGTCGATGCAGATCAACGCCGTGCGGGCGGCGTCGACCGATCCGTCGTAGGGCCACGGGTAGGGGTTGGCGGCGACCGGACCGATCCGGGCCCTGGTCTGCACTGTGGCGGTCATGCGGCCTCCCTGGTGATGGACTGGCGTGCGGCGGAGAGCAGGCGGTCCTCGGAGAAGGCGGGACCGAGCAGGGTGACGCCATGCGGGCGGCCGTCGTCGGTGAGCCCGGCGGGCACGGCGACGGCGGCGAGGTCGAGCAGATTGGCGAACTGCGTGTACCGGCCGAGGACGAGGTTGCGGGCCACCGGCTGCTCGGCGAGCTGCGCGCGGGTGAAGGTCGTCGGGACGGTGGGCAGGAGCAGGGCGTCGGCGTCGGCCCACAGGCGGTCGGTCCGGGCGCGCAGCTCCTGCAGGCGGTGGCGGGCCCGGAAGGCGTCGACGGCGGTGTGATCGCGGCCCTGCTCCAGCACGGCGCGGGTCACCGGCAGCACGTCGTCGGGGTGCTCGACGAGGAAGGACTCCAGGCCGGCGAGGCGCTCGGCCACCCACGGCCCCGCGTAGAGCAGGTCGCCCGCCTCGCACAGCGGCCCGACCGGGGTGGTGCCGACGGCGTCGACGCCGCGGGCGACCGCGTCGAAGGCGGCCTCCATGGCGGTGTCGCCGACGAAGTCCAGCCCGGTGGGGAGCAGGAGACGGCCGGCACCGGGGCCCCGGCTCGCGCGCGCGGGGCGGGACCACGGGTCGGCGGGGTCGGGTGCGGCCAGGACCGCCAGGACGTCGGCGGCGTCGTCGAGGTCGCGGGTGAACACGCTCACGCAGTCCAGGGAGCGGCAGGCGGGCACGACGCCGGACGTGCTCACCAGCCCGCGCGTCGGCTTGAGCCCGACGACGCCGTTGAGCGCCGCCGGGACGCGGCCCGAACCCGCGGTGTCGGTGCCCAGGGAGAACGCCACCTGGCCCGCGGCCACGGCGACCGCGCTGCCCGAGCTGGAGCCGCCGGAGATCAGGTCGCCGCCGAACACCGACTCCGGCGCCCCGTAGGGGGAGCGGGTCCCGTTGAGCCCGGTGGCGAACTGGTCGAGGTTGGTCTTGCCGACGACGAGCGCGCCCGCCTCGCGCAGCAGCCGCACCGCGGTGGCGTCGGCGGCGGGGGAGTAGGCGAAGGTCGGGCACGCCGCGGTGGTGGGGAGGCCCGCGACGTCGATGTTGTCCTTGACGGCGAACGGCACGCCGTACAGCGGCCCGGGGAGCAGCGCGGCCGCCTGCTCGTGCAGCTCGGTGCGGGTGAAGCGGGAGATCCAGACGGCGTCGGCACCGCGCCCGGCGATCCGGTCCGCCACCAGGTCGACGACCTCGTGCGGGGTGAGCGTGCCCGCCCGGTAGGCGGCGCGCAGGGAGCGCACCCCGAGCGCGGCGGTCGTGAGCTGCATTCTGTCGATTGTCGACCGTTTGGTGTCGACGGCAGGTCCGCGTGGTTAAGGCCGTGTGACGCCCGTCGCTACCGGTCGAGCTCGGGGGCCAGGTACGTGCGCGCGCCGTGGTGGGCCAGCTCCGCGAGCACGGCGTCGAGGTCACCGGAGTCGAGGGCGTCGCACAGCCTGCGGTGGCGCTGCGCCCCCTCCCGCGGGGAGGAGACGGCCTCGGCCTCGCGGCGCAGGTTGGTGGCCATGTAGAGCTGCAGCTTCGTGAGCACCGGCTCGTAGCTGCGCAGCAGCTGCCGGTGCCCGGCCAGCCCGACCAGGGCCAGGTGGAACGCGCGGTGCGCGGCGGCCCGCTCGGAGGTGTCCCCGCCGTCGGCGGCCCGCTCCATCCGGTCGGTGGCCGCGCGCAGGTCGGTGGTGTCGCGGGGCACGGTCAGGGCGCACCCGACGGCGAAGCGCTCCAGTGCGTCGCGCAGGCTGAACAGCTCGTCGATGTCGCGCGCCGACAGCTCGGTGACGCGCACACCGCGGCGCGGCAGGTGCTCGACGAGACCCTGCTGGCCGAGCAGGCGCAGGGCCTCCCGCAGCGGGGCGCGGCTCGTGCCGAACCGGCGGGTGAGCTGCTCCTCGACCAGCCGCTCACCGGGGAGCAGGGCACCGCTGAGGATCTCGCTGCGCAGCCTGCGCACGGCGAGGTCGACGAGGCTGCTCGCCTCCAGTCCGCCGTCGACGGCGGGCTCTGCGGTCACTGCGGTCTCCTCGGCGCGGGGTCCTGTCGGTTCCACAGTGTCAGACGCCCCGCGCGGTCGCCCGCGGCCACGGCCCTCGGCCCGCCGCGTCGATCGGTACCTCGACGGGTCCCCGGTGCCGCCGCGGCGCCACCCACGATCGGGCGTACTGTCGCTGTCGGTAGCAATGGCACGGACCGAGAGGGGTCCCGGGTGGTCGAGGTCGACGCCTCGCGCGCACCCGTGCGCATCCCGCGCGAGATCTGGGTGCTGGTCGGCGCGTCGTTCCTGATCGCGATCGGCTTCGGGCTGGTCGCGCCGACGCTGCCGGTGTTCGTCCGCACCTTCGACGTCGGGATCACCGCGGCCGGGCTCGTCGTCAGCGTGTTCGCCCTCGCCCGGCTGGTGTTCGCCCCGTCGAGCGGGTGGCTGGTCACCCGCGTCGGCGAGCTGCGGGTGTTCAACGCGGGCCTGCTGATCGTCGCGGTGTCGACGGCGGCGATGGCGTTCGCCGGGGAGTACTGGCACCTGATCGCGCTGCGCGCGTTCGGAGGCATCGGGTCGACGATGTTCACGATCTCGGCGGTGTCGCTGCTGATCCGCCTGGCGCCGCCGGAGATCCGCGGGCGCGCCTCGGGCATGTGGGCCACCGGGTTCCTCCTCGGCAACATCGTGGGGCCGCTGGCGGGCGGCGGGCTCGTCGCGATCAGCCTGCGCGCCCCGTTCCTCGTCTACGCGGCGGTGCTGGTCGTCGTCGTGCTGGTCAGCGGGGTGCTGCTGCGGGGGCGGCTCGACGTCGCGCCTCCGGTGCCGGGGGCGCCCCCGGTGGTCGCCGTCGGGTTCCGGGAGGCGCTGGGCCACCGCGCCTACCGCGCCGCGCTGGTGGCCAACTTCGGCGTCGGCTGGGCGGTGTTCGGGGCCCGGGTCGCGCTGGTGCCGCTGTTCGTCGTGGAGGCGCTGGGGCAGCCGGAGGCCTGGTCGGGGGTGGTGCTCGCGGTGTTCGCGGCGGGCAACGCGGCCACGCTCGTCGTCGCCGGGCGCTTCGCCGACCGGTTCGGCCGCCGCCCCCCGATGCTGCTCGGGCTGGCTGTCGCGGCGCTGGCCACGGGGATGCTCGGCTACGTCGAGCAGCCATGGGTCGTGCTCGCCGTCAGCCTGGTGGCGGGGCTGGGCAGCGGGATGGTGAACCCGCCGCTGCAGGCCTCGGTCGGTGACGTCATCGGCACCGGCGGCCGCGGCGGCACGGTGCTCGCCGGGTTCCAGATGGCGTCGGACCTGGGGGCGATCCTGGGGCCGGTGCTCGCGGGCGGGCTCGCCGAGCTCGTCGGCTACGGGTGGGCGTTCGCGATCACCGGCGGGGTGCTGGCCGTCGCCTGGCTGTTCTGGCTGCGCGCGCCGGAGACCCTCCCCGCCCGGACGCCGACTACCCGGCCACGCTGACGCCGATCAGCGAGCCGACGACGAACGTCGCGCCCGCCGCGATCGCGCCGAACATCAGCTGGCGCAGCCCGGCGAGCCACCACGGGCGGGTGGTGAACCGCGCCGTCAGTGCCCCGGCGACGACGAGGCCGACCGCACCCACGGACAGCCCCAGCACCAGCGACGACGAGCCGAGCAGGTAGGGGATCAGCGGCACGATCCCGCCGATGGCGAAGCACAGGAACGACGAGAACGCCGCGGTCCACGGCGAGGGCTTGTCGTCGGGGTCGACGCCGAGCTCCTGGGTGATGTGGACGCGCACCGCGAGCTCCGGGTCGCGGTGCACCTCCTCCGCGACGGCCTCCGCGGTCGGCCGCGTCAGGCCCATCTCCTGGTACATGTCGGCCAGCTCGGCGCGCTCGGCGTCGGGGTGACGGCGGATCTCGGCCCGCTCGACGTCGACCTCGTGGCGCACGGCGTCGTTCTGCGTGTCGACCGACGCGAACTCGCCCAGTGCCATCGAGAACGCGCCCGCGACCAGGCCCGCCATGCCGGTGAGGATGATCAGCGAGCGGTCGGCGCCGCCGCCGCCGACGCCCGCGATCAGCGCGATGTTCGTGACGAGCCCGTCCATCGCGCCGAACACGGCGGCGCGCAGCCAGCCGCCGCTGACGTCGGAATGGTGGTGGACCGCGTCGTGCGGGACCTGCGTCATGGGCCCATCCTGCTCCGGTCGCGGGGCCGGCGCGCGCGGATGAGACTGACGCGATGCCCGCCCCGCTCTGGCTGTTCGCCGACCAGCTCGGTCCGCACGTACACGACACCGACGCGCACCGTGACCGCGAGGTCGTGCTGGTCGAGTCGGCGCGCGTGCTGCGCAGCCGCCCGTTCCACCGCCAGAAGCTGCACCTGGTGCTCTCCGGCATGCGCCACCTCGCCGACGAGCTGGGCGACCGGGCCACCTACCTGCGCACCGACACCTACCGGGCGGCGATCGAGCGGGTCGGCCCGGTGGTGGTGCACGAGCCGACGTCGTTCGCCGCGGCCGACCTCGTCGCCCGGCTGCAGGCCGAGGGGCTGGTCGAGGAGATCCTGCCGACGCCGACGTTCGCGTTGCCCCGCACCGCGTTCGACGAGTGGGCTGGCGACCGCGAGACGTTCCGGATGGAGGACTTCTACCGTTCCCAGCGTCGTCGCTTCGACGTGCTGATGGAGGCGGGCGAGCCGGTCGGGGGCACCTGGAACCTCGACGCGGAGAACCGCGAGCCGCCGCCCAAGGGCGTCACCGTGCTGGACGTGCCCGGCCCGTGGCAGCCGCCGGAGGACGCGATCGACGACGGGGTCCGCCGCGACCTCGACGCCATGGACCTGCCCACCGTCGGCGTCGACGGGCCGCGCTGGTTCGCCGTCACCGCCGCGGAGGCCCGCCGCGTGCTCGCGCACTTCGTGCAGGAGCGGCTGCCGCACTTCGGCCCGCACGAGGACGCGATGCTCACCGACGACTGGGCGATGGCGCACTCGCTGCTGTCGGTGCCGCTCAACCTGGGCCTGCTGCACCCGCTCGACGCGGTGCGCGAGGCCGAGTCGGCGTACCGGTCGGGCGACGTGCCGCTGCCCAGCGCGGAGGGGTTCGTCCGCCAGGTGCTGGGTTGGCGCGAGTACGTCTGGCAGCTGTACTGGCGCTTCGGGCGCGACTACTCCGCGAAGAACGAGCTGCGCGCGCGCACCCCGCTGCCCGACTGGTTCCGCGACCTCGACGCCGGGGCCGTCACCGCGGCGTGCCTGTCGACGGCGCTGGCGGGCGTGCGCGACCGGGGCTGGACCCACCACATCCAGCGGCTCATGGTGCTGGGCAACCACGCCCTGCAGCGCGGCTACGACCCGCGCGAGCTGTCGGACTGGTTCCGCGAGGCGTTCGTCGACGGGTTCGAGTGGGTGATGCCGCCCAACGTCGTCGGGATGAGCCAGCACGCCGACGGCGGGATGCTCGCGACGAAGCCGTACAGCTCGGGCGGGGCGTACGTGAACCGGATGTCGGACCACTGCCGCGGCTGCGCGTTCGACCCGAGGAAACGCCTCGGCGACGACGCGTGCCCGTTCACGGCCGGGTACTGGGCGTGGACGCACCGCCACCGCGACCTGCTCGCCGCCAACCACCGCACCGCCCGGGCCGTGGCGGGGATGCGGCGCCTGGGCGACCTCGACGCGGTGCTGGAGCAGGAGTCGGCCCGCGAGCACTTCTGACACCTGGCTAGGTTGGCGGCGTGTCGCGGGAACGGGTGCTCGACGTCGTGGGGACGCTGGCCCGGCTGGGGCTCGCCGCGGTCTGGCTGTTCTCCGGGGTGCCCAAGGCGCTCGACCCCGACCGCACCTACGTCGCCGTCCGCGCCTACGACGTGCTGCCGCCGCTGGGCGTCGAGCTGGTGGCGGGGGTGCTGCCGTGGCTGGAGATCGCCCTGGGCGTGCTGCTGCTGCTCGGGCTCGGCGTGCGGGCGGCCGCGGCGGCGTCGGCGGCGTTGCTGCTGGTGTTCGTCGCCGGGGTGACGCAGGCCTGGGCGCGCGGGCTGTCCATCGACTGCGGCTGCTTCGGCGGCGGCGGGCAGGTGGAGCCGGGGCAGACCGCCTACGTGCAGGAACTCGTGCGGGACGCGGGGTTCCTGCTGCTCGCGGCATGGTTGGTGGTGCGGCCGCGGACACCGGCCGCACTGGACTCGAGGATCGGCTAGGGAGACAGGGACATGGGCGGGGCGTCGCGCAGCGAGAAGAGGCGCAAGCAGGAGGCGGCCGAGGCACGGCTGCGCGCGGCGGGGATCACCCCGCCCGCCACGCAGGCGCGCGACCCCAAGCGGACCACGTTCATCGCGGTGGCCACGCTCGCGGTGGTCGCGATGCTGGTCGGCGTGGTCGTCCTGGTCACCCGCGGCTCCGGCGAGCCGCCCGCCGCGCCGACCTACGGCGTCACCGCGGCGGAGGGCGTGGTCACCGCGGGCAGCGGCCCGATCGTCGTCGACGTCTACGAGGACTTCCTCTGCCCGCTGTGCGAGCGGTTCGAGGAGCGCTACGGGGCCGAGCTGACCGAGGCGATGAACGCCGGGCAGGTCACGGTGCGGTATCACGCCGTGGCGATCCTCGACGAGCTGACCGACCCCGCCGGCTACTCCACGCGCGCCGCGAACGCCGCCCTGTGCGCGGTGCCCGCGGGCGTGTTCCCGGCCTACCACGCGCGGCTGTTCGACGAGCAGCCCGCCGAGCGCGGCCCCGGACTGACCGACGAACAGCTCACCGCGTTCGGCACCGAGCTGGGCGCCGACCTCGGCCCCTGCATCAGCGGCGGCACCCACGCCGACGCGGTCGCCGCGGAGACGCAGGCGGCCACCACCGACCCCGCGCTGCGCAACGCCGACGGCTCCTTCGGTACCCCGACCGTCCTGCTCGACGGCGCCCGGGTCGACATCAGCGACACGGGCTGGCTGCAGGACGCGATCGACCCCGCCGGCTGACGTCCGGCAGCCCCGGTTGTCGTGGGGGATCGGGCCTCGTGTAACTTCGTCGAGGCAAGGGGCTGTGGCGCAGCTGGTAGCGCACTTGACTGGCAGTCAAGGGGTCAGGGGTTCGAATCCCCTCAGCTCCACCCTTCCTCACCAGCGGAAACGCTCCGCTTGAGTTATCCACACCGACGGTCATGGTGCCGTTTGTGGTGCGAACCCGCTCTAGCGTTGCACCATGACCTCCACGGCGCCGCGACGCCGAGCCCGCTCCAAGGGCCGCATCGAGCAGCTCCCCAGCGGGTCGCTCCGGGTCGTCGTCTACGCCGGCCAGGACCCGCTCACCAAGCGTCGGCACTACCTGCGCGAGATCATCCCGGCCGGGCCCCGCGCGGCCGCCGAGGCGGACAAGGCGCTGCGCCGGCTCGCCGTCCAGGTCGACGAGCAGCGCAACCCGCGCACCACGGCGACGGTCGAGCAGCTGCTGACCGAGCACTTCGAGCTGCTCGAGGTCGAGCCCAGCACGTTGTCGACGTACCGGACCCTTGCCCGGTCGCACATCGTGCCGCTGATCGGCAAGCAGAAGGTCGGCGCGCTGCGGGCCGCGGTGTTCGACTCCTTCTACGCGGAGCTGCGCCGCTGCCGCGCGCACTGCAACCGCCGGCCCTTCGTCGAGCACCGAACTGCGCGTCCACACAACTGCGACCACCGGTGCGGCCCGCACCGCTGCCGCGGCCTGTCCCGGTCGACCATCCGGCAGATCCACGTCATCCTCAGCGGCGCCCTGAGACGGGCCGTGCGCTGGCGCTGGCTGTCGACCAACCCCATCGAGCACGCCCAGGCCCCGCCGCAGCCGGCGGCCAAACCGCAGCCTCCCAGCGCCGACGAGGCGGCCCGCATCCTGAACGAGGCGTGGTCGGATCCGGACTGGGCCGTGCTCGTGTGGCTGACGATGGTGACCGGCTTCCGCCGCGGCGAGCTGTGCGCTCTGCGCTGGAACGACCTCGACGTCGTGAACGGGGTGCTGACGGTCGCGCGCTCGATCGCGCAGCTCGACGGGGAGACGTGGGAGAAGGACACGAAGACCCACCAACACCGCCGCATCGCCCTGGACCCGGACACGGTGGCCCTGCTGGCCGGCCACCGGCAGCGGTACATGGACCTGTGCGCCGGCCTTGGCTTCGAATTGCCCGTGGACGGGTTCATGTTCTCCCGCGACGTGGACGGCTCGACGCACTTGAAGCCGACGACGGTGGGGCAGCGGTACTCGCGCCTGGCGCGTCGGATCGGCATCAAGACGACGATCCACAAGCTGCGGCACTACTCGGCGACGGAGCTGATCGCAGGTGGGGTCGATGTGCGGACGGTTGCCGGCCGGCTTGGGCATGGGGGCGGCGGAACCACGACCTTGCGGGTCTACGCGGCCTGGGTGTCGGAGGCGGACCAGCGGGCAGCGACCGGACTTCTGGCGCGGCTGCCCGTGCGGCCTGCCATGCAACCGGGAAGCACGGCGACCTGAGCACCTTGCACAGATTGTCCGGTGACCGTTTCCGCCGCGATAGGCCATAATGACGAGGCCCTCCACACTGTCGTTCCGTGGGTTCGAGTACGGATCCAAGGTCTGGTCGGCCGCTATTCGATCTTCGTTGGTGCAGAGCGCGGATCACTCGGTTGAGTCGATCAGTCGATGTGAAGGGGAGGACGCGAGCGAAATGGTCGACGACCGTCCACCTGGTACGCCGGAGCCAACGAGTCATACCTACGAGTGTTCGGTCCGGGGGTGTCCGGAGACAGCGTACTCCGATCGGCCGCCAATATGCCCTGAGCATAGGATTCGCATGAGGCGCGCATAGCAACCTCCTCTGCGCTATGCGATTACGCCGGTCCTCGCTGTATCGCTCGGAGCGACGCCCCGTAGCCGCGAGCGCTGGTAATGGAGGCCGCGTAGGCCGTTAGTGCCAATAGCGCGAACGTGGCAGGAAACAAGAATGACAACAGTTGACCCTGCGTCCGCCACACGATGAGCGTGCTCAACATCGCCAGAACGATGAAGACGAAGAACAGGATGCAGTACATGTCGAGGCGGGTACGGAACTGGTCGTGATGGGTTCGGATTCTCTCCGGAATCCTGTCGTATCTGCGCATTACGAGACCTTCTAGGTCTCCGTCTGCGAGTTCGAGGGCATCCTCGGCGGAGCGGAGTACATTACCCAGCTTCGTTGGCAGTATTCTATGCTCCGCGGGAAAATCGTCGAGCCTCTTCGAGAGGCGGTCGAACCGCGCAAGATCCTGGGGTGCCGCGAACTGACGCCACCCGAGACGTCGCGCCTCATCCTTGTCAGCTTGAGAGTGTACTCCGCGACGCCGATATACGTCGTCCTCAAGAATTGTCAATATCGAGCGTGGGATATTTCGGCTGAGCATCCGCTCGTGGGCTCGGCGGAACGCTCGCTTCTCCTGCTTGTCCCGCTGATTAGAAATCTTGCGAACTCGACGAAGCTGAATTTCTATCAGCACATGTGCGACGATCGCTCCAAGGCTGCTGGCGCCCCAGTAGCCTTCAAGAAATCGGATCACCTCAAACGAGAACGCCTGAACAATGATGGCCGTGAGAATCAACGCAAATAAGAGAATGACAATTATGCCGAACGGCTTCTCGGCCAATGCCAGAATGGCTGCACCGATGTCGACGCTAGCCAGAGCGGCCAGTTGTAGGAGTAGGGCGGCACAGCCCACGAGCATGGTCGCCGGAAGCCAAGCGCTCAGGCTGAGTTGATCCAGGATCTTGCGGAGAAACTCGGACAACCCCTCGGGGGGTGCTGGCGCGTCGTTCTTCGCTAGCTCGGCGGCACCAGCGGCTGGAGGCCCGGCAGCGCCGGTACTGCTCGTAGGCCCAGTCGACACTGTTGCATCCTCTTACCTCGTGGCCCGATCCTTGCGGCAACGCGCCGACGGAGTCCGGTGCCGCCCAGTGTTGATCTGCATGGACTTCAGCAAGCTTGGTTGCGCCGTTGGTTCCGCCGTCGGTCGGGCGTGCGGAGCAAGGCCGCACCGGCGGTAGGGGTGCAAGCACGCACTTCGCTTGCGGCCCTACCGTCGGTGTGGCATCCCTTCAGGGCGACCGAGGGACGGTGGAGCCCGCCCACGCCACCCCAAAACGGGAGTCGATGTCGTTGGCCGCCCCGCCGGAGGGAGGGACGGGTCCGGGCGGAGCCCGGGTTCTTGGGTCTGTTGTTGTCGGTGGTCGTAGGCACACTAGGGAGATGGTGCAGGCAAGAATTGCTGAGATTGCCGGGATGCAGGACCGGATCGCGGCGTCTGCGGTTGCCGGCGCCGACGCACTTCTGCGTAGCGGCGCCGGACTGCCGCGCCCGACGATTCACATGCTCTGCGCGGGTCTCGAACCGCCGTACGTGGGCTATCTGACGTGTCGGACTTCGTTGGCTGGTCGGGACTCGGCGAGTGCGGTCGGCCTGATGGGGCGGCTACCAGCTGTTGTGGCGGCCACGCATCTCGTGATTGTTTGGGAGTACGCGTGGCTCCACACGGCACTGGAGCCTTCCGGCGGACGGACACCGACGGGGCTCGTCGTGGTCGAGGCATCGATGACCGACCATGCGGTGCGGTGGCATCCATTCCACATTAGTCCCGGGCGGGTGGAGTGGGGCCCTGCTGGTCGGTTCTCGGGCGCGGTTCTGCCGCTACCCGTTGAGGACCTGCTGAGCATGTGGCGGCGCAGCATCGACGACGAGGTGGAGGCAACCGTTGAGATGTTGGAGCGGGCCGGCTATCTCCTGAGGTGGGCTGCCCGGTTCTGATGGTGGTAGTCGCCTACCGGGGATTGATCCAAGCCGCTCGATCCGAGGTGAAGAATGACGGCGGGTCGTACAGCAGGACATAGTCTCCGCTGCTTGCGTTCTCGTCTTCGAAGCAGACCGTGCCCTCGATGCTGCCGCCTGGAACGAGTTCGCCACTGCCCAGATGGGCGTCGTCTCCCCCGAAGAATGTGATGTTGACGATCGCCCCGGCCGGGTTCTGCATCTCCCAGTCGAAAATGCCGTAGCTGACCTGATCGTCGGAGTCGTTGGCGTACATCACCGTCGCACAGAGTGTCGAGCCGAACGTGGAGCTTCCGGGGCTGAGGGGCGCGGCGACGACGGTGACCCCATCAATGGTGACGCTGCCGCCAGCCGCCGTGACTACGTCTCCGGGCTGAGCCCCAGGGAACGCGGGGGCCGTCGGCTGGGCGGGGGCCGCCGGCTGCGCGGGGACTGCGGGCGTGATGGTGTTGGCGGCTTGCTGTCGTGTTGAGGCGCTGCCGGTGGTGTTGGGGGCACTGGGCTCGCGGGAGCCGATGGCGCTCACGCAGGAGCCGAAAAGGAACAGGCCGAGGACCCCGGCCCCGATCCGCGCACCCCACCCGAATCTGCGCGGCGGAGGCGGCGGCGGGCCGTAGGCGGAGGGCGGACCCCAATGCGGTGACGGCTGTCCGCCGGGTCCGATTGGGTATTGCTGCTGCCCGGGATACTGCTGCTGCGTCCACGCTTGCTGGGACCACACCTGTCGGGCCTGCTCAGGACTCATGTTCGGCTGGCCGGGCTGCTGCCATCCCTGCCCACCCTGGGGGTCGTTCGGCGAGGTGGGGTAGGGCGGGTAGGTCACGGCGTGCTCCATCAGGCGGCAGTGTCATTCAGACAGCCTGTCGTCTCGTCCCGGATGTCCGTTAACACCGGTCACCGATGCGGGTCCCGGTGACGTCGTGTGCTCGACCCGTTTCTGACCGCTCAACGTTCGAGGGCCTTGCCGTCCTCGAGCTGGACGACGTCGGCTGTGGTGCGTTCGTCTTCCTGGGCCCACTGGGCCAGCTGCGCTGCCCGGCTTTCCTCGGCCGAGCGGGACGCCTCGTGGGCGACCTGCTCCGCTTCCGCAGCGTGACGCTGCTCGATCATGCGGAGGGTGTCCTGCGCCCTCGCGACCAGCTCGGCGGTCTCGTCAACCTCCCGGATCGGGAGCCGCCGGCGCGGCTCGGGGGTGTCGAAGCGTGTCTCGTTGCGCTCGTCGTCCTGGTCGTCGGGGTGGATCTCGCGGTGCTGGTCGTCGTCGGCCTGGGCGGCGCGGTGGGCGTCGAGCCAATCGTCAGCGGTGATGCGATCGCTGGTGTCGTACGGGTCGATGCCGCGGGCGCGTAGTTCGGACGCCGAGCGGTGGGCGTTGTCGCGGGTGACTGCGGTGTCGACGTACCAGCGACCGCGGGCCTCGTCGGCGGCATCGAGTCCGGTGATCCGGTCGATCAGCTCGGCCGCGGTACGTGCCGCCTGCTCGGCGGCGGCCTGGAGCTGCTCGCGGTCGGGGCCGGTGGCGGCGTTGGCGCGGGCAGCCCAGACCGTGGCGTCGACGCGGGCCTTGTCCGCCTGCTCGTGCGCGGCGGCCAGCTCGTCGGCGACGTCGGCGGGGGCGCGTTCCTCCTCCAGCTGCATCGCGCGGACGCGGGCGCGTAGACGGCCGTCGGACATGTCGGCCTCCTCGGCGCCGACGTCGAGCAGCCGCAACTCCTCGTGCGCCTTACGAAACAGCGCGGCCTTCTCGACGAGTCCGCGGGCGGGTGCGCGACCGAGCGGGTCGTCCTCGTCGGTGTGGCCGGCCAGCTCACGCCAGGCGGCGGCCCAGCCGGCGCGGCGCTCCCATTCCAGCCGACCCGTCACGTCCTCGTCCTGGGCGGGGACCGGGCCGAGCGCGTCGAGGGCCCAGCGCGGGGGATCGGTGGCGGCCTGGGCGCCGAGCTCGTGGCGGCGGGTCTCGGCGTCGTCGGCGCGGGCTTGGAGCCAGTCGCGGCGGCGCCCGGCGTCGACCTGGGTGGGGATGAGGTCCGTAGCGCTGTCGATCCGCGGGGTGAGCTGGCCGTGCAGGGCGTGGGTGATGCGGTGGTGCAGCACCTTCGCCGGGGACGTCGCCCCGTCGAGGCTGCGGGCCTCGGCGGCGGCGGTGAGGACCTGGGCGGGATCGTGGCCGGCCAGCTCGGCGGTGCGCAGCAGCCGCTCCAGGCTGCCGAGCGCCTCGTCGGCGGCCAGGGCGCGACGGTCGGCGGGGGAGAGGGCGCCGGTCGCGGCGAGCTGGTCGAGGGTGGCGGCGGTGCGGCCGGCGGTGACCTGTGCGGAGAGGTCGATGAGCCGGTCGAGATGGGTCATCGTCGAGCGGGTGGCGAGTTCGGCGGCCTCGCGGTCGGCGGTAGCGGTGCGCTCGGCCCGGTCGTTGTCGAGCACGTCGGACAGGACGGCGCGCGGGGTGCGGGCCATCGTCTTCGTGGCCTCACCGGTCGGGGCATCGGCGGCGAGTGCGGTGGTCACGACCCACGCGGTGTTGGCGTCGCGGCCGCGGGTCATCGGGACGAGCAGGCCGGCGGTGTCGGTCCCGGCGCCGAACACCCCGTGCGCGGTGTCGACGGTGCGCCCCTCGGCGGCGTGCGCGGTCGCGGCGTAGGCCAGGGTGACGTGCTCGGCGACGTAGCGGGCGGGCAGGTGCATCGGCGTGCCCAGCGCCTCGCCGAACTGGCTCACTTGCTCGGGCGGGGTGTCGTCGGCGGCGCGGCCAGTGATCGGGGCGACCGTGAGCCCACCGTCGGCGCGCACGGCGACGACGCGGAAGGTGTCGCGGTTGATCGGGGCGCGCTCGTTGCCCTCAAACCCGGCAAGGTGCCAGGCGTTGCGGCGGGCCTGGACGAGATCCCCGACGCCGGCGGTGACGCCCTCCCAGCCGTCCATCCCCAGCGGCACCCCTGCCTCGTCGACCTTGCCCAGGTCGACCAGCTCCGCGCGCAGCCCCGCCGAGACGCGGGCGGCGGTGGCGTTGTCGCGCACCATCAGCAGCGACTCCCGCCCGGACAGGGTGTCGGCGAGCCACGCCCGCGCCGCGGCGGCCTCGGCCTGCTCGGCGGTGCCGCCGTCGCGCAGCCGGCCGTGCTTGGCGTACTCGTCGAGCACGGAGACGTCCCCGTCGCGCAGCCGCAGCGACGCTGCGCGCTCCCACTCGGCGGAGAACCGCCGCACCTCGGCCAGCTCGTAGCGCAGCCCGTGCTCGGCGATGTCGGCGAGCGCGCCGCCCGGCCCGACGGCGGCGAGCTGGCGCGGGTCGCCCACCAGCAGCAGCTTCGCGCCCGCCTCGCCGCAGCGGCGCTGGATCTCGGCGAGGTGGTCGGTCCCGGCCATGTTCGCCTCGTCGACGACCACCAGGTCCCCGCTGCGGAGTCGCCACTCCTCGTCCGGGGCCGATCCGCCGTCGAGCCGGCGCTGCGCGCCCAGCCATGCGGTGGTGTTGGCCGCGGCGGACACGCCTTCCTCGGTAAGCACCCGGGCGGCGATCTGGGACGGCGCGAGCCCGAACACCCGGCGCTGCTCCCCTTCGGCGGTCCGGGTGGTCCACGACTCGGCCAGCGCGCCGACGACGAACGACTTGCCGGTGCCCGGCGCGGCGGAGAGCACCTCGACCCACGCGCCGGAGGTCAGCACGCCGTGCAGGGCGGCGGCCTGGTCGACGCCCAACTCCCGGCCGGCCGCGGTGTAGCTCTCCACGACGGCGGTTGCCTGAACATCACTCAGTGCCGCGGCCCCGCGCGTGACGGAGGCGGCCCGTAGTGCGGCCTCGGCCTGGAACTGCCCGTCCGTGCTGTAGCGGGCCGAGCCAGGCCCCTCGAACGCCGACCGCCCGTCACGCAGCCGCAGCTCCTCGGGCCACTGGCTGGCGTCGGTCTCCGGGACGTGGCGCACCGCGCTGGCCAGGGCCTCGTCGCTGACGCCGTCGAGCAACGCCCGCACCTCCTCGGGCGCCACGCCCAGGTGGGCGGGCAGCTCGTCGGACACCGCCCGGATCAGGTCGGAGCGGGAGAACGAGGACCCGGTCTCCGCCACCCGCGCCAACGCGCGGTCGAGGACGTCCTGCGGCGACCAGGTTGCCGCGGCGTCGACCTGCTGGCGCAGCGCGAGCACGTCGTGGGCGACCTGGCCCAGCGTCGTGCCCACCTCGGCCTGGAGCTCGGTGGCCCAGCGGTCGAGCTGCTGGTCGCGGGTCTCGCCCTCGTGCGACTTGGCCGCGCGGGTGTGGAGCGTGGCCTGCATCGCGAGCCGGGTCCGCTGCAGCGCGTTCGGCTCGTGCCCGTACCGGGACTCGAACGCGTTGACCAGCTCCCGGGTGCGGGCGGACACCGCCCGGCGGCGGGAGGAGAACAGGTCCATGACCTCCTGCTGCACTCCGGCGACCTCGCGCGCCTTGCCGTCGGCGCGGGTCTGGAACCGCACACCGAGCGCCTGGGTCAGGTGGGCCTCCATCACCCGTTCCGCGATGGCTGCGGCGGCGCCGCGCATGGCGTGGATCGCGCGGGAGTCGAGCGTGCGCCACTCCCCGTCGGCGCACAGGATGCGGTTGAGGATCGCCTGGTGCACGTGCAGCTGTGGATCGCGGTCGCGGGAGTCGTGCTGCAGGAACTGCGCGACGACGAACCCGTCCGAGTCGATCCACCGCCCGGCGCCCCCGCCGTGGTGGCCGACGCGGGAGTAGCCGGCCTCATCCTCGAGGTACCGGATCGCGGCTGTGGCACCGGCCATTACGGCGTCCTCGACGGCCTTGGCGTGCGCCGCCCACGCCGCGGAGGCCTCGTGGTCGCCGACCGCCGCGGCGTCGCTAGCGGCCCGCTCAAACGCGACGGCCAGGACCGTGACCGACTTCGGCGCGGAGAACGTGGCGTCGATGAACGACACGGCCTGACGGGCGGACCGCTCGGCCTGGGCCAGCAGCGCGGCGCGCTCCTCGGGGCCGGCCTCCGGCTGAGCCTCCAGCAGCTGCTCGTAGATCTGCTCCGGCGTCCGGTACTTGCGATGGGGGGCGGCCAGCGCGGCCGCCTCGTTCCACGTCGACCGCGAGTGAGTCGCGGCGTCGCGGGGGTCGAGGAGGTGCGTGTAGACCGCTTCCATCAGGTCGGAGTCGACCGTGCCGTGCAGGCCCAGTCGCTCGGCCCCGGCACCGGCCCACCGCCCCGGCGGCTCGCCGGCATCGACTGCGCCCGTGTAGTAGCTCTCCCGGCCGGCCGCGACGGCGCCGGTCAGATAGCCGACGTCGTGGCCGGTCGCCAGGCTCAGCATGACGGCACCCGGCCGATCCAGTGACCGTCCGTAGCTGATGGCGCGACGCTGCAGTGGGGCGTGTAGTTGATCTTCGCCGCGGCCCGCCAGGGCTCGCGGCGGGTACCGGGGGATCCGGATGCCTGGGTGTGCTGGAACTTCGGATCTTGGTCTTTGTCTGTCGGTTGATCTTCGGGTGCTTGGTGGTCGTCGTTCGTGTGTGTCGTGGTCGTGAGTGTTCGGGTCGTGGGGTTCTGATCGGTCGTCGCGTTCGGTGAAGTCGTCATCGTTGGCTCCGGTACTGGTCGTGATCGTGTCGTTCGGCTGCTGCGAGCTGATCGGGCGTCGGTACGGGAGCCGGGTCATGTCGGCCGGAGTCGATCCAGGCGGCGGCGATCTGCGCGGCGGCCGGGGCCAGGGGGACGGGAGTCGGCGGTACCGCGCGGCGGGCGCCGGGTAGGTGCAGCGACAGCTCGCAGTTGCCGATCTCCTTCGTGAGCCGCCGAACGACACCGGGGCGCTGGCGGTCGTGCCAGTCCGCGGCGCGCTGCCAGGAACCGCGGTCGGTGTCGTAGGCGTCGGCGTGCGCGCAGCGCAGCCACCACAGCTCCTCGACGGCGTCGGCGTGCCAGAGCCAGCAGGTCGGCAGCCACGTGCCCTGATAGCGGAGATAGACCCGGTTGAGCCACTCCACGAGATCGCCGAGCTGGGCGGAGGCGACGACCGGGTCGTCGGCGAGCAGCCACGACCCCGGGGCCCGCTCCGCGTCCGGCTCGGCCGCACCACCGACGCGGCGGGCCATCGTGTGGACGTCGGCGCAGAGCTGCTGGACGAGCGTCTCCAGCTCGCTGACCCGGCGTGCGGTGCGGGCGTGCTCGCGGCCCAGCGCCGCGTCGCGTGAGTCCGGGGCGGTCATGTCGGCTCCCGGTAGTCGCCGGCCTCGGTCGTGGTGTCGTCGACGTGCCAGATCGCGAGCTGCTCGGCCCGCTCCTGCTCGTCCTGGTCGGCGACGATGCGGGCCAGCAGCGCCTCCTTGTCGGCCAGGAACTCGGTCCGGGCGGCGTCGTCGGCGACTGCGCCGGGGCGGGTCAGGTCTCGTAGGCGGGCGGTGAGTGCGGCGATCTCGCGCACGCTCGGCATCTCGGCCATCAGTTCCTCCAGCCCTCGTCGGGTCGGGCGGTGGCCCACACCGGGAGGTCGCGGGCGATCGGCGCCACCTCGTGTGCGGGGGAGAAGGGCGGGCGGGTGAGCCACGCCCACGCGCGGCGCGGCCGCTCCCACCGTCCACCCGTCCGGGATAGGGCACGGACATCCCGGCGTCGCCACGCCATGTCGACGGTCCCGACGACCGGCGGCATCCCGCGGCGGAAGGTCACCACGCGCCCGGCGGGCAGGTTCGCGATCTGCGCGGGTGCCACGACCGGGACCTTGCGGACTGTGCGGGAGGCGACCCGCCCGTGCAGGTCGGTGGTGGTGATCGGCTCGTCGCGCTCCCCGCCGAGCGTGGCCCAGAAGTTGAGGTCGTCGCGGTCGCGGGTGCCACCGAACACCATGACTGACCCGGCGTTGTTGAGGGTCGTCGCGGCGTCGTGCTGGCCGTAGCGGGCGAGCAACTGCGCCCGGGACTGGAACGCGCTGATGATCGTCACCCCGCGCCCGCCCATGTCCGCGCTCCACGACTGGAGCGGGACCGGCGAGATCAGGGCGGCCTCGTCGAGCGCGAGGGTCAGCGGCGGGTCGAGCCGCCCACCCGGGCAGCCGGCGGCGATCCGGCGGGCCTCTCGGGCCACATGCCCGGTCAGAGCACACACGAGCGGCGCGGCCTGGGTCTCCTCAGCGCCCAGCAGGTACACCGTCGCGCGGGACGCCAGCAGCTCGGCGACGTCGAACGGCGTTGAGCCCTCGGCGGCCGCCGCGGCCGCGGAGCTGGTCAGCCAGCCCAGCGCGGGCATGATCGTGGAGGTGATCGAGCTGCGGGTGCGGTCGTTGGTCGAGATGAATTGCCGGGCCTCCTGCACGAACGCGTCCTCGGGCGAGCGGCGCAGCAGCGACTCCACCCGCCCGGCG
Organism: Pseudonocardia hydrocarbonoxydans; assembly: GCF_006539565.1. Taxonomy (GTDB): domain Bacteria; phylum Actinomycetota; class Actinomycetes; order Mycobacteriales; family Pseudonocardiaceae; genus Pseudonocardia; species Pseudonocardia hydrocarbonoxydans. Next base: position 42,529 of record NZ_BJNG01000007.1, read on the forward strand.
CTGTCGGGGTCGGCGACCCAGCCCAGCACGTCGCGCATGTGCAGCCCGCCCAGCGCGGCGGCGTGCATCAGCGCGGCCAGCACCCGCCGGCCCTGGGCGTCCCAGAACTCCCGGTCGCCGCTCCCGCCGCGGGAGGCGCCGAGCATGTCGGCCGCCCGCTCCGCCGCGGTCGTGGGATCGGTGCACCCGGTGAGCGGGTCGAACGTGATCGTGGACGCCAGGCCGGCCATCCCGACGGCGTTGAACACGTAGACAGGACCCTTGCTACCGCGCAGCGGCGCGGTGATGTCGAGCAGGTCGATCCGAGTGCTGGTGACCAGCACCGCCCCAGAGGCGTCGATGATCCGTCCGGCGAGCCACTGGGTCTTGCCCGTCCGCGGCCCGCCGAATACGACGATGAAGTCCTCGACCGACGCCCACACCGACTGCGCACCGACGCGGCACAGCCGTACCGCCACCTCGACGGCCGGGAGCCGTAGGAGCTGGAGCCACCGGGCGCGCCGAGTCGTCTGCGCGAGCGATGGGCGGACGCTGGCTGCCTTGCGGCGCATCGCCGGCGCGCTCGCCACCCGGGCGATGTCCATCGTCGAGGCGACGCCCGCCTTGCGCCGGGATATGGCGCTCCAGCGGGTGATCGTCGCGGCAGTGCGGGCGTGCCGGTGCCACAGCACGCCCACCAGGACGACCCCGACGGCGACGACCGCCCAGGCCGGCGTCTGCTTGAGCAGCGTGACGGCCGGGAGCGCTGCCACGAGGATCAATGCGGTCGCCATGGCGCGCGCACCACGTCGCCAGGCGAGGGCCGACCCGGCGAGCAGGGCCAGCAGGATCACGAGCGTCGAGCCGTTCATTCCGGATCTCCTGAGTCGAGGACGTGCCCGTTGGAGGTGGCGCGGGTGCGTTGCAGCAGCTGCCGCGCTTCGTGCTCGGTGACGCCCAGCTCCCGGGAGAGTCGGCGCCGTCCTGCTCCGGCCGCGATGAGGTCGCCGGCCCGGTCGTGCGGCGGCTGCTGTCGGGACTCGGGCGGGGCGTCGGCCGGTCGGCCCACGAGGACGGCCAGGTGCACCACCGCCCCGAGGACGGCCGGCGCGACGGACGAGACGGCGACGACCACCCACCAGGCGGGCGCGACGGTGTAGGCGGCCAGGCCGTGCCCGAGTGCGTTGGCCGCGACCGACAGCGCGAGCAGCGTCAGGGCGAGAGTGCGGGCGAACCGCCGTGCGGCGTCGGCGGCGGGACCGCCCAGCCACACCAGCGACCCGGCCGCGGCGCCCGCGTCGACGACCACCGGCAGCAGCCAGGCCAGCATCGGGGCAAATCCGCACAGCAGGGCCAGGTCGCGCAGCGCGGCGAACGACAGCACCGCAGCGGCGCCCGCCACCACCGCGAGCAGTCCGTAGAGCACGGCCCGGGCCCTCATGACGGCTCCTCGACGCCGATGTGCGAGATCGACGCCCAGAACGCGTGCGTCCTCCGCAGCGCCGGGGTGAGGTCGTCACGCAGCAGGGCCAGCAGCTCGGCGGCCTCGGCCAGCCGAGCGTGCGGGTCCACGGACCGGGTGTCGTCGTAGACGTCATGGCCCTCGCCGTAGCGGGCCACCTGACGGCGCAGCACGTTCGCCACGTCCTGCAGGGCTGACAACGTCGCCGCCATCTCGCCGGCCAGCGCGTAGAAGTCGGCGTGGTCCGGCTCGGCGTCGAGCTGGGCCCGCGCCGCCTCGCCCCACGAGGTGGCACCCAGGTCGGCGTGCTCGGACGCGTTCATGCCGCACCCCGCTGCCTGGCGGCGCGGACGTCCTGCGCCCACCGCTCCGCCGTCCGCACGGTCACCCCGAACGTCGCGGCCACCTCGACGACGCGACCACCGGCCCGGATGGCGGCACGGCCCGCCTCCGCCGACCCACGAACGACCCGAGGACGGCCACCTGCGGCCAGGCGCCGGCTGTGTCGACGGCGCTCGGCCGGGGTCAAGCCACCGGCGATCCCGTCGGTCAGCGCGCCGAGCGCGAACGAGAGGCATTCCGCCCGGACGCAGCACCCGCCGCACACCGCCTTGGCCTCCTGCACCTGCCGCTCCGCCACCGGTCCGGAGTCCGCGACCGGGAAGAACAGCTCTGGGTCGACCCCGTCCCGGCATGCGGCCCACGACCGCCATTCCCGCGGGCTCATCCCACTGCTCCGCTCTCGCCCGGGGCGTTGGTCAGGGCCGGCGTCGCGGCGTCGTCGACGACACCCACGAACGTCGCGACCGCACCGGGCAGGCCCTCGCCGACCGGCGTCCCGACGAACAGCACGAGCGCGATCAGGGAGAACACGACCGCCCCGGCCGGGACCCGCGCCTTCGCGCAGATGAACGCGGCCAGCACCGCGAAGAAGATGAGCACTCCGACGTTCTCCATGACCCGTCACCCCTGCCCGATGTGTGCGAGCGACCGGACGGCGCTCGGGTCCTTAGGCGAGTGCACGCGCATCGCCCGCTCGATGACCGCGCGCTCGCGCCACCGCGCGGCCTGCTGCCGCGCCACCAGCTCGGCGGCCAGGGCCGCCCGCCATACCGGCCGCAGCTGGGTCAGCTCGAACAGCTGCGACCACGCCCGCGCCTCGGACTCGAACAGCAGCGCGAGGCGCTCTGCCCGTGCCTCGGCGAACGGGTCGGCCAGCAGCTGCTCCCGGAGCCGCAGAACCCGCTCCAGCGCCTCGTCGAGGTGCATGAGGACGCTGCTCATCGCTCCACCACCCAGCTGGCGGCGTCGACGACGACGCCCTCGGCCATCGCGGCCTCGGTCATCTCGTCGACGATCTTCGCCGGGACGATCAGGCGACCCCGCACCTTCAGCGCCGGGAACTGCCCGTCCGCGATCGCGCGGTAGACCGTCATCGACGACATGCCGAAGATCCGGGCCACCTGCGCCACGCTGTAGAACCGCGGTGCGGTGCTCACTGCTCGTGCGTCACGCCCGGCCCGGGTTGGCGTCCACCTGGGCTTCTCGGTCTCGTTCGGTTGCATGTGCCCGACCCCTGTCGAGTCCGCGGACTCGGCCAACCCGGGTCCGTCGGCTCCCTACTCTCAACAGATCGCTGGGATTTCCACACCGCATGGCAGGACTTCTACAGACGTCCTTGCTAGGATAAGTCGTCCCTATGCGTCCTCGGGAGGCTGTCGTGCCGGTCAATGAACGCCTGCGCGACGCGCTGCAACGCGCGGGTCTGAGCGCCGACAACGTTGCCGAGGAGCTGAAGGTCGACGCCAAGACGGTCGAGCGGTGGATCACCCAGGGCCGCTCTCCGTACCCGAAGTACCGGGGCAAGCTCGCGGCGATGCTTCGCGAGACCGAGCGCTACCTGTGGCCCGACGCGTTCAGCCCGGACCGGGCGGCAGCAGCTGACGAGTCCGAGGTCGTCCGCATCTACCCGCACCGCAACGACATCCCGCACGAGCTGTGGAGCCGGCTGCTCAGCTCGGCCACGGCACGGATCGACGTGCTCGTCTACGTCGGCATGTTCTTGACGGAGGACCCGGCGTTCGTTCCGGCGCTGCGCGCGAAGGCTACGGCCGGCGCGCGGGTGCGGCTGCTTTACGGGGAACCCAACAGCCGCGAGGTCATCCGCAGGAGCACGGACGAGGGGATCGGCAAAGCGACGATCTCGGCGAAGATCCGCAATGCGCTGGCGCTGGTCCGGCCGCTTGACGGCGAGCCCGGCGTCGAGATTCGGTGCCACTCGACGACGCTGTACAACTCGATCTACCGCTACGACGACGAGATGATCGTCAACCCGCACGTTCTCGGGATCACTGCGCCGCACGCCCCGGCACTGCACCTGCGCCGGCTGTCGGCCGGCGATCTCTTCGGGACCTACGCGCAGAGCTTCGACCGCGTCTGGGAGACGGCGAAGCCGCCGAAGTGGTAGCAAGGCGGCGTGCCGAAGACCGACTACCTCGATGACCCGTCCGCGCCCCGGCCGAACAGCCTCGTCGTCGGGGTGACCGCGTTCGTCCAGGACGACGCCGGCCGCGTGCTGCTGATCAAGCGTGCAGACAACGGCCAGTGGGCGTTGCCCGGCGGGGGGCAGGAGGTGGGGGAGTCGACGCCCGCTGCCGCGATCCGCGAGACGTTGGAGGAAACAGGTATCGACGTCGAGATCACCGGCCTCGTCGGCATCTACTCGTATCCGGGCCACGTCATCGCCTACGACGACGGCGAGGTACGGCAAGAGTTCTCGATCTGCTTCCGCGCCCAGCAGATTGGTGGATCGGCGACGATCAGCAACGAGTCGACGCAGGTGCACTGGGTGGAGCCGTCGGCGATCGACGGCCTAACCATGCACCCACGCATGCGTGTGCGGATCGAGGACGGACTACGCGGAGACCCTCAGCCGTACTTGGGCTGAGGAATCCCGGCCGCGGTGTAGCGCCCAATGGTCCGCTCGACCGCGGCGACCAGCTCGGGTTGAGCGACGTCGAGAAACCTGCCGACGAGGCTCTCCGGTCCGTAGCGGTTCCGGATCTCCGCCAGCCGGTCGTCGACCGTCAGCCGCTGTCCGTCCGGGCCCGTGACCATGTCGCAGTACCAGAGGGCATCGCGGACAGGTGTCTCCTCGTCGGGGAACTCGGCGACGTCCGCACCGCAGTCACGCAGCTCGGCCTCCTTCAGCGCACACGAGTGACGTGCGACAAGGGCGCAGAGCCGGGTCGGCATTCCCAGTGCCTGTAGGAACCGGGCGCCGTCGAGCGGGTGGAACATCGTGGTGGCCAGGGTGGGCGCGTACCCGATGTCGTGCAGGACAGCTGCGGTAACCAGCAGCTCGCCATCGTCTAAAGCTGGTGCGATTCGTCGGGCCTCGGCGGCAACTGCCTGCACGTGAGCCCACCGGCGAGGCATAGGCCCGCTCAGATGCTGTTCGGCCAGCTGCGCCAATTCCACGTCGGCAATCTAGGTGCCATCCTTCAACCCCGCTTGCGCGGGGCTCCAGTTCATATGGAGACACGCTCTAGCGGGAGTGTCTAGCCCCGCCACAGTCGAAGTGTCCAGCTTCCCGATAGGTTGGGGCTTAGGCGGCCCCTCCATCCTCCGCCTCCACCCCCGCCGTACATCATCCCAAGGACCGCGCCTATCGCGGCTATAATTATCAGCCAGCCAATCGGCGTGGCGAAGAAGAAGCCCCATCGGCGCCACGGCAGATCGTCAGCGCATGATTGAATCGCCTTCTGAATTGAAGCGCTTTGGTCCCCAGCCGTCGTTTCGGCGTGAGACTGGGCTGTAGCAGTTAGGTAGCTTGTAACCTCAGGCTCGATCAGTGGAACGTCTTCGAACGTAATTCCTTGCACTTCGCTGATCTCATTCACGCGTTGCTGGATCGGCGGTTCGTTTGGCGCAAGTACTGATCCACAATCGATGACCTCGGTTGCAGAAGTTAACGTCCACTCAAATGACCCCGACCATAGGCCACGCTGGCTGCCCTTTCCGATCTCCACTGCCCGAACCGGGGTAACGGACGCCGTTCGTATCTCGCTGACTTGATGTTCGCTGGCCCAGTTAAACGCTGGAATCGATGCGATACCAAATGAGACAAGCACTACTAGGGCGATAAGCGGACGGCTCACTAGGTACCGCTGCAAATCTGTGTCGACGTCGCGTCTCCGGGCAGCAGATCCACGGTGACTCCTCAGGGCATCCTGTTGGGGCTGATCACTCGACTAGAAGTCGACGTGTCAACCGGCTGTCGCTACGACAGCGGGAAGCGTTACT
>NZ_BJNG01000008.1 GCF_006539565.1 Pseudonocardia hydrocarbonoxydans
CGCGGGGGGAGCTAGACGAGGCAGTTGCACTCCAGGAGAAGCGCCTGGAGGTGAACAGGAACCTCGGTGATGTCAATGGTATCGCGGCCGCGAGCTGGGATCTCGCACAGATCGACCTGCAACGCGAAAACTACCAGTCCGCATTCGAGCGGCTGGTGGAATCCTTTCAGCTACTTGTTCAGTTGCAACGTGTTGACGGAATCGCCATTGTCGGAAACACGTTGGGGCAGCTCCTCATCGCTGCTGAGTACCACGAGGATGCGAGGTCGGTCCTGCTGACGAGCCGGGCCGCGGCCGAAAAGCTAGGAAACGCTGATCTCGTCGAGCAGCTCACCACGATGATCGACGCACTGCCGGAACCCGAAACCGAGGAACAATGAAGATCTGCATAGACGGCGCAAGCTCGGCAGATGTCGAGGCGGCGCGCGGTGAGCTTGCCGAGTTAGTGGCCGGCTGGGGTCACACGCTCACGACTGAGCCGCCGGCAGAACCGGTGCCGACCGGGTTGCCGGGGCGGGACGAGCGGGTGATCGATCCCGTGTCGCTGACGGCGTTGATCGTGTCGTTGCCGTCGGCGACCTTGGCTGTGGCTGACCTTGTCGACCGCATCCGCAAGCGGCGACGGGCGGAGGAGCTGATCGACCGCGCCCGTCGCCTGGCTGCCCAGCGGGTCTCGGTGGTTGTGCTTGCTCAGGGGGCGCCGGTAGTGATCAGCGGCCTGGGGCCAGACCAGCTCCTTGAGCTGCTCGCTGAGGGCGATGCCGCAGGCGGGGTTTGAACCGCAGGCTGAGTTGATCGTTCGTGGTGCCGCTTGTGGTGCGAAACCCTGGCCCGTGGTGCGGTTCTGGTGGCTGTCGTGGCCCGTCGGGTTGCTGTTGTTGCTGGTGAGCGCCCCGTCGGGTGTGAGCGGGTTCTCTGGCAGTCAAGGGGTCAGGGGTTCGAATCCCCTCAGCTCCACCCAATCTGACCAGCGGAAACTCCGCTGAAGTTGTCCACACCGACAGTCTCGCCTTTCACCGGTCGCCTCCGCTGGTGGGTGACAGCTGACGGGTAGGGGAGCTGGCGTACCGCCCGCCCAGCAACCGCAGGCATGCTGCCGTTCCCTCGTTGAACCCGCCGGGCGAGAAGCCGCTCCGCTGCGACCGTCCCCGCGAAGTCGATACCCCAGTTCCGAGCCAGGTCGCGCCGCCGCAGGGCTCTCGTAACGCCACTGCTCCAGCGAGCACCGCTACCCGGTGTCGGCCCGATGGCCTGCCGTCGTGATCACCTCGTCGAGCGCCCGGAGCGCACGGTCGACGACCTCGACGCGCGGCAGCAGCGGCGCCAGTGCCCTGATCCGGCCGACGACTGCCGGGCCGAGGCGACCGCCGATACCCGCCTCCAGCGCGCGGTATCGCTCCACGTCGTCACCTCTGAGGGCCGGTGCCGCCGGCGCCGCGCACGCAGCGGCGAGCAGCAGTGCCGCGGTGTCGTCACGGTCGAGCGCGACCAACAGCTCGGCGAGGATGCGCAGGGTCGTCCAGAGCTGCGGCCAGCTCCCGGTCCGCAGCTCGTCGTGCAGCAGCGGACCGGCCAGGTCGAGCGCTTCGGAGTGCCGGTCGAGGCGGGTCAGTGCGGACAGCAGAGCGATCCGGGCCACGGCCGACACGTGCGCCGCACCGCGCCCCGCACGGGCAATGGCGGCGGCCAGGACGGGGACCGCCGCCTCTGCATCCTCCAACAGGAGCGTCTCGCCCGTCGCGTAGGCGGCGAACGCCCTCGTGTTGACCGCGCCTGTGGCCTCGGCACCCGCACGCGAGTGCGCGGCGTGGTCGCGGGCAGTGGACAGGTCCGCGGCGTACCCGGCGAGCAGGGCGAGGGTCGCGTGGACGTCGGCCCGGTACGCGGGCGGCAGTCCCTCGATGGCCAGCACGGAGCGGTACCACGCCTGTGCTGCGTCGTGCCGACCGCGGTACAGGTCGGAGATCCCCAGGGCGAGCATCGCCAGGAAGCTCTCCTCGGGCTGCGCCGCGTGCCGCAGCGCCTCGGTGGCCAGGTTCTCGCCGAGGTCGAGCTCACCCCGCTCGACGGCGGCGAACGCGCCCGCGCCGAGGGCCAGCGCCGCGGCCCGGGTCCGCCGGACGAGGGGGTCCCGGGCGACGTCGCGGATCAGATCGTAGAGACGGGCGTCCGGCGACCAGTGCAGGCACAGCGCCAGGTGACCGGTGATCCGACCGGCGTACTCGGGGTGAGACGAGCGCAGCGCCCACCGGACGGCGGCCGCCAGGCTCGCACGGTTGCCGTCCAACCGCGCCAGCGCGGCCTCACCCGCTGGTCCCGTGAGGTCCCGCGCGGCCCCCTCGGCCAGGAGCAGTGCCCATTGAAGATGGGCCAGCCGCGCCTCGCGCGCAGCACCCGCCTCGTGGAGCCTTTCGCTCGCGAACGCGCGCACGACCTCCAGCAGCCGGAACCGTGTCGCGCCGGTCACATCGTGGGCGGACACCAGGGACGCCTCGACCAGCCGGGCCATGCCCGTGGCCACCGGTGCGACCACGCACGGGGCGGCCACCTGCTCGGCGGCGTCCAGGTCGAAGTCACCGTCGAACACCGACAGCACCGACAACAGCAGGCGCTCGTCGGACTCGAGCAGGCCGAAGGACCATTCCACAACCGCCCGCAGGCTCCCGTGCCGGTCGCGACCGTCCTCACCGAGCAGGTCGAGGCTGGCCCCCAGCCGGTCTCGAACCGGCTCGAGGCCGAGTGTCGCCGTCCGGGTCGCAGCCAACTCCAGCGCGAGCGGCAACCCGTCGAGCCGGCGGCAGATCTCCGCGACGGCCGGCAACGAGTCCCCGGTCACCGCGAACGAGGGCCGCACCCGTCGCGCCCGGTCGGCGAACAGCCGGACCGCGGCGGTGAGCTCTGCGGTCCGAGCCGGGGTGCCCCACACGGGGACCGGCAGCGGATCGAGCGGGAGCACCTGCTCGTGGGCGTGCCCGAGCCGGTGCCGGCTGGTGGCGACCACCCGAACACCGGCACAGCGCCGGTGCAGCGCCACCACGAGCGTGCGGCACTCGTCGAGCACGTGCTCGCAGTTGTCCAGCACCAGCACGACCGCGGCGACACCGAGGTACTCCAGGACCGCCTCGCGCTGCAGGTCCGTTCCGGCGTCGACGCCGAGGGCGGCCGCGACCGCGGCGTCCACGTCCCCCGGGGCGACGGCGGCGAGCTCGACCACGGTGACCGGTAGACCGACCCGGTCGCCGAGCACGGGCAGCACCTCGGCGAGCAGGCGGCTCTTGCCCACCCCGCCGGGCCCGGTGACGGTGACCAGGTCGTGCTGCTCGGCGACGTCGACCAGTATGGCTACCTCGTCGTCGCGACCGACGAACGCCGTGCCCGTGACGAGCCACCTCGGTGGTGCGGGGGCGCGCCGGTGGCGGATCGCCGGAGCGGGCAGGTCGTGGCCCAGGATGCGGGCCTCGAGATCGCGCAGCGCGGGCGACGGGTCGAGGCCGAGATCGTCGGCCAGCAGCCTGCGGTAGTCACGGTAGCGCTCGAGCGCGTCGGTGGGCCGGCCCGCCCGGTACAGCGCGGTCATCAGCAGGCCGCGGGCCCGCTCGCGCAGCGGGTGCCCGGTGAGGAGCGCCTCGAGCCCGACGACGGCCTCCGCGGGCCGGCCGAGCTCGAGCGACAGCTGGGCACGGTCCTCGACAGTGGTCAGCCGGAGCTCGTCGAGCCGGGCGGCCTCGGCGGTCGCGAAGTCCCGGTCGGCGAACTCGGTGTACGCCGGGCCCCGCCACAGCGCGAGCGCCTCCTCCAGCAGCACCGCGGCATGCTCGGCCGGGGCCTCGCCCGCCCGGGCACGCAGCGTCTCGAACCGGGCCGCGTCCAGGGCATCGGTCTCGAGGACATACCCGGCCGGCTCGGCCCGCAGCGCCCCCGCACCCACGACCGCGCGCAGCCGGGACAGCGCGGTGTGCAGCGCCGAGCGCGGGTCGGCCGGGAGCGCGTCACCCCACGCGGCCTGCACGAGGGCGTCCGCAGTCACCGGACGGTTTGCCCGCACCAGCAGCGCAGCCAGCAGGACCCGCCTGCGGCCGCTCGGCAGTGAGACCGGCGCCCCGTCGCACCGAACCTGCAGCGCACCGAGCACGCCGAAGCTCGTGGCCGATCCACCCACGGGGCCGATTATGGCCCAGGATTCGGTGCCGGGACGAACCTCCGGCCGGTTGTGCACGCTCGCTGTGAGCCCCGTGAAAGCCACTGCGCCCATCCTCGTCGCGTCCGTCGTTCGACCCGACCGGTGAGAGGAGCCCGTGATGGATCTGGACAGGAACGAGGTGGAGGCCTTCGCCATGCAGGTGGCCGGGCTGTTCACCGGGGCGGTGACCACGGCCATGGTGGTCGTCGGGGACCGGCTCGGGTTGTACCGGGCGCTGGCGGGTTCCGGCCCGGTCACCCCGGCGCAGCTGGCCGCGAACACCGACACCCACGAGCGGTACGTGCGGGAGTGGCTGGCCCAGCAGGCGGCCGCCGGGGTCGTCGGGTACGAGTCGCGTGACGACACCTTCACCTTGCCACCGGAGCACGCCGCGGTACTGGCCGACGAGGACTCCCCGGCCGCGATGGCCGGCGCGGCGTTGCTGCCGACCGGACTGTTCCGACGCACCGACCGGATCGTGCAGGCCTTCCGCACCGGCGAGGGTGTGCCCTGGGACGAGCAGGACGAGGCCGTCTTCGAGGGCACCGAGCGGTTCTTCCGGGTGAGCTATCGCAACAGCCTGGTCGAGGAGTGGATCCCGGCCCTGGAGGGGGTGGCGGCCAGGCTCGAGGCCGGCGCCCGGGTCGCGGACGTCGGTTCCGGCCGCGGCGCGGCGCTGCTGATCCTCGCCGAGGCGTTCCCACGGTCGCGGTTCGTCGGCTACGACACGCACCCCGCGTCGGTCGCGGTCGCCCGTACGCGCGCCGCCGAAGCGGGCGTGGCCGATCGGGTGCGGTTCGAGGTCGCGGGCTGCCACGGGTTCCCGAACGAGGGCTACGACCTGGTGTGCTTCTTCGACACCCTGCACGACCTGGGCGATCCGGTCGGCGCCGCCGCGCATGCCCGGCACGCCTTGGCGGAGACCGGGACGGTGATGCTCGTCGAGCCTGTGGCGTGCGACGAGCTGGGCGCGAACCTGGCGGACAACCCGCTGGCGGCGATGCAATACGCCGCGTCGACGGGCCTGTGCGTGGCGAACTCGCTGTCGCAGCCCGTGGGGCTCGCCCTGGGTGCACAGGCCGGCGAGGCACGGCTGCGCGACGTCCTCGCCGAGGCCGGGTACCGCCACGTCCGCCGGGCGGCCGAGAACCCGTTCAACATGGTGCTCGAGGCCCGACCGTGACCGACGACGTCCTCGCTGCGAGGCGTCCCAGGACCGGTGTCGCCAACCCGACCGGGTACCCGAGCGCGCCGAGGTCGGCCATCTGCGTCACGGCCGGTTGTTGGCGATCTTCACCACGGCCACCGACGCCGATGCGGGGTCCGAGCCGACACAGGAGAGCAACGGCGCGTTCCGGTCATCACGCAGGAAGATCGATTGGTCGACCCACTCCGGCTCCTTGCCCTCGCACTGCGGTGGGTCGGTGCGCTGGCTGGTCAGCTTGCCGAGCTCGGTGGTGACCGTGCCCGCGAACTCCTCGAACCACTTGGTGCTCAGGTGCTCGACCACGGCGGTCGCCTCGGTGCGGTCGTCGTTCCACTGCACCGGGACGACGTCGGTGGGGCCGAGTCACCAGCACGACCGCCCCGGCGATCAGCGCGAGGGTGGTGGCCACGACGATCGTGGTACGAGCGCGTACGACGATTCCCCGCACCGCGTGACACCGCGGGCGGACGACCCGGCGGTCGGGAGGCTGCGACCCGCGAACACCGTAGTTCGCGCAGTGCCGACGCCGACAGCGGAGGTGCACCCCGGCTCGTCGGCTGCGACGGCGGTCGCAGCACGGTGCGCGGGTTGCCGGGCTTCGGGTTCCCGGGGGAGCCGAGCATGATCGACCCAGAGTGACGGCGCACGGTCCCGTACACACGATGGGATGTCGGATCACCGGACCGTGTACCCCCGGGCCGGGTCGGCGCGTTGACGGGATACCACGCCTACGGAGCTCTGCCCGGATCGTGGCTCACGCCGTCGGGGCCGGGCGGGGCGAGCGTCGTGTGGTCGTAGGTGCGGTGGACCCTGCCGGGGGGCTTCGGCCAGGTCCACCGCTTCTCCATCCTGCGCCTCACCGGCGTCCCGACGCCCGTGCCGTCCTCCGGACGACGCAGTGTTCAGGGCCGTCCGCGGCCGGGTACTCCGACCGAGTGCCCGACCTCCTGGAGCTGGCGTTGTCCGCGGAACCGTCCGCGCCCTCGCGCGTCCGCCGGGCGGTGACGGACTGGCTCTTCCCGTTCTGCGGCCGGCAGCCGCTGTGCGAGGCCGCGGAGGACCTGGTCTACGCGGTGAGCGAGGCCGTGTCCAACAGCGTCGACCACGCCTACGCGGGATCGCGCCGTGGTGGGGTCACCGTCCGCGGGCGGTTCCGGCCGACGGGGCGCGGCCCGGTCGGCTGCTCCACCGGCGTCCGGGTGGAGCTGGTGGTCGTCGACACCGGACGGTGGCGGGAGCCGCGCGAGGTCCCGGAGGGCCGCGGCCGCGGGTTGCGGATGATCGGCGCGTTCGTCGACGCCGTCGAGGTGTCGCAGGACGGGGACGGCACCACGGTCACGCTGCGGCGGCTGCTCGACTGCCCCGCAGGCTGAGCGCTACCCCAGCACCGCGCCCGGTCCCGCGGCCGCGACCAGCTGCGCGAGTGCCGTCCGGCTGTCGACCCCCGCGGTCGTCATCCGCGCGGCGACCAGCCCCGCCACCAGCGGCGTCGCGAACGACGTGCCGCTCCACCGGGCCAGGTCCGGGAACAGCATCCGGTAGCCGTTCCGCGGGGGCTCGTTGTAGGTGTAGTGCCCCACGGGGTAGGCGTTGATCAGGCCCTCGCCGAGCGCCCACACGTCGACCCAGGGCCCGACGTTGCTGAACCAGGCGGGGCCGGCCCGGTCGAACCCCAGGGCCCCGACGCCGGTCACCTCCCGGAGTGCGGCCGGGTAGAACTCGCGGGGGCTCGCGTTGTTGCCGGCCGCGGCGAGCAGCAGGGTCCTCTCGTTGGCCGCCAGTGCCGCGGCGACCTCGGGCCCGGACAGGTTCGGCACGTTGTTGCGGGTGTGCCCGCCCGCGGAGAGGCTCACGACGTCGAACGGGCCGACGTCGGTGATCACCGGCCGGCCCTGGGCGTCGACGCCGGTCTGCACGCGGCCGTTGATCATGTCGATGAGGTCGGCGAACACCTCGGTCTCGACGTTGGCGCCCGCGTGCCGGTAGTGGTTGGAGACCCAGATCTCCGCGGCGGGGGCGGCGCAGCGGGCCACGCCCGCGATGAACGTGCCGTGGCCGGCGTAGGCGTGCAGCGTCGGGGGTGCGGTGGTGGTGTCGACGTTCGGGTCGGGCTCCCCGGCGACGCCGCCCGCCAGCCAGGCGTGGCCGGTGCCGGCGACGAACCCCGAGTCCGGCACCCCGATCCGGACGCCCTGGCCGAGGCCGGGGTCAGCCGCCACCCGGGGGTGCGGGCCGTAGCCGGGGGAGGGGACCGGGTCGGGCTCGGTGCCGGGGCAGTTCGACACCCCGCCGGTGATCGACAGGACGTGGTCGGGCGTCGCGAACCCCGGGCCGAGCGCGCCGTCGAGCCGGTCGAGCGCGGCGGGGACGCCGAGCTCGCCGTCGTCGAACAGGACGAGCGCGATGTTCTCGGGCACCCGGCGGCCGTCGTCGCGGCCCACGACCCGCGCACCGGGCAGCACGCCGGCGGCCCGCAGGACGCGATCGGCGTCCTCGGGGGTGGCGTTGCGCATCTGCACCCGGCCGGGCACGTACTGGTAGTGCACGTCGCGCTCGACGTACGGCTCGACCCGGACGTCGAGGTCGGCGCTGCGGAACGCGGTCTCCAGGATCCGGAACTGGGCGCGGAAGACCGCGTCGCCCATCTCGTCGTAGTAGTCGGGCATGTGCCCCACCTCCGTGTCTCGTCCCACCGCCGTCGATCGGACGAGCCCTTTTCCCGCCGTGCAGATACGTGGTACTCGTCAGCCGTGGTGGGTGTCGGTGTGCTGGAGCCTTCGGGCGAGGTGCTCGGACTGTTACCGCTGACGCTGTCCGAACCGCGGGTGGCGCTGCAGCGGGCGCGGGCGGTCCTCGCCGGGGCTCCGTCACCCCTGGACGCCTCCGTCGCGCGCCAGGCCGCGGGCATCGTGCTGCGCGACTTCGGCGACAGCCGCGAGGCCGTCCGCGAGCTGCGGGTCGCCCGGCGGCTGGCCCGCGCCGCCGGCTCGCGCCCCCGCGAGGCCGACGTCTGCGCGACCCTGGGCATCGCCCTGGTGATGTCCGGGCGCACCGCGCAGGGCCGGGCCGTCCTCGACGAGGCCGTCGAGCTCGCGGAGGGCGTCGCCGTCGGGCGCATCCTGATGCGCCGGGGCAGCGGGCTGCTCACCCTCGGCGAGCACGACGCCGCCCTGGTCGACCTCGACCGCGCCGTGCGGATCCTGCACTCCGCCGCCGACGAGCTGTGGGAGCCCCGGGCGCGCACCGCGCGGGCGTTCACGCTGCTCGCGCTCGGCGGCGTCGACCGGGCGCGCACCGACCTCGGGCGGGCCGAGGTGCTGCTGGACCGCGGCGGGCAGCGTCTGGAGTCGGCGCGCGCCCGGCAGAACCGCGGCGTCGTCGCGTTCCGGGCGGGAGACCTCCCGGCCGCCCTGGACTGCCTCGACGACGCAGGCGAGCGTTTCGCCGCGCTCGGCATCGTCGACGTCGACCTGCGCCTGGACCGCACCCACGTCCTGCTCGCCGCCGGGCTGCCGGCCGAGGCGATGATCGTCGCCGACGACACGCTGGCCCACCTGGACGGCATCGGCGGCACGGTCGCGCGGCGCGCGGAGCTGCTGCTGGCCGGGGCGGCCGCGGCCCTGGCCGCCGACGACCCGCAGGCGGCGCGGCAGCGGGCGGCCGAGGCGGCGTCGATCTTCTCGGGGCAGCGGCGGCCGTGGTGGCGCGCGCACGCGCGGCTGGTCGAGCTGCGGGCGCGGCACGGCGCCGGGGAGTCGACGGCGCCGTTGCTGCGCTCGGCCCGGCGCTGCGCGGCCGCGCTGGAGCGGTGCGGGTCGGCGGAGTCGGGCACCGCGCACCTGCTGGCTGGGCGGGTCGCGCTGGAGCTGGGGCGTGCCGACGTCGGGCGGCGCCACCTCTCGGTCGCCGCGCAGGGCCGGCTGCGCGGGCCCGCGGCGAGCCGCGCGGTCGGCTGGCTCGCCGTCGCGATGGCCGCCGACGCCGACGGCGACGCCCGCCGCCTCGCCCACGCCTGCGGCCGCGGCCTGCGCGCCGTCGACGAGCTGCGGGGCTCGATGCGCTCCTCGGAGCTGCGCGCGCACGTCACGGTGCACGGGGCCGAGCTCGCGGCGATCGCGCAACGGCACGCGCTGCGCCGCGGATCGGCCCGGCAGCTGCTGCGGTGGAGCGAGCGGTGGCGCGGCAGCGCGCTCGTCGCGCCACCGGTGCGCCCGCCCGCCGACCCGGCCATGGGGGCCGACCTGGCCGCCCTGCGCGAGATCACCAGCCGGCTCGACGGCCCGCACCCCGACGGCCCCGGCGCGGCCGCGCTGCGCCGCGAGCAGCGGCGCCTGGAGGCCGCGATCCGCGCCCGCGCGATGCGGGCGGCCGGGACGGGGCCGGGCGACGCCGGCCGGATCGACGTCGACGCGCTGCTGGCCGAGCTGGGTCCCGACCGGATGGTCGTGCTGGTCGACGTCGACGGGAGGCTGCACGCGCTGGTCTGCGGCGCGGGCCGGGTCCGGCGGTTCGACGTCGGCCCGACGGCGACGGCCACCCGTGAGGTCGAGTTCGCCCGCTCGGGCCTGCGCCGGGTCCGCCGCCGCCCCGACGCGGTCCTCGCCCAGCTCGGCGCCGCGGCCGACGGGCTGGCGCGCAGCCTGCTCGGGCAGGCCCGTCAGCACCTCGGCGACGGGGCGGTCGTCGTCGTGCCGCCCGGCATCCTGCACGCGGTGCCCTGGGCGCTGCTGCCCGAGCTGCGCACCCGCGCCGTCGACGTCGCGCCGTCGGCGGCCGCCTGGCTCCGCGCGCGCCGCGCCCCGCCCGCGCCGAGCGGGCGCGTAGTGCTCATCCACGGCCCGGGGCTCCCGTCGGCCGCAGGCGAGGTGGCCGAGCTGGCGCTGGGTCATCCCGGCGCCACGGTGCTGGGCGGGGGTGACGCCACGGCCGCCGCCGCGCTGGCCGCGCTCGACGGTGCCGACCTCGCGCACGTCGCCGCGCACGGCACGTTCCGGGCCGACAGCCCGCTGTTCTCCTCGCTGAGCCTCGACGACGGGCCCCTGACCGTCCACGACCTGGAACAGCTCGGCCGGGCCCCGCGCCTGCTGCTGCTGCCCAGCTGCGACTCCGCCCTGCTCTCCCCGGCCGGCGCCGACGAGCTGCTCGGCCTCACCAGCTCCCTGCTCCCGCTGGGCACCGTCGGGATGGTGGCGGGGGTCGTCCCCGTCGACGACGCCGCGACCCGCCCGCTGATGACAGCCCTGCACCGGCACCTGCGGGAGGGGCACCGGCTCGCGGAGGCCCTGCGCCGGGCCCGCGCGGGTGCGGGGGACGATCCGGTCGCGGTGGCCACGGGCTGGTCGTTCGTGAGCATGGGGGCCGGTTGAGCCGGGTCGTCACCGCCCCGCCGTCGACGGAACGGTCCGACCGGTGTGCGGGCTCGTCGGCGAGGGTCCTCGCCGTTCGCGCCGGTGCTCGGGGCCGCGCCGGCCCGTTCCGCGGGACGCCCGGGGGCAGCCGGTACTGACCGGCGCCTCCCGCCGGTGGGTCGGGAGGACGCGGGCACCCCATCGCGTTCCGCGGAACGCTCGCACCGGCGAGCGGCGGGCGTACAGGGTCGACTCGACGTCGATCAGGCGATCGCGGCGCTCCCGGGACGGTCCCCCCACGCCCGCACCGCGCCGCCACCGGCACCCGGTCACCGGGACCGCCCTGAACGGCCCGCTCGGCGCGGCGACGGCATGTCGGTGTCGCACGCCGCATTCAGGCGACGTGGTCGTGCTCGTGCGGTCGGCTGTGGGCACTGACGAGTTCGGAGCGGTATCGCGTACCGGTCGGGGTGGTCGTCACGACCGTTCCGTCCTCGCTCCCGGCTCGCCATCCGCGCGTTTCCCGGACCTGGTTGTGGAATGCGCACAACCCGCGGCCGTTACCGAATTCCGTGCGCCCGAGTTCGGACCAGCGGCGGATGTGGTCGAGGTGCCGGATCGGCGCGTCGCAGTAGGGCTCGCGGCAGCGCCCACCGTCGCGGGCACGGATCAGCGCGGCGAGCCGGCCGGTGAACAGGCGGCTGCGGGAGTCGCCGCCGATCACGATCCCGTCGCGGGTGACAAGCCGCCGCCAGGTGCGGCGTCCGTCGCCGGTGGTGAGCAGCGCGACGGGGACGGGTCCGTGGCCGGGGATCTGCGCCGGGAGCGGGCCGTGGGGGTCGACGAGCGTCTCGACCGGGACCATCACCTGGATCTCGACGTTCACGTCGCCCGCGGTGGCCTGCCCGGTGAGGCGCTCGACGAGGGTGTCGGCCATGACCTGGCCGCGTCCGCGGGTGACCGGCTCGGGCCGGACGGCGATCTCGTCGACGGCGGCGGCGAGCGCGGCGTAGCAGGCCATGGCCTGTTCGACGGGCAGGTGGGCGCTGAGATCGGCCATCCCGTCGGCGGCGGGGCGGACCGAGACGCGCCGGCCGGTGCGGGCGGCCCGGCAACGGGCGGCGAACGCGGCCGGGGCGACCCGGGCGGCGAGGGTGCGGGTGAGGTCGTGGATCCGGCGGACCCCGAGGGTCTCGATGCGGTGCCCGGCCAGCAGCGCGTCGACCTCGGCCCGCTGGGTCGCGGACAGGTGCGCGGTGGCGGCGACGATGGTCGCGGTCCGGTACTCGCTCAGCGCCCCGACAGCGTGCAGCGCCCGGACGTGGGTGTGCCCGTCGTGCAGGTCGCGGGCGATCCGGACCCGCCGACGCCCCTCGGTGGGGGAGACCCGGCAGGCGAGTCCGACCTGGGCCGCGATGCTGCGTTCGAGCGCCTCCGGGTCGACGGTTCCGCCGGCGGTCTGTGATGCCGCGTGCGCCCGGGCGAACTCGAGGATCGCCTCGGACTGTTCGGCAGCGATGGCTGCCTTCCGTTCTTCCAACTCCGTGATCCGGGCGACGAGAATCGCCTCGGAAGACGTGGTGGAACGGGTCGGGGACACGCCGTAATCGTACCAACGAATCGCCCGCAATGCGAACAGATGTTCGAATAACTCCCCGTTCGTTGGCCGTGCACTTCCCGGGTGAGGTCGAGGCGTCGATCGCGGCCCTGCGGATCGGCCGGGCGCTGGGCATCGATCCCACAGGCCAGATCGGATGACCTCGCTCCGCAGTCGGCCGGGACGGCGTTGCCCGGCCGGGACATGAACTCCAGTGTCGGCACGACGGCCGCGGGGCCGCGCCGAGGACGCGGCGGGCATGGCCTTCACTCTGGTTCCGCGGCGCCGCCCCGCCACGGCACGGTCAGGGCCCGATCGCGGTCGGTCGCCGACAACCGCCAGCCGGCACTTGCACCGGCCCGGCCCAAGCGGCCGGGCGGCATGGACGGGAACGGCAGCGCCCAGCGGTCCACGTGGACGGAGGATCAGCCCGTCGACCCGTACCGACCCGAGCCGGACTCCGTCACCGGCCAGGGCCGGTGGCCGCCGGCGTCGCGGAGGCCGACCGTCCGTCGATCGTGGCGGACCTCCGCGACGGGCGGGCCGTCAGCTCGCCAGCATCTCCGCGATCACGGCGTCGACGGCGGCCGGGTCCTCGGGGCGCAGGCCGAACATGCCGAAGTGGCCCATCGGGGTGTCGATCGGGCGGTAGTGCCCTCCTCGGATCTTCGCGCAGTCGTCCTCGCAGTCCTCCGGCGGGAAGAACAGGTCCTCGGAGAACGGAGCGACGAAGAACTGCGCGGTGATCCGGCCCAGTGCCGCGCCGAGGTCGCCGCCGGTGTGGGCGGAGATGTCGCTCGCGCGCCACTTGTGGCCCTGCGCGAGGAGGTTGTTGGGGTCCATCGGGGCGAAGTAGCCGCGGATGAAGCCCTGGCGGAAGTCGTCGGCGGAGACGAAGCCGAGGCCGCGCCACAGCTCCTCCCGGAAGAACCGGGCCGAGAGCCCCATCAGGGAGAACGCGACGGACAGGCGCGTGAGCCCCAGCCGGACCTCGGACGGGTCGTCGTAGAAGCCGTCGCGGAAGGCCGGGTCGGAGGTGAGCAGCTCGGTCCAGGTGTCGATGAAGATCTGGTTGTGGACGGGGTTGCGCGCGGTGGCGGCGAACACCGCGGCCCGCGGCACCATGTCCGGGAAGCGCACGGCCCACTCGTAGGTCTGCTGCCCGCCCATCGACCAGCCCAGCACGGCCTGCAGCGTCGAGATCCCGAAGTGCTCGGTGACGAGCCGGTGCTGCGCGACCACGTCGTCGGCGATCGCGACGAGCGGGAACTGACCGCGGTCGAACGGCGCCGGGGTGTTGGAGGGGCTGGAGGAGAAGCCGCCGCCGAACTGCCCGGGCAGGATGACGAAGTGCGTCGCCGGGTCGAGCGGGCGCCCCTCGCCGACGTAGTTCTCCATGAACGCCGAGGTGCCGGAGAACATGTGCGGGGCCAGCACCGCGTTGTCCTTCGCCGCGTTGAGCGTGCCGAGCGTCTTGTAGCCCAGCCGGGCGTTCGGGATCGTGTACCCGGTGGTCAGGGCGAAGTTGTCGAGCTCGAAGTACTCGTGCGGGCCGTGGATCTCGTCGGTGTAGTAGCCGGACATGGGGCTCCCTCGTCGTCGGGGGTGGTCACGGGCTCAGCGTGGGACGCGCGCTGTTCGGGGTCGTCGGCGCGTGGCCGGCGTCGGGCGGGCACGGGCGGGAGCCGTGCCGGGCGTGGAGGGTGCGGGCGGCGCGACGGCCCCCGGGTCGGTCGGGTCGTCGACGGGGATCCCGCCCACGCCGATCCGCACGGCCCCATCATGTCGGGGCCGTGCGGATCGTGCACCACCTATCGGGCCGGGTCGACCGCCACCGGCTCGCGATGGGCCTCGTGGTGGCCCGCGTTGCGCGGGGTGGCCAGCACCGCGCGCATCCCGTCGTCGAGCACGGCGTCGGAGAGGGCGCCGTTGCCCGCGAGCACGGTCTCCAGCGCCTCCAGCCAGTGCTCGTAGTACGACCAGGGTTCGGTGCCGCCGTCGTTCTCCCACTTCTTGATCGAGTCGATCAGCGAGAGCTGGAACTCCGACCACTCGTACTGGCCGTTGTGGTAGGCGGCCACGGCCATGGCGAACGCGCGGATCTCCCACGGATGGTCGAAGGAGCGCTCCCCGCCGGGGAGTGTGCACACCAGCTCCTCGACGCGCCGCCGCGCGTCGCCCAGCTCGGTGGCGGTCTGACGGAAGGCCATCAGGGTGCCGCCACCGGGCCGACGCCGATCATCGAGTCGCGGGTGACGAGCGCGGCGAGCGCCTTCTCGTCGAGGCCCTCGGTGCCGGCCGGGCGCTGCGGCAGCACCCAGTAGCGCATCTCCGAGGACGAGTCCCACACGCGGACCTCGACCGAGTCCGGCACGTCGAACCCGAAGTCCTCGCGCAGCACCTTGCGGGGCTCGCGCACGATGCGGGAGCGGAACTCCGGGCCCTTGTACCAGTTCGGCGGCAGCCCGAGCACCGGCCACGGGTAGCACGAGCACAGCGTGCAGGTGATGACGTTGTGCACGGTGTCGGTGTTCTCGACGACCACCATGTCCTCGCCCTGCAGCCCGCCGATGCCCAGCTCCCGGCACGCGTCGGTGGCGTTGGCGACCAGCCGCTTCTTGAACTCCGGGTCGCTCCACGCCTTCGCGACGACGGATGCGCCGAGCTGCGGGCCGACCTCGTTCTCGTAGATCTCGACGAGCCGGTCGATCGCCGCCGTCGTCATGATCCCCTTCTCGATCATGATCGACTCCAGCGCCTTGACACGGGCGGCGATCTCCTCGGGGGTGCGGACCTTGGCGCTCATGCGGCTGACTCCTGGCTGGTGGCGTGGGTGATGTAGGGCTCCCAGACGTCGAAGTAGACGACGCCGTTCGGCTCGGCGGCCTCGGCGCCCCAGAGCTCGGTGCTGGTGAACTTGACCGTGTAGACGTGCTCGGGGGCGTCGTCGCCGCCGTTGCCCGCGCTGTCGGGGTAGATCATCGTGCCGTGCGCCAGCTCGATCACGCCGGTGCGACCGCTGATGTAGCGGGCCTTGCGGGTGTGGCCGTAGGGCACGTCGTTGCTGACCGTGACCCGGTCGCCGACCGCGAACTTGGCCACCTTGTCCGACGGGCGCCCGGCCGGGACGCCGTTCTGGACCGCCCAGTCGACGAAGGCGAGCAGGTCGGGGTCCTCGCGCTCGGGCAGCGGGGCGTCGGGGTTCTCCAGGAAGTACTGGGTGCGCTTCTCGATCTCGTCCTCGTCGAGCACGCCCTTGGCCACGCCGTAGTGCTCGGCGGCGTGCATCCAGTGCTCGTAGTACGGCGAGAGCAGGTACACCGCCGGGTGCATCTTCTCGATGCCGTGACGGAACATGTCGACGCCGAAGAAGCCCGCGCGGAACGGCATGGAGAACATGGCGAACGCCGCCTTCTCCCACTCCGCGCGGAACACCGGCTCGGACTCCGGTACCGGGACGGGACCGAGCCCGTCGGTCCCCCCGAGGTCGTGTACGCCGTTCATGCCTGGCTCCCTGCGGTCGCACCTGCCGGCGTCGGGAAGCCCCCGACCGCCTGCTCGAACGTGTGGGCGACGCGCAGCACCGTCGCGTCGTCGAACTGCTTGCCGATGATCATCATTCCGGTGGGGAGGCCGTCGACCGGGCCCGCGGGCACCGAGCAGGCCGGGTGGCCGGTGACGTCGGTGACGCAGGTGTTGGTCACCATCTCCAGCGCCCGGCCGATGATCTCCTCGCGCGGGGCGTCCGGGTCGGGGATGGCCGTGGCGTGGATCGGCGTGGTGGGCAGGACCAGCACGTCGTAGCGCGACAGCGCCTCGTCGTAGGCGGCCCGCAGCTGCATGGCCACGTTCTGGGCCATGCCGTAGTGCTTGCCCTGGTAGGTGGTGAGCGCGTACTTCCCGGCCAGCAGCACCAGCTTGACGGTCTCGGAGAACTGGCTGCCGTCGGCGCGCCACTGGTTGCCGTAGTGCTCCATGACCTCCGGGTCGTAGAGGCCCTTCCAGTTCAGGCCGTACCCGTTGAGGTCGACCATCTGGGACGCGGCGCCCTCGGTGGCGATGACGTCCCAGATCTTCGCGCCGTGCAGGTGCCACGGGATCGAGACGTCCTCGACGACGAGGCCTGCGCCGCGCAGCGTCTCGGCCGCCGCGCGCACCGAGGCGTCGACGCCGGGATCGGAGTTGGGTAGGCCGAAGCCCTCGGTGAGGACCCCGACGCGCAGTCCCTCCGTGCCGCGGCCCAGCGCGGCCACGTAGTCGTCGGGCACGAGGTCGCGGGGCTGGCGGGGGTCGAGCCCGTCCGGTCCGGCGATCACGTTCAGCACGAGCGCGGCGTCGGCGACGGTGCGCGTCATCGGGCCGACGTGGTCGATCGACTGCTCGATCGGGAACGCGCCGGTGTAGGGCACCAGGCCCCAGGTGGGCTTGTGCCCGACGATGCCGGACCAGGAGGCGGGCATCCGGATCGAGCCGCCCTGGTCGCCGCCGGTGCCGACGTCGACGACGCCGGAGGCGACGAGCGCCGCGGTGCCCGACGACGAACCGCCGGTGGAGTGCGTCTCGTTCCACGGGTTGCGTACCGCCCCGGTGCGGGAGGTGTGCGAGCCGCCGGAGAAGCAGAGGTCCTCGCAGACCGACTTGCCGGCGATGGTGGCGCCCGCGGCGAGCATGCGGGCGACGATGGTGGCGTCGCGCCGCGGCGTGTAGCCCTCCATCGTCTTCGAGCCGTTCATCAGCGGGATGCCGGCGACGGAGGTGTTGTCCTTGACCGCCACGGTCTTCCCGGCCAGCGGCCCCTCGCCGCTGCCGGTGACCTGGCAGGTCACGTACCAGGCGTTGTAGGGGTTGTCGGCGGGCTCGGGACGGGTCCAGGCCCGGTCGGGCACGGCCGGGGCCGACGCCGCGTAGAGCTCCTCGACGGCGTCCCACGACCCGAGCAGGCCGTGCACCATCGGGGAGAACGAGGCGAGATCGGCGTCGTCGAGTCCGAGGCCGTAGTGCGCGGCGACCGCGCCCAGGTCATCGGGATCGGGGGGACGTACGGGCATGGCGTTCTACCTCCGGGAACCGGTGAGACCGCGACGCTATTGAGGTCTACCTACACACGTCAATAGGTAGTGGCACGTCGGCGGGCCGTTTAACCGGACCGACCCACGGCGAACCCGCCGGGCACCGCCTCGGCGACGAACAGCTCCTGGCGCACCGTCTCCGGCCCGGCGACGGTGACCGGCCCGCGCGGGAACCGCGCCCGGCTGCTGCGCAGCTCCCTGGCGATCGCCCGCGGCTCGTCCTCCCCGGCCCGCCGGGCCGCGCCCGCGTAGAGGTGCACCGCCTCGTAGGCCGCCTCCGCGATGCTCGACACCGGCGGGGCGAACCGGCCGTAGAGGTCGCGGTAGCGGCGCAGGAACGCGGCGTTGGCGGCGCCGTCGAGCTGCTCGAAGTAGCCCGAGACGCCCCACATGCCCTCCGACGCCGCGTCGCCGATCCGCTCGCGGGTGGGCTCGTCGAGGGCGAGGGTGAGGGTGCGGCACCGCTCGCGCACCCCCATCGCGTGGCACTGCCGCTCGAAGGCGACCAGGTCGGCCCCCACGAACGAGGACAGCACGACGTCGGCGCCCGAGGCCGTGATCCGCTCGATCAGCGGGGCGAAGTCGCGGGTGCCCAGGGCGGCGAACCCCTCGCCGACGATCGACGCCCGGTGGTCGGCCAGCACCGGCCGGGCCATCGCGTGCACGGCGAGCGGCCAGACGTAGTCGTTGCCCGCCAGGAACCAGCGGCGCCCACCGGCCGCCCGCATCAGCGGGGTGACGGCGGCGCGCAGCTGCTGTTCGGGCCGCTCCCCGAGCTGCATGCAGAGCTCGCCGCCCAGCCCGCCCTCGTTCATCAGGGTCAGCACCAGCAGCACCCCGGCCCGGCGCAGGTCGGCGGAGACCCGGGCGAAGGTGGCCGAGGTGGTGGTGGCCAGGATCGTGCGGCAGCCCGCCCGGACCAGCCGCCGGGCCTCCGCGACACCGGTGGCGGGGTCGGTGTCGTCGTCGCCGACGACCAGGCGCAGCGGCCTGCCGCGGACGCCGCCGTCGGCGTTGACCTCGTCGACGGCCATCGCGGCGAGGTTCTCCGAGGCCGCGGCGAACACGCTGCCCGGCCCGGACTTGCTGGTGAGCAGCCCTACCAGGTGCTCGCCGGCGTGCGCGCGCTCGGGGACGGGATGGCCGCGGCGGCGCATCAGCCAGGTGAGGCCGCTGTCGTCGAGGTCGGCGACGATCCGCACCCGGGTGCCGGCGCCGTCGGCCTCGAACAGCACCCGCAGCCGGCCCCGCCACGGCTGGTCGAGCCGCAGCTCGATGCGCCCCGGCCGCGCCGGGCCGGGCGGGCGCAGCGCGCTGATCCGCCCGAGCACCGTGATCCGCTCGCCGCCCAGCGGCGCCTGCAGCGTGACGACGGCGCCGACCGCGACCCGGTCGCAGGTGGCGTCGAACAGCCAGCCCGCCCCGGACGCGGAGCCGAACAGCGCGAAGACCGCGCGGGGCGGTGCCTCGATGCTCGTCTGCGCGTGCAGGGCGAGGCCGCCCATCACATGGCGCCCATCACATAGCTCTGCGGTCCGTACCGGGGGTGGACTCGGCGGCGGCCCTCGCCGCGTCGAGGGAGGACTGGAACAGCTCCTGCAGCAGGCGGATGACGTCCTGGGCCGGCCCCGTCGGGTCGACGGCGTACATCCGGAAGCGGCCCGTGCGCCGCTCGGTGATCAGGCCCGCCGTGCGCAGCACCCGCAGGTGGCTCGACACGGCGGTGCGGCCGACCCGGGAGATGGCGGCGGACAGCTCGCCCGCGCTGCATTCGTCACGCCCGGCGAGCACGGAGAGGATCTCACGCCGCACCGGGTCGGCGAGGGCGTCGAACGCCAGGTCGGAGGCCACGGGCCGAGAGTAGCCGATGACCGGCTGCGGACACCGGACGTCACGGGCTAGGGTCCCGTCCGTGGCCCAGCTCCCGCTCTACCTCTGATCCGGACCGCCCCGCGCCGCCCGTCACCCGACCGGCGGCGCGTCGTCGTGTCCCCGATCCGGTAGAGGTTCCGAGGAGTCCCCGTGAGTCACATCGCCATGGTCGCGCCGCCCGCGCACGGCCACGTCAACCCGTCCCTGCCCGTCGTCGCCGAGCTGGTGGCGCGCGGCCACCGCGTCAGCTACGCCGTGCCCGCCCCGTTCGCCGACACCGTCGCGCGCACCGGCGCCACACCCGTCGTCCACGCCACGCTGATGCCCGACGAGACCGCCGGTGAGCAGTGGCCGTCCGACCCGGTCGCGGGGATGGGGCTGTTCCTCGACGAGGGGATCGCCTCGACCCCGCTGCTGGCCACGGCGTTCGACGGCGACCGGCCCGACCTGTTCCTGGCCGACATCGGCGGGTACTCGGCGCGGGTGCTGGCCCACCGGTGGGGCCGCCCGCTGGTGCAGCTGTCCCCGGCCCGGGTGGCGTGGGAGGGCTACGAGGCCGACCCCGCGATCGTGGCGATGACGGCCGCACTAGGCCCTGCGCTGCAGGAGTACCGGTCCCGGTTCGCGGCCTGGCTCGCGGCCGAGGGCGTGCCGCTCGACGTCGACACGTTCACCGGACGCCCGCCGCGCTCGCTGGTGCTGGTGCCGCGGGCGATGCAGCCGCACGCCGACCTCGTCGACGAGGACCGCTACACCTTCGTCGGGCCGTGCCTGGACGAGCGCGCGCGCCGGGAGGACTGGCCGGCCTCGGAGCGGCCGCTGGTGCTGGTCTCGCTCGGCTCGGCCTACACCGACGTGCCGGAGTTCTACCGCGCCTGCTTCGCCGCGTTCGGCGACCTCGACCGCGACGTCGTCGTGCAGGTCGGGGCGCACGTCTGCCTGGACGCGCTCGGCCCGGTGCCGGCCAACACCCGCGTGGAGCGGTGGGTGCCGCAGCTCGCGGTGCTCGGCCGGGCGTCGGCGTTCGTGACGCACGCGGGGATGGGCGGGTGCTCGGAGGGGCTGTGGCAGGGGGTGCCGATGGTGGCGGTGCCGCAGGCCGTCGACCAGTTCGACAACGCCGCCCGCCTCGCCGAGCTCGGCGTGGCCCGGTACCTGCCGGCCGAGGAGGTGACGCCGGAGCGGCTGCGGGAGGCGCTGCTGTCCCTGGACGACCCGGCGGTGCGCGAGCGCAGCGCCGCCCTGCGCGACGAGCTGCGGGCGGCCGGGGGAGCGGTGCGGGCGGCGGACCTGGTGGAGGCCGAGCTGCGCTGAGCCGCCGTGCCCCGCCCCCGCCGCCGGGTTGCAGTGGGGTGGCTCCACTCCAACCCGGTTGCAGTGGAGCCACCCCACTGCGATGCCGGGCGGGGGGCGGTGCCGGGCGGGCGTCAGCGTTGTAGCAGGAGGAAGGGGGTGCCCTGGTCGTCGGCGCAGCGGGCGGCCGTGCCGAACGGGGCCGTCACCGGCTCGTCGGCCCGCCCGCCCGCCGCCCGGGCCGCGGCCACCGCCGCCGCGAGGTCGGGCACCGCGAACGTGGGGACGACCGTGGGCAGGTCGTGGCCGCCGGCCAGCCCGGTGCGGGGGCGGGTGCGCTCGCCGTCGACGGTGCCGTTCCAGAAGCCGGTGCGGTGCTCGTTCGGCGTGAAGCCCCAGCCGAGCACCGTGCCGTAGAAGGCGCGGGCGCGGGTGGCGTCGGGCAGCCGCAGCTCGGCGTACACCGGTTGGGCGACCGGCGCGCCGGGGCCCTCGAACAGGGCGAACGCCAGGCCCTGGTCGTCGACGCAGTCGGCCACGCGCCCGCCGTGGTCGTCGACGGGCTCGGCCGCGGTGCCGCCCGCCGCGCGCACCACCGCCACGGCCGCGTCGACGTCGGCGACGGCGTAGCCGCAGAACAGCCCGGTGCCCGGCCCGCCGCCGAACCCCAGCCGGCCCGGGTCGCCGAGGACGGCGCCGTAGAAGGCGCGGGCGCGGTCGGCGTCGGGGGTCCACAGGGAGGCGTAGACGATGTCGCCCGGCCGCGCGGCCGGGACGTCGCGGGAGACCATCCAGCGGTGCCCGGACGGGTCGAGCACCACCCCGCCGCGGCCGTACGGCGAGTCGCTGACGGGCCGCTCCAGCGTGCCGCCCGCGGCGACCGCACGGGCCACGACGGCGTCCGGGTCGGCCACCTCCAGGCGCAGCGACTGGCTCACGCCGCCGAGGGTGGCCGGCGCGGCCAGCCCCATCTCGGGGAACTCGTCGGCCAGCATCAGGACGCTGTCGCCCAGCGCCACCTCGACGTGGCCGGTGCGGCCGTCGGGCATGACGATCGGCTCGCCGCGGCGGACGGCGCCGAACACGGCCACGTAGAACTCGACGGCGGCGACGGCGTCGGTCACCGCGAGGTACGGGGTCAGCGTCCGCAGGCGGGCGGTCGTGCGCGGTGTCTCCAGCGTGGTGGTCACGGGGTCCTCCCTCGGGTCGAGCAGGGCGCGCTCCAGGCGGGCGCGCAGGTCACGGGCGAAGGCGGGGTCGGGGTCGACCGGGGTGACGGGGGCGCGCAGCGCGTCCAGGGGGTCGGTCATCGCGCACCCCCCTCGTAGCCCCGGCGGAAAGCGGTGCGGGCGCGGGCGAGCAGCGACTCCGTGGCGCGCACGGTGCGGCCCAGCGCGCGGGCGACCTCGGGCACCGGGAGGCCGTCGAGGTAGCGCAGGGTCAGCGCGGCGCGGTGCAGGGCGGTCAGGGTGTCGAGGACCTGGCGGGCCACCACGGCGTCCACGTGCTCCTCCCAGGGGTCGTCGAACGGCTCGGTGAGCTCCTCGACGGCCCGCAGGCCGCGCTCCTCCCGTTCGGCCGCCCGCCAGTGGTCGACGAGCTTGTGCCGCGCGATCCCGATGAGCCACCCGACGCCCATCGCCGGTGGCGGCTGCCGCCGGCTCGCGGTGACCGCGGCGAGGAACGTCTCCGCGGTGAGGTCCTCGGCGAGCGCCCGGCGCCCGCAGCGGGCGATCAGGTAGCCGTAGACCTGCGGCAGGGCCTCGTCGTAGAGCGCGAGCAGCGCGGGGCCCGGTTCGGGCCGGACGGCTGCGGGGCTCATACCCGGACGTCGCTCCCGGGGCCCGGACCCCGTCGCCGGATCACCCGATCGGACCACCGCACCCGCGAGCCACCGGACCGCCGCCCGCGCGTCGCGGGATCACCGCCCGTCCAGGAAGTCGCGGAAGACGCCCAGCCAGCGGTCGGCGGCGTCGAGGTGCGGGCCGTGGCCCGACTCGTCGAACATCTCCGCGCGCACCGACCCGCCCGCCGCCGCGTAGCGCTCCAGCAGCGCCCGGATCTGGCCGATCATCTGCTGCGGCGGGTACACCTCGGCGCCGGGCCAGCCCGCGACGACCCCGGACCAGCCGATCGCGCCGAACTCCAGCATCGACCCGTCGGCGACGACGAGGTCGCGCGCGCCGTGCGTCCAGAGCACCGGCGGCTTGTCCGCCACGTCGACCAGCCCGGTCCAGTCGCAGTACTTGGGCGACAGGGCGTTCAGGATCCCGCTGACGCCCGGGCCGAAGCCCGGCCAGTTCTCCGACGGCGTGGAGTCACCGGGGTAGCCGCCGTCGCCGACGAGGGTGAGCAGCACCTCGTCGACCAGGACGTCCTCGCGGGGCTCGCGGTGCGACGGCGCCCAGTACAGCGCGCGCATGACCCGGCGGATGGAGAACGGGCTGTAGTCGCTGCGGTCGCCCTCGCGCAGGCGCTGGACCAGCTCGGGGTTCGCGCCCCCGGCGCCGGAACCGGCGAAGTCGGGGTAGCAGGGCGTGCCGTCGGGGTGCGTGCCGCCGTAGCCGTGCGGGGAGACCGGGTCGATGAAGGTCAGCGAGGCGACGGGGCGGGCCATCGCGAAGCGGGCGATCGCGGCGCCCGCCGTCGACCAGCCGACGAGGTGCACCGGCGCGGTGACGTCGAGGGCGCGCAGGAGGGCGTCGAGGTCGTCGGCCCAGTCGTCGAGGCCGCGGGTGGCGTCGATCGGGGCCGGCTCGGAACGGCCGAAACCCCGCATGTCGGGGGCGATGACCCGGTACTCGGGGAGCCGGGGCATGAGGTGCTCGTAGAACCGGCTCGTCGAGAGGTTGCCGTGCACCATCACGATCACCGGGGCGTCGGCGGGGCCGGACTCCAGGTGGTGCATCCGGATGCGGTCGGTGGCGGTCGTCGTCGAGCGCACGCCCGGGAGGAGATCCATGCGCGGATGTTGTCGGGTGCCCGGACCACAGGTCAAGGCGACGACTCGGGGGGGGCGGGAACGGCGACCCGCGGTGGTTAGGGTCGGGGGATGACGGAGCGGTTGGGTGTGGCGGTCCACGGCGGGAACCTCGACACGGCGGCGGGTGCGGCGGCGCGGGCGGAGGAGCGCGGGTTCGAGTCGGTGTGGACCACCGAGTTCTACGACCGCTCGGCCACCGTGTCGCTCGCGGCGATGGCGCTGCGCACCTCGTCGATCACGATCGCCTCCGGCATCGCCTACGCGGTGGGCCGCAGCCCGCTGGTGCTCGCCGCGGAGGCCCGCGACCTCGCCGAGCTCTCCGGCGGACGGCTCGTGCTGGGCCTGGGCACCGGCACCCGCACGATGCAGCGCGACTGGCACGGCGTCGACGGCGCCTCGCCCGCGCCGCGCGTCGAGGAGCTGGTGCCGCTGCTGCGCCGGATCTGGGCGATGGACGCCTCCGGGGTGCGGCACGAGGGCCGCTTCTACCGGATGGCGCTGCAGCCCACCGCCGAGGTGACCCCCGCCGCCCCGATCCCGGTCTACCTCGCCGGGTTCAACGCGCGCATGGTGCAGGCGGCAGGTGCCGTCGCCGACGGGCTCGTCGGGCACCCGATCTTCACCCGCCGCTACGTGGAGGACGTGGTGCGGCCCGCGCTGGCCGCGGGCGCCGCGCGGACCGGCCGGACCGGTGAGGTCCCGGTCGCCGGGTACGTCATCACCAGCGTGGCCGACGACGGCGACCGCGCCCGCCGCGACGCCGCCGCCCAGATCGCCTTCTACACCGTCGTGCGGACCTACGCCCCGCTCGTCGAGCTGGAGGGCTTCACCGCCGAGGTGGCCGCCGTCCGCGACGCCTGGAAGGCTCGCGACCACGACGCCATGATCGCCGCCGTGAGCCCGGCGATGCTCGACCGGATGGCCGTCGCCGGCACCCCCGACGAGGTGCGCGACCGGATGACCGGCTTCCACGGCCTCTACGACCGGCTGCTGTGCTACGTCCCCAGCTACGGCCTGTCGACCGCCGAGACCGGCGAGCGGGTGGACGCCGCGATCGACACCTTCGGGCGCTGACCGGTAGGGGTTCTTCCCCTGGTCCACCCCCACCCGACCGCCCGGATCCCGCACTTCCCGGGTGCGCGGCCGGGACGCGCGGGGGTGGCGACCGGATCCCCGGTGCCCCGGCTGCGACCTACCGTTTCCCCACTCGACGGGCACGGTGACCACCTCCCCGGGCCCGTCGGGACACGACTCGCACCGGAAGGAGACCGCCATGACCACCACCCACCCGCACACCGCGATCGCGCTGACCGGCCGGGACCGCTCCGTGCTGCGCGCGGTGCGCGCCGGACGGTGCGAGGTCACCGGTTCGGGCGCGCTCGTCGTCGACGGGATCGGCTGCTGCGACCAGTTCCTCGGCGCGCGCCTTGTCCGCGCCGGCCTGATCGCCGCGCCCGGCCCGTCGCCCGCACCCGCGCGGCTCACGCCGTCCGGGCTCGCCCTCCTCGCGGCCGCGTGACGCCGTGGGTACCCCGCAGGCGGTCACCCCCGCCCCGCTGACCCGCGCCGACCGCTGCGACCGCTGCTCGGCCGCCGCCCTCGTCAGGGCCGTGCTGCCGGTGGGCGAGCTGCTCTTCTGCGGCCACCACGCCCGCGCGTTCCGGGCCGGGCTGGCCGAGGCCGGCGCCGTGATCGTCCCGGGGTAGCGACCCCGGGGACGCCTAGGG
>NZ_BJNG01000009.1 GCF_006539565.1 Pseudonocardia hydrocarbonoxydans
CCCTAGCGGCCCGGCCACCCGGAGGAGGGGCGGCGGGCGGGCCGCGCCGGTGGACGCCGCCCCCGGTCCGGGACAGGATCCCGGCCGGTCCGGGACGGGCGGCCCGTGCGCTCCGGGACGCCGGACGCCCACCCTCGACACCATGTCGGCGACGACCCGGCCGCCCGGCCGCACCAGCACCCCCGACCGGCGGCGCACGGCCCTGCTGCGCTGCGGCTCCGTCGCCGCCGCGGTGGCGGGTCTCGGGTTCGGCGTGCCGGGCGTCGTCGGGGTCGGGTACCTCGCCGAGCACGGCGAGGTCTGGCGGCTGTTCGGGCTGCCGACCTACGGTGAGGGCCCGTTCGACGCCGTGGGCCTGCCGGCGTCGGTCCCGCTGCTGGGGGCGTTCGTCGCCGTCTGCGCGGCCGAGACCGGGCTGGCGGTGCTGCTGTGGCGGGGTCGCGGCCGGAGGCCTGCGCTGCTCCTGCTGCCCGTGGAGCTCGTGTTCTGGACCGGGTTCGCACTGCCGTTCGGGCCGCCGCTCGGCCTGGCCCGCACGGCCGCGGTGCTGCTGGCCGGGCCGCGGCCGCGGCCCGGCCGACGGCACCGCGAGGGGGTTCCCGGCTCCGCCACACTGTGACGGTGGCGCCGCCGACCGGGTCCGCCGCCGCGGGGCCGCGCGCGGGCCGGGCCGCGGCGGTGGCCGTCACGCTCGCCGTCGCCCTCGTCCCGGCGGCCGGGTACGCGGGATGGTGGACGGTCACGCCGGGCGACTGCGCCGTGCTGACGCCGGCGGTCGGGGTCTGGCGCGCCGACGGCGTGCACCCCGAGCTGCGGGGCCGGTGCGCCGCGCTGCGGCCCGGCGACACCGTCGTCGCCGTCGCCCCCGGTGGCTACACCGTGCGCCGCGACGGCACGCTGCGCGCCGTCGCCGAGCCGGCCGTCCCGGGACGGTGGGGCGAGGCCCTCGCCGCCGGCTGGTCCGCACTGCTGTTCGTGCTGAGCCTCGCCGTGCTGGCCGGTTACGCGCTGGTGCGCGGCCGCGGACGGGACCCGGCCGCCGCCGCGCTGGCGGTGCTGGCCGCGGGCCTGCTCGGCAGCACGGTCGTCACCGTGCTGGGCCTGCCCGCCGCGGCGCTGGGGACGGGTGGGCAGTGGCTGTTCCTGTTCGCGGTGCAGGTCGTCTACACCGTGGCCTGGAGCGGGCTGGTGGCCTTCACCCTGCTGTTCCCGGCGCCGTCGCGACCGCGCCGGGGCACGCTCGCCGCGGTGTACGCCGTCCCGCTCGCCGTGCTGGCCGCGGCGGCCGCGCTGCTGCCCGGACCGGTGGGGTCCCCGGGCTGGGTCGGCGGGATGATCGTCGTCCAGTCGGCCCTGACGGTCGCGGCGCTGGCCACCGGCCTCGCGATCGGGACCCGGCGGTTCCGCCGCGCCGACCGCGACGGTGTGGCCGGGCGGCAGCTGCGCTGGATCGGCGCCGGCGGCTGGACGGCCTCCGCGCTGGTGCTCGCGGGCTGGTTCGTGCCGGCGCTGATCACCGGGGCGCCGCTGCTCCCGGCCTCCTGGCTGGGCCTGCCGGGCCTCGCGCTGGTGGTGGCGCTGGCCGTCGCGCTGCTGCGGTTGACGCTGTTCGACCTCGACGTCGTGCTGCGCCGCACGATGGTCTACGCCGCGTTGACCGTCGCCGTCGTCGCGCTCTACCTGGTCGTCGTCACCGTGTCCGCGGCCGGCCTCCCCGGGAGCGCGACCGGGCCGGTCGCGGTGGCCGGCGCGGTCGCGGTCGCGCTGCTGGTCAACCCGCTGCGGCTGCTGCTGCACCGCGCGGTCGGCCGGGCCTTCTACGGCGACCGCGACGACCCGGCCACCGCGCTGCGCCGCCTCGGCGGGCACCTCGCCGCGACCCCGGCGAACGTCCTGCCGGTGGCCGCCGCCGACGTGGTGGCGGCGCTGCGGGTCCCGTTCGCCAGGATCGAGGTGCTGCGCGGCGGTGGCGACCCGGTGCACGTCGCCGTCGCCGGCACCGAGCCGGCCGGGGTGGCGTTGTGGTCCGAACCGCTGCGTCACGGCGGTGAGGTGGTCGGCGCGCTCGTCGTCGCGCCCCGGGAGGTGGGGGAGCGGCCGGGACCGGCCGACCGCGCCCTGCTCGCGGACCTCGCGGGCCGGCTCGCCCCGGCCGCGCGGGTGCTGGCGCTGGACATGGACCTGCAGCGCTCGCGGGAGCGGCTGGTGCTCGCCCGTGAGGAGGAGCGCCGCGCGCTGCGCCGGGCCCTGCACGACGAGATCGGCCCGTCGGTGGCGGCGCTGGGACTGCGGGCGGAGACCGCCCGGCGCCTGCTCCGCGCGGGTGCGCCGGACGTGGACTCCGAGCTGGACCGGTTGCGCCGGGAGGCGACGGACGCGGCGGGCGTGCTGCGCCGGCTCGCCTACGACCTGCGCCCGCCCGCGCTCGACGAGCTGGGGCTGGCCGGGGCGATCCGGGAGCAGGCCCGGCGGCTCGAGCCGCTGGAGGTCGACGTCGGGATCGACCCGGCCGACGGGCTGCCCGCGGCCGTCGAGGTGGCGGCGTACCGGATCGTCGTCGAGGCCATGACCAACGCGGCCCGGCACGGCGGGCGCCGCTGCCGCGTGCACGTGGCACGGGAGGGCGACGCGCTGGACGTCCGGGTCGACGACGACGGCCCCGGCTTCACCGACGGCTTCCGGGCCGGCGTCGGGATCACCTCGATCCGCGAGCGGGCCGGGGAGCTCGGCGGCCGGTGCACGCTCGACGCGGCCCCCGGCGGGGGCGCGCGGGTGGCCGTCACCGTGCCGCTGCGGGGGCCGTCGTGATCCGGGTGGTGCTCGTCGACGACCACCCGGTGTTCCGCGACGGGCTGGCCGGGCTGCTGGGCACCGCGCCCGACGTCGAGGTGGTCGGCACCGGTGGCGACGGCAGGGCCGCGGTCGAGCTGACCGGCCGGCTCCGCCCGGACGTCCTGGTGGTCGACCTGCACATGCCGGTGCTGGGCGGGATCGCGGCGATCCGGCAGGTGCTGGCGGCCCGGCCGCGGCTCGGGGTGCTGGTGTTGACGATGGACGACGCCGACGCGCTGGTGGTCGACGCCGTGCGGGCGGGGGCGCGGGGCTACCTGCTCAAGGAGAGCGACCCGGACGCGGTGCTGCAGGCCGTCCGCGCCGTCGCGCGCGGCGAGGCGGTGTTCGGGCCGGCGCTGGCCGCGCGGCTGGCCACCTGGTTCGCCGTCGGCCGGGCCGAGCCGTTCGCCCAGCTCACGGCCCGCGAGCGGGAGGTGCTCGACCTCGTCGCCCGCGGCCTGGGCAACGCCGCGATCGCCGCCCGGCTGGGGATCGCCCCGAAGACCGTGCGCAACGTCGTGTCGACGGTGCTGGTCAAGCTGCACGCCGCGGACCGCGCCGGCGCGATCGCCGCGGCCCGCGAGGCCGGTCTGGGGCGGGCCTGACGCCGGCGCCCGGGACCGCTTCCCGCCCGGTCCGGGACGCCCGACCCGAGACGGCCGGGACGGTCCGGCCGCATCCTCGTGCGATGACCGAGACGAGAAGTGCCCCGCGGGCGGCGGGGCCGACGGCGGCCGGCGGCACGGCGTGCGCGTCCGGCGCGATCCTGTACCTGGTGTCGTTGCCCGCGCAGGTGGCGGACCCGGGCGCGGCGTGGCCGCTGCTGCTGGCCGGTGCCGGGTCGGTGCTGCTGGCCGCGGGGCCGGTGGCCCTCGACCGTTCCGGGGCCGCCGGGGCGGGTGTCGCCGCGCGGGCGGGCCTCGCGGTGGCGTCGCTGGGCTGGCTGGTGACCGCGGTGGCGAACGTCGTGGCCGGGACCGTCCGCAGCGACCCGGTCGCGGTGTACGTGGTGGGCACGGCGCTGCTGTTCGTCGGCATGCTCGCCGCCGGGGTCGCGGTGCTGCGGGCCCGGCGCTGGTCGGGATGGCGGCGCGCGACCCCCTGCTCTGCGCGCTGTGGCTGCTCGCGGTCGGGTGGCTCTTCGGTGACGACGGCCCGTCCGGTGCGCTCGCCCTCGGCAGCTGGCTGCTCACCTGGGCCGTGCTCGGCGTGGCACTGGCCACCGGGAGGCGGAGGTGAACCGGCCGGCGGGCGGGGTCGCGATCCCGCGCCCGGCCGCGCCCCGAGCCCCGGCCCGCCGGGGTGTCGCGTACGTCGTCGCCGGCGGTGTCGCCGGGCTGGCCTGGGCCGCGGGGCTGCGCGGGTTCATGGTCGAGGTCGCGGGCGCCGAGACCACCGTCGGCTGGCTCGCGACGTTCGGGGGGATCCTGCTCCCCGGTGCGGTCACCGGCGCGCTGCTGGGCCGCGCCGAGCACCTGCGCCGGTCGGGCGACGACCGGTTCCGGCGCCTGCTGGCCGCGGCGCCGCTGGCCTTCGTCGTCGCCAACCCCTACGCGTTCGTCACGGTCGTCACCGAGGGCGGCATCGGCGGCGCCGCGCTCGCCGTCCCGCTGTTCGGGATCGCGGGTGGGTACGCCCTGGCCGGGCGCGGGCGCAGGGCGGGCCGCGTCGCCGCGGGCGTCGTCGCGTCGATCGGGATCCTGGGATGGGCGGCCGGCGCGGCCGTCATCGGCGACCGGGTCCCGCACCTGGCGCCCGGCACCCCGCGCGGGGCCTGGGTCGCGGTGCTCTACACGGCGTCGATGGCGGTGCTGGCGATGGCGTGCGCGATCCCGCACCGGGCCGCGGACGGGCCGGGCGCCGGCACCACCTGACCCCCCGACGCGAACGGCCCGCCCACCCGGACAGGTCGGGTGGGCGGGCCGTCCGTGCGGGCCGGGATCAGGGGAAGTGCACGTACTCGTACTCGAAGGGCTTGTCGTTGATGCCGTTGCTCGGCGGGGCGATCCAGCCGGCGATCTTGCCGGGCTCGTAGACCGGGCGCATCAGCGACTGGACGTGCACCTTGTCGGCCTCGCTGGGCAGCCACCGGTCCTTGCCGGCCTCCCACACGTCGGGCCCGACGACGTCGCCCTTCGGGGTGACGTGGTGCCCGGAGAACAGCCCGACCTCGCGGTTGAAGCCGACGTGGGGCAGCGAGAGGCGGCGGTCGATCCCGGCCTTCTCCAGCACCCGGTTCCAGCGCTTCATGCCGGTGGCGCAGTCCTGGACGTACTCGTTGCGCAGGTCGTGGTTGAGCGCGACCAGCGCCGAGACCTCCTCGGTGGTGACGACGCCGTCGCGCACCAGGTCGACGTGGGAGGAGTCCTCGGTGAGCTGGTGGTCGTCCTTGCGGCGCTCCTCCTGCCAGCGGCCCTTGAGCCCGGCGGTGAAGTAGTTCGCCGCGTTCGTCGACTTCTCCGACCCGAACAGGTCCAGGCTGACCGAGTAGTGGAAGTTGACGTACTTCTGGATGACGTCGAGCGAGATGCCGCCGTGGGGGGACACGTCGTCGGTGTCGTGCTCGCGCATGAGCTCGGCGGTGCGGGTGACGACGCGGTCGATGCCGGTGGTGCCCACGAACATGTGGTGGGCCTCCTCCTTGAGCATGAACTCGCACGTGCGGCTCAGCGGGTCGAACGCCGACTCCTTCAGCGTGCCGAGCTGGTACTTGCCGTCCCGGTCGGTGAAGTAGGTGAACATGAAGAAGCTCAGCCAGTCGGGGGTCTCCTCGTTGAACGCGCCGAGGATCCGCGGGCTGTCGAGGTCGCCGGAGTTGCGCTGCAGCAACGCCTCGGCCTCCTCGCGCCCGTTGCGGCCGAAGTAGGCGTGCAGCAGGTAGACCATCGCCCAGAGGTGGCGGCCCTCCTCGACGTTGACCTGGAACAGGTTGCGCAGGTCGTAGAGCGACGGGGCGGTCTCGCCCAGGCGGCGCTGCTGCTCGACCGACGCGGGCTCGGTGTCGCCCTGGATGACGATCAGGCGCTGCAGGTCGGCGCGGTACTCCCCGGGCACCTGCTGCCAGACCGGCTGGCCCTTCTGCTCACCGAAGGCGATCTTGCGGTCGGCGTTGTGCTCGGAGAGGAACACGCCCCACCGGTACTCCTCCATCGCGACGTGGCCGAACGACGCCCAGCCCTCGCGGCCGACGTCGACGGCGGTGCGCAGGTAGACGTCCTCGGTGGGGACGGCCGGGCCCATCGTCTTCCACCAGTTGATGAAGTTGGGCTGCCAGGACTCCAGCGCGCGCTGCAGCTTGCGGTCGCCGGCGAGGTCGACGTTGTTGGGGATCTTCTCGGAGTAGTCGATGCTCATGGCTAGACCCGCTTCCTGTCGAAATCGGCCTTGCGTCCCGTGCCGTACTTGCGCAACGCACCGTCCGGACCGGACGCGTTGGGTCGAACGAAGATCCAGTTCTGCCAGGCGGTGAGCCGGCTGAAGATGCGGCTCTCCATCGTCTCCGGGCCGACGAACCGGTGGTTGGCCTCCATGCCGGTGAGCGCGTCGGGGGACAGGGAGGCCCGCTCCTCGAGCATGATCCGGACCTCGTCGTCCCAGTCGATGTCGTCGGGGGCGTCGGTGACCAGCCCCAGCTCCATCGCCTCGACGGCGTCGATGCGGCGGCCGGTCTCCTGGCGCAGCTTCGCGACGGCGTCGTCGTCGCCGTAGAACCGGCTGCCCAGCCGGGACAGCCCGTTGGACATCGGGAAGGTCCCGAAGTTCGACGCCGAGAGCACCAGCTGCGCGGGCTCGCCCTCCTCGTCGGCCTCCTCCATGAAGCCGTCGAGCATGTACTGCCGGTCGCACGCCAGTGCCAGCTCCAGCAGCGCGCCCGCGAAGCAGGAGCCCGGCTCGATCAGCGCGATCAGGGAGCGCGAGGTGACGTCGAGCCGCTTGAGCACGCGCTTGAAGTAGTGCCGGATCTCGTTGACCAGCCAGTCCGAACCCGAGAACTGCTCGATGACGCGCTCGAAGGCCAGCGCGTCCTCGACGTCGCCCTTCGTGCGGACGATCCAGGTGCCCAGCTCGAGCTCGTTGGCGCGCAGCCGCAGGATCAGGTCGTCGAGCTCGCGGGTCATGGCCAGCGGCCAGAACTCCGCGCCCAGCTCGTGGACGCGCTCGACGGTGTCCGGGACGTCGCCCTCCGGACCGTGCACGGTGATGTTCACCAGGCCCGCGTCCCGGTCGAACTCGGCGGTGACGTGGCGGTAGCGGATCCCGTCGGCGTCCTCCTCGCGCTGCAGCGGCGGCAGCGTGACGCCGGTGGCGTCGGCGGGGCGGGTGGAGCGGGCCGCGGCGGCGGCGGCGCGCTCGGCCACCGTCTCGTCCCAGGCCCGCTTGGGGATCACCTCGTCGACGAGCTTCCACTCGACGGCCTGCTTGCCCCGGGCGCCCTCGGACTTGGTGGCGAACACGTCGGCGCGGTCCTTGCGCACCTTCCGCTTGTCGATCACGCGGGTGAGCCCGCCGGTGCCGGGCAGCACGCCCAGCAGCGGGACCTCGGGCAGCGACACCGCGGAGGAGTTGTCGTCGATGAGCAGGATCTGCTCGCAGGCCAGCGCCATCTCGTACCCGCCGCCCGCCGCGGTGCCGTTGACGGCCGCGATCCAGGTCTGGCCCGAGTTCGCCGTGGCGTCCTCGATGCCGTTGCGGGTCTCGTTGGTGAACTTGCAGAAGTTCACCTTCCACGGGTGGCTCGACTGCGCGAGCATCCGGATGTTGGCGCCGGCGCAGAAGTTGCGGTCCTTCGCGCTGGTGAGCACCACGGCCCTGACGCCGGGGTGCTCGAAGCGCAGCCGCTGCGTGGCGTCGTAGAGCTCGATGTCGACGCCCAGGTCGTAGCTGTTCATCTTCAGCTCGTAGCCCGGGACGATCCCCGCGGTCTCGTCGATGTCGAGGCGGAGATAGGCGACCTCGCCCTGCACGTCGAGCTTCCAGTGGCGGTAGGTCGACGGTTCCGCGTCGAACGAGACCTGCGGGACCTCGACCTGGTCAGGGTCGGCCGTGGTGGACATGCCCTAATACTCTACGCAGTCGACGCTGTCCGTCAAGGTTCTGTAGAAGATCCGTGTCGGCGGACCCCGCGCTCAGCCCTGGGCCTCCGCCACGTCGGTGGCGGCCTGCGGCGCCGGGGCGACGGTCGACGCCGCCAGCTCGCGCAGGCGGAAGCGCTGGATCTTGCCCGTCGCGGTGCGCGGCAGTTCGCCGACCTCGACGACCAGCCGCGGCCGCTTGAACGACGCCAGCCCGGCGCGGCAGAACGCGATGACCTCGTCGGGATCGACGGCGACCCCCGGCTTCGGGACGACGTAGGCCACCGGCTTGTCGAGCCCGTCGGCGTCGGGCACCCCGACGACGACCGCCTCGGCGAGCCCCGGGTGCTCCAGCAGCCGGGTCTCGACCTCGGTGGGGCTCACCCAGATGCCGCCGACCTTGAGCACGTCGTCGGCGCGGCCCAGGCAGGTGTAGCTGCCGTCGGCCCCGCGCACGTACTGGTCGCCGGTGCGCATCCACTCGCCCTGGAACACCCGGCGGTTGATCTCGGTGCGACACCAGTACCCGGTGCAGATCGAGTCGCCCGCGACGTAGAGCATGCCGGGCTCGTCGGCGCCGGAGATCACGCTGCCGTCGTCGCGGCGCAGCTCCACGCGGTAGCCCGGCACCGGGAACCCGGAGCTGCCGGGCACCACCGCACCGGCCACGTTGGAGATGAAGATGTGCAGTGCCTCGGTGGAGCCGATGCCGTCGAGGATCTCGAAGCCGTACTGGTCGCGGACGCCGTGGAACATGCGCGCGGGCAGCGCCTCCCCGGCCGACACGCCGTTGCGCACGGTCGCGAACTGCGCGGGGGGCAGGTCGGCGGCCATCAGCGGGCCCCAGAAGCTGGGGCCGGCGAAGAACAGCGTGACGCCGTAGCGCTCGGTGAGCTCGCCGAACCGGGCCGGGTTCGGGCGGGCGGGTTCGAGCACCGCGGACGCGCCGACCGAGAGCGGGAAGAACAGCGAGTTGCCGATGCCGTAGGCGAAGAACAGCTTCGCGCCCGACAGGCAGACGTCGGCGGGCCCGATCCGCAGCACCTCGCGGGCGTAGGTCTCGCAGACGAACCGGATGTCGGCGTGGCGGTGCATCGCGCCCTTGGGTGTGCCCGTGGTGCCGGAGGTGTAGAGCCACAGTGCGGGCGACTCGTCCCAGGTGGCGTAGGGGGCGTCCAGCGGCTCGGCAGCACGCAGCTCGTCCCAGGTGCGGGTCGTGACGCCGGGGACCTCCGGGGCCGTGTCGCCGGTGAGGACGAGGTGGCGCAGGTCGGGGGCGCCGCTCGCCGCCGTGACGACCGCGGCGGCGAACTCGCTGCTGCCCAGCAGGGCCCGGGCGCGCGAGTCGACGACGAGCTTGGCCAGCTCCGGACCGGTGAGCATCGTCGAGCACGGCACGGCGACCGCCCCGACGTACATCGCGGCCAGGATGCCGGTGACGAGCTCGACGTCGTCGACCATCGCCAGCAGCACCCGCTCCTCGGGCCGCACCCCGATCGCCACCAGCCCGGCGGCGACGCGGCGGATCTCCTCGGTCAGCTGCCGGTAGGTGTGGGAGCCCCGGGGATGGTGGATCGCGACCCGGTCGGCGTCCCCCGCGGCGACGCGGTCCTCGGTCAGAAACGTGGCGGCGTTGAACGGTTCCGTCATGGTGGCGCTCCGTGTTCGGGGTCACCGGACTCTACTGGGGGGCAACCGGCCGTCAACGGTTCCGTAGAGCTTCCCAAGACATGCGCACCCTGCTATGAACCGTGTGGCGCGCCGCACAGCGGCTACCGAGACCCCGAACTGTTCAAGGGAGAACTTATGCAGACCCGCGGAGCGATCGTCCGTCAGGCACCGGGCAAGTACGAGGTCGTCGACCTCGAGGTGGACGACCCGCGTCCCGGCGAGGTGCAGGTCAAGCTGGTCGCGTCGGGCCTGTGCCACTCCGACGACCACGTCGCCACCGGCGACATCCCGGTGGGCGTGTACCCGTTCGCCGGCGGCCACGAGGGCGCGGGCATCGTCACCGCCGCCCCGCCCAACCACAAGGGCATCAAGGAGGGCGACCACGTCGTCTTCTCCTTCCTCCCGTCCTGCGGGCACTGCCGTTGGTGTGCCTCGGGCCAGCAGAACCTGTGCGACCTGGGCGCCGGGCTGCTCGCCGGCTCCCGCTGGGAGGACACCTCCAGCTTCCGGCTCAAGCTGTCCGACGGCGGCGCCCCGGTCGGCCAGATGTGCGGCATCTCCACGTTCGTGGAGACCACCACGGTCTCCGCCGACTCCGTGGTGAAGGTCGACTCCGACCTGCCGCTGGACAAGATCTGCCTGCTCGGCTGCAACGTCGGCACCGGCTGGGGCGCGGCCGTCAACTCCGCCCAGGTGCAGCCCGGGCACACCGTCATCGTCATGGGCATCGGCGGCGTCGGCATCAACGCGGTGCAGGGTGCGGCCCACGCGGGCGCGGCCAACATCATCGCCGTCGACCCGGTCGCCCTCAAGCGCGAGAACGCCACCCAGCTCGGCGCCACCCACGGCGTCGAGACGATGGAGGAGGCCACCGAGCTCGCCAAGCAGTTCACCAACGGCCAGGGCGCCGACTCGGCGATCATCACCGTCGGCGTCATCAAGCCCGAGTACGTCGGGCAGGCGATGGCCTCGATCCGCAAGGCGGGCACCGTCGTCGTCACCGCGCTGGGCAACATCGCCGACACCACCCCGCTGCCGGTCTCGCTGGCCGACGTCACCCTGTTCCAGAAGCGCATCCAGGGCTCGCTGTTCGGCGAGTCGAACCCCAACTGGGACATCCTGCGCCAGGTGGAGCTCTACCGGGCGGGCGTGCTGAAGCTCGACGAGGTCATCACCACGACCTACAGCCTCGACCAGATTGGCACCGGCTACGAGGCCATGCACGCGGGCACCAACCAGAAGGGCGTCATCGTCTACAGCTGACGACCGGCACCCCCGAGCGAACGGCACCCCCGCGGGGGTGCCGTTCGCGCGTCCACGAGAGGTCCCCATGAACGCCCCCACCCCCGTCGTCGGGCTGCGCCGCGAGCGCGAGGTGCTGACGGTCGCGCTCCTCACCGGGCGCCACGTCGTCATCGAAGGGCCGCCCGGCACCGGGAAGTCCACCCTGCTGCGTTCCATCGCCGCCGACACCGGGCAGGAGGTCGTGTTCGTCGAGGGCAACGCCGAGCTGACGCCCGCGCGCCTGGTCGGCCAGTTCGACCCGTCGCAGGTGCTCGCGACCGGCTACCAGCCCGACTCCTTCGTCGACGGCCCGTTGATCACCGCGATGCGCACCGGCGGGCTGCTCTACATGGAGGAGCTCAACCGGGTGCCCGAGGAGACGCTCAACGTCCTCATCACCGTGCTGACGGAGGGCGAGATCGCGGTGCCGCGGCTGGGCACCGTCCACGCGGGCAAGGACTTCCGGCTGATCGCGGCGATGAACCCGTTCGACGCCGTGGGCACCGCCCGGGTGTCACAGGCCATCGCCGACCGCATGTGCCGGGTGGTGCTCGGCTACCAGGACCTCGACGGCGAGCGCGCGATCACGTCGTCGGTGAGCGGGCTGGCCGGTCGCTGGGTCGACCTGTCGGTCACCCTGACGCGCGCCACCCGCGAGCACCGCGACGTCCGCATGGGCAGCTCGGTGCGCGGGGCGATCGACCTCTCGCTCGTGCTCACCGGGCTGGCGGAGCTGCGCAAGGAGGCCGACCCGTCGCGGGACACCGCGCGGGACGCCGCCTACGCCGCGCTGTCGGGCCGCATCCGGATCGTCGACGGGGTGGACCGCACGGCCGAGTCGGTGATCGACGAGCTGCTCGACGCGCACTGGCCCTCCGAGGAACCGGCGGAGCCGCCGGACGACGCGGACTCCCCGGACGCCGAGGGAAAAGCACCCAGCCCGGGGCATAACCCGGGCTTCCAGCAGCGCTCGCGCCCCGGCCGGGAGCAGCCGGGCCGTACCCAGGGCCGCCGGCAGATCGCGGCCAACCACCCGTCCTTCGACGAGGTGTCGCCCGAGCCGGGCGAGCTCGACGTCGAGGCCTTCGACCGGCTCGCGGGGGAGGACCCGGAGGGTGCGGCGGCGCTGCTCGCCGACATGGCCGTGGCCACCGACGTGGCGCTGCGGGCGGCCGCCCGCCGGCTCGCCGGGCGGGTGTTCATCCGGCTCGGCCGGGTCGGGCCGGCCAAGGCGCGGGGCACGCGGCGGCTGGGCCCGTCACGGCGCCTCGACGGCGACCTGGACCTGGACCGGACGCTGGAGGCGTGGGACCCGTCGGCGTCGCGGCGGCCCGAGGAGCTGGTCACCCGCACCTGGACGGCGCACCGGCGCGCG
This sequence comes from Pseudonocardia hydrocarbonoxydans, assembly GCF_006539565.1. Lineage (GTDB taxonomy): Bacteria > Actinomycetota > Actinomycetes > Mycobacteriales > Pseudonocardiaceae > Pseudonocardia > Pseudonocardia hydrocarbonoxydans. Next base: position 12,235 of record NZ_BJNG01000009.1, read on the forward strand.
GTCTGCCTGGTCGTCGACATCTCCGGGTCGATGAAGGGGCTGGCGGTGGCGCTGGCCGCGGTCGCGGCGGCCGGGGTCGTCGTCGCCAACGAGAACGGGCCGCCGCAGCTGCAGCCCTCGGTGCTGGCGTTCGGGGCCGGGGTGCAGGTGCTGCAGGCCCAGGGCGTGCGGCGCCCGCCCGAGGACCTGCTGTCGGACCTCATCGCGCTGCGCGGGCACGGCACCACCGACCTCGCGGCGGGGCTGCGGGAGGCGTCCAAGCAGCTGGCGTCCGCGGTCGCCGACGAGCGCTTCGTCGTGCTGCTGTCGGACTGCCTGCACACCGCGGGCGACGACCCGGCCGAGGCGCTGGGCGGCATCGACCGCCTGCACGTCCTCGTGCCGCTCGGCGGCGCGGACGCCGAGGCGGCGGCGTTCCCGCTGGCCGCACGCGGCGGCGGCCGGGCGCAGGTGGTGGCGCGGCTGGCCGACATCGCCCCGGCCCTGACCCGCATCCTGGCCTGACGGCGTCCGGGGTGCCGGTCGTCGTAGGCTCGTCGGCGTGGGAACCATCGTCTCCTTTCACGCCCATCCCGACGACGAGTCGATCGGTTCGGCAGGCACCCTCGCGCGCGCCGCGGCGGCCGGGCACCGGGTGGTGCTGGTCTTCGCCACGCGCGGCGAGCTGGGCGAGCCCGTCCCGGGCGTGCTGGAGCCGGGGGAGCCGCTGTCGACGCGGCGCTCCGCCGAGTGCTACGAGTCGGCCGCGGCGATCGGCGCCAAGCGCGTCGAGTTCCTGGGGTACACCGACTCCGGGATGATCGGCGAGCCGAGCAACGAGGCGCCGTACTGCTTCTGGCAGGCCGACGTCGAGCACGCGGCGCGGCGCCTCGCGGTGATCCTCGACGAGGAGGAGCCCGACGTCCTCACCGCCTACGACGACAACGGCGGCTACGGCCACCCCGACCACATCCAGGTGCACCGGGTGGGCCGGCGGGCGGCGGAGCTGTCGGCGGTGCCGGTCGTCGCGCAGGGCACGATCAACCGCGACTGGATGCTGCGCGGCATGAAGGCGCAGAACCCCGACTTCACCCCGCCCCCCGGCATGGACACGATGGGCAAGCCCGAGTCGGAGATCACCCACCGCGTCGACGCCGTCGACTTCGTGGAGCAGAAGCGCGCCTCGATGCGGGCCCACGCCAGCCAGATGGGCCCCGACCACTTCCTGCTGTCGATGCCCGACCCGATGTTCGCCCTCGGGATGGGCACCGAGTTCTACATCGTCGACCCGCCGGTCAACCCGGCGTCGGCGCCGGAGCTGTTCGAGGAGCTGTTCCTGCCGCTGCGCTGAAACACCCGGGGGTGAGCCCGCTCGGCGGTGATCTCGGCCGGTTCGGTGGCGCGGTGGATCCGGCCGCGGCACACCATCTCCACGGCCAGCGCCACCGCCACGGTCTCGACGGCGAGCAGCAGCACCAGCACGAGCAGCTGCACCGCGCCCGCCTCCACCGGTGACGCCCCGCCCAGCAGCATCCCCACGAACGCGCCGGGCAGGGTGACGAGCCCGACGGTGCGGGTCTGGTCGGTCACCGGGATCAGCGCGGACGCCGCCGCGGGCCGCGCGATCTCGACGGCGGCGTCGCGGGCGACGAAGCCGAGCGACAGCGCCGCCTCGACCTCCCCGCTGCGCGCCTCCAGCTCGTCGAGCGCCCGCTTCCCGGCGAGCGCGGTGGCCGTCATCGTGCCGCCGATGAGGATGCCCGCCGTCGGGATCACCGAGATCCCGGTCGCGGGCACGACCCCGGCCAGCACGAGCGCCCCGACGACGGGCAGCGGCGTGACCGCGATCGGCAGCGCGGCCCACCACCCGCTGCGGCTGTCGGTCATCCGCTTCCCCGCGGTGCGTGCGGCGACCACCACCATCACCGCGACGAACAGCGCGCTCAGCGCGAACGAGCCCACGATCGCGCCGATCAGCAGCGACACGGCCCCGAGCTGCAGCGTGGCCCGCACCGCGGCCGTCACCGTGGCGCGGGAGGTGCCCAGCCGGGCCGCCCACGCCACCGCGGCGCCCAGCAGCACCGCCACGACCATGGCGACGGCCAGCGCCGGGCCCATGACGATGTTCACGGATGCGGATGATGCCCGACGTGTCTTCGACGGCGGGTAGAGCTAAGCTCCTCCCGAGCTCAACAGACCACCGCAGGGAGTGAACACGTGACAGCCGTCGCCCCCACGCCGATCACGTCGCGCCCGTACCCGGCGCGCCGTACCGGCAAGGGTTCCACGTTCCTGAAGATGATCAGGACGACGGACCCCAAGGACATCGCGATCCTCTACATGGTCACGTCGTTCGGCTTCTTCCTGGCCGGTGGTGCGATGGCCCTGCTGATGCGCGGCGAGCTGGCCGTGCCGGGGCAGCAGTTCCTGTCCAACGAGCAGTACAACCAGCTGTTCACGTTGCACGGCACGATCATGCTGCTGCTCTACGCCACGCCGATCCTGTTCGGGTTCGCGAACTACATCGTGCCGCTGCAGATCGGGGCGCCCGACGTCGCGTTCCCGCGGCTCAACGCCTTCTCCTACTGGCTGTTCCTCTTCGGCGGGCTCACGGTCGTCTCGGGCTTCCTCACGCCGGGTGGCGCGGCTGACTTCGGGTGGTTCGCCTACACGCCCCTTTCGAACGCGACCTACTCGCCGGGCGTGGGTGGTGACCTGTGGGCCGTCGGTCTGATCGTCTCCGGTCTGGGCACGATCCTCGGCGCCGTCAACTTCATCACCACGATCGTGTGCATGCGCGCCCCCGGCATGACGATGTTCCGGATGCCGATCTTCACGTGGAACATCTTCGTGACGGCGCTGCTCATCCTCATCGCGTTCCCGGTGCTGACCGCCGCGCTGTTCGGGCTGCTGGCCGACCGGCGCCTCGGCGCGCACGTGTTCGACCCGGCCAACGGCGGCACGATCCTCTACCAGCACCTGTTCTGGTTCTTCGGCCATCCCGAGGTCTACATCGTGGCGCTGCCGTTCTTCGGCATCGTCTCGGAGATCTTCCCGGTGTTCAGCCGTAAGCCGGTGTTCGGCTACAAGACCCTGATCTACGCGACGATCGCCATCGCGGTGTTGTCCGTGGCGGTGTGGGCGCACCACATGTACGCCACCGGTGCGGTGCTGCTGGCCTTCTTCTCCTTCACCACGTTCCTCATCGCGATCCCGACGGGCGTCAAGTTCGTCAACTGGATCGGCACGATGTGGAAGGGCAAGATCACGTTCGAGACGCCGATGCTGTTCTCGATCGGTTTCCTCGCGACGTTCCTGTTCGGTGGTCTCACGGGCGTGCTGCTCGCGTCACCGCCCATCGACTTGAACGTGTCGGACACCTACTTCGTGGTGGCGCACTTCCACTACGTGCTGTTCGGCACGATCGTGTTCGCCACCTACGCCGGCATCTACTTCTGGTTCCCGAAGATGACCGGCCGGATGATGGACGAGACGTTGGGCAAGTTCCATTTCTGGACCACGTTCATCGGCTTCCACCTCACCTTCTTGGTGCAGCATTGGCTGGGCAACGCGGGTATGCCGCGGCGCTATGTCGACTACCAGCCGCAGGACGGGTTCACCGTGCTGAACTCGATTTCCTCGGTGGGGGCGTTCGTGCTCGGGGCGTCGACGCTGCCGTTCATCTGGAACGTGTTCAAGAGCTACCGCTACGGCAGGGTCGTCACGGTCGATGACCCGTGGGGCTTCGGCAACTCGCTGGAGTGGGCCACGAGTTGCCCGCCGCCGCGGCACAACTTCACCGAGCTGCCCCGGATCCGTTCCGAGCGCCCGGCGTTCGAGCTGCACTACCCGCACCTGGTCGAGCGCTTCCGCGAGGAGGCACACGTCGGTGGGCACGCCGCACCGTCGGAGATGCTCACGCAGCGGGTCGGGCGCGAGGAGCAGCCGAACGGCGACCCGAAGTCCCGTTGACCAGTGTCCTGATCACGGTCACCGGTCCCGACCGTCCCGGTGTCAGCTCGGTGCTCTTCGCCGCGCTGACCCGGCACGGGGTCGACCTGGTCGACGTCGAGCAGGTCGTCATCCGCGGCCGGCTCACCCTCGGTGCGCTGGTGACCGCCCACCACGACCCCGAGGGGTTGCAGGAGGCCGTCGAGCAGGCGATGGCGAGCATCTCGATGCAGGTGCAGACCTCCCTGGGGGCCGACCCGTCGGTGCGGCTCTCGACGCACGTCGTCGTCGTGACAGGACGCCCGATCACGGCCCGGGCGTTCGGTTCGATCGCCCAGGCCCTGGCCGATGCGGGGGCGAACATCGACGCCATCCGCCGGGTGGCCGACTACCCGGTCACCGGCCTGGAGCTGATGGTCTCGCCCGTCCCCGGGCACAGCTCGCGGGAGTATCCGCCCGGCACGCTGCGCACGAAGCTGGTCGAGGTGGCGCGCTCGGCGGGCGTCGACGTCGCCGTCGAGCGGGCGGGGCTGGCGCGGCGCAGCAAGCGGCTCATCGTGTTCGACGTCGACTCCACGCTCATCCAGGGCGAGGTCATCGAGATGCTGGCCGCGCGGGCGGGCGCGGAGGACGAGGTCCGGGCCGTCACCGAGGCGGCGATGGCCGGGGAGCTGGACTTCGCCGAGTCGCTGCGCCGCCGCGTCGCGGTGCTGGCCGGGCTGCCCGAGTCGGTGCTGGCCGAGGTGGCGGCCGAGCTGGAGCTGACACCCGGCGCGCGCACCACGATCCGCACGCTCAAGCGCCTGGGCTTCCGCTGCGGTGTGGTTTCGGGAGGGTTCACCCGCGTCATCTCCGGGCTGGCCGAGGAGCTCGGCATGGACTTCTGTGCGGCCAACGAGCTGGAGGTCGTCGACGGGCGGCTCACCGGCCGCGTCGTCGGCGAGATCGTCGACCGGCCGGGCAAGGCCGTCGCGCTGCGCCGCTTCGCCGACGCCCACGGCGTGCCGCTGGAGCAGTGCGTGGCCGTCGGCGACGGGGCCAACGACATCGACATGCTGGCCACGGCCGGGCTGGGCATCGCGTTCAACGCCAAGCCGGCGCTGCGCGAGGTGGCCGACACCGCGCTGTCGCACCCCTACCTCGACGTCGTGCTGTTCGTCCTGGGCATCACCCGCGACGACGTCGAGCGGGCCGACGCCGCGGAGGGCATCGCGCGGCGCGTGCCGATCGCGTGAGCGGGCCCGCGAGGTCACCGTCCGGCGCGGTACCGCTGGGCGCGGCGACGACGGGCATCGGCGGAGAGCGGGCGTGACCGGGGCCCCGCCGCCCGTGCGCGCCGCGGTGCTGGCGCCGCTCCGGGCCCGCCGGTTCCCGCCCGAGCCCGACGGCGTCGTCCGCGCGATGCCCCTGGTGCTGCGGCTGGAGAAGCCGCCCGCCGCGCGCACCCCGGTGCTGGAGGCGGCCGCCGCGGCCGCGCTCGCCGTCTGTCTCGACCCGCGCGCCGAACCCGGCGGGGAGTGGCACGACGCCGTGTCGGGCTGGGTGGCGAGCCGGATCCGCAAGATCGCCCGGCGGGCCCGCGGGGCGCACTGGGAGGCCGTGCAGGAGCTGCCCGGCGTCACCTGGACGGTGGGGGAGGCGCAGGTGCGCGCGCTGCTGCCCGGCCCCGTCGACGACGTGCCCCGGGTCGTCGCCCGGCTGCAGATCGGCGGCACCGACCTCGCCCCCGACGATCCCGGCCCGCCCCCGGACGGCCCGGTGATCTGGGTGAACGCGGCCCTGGAGATGACGGTGGGGAAGGCCGCGGCGCAGGTGGGGCACGCCTCGATGCTCTACGCGGCGGTGCACGGCCTCACCGCGGTCCCGGCGTTCGCGGTCCGCGCGGCCGGTCCCCGGGACTGGGCGCGGCTGTGCGCCGACCCGGCCGCGGTCCCGGTGCGTGACGCCGGGTTCACCGAGGTGGCGCCGGGCACGGTCACCTGCCTCGCCCGCTGACACCTGCGGTGTCGGGGGTCGCTGGCATGCTGCGCCGGTGACCGTCCGCCGCATCGACGCCGCCGAGCGCCGCGCCCGCCTCGTGGTGCGGCACCGGCACGTCCCGTCCGCCCGCACCGACGACGTCGTCGCGATCGCCGACGACCTGGTGGCGCTGCACTCCACCGACCCGGTCACGGTGTACCTGTCGGTCGCGGCCCGGATGCGCACCCCGGCGCTGGAGCCGCTCGCCGCCGCGCTCTACGACGACCGCACGCTGATCCGGCACCACGCGATGCGCCGCACGCTCTGGGTGTTCGGCCACGACACCGCCCGGCTGGCCCACCACGGGGCCACCCTGGCCGTCGCGCGGGTGCAGCGCCGCGACCTGCTGGCGTCGCTGGGCGCGAGCGGTGTCGCCGACCCGCAGGCCTGGCTCGCCGCCGCCGACGAGCAGGTGCACGCTCTGCTCGCCGCGGAGGGCCCGCTCACCGCCCGCGAGGTGGGCGCGCGGCTGCCCGAGCTGACCCGGCCCCTCACGGTCGGCGGGGGGAGGTTCGCCACCACGCAGGCCGCGCACTCCCGCGTCCTGCTGGTGCTGGGGTTCACCGGGCGGGTCGTCCGGGCCCGCCCGACGGGTACCTGGATCAACGGGCAGTACCGCTGGGCCGCGGCCGACCGCTGGCTGCCCGGCGGCTTCGGCGAGGCCGACGTGCGGGAGTCGGCGGCGGGGTTGGCGCGGCGCTGGCTGCGCGCGTTCGGGCCGGGCACCCGCACCGACCTGGCGTGGTGGGCGGGATGGACGGTCGCCACCACGAAGGCCGCGCTGGCCGACGTCGGGGCCGTCGAGGTGGAACTCGACGAGGGCCCGGGCTGGGTACTGCCCGACGACGTCGACCCCGTGGCGCCGCCGGAGCCCTCCGCCCGGCTCCTGCCCGGCCTCGACCCGTCGACGATGGGGTGGAAGCAGCGGGCGTTCCACCTCGACCCGGACCACGTGCCGCTCCTGTTCGACCGCAACGGCAACGGCGGACCGACGCTGTGGGTCGACGGGCGGATCGTCGGGAGCTGGGTGCAGCGCCGCGACGGTGCGATCGCGACGAGGCTGCTCACCGACGTCGGGGCGGAGGCCGCGGCGGAGCTCGAACGGCACGCCCACGAGCTGGAGGCGCTGCTGGGCGACGTCCGGTTCGCCGTGCGCGACCCGGCCCCGGTGCAGGCCGAGCTCCTCGCGTGAACCAGTGTTGAGGGGTGGATACCTCGAGACAGCGGGTACTGGCCCGCGGCGGGACCCGGCGTGGGCGTCCGGGTGCGGCCGTGGAGCGTCCGCCGGTGGAGACCGTCGCGGCGGCCTACGCCGAGCTGGCACGGACCCGCATCGCGCTCGCGGCGTCGGAGCTGGAGGCGCAGCTGGCCGGCCGGTTCGGCCTCCCGTCCGACGACGAGCTGCTCCTCGACGCGGGTGACGAGGCGATGCTCGACCCGTACTCGCCGCTCACGCTGCTGGCGCCCGAGACCGTGGTGCACGCCCCCGCGCTGATGGCCGGGGCGGTGCTCACCCACCGCCTCACCGCCGACGAGCGCGCGGGCGGCTACCTGGTCCTCGACGTCGACCTCGCCGGGTTCCTGCGCGTGCCCGGCCCGCACACCGGCGCCGGGCCGCTGGCCGTCGACGACGTCGACGGGGAGCCCGCCTGGATCGGCCCCGAGGACTGGCTCGCCGCGCACCCCGCCGACGCCCTGCTCGCCGTGCGCGTCGCCGACGACGGTGCGGTCGAGGTCTCGGTGCCCGACGCCGACCCGGCCGTCCCGCCGGGGCTGGTGGAGCGGCTGCGGGCGGTCTACGACGCGGAGCTGGACTCGCCCGACGAGCCGGGACTGCCGGTGTCGGCGGAGAACCTGCTGCTCGGGGTGCGGGTGGCCGACCGCGGCGCGCTGGTCTCGCCGGTGCCGCCGCTCGTCGAGCTGGCCGCGGCCGCCGGGCTCGAGCGGCGCGGGCCGGAGTTCGCCCACACCGGGTCGGTGTGGGCCGCGGGGGAGGAGGCCGACCGGCACTGGCGCCTGATCGACCGCCTCGGCACCGACGGCGACGCGACCACCGCGTTGGAGGCCCTGGACCTGCTGGCCGATCCCGCGGGCGATCCCGGCACCCTGCGCCGCGCCCTGGAGCTGCTCCAGGAGCCCGACGTCCTGGTCGCGGTCACCGACGAACTGCTCGCCGGCGACGACCCCGCCCGGCTCGCCCCGTTCGTCGCGCTGGCCGACCGCATGGTGGCCGCGGCGGGCACCACGCCCCGGGCCGCGGTCGCGCGCTGGATGGCCGCCGTCGCCGCCGAGCGCGACGGGCGGGCCCTCGACGCCGAGTCGCACCTGCGCGCCGCGTGCAGCGAGGCCGAGGGCTGGCCGTTCGTCGAGGACCGGCTGGCCTGGTACGAGGCCGACCGCGGGGACGCGGCGGCGGCCGCCGGGCGCTGGCGCTCGATCGGTACCCCCGACGACGATCCCGACCTCGCCGCCGCCGCACGTGCCGCCGCCGGGCTCGGCCCGGAGCCCGGTCGCAACGAGCCCTGCTGGTGCGGGTCCGGGCGCAAGTTCAAGCAGTGCCACAGCGGCCGTCCGATGGCCCCGCCGCTGCCGGAGCGGGTGGGCGGGCTGTGGCGCAAGGCGGTCGCGTACCTGGAGCGGCGCGGCGGTGCGGCCGAGGAGGACCTGGCCGACTACGCGGCGTGGCGCGCGGGGGAGTCGGGCGACCCGGACGCGGCCTTCGACGACCCGTTCACCGTCGACGCCACCCTGCACGAGGGCGGCTGGTTCGCGCAGTTCCTCGTCGAGCGCGGCCCCCTGCTCCCCGCCGACGAGGCGGAGCTGGGGGCGTCCTGGCCCGACGCCGACCGCGCGCTGTACGAGGTGCTCGCCGTGCGCCCCGGCCACGGGCTCGACGTGCGCGACCGCCGCGGCGGCGAACCGCTGACGGTCGTCGAGCGCACGGCGAGCGGGGCGGTGCAGGTGGGTGCCGTGCTCTGCGCCCGGGCCGTCCCGGACGGTGGGGGCGGGCTCCGGTTCGTCGGGGCGGTCCTCCCGGTCCCGGCCGACGCGGAGGCCGATCTGGCCGAGCTGCTCGAGGTCGGTGACCCGTCCCTGCTCCTGGGCTGGGCGGCCACCCACGTCCCGGTGGCCCCCGCCCGGACCTGACGACGCTCCCGCCCCGCCCGCCCGGGGCCGGTGCGGCGGGCCCGGTGGAGGGCACGCCCCGCGCGTACTGCTCGCGGCTGCGCGCACCTCGCTGATGCGCGCACCGTGGGCGGCCGCGGGCAGCTCGGGCGGCCGGGCGCACGTGGGGCAGCTGGGCGGCGGCCGCGGGCACCGTGGTCGGCGGGGCGCACGTTGAGCGGCTGGGCGTCCGGGGTGTCTGCGCGCACCTTGGGCGGCCGCGCGCACGTTGGGCGGCCGCGCGCACCGTCGAGGGTGCGCGGGCGGGGCGAAGGTGCGCGCGGGGCTCGGTCGGCCCCCGGCCACCTGGCCACCCGGCCCCCGGCTCTCTGCACACCGTCGGCGTTGTGCGGAGCGCGGTGCCGATCCGCCCGCACCCACGCGTATCCCCCGCCGCCCCGCGCACCGTCGAGCGTGCGCGTGGGGAGCGAGTGTGCGCGGGGGACCGGGCGTCGCCCGATCCACGGGCGGGGGCGCGGGGCGTGTCCGAGCCGCGTACGCCTCAGCACCCCGTCCGCGCGAAGCACTGCCGGAGCCGGGTGGCGACCGGGTCGAAGCAGTCGATGTCGGGCCAGATCCAGCGGGTCATCCGCCAGTCGCAGGCACGTATGGCGTCCTCGCGCACTTTCTCGGCGAAGACCGCGTCGCCCGGGTCGCGGCCGGGCTCGAGCAGCCGGCCGTACTTGATCCGCCCGTCGAACTCGCCCACGGTGCGCAGGTTCGGCCAGGCGAAGTCGACACACCCGACGAACCCGCCCGCGTCGGAGAAGATCTCGTACTGGAGCACGGGCCGGGGCAGGCCCGCGCGGTGCATCGCCACCCGGCTGCGCGACTCACCGGGGCTGCGGGCTCCGCCGTCGGCGAACCGGATCGCCCGCAGCGCCTGCGGGGCCCCTCTCCAGAGCCCGGACCGGGCCTGCGCGGCGAGGAGGGCCGCCGGGTCGAGCGGCAGTGTGGCCAGGGCGGCGTCCGCGACCACCACCGCCTGCTCGAACGACACCGTCCGCGCCACGTCGGTGACGGTGCGCGCCGGCGAGGTGACCCGCAGCCCGTCGACGACGGTGGTCTGGTCCTCGTCCAGCGGCGACACGTGCCGGTGCACCCCGCGGGTGAGCCGGCCGCCGCCGCTCCCGTCGCGCGTCACGTGCACGCGGCCCAGGTCCTGGCCCCACACCGGCAGTCCGAGGACGACGGCGGCGGAGGCGTGGCTCAGGACCCAGCCCGGTGCGAGGTGGGGGAGGGTGGCCCGGATCAGGAGGAGGTGCTGCGCCTCCGGGGTGTCGGGTTGCGGATCGAGGGGCCGGACGTAGCTGCCGCGGCGGACGGGGTTGAGCACGCCCGACTGCCGCAGCCGCTGCACCTCGGCGCTGGTCCAGCCGGCGCCGAGGAGCTCACGACGCAGGGTGAGCGGGGGGATGGCCATGGCCACGACTCTGCGGCGATCACGGCAGCTCGGGAAGCCCCGCCCCCGCTGCTGTGGACGGGCCGCCTCCGATGTGGACAACCCACCGGCCGGGCGCGCACCTTCCGGCTCCGCGCGCACGCTCGAGCGTGCGCGCGGCGGTGGAACGTGCGCGTGGGGGTGGAACGTGCGCGTGGGGCGACGTGCGTGGGCGGACGGGCCGGGGCGACGTGCGTGGGCGGACGTGCCGGGGGCGATGTGCGCGCGGACGGGTGGGGCGGGACGGGTGGTGGGTGCGGCTCAGGCCCCGCGCAGGCGCCGGAGGGCGGCGTGGACCGTGTCGCGGTCGTCGGTGGCCCAGAACGGGGGGAGGCTCGCGCGGAGGAAGCCGCCGTAGCGGGCGGTGGCCAGGCGGGAGTCGAGGATGGCGACGACGCCGCGGTCGTCCATGCCGCGCAGCAGCCGCCCGGCGCCCTGGGCGAGCAGCAGGGCGGCGTGGGTGGCGGAGACGGACAGGAAGCCGTTGCCGCCGCGGGCGTCGGTGGCGCGCTGTCGCGCGGCGACGAGCGGGTCGTCGGGCCGGGGGAACGGGATCCGGTCGATGATCACGCAGGAGAGCGAGGGGCCGGGGACGTCGACGCCCTGCCACAGCGACAGCGTGCCGAACAGCGACGTGGCGTCGTCCTCGGCGAACTTCTTCACCAGCAGCATCGTGGAGTCCTCGCCCTGGCACAGCAGGGGGGTGTCCAGCCGCCCGCGCAGCGCCTCGGTGGCCTGCTTCGCCGCCCGCGTCGAGGAGAAGAGCCCGAGCGTGCGCCCGCCCGCGGCCGCCACCAGCCCGGCGATCTCGTCGAGGGTGGCCGGGGCGAGCCCGTCGCGCCCGGGCGGGGGCAGGCGCCGGGCGACGTAGAGGATGCCGCTGCGCGCGTGCGCGAACGGCGACCCGACGTCCATGCCCGACCACTTCGGGGTGCCCGGCTCGTCGGACGGGGCGTCGGACGGCGGGAGTCCCCACTGCCGGGCCAGCGCGTCGAAGTTGCCGCCGAGCGCGAGGGTGGCGCTGGTCAGGACCACCGTCGAGCGGCCGAACAGGCGCTCGCGCAGCAGCCCGCCGACCCACAGCGGCGCGGCGCGCAGCACCTTGTGCCGGGCGCCGTCGGGCCCCTGCTCACCCAGCCAGACGACGTCACGGCGCTGGGACGGGTCGGGCTCGGCGAACGCCTCGATCAGGCGGACGGCGACCTCGGACACCTCGTCGAGCGCGGCGAGCGCCAGCTTGCGCGCCACCGCGCCGTCGGGATCCTCCTTGCGCTCGGGCCCCAGCGCCTGGCGGCACTCCCCGGCGCTGTCGCGGATCGTCGCGAGCACCCCGGACGCGGCGGGGGACAGGGCGTCCCAGCGGCCGGGCGGCAGGTCGTCGAGCACCATCGCCAGGCCCTCGCCGGACTCGGCGAGCCGGTCGGCGACGGCCTGGTCGACCAGCTTGCCCAGCCGCCGGGCGGCCGCGCCGACCATGCCGGAGGTCAGCTCCGCGGTGGCGACGCCGGTGACGCGGTCGACCAGCTCGTGGGCCTCGTCGACGACCACGACGTCGTGCTCGGGCAGCACCGGCCGCCCCTCCAGCGCGTCGATGGCGAGCAGCGCGTGGTTGGTGACGACGATGTCGGCCTTCCCGGCCTCGGCCTTGGCCAGCTCGGCGAAGCAGTCGTCGCCCACCGGGCACTTCGACGCGCCGACGCACTCCCGCGCCGTGACCGACACCTGCCGCCACACCGCCTCGGTGACGCCGGGCACGAGCTCGTCGCGGTCGCCCTTCTTCGTGGTGTCGGCCCACTCGTGCAGGCGCTTGACCGCGCGCCCCATCGCGGAGACCGCGAACGGGTCGAACAGCTCGGGCTCGACGGCTGCGTCGTCCTCGGGGCCGTGCAGCTTGTTCAGGCACAGGTAGTTGCGCCGGCCCTTGAGGATCGCGAACGTCGGCGCCCGGCCGATCAGGGGCTTCAGCGCCGCGGCCAGACGGGGCAGGTCGCGGTCGACGAGCTGGCGCTGCAGCGCGATCGTCGCCGTGGAGATGACGACGCTGCGGTCCTTCGCGACGGCGTGGTGGATCGCGGGGACGAGGTAGGCCAGCGACTTCCCGGTGCCCGTGCCGGCCTGCACGGCGAGGTGCTCGCCGCTGCTCAGGGCCTTCCGGACGGCCTGCACCATCGCGTCCTGGCCCTCGCGCCGCGTGCCGCCGACGGCCTCGACCGCGGCCTCCAGCAGCTCGGCGACACCTGGGAGGGACGTCTTGGCCGGCACCCGAGGGAGGCTACCCGGGCACCCCGTCCGACCGTGGGGCGTCCGTTCGGCGCACACCCCCCGTGACCCCCTTGTGACCATGGGCACATCGAGGGTACAAATCACCCACGGAACGGCGGCAGGCCAAGGCCGGATCGGTGGAGAAGATCCGTCCTCCCGGTCGCAGTTCCCGGCACGGACACCGGGTACCCACGCGGAGCACGCCGCGGAGGCACCAGGTCGTGGGTCTGCAGCGGTCGGCGACAATCGCCCATCGATGCCGAGACCACCCACACGGCCGACTGCGCACGCTTGGTAACCCGCTGATCCGTGTCTTCGGACGCCGCCCGCCTCCACGCGGGCGGCGTTCGGCTGTCCGGGGTCCGGTCCGTCACCGGAACGGGTGGCGGCACAATGCGGGAAGTGACCGCCACGCAGCTGCTGCTCGAACCCGCCTCGTTCCCCGTGCTCGTCGAGCACCCCGCCCGCTACAGCGACCTCGACCCCAGCCGCCGCATCGGCCGCGACGCGCTCGTCCGCTGGTTCGAGGACGCCCGCGTCGCCGTGGAGCGCGACGCCTTCGGCGGCGACCTCGACACCCGCCTGCGCGGCGAGATGCGCCTGCTGCTCGCCGCGGTCCGTGTCGACGTCCTCGCGCCGCTGCGGGTGACCGGTCGCTACCGCATCGGCCTCGGGGTCACCGCCGTCGGGACGACCTCGTTCACCTACGTCTACGCCGTGTTCGCCGGTGACGAGTGCGTGGCCACCGGCGAGTCGGTCAGCGTGCACGCCACCGCCGACGGCCCCGCGCCGCTGCCCGACGCGGTGCGCACCGCGCTGGACGGGCTGCGGGTGGCGGGCGAACCGTCGCCGCGCAGCGACCGCGATCTGGTCGTCCGTGAGGCCTATCCGTTCCGCCTCGACGTCCGCACCCGCTTCGGTGACCTCGACACCAACCGCCACGTCAACAACGTCGCGCTGGCCGGCTGGTACCTCGACGCGCTCGCCGAGCTGCACCTCGACGTCCTCGGCTACCCGACCGGCGGCCCGCTCGACGGGCTGCAGCCCAGCTCGCTCACCGTCCAGTACCTCGCCGAGGTGCACTACCCGGGCATCCACCAGCTGCGCGTCGGCGTCCTGGAGCTCGACGAGGAGACGGTGACCTACGCCTGCGGCCTGTTCGACGGCCCCCGCTGCATCGGGCTCGCCCGGGCCACCGGGGCCCACCACGCGCGGGGCGGCGACGGCGGGCCCGTCGAGCTGGCCGCCGCGCTGGAGCCGTTCCGGATGCGGGCGATCTAGGAGCGCCCTGAACAACTCGGGCCTACTGCGCGACGCCCAGGCGGCGCCCTCGCTGCGTTGGGCAGGTGCGGCGATACAACAGCGGTATCGCCGCACCTGCCCGCCTTGCGATGCCACCACCTGGCCGCCGCTCGCTACGGCCGGAGTCGTTCAGGACCCTCCTAGACCACCGTGACGCCGGCCGCCCGCAGCTCGTCGAGCGCGCGGGCGGTCGAGTCCGGCGCCACCCCGGCACACAGGTCGAGCAGCACGACCGTGGAAAAACCGGCCGCGGCGGCGTCGAGCGCGGTGGCCCGCACGCAGTGGTCGGTGGCCAGGCCGACGACGTCGACGGCGTCGGCCCGGCGCTCGACGAGCCAGTCGCGCAGCGTGACCCCGGCGGGGTCGGTGCCCTCGAAGCCGGAGTAGGCCGCGGTGTACTCGCCCTTGGCGAACACCGCCTGCACCGGACCCACGTCCAGGGCGGGGTGGAACGACGCGCCCGGGGTGCCCGCGCGGCAGTGCGGCGGCCAGCTGTCCACGAAGTCGGGGGTGTCGGAGAAGTGGTCGCCCGGGTCGACGTGCAGGTCGCGGGTGGCGACGACGAGCTCGTAGTCGCCCATCCGGGCCGAGACCGCGGCGGCCACCGCCGCGCCCCCGGCGACGGCGAGCGAGCCGCCCTCGCAGAAGTCGTTCTGCACGTCGACGATCACCAGAGCCTTCACGCGAACACCGTCCTCACACGAACACCGTAGGGATCGCCGGCTCGCCCCGCGAGAGCTTGAGGCCCTCCCACGGCACCGACACCAGCGCGGCGCGCAGGTGCTCGCGGGCACCCTCCAGCGTCGGCAGGTCGGGCACCGGCTCCCCGCCGCGGATGAGCGGCACCGGCAGCACACGGTCGTGCGGGCCCACCGGGACCGGTGCGGCGGCCGCGCACACCACCTCCTCGACGGCGGTGCCGGTCGGCTTGTAGCGGCGCACGGCCGTCTTCGCCCCGCCGCGCGACTCCTTCGCCGCGCTGCGCTTGGCGACCGGCCGCCCGTCGACCTCCACGAGCTTGTAGACCATCCCCGCCGTCGGTGCCCCGGACCCGGTGACGACCGACGTGCCGACCCCGTAGGAGTCGACGGGCTCGGCCCGCAGCGCGGCGATCGCGTACTCGTCGAGGTCCCCGGACAGGACGATCCTGGTGGAGGTCGCACCGAGCGCGTCGAGCTGGTCGCGGGCCTGGCGGGCCAGCTCGCCGAGGTCGCCGGAGTCGATCCGGATGGCACCGAGCCCGGGGCCCGCCGCCTGCACGGCCAGCTCGACGCCGCGGCGGATGTCGTAGGTGTCGACGAGCAGCGTGGTGTCCGGCCCGAGCGCCTTGACCTGGCTGGAGAAGGCGCCCAGCTCGTCGTCGTGCAGCAGGATCCAGGCGTGCGCGGCCGTGCCCGCGGTCGGGATGCCGTGACGGCGCCCGGCCTCCAGGTTGGAGGTGGCGCCGAACCCGGCGAGGTAGGTGGCCCGCGCCGAGGCCACCGCGGCGGCCTCGTGGGTGCGCCGCGACCCCATCTCGATCAGGGGGCGCCCGGCCGCGGCCGTCACCATCCGGGCGGCGGCCGAGGCCACCGCGCAGTCGTGGTTGAGGACCGAGAGCGCGAGCGTCTCCAGCAGCACCGCGTCGGCGAACGTGCCGCGGACGGTGAGCACCGGCGAGCCCGGGAAGAACAGCTCGCCCTCCGGGTAGCCGTCGACGTCGCCGGAGAAGCGGTAGGCGGCCAGCCAGTCCAGCGTCGGGCCGTCGACGACGTCGGCCAGCGCGGCCAGCTCCTCGTCGCCGAAGCGGAAGCGGGTGATCGACTCCAGCAGGCGTCCGGTGCCCGCGACGACGCCGTAGCGCCGCCCCTCGGGCAGGCGCCGGGCGAAGACCTCGAACACGCAGCGCCGCTCGGCGGTGCCGTCGGCCAGCGCCGCGGCCACCATCGTCAGCTCGTAGCGGTCGGTGAGCAGGGCCGTCGAGACCCCGGCCGACTGTGGGCTGCCACTCATGGCACGTGACCCTAGGCGCCCGTGCCACCATGGGGAGCATGACGGCGCCGCTTCCCGCCCCGACCCGGCAGACGGACACCGCAGTCGACGAGGACGTCGCGGGAGACGTGCCGTGGCAGGCGATCGTCTGGAACGACCCCGTCAACCTCATGTCCTACGTGGCCTACGTGCTGCAGAAGCTGTTCGGCTACCCCGAGCCGAAGGCCACGGCGCTCATGCTCGACGTGCACCACAAGGGCAAGGCCGCGGTGTCGGCGGGCGACAAGGACAAGATCGAGGCCGACGTCGCGAAGCTGCACGCCGCGGGCCTGTGGGCGACCATGCAGAAGAGCTCGTGAACGGCTGGAAGAAGGCCGGCCGCGGGGCGAAGGTGCGCCTGGTCGCGTCGCTGGAGGCCCAGGAGGCCGCGGTGCTGCGCGGGCTCGTCGCCGAGGTCCGGCAGATGCTCGCCGGCCGCGTCGAGCAGAACCCGGCCGACGAGCTGGCCGCGATCACCGGGATCCGCACCGGCCCGTCGACCCGCCCCGACGACCGCGTGCTGGCCCGGCTGCTGCCCGACTTCACCACCGAGGACGCCGACCTCGCCGCCGGGCTGCGCTCGATCCACGAGCCCGAGCTGATCGAGGCCAAGGACGCCGCGGCCGCGCTCGTCCTCGACACGCTGCCCGACACGGGCGGGCGGATCGAGCTCACCGTCGAGCAGGCCGACGTCTGGCTCGCCGCGCTCAACGACGTCCGCCTCGCGCTGGGCACCGCGCTCGACGTCAGCGAGGACATGCCCGACGAGCTCGACCCCGACGACCCCCGCGCGTCGCACCTGGGGGTCTACCAGTGGCTGACCTTCGTGCAGGACGCGCTGGTGCAGAGCCGGATGCAGGTCCGCTGAGCGGGGTGTGAGCGAGGGCGCTGCCGGGTGCGACCGGGCGGGGACGCCACGTAGGCTGGCGGGGTGCTGCAGATCCGCGCCGACCTCGTCGAGGAGATCATGGCGCACGCCCGGGAGGAGCACCCCCACGAGGCGTGCGGGATGATCGCCGGTCCCGAGGGCGCCGAGCGGCCCGAGCGCTTCTTCCGGATGCGCAACGCGGCGAAGCCCTCGGGTGACGCGGCCGCCGAGGAGCGCGAGCAGGCCCACCGCGCGCTGGTGCTGGGCGAGGCGCACGCCGAGTACGAGGGCGAGCGCCGCTCGTCGCTGACGTACTACACCTGGGACGTGAAGGAACGGCTGCGCGCGCAGCGCGAGATGGACGCCGCCGACGAGTGGCCGGTCGTCATCTACCACTCGCACACGCGCAGCCCCGCCTACCCCTCGCAGGTCGACATCGACGTGGCGTCGGGCCCGGCGAACGACCCGCGCATCCACTACGTGATCGTCTCCACGCGCCCCGACGCCGAGCCGCGTGTGCACGGCCACGACCTCCGGTCGTTCCGGATCGTGGACGGTGTGGTCACCGAGGAAGAAGTCGACGTCGTGGAGACTTACATGTTCGCGCACACCGGCGCGGACGACGTCCCGGACCTCGGCTGACGCCGGTCCCGCCCGTCCCGAACCACCTCCAGGAGAGCATCCGCATGGCCACCGTGTCCGTCCCCACCATCCTGCGCACCCACACCGGCGGCGAGAAGTCCGTCGAGGCGAAGGGCAGCACCGTCTCCGAGGTGATCGCCGACCTCGAGTCGCGCCACGCCGGCATCGCGGGCCGGCTGCTCAACGACGGCAAGCTGCACCGCTTCGTCAACATCTACGTCGACGACGAGGACGTCCGCTTCTCCGGTGGCCTCGACGCCCCGGTGAAGGAGAACTCGACGTTCACGATCCTGCCCGCGGTCGCGGGCGGCTGATCCCGGGATGCGGTACGACTCGCTGATCGCGGCGGTCGGGGACACGCCGCTGGTGGGTCTGCCGAACCTCTCGCCCAGTGCCGACGTGCGGCTGTGGGCGAAGCTGGAGGACCGCAACCCCACCGGCTCGATCAAGGACCGGCCCGCGCTGGCCATGATCGAGAAGGCGGAGGCCGACGGCCTGCTCGCCCCCGGCTGCACGGTCCTCGAGCCGACCTCGGGCAACACCGGCATCTCGCTGGCGATGGCCTGCAAGCTCAAGGGCTACTCGCTGATCTGCGTGATGCCGGAGAACACCTCGATCGAGCGGCGCCAGCTGCTGGAGATGTACGGCGCCCGGATCGTCTCCTCGCCCGCGGCGGGCGGGTCGAACCAGGCCGTGGCGATGGCCAAGGAGCTGTCGGCGGAGAACCCGTCCTGGGTGATGCTCTACCAGTACGGCAACCCGGCCAACGCCGACGCGCACTACCGCACCACCGGCCCGGAGATCCTGCGCGACCTGCCGACGATCACGCACTTCGTCGCCGGTCTGGGCACCACCGGCACGCTGATGGGCGTCGGTCGCTACCTGCGCGAGCACAAGCCCGACGTCCAGATCGTGGCGGCCGAGCCGCGCTACGGCGAGCTGGTCTACGGGCTGCGCAACATCGACGAGGGCTTCGTGCCCGAGCTGTACGACCCGGGGGTGCTCACGGCCCGCTACTCGGTCGGCAGCCACGACGCCCTGCGCCGCACCCGTGAGCTCGTCGACCGGGAGGGGATCTTCGCGGGCATCTCCACCGGCGGCATCCTGCACGCCGCGCTGGCCGTCGCCGAGAAGGCCGCCGGGGCCGGCGACGCCGCCGACATCGCGCTCGTCGTCTGCGACGCGGGCTGGAAGTACCTGTCGACGGGCGCCTACAGCGGCGAGCTCGACGACGCCGCCGACGGCATCGAGGGCCACCTCTGGGCGTAGCGGTGCGGTGCGGTGGGCGGATCGACGCCGCCCGGCACCGTCGCCGCGCCGGTACGCTCGTCACCATGACCGCACCCGTCCCGCGCCGGACGATCGGCCGTGTCCTGCCCCCGCAGCCGGCCCGTGCGGCGGTCACGATGCTGGTGTTCACCGCGCTGCTCTACGTCGTGGAGATCGCCGACGTGATCTCGGGCGACGCGCTGGAGCGCAACGGCATCCAGCCGCGCGAGACCGGCGACCTCGACGGGATCCTGTGGTCGCCCCTGCTGCACGGCGACTGGGCGCACCTGGCCGCCAACACCGTGCCGTTCCTGGTGTTCGGGTTCCTCGCGATGGCGGGCGGGGTGCGGCAGTTCGTGCTGGTCACCGCCACGATCTGGCTGCTCGGCGGCCTGGGGGTGTGGCTCACCGGCGAGGACGGGACCTACCACATCGGCGCGTCCGGGCTGGTGTTCGGCTGGCTCGCGTTCCTGCTGACGCGCGGCTTCTTCGCGCGCAGCGGGCGTCAGATCGCGGTGGCCGTCGTGCTGTTCCTGATCTGGGGCGGGGTGCTGTTCGGGGTGCTGCCCGGGCAGCCGGGGATCTCCTGGCAGGCGCACCTGTTCGGGGCGCTGGCCGGGGTGCTCGCGGCGTGGCTGGTGGCCCGGGCCGACCGACCGGCCGTGGTCGCCCCGTAAGTACGCTCGGTCCGTGGACCTCGACGCCCCGATCGGCATCTTCGACTCCGGCGTCGGCGGCCTCACCGTGGCCCGCTCGATCATCGACCAGCTGCCCGCGGAACGCGTCGTCTACGTCGGCGACACCGCACACGGCCCGTACGGCCCGCTGGCCATCGCCGACATCCGCCGCCACGCCCTCGCCGTCGGCGACTCGCTGATGGAGCGCGGGATCAAGGCGCTCGTCGTCGCCTGCAACACCGCGAGCGCGGCCTGCCTGGCCGACATCCGCGAGCGCTACCCGGTGCCGGTCGTCGAGGTGATCCGGCCCGCCGTCCGCCGCGCGGTGGTGGCCACCCACACCGGACGCATCGGCGTCATCGGCACGCGGGCGACGATCGCCTCGGGCGCCTACGTCGACGCGTTCACCGCCGCCCGCGACGTCGAGGTGACGGCCGTGGCGTGCCCGCGGTTCGTCGACTTCGTGGAGCGCGGCACCACCAGCGGGCGGCAGGTGCTGGGGCTGGCGCAGAGCTACCTGGAGCCGCTGCAGCGCGCCCAGGTCGACACCCTCGTCCTGGGCTGCACCCACTACCCGCTGCTGTCCGCGGTGCTGCAGATCGTGATGGGCCCCGAGGTCACGCTCGTGAGCAGCGCCGAGGAGACGGCGAAGGACGTCGTGCGGGTGCTGTTCGAGACCGGGCTCGCGCGGGAGCCGGGGCCGGCCACGGGGCCGCACGAGTTCCTGGCCACCGGCGACCCCGAGCCCTTCGCCCGGCTGGGCCGCCGCTTCCTGGGGCCCGAGGTCGGCGCGGTCGCCGCCCTGACGTCGTGATCTCCCCGCTGCGGCTCACCCTGCTCGCGGGCGGCGCGTTCGCCGTCGGCACCAGCGCCTACGTGGTGGCCGGGCTGCTCCCCGACATCGCCGCCGAGCTCGGCGTCACGGTCGCCGCGGCCGGCCAGCTGACGACGGTGTTCGCGCTGTCCTACGCCCTCGGCGCGCCGGTGCTGGCCACGCTGCTCGGCCGCCGGGAGCGCCGCGGCCTGCTGGTCGCCGCGCTGCTGCTGGCCGCCGCGGGCAACCTGCTCTCCGCGCTCGCCCCCGGCTACGCGCTGCTGATGGCCGGGCGGGTGCTCACGGCGCTGGGCGCGGCCGCGTTCACCCCCGCCGCGACGCACGCCGCCACCCTGCTCAGCCCGCCCGAGCGCCGCGGCCGGGCGGTGTCGGCGGTGTACACCGGGATCACGGTCTCGCTGGTGGTCGGAGTGCCCGCGGGCACGCTGATCGGCGGCGCGCTGGGCTACCGCGGCGTGTTCGTCGTGGTCGCGGCGCTGTGCCTGGCCGGTGCGGTCGGTGTCCGGGTGCTGCTGCCGACGGTGGACGCGCCCGCGCCGGTCGGGCTGCGCGAGCGCCTCGCCGTGGCCGCGGACCGTCGCGTGCTCACCATCCTCGGCATCACCGTGCTCGGGCTGACCGCGGTGCTGACGGTCTACACCTACGTCGCCCCGCTGCTGGCGGAGGCCGCCGGTGTCACCGGGCCGGTACTCGGTGCGCTGCTCGTCGTCTACGGGATCGGCGCGCTGGTCGGCAACGACCTGGGCGGCCGGCTGACCGACCGCCTCGGCAGCCGCCGACCGCTGCTGTTCGCCCTGCCGGTGATCACGCTGGCGCTGGTGACGCTGCCGTTGACGGTCACCTCGGTGGTCGGTGCGGGGATCGCGCTGTTCGTGCTCGGCGGCGGGTTCGTCGTCAACGCCCCGGTGCAGTCGCAGCTGATCGAGCTGGCGCCGGGCGGCAGCGCGCTGGTGCTCTCGCTCAACGCCTCGGCGATCTACCTCGGGATCGGTCTCGCCGGGCTCGTGGGCGGGGTGGTCGTGGCGACGCTCGGAGTGCTCGCGCTGCCGTGGGTCGGGGCGGCGTTCTCGCTGCTGTCCCTCGGCCTGCTCCTGGTGGCCCTGCGGCAGGAACCGGTGCGCGGCCCGGGTAGCGTCGCGGCGTGATCGACGCGCTCGTGCTGGTCGTCGTGGCGGCGCTGGCCGCGCTCGCCGTGTTCGGCCTCGTCACCACGGTGATCAACCGCCCGCCCGACCGCTGGACCCGCCTGGCCGTGGCCGGGGTCGTCGGCCTGCTGGTGGTGCAGGCGGTGATCGCGGCGGTGCGGGTGTTCTCCGGTGTCGCGCTGCCGGAGACCTCCACGTTCCTGATCTACCTGGTCGTGTCGGTGTGCGTGCTGCCGATCGCCACGCAGTTCGCCACGGCAGAGCCGACGCGCTGGGGCGGGGCGGTCATCGCGGCGGGGGCGGTCGGCACCGCGGTGGCGGTGGTCCGCCTGCAGGGGCTGTGGGACGCCGCCGGTGGCTGAGCGCACCTCCAGCGGCTTCGGCCGGCTGCTGATCACCGTCTACGGCATCTTCGCGCTGTCGGCCACCGCGCGCGCCGGGGTGCAGATCGCCACCCGCTTCTCCGAGGCCCCGCTGCCCTACCTGCTCTCCGCGCTCGCGGGCGTCGTCTACATCCTGGCCACGATCGGGCTCGCGCGCCGCGGGCCGGGCGCGCGCCGGCTGGCCTGGGGGGCCGTCGGGTTCGAGCTGGCCGGGGTGCTGATCGTCGGCGCGCTCTCGGTGTTCGACGCGGGCGACTTCCCCGACGACACGGTGTGGTCGGCGTTCGGCCGGGGCTACGGCTTCATCCCGCTCGTGCTGCCGCTCGTCGGCCTCTGGTGGCTGTGGCGCACCCGCCCGCGTTAGCGTGACGCCCATGCGTCTGGTCGTGCTCGGCTGCTCGGGCAGCGGCCCCGGGCCGTACTCGCCCGCGTCGGGCTACCTGGTGGAGGCGGGCGACCTCCGGGTCGTCCTCGACCTCGGCAACGGCACCCTCGGCGCGCTGCAGCGCCACCTCGACCCGTGGCTCCTCGACGCCGTCGCGTTCTCCCACCTGCACCCCGACCACTGCGCCGACTTCACCGCGCTGGTCGTGCACCGCCGCTACCACCCGTTCCCGCCCGCGCAGGTGCGCAGGCTGCCGGTGTACGCCCCCGCCGAGGCGCCCGACCGCTTCGCCGCCGCCTACGCCCCCGACGCCGCCGAGCGGGCGGAGACCGACCTGAGCGACGCCTTCGACTTCCGCCCGCACACCGCCGTGACCGCGATCGGCGACCTCGTGTTGCGCACCGCGCCCGTCGACCATCCCTGCGACGCCTACGCCCTGCGCGTCGAGCACGCCGGGCGCAGCCTGGTCTACAGCGGCGACACCGGCCCCACCGACGCGCTCGTCGAGCTGGCCCGCGGGGCCGACGTCCTGCTCTGCGAGGCCACCTGGCCGCACGTCACCCCGGTGTGGGACGAGCCGCCGCCTGGGGTGCACCTGTCCGGGCGTCAGGCCGGGGAGCACGCCGCCGCCGCGGGGGTGGGCCGGCTGCTGCTCACCCACGTCCCGCCCTGGTTCGACGCCGCCGAGCTGGCGGCCGAGGCGAAGGCCGCGTTCGGCGGGCCGGTGGAGGTCGTCACGGCCGACGCGGGCTACGAGGTCTAGGACCAGACGGCCGAGGCCCCGGAGTGGCCGATCCAGACCACCAGCGCGGCCACGACCACCCCCACGGCCGCGGCGGCGACGGCCAGCGCGGGCGCGAGCCGGGACGGGGGCGCGGGCTCGGCGTGGCCGCCCGCCGCCACCGGAACCCGCCGGTCGGCGAACACCACCGCGGCGAGCAGGGCGACGAACAGCACGGCCGCCGGCAACAGGTACGACGCGCGCGCGGCGTGCTCGGCCACCAGCGGGCTGCCGCCCTCCATGGTGCGCCGCAGCTGCCACCCGCTCGTCGACGCCAGCGGCACCGCGACCGCCCCGCCCAGGGCGACCAGCAGTGTGGGGATCGCGAGCGCGCGCCGCCCCGCCGGGCGCGCCGCGGCGGCCAGCGTGCCGACCGCCGCGAGCGGCAGCAGTACCACGACGGCGTGGACGATCAACGGGTGCAGCGGCAGACCCGCGACGGTGTACATCCGGACATCCCACACGAACGGTGGTGGACGGGGTGTGACCGGGTCCCGCATAGGCTGTCCTGCGTGAACCGACTCGATGGCAGGACCGACGACGAGCTCCGGCCGGTGACGCTCACCCGCGGCTTCCAGGCGCACCCGGCGGGCTCGGTGCTCGTCGAGTTCGGGGGCACGAAGGTGCTGTGCGCGGCGAGCGTCACCGCGGGCGTGCCGCGCTGGCGCACCGGTTCGGGACTGGGCTGGCTCACCGCGGAGTACGCGATGCTGCCCTCGGCCACGCACACCCGCAGCGACCGCGAGTCGGTCAAGGGGCGCGTCGGCGGGCGTACACACGAGATCAGCAGGCTCATCGGCCGCTCGCTGCGGGCCTGCATCGACCTCAAGGCGCTGGGGGAGAACACCATCGCCCTGGACTGCGACGTCCTGCAGGCCGACGGAGGCACCCGCACCGCCGCCATCACCGGCGCCTACGTCGCGCTGGCCGACGCCGTCACCTGGCTCCGCGCGCACGGGCGCCTGGCCGACCCGCAGCCGCTGTCCTGCCAGGTCGCGGCCGTCAGCGTGGGGGTGGTGGACGGGCGCGTGCGCCTGGACCTGCCCTACGCCGAGGACTCCCGCGCCGAGGTCGACACCAACGTCGTCGCCACCGACCGTGGCACGCTGATCGAGGTCCAGGGCACCGGCGAGGGCGCCACCTTCAGCCGCAGGACCCTCGACGCCATGCTCGACTCCGCGCTCGGCGGCATCGAGCGGCTGTGCGCACTGCAGGCCGAGGCGCTCGCCGCGCCCTACCCCGGCGAGCTCCCGACGTGAGCGGCCGGATCCTGCTGGCCACCCGCAACGCGGGCAAGCTCGTGGAGCTGCGTCGGATGCTGGCCGGGTTCGAGATCGTGGGCCTGGCCGACGTCCCGGAGTTCCCCGACGCGCCCGAGACCGGTGCCACCTTCGCCGAGAACGCGCTGGCCAAGGCCCGCGACGCCGCGGAGGCCACCGGGCTGCCGTCGGTGGCCGACGACTCCGGCCTCGCCGTCGACGCGCTCAACGGGATGCCCGGCGTGCTGTCGGCGCGCTGGAGCGGGCGCCACGGCGACGACCTCGCCAACCTGGAGCTGCTGCTCGCCCAGCTCGGCGACGTCCCCGACGACCGGCGCGGCGCCGCGTTCGTCTGCGCCGCGGCGCTCGTGGTCCCCGGCGGCACCGAGACCGTCGTGCACGGCGAGTGGACCGGGACGATCGTGCGCGCGCCCCGGGGCACGGGCGGCTTCGGCTACGACCCGGTCTTCGTGCCCGACGGCTCCGACCGCACCTCCGCCGAGCTCACCCCGGCCGAGAAGGACGCGGCCTCGCACCGCGCACTGGCCCTGGCCGCGCTCCTGCCGCACCTGGAGGCCCTTTCCACCTGATCGGGTCAGGCGGGCGGCGACGGCTCCTCGGCCAGGACGCGGCGGGCCACGGCGAAGGCCGAGTTGGCGGCCGGGACGCCGCAGTAGACCGCGGTCTGCAGCAGGACCTCGACGATCTCCTCGCGGGTCAGCCCGTTGCGCAGCGCGGCACGCAGGTGCAGCTCCAGCTCGGCGAGGTGGCCGTGCGCGACCAGCGCGGTGAGGGTGACCGCGCTGCGCATGCGCCGGTCGATGCCCGGGCGCGTCCAGATGTGGCCCCAGGCGTACTTCGTGATCATCTCCTGGAAGTCGGCCGTGGTCGCGTCGACGCGGGCCAGTGCGGCGTCGACGTACTCGGGGCCGAGCACCTCGCGGCGCACGGCCAGTCCGTCGGGATCGAGGTCGAGGGGCACCGGTTCGGTCACGTGATCACGGTAGCCCGGTGACCGGCGGGTGTCCGGCGGGTGACGGGGCGGGGGGTTCGTCACCCGGGGCGGCCGGCGGGGCCCCGGCGTCGGTACCGTCGTCGCCGTGAACCCCCGCCGCGTGGCCGCCGGCCTCGTCGCGCTCGCCGCCGCCGTGGCCGTCGTGCTGGTCGTCCGCTCGGTGGGCCTGCCCGACGTCCGCGGGGCCGTCGAGGAGTCGGGGGTGTGGGCGCCGCTGCTGTTCGTGCTGCTCTCCGGGGTGGTCACGGTGGCACCCGTGCCGCGCACGGTGTTCACCGTGGCCGCCGGGGTGCTGTTCGGCTCCGTCACCGGGGTGCTGCTGGCCGTCGCCGGCACCACGCTCGCCGCGGCCGGTGCGTTCTGGCTGGTGCGGCTGCTCGGCGGCGCGTTCGTGGACCGGCACGCGCACCGCCGCGGCGTGGCCTGGGTGCGCGCCCGCCTCGACCGCAGCGGCCTGCTCGCCGTCCTGTCGCTGCGGCTGATCCCGATGGTGCCCTTCGCGATGCTCAACTACGCCGCGGGCCTGTCCGGGGTGCGCTTCGTCCCCTACGTGCTGGGCACCGTCCTGGGGATCCTGCCCGGCACCGTCGCCGTGGTGGTGCTGGGTGACGCCGCGACGGGTGGCACGCCGCACCCGGTGCTGCTGGCCGTCTCGCTGGTGGGCGGGCTGGTGGGGGTCGGCGGGGCGCTGCTCGCGGCCCGGCGGCCCGCCGTGGTGCCGACCGGGTAGTGGTGCCGGCGGCGGGATTCGAACCCGCACTGTCAACTACCTAAAAGTTGCGCCTCTCCCGTTGGGCTACGCCGGCGTTCCGCCCACACCAGGTGTCGGTGAGGGCGTGGCAGTTCGGGCACAGGATACGGAGATTCTCCAGTCGGTTGTCGGTGTGGTCGCCGTTGATGTGGTCCAGCGCCAACGGCAGCGGCCGTCCGCGCCACTCCGCCAGGCTGCACTCCTCGCAGTGTCCCGGCTTCAGGCCTGCTCTGATCAGGCGTTTTCGCAGTCGCCCGCCAGCGCGGTAGGTCGAGCCACGGACCAGAATGCCCTCCAACGGCACGACGCGCCGCCCTGCACCGGTGTGGCCCCTGTTCCACCCCTGACCGGTGAAGTGCGAGATGTCGAGCCCTAGCCGCCGGATGTGGCCGACCATGAGCCGGTGCATGCCACCGCTCGGCCGGTATCCCAAACGGCGGCAAACCTCGCTGACCGAGACGCTGTCGGCGACGGCCCGGGCGAGGTCGTCGTCGGTCCAGCTCAGCCGCTTGCGGGGGGAGCCGGGTGCGGCCGTCGGGAGGTGCGTCGCGTCGAGACCCAACCGGGCGATGTGCGCCCGCATCGAGTCGTACCTCCCGGCCCGCAGACCGAGCCGCACGTGCACCTCGCTCAGCGTGCGGCTCGCCGCCACGGCGGCGGCGAGCTGGTCGTCGGTCCAGCTCCGGGGGCGCGGCATCCGCCCATCGTATCGAACATGTGTTCGATGCGGGTGCGGATCAGACCTTGAGGTCCCGCCGCAGCTTGGCCACGTGCCCGGTGGCGCGGACGTTGTACTGGGCCACCTCGATCTTGCCGTCGGCGTCGACGACGAAGGTCGAGCGGATGACGCCGGTGACGGTCTTGCCGTACATCGTCTTCTCCCCGAACGCACCCCACGCCGTGAGCACGGAGCGGTCCTCGTCGGACAGCAGCGGGAACGTCAGGCCCTCCTTGTCGCGGAACTTCGCGAGCTTGGCCGGCTTGTCCGGGGAGATGCCGACGACGTCGAGGCCGGCGTCGCCGAGGTCGGCGAGGCTGTCGCGGAAGTCGCAGGCCTGCTTCGTGCAGCCGGGGGTGGCGGCGGCCGGGTAGAAGTAGACGACGACCCGGCGGCCGCGGTAGTCCGACAGCGACACGGGCTTGCCGTCGGCGTCGGGCAGGGTGAACTCCGGCGCAGCGTCACCGGGGGAGAGGCGGTTGGTCATGCGCGCGATCCTGGCACGGCCCCCCGACACCGTGTGATCTACGGTGGCCACCTGCACCGGCCGTACTACACAGGAGGCGTCGTGGCCCGCGACCCGGACACCATCCAGCGCGAGATCGAGAAGGCCAGGGACGCCCTCGCCGAGAGCCTCGACGCGCTCGGCGAGAAGGCGAGCCCGAAGCGGTTCGCCGACCAGGGCCGCGAGGCGGTCCAGGCCAAGCTGGCCGACCCCCGGATCAAGTACGGCCTGATGGCCGTCGGTGCGCTCGTGGGTCTGGCGATCCTGAGGAAGATGTTCCGCTAGCGCTGCGCGGCGGCCAGCTCGAGCGCCGCGGCCCGGTCGGCGCCGTCGGCCACCGGCGCCCGGAAGCGGGCGACGTGGCGCGCCGCCCCGAACCCCGCGACGGCGACGAGCCTGCCGCCGGCCAGGTAGCCGGCCACCGTGCCGCGCACCGCGCCGCCGTCGAGGCCCGCGCCGAGCAGGGGCAGCACCTCGTCGGCGCCGTCGGGAT
Source organism: Pseudonocardia hydrocarbonoxydans (assembly GCF_006539565.1). GTDB lineage: Bacteria > Actinomycetota > Actinomycetes > Mycobacteriales > Pseudonocardiaceae > Pseudonocardia > Pseudonocardia hydrocarbonoxydans. The sequence continues at coordinate 40,090 of NZ_BJNG01000009.1, forward strand.
GGCCGACGAGCTGGATCTTGAGCCCGAACTGGTCGGACCAGAAATAGGGCACGGGCGGCGGCGGCGGCGCGACGCCGAGGATGTCGTGCGCCACCGCGGCGGCCTGGTCGCCCGCGCTGGTCCAGTGCTCCGTGCGGCGCCCGTCCCACGCGGCGACGTCGCCGACGGCCCAGACTCCCGGCAGACCGTGCACGCGGCCGGTGGGCCCGCAGGGCAACCCGTCGGTGACGTCGAGGTCGCGGCCGTCGGCGATCCAGTCCAGCCGCGGAACCCCCCCGACGCCGACGACCAGCACGTCGGCGGAGAGCTCGGTGCCGTCGGCGAGCGCGACGCCCGCCCCGGTGAACCCGGTGAGCGCGGTGCCGGTGCGCAGGTCGACCCCGGCCTCGCTCATCAACCGCCCGGCGAGACCGCCCAGCACCGGGCCCAGCGCCCGCTCGGCGGGCACGGCGGCGGCCTCCAGCACGGTGACGGCCAGGCCGTGCCCGACGGCCGCGCTCGCGACCTCCGCCCCGATGAACCCCCCGCCGACGACGAGCAGCGACGACGCGCCGTCCAGGGCCGCGCGCAGGGCCAGGGAGTCGTCGAGGGTGCGCAGGGTGAACGCCGAGGCGGGCTGGCCGGGCAGCATGCGCGCCTCCACCCCGGTGGCGACGACGGCGGCGTCACCGTGCAGTGACGACCCGTCGGCCAGCTCCAGCGCGATCGTGCCGCGCTCGCCGTGGCGCAGCGCGACGGCGGGGGTGCCCAGGTGCGCCCGGACGCCCAGCTCGGCGAGCGCGCCCGCGTCGCGCAGGGTGGCCCGATCCGGCTCCCACGCCCCGGTGAGGACCTGCTTGGACAGCGGCGGGCGGTCGTAGGGCGGGTGCGGCTCCGCCCCGACGAGGCTGATCCGGCCCTGGTGGCCCGCCGCGCGCAGCCGCTCCGCCGTCCGCAGGCCGCCCAGCCCCGCCCCCACCACCAGCACGTGCTCGGGTTGCATGGGTTCATCCAAACCCATGCGACCCGGTCAACCCACGCGGGTCTCGGGATCCAGCCGGCTGCGCAGCCGGTCGAGGGTCTGGGAGAGCAGCCGGGAGACGTGCATCTGGGAGATCCCCACCTCCTCGGCGATCTGGGTCTGCGTGCGGTTGCCGAAGAACCGCAGCAGCACGATCGTGCGTTCCCGCTCGGGCAGCTCGCTCATCACCGGCCGCAGGGCCTGCATGACGTCGACGCGGTCGAGCTCGGCGTCGGCCTCGCCGACCAGCTCGCCGACGGTGGCGCTGCCGGCGTCGGAGGACAGCATCTCGTCGAGGGAGGAGCTGCGGTAGACCTCCGAGGCCTCCAGGCCCTCCAGCACGTCGGAGACGGGGATGCCGAGGTGCTGGGCGATCTCGGTGGGCCGGGGCGCGCGCCCGATCTCCTGGGCCAGGTGCGACACCGCGCCGTTGATCGACACGTGCAGGTCCTTGAGCCGCCGCGGCACCCGCATCGACCAGCCGAGGTCGCGGAAGTGGCGCCGCACCTCGCCGCTGATGGTGGGCACGGCGAAGGAGAAGAAGTCCGTCCCGCGGTCGGGGGAGAAGCGGTCGACGGCGTTGATCAGCCCCACGGTGGCGACCTGGACGAGGTCGTCGAGGGGCTCGCCGCGGTGCGCGAAGCGCCGGGCGATGTGCTGGGCCACGGGGAGGTAGCCGGTGACCAGCTCGTCCCGCAGGCGTTCGCGTGCGGGATCGTCCTCGGCCAGTGCGGCGTAGCGTTCGAGCAGGGGGACCAGATGGCCGTACTCGGTGTCGCCCCTGGTCACCGGGGTGGGTCGCCGGCGAGCTTGTCCAGTCGGATGCCCACCGTCGGACGCCCGCCGTCGGCGGTGGGGGCGGCCAGGACGTCGACCTCGTCGGCGAGGGTCTGCAGGACCCGCCAGCCGAAGGTGTCGGTGGAGACCGTCGCGGCCGGCTCGTCGACCTCGACCTCCACACGCACCTCGATGCCGTCGACGCGGACGTGGAAGGTGCAGCGCAGCGCCGAGCGCGGCGCGGCGACGTCGACGAGCGTGGCGCACGCCTCGTCGACGGCCATCCGCAGGTCGGAGATGGCGTCGAGGTCGAAGTCGGCCCGCGCGGCGAGGTCGGAGGCGACGGCCCGGATGGTCGGGATGAGCGCCGCGCTGGCCGAGGTCCGGACCTCCACGGTGGACACCCCGTCGAGCGTCTCGGCGGGGTGGGGGGAGTCCAGATCGGACACGCTGCCGGTCTCCTTCCGGGTCGGGCGCGGGGACGTGCGGGGCCATCTTGCTACCCCGGACGGGGGAGATCAATCGAGGCGCGGCTCAATCGTCGCAGGCGAGGCCTGCGGAGGCGCGATCGGTGTACATGTCGAACAGCTGGTCGGTGCCGGTGATCTCCAGCGGGCGCCGCACCTGGCGGCCGGAGACGACCAGTCGGAGCCGCCGTCCGGAGCGGTCGGCCCGGTGGGCGGCCTGGATGAGCACTGCGAGCCCGCTGGAGGCGAGGAAGGTGATGCCGGTGAGGTCGGCCACCAGCGTGCCGTCGGTGGCGCCGACCAGCGTGTCGAGCGCCACCTCGAGGTGCGGGGCGGTGACGGTGTCGATCTCACCGGCGACGGTGAGCAGCGCGGTACCCGACTGCGGGCGGGTGAGGGCGGTGACGATCGCCTGCGCGGCGGCGTCGTCGCCGGTCGCTGACGGAATCGTGTCGAACACTGCGGGACCTCCACGCACAGGGGAAGAACGGTCCGCGGGCAGGGGCGCGGACGGCGCGCCGGTCGGGCCGGCGCGCGGCGGCGGCTGTGCACTCAACCGCTCTCGGGTACGACCCTACCGTCGGCGGTCGCGGCAGGCGCGCGCTGGCGACGTCTCCTAAAGTGTCGCCGTGACCGATGTCTCCGCGGCGGTCGGCCTCGCGGCCGCCGACCTGCCGCACGTCCTGCACGGCGCCCCGGCCGCCGTCCTGATGATCGACCTGGCCAGCCGCGAGGTCGTCTACGCCAACGCCGCGGCCATCGAGCTGACCGGCGACCGGGTGGCCCTGCCCGTCGACGTCGACGCCTGGGGTGACGCGGCCGGGCTCACCGACCTCGGTGGCATGCGGATGAGCGACACGACCTCGCCGCTGTCGCTGGTGGCGGCCGGGGTGCCCGTCGCCGGGGAGCCGGTGGCGGTGCACGACGCCGCCCGGCGCGGGTCCACCGTCACGGCCGAGCAGCGCGACGCGAGCGAGGGCCGGCTGCTGTGGGTCACCGGGTTCGGCCTCGCCGGGGCGGGCCCGGTCCCGGAGGGGGCCGGGCTGGAGACCCGGGCCCTGGTGGTGTTCCTGCAGATCTCCGGCACCGAGCACGGCGACCGCAGGCGCCTGGAGGTGCTGCGCGACCGGGCCGTCGTCGCCACCGAGATGTCGTTCACGATCACCGACCCGCGCCTGCCCGACGACCCGCTGGTCTGGGTCAACCCCTCCTTCACCCGGCTCACCGGCTACTCCTTCGAGGAGGTGGTGGGCCGCAACTGCCGGCTGCTGCAGGGCCCCAACACCGACCGGGCCACCGTCGAGCGGATCGCCGACGCGCTGCGCCGCCGCGAGCCGTTCACCTCGCTGCTGCTCAACTACCGCAAGGACGGGTCGGCGTACTGGAACCAGGTCTCGATCTCCCCGGTCTTCGACGGGTCGGGTGAGCTGGTCAACTTCGTCGGCGTGCAGAACGACGTCACCGAGCGGGTGACGGTGGAGCAGGAGCGCGCCACGGCGCTGGCCGACGCGGAGTCCAGCCGCAGCCAGCTGCGCCTGCTCGCCGAGGCCACCACGCAGATGACCGAGGCCCTCGACGTCGCCGACGCCTGCGCGCGGCTGGCCCGCATCGTGGTGCCGCAGCTGGCGGACCTGTGCGCGATCGACCTGCTCGACCGGCCGGGCGTCGCCGCCCCGACGCGGCTGGCCGTCGCCGCCCGCGACGTCGCCGACGAGGACCGGCTGCGCCTGCTGGGCGAGCTGCGGGGCTACCGCGCCGGCGCGTCCAGCGACACCGGCCGGGTGCTCGCGGGCGACCTCCCGCAGCTGATCGCGGAGCTGCCCGACACCGGGGCCGAGCGGCACCCCGGCGACCCGGAGGCCGCCCGCGTGTACGACGCGCTGCGGCTGCGCTCGGCGATGGTGGTGCCGATCCGGGCGCGCGGGCGGGTGCTCGGCACGCTGACGCTGCTCACCCAGCTGCCCTACGGCCGCCGCTACGGCTCGCGCGACCTGCACCTGGCCACCGACCTGGCCGGACGCGCCGGTCTGACGGTCGACAACGCCCGGCTCTACGAGGTGGAGCACGCCGCGGCGGCCACGCTGCAGCGCAGCCTGCTGCCGGTGGTGCCCGAGGTCGACGGGCTGCAGGTGGCGGCGCGCTACCTCGTCGGCGCCGACGGCAACCAGGTCGGCGGCGACTGGTACGACGTGCTGCCGCTGCCCGACGGCGCCGTCGGCATCGCGGTGGGCGACGTCGTCGGGCACGACCTCGCGGCGGCCGCCGCGATGGGGCAGCTGCGCGGTGTCGTCCGCTCCTACGCCTGGGAGGGTCGCGGCCCCGGCTCGGTCCTCGACCGCTGCGACCAGCTGGTGCAGGGCCTGGAGATGGCCGCCATGGCCACCGCGTTCTACGCCCGCATCGAGGCGCCCGACGCCGACGGCGTGCGGGTGGTCCGCTACGCCAACGCCGGGCACCCGGCACCGCTGCTGCTGGCGCCCGACGGCTCGCTGCGCCGCCTCGACGAGCAGCGGTCGCCGATGATCGGCGCGGTGCCGCTGTTCGGGCACGCCGCGGGCGGCGCGCGGGCGGTCGAGGACCTGCGGTGCCCGCGCGGCTCGGTCCTGCTGCTCTACACCGACGGGCTCACCGACGTGGCGGGCCACGACGCCGACGAGCGCACCCGGCTGCTGGAGGACACCGTCGCGGCACAGCCGGCGGGGGTCGCCGCGGAGGACCTCGTCGAGCGGGTGCTGGCCGCGTGCGCGCCCACCCGCCTGACGGACGACGTGGCGCTGCTGGCGGTCCGGATCACCGGCTGAGGCCGGGGCACCGGCCGGGCGACCGGCCGCTCGGAGATCGTTCCGGGCCGCTGGGCGTATGTACCCGTGCATGATGCGGGGACCGTCGCCGGGACACGGTTGACTCGGCGCGGTAGAGCTGATCCGCGCCCGTCCCGGAGCGTGTCGACGGCCGGGGCGAGGGGGCAGTGGATGGTCGCGGTTCCGGCGGGCGCGCTGCCGTCGCCCGAGGCTCCGGCGGCGGCCGGGCGGTCCGTCCGGCCGGTCACCGAGCGGCGCCTCGTCGCCGTCTCGGTGTGCACCGTGGAGCTGCTGCGGCCGGGGTCCGATCTCGTGCGCCTGCTCGAGGGCGGCCGGTCGATCGACCTGCTGGTCGCCTGCGACGACGACCCGGTGGGCGGCCCGGCCCCGGTCGGGGTGCTGGGCGTCGGCGACGCGGTGCTGCTCGACGACGGCGCGACCGACCTCGACGACGAGGACGGCGACTGGGACGACGAGGACGGCGGCGACGCGCTGCGGGCCCGCGTCGCCGAGCTCGGGCTCCCCGGCCTGACGGTGCACCGGCTGGGCCTGCGCTCCCCGCTGGGGCCCGGTGCCGAGGACGACCTGGTGGCGGCGCTGAGCGAGCTGGTCGGGTTCGACCCGGAGCCGGGGGTCTACCTGCTGGGACCGCAGGTCGACGCGGTGCGCGCGGGCGTCGACCGGGTGGTCGTCGACCGGGCGGTGCAACGCATCGCGCAGGTCTACGGCATCCCGCTGCTGCGCTACCGCTGCCACGAGCTGACGGTCGTCGACCCGGGCTGAGGCGCCCGCCACGTCGGCGGCCGCGGTGGAATGGCGGGTCCGGACGACCCGTTGGAACGGGTGAGTACCGAACCGACTGCGCCACCACCACCCCTGGAGGTCCCGTCATGGCCGCATCCCCGGCCCACCCCATCCCCAGCACCCTCGACGACGCCGCCCGCGACGTCACCGGCGCCGCGCTGCAGGCCACGCTGGTCGACCTGGTCGACCTGGCGCTGGTCGCGAAGCAGGCGCACTGGAACCTGGTCGGCCGCCAGTTCCACGACGTCCACCTGCACCTCGACGAGCTCGTCGACACCGCCCGCACGTTCTCCGACACCGTCGCCGAGCGGGCCGCGGCCGTCGGCGTGTCCCCGGACGGCCGCACGGTCACCGTCGCCGCCACCACCGGCATCGCCACGCCGGTGGCGGGCTGGGTGCGCGACCGCGACGTCATCGCGCAGGTGTTCGAGGCGCTCGACGGCGTCGTGGCGCGGCTGCGCCCGCGCATCGAGGAGACCGGCAAGACCGACCCGGTCACCGAGGACCTGTTCATCGGCATCGTCGCGGAGCTGGAGAAGGCCCGCTGGATGTGGCAGGCCCAGAACATCGGCTACCAGGGCGCCTGAGCCGGACACGGAAGAACGGGCCCACCCCCCGCGGGTGGGCCCGTCCTCGTCTGCGGTGACCGGGCGGTCAGCTGGCCAGCGGGACCCCGCGGCGTTCGAGGATGACGCGGCGCTCGGCCTCGGCCAGCCCGCCCCACACGCCGAACGGCTCGCGCGTCTCCAGCGCGAACTCCCGGCACATGTCGATGACGGGGCACCGGTGGCAGACCTCCTTGGCCTGCGCGGTGCGCCGGGCGCGCGACGGGTTCCGCTCGCCGTCCGGGTGGAAGAAGCTGGCGCTGTCCATGCCACGGCACGAGCCGAGGCGCTGCCACTGCCAGGCGTGGTCCATCGGACCGGGGAGCCGGGAAACGTCGCTCATCGCGAAAGTCACCTCATCATGCGTCCGTGCCCGGAACTGCCGGGCGATCGGAGCACTGATTCCCGATCCGGCGGTCGACCAAACGCGGTAAGCCGTCCGGTGTGACGTGAATCACCCCGGCCCGGGGTGCTCTCAGGTGGCGGCGAGCGCGGCGTCGAGGGTGTCGTGGATGTCGAACAGCGGCACCAGCCCGGCGATGGTGAGCGGGCGCAGGACCCGCCGGGCGGTGCACGCGAGCCGCAGCTCGACGCCCGCGGCGTGGGCCGCCTCGCGCACCTCGATCAGCGCGGCGAGGCCGCTGGTGCCCAGGAACGTGACGCCGTCGAGCACGAGGACGACCAGCTCCACGCCGCTGTCGGGGGCGAACCGGTCGAGCACCGCCGCCCGGAGCTGCGGGGAGGTGAGCATGTCGACCTCGCCGCCGACCTCGATCACGACCTGGCCGGTGCCGGCGGGCCGGACCTCCAGGCTGATCTGGTCGTCCGTGTCACCGCCACGACGGGTCGGGGCGGGGTCGGGGGTCGGGGTCTCACGCGTCTCGGACATCGACCGACACGGTAGGGCTCAGGGGGGCCCGGTGCCACCCGGGGCGCGCAGGCGGTGGCCCCCGTCGGCGGTGCGGACCGTCCGGCCGGTACGCGCGAGGTGCTCCAGCATCGGCAGTGCGACGCGCCGGCTGGTGCCCAGCGCCTGCCGGGCCTGGCTCGCGGTGAACTCCGCGGGCAGCCCGGACAGGGCCCGCACCGCACGGTCGTCGGCCCCGGCCAGGAGGACCACCCCGTCGGCCAGGCGCAGCAGCTCGCCCGCGCGCACCAGCGACGCCACCTCCCGCGGTCCCAGACCCAGGCCGGCCAGCCGTGCCGCGTCGGGAGCGGCGAACGGCGCCCGCGCGAGGTCCGCGCGCAGGGCCTCCAGCGCGGTGACGACGGCGGGCGTCAGCCCGGCGGCGGCCGTACGCACCACCCGCCCGTCCCGGTGGGCGAGCCCGGGCGCTCCGGGCAGCACGGCGTCGACGAGCCGGGCGTCGGGCAGGCCCGCCGCGCGCCGGGCGGCCTCGGTGGGCAGGCCGGGGTCGAGCGGGTCGGCCCGGTCGTGGGCGTCGACGGCGGCGGCGAGGTCGCGCGCGGCCGCGGCGGCCCGCTGCGGGTCGATCAGCCAGCCGCCGGGGGCGGGGCCGAGCCCGTCGACGGGCACCCCCATCGCGGCCAGCTCGGCGCGCCGCACGACGCCGCGGCGGCGCAGCTCGGCGGCCGGGTCGGGCCGGTCGCCCATCGCGGCCAGCTCGCCGGCCCGGGCGGCGGCCGCGCCGCGGCGCCGCAGCTCCGGCGGGCGGACGTCGAGCACGGTGGCGCCGGCGTGCACCCGGCGGCGGCCGGGGTCGCGCAGCACGGCCCGGTCGCCGACCCGCAGCGGCAGCGGCTCGCGCAGGTGCAGCCGGGCGGTGTCGGGGCCCAGCGGGCGGACCCGGACGGTGACGGCCGCGGAGCCCACGTGCAGCGTCAGCTCGCGCGGCGGCTCCCCGCCGCCGGGCCGCAGCCGGACGTCGACGGTGCCGGTCGCCAGCCACGCGCCGGGGGTCAGCAGGGCGTCGCCGCGGGTGAGGGCCTCGCGCGGCACGCCGCGCAGGTTGACCGCCACCCGGCTCACCCCGCCCGCCTCCCCGACGGGCGCGCCGAGGCTCTGCAGCCCGCGCACCGACACCCGCCGCCCGCCCGCGGTCTCCAGCTCGTCGCCGACGCGCAGCCGGCCCGCCGGCAGCGTGCCGGTGACGACGGTGCCCGCGCCGTGCACGGTGAAGCAGCGGTCGACCCACAGCCGGACGTCGGCGGCGTCGTCCGGGGCGGGCAGGCGCCGCGCCAGCGCGCCCAGCTCGGCGCGCAGGGCGTCGATCCCGGCGCCGGTGCGGGCCGACACCGCGACGGCCGGGACCGCCTCCAGGGGCGTGCCGCGCAGGTGCGCGCGGGCGTCGTCGAGGGCGAGGTCGGGCTCCAGGAGGTCGGTGCGGGTGATCACCAGCAGGCCGTCGCGGACGCCGAGGGCGACCAGGGCGTCGAGGTGCTCGGCGGACTGCGGCATCCATCCCTCGTCGGCGGCGACGACCAGCAGCACACCCGGCACCGGCCCCACCCCGGCGAGCATGGTGGTGACGAACCGCTCGTGGCCCGGCACGTCGACGAAGGCGACGGTGCCCGCGGCACCCAGGTCGGTCCAGGCGAAGCCGAGGTCGATGGTCATGCCGCGGCGGCGCTCCTCGGCGAAGCGGTCGGGCTCCATCCCGGTCAGGGTGCGGACCAGCGTCGACTTGCCGTGGTCGACGTGCCCGGCGGTGGCTAGGACCTGCACGGCGCGCGGGTGATCGCCTCGACCAGGGTGTCGTCGGACGAGGGGGGCACGGCGCGCAGGTCGAGCAGGCACCGGCCGTGCTCCAGACGCCCCAGCACGGCGGGCCGCCCGGCGCGCAGGGCCGCGGCGTAGGGCTCGGGCAGCGACACCGCGGCGCTGGGCAGCGTGACGCCCGGTGCGCCGCCGCCGCCGACGGTGGACACGCTGTCGACCACGGCCGCGTCGATCCCGGGCAGGCGCGCCAGGACCGCCCGCGCCCGGGCCCGCAGCGTGGCCGGGTCGGCGTCGAGCGCGGCGCGGGTGGGCGGCACCGGCCCGCGCAGGGTGGCCTCGAACGCGGCGAGGGTGAGCTTGTCGACGCGCATCGCGCGGGCCAGCGGATGGCGCCGGATGCGGGCGACGAGCCCGGCCCCCTCCCCGGGCCCCCCGAGCAGCAGCCCGGCCTGCGGGCCGCCGAGCAGCTTGTCGCCGGACGCGGTGACCAGCGCGGCGCCCTGCGCCAGGGTGGTGGCGGCGTCCGGCTCGTCGGGGAGCAGGGGGTGCGGGGCGAGCAGCCCGGAGCCGATGTCGGCGACGACCGGCACCCCGAGCCCGGTGAGCTCGTCGACGGCACACGAGCGGGTGAACCCGGTGACCACGAAGTTGGACGGGTGCACCTTCAGCACGAACGCGGTGGCGTCGGTGACGGCGTCGGCGTAGTCGGCCGGGGTGACGCGGTTGGTGGTGCCGACCTCGCGCAGCCGCGCGCCGGTGGCCGTCAGCAGGTCGGGGATGCGGAAGCCGGCGCCGATCTCCACCAGCTCCCCGCGCGCGACGACGATCTCGCGCCCGCCCCCGGCGAGGGCGGCGGCGACCATCGCGATCGCCGCGGCCCCGTTGTTGAGCAGGTGCGCCGCGGCCGCCCCGGGCACGGCGGCGAGCAGGGCGTCGGTGGCGGCGACACCGCGGGCGCCGCGCCCGCCCGTCGCCAGGTCGAGCTCGACGTCGCAGGTGCCCGCGGCCACGTCGAGGGCGGCCCGCGCCGCGGCGGAGAGCGGCGCGCGGCCCAGGTTGGTGTGCAGCAGCACCCCGGTGGCGTTGACGACCGGCGTCAGCGCCGTCGGGGTGGCGGGCAGGGCGGCGAGCGCGGTGGCGGCGACGTCGGCCGGGTCGATGTCGCCGACCCGCGCCCGGCCCTGCGCGGCCACCACGGCCTGCTTCACCAGCGACCGCCCCAGCCGCCGCGCCGCCTCGGCGACGGCGGGCTGGGCGAGCACGGCGTCGGTCCGCGGCACCAGGCGTCGCACGTCGGTCACGTCCGTCAGCCTAGGGTCCTCCCATGCCGAGCCGCCGACTCACCGAGTTCAGCCACGGGGCCGGGTGCGGGTGCAAGCTCGGCCCGGGGCACCTGGCCGAGATCCTGGGTGCCCTCACCCCGTCGGGAGCGCCGGAGCTGCTCGTCGGCACCGAGACCGGTGACGACGCCGCGGTCTGGCGCCTCGACGCCGACCGCGCGCTCGTCGCGACGACCGACTTCTTCACCCCCGTCGTCGACGACGCCCGCACCTGGGGCCGGATCGCGGCACAGAACGCGGTGTCCGACGTCTGGGCGATGGGCGGGCGGCCGCTGTTCGCGCTGAACATCGTGGCCTGGCCGCGGGACGAGCTGCCGATGGCACTGCTCGGCGAGGTGCTGGCCGGCGGCGCGGAGATCGGGGCGGAGAGCGGGTTCGCCGTCGTGGGCGGGCACAGCGTCGACGACCCGGAGCCCAAGTACGGCCTCGCCGTCGTCGGGGAGGTGCACCCCGACCGCGTCCTCACCAACACCGGCCTGCGCCCCGGCGACGCGCTGGTGCTCACCAAGGCGCTCGGCATCGGCATCGCCACGACGGCGATCAAGGCCGGCACGGTGCCCCCGGGCCTCGCCGAGGCGGCGGTCGCGTCGATGACGCGCAGCAACGGCCCCGCCGCGGCCGCCGCGCTCACCGCGGGCGCCACCGGCTGCACCGACGTCACCGGGTTCGGGCTGCTCGGGCACCTGTCCAAGATGGCCGCGGCGTCGGGCGTCGACGCGGAGATCGACGTCGCCGCCGTCCCGTTCCTCGACGGCGTGCGCGCGCTGGCGCAGGCCGGCACCGTCCCGGGTGGCTCGCGGCGCAACCGCGACTGGGTGGCCCCCGGCGTCGACGCGGGGCGCTTCGGCGAGGTCGACCTCCTGCTGCTCGCCGACGCCCAGACCTCCGGCGGCCTGCTGTTCGGCGCCGCCCCGGAGCGGGCGGCGGAGGCGGTCGCCGAGCTCGGCCCGCCCGCCGCGGTGATCGGCACCGTCCGCGCGGGCACGGGCCGCATCACCCTCCACTGACCCCCGCGAGTCGGGAGATCCGTGCGACCGAGACCGCCGCCGGGTGCGTGCGCACGGAGGGCCCGACTCGGTCGCAGGAATGTCCCGACTCGCGGGGGTCAGGCGTAGCTGCGCGGCGCGGCGGCCGAGGCGACCGGCACCGGCCGGTGCTCCAGGCGGGGG
>NZ_BJNG01000010.1 GCF_006539565.1 Pseudonocardia hydrocarbonoxydans
GCCGCCGTGAGCAGCGCGGCCTCCGAGCCGGGGCGCCCGACGAGCTGCACCCCGACCGCCCGTCCGGCGATGACGACCGGGGCCACCATCGCGGGCAGCCCGGCGAGGTTCCAGGCCGGCGTGTAGGGCACCTGGCGGGCCTGCTGGAGCAGGGTGCGGGTGTAGCCGCGGCCGTGCAGCGCACCGGCGGCCGGGGCGGGCCCCGCGACGGCCGGGCCGATCATCAGGTCGTAGCCGCCCTCGTCGAGCCAGGCGACCATGCGCTCGCGCCAGGCCGCGCCCGCGTGCCGGCCGGGGCGGGCGCGGCGGCCCTTGCGCGCGACGGTCGCGGTGCGGGCCTCGACGCGGGCGGGGTCCAGCCGCAGCGCCGCCAGGTCGTGGGCGACGCCGGCGTGCCAGCGGCGCATCCACTGCGTGGCCAGGCCGCGTGGGTAGGGCGGGTCGGCCAGGGTGACGGTGGCGCCGCCCGGCCCGGCGCGCAGGCGTGCGGCGGCGCCGACGGCGGCGGCCCGGTGGTCGGGGTGCAGCCGCCCGAACGGCGACGGCACGCGCAGCGACAGCGCGATCCGCGACGGGCCGTCGTCGCCCAGCACCACGGGCGCGGCGCCCAGCACGGACAGCATGAGCGCGGCGTCCTGTGCGGTCCGGGCGAGCGGGCCTGCGGCGGACAGGCCGCACCAGTGCTGGTCGAGCCGGCCCGGCAGCGGCACCACGCCCGCGCCGGGCTTGACGCCGACGAGCCCGCAGTAGGCGGCCGGTATGCGGATCGAGCCGCCGCCGTCGGTGCCCAGCGCGAGCGCGGCCATGCCCGCGGCCACGGCGGCCGCGCTGCCGCCGCTGGAGCCGCCGGGATCCGACGCCTCGTCGAGCGGGTTGCGGGTGGTGCCCAGCTCGGAGTGGGTGAACCCCCAGATCGCCAGCTCCGGCATCCGGGTCTTGCCGACGACGATCGCGCCGGCCGCGCGCAGCCGTTTGACCAGCTCGTCGTCGCGGCGGGCCGGCTCGGCCGGGGAGGCGGCGCTGCCGTGCCGCGTCGGGTAGCCCGCCACGTCGACGCAGTCCTTGACCGCCACCGGCACGCCCGCCAGCGGCAGGGCGAACCGGTCGGCGCGGGAGTCGACGCCCTCGGCCTCGGCGATCACCCGGGCCGGGTCGACGACCTGGAACGCGCCGACGACGCCGTCGCGCGCCTCGATCCGGGCGAGATGGGCCCGGGCGACGTGGACGGCGCTGACGACGCCGTCGTGCACGCGCGCGGCGATGCCCGCCGCGCCCAGAGCCGTCAGATCGTCCGGGTCCATCGGCTCACGATCCCACTGATCAGGGGTTATCGGCCACCGACCCGCCGGGCGCAGCGTCAGCGGAGCCCGCATCGACACCGGGGGCGGGGGGCAACCGAACGGGGCACACCGCGCCGAGCATCTCCTCGGTGTCGTCGTCGACGTCGGTGTGGAACGTCGCGTGGAAGCGGTTGATCATGTTCGACATGCCGACGGTGAAGCAGAGCTCGATGATCTGCTTCTCCGTGAAGTGCTCCCGCAGGCTCGCGTAGAGCTCGTCGGTGATCGGTTCGAGCCGGCTCGACGCCCGCGCGTACCGGACGATCGCGGCCTCGTCGGGCTCGTACACCCCGTCGGGGAGCGGCTCCGCGCCGATCAGGGCGAGCTTCTGCTCGGTCAGTCCGGTGGCCCGACCGGCCACCACGTGGGTCGGGATTCAATAGTGGCAGTCGTTGGCGACCGACGCGCCGAGGTAGGCCAGCTCGTTCTGCGCGGGGGTCAGCGAGTTGCGGAAGTACGCCGCGGCGCCGAACTGCAGCAGGCCCTCGAGCACCTCCGGGTGGTTGCCGACGGCGCGGTAGACGTTGAGCGTGCGGCCGCGCAGCTCCTGCACGCGGCCCAGCAGGGCCCGGGCGTGCGGATCGGCGTCGGGATCGTCGGGGTCGACGAGCGGGAGGCGCTGCATGGCCGAACGGTACGGCCGGGAGCGGGTTCGCGCCGGGTGGCGGAGGCGGACGGGAATCGAACCCGCCTGGCCGAGGTCCTCGGCCACGTCGGTGTTGAAGACCGCGGGGGCCACCAGGCACCCTCACGCCTCCCCGGCACCCGGGTGATCAGACGGCGAGTGCCTCCGGCACACCGTCGGCGGTGTCGAACAGCGTGAGCAGGCCGGTGGCCTGCAGGGCGCGGGTGACGATGCGGGAGCCGCAGACCAGGCGCAGGCGGTGGCCGCGGCGGTCGGCGTCGTCCTTGCCCGCGACCAGGACGGCGAGGCCCGCCGAGCCGAGGAAGGTGACGTCGGTCAGGTCGAGCACCAGCAGGGGGACGGTCGCGATCTGCTCGTCGAGCTGGGCACGCAGCAGCGGGGCCGTCAGGGTGTCGACCTCGCCGACGACGTGGACGACCGTGGCGCCCTCGCCGTGGCCGACGACGTCGAACCGGATGACCTCGCCGACGTCGCCGCCGTCACCGGGCGACTCGGCACCGGACACCCCGCCGTCGACGGGGGGATCGACACTCATGCGCACCGGCTCCTCGAAGTGATCGCGGATCGCGGACTGGGGGCGCGGACTGTGTTCTCAAACCGCTGTCCAACCCTACGACCGGCCCAGGACGCACACAACATCACCCCCCGTCACCGGATCGGAGTAGTGGCGGCGGTTTGCCGGAATGTGATCCCGGGTACATCCGACCAGCCGAACCACTCGGCGGGAGGAGCGCCATCATGCGCAAGGGAACCGCGGCCGACGTCCAGCGGATCAAGTACGTCCTGGCCGGGATGACCTTCCCCGCCGCCAAGTGGCAGCTGATCATGCACGCCGAGGAGTACGGGGCCGACGCCGCCACCCGCTCCGACCTGTGGGGTCTGCCGGCGCACACCTACGACGGGGTCGCCGCCGTCGTGGCCGCGCTGGGGCTCACCGCCGCGCCGCCGCGGCGCGGGTTCCGCACCGCCCCGCCCGCGCAGGCCGCGGGGCAGGACCTGCCCTCCCACTGACCCGGCACGGCCGCCGGAGATCATGTCCGGATGGCCACCTTCTCCGTCCGGGTCGACGTGCGCAGCTACGAGCTCGACATGAACGGGCACGTCAACCACGCCGTCTACCACCAGTACGGCGAGCACGCCCGCAGCGAGCACCTCGCCGCCGCCGGCTGCTCGTTCGCCCGGATGCTCGAGCGCGGCTTCGGGATCGTGCTGCTGGAGACCCGCGTCCGGTTCCGGCGCGAGCTGCGCCACGGCGACGGGATCGACGTCGACTCGCGGCTGGTGTTCGGCACGGGCCGGACCTTCACCATGGACCACACGCTGCTGCGCGCCGACGGGGAGACCGCCGCCGAGATCGGGTGCGTCATGGGCCTGCTCGACCAGGGCACACGCCGGCTGGTGCCGGACCCGGCCGCCCGCCTGCGCGACCTCGCCACGGACCCGCAGGTCCTCGGGCTCTGACGGTCGGCGGGTGGGTGGCCACCCCCGTCCCGGGGACGGTGGCGCCCCGCCGGTGCGGGGCGCAGGCGGGCGGGCGGACCGGCGGGGCAGCAGGGTCGGCGCGGCGCCGCGACGGCGGCAGGCTCGTCCCCGACGCCGCCGGCCCCCGGTGGACCGCCCAGGAGGACCGCCATGACCGCCCCGACGCTCACCCGCCCGATCCGCACCGTCACCCCGACCCCCGCCGCCCCGTTCCGCACCGCCGCCCCGATCCGCGCCGCCCGATCCCCGCCGCCCCGTCCCCCGGGCCCGCCCCGCTCCCGCTGACGGCCGCGCAGACCCCGCGGCTGGGCCGGCGCGCGCTGATCCACGAGCACCGGGTCACCCTCGCCACCCCGCGCCGCCGCTACGGCCCCGTCGCGCGGCTGCTGTTCGTCACCATGGACCTGCTCTACGGCAGGCGCGGGTCGCTGGAGAAGTTCATGGTGCTGGAGGTGGTGGCCCGGATCCCGTACCGGATCTGGGAGAACGCGGCCTACCGGGCGCTGGACCGGCGCCATCGCGACACCGGCCTCGCCCACCGGATCACCGAGCGCATCGTGGAGAACCGGGAGCAGCAGGACAACGAGCAGTGGCACCTGCTGATCATCGGCGAGCTGGTGGCGGCGCAGGGCGGGGGCCGCGGCCGGCTCCGCTTCGGGTTGCTCCCGTGGCTGATGGCGGTGGGCTACTACCACGTGGCGTGGCTGCTGTTCGTCCTCGCGCCGCGGGCGTCCTACCGTCTCAACGCCGACTTCGAGGACCACGCCGAGCACACCTACGCCGAGTTCGTGGCCGCGCACCCGGAGCTGGAGCACCTGCCGCACCACTCGTCGTTCGCCCGGCGCTACGGCGCGTCCGGGTCGGTGGCCGACCTGCTGCGCCAGATCGGCCACGACGAGCGGATGCACAAGCTGGAGTCCGAGCGCTACCTGGCCGCGGAGCCGCTGCGGTAGGGACCGCGCGGTAACGG
Source organism: Pseudonocardia hydrocarbonoxydans (assembly GCF_006539565.1). GTDB lineage: Bacteria > Actinomycetota > Actinomycetes > Mycobacteriales > Pseudonocardiaceae > Pseudonocardia > Pseudonocardia hydrocarbonoxydans. The sequence goes on from NZ_BJNG01000010.1 coordinate 4,439, forward strand.
TCGGAGCAGCCCGTTCGACCATCCGCCGGGGGTGGTAGCACCACCTCCCTCGGTGGGGTCAGGGGGCGGGTGCCCCGGAAGGGGCATTCCTAGGGTGGTCCGGGTGGAGGAGCCGACGGGGCCCGCGCTGGTGGTGCGCGGCCTGCGCAAGACCTACGGGGCGGGCGGGTCCGGTGACGTGGCGGTGCGCGCGCTGCGCGGGGTCGACCTCACCGTCGGGCGCGGGGAGTTCGTCGCGCTGATGGGGCCCTCGGGGTGCGGGAAGTCGACGCTGCTGCACCTGCTGGCCGGGCTCGACGGCGCCGACGAGGGCTCGGTGGAGCTGGCCGGCACCCGCACCGACGACCTCGGTGCCGCCGCGCTGGCCCGGCTGCGCCGCCGCCACGTCGGGCTGGTGTTCCAGTTCTTCCACCTCATCGAGCACATGTCGGCGCTGGAGAACGTGGCGCTGGCCGCGCTGGTCGCGGGGGAGCGGCCGGCCCAGGCGGGGGAGCGGGCGCGCGACCTGCTCGACACCCTCGGCCTGCTCGACCGCGCCGGCGAGCTGCCGGGGGCGCTGTCCGGCGGGCAGCGCCAGCGGGTCGCGATCGCCAGGGCGCTGGCCAACCGCCCCACCGTCCTGCTCGCCGACGAGCCCACCGGCGCCCTGGACTCCGACGGCCAGGCCGAGGTGCTCGGCCTGTTCGGCCGCCTGCACTCGGCCGGGCAGACGATCCTCATGGTCACCCACGCCCCCGAGGTCGCGGACGCCGCGCAGCGGGTGGTCCGGATGCGCGACGGCCGGGTGGTCGATCACGGGCACGCGATCGGGGACACGGCGGGGGCGGCCTCGTGAGGCCGGGGGTGCGGGCGCGGTGGTCGCTGGTGGCGGCGGGCGCGCTGGTGGGCGCGGGGCTGCTCGCCGTCGCGCTGGCGGGTGCGCTGCTCGACGGGGGCCCGCCGCTGCCGGTCGCGCTGGGCGTCGTCGCCGGGTGCCTGCTGGCCGGGGTGCTGGCCGGGGAGGTGCCGCCGCTGCGCCGCGCGAGCGTCGCCGTGCTGGCGGCCGGCGCCGCCACCGGTGCGGTGGGCCTGGCCGCGGCGACCGGGCTGGTCACCGCGCTGCTCGTGCTGGGGCGCCTGCCCGTCGGGTCGGAACGCGAGCTCGGGACGCCGCTGCTGGTCGGGGTGGCCGTGGCGGCGGTGCTGGCCCGCCCGCTCGCCCGCCGCGCCGCGCAGGCCGCCCGCGCCGCCCTCTACGGCACCCGCAGCTCCCCCGACGAGCTGCTGGCCGCCGTCGCCGAGGCCCCCGGCTCGCGCGACGGCGACGAGGAGGACGACCTGCTGCGCCGCCTCGCCGAGTCGCTGCGCCGCGAGCACCGGCTCGCGCGGGTCGAGATGTGGTCGGTGCCCGCGGGTGGCGACGGCGACGAGCTGCACCGCACCCTCGCCGTGCCGGCCCGTGCGGGGGAGCCGGTGCCCGCCCCGCTGGACAAGGCCGATCTCGCGCTGCTCGCCCGCGCGGGCGTCGGCGGGCCGGGGTGGCTGCGGCTGTGGCTGCCCCGCCTGCTCGAGGGCCGCGACCCCGACACCCAGCTGCGCTTCGCCCCCGCGGTGCACGCGGGGCGGGTGCTGGCGCTGATCGTCGTCGAGCGCACCGGCGACGCCGACGCCCTCACCGGCGCCGACGAGCGCGCGCTCGGCGAGGTGGCCCGACGGCTCGCGATCGTGCTGCGCAACCGCGCACTGGACGAGGCGCTCACCGACACCCTCGCCGACCTGCGCCGCGCCAACGCCGAGCTGCAGGCCTCGCGCGCCCGCCTGGTCAGCACCGCCGACGCCGAGCGCCGCCGCATCGAGCGGGACCTGCACGACGGCGCCCAGCAGCACCTGGTCGCGATCGCGGTGGGGCTGCGCCTGGTGCGCGACGGGGCCCGGGACGCGGGCAACACCGCCGACGTCGAGCTGCTCGACGAGCTCGACCGCGGCGTCCGGGAGTCGATCGCCGCGCTGCGCGACCTCGCGCACGGCATCTACCCGCCGCTGCTGCGCGACGCCGGGCTGCCCGAGGCGCTGCGGGCGGCCGCCGCCCGCAGCCCGCTGACGGTGCAGGTGCACGCCGCCGACGTCGGCCGGCACCCCGAGCCGGTCGAGGCCGCCGTCTACTTCTGCTGCCTGGAGGCCCTGCAGAACGCGGCCAAGCACGCCCCGGGCTCCACGGTGGAGATCGAGATGGCGTGCCGCGACGGGCAGCTCGTCGTGGAGGTCAGCGACACCGGGCCCGGCCTGCCCGACGGGGGGACGCCGGCGGGCGCGGGCCTGCAGAACATGGCCGACCGGCTCGGTGCGGTGGGCGGTTCGGTGCGCTGGTCCTCCACGCCCGGCCTCGGCACGACCGTCACGGCGGCGGTGCCGGTGGGGTCGGCGGGATGAGTGCGGCGTGGGCCGTCGCCCGGGCCGAGCTGCGCACGCGATGGCGGTCGCTGCTCGTGCTGGGGCTGGTGCTCGGGCTCGGCGGCGGGGCCGCGCTCGGGGCGGTCGCGCTGGCCCAGCGGACGGCCACGGCCTACCCGCGGCTGGTCGAGGCCGTCCACCTCGACGACGCCCGGGTGGTGGTCCCCGACGACCAGCCCGGCCTGACCGCGGCCGTGTCCGGCATGCCCGGGGTCGCGCAGGCGTGGACCACCGACGGCTGGGTCGCGCAGGTCGAGGGGCCGGTGCTGCGCTACGTCTCGATCGGCGCCGGGGTCGACCAGCCTTCCGGGCTCGTCGACCCGGTGGTGGTGGCCGGCCGGCTCCCGGCTCCCGACGACCCCGGTGAGCTGCTGCTGGGGGAGCCCTTCGCCGAGGCGTCCGGCCTGGGCGTCGGGGACCGCGTCGTCCTGCGGCTGCTCACGCTGGAGGAGATCTCGCAGTTCGCCGTCGGCTTCGGGGAGCCGGACGGGGCGCGGGCGGAGATGGTGGTCGTCGGCATCGGGCGGATGCCGTACTGGGGCGGCGCCCTGTCCAACACCCTCGCCGGCCCGGCCTTCGTCCGCGCGTACGCCGCCGACGCCTCGATCCACCCCACCTACCTGCGCCTGGACGGCACCCCGGGCGCGGAGCAGGCGTTCTCCGCGGCGTTCACCGCGGCCGCCGCGCAGGAGCCCCCGTCGATCGTCGGGCAGTACCTGCCCGCGCGGGTCGAGCTGCCGCGCGCGGACGTCGACCCGGCGGTGGCCACCGCGGAGCGCGTGCTCACCACGGGCCTGGGTGTCGTCGCCGTCGTGCTGGCGGGGGGCGTGCTGCTCGTCGTCGGGCAGGGGTTGCTGCGGCACCACGAGTCGGCGCGCGCCGCGCAGCGCGTCGAGTCGGCGCTGGGCCTCACCACCGGCTCCCGGATCGGGGCGCGGACACTGGCCGCCCTCCCGGCCGCCGCCGTCGCCGGGCTCTGCGGGGGCGCGGTCGCGCTGGCGGCGGGGCGGCTGGAGGCGCTGGGCAGCCAGGCCCGGTTCGAGCCGACGCCGGGCTTCCTGGCGCCGTGGGGGGTCGCACTCGGCGGTGCGGCGCTGCTCACGGTGCTGTTCCTGCTGCTCGGGGCGGCCGCGGCCGCGGTGGCGGGCCGCCCGCGCCGGTCGCGCCCCGCCGTCCCGGGCGGCGGCGCGCGCCGGTGGCTGCCGCGGCGGCCCGCGGTGCGGGTCGGCATCGCCCTGCGCGGGGGACGGGTGCGGCGCGGCGTCGCCGGGACGCTCGCGGTGCTCGGGGCGGCCGCGGTCATCGCCGGGGTGGTGGCCGGGGCGACGTTCGGGGCCGGGCTGCAGCGCCTGGTCGACACCCCCGCCCGCTACGGCCAGCACGCCGACATCTCGCTCATCGACGCCCGCGAGGACGACGTCGCCGCGCTCGTGGCCGACCCGCGGGTCGCCGCACTCGACGTCATGACCAGCGCCGAGGCCGTCACCGCGGCGGGGGAGGGGTTCAAGGCCGTCGCGCTGGACCACCGCCTGGGGAACATGCCCGTCGAGACCCCGGCCGGGCGCCCGCCGCAGCGGGCGGGCGAGATCGCCGTCGGGCCGCGGCTGGCCGAGCGCCTCGGGGTGGTCGTCGGCGACGTCGTCGAGGTGGCGGCGCCCGGGGGCGCGACGGTGCCGCTCACCGTCACCGGCGTCGTGGTGGTGCTCTCGGAGGACACCGGCGAGATCAGCGCGCTGGGAGAGGTCGCGCTCGTGACGCCCGACCAGCTGGTCGCGGTGACCGCCGGGGAGCCACTGGTGGGGGCCTACCTGCAGGCACGGCCGGGCCAGGCCGGGCCGCTGTTCGACGAGCTGTCGCGCGACCTGGAGGTGTTCCTCGCCGAGACCCCGGCCGAGATCCGCAACCTCGCCGACATCGTGGCGCTGCCGGAGCTGCTGGCGCTCGGGCTGGCGCTGGTCGGGGCGGCGGGCCTGGTGCACGCGGTGGTCACCGGGGTCCGGCGCACCGCGCCGAGCCTCGCGGCGCTGGCCGTGCTGGGCGCCACCCCGCGGCAGGTGTGCGCGACCGTCGTCGTCATGGCCACCTGGATCGTGGTGCCCGCGCTGCTGGTCGGGGTGCCGCTGGGGCTGGCCGTCGCGCGGCTGCTGTGGTGGGAGGTGGCCACCTCCACCGGGGTCGGCGGCGACGTCGCGCTGCCCGTCGGGCTGCTGGTCGCGATCGGGCCGGTGGTGCTGCTCGCCGCGGTGCTGGCGTCGCTGTGGCCCGCGCTGCGGGTGGCGCGGACGCCGCCCGCGACCGTGCTCCGGGAGAGCTGAGCGCCCTCACGTCGGGGTGGGGGCGTTCTCCCACAGCGCCCGCAGCGTCGCCGGCCGCAGCTCCTCCTTGTGCAGGTACGCCGCCACCCCCGGGCTGTCGACGGGGAACGGCAGGTCGGCGCGGGCGTAGCTGGAGCACAGCACGACGACGGTGCCCGGCACCCGCTGCACGATCACCGCGGCGGCCTCGACCCCGCTGATGCCGGGCAGCCGGACGTCGAGCAGGACGAGGTCGGGCCGCAGCGCCTCGGCGAGGGTGACCGCCTCCTCGCCGGTGGCGGCCTCGCCGACCAGCAGGAACCCGGGCGTGCGGGCCAGCACGGCGGCCGCGACGAGGCGGAACGGCCGCTGGTCGTCGACCACGAGCACCCGCACCGGGCCCATCGGGGATCAGTCCTTCTGCAGGTACATCAGCACGGCGCTGACGCGGCGGTTGAGGTCGCGCTCCTCGGAGAGCCCGAGCTTGGAGAAGATCGAGTTGGTGTGCTTCTCGATCGCCCGCTCGGAGAGCACCAGAGTCGCGGCGATCGCGGCGTTGCTCTTGCCCTGCGCCATCTCGCCGAGCACCTCCAGCTCGCGGGGGGTGCACCGGTCGAGGTCGGAGGGGGCGGCGCGGTTCGCCGCCACGAGCCCCTCGATGACGGTCGGGTCGATCACCGAGCCGCCCGCGGCCACCCGGCGGATCGCCTCGGCGAGCTCGTCGCCGTCGGCCACCCGCTCCTTGAGCAGGTAACCGCGCCGCGCCGTGCCGCCCGCGAGCAGCGACAGCGCGTACGGCGCCTCGGCGTACTGGCTCAGCACCAGCACCCCGATGCCCGGGTGCTCGTCGCGCAGCCGGGTGGCCACCGTGATGCCCTCGTCGGTGTGCGTCGGGGGCATCCGGATGTCGGTGACGACGACGTCGGGCCGCTCGCGGTCGACGAGCGCGGTCAGCGCGGGGAGGTCGGCGGCGGCGCCGACGAGGGTCAGGTCCTCGGCGGCGTCGACGAGCCGGACCAGGCCCGCGCGCAGCAGGGCGTTGTCCTCGGCGAGGACGACTCGGGTGGGCACGACGACGAGCGTAGGACGCCGCACCGGCCGCTGCCGGGGGTGCTGGCACCACTCCCGATCGGCCAGGGAACACCGGTCCGGCGCCGGGCCGTCCCGAGCAGTCTTCTCCTCACCAGACCGACCGATCCGAGGAGCCCGCCATGACCACCACCGCCCCCGCCGCCGACCTGTTCTCCGCCACCGACGCCCCCGTCGCCCCCGCCACCCGCTTCCGCCGCCGCGCCACCGGTGCCGTCGCGGTCGTCGCCGGTCTCGTCACCGCGGCCGGGTTCGCGGCGACGAACTGGGAGAGCGCGGAGGGGAAGCTCGCCTACCTGGACTCGCTGGTGGCCGACCCGGTCCGCAGCCAGGTCGCGGCCCTGCTGCTGCACTACGGCTACCTGGGCATCGTCCCGGTGCTGCTCGCCCTGGGGATCATGACCCGCCGCCGCAGCCGGATCGCCGGCAACGTCGGGATGGCGCTGGCGGTGCCCGGGGCACTGGCCCTGCCCGGCCTGCTCGTCACCGACTTCTACGACATCGCGATCCGTCAGGGCCTGCCCGCCGACCAGGCGGTGGCGGTGTCCGACGCCGCCCAGTCCCTGCCGCTGGCGGGCGCCCTGCTGGCCGGTCCGGTCCTGATGCTCACCTTCGTGGGCATGACCGTCCTGGGTGTGGCCGCCTGGCGCGCCGGGTTCTTCCACTGGGTCCCGACGCTGCTGGTCCCGCTGATGGTGGTCGGGGCCGTGGCGCTGCCGATCGGCGCGGTCTCGGGGCTCGTGCAGGGCGCGTGCCTGGGACTGTTCATGGTGGCCGTCGGCGTCGCGGTGCTGCGGATGACCGACCAGGAGTGGGTCAGCGGCTCGCGAGGGGCGGGCCGCTGAACCACCCCTCCCGCC
>NZ_BJNG01000011.1 GCF_006539565.1 Pseudonocardia hydrocarbonoxydans
CCCTCCCGCCGCAGGCCCGGACCGCATCGGTCCGGGCCTGCGGTGTGTCGTGTCCTACTCTCCGCGCGTGACCCCGCCCGGACCGGCACAGCCCGGACCCGCACTCCGCGGGGACCACGACGTCCTCCGCGTGCTGCTCGCCCGCCGCGGCACCCGGCCCGGCGCGCGGGCCGACCCGCACCGCGTCGCGCTCGTCGTCGGCGGGGGCGGGATGCGCGGGGCCTACGTCGCCGGGATGCTGCACGCGCTCGACCGCGCCGGCCTGCGCGACGCCTTCGACGAGGTGTACGGGGCGTCCTCGGGTGCGGTGTCGGCGGCCTCGTTCCTCACCGGCCGTGCCGACGCCGGTGCCGCGGCCTTCCCCGAGGACCTGGCCTCGCGGGCGTTCATCGACCTGCGCCGGCTCGGCACCGGCCGCCCCGCCGTGAGCATCGACCACCTGGTCGACGGCGTGCTCTCGGGCACCAAGCCGCTGCCGTGGGAGGCGCTGCAAGACTGCGCGGTGCCGCTGCACGTCGTCGCCACCGACACCGCCGACCTGAGCCCGCACGTCCTGCGCGGCCTGCACACCGTCGAGGACTGGCGCCGCGGCCTGCGCGCCACCGCCGCCATCCCGCTGCTCGCCGGGCCGCCGGTGGAGCACGGCGGGCGCCGCTGGGTCGACGGGTCGGTGGGCGAGCCGCTGGCCATGGCCCGGGCGCTGCGCGGGGGCGCGACGCACGTGCTCGTGCTCGTGTGCCGCCCGGAGTCGGAGATCGAACCGCCGTCGGGCCTGTCGGTCTGGGCCCGCGCGCTCGACCGCCTCGTCCCCGGGCTCGGGACCCTCGCCCAGGGCACGCGCCGCTACGACCTGCGCCTGGTCACCGACGCGGCGCACCCCGACCGCGGGCCCGGGCACCTGCTCGCGCTGGGCCCGTCGCGCTCGGCCGGCATCGGCGCGCTGTCGACCGACCCGGTCCGCGTCGCCGAGGCCGTGGCGGTGGGCGACGGGTCGGCGCAGGCGGCGGTAGCGTCGGCGGCATGAGTGGATCACCTGCCCGGCCGCGGGCCGCGGTCGTCGTCACCGGGAGCGAGCTGCTCACCGGCGCGATCTCGGACAAGAACGGCCCGTGGGTCGCCGAGCACCTGGGCGCGCTGGGGTTCGAGGTGTCGCACGTGCTCGTCGTCGGCGACCGCCCGGCCGACCTCGCCGACGCGCTGGAGTTCGTCCGGGGCGCCGCGCTCGTGGTCACCAGCGGGGGGCTGGGACCCACGGCCGACGACCTGACCGCCGAGGTCGTCGCCTCCTTCGCCGGGGTACCGCTTGAGCTCGACGAGCCGATGCGCGCGCACATCGCCGGCATCCTCGCGGCCTGGGCGCGGCGCACCGGGTTCGACGGCCCGGCGCTGGAGGAGGCCAACCGCAAGCAGGCGATGGTGCCGCGCGGGGCGGTGGCGCTCCCGCCCGTCGGCACCGCGCCCGGGCTGGTCGTCACCGTGCCCGACGGGCCGGTCGTCATCGTCCTGCCCGGGCCGCCGCGCGAGCTGCAGGGGATGTGGCAGGCCGCGCTCGCCTCGGACCCCGTCGCCGCGCTGCTGGCCGGGGTGCCGCCCGCGCGGTCGCGGTCGCTGCGCTTCTTCGGGCTGCCCGAGTCCGAGATCGCCGCCACCCTGCGCACGCTGGACGCCGGCGACGTCGAGGTGACGACGTGCCTGCGCCGCTCCGAGCTGGAGGTCGACCTGCGCCCGGCGCCGGGGGCGTCGGCGGACGCGCTGGCCGACGCGCTGGTCGCCGCGCACGAGCGGTTCCTGGTCAGCGCGGACGGGACGAGCACCGACGCGCTCGTCGCCGCCGGGCTGCTCGACCGCGGGTGGACGGTGGCGACGGGGGAGTCGTGCACCGGCGGCATGCTGGCGTCACGGCTGATCGACCGGGCGGGCTCCTCGGCGTACGTGGCGGGCGGGGTGGTCGCGTACTCCAACGCGGCGAAGACCGCCCTGCTCGACGTCCCGGCCGCGCTGATCGAGGCCCACGGCGCGGTGTCCCCGGAGGTCGCCCGCGCCCTGGCCGACGGCGCCCGCGCCCGCTTCGGCGCCGACGTCGGCATCGGGATCACCGGCGTCGCGGGGCCGGACGGCGGGACCGAGGCCAAGCCCGTCGGGTACGTCTGCTTCTGCGTGACCACCGCCGACGGCGCGGTCCTCGCCCGCGACCCCCGCCTGCCCGGCGGACGGTCGGACGTGCGCGAACGCTCCACCGACGTCGCCATGCACCTGCTGCTGCGGGCCGTCCGCGGGTGAGATCGACGTGATGGGGGTTTCGTGGCCGTCGAACCCCCACCACGTCGATCTCACCCGGGGTCGGGGGACCGGCGGCGCGCGATGAGGAAGCTCCTGGGTGGACGTATCGATCGCTTGTCCGACCTGTTCCCTAGGGTCCGGCGGGTGAGCGAGAACGACGCGTTGGATCGGACCCGCCGTGACTACGACGAGGTCGCCGAGTTGTACGACGCAATGGTGCGACAGGGCGACCACGTCGTCGATGCGCTGTCAGCAGCGATGATCAACGCCTTCGCCGACGTCGTCCGCGCCGGTGGGTCGGCGGGTGCTGTGGTCGATGCGGGTTGCGGTCCCGGGCAGTGGACCGATCACCTGGATCGAGCCGGTATCCGGGCGTACGGGATCGATCTGTCACCGGCCATGGTCGCGATCGCCCGCCGGTACCGTCCCGACCTGCGCTACGAGGTCGGTTCGCTGCTTCATCTCGACGCAGGGGACGAGTCGATCGCGGGCATCCTGGCGCACTTCTCGTTGATCCACACACCGCCGGACCTGCTCCCGCGCGTCCTGACCGAGTTCGCCCGGGTGGTGGAGCCGGGTGGACCCCTGCTGATCGGTGTGCAGATCACCGACACCGCAGACGCCGACGGTTGGGTCCCGTACGACCACAGAGCCTCACCGGCGTATCTGTGGACCCTCGACGCGCTCGCCGACCGACTGCGCGAGCACGACTTCGCCGAGCTCGGACGCCTGCGAATCGTCGCCCCGGCGCCGGGCAAGCCCCCCGCCGGATATCTGCTGGCGCGCCATGACGCTTGAACTCTGCAGACTCCGGCTGCGAGGCGCCGGCTGGGCCGCGAAACGCTGCTCGACCACGAGAAACGACGCCGACCAACGGGTAACGTTCCCGCTGGTCAGCGCCGCTCCTGTGGCCTTGATCAGGCCGCCTGCTTGGTCTCCCAGAAGATCTTGTCGATCTGGGCGATCAGGTCGAGCAGCTCCTGGCCGGTGGCCGGGTCGTTCGACGCCTTGGTGCCCGAGGCACCCGCGGCCTTGGTGGCCTTGTTGAACAGCTCGTGCAGCTCCGGGTACTTCTCGAAGTGCGGCGGCTTGAAGTAGTCGGTCCACAGCACCCAGAGGTGGTGCTTGACCAGGTCGGAGCGCTGCTCCTTGATGTCGATGGCCCGCGCGCGGAAGGCGGGGTCGTCGTTGCCCTGGTACTTCTCCTGGATGGCCTTGACGGACTCGGCCTCGATGCGCGCCTGGGCGGGGTCGTAGACGCCGCAGGGGAGGTCGCAGTGCGCGGTGGCCTCCAGCCGCGGGCGGAGAATACGGGACAGCATCCGCATGGGGTCCTTCCTTGTTCCGATGATCGAACTCGTTCCTGTCACCCTACTCCCGGGGCGTTCCCGCAACGGCGAGGAGATATGTGTGATCCGGTGGAGAAGGGTGGCGGTGCGCGGTCCGTCGATGTCCCCGACGGTCCGTGACGGCGACGTCCTGCTGGTGCGGTTCGGGGCGGCGCCGGCACCGGGTGACGTGGTGCTCGTGCGCTGGTCACAGCGCCCGGAGCAGCTCTCGGTGAAGCGGGCGGTGCGGGCCGACGGGGCGGGCTGGTGGGTGCTCGGGGACAACCCCGACGGGTCGACGGATTCCCGGACATTGGGTCCCGCGAACGTGGTCGGGGTCGCCTCCGGGCGAATGTGGCCGCGGCCCGGCCGGCTGCGTTCCTGACGTTTCAGCCATCTATTCTTTTCTGCAAAACACTAGCGTTAAGCGGGGCACCGGCGGAGTGCCGTTCCTCCCCCCGGCCCGGGCGGGTCGGCGGGAACGCCCGTGGGGCGGTGCCGCGACCGCACTTCTGTGACGATGGGCCCATGACGCATCCAGGTCGGCGGTTCGGGGACGGTCTCGCGGTCGGCCCGGACCTGGGGGGTGCGGCCGAGGTCGCCGTCGCCCAGGCGCTCGCCCCGCTCGAGGGCGCCGTGCCCGACCTGGTGTGGGTCTTCGTCGCGCCGGGCCGCCTCGGCGGCGACGCGGCCGAGGCCGCGGGGCGTCGCGCGATGGAGCTGGCCGGGGCGCGCACGAGCGTCGGGGGCACCTCCGGCGGCGTGATCGGCGACGGCCGCGGGGTCGAGCACGGGCCGGCCGTCGCGGTCTGGGCGGCCACGCTGCCGGGCGCGACGGTCCGCCCGGTGCGGCTCACCGCCGAGCGCTCCGAGGGCGGCGTGCGCGTCGCGGGGCTCCCCGAGGCCCGCTCCGACGACCGGGTGGCCGCGCTCGTCGTCGACCCCTACTCGTTCCCGGTCGGCGCCTTCCTGGAGCACGGCAACGCGGCGCTGCCCGGGTTCCCGGTGGTCGGCGGCCTGACCGGGGCCCCGGGCGGGCCGGGCGCCAACCGCCTGTTCCTCGACGGCGAGGTCCACGACCGCGGCGGGGTCGGGGTCGTGCTGGGCGGCGACGTGGGCGTGCGCACGGTCGTCAGCCAGGGGTGCCGGCCGATCGGCCCGGCGATGGTCGTGACGCGCGCCGAACGCAACGTGCTGCTGGAGCTGGCCGGGTCGCCCGCCTACCGGCGCCTGGCCGAGATCGTGACGGCGCTGCCGCCCGCCGAGCAGGAGCTGGCCGGGCGCGGGCTGCACGTCGGCATCGCGATCAACGAGTACGCCGACGACCACGGCCGCGGCGACTTCCTGATCCGTGGCGTCACCGGCGTCGACGAGGCGACGGGGGCGGTCGCGATCGGCGAGCTCGTCGAGGTGGGGCAGACGGTGCGGTTCCAGGTGCGCGACGCCGGGGGCGCGGGGGAGGACCTCGTCGAGCTGCTCGGCACCGAACCGGCCGGCGGAGCGCTGCTGTTCTCCTGCAACGGGCGCGGCACGACGATGTTCGACTCCGCCGACCACGACCCCGCCCTGCTGCGCCGCGTGCTGGGCGATGCGGGTGTGGCGGGGTTCTTCGCGGCGGGCGAGATCGGCCCGGTGGGCGGGCGCAACCACCTGCACGGCTTCACCGCGTCGGTGCTGACCTTCCGCTGAGGCCCCGCACCCCGGCGTCAGCGCAGGGTCCCGAAGAACGCCCGCAGCTCGTCGACGAAGATCTCCGGCTGCTCCATCGACGGGAAGTGGCCGCCGACGTCGGGCTGGTGGAAGTGCCGGATGTCGGTGTACCGGCGCTCCAGCCACGAGCGCGGCAGCCGCCACAGCTCCTTGGGGAACAGCGTGATGCCGGTGGGTACCTCGACCGGGTCGAGCCTGCGGCGCTTGTAGCTCTCCCAGTACAGCCGGGCCGAGGACGCCGCGGTGCCGGTCAGCCAGTAGAGCATCACGTCGTCGAGCATCCGGTCGCGCGGGATGACGTTCTCCGGCGGGCCCGCGGAGTCGGTCCAGTCCCAGAACTTCTCCATGATCCACATGCACTGGGCCACCGGCGAGTCGAGCAGGCCGTAGCCCAGCGTCTGCGGGCGGGTGGCCTGGATCGCGGAGTAGCCGGCGCGGTGGGTCTCGAAGTAGCGCCGGTCGGTGAGCGCGGCCTCCTCGGCCTTCGTCAGCCGCGGCACCGCCCCCTCGGGCGGGCGCTGGGCCAGCGGCAGCGTGATGTGGATGCCGATGACGGCCTCGGGCATCCCCGTGCCCAGCGCCGAGGTGATCATCGAGCCCCAGTCGCCGCCCTGCGCGGCGTAGCGGTCGTAGCCGAGGCGGTCCATGAGCTGGGCCCAGGCGGTGGCGATGCGCTCGACGCCCCACCCCGACGTCGACGGCTTGTCGCTGAACCCGTACCCGGGCAGCGAGGGGATGACGAGGTGGAACGCGTCGCGGGGGTCGGGCGGGTCGACGAGGTCGTCGACCACGTCCAGGAACTCGATCACCGAGCCCGGCCACCCGTGGGTGAGCAGCAGCGGCATGGCGTTCCCGTGCCGGGAGCGCACGTGCAGGAAGTGGACCTGCACGGCGTCGTCACCCCCGCCGTCGAGCGGGGTGCGGAACTGCGGCAGCGCGTTGAGCTCGGCCTCGCAGCGGCGCCAGTCGTAGACGCCGCTCCAGTGCTCGACGAGCTCGCGGGCGTAGTCGAGCGGCACGCCCTGGGTCCAGCCCTCGACCGTCGAGGGCTCGGGCCAGCGGGTGCGGGCGAGGCGGTCGCGCAGGTCGTCGAGATCGGCCTGGGGGATGTCGATCCGGAACTCGCGCACCTACAGCTGCACCCCCCGGGTCAGGGCACCGTCGACGACGAGGTTGGTGCCCGTGATGAACGACGCGCGCGGGCTCGCGAGCATCATGACGGCGTAGGCGATCTCCTCGGCGGTGGCCATCCGGCCCGTCGGGTTCAGGCCCATGGCGGTGGCGAACAGGTCGGGGTCGCCACCCTCGATGCCCGCCCACACGCCGCCCGGGAAGTAGGTGTTGCCGGGGGAGACGCAGTTGGCGCGGACGCCCGCCGCGGCGTGCTCGAAGGCCAGCCCGGAGACGTAGTGGACGACGGCGGCCTTCATGGTGCCGTAGGCGTCCTTGGCGAAGTCGATCTCACGGCCGGACACCGACGAGATCGCGACGATCGACCCGCGCGTCGCCGTGAGGTGCGGCAGCGCGGCCTCGCACAGCCGCACCGTGTGCATGAGGTCGACCTCGAAGGAGGCCTTCCAGTTGTCCTCGCCCGCCCCGATCGCCAGCGCGCTGACGTTGGCGACGGCGACGTCGATCCCCCCGAACCGTTCCGCGGTGTCGGCGACCCACGCGGCGAGGGCGGCCCCGTCGGCCACGTCGAGGGCGGTGCCGGTGGCGCCCAGCTCGGCCGCGGCGGCCTCGACCTCGGCGGCGTTGCGCGCGCAGAACGCGACCTTCGCGCCCTCGGCCAGCAGCGCCTCGACCACGGCGCGACCGATGCCCTTCGTCCCGCCGGTGACCAGCGCGGCCTTCCCGGCCAGCTGCAGATCCATCAGATCAGTCCTTTCGCGAGGGAGCGCAGGTGGGCGTGCATGCCGCCGTGCGCGTCGGCGGCGGGGAGCAGGTGCTTGGAGATCTTGGTGAGCGCGCTGTAGTTGGTGTCGCAGACGTTGGCCAGCGGGGACAGCGCGACCTGGGTGAGCAGCTGGTAGGCGTCGAGGCGGTCGAGGCCGTAGAGGTCGCCGAGCCAGGCCACCATGCCGACCTGCGACGCCCGCCAGGCGTCCTCCAGCGGGCGGGCCGACCCGACCACGGCGTAGTGGTCGTCGTGCTCCAGCCGCGGCCACGCGGGCGCCCCGCCCTTGATCAGCTCGACGATCAGCGTGACGTCCATGGCGCCTTCCACCGCGGTGCCGCAGCTCTCGCCCTCGCCCTGCCGGTAGTGCCCGTCGCCGACGGAGAACAGCGCGCCCTCGACGTTGACGCCCAGGTAGCAGGTGGTGCCGGGCTTCATCTCCGGGGTGTCCATGTTGCCGCCGAAGGTGTCGGGCACCAGGCTCGACCGCACCTCGCGGCCCGGCGGCGCGACCCCGACGGTGCCGAGCATCGGCTCCAGCGGCAGGTCCAGGGTGAGGGCGGCCGACTCGAACCGCACCGTCCCGGCGGCCCGGTCGAGCTGGTAGATCCAGGTGCGCTCGGGCAGCGGCTCGTGCAGCGTGTACGGGTGGGTGAGCGCCCCGAAGAACGGGATCGTGGTGCTCGCCGCCCAGTCGCGCGCGGGCGTCAGGTCGACGATGTGGATGGCCAGGGTGTCGCCCGGTTGCGCCCCCTCGACGTGGAACGGCCCGGTCTGCGGGTTGACCTGGGTCATGTCCAGCACCTGCGAGGGCATGTCGGTGGTGCGCTGCAGCCGCCCGGAGAACGCGTCCTCCGTCCACAGTCTCAGCACGGTGCCGGGGCGGATGCGGTGGCTCGGCGCGACGCCGCCGAAGGTCCACGCGTACTGGTCGGGGGTGGGGCGGAACTCCACGACGTCCATCACCGGGATCGTTGCCGCATCACGCACCGACCGCAACACCTCGCGGGGGACCGAGGACCCGGGAGACGCCCCGGGCCGCCGCCCGCACCACCGGGACGTACGCGCGGGGGTCCGAGCCCGCGGCGGGCACCACGACCGACAGCGCCGCGACGACCTCCCCACCGGGGGCGCGCACGGGCGCCGCCACCGACAGCGCCACCAGCTCGATCTGCCGGTCGCTCACCGCGACCCCGGAGCGCCGCACGTCGGCGAGCACCCGGCGCAGCTGCGCCGGGGTGGTGATCGTGTGCTCGGTGTAGCGCCGCAGCGGGGCGGCGAGCACCCTTTCCTGCAGCTCGGGCGGGGCGTGGGCCAGCAGTACCAGGCCGACGCCGGTGGCGTGCAGCGGCAGCCGCCCGCCGACCCGCGTGATGACGTTGACGGCCCGGCGCCCGGAGAGCCGCTCGACGTAGACGACCTCGGTGCCGTCGAGCACGGCGAGCTGGACGTTCTCGCCGGTGACCTCCTGCAGGTCGGTGAGGAACGGCAGGGCCGCCTCCCGCAGCCCCACCGACCGCGGGGCGAGCGCCCCGATCTCCCACAGCCGCAGCCCGATCCGGTACCGGCCGTCGTCGCCGCGCTCCAGCGCGCCCCACCCGGTCAGCTCGCCCACCAGCCGGTGCGCGGTGCTCAGCGGCAGCCCGGCGCGGCGGGCGAGCTCGGTGAGCGCCAGCCGCGGGTGGTCGGCGTCGAATGCGGCCAGCAGCCCCAGCACCCGCTGCGTCACCGTCGCCGGGGCGGGCCCGTCGCGTCCGGTCGATCCCACGCGCACCTCCCGGCCCCCCGCGCACCGCCGGACGTGCGCGCGGCGGACCGACGGTGCGCGCGGCCCCGGGGCAGCGGGACCAGACTTCCACTCAGCGGAAGTCCTGTCGAGCCCCGCGGTGCCCGTCGGTCACGGTGGGCCGATGCGGACACAGGTGGGGATCGTGGGTGCCGGTCCGGCGGGCTTGCTGCTCTCGCACCTGCTGGCCCGCCGGGGGATCGACTCGGTGGTGCTGGAGGCGCGCAGCCGCGAGTACATCGAGCGGCGGGTGCGGGCCGGGGTGCTGGAGCACCCGACCGTCGAGCTGCTGCGGGAGGTCGGGCTCGGCGAGCGGATGGACCGTGAGGGGATGCCGCACGAGGGCGTCTCCCTGCGGTTCGACAGCGAGGAGCACCGCATCGACTTCGCCGACCTCACCGGCCGCGGCATCGTCGTCTACGGGCAGCAGGAGGTCGTCAAGGACCTCGTCGCCGCCCGGCTGGCCGACGGCGGCGACGTCCGGTTCGAGGTCTCGGGCGTCCGGCTCGACGGCCTCACGTCCGACCCGGTGATCCACTTCGACGGTGCCGACGGGACACGGGGCGAGCTGCGTTGCGACGCCGTCGTCGGCGCCGACGGGTTCCACGGCGTCAGCCGTGCCGCCGTGCCGCACACCACCTACGACCGGCAGTACCCCTTCGCCTGGCTGGGGATCCTCGCGCAGGCCGCGCCCGTCCGCGAGGAGCTCGTCTACGCCAACCACCCCGACGGCTTCGCGCTCTACTCGATGCGCAGCCCCGAGGTGACCCGCCTCTACCTGCAGGTGCCGCCGGACACCGACGCCGACGACTGGTCCGACGCCCGGATCTGGGACGAGCTGCACCGGCGCCTGGGCACCGAGATCAACGAGGGCCCGCTGCTGGAGAAGGGGGTCACCGGGATGCGCAGCTTCGTCGCCGAGCCGATGCGCCACGGCAGGCTGTTCCTCGCCGGCGACGCCGCGCACATCGTGCCGCCGACCGGCGCCAAGGGCATGAACCTCGCCATCGCCGACGTCCGGGTGCTGGCCGACGCGCTGTACCGCCTGGTCACCGCGGGCGATGGGTCGGGCGTCGACGCCTACTCCGACACCTGCCTGCGCCGCGTGTGGCGCGCGGAGCACTTCTCCTGGTGGATGACCTCCATGCTGCACACCGACCCGGCCGCCGACGCCTTCGACCGCCGCCTGCAGCTCGCCCAGCTGCGCCAGACCGTGCGCTCGCGGGCCGCGGCCACCACCCTCGCCGAGAACTACGTCGGCCTGCCCCACGGGAGCGTGTGATGACCTACCGACCCCCCGCCGCGGGGACCCACCCGCCGCTGAGCGCGCCCGGCTACCGCAGCACCGCGCTGCGGGCGCCGTCGCACGCGCCGGTGGTGCTGCCCCAGGGCCTCACCGAGCTCACCGGTCCCGCGCTGCGCGGGCCGGTCGGCCCGTCCGACGACGACCTCACCCGCCAGCACGCGGGCGAGCCGATCGGGCAGCGCATCGTCGTGTTCGGCCGGGTCCTCGACGGAGACGGCCGGGCGGTGCCCGACAGCCTCGTCGAGATCTGGCAGGCCAACGCCGCGGGCCGCTACGCCCACGCCCGCGACACCTGGCCCGCCCCGTTGGACCCGAACTTCACCGGAGGCGGCCGGGTCGTCACCGGCGCCGACGGCGGCTACTCGTTCACCACGATCCGGCCCGGCGCCTACCCCTGGGGCAACCACCACAACGCCTGGCGCCCCGCCCACATCCACTTCTCGCTGTTCGGGCGGGCCTTCCCCCAGCGGCTGGTCACCCAGATGTACTTCCCCGACGACCCGCTGCTCGCCCACGACCCGATCGTCAACTCCGTGCCCGACGAGCGGGCGCGGATGCGCATGGTGTCGGCGTTCGACCTCGACGCCACCCGCCCCGAATGGGCCCTGGCCTACCGGTTCGACATCGTGCTGCGCGGTGGCGCGGCCACGCCGTTCGAGGAGCCCCATGGATGAGACCCCGTCCCAGACCGTCGGCCCGTTCCTGTCGATCGGCCTGACCTGGCCCGACGGGCACCTGGTCGTCCCCGAGGGGACGCCGGGGGCCGTCCGGATCAGCGGCACGCTCACCGACGGCGCGGGCGAGCCCGTCGCCGACGGTCTCGTCGAGACCTGGCAGGTCGGCGCCGACGGCCGCCCCGACCCGACGGCAGGTTTCGGGCGGTGCGCCACCGGGCCGGACGGCACCTGGGAGGTCCGCACCGTCAAGCCGGGCGCGCTCGGCGACGGTCAGGCCCCCCACGTCGACGTGTCGGTGTTCGCCCGCGGCCTGCTCGACCGCGTCGTCACCCGCATCTACTTCCCCGACGAGGCCGCGGCCAACGCCGCCGACCCGCTGCTCGCCGCGCTCCCGCCCGACCGTGCGGCCACGCTCGTCGCCGTCGACGCGGGCCCGGGCGAGCTGCGGTTCGACGTCCGCCTGCAGGGCGCACACGAGACGGTGTTCCTCGCCCTGTAGTGCGAACCGGTGAGAGGCCTCACGCGTAGATCACGTCGCAGCAGGGAAACCCCGGAACGATCTCGGCGTTGCTCACAACGTCTCAGTGTTCGCACAGCTGGGTGACGGCGCCGACCGGGGTGCCTGTGATGTGCTGTGGATCTAGGGAGGGGGGACCGATGACCGCCGTGCTCGACCGTGCGCCGCTCGACGGTGCGCCGCGGTCCCGCCCGTCGTTGCGCGAGCGGCACCCCCTGGCCGTGCAGCTGTCGCGCTACGTCGTGGCCGGCGGCGTCGGCACGCTGGTCAACGCGCTGGTCTTCCTGTCCCTGCGCACCTGGTGGGAGCTGCTCGCGGCCAACCTCGCCGCCCTCGTGGTGAGCACGCTGGTGAGCACCGAGGTCAACCGCCGGTTCACCTTCAGCGGCGAGCAGGGCCACCGCTGGCGCGCCCACGTGCAGACCGCCGGGATGGTCGCCTTCTACGCCGTCTACAGCTCCGCGGTGCTGCTGGCGCTGCACGCCGTCGTCGACGAGCCGACGCCGCTGCTCGAGACGGTCACCGTGGCGGCCGCCAGTGTCCTGGGCGGGGCGGTCCGGTTCCTGCTGCTGCGCTTCTGGGTCTTCGATCCGGCGCCGTCCGTGGCGGGCCCATCCGTGGCAGGCTCTGCTCCCATGCGACAGACCATCATGAAGCGCACGTCGGTGAAGCGGGCCGTCGTGGCGGGCCTGGCCGGAGCGGCCCTGGTGCTCTCCTCGGCGGGCGCGTGCGGCCCGGTCCAGGGCGACGACGACAACCCCGGCGTGTCCGACCAGCAGGACGGCGGCGACGGTGAGGACGACGGCGGGGACGGGGACGACGACGGGGACGACGACTGACCGTTCGGAGGGGTCGGGTCCCGCGGCGGGTGACTAGCGTCGAGGACATGCCCAAGTACGTCATCGAACGCGAACTGCCCGGCGCGGGCAGCCTGACCGACGCCCAGATCAACGACATCAGCCGCACCAGCAACCAGGTCCTGGACACCATGCCCGACGTCCAGTGGGACCACAGCTACGTCACCGACGACAAGATCTACTGCGTGTACGTGGCCCCGGACGCGGACAAGATCCGTGCCCACGCCGACGCGGGCGGGTTCCCGGCGAACTCCGTCAGCGAGGTCCGGCGCACCATCGACCCGACCACCGGCGGTCGCTGAACCTGCCGGTTCCGGCCCCGCGGCCTACCCTGGTGATCATGACGCCACAGGGGGTCTTCGAGCGCGAGCCCGTCGGCATGGCCGAACGGATCCTGGCCGACGGCTCGTCGCGCTGGCCGGTGGAGGCGGGGCGCTACCGGCTCGTCGTCGCGCGGGCCTGCCCGTGGGCGCACCGGTCGGTGATCGTCCGGCGGCTGCTCGGCCTGGAGGGCGCGATCTCGATGGGGATCGCGGGCCCGCTGCACGACGAGCGCAGCTGGCGCTTCCACCTCGACCCGGGCGACCGCGACCCGGTGCTCGGCATCGAGTACCTCGGCGAGGCCTACCGCGCCGCCGATCCCGACTTCGACGCCGGGATCACCGTCCCCGCGCTGGTCGACGTCGCGAGCGGCCAGGTGGCCACCAACGGGTTCGCGGACCTCACCAAGGACTTCTCCACCCAGTGGACCGCGCACCACCGCCCCGGCGCGCCCGACCTCTACCCGGAGCGGCACCGGGCCGAGATCGACGAGATGATCGACTCGTTCTACGACTCGGTGAACAACGGCGTCTACCGGTGCGGGTTCGCGAGCACCCAGGAGGCCTACGAGCAGGCCTACGGGGAGCTGTTCGACCGGCTCGACGCCCTGTCCGACCACCTCGCGGGCCGTCGCTACCTCGTGGGCGACACGATCACCGAGGCCGACGTCCGGCTGTGGGTCACCCTCGTCCGCTTCGACTCCGCCTACCACGGCCACTTCAAGTGCAACCGGCACAAGCTCACGGAGATGCCGGTGCTGTGGGCCTACGCGCGCGACCTGTTCGCCACCCCGGGCTTCGGCGACACCACCGACTTCGTGCAGGTCAAGCAGCACTACTACGGCGTACACGACTCGATCAACCCGAGCGGCGTCGTGCCGCTGGGTCCCGACCTGCGCGGCTGGCTCACCCCGCACGGCCGCGACGAGCTCGGCGGCCGTCCCTTCGGCGACGGCACCCCGCCCGGCCCGGTCGCGGAAGCCGAGCGGGTGCCGTCGATCGGCTGACCTACATGTCCATCCCGCCGTTGACGGAGATGACGCTGCCGGTGATGTAGCCCGCGTCGTCGTCGACGAGGAACTGCACCGCGCGCGCGATCTCCGACGCCTGGCCCAGCCGGCCCACCGGCACCCGGGCGACGATCTTGTCGTAGGCCTCCTGCGGGATCGCCGCCACCATCTCGGTCTCGATGTAGCCGGGGGCCACGCTGTTGACCGTGATGCCCTTGTTGGCCGTCTCGCGCGCGAGGCTCTGCGTCAGCCCGAACAGCCCGGCCTTGGACGCGGCGTAGTTGACCTGCCCGATGTTGCCCATCTGCCCGATCACCGACGAGATGTTGACGATCCGGCCGAACCTGCGCTCCAGCATGTGGTCGAGCACCGGCTTGGTCATGTAGAACGCGCCGGAGAGGTTGACGCGCAGCACGGCGTGCCAGTCCTCCACCGACATCTTGCGCATCGTCTTGTCGACGGTGACGCCGGCGTTGTTGATGAGGTAGTCGATGCGCCCGTGGGCCTCGAGCACCTCGCCCACGACCCGGTTGCAGTCCTCCACGACGCCGACGTTGCCCTGGTGCACCGACACCGACCCACCGTCGGCACCGAGCTTCTCGGCCAGTTCCTCCGCCGCCTTGCTGTTCGAGGAGTACCCGGCCGCGACGTGCACCCCGGACTTCGCCAGCGCGGTCGTGATCGCCGCCCCGATGCCCCGTGCCCCGCCGGTCACGATGGCCACTCGCCTGTCGGTCATATGGTTCCCCTCATTCGCCGAACGCCTCACGGACGTCGTCTGTGGTGGTGGGCCGGTCGGTGGTGCGCCGGTCGTCGGCCGCCGCGGTCGCGGGGGGCGTGGCGGCACGCTCCGGGGCGACGATGGACGGGTCGACGCGCAGCACCGCGTAGCCGCCGACGGCACCCGCCCCGAACCCGGGCGCGAACACGCGGACGGGTGCGGTGATGGCGCCGTCGCGGACGGCGTCGGCGATGGCGATGGGGATCGACGCCGCGGAGACGTTGCCCATCGTCTCGATGTTGAAGTAGAGCTGGTCGTGGCGCAGCCCGGCCTTGTCGGCGAGCCCGAGGATCATCGTCTTGTTGGCCTGGTGCGGCACGATGAGGTCGATCGAGTCGATCATCGGGCGGTCCGGCCGGTCGGGGTCGGGCTCGTCGGCCAGCTCGCCCAGCATCTGGTCGAGGTAGCGCTGCACCAGCGACTTGACCTCCGGGCCGTAGACGGTGATGTCGTTGTCGAACTCCGGGTTCGGCCAGATGATCGAGTTGACCTCGCTGACCGGGCCGCTGGCGTAGGTCTGCAGCAGCTCGACGTCGGACCGCTCGCCGGGCGCCACCACGATCGCCGACGCGCCGTCGCCGAAGATCATGCGTGAGGTCCGGACCGCGCCGATCTTGTCGGAGAACTTCTCGACGCAGACCAGCAGCACCGGCCGGCGCACCTCCTGCAGCAGCCGCACGGCCTCGGAGAGCCCGTAGGGCAGGCCCGCGCAGGCGGCCACGATGTCGGCCGAGGCGTGGGTCTGCAGGATCCCGAGCTGGCCCGAGAGCCAGCAGGCCGCGGACGGGATGAGCCGGTCGCTCGTGCAGGTGGCCACCAGCACCGCCCCGATCTCGGCGGGGGTGCGCCCGGAGTGCTCCAGCGCGGCCAGCGCCGCGTCGAGGGCGAGCTGCTCCAGTGGCCGCTCGGAGTAGCGGCGCTCGTCGATCCCGGTCTTCGTGCTGATCTCCGCCGCGCTCATCGGCGACCAGGAGAAGCTCGCGTTGCGGATGACGTCGTCGTTGCTGCACACCAGCTCGCCGCGCACCACCGACAGCGCCTCCAGCACAGGTGCGACCGCGAAGGCCTCGCGCACCCGCGTCGGCGGGTAGGGCGCGACGGGCTCGACGGGGGGCAGCGCCGCGGGCGCCGCGGCCGGGACCGTCCCGGAGCGCACCCGGTCGATGAACGCGGTGACGTCGCGGTTGCGCGGGTGCAGGGCGATGACGACGTCGTCGTCGCCGATCTCCCCGACCGCCCGCAGCGTGGTGTCGGCGCGTTCCCACGGGTACTGGTTGTGCAGCACCATCGCCCAGCGCGACAGCGCCTCCAGCTCCGGCACGGCCTCGTCGGCGTCGAGGATCTCGGTGAGGGAGAAGGTCGGGTAGTCGGGGTCGTGCGCGGGCAGCACCCAGGTCAGCGCATCGGGCTGCGCGAGCAGCTCCGCGACCGTCGGCTTCATTGCCGGCAGCTCCGTGGCGTGGTGGCGCTTGTGCCGGAACACGTCGAACAGCAGGGCGAACGCGCGGTCCTCCGCGGCCTCGTCGAAGGTGGCGGGCAGCGACCGGTAGGCGTTCTCGACGGCGCTGACCTTGCGGTCGCCGTCCTCCCACGGCGTCAGCACGGGCAGGAAGACGTCGCTGCGGCCCCGGGGGAGGTCGCGGAAGCGGGTGGGTCTCTTGTCGAACATCGTCATCGTGAAACGGTTGACCCAGAACAGGTTCTGGGCCAGGTCGCGCAGCAGCGGGAAGCGGCTGTCGTAGGAGCCGGACTCGATGCGTTCCAGCAGGTCCGTGCCGGTGGGGGCCTTGGCCTCGAAGTCACGGCCGATGACGGCGGTGAACTGGTCGAGGGAGTCGAGGACGGAGAAGTCGAGCTCTCCGAGGACGGTCGCGGGGAACACCAGCTTGCCGTGGCTGTTGATCACGAACGGCTTCACACCCCCACCCAACGCGATGTGACCCGCGTCGCACAAGTGCAGGGGGGACCGATCTTGTCCCTGACACCCGGACGCGCCACCGATGGTCGAGTCGATCACCCGGACGCGAGGAGGATGATGGGCCGCGATGACCCGACCGCACGTACCCGCACATCACACGTCCGTCCGCTTGCGCGCCCGCGCCCACCCCGCGCGGCGGCGCCCGGCCGGGCCCTGGCTCGTGGGGATCGCCGCGGGTGTGGTGGCCGCCGCGGCGGCGTTCCTCGTCCCGGCCGTGCCCACGCCCGTGCAGCCGCTCTCCGCGCCCGCCCCGCTGGCCCCCGCGCCCGTCGACGACCGGCTCCCGGAGTGCGTCGACGTCGTCGCGGCGCTGGGGCCCCGCGCGCAGCTCGCGCAGCGCCTGATGGTCGGGGTCGACGCCGCCGACCCGGCGGCCGCCGCGGAGACCGTGCACGCCTCCCAGGTGGGCGGGGTGTTCCTGCCGGGCAACGCCACCGCGCTGTTGCAGGACCAGTCCCTGCGCGCCCTGCAGGCCGGGGCCCGGATCCCGGTCACCGTCGCCGTCGACGACGAGGGCGGGCGCGTCCAGCGCATCGACGAGCTCGACGGCGACCTGCCCAGCGCCCGGGAGATGAGCGGGCTCACCCCCGACGAGGTGCGCGCGCTGGCGGCCGAACGGGGCCGTCAGCTCGCGGCCCGGGGCGTCACCATGGACATCGCGCCGGTCGTCGACCTCGGGGGGCAGGGCGCGAACGAGGTGATCGGCGACCGCTCCTTCGGCACCGACCCCGACGACGTCACCCGCTACGCCCTGGCCTTCGCGCAGGGCCTGCAGGACGCGGGGGTCGAACCCGTCGTGAAGCACTTCCCCGGGCACGGCCGCGCCGACGGCGACTCGCACGCCGGCCGCGTCACCACCCCGCCCCTGGACGAGCTGCGCGCCGCCGACCTGCGCCCCTACGCCGACCTGGTGGGCCCCGGCGCCCCGCTGACCGAGGGCCCGCGACCCGCGGCGGTGATGGTCGGGCACCTCGACGTCCCCGGCCTCACCGACGACCTGCCCAGCTCCCTCACCCCCGCGGTGTACGCGCTGCTGCGTGACGAGTACGGCTTCGACGGCGTCGTCTACACCGACGACCTCGGCGCGATGAAGGCGGTGACGGGGGAGTACGAGCTGCCCGAGGCGGTGCTCACCGCCCTGGCCGCGGGCTCCGACGTGGCCCTGTGGTCCAGCGGCGGCGACCCGGCCCCGATCCTCGACGCCCTGGAGCCGGCACTGGCCGACGGCACCCTCGACGCGACGGAGCACACCGCGGCCGTCACCCGCGTCCTGCGCGCGAAGTCGGCCTGCGGCTGACGCCCGTCGCCCGGGCCCGGGGGATCGGGCCCGGGCCGGGGGCGGGAAGCCCCGGGTCGCGGCGCGCGGTCACCCCCCGGCCCGCTCCATCCCGCGGCGGACGGCCCCGATCAGGTACGGCCGCAGCTCGGGGCCGGGGACGATCCGGTCCACCGACCCGACGCGCTGGGCCCGCTGCACGCTGTGGGCGGTGTCGAACTCGTCGGCCACCTGCCCCAGCTTCTCCGAGCGCACCGCGGGCCGTAGCCCGACCAGCTCGGCCGACAGCCGCGCGGCCTCCGCGTCGTCGCCCGCCTGCTGGGCGTCGGTGACGCGGGCCTGCAGATCGGCCACCCGGGGGTCGGCCGCGGTGCGCTTGTTGACCTCGCCCGCGAACACCACCGCCGCCGCGGGCGCCCCGCCGATCACCGACGCGTAGGAGCCCTCGACGGCCGCGACCTCCATGTTGTCGTGCAGCGTCTTGGAGAACACCACGAACGCCCCGCCGTGGTAGCGCGACACCACGCAGAACACGATCGGCCCGTCGAAGTTGACGACGGCGCGCCCGATCTCGGCACCGAACTCCAGCTGGACCTCGCGCAGCGACTCCGGGGAGCCGTCGAAGCCGGACAGGTTGGCCAGCACCACCAGCGGGCGGTTGCCGCTGGCCGCGTTGATCGCCCGCGCCGTCTTCTTCGACGACTTGGGGAACAGCGTGCCCGCGGTGAACGACGACGGTCCGTCGACGGGGATCCGCCCGCGCCGCGGCAGCGGCCGCGACTCGATGCCCAGCAGCGCCACCGGCTGCCCGCCCAGGTGCGCGTCGAGCACGACAACACCCTCGGCGTCGATCATGTCCGCCCAGCGCTCCAGCGTGGGGTGGTCGGCGTCGGCGACGGCGGCCATCACCGAGCGGATGTCGAAGGGCTTCTTGCGCTCGGGGTTGGTCACCGACGAGAACACCTCGCCGACGGTCGCGAAGTCGCAGCCCGGCCCGTTGTGCGGGGAGGAGGAGACGTCGCGCTCGACCGGGTCGGAGCTCTGCGCGGGCCGCGGGAAGCGCTCGCCCGGCGCCCGGTAGGTGTGCGCGTAGTGGGCGAGCAGGACGTCGACGGCGCCGGAGAGGTCGGGCGCCCAGTACTGCGCCTGCCCGTTCGGGCCCATGATCCGGTCGTAGCCGCCGATGCCGAAGTTGTCCTCGGCGGACACCCCGCCGGAGTAGTCGAGGCTCTGCTTGCCGGTGAGCACCATCGCGCTGTCCGGCGTCATCACCAGGATGCCCTTGGTGTGCATGAGCATCGTGGCCTCGGCGTTCCAGTACGGCTGGGCGCCGACGTTGATGCCGGTGACCACGACGTTGAGCTCTCCGCCGTCCTGGGTGAACTCGATGATCCCGCGCAGCACGCGGGAGATCCAGTCCATGTTCTCGGTGCCGGAGTCCATCGCGATCTTGGCGCCCGCCGACACGGCGAACCACTCGATCGGTGCGTCCAGTCGCCGGGCCAGCTCGATCGCGGCCAGCACGCGGCGGCACTCCGGCTCGGCGAGCGCACCCAGCGCCTTCGTCGGGTCGCCGATCAGCACGACACGGGTCATGCCCTCGGGGTAGCGGACCGTCGGGGTGGTGACCGTGCCGAGCACGAGGTTCGCGGTGTTGCCGCCGGGGGCCCGCTCGACGACGACCGGGTGGCCCGCGTCGTCGAGGTCGTACTCGGTGAAGACGCCCTGCGCGCCCCCCGGATCGGGGTTGCGCAGCAGCATCGGCACGAGCTCGTAGGGGTACACCGCGCCGCGGCGCCGCGCCCGGATCACCTTCTGCGCGTAGGCGTCCAGCTCGCGCATCGGCCAGGTCGGGGGCTCCGTCACGCGCACCGTGAGCCCGGCGCCGGGCGGTCGCGACATCCGCAGCAGGTGTTCCGAGGGCTCCCCAGCTCCGGCCTCGCCCACCCGCCCCGAGGCGAGCCGGAACTGCACCAGCACCTGCTCCAGCCCGAGCGCGTCGGTGCGCGGGGCGAGCAGCCGCACGACGTCGCCCAGCTCGGCCAGCGGCACGTCGACGACGGGCCAGATGTAGAGCAGGACGCGGTTCCACTCCAGCTTCGCGTCGCCGCGGTCGGCCGCACGGGCGGACCGCAGCGCGTCGAGGCAGGAGTCGAGCACGTGCTCCAGCTGGGGCAGCGCGCGGATGCTGCCGTCCTCGCCGCGCAGCAGCGTGAGGTCGCGGACGTCGGACAGCACGACCAGGCGCGCGTCGTCGGGGACCTTGCGGCCGACCGCCCGGAACAGGTGGACGTCCACCGGCGACGGCAGCCGGGTGAGCTCGAAGTCCTCCAGGCGCCACAGGCCCAGGCGCTCGGCGACCATCGGGTGCAGCCCGCGCAGCGTCCGGTCCTCGACGGGACGGCGGTCCGGCCCCGGCCGGAAGGTGAACCAGGCCGAGCGCTCGTCGCCGCGCGGGCGGCGGACGGCGACGGCGACCTGCGCCAGCGGCTCGGGCAGCCGCCCGAGCAGCGCGAGGATCTTCTCCGCGGACCGCTCGGGGTCGGCGTCGGGGGCCTCCCCGGCGATCACGTACAGGTCCAGCGCCACCTTGGTGCCGGCCGGGACGCCCAGCAGCAGCCGCCGCAGGTCGCCCTGGACGGCCATCGGGTCGGTGCCGGCGGGGGCGTCGGGGGAGGTGTAGACGGTCGTGGCGAGCACCGTGACGTCCTGGTCCCGGTGGGTGTAGGTGGCGGTGAGCAGCGGCCGGCCGCCCCGGTCGGACAGCGTGACGTCGCGCAGCGGGCGGACCCGGTAGTAGCGCCGCGTCATCACCTCCAGCATCGCCGCGTGGTGCTGCTCGCCGAACACGTCGAGGATCGGCTCGGCCGCGGCCACGATCCGCTCGATGCCCTCCGCGCGCGCCGGGTCGCCGGGGGCGGGCAGCGCGTCGAGCCGCTCGCGCACCAGCTGCTGCCCGTGCGCCCGTTCGGCCGCGATCAGCGGAGCGTCGAAGCAGGTGTAGCGGACCCGCCGGGCCAGGCTGCCGACGACCGGGTGCCGCAGCTGGGTGGCCGTGACGAGCTGGTCGAGGGTGCGCAGGTAGTCCTCGCGGGCCGACTCCGGCAGGGCGTCGGGGTGGGTGAGCCGCCACTGCAGCAGCGCCAGCACGACCGGCACGTGCGCCGACGCGCGGCGGTGCGCGAGGAACATCCGGTACAGGGCGGCGGACAGAGCGTCGGAGCGCTCCAGGTCGGGCACGCCGTAGTGCGCCAGCGCCTGGCGCAGCCGGGCCTGGAAGGACTCCGGGAGCCCTTCGGCGTCGGCGTCGCGGGAGCGCAGGTAGGCGTGCAGGTACTCCTGCGGGTTGCGCTCCTGCTCGCCGGTCGGCTCCCCGTCGGCCGAGCCGCGGCGGTTGCGCGACAGGGCGCAGAGGTCGGAGAAGATCCGCAGTACCGCGGTCTCCCCGGCCAGCACGCTCGCGTCGTCGGGCGGCAGGGCGTCGCGGGCGGCGGTGAGGCGGTCCAGTAGCGGGCGGGCGTCGCGCTCGTCGATGTCGAACCCGAGCACCAGGAAGCGCAGCGAGGTCAGGGCGTCGGCGGCCTCGGCGGCGGCGTCGGTGGACCCCGCGTCGGCGCCGGTGAGGCCGGACAGGTCGGCGCGGGCCCCGCCCGTGGCGGCGTCGGCGTCGGCGTCGGGCTGCAGGCGGACCAGCTTCGTGCCGCCCTCGACCTGCGTGTTCGCGTCGACGAGGATCTCCGCGACGCGCCCGGCCACCGGCGCGCGCAGCGCCGTCTCCAGCTTCATCGACTCGACGACCGCGACGACGTCGCCCGCCTCCACCTCGTCGCCCGCGGCGACCGGGATCGACACGACCATCGCGGGCGCGGGCGCGCGGACGAGCCCGACCTCGCCGCCGGAGATCCGGTGGACCGCGCCGTCGACCTCGACCAGGACGTCGGGGTCCTGCGGGGCCGTGAGCACGGCGAAGGTCCGCCCGCCGACGGTGAGCTTGCGCTCGAAGCGGCCGGTGCGCTCGGTGTCGACGTCGAGCGGGGTGCCGTCGAGCAGCACCCGGTAGCGGGTGCCGCGGGACTGCGCGACGTGCAGCCGGTAGGACTCGCCGCCCGCGCGGACGTCGACCTGGTACCAGGTGTCGTGCCCGACCTCGGGGCGCCCGCGCTCCGCGGAGGCGAACAGCCGCTCCCGCTGGCGGGCGACGTGCGCCTCCTGCGCCTCGACCGCGGTGGCGAGCAGGGCCACGTCGAGGCGCTGGGGCGGGGTGTAGCCCGCGGCCATCAGCCCGTCGAGCCAGGTGGTGTCGGTGTCGCCGGAGACGATCTCGGGGCGGCCGAGCAGGTCGATCAGGAACGCCTTGTTGGTCGTGCCGCCGTCGATCACCGCGGCGGTCTGGTGCAGCGCGCGGCCCAGCCGGGCGAGCGCCTCGTCGCGGTCGCGGCCCCAGGCGATCACCTTCGCGATCATCGAGTCGTACTGGGGCGGGATGACGTCGCCCGCGGCCACGCCGGTGTCGACGCGCACGCCCGGCCCGCTGGGCAGCGCGAGATGCTCGATGCGGCCGGGGGCGGGGGCGAAGCCGTTCTCCGGGTCCTCGGCGGTGAGCCGGGCCTCGATGGCGTGCCCGCGCGCGGGCGGCGCCCCGTCGGCGATGTCGGCCAGCCGCCCGCCCATCGCGACGTGCAGCTGCAGCTTGACGATGTCGACGCCGGTGGTCGCCTCGGTGACCGGGTGCTCCACCTGCAGCCGGGTGTTGACCTCCAGGAACGACAGCAGCCGCTCCTTGGGCTCGTAGAGGAACTCCACGGTGCCCGCGTTGACGTAGCCCGCGGCCTTCGCCAGCGCCGCCGCGGAGTCGCGCAGCAGCTGCTCCTGCTCGGCGTCCAGGGCGGTGGAGGCGGACTCCTCGATGACCTTCTGGTTGCGGCGCTGCACCGAGCAGTCGCGGACGCCGAGCGTCCACACGTCACCGGTGGCGTCGGCGACGACCTGCACCTCGACGTGGCGCCCTCCGGAGATCGCGCGCTCCAGGAACACCGTGGCGTCCCCGGCGGTCTTCGCGGCTTCCGACCCGGCGCGTTCGAACGCCTCCGCCAGGTCCTCCGGGCGGGTGACCCGGCGGATGCCGCGCCCGCCGCCGCCCGCGGTGGCCTTGACCATCAGCGGGTAGCCGATCTTCTCGGCGTGCTCGCGGGCGGCGTCGACGTCGGCGACCGGCCCGCCGCTCCACGCCGCCAGCGGGACGCCGACCTCCTCGGCCAGGCGCTTGGCCGCGATCTTGTCGCCGAGGCGTTCCATCACCTGCGCGGACGGGCCGATGAACACGATCCCCAGGTCGGCGCACAGCTGCGCGAACTCGGCGCGCTCGGAGACGAACCCCCAGCCCGGCCACACGGCCTCGGCGCGGGTCTCCCGCAGCGCCCGCTCCAGCACGGCGAGGTCGAGGTAGGGGTTGGTGCCGGTGAACGCCTGGTCGGGATCGGGAGAGCCGATCAGCACGGCCTCGTCGGCCTCCCGCACGAACATGGCCGCCCGGTCGACCGCGGTGTAGAAGGCGATCGTGCGCAGCGGTCGGCGATCGGGCTCGGCGTTCCACTCCCGCACGGCATGGATCAACCGCATGGCGGGCTCGCCCCGGTTGACGATCGCGATGCGCTGGAACGCCTGGTTCATCTCGCTCCCCTCGTTCGGTGCAGCCGGGATCCACCGGCCGCCGCCCCACCCAAGCCGACCCGCCCCGGGCGGCACAACCTGCGGGAGGGGGAACGGGGGTGAATCGGCGATGATGGCGCCGTGACGACCATCGCCGCGGGTGAGCTCACCGTCCACGTCTCCGGCCCGGCCGACGGCCCACCGGTGCTGCTGCTGCACGGGTTCCCGCAGGGTGCCGACTCCTGGGACGCCGTGTTGCCCGCGCTGCACGACGCCGGATACCGCACCGTGGCGCCCGACCAGCGTGGGTACTCCGCGGGCGCCCGCCCCGCCGGCCGGGCCGCCTACCGCCGCGCCGCGCTCACCTCCGACGCGCTCGCCGTGATCGCCGAGCACGCCGGGGGCCGCGCGCACGTCGTCGGGCACGACTGGGGTGCGGCCGTCGCCTGGCGGCTCGCGGCGCGCTTCCCCGACGCCGTCCGCTCGCTGACGGCGGTCTCGGTGCCGCCCGTCGCGGCCTACGCGCGTTCGCTCCTGACCACCCGGCAGGTGCTCGCGTCGTGGTACTTCGCGGCGTTCCAGCTGCCGTGGCTGCCCGAGCGCCTGCTGCGCGCGGACGGCCGCGGGTACTCCCCGCGCCTGTCCGCGGCCCTGCGCCACTCCGGCCAGACCCGCGAGCGGGCCCGCCGCGACGCCGCCCGCCTCGCCGACCCGGCCGCGCTCACCGCCGCCCTGAACTGGTACCGCGCCGTGTCCGTCTCCGACCCGCGCGACGCCGACCCGCCGGTCACCGTGCCCACGCTGTTCGTCTGGAGCGACCGCGACGTCGCGCTGACCCGGCAGAGCGTCGAGCTCGCGCACACCCACGTCACCGGGCCGTACTCCTACGCCGAACTGCGCGGGGTGAGCCACTGGATCCCCGAGGAGGCGCCGGAGCAGCTCGCCGAGCTGCTGCTGGCCCACCTGGCAGCCCACCCGGGCTGACGGCGGGGACCACGACGCGGACTACGGCGCCGCCGGGTCCGCGCCCTGCTCGACGTTGCGCTTGATCGCCGCCAGCGTCTCGTCCAGCCCGCGGTCGATCGCGGGACCGTCGACGTGCTCGGTGTGCAGCCGCACCGTCACCTGCGATCCGGCGCCCGACCCCTCGACGGCGAGCTCGCCGCTGTAGTCGTGCGGCCCCGGCGCGCCCCAGCGGATCGTGCGCGAGTCGCGCTCGGCGACGAACCAGGCGTCGCCCTCGCGGGTCGTGCCGTCGACGTCGGCGACCGTGTGCACCTGGTCGCCGCCCGCGGGCTCGGCGGAGCGCATCGCGGCGAAGTAGTGCGGCAGGTTCTCGACGTCGGAGAGGTAGTCGAACAGGACGCCGGGCTCGGCGTCGACGGTCGTGCTGCGCTCGTGGTCACCCATGCGCCGGGCGTACCCGGGCCGGTACCGGCCTAACCCGCGTGCAGCGCGGGGGCCAGCGGCACCGTCCGCAGGCGGGTCGCCGGGTCGACGAGGTGCCCCGCCGCGCAGCGCACCTCGACGTACACCGGTTCGCCGCACCCGTCGTGCTCGACGCGCATCGGGGGTCCGTCCGCCCCGGCGAGGTGCCGGTCTCCGTACTCGAGCATCGCGAGGACGACCGGGCGCAGGTCGCGGCCGGCGGGGGTGAGCCGGTACTCGTGGCGCTCGCGCCGCCCGGGCTCGCGGTAGGGGACGCGGTCGACCAGCCCGGCCTCGGTGAGCGCGGTCAGCCGCCGGGTGAGGACGTTGCGGGCGATGTGCAGGTGCGCCGCGAGATCGTCGAAGCGGCGGATGCCGTTGAACAGGTCGCGCAGCACGAGGACGGTCCACGCGTCGCCCACCAGCGCGGCGGTGCGGGCGACGGAGCAACGCGTGCTGTCGAGCTCGCGGAAGTCCATACGGGCCAGCGTAGCCCGGGGATGGGTTGCGTGCGAGGACGCAGGGTGCCTAGGCTGCATTCCGCCTGACAACTCAGCCCGCCGGAGGACCCGCATGACCGTGCCCGACGTCCGCGAGCGCTCCCACACCTGGCAGGACCCGCTGCTCACCGCGGCCGCCGCCCGGGGCCTCGACGGGGAGACGTTCCTGCGCGCGCTGGCCGCGGGGGAGGTGCCACCCGCCCCGATCGCCACGACACTGGGGTTCACGCTGCTGGAGGTCGGGTCGGGGCGGGTGGTGTTCGGGCTGGAGCCGCAGGAGTACCACTTCAACCCGATCGGGTCGGTGCACGGCGGGGTGTTCGCCACGCTGCTCGACTCCGCCGCGGGCTGCGCCGTCCACTCGGCCCTCCCGGCCGGGGTGGGCTACACCAGCCTGGACCTGAGCGTGAAGTTCCTGCGCGGCCTCGACGCCGACTCGGGGCCCGTCCGCTGCGAGGGGCTGGTGGTGCACCTGGGCGGGCGTACCGCGCTCGCCGAGGCCCGCCTGCACGACGGCGCGGGCCGGCTGTGCGCCCACGCCACGAGCAGCTGCCTGATCTTCCGCCCGGCGGGGTGAGGGTCAGGCGGCGGCCGGCACCGGCGTCGGCGGGGCCGCGACGGGCGTCGCGTGCGGGGTCAGTGCCGCGATCACCGCGGCCAGCACCCCGGCGCCCGCCGCGGCCAGGAACACCACGGTGTACGCCGCGGCGGCCGGCAGCACGGCCCCGCCGACGGTGATGGTCAGCCCGGTCGCCACCGCCGCCACCACCGCGCTGCACGACGACGTGCCGAGCATCCGCATCAGGGTGTTGAGGCTGTTGGCCGCGGCGGTCTCCGTCGGCGGCACCGCGGCCATGATCAGCAGCGGCAGCGCGGAGTAGGCGAGCGCGGCCCCGATCGCGGTGACGGTGGCGGCCGCCATCACCAGCGCGATCGAGTCCGGGAGCACGGCCATCGCGAGGTTGCCGACGGCGAGCACCACCGTGCCCGCCACCAGCGTGGTGCGGGCGCCGAAGCGCGCCGAGAGCCGCGCCGACACCGGCGAGAACAGCGCCATCGCCCCGCCGATCGGCAGCAGCACGAGCCCGGCGGCGACGAGCGGGAGCCCGAACCCGTACCCGGACTCCACCGGCGCCTGCAGCAGCTGCGTCGTCACCAGGAAGCCGGCGAACATCGAGAACCCGATGAGGATCGAGCCCAGGTTGGTCCACAGGACGGCCGGTCGGGCGGTGGTCCGCAGGTCGACCAGCGGCGAGGGGGTCCGCAGCTCCAGGCGCCCCCACGCGGCGAACACCACGACGGCCGTCGCCAGCAGTCCGATCACGGCCGGGCTCGTCCAGCCCCAGTCGCTGCCCTTGGAGATCGCCAGCAGCAGGCACACCAGCGCGACGGACAGGCCGACCGCGCCCGGGACGTCGAAGCGCCCGCCCGAACGCGACGGCGACTCGGCGACCGTGCGACGGACCAGCAGGAACTGCAGCGCCCCCAGCACCGCGGCCCCGGCGAACAGCCACCGCCAGCTCGCCTGCTGCGCGACGGCCCCGGTGAGCGGCAGCCCGACCGCACCGCCGATGCCCAGCGACGAGCTCATCAGCGCGATCCCGCCGCCGACGCGCCCGGGCGGCAGGACGTCGCGCATGACGCTGATCCCCAGCGCCACCACCCCCAGCGACGCGCCCTGCAGCACCCGCGCCACGAGCAGCAGCTCGATCCCCGGCGCGACCGCGCCGAGCGCTGAGCCGGCCGTCACCAGCCCGAGGGCGACGAGCAGCATCCGGCGCTTGCCGTACATGTCGCCCAGGCGCCCGAGCACCGGCGCGCAGACCGCGCCCGCGACCAGCGTGGCCGTCACCAGCCAGGTGACCGTCGACGTCGAGGAGCCCAGCAGCCGCGGGAACTGCGGCAGCAGCGGCACGACCAGGGTCTGCATCAGCGACACGGCGAAGCCGCACGACGCGAGCACGCCGATCACGACGGCGGGACGGGAGACCGGGGGCGTCACCACTCCAGGTGAACAGAGAAGGTTGTCATTGGCAAGTTGATAGCGTCGACGGGTGCGCACCCTCACCGACGGCTCGGCCGAGTTCCGCGAGTTCTGGACCGAACGCCACCTCTGCACCCTGGTCACGCTGCGGGCCGACGGGAGCCCGCACGTCGTACCGGTCGGCGTCACCGTCGACGTCGAGGCGGGGCTCGCGCGCGTGATCTGCCGGGGCGGGTCGACCAAGGCCCGCAACGCCGCCGAGCGCGGGACCGCGGTGGTCTCGCAGGTCGACGGCGGGCGCTGGTCGACGCTGGAGGGCACGGCCGTGGTGCGCACCGACCGCGACTCCGTCGCCGAGGCCGAGCGCCGCTACGCGCAGCGCTACCGGGTGCCCCGGGAGAACCCGGAGCGGGTCGTCATCGAGATCGCCGTGCGACGGGTCATGGGCTTGAGCTGACGGGTCCGGCACGGCACACTGAACCGGTCAAGTCAGGTTCGTTCGTCCACCGACGAGGAGCGCCGTGAACGAGCCCGCCAGGGTGGTGCCGCTGCCCCGCACCCCCGCCGCCCCGCCGGACCTGACGATCTCCACACTCGGCCCCGCGCGCATCGCCTCGCCGCTGGCCGAGCTGCTGGACAACAGCCGCACCAGCGAGCACTACGTCGACGAGGACGACAAGGTCCTCCTCGACGACACCCTCGCCGGCATCACCGCCCGCGGCGTCCCGGCCGGCGAGCTGCCCGGCATGGAGCCGTGCGGGCCGCGCCGGAAGATCTTCTTCGACCCGGCCAAGACGCGCGCCGCGATCGTCACCTGCGGGGGGCTGTGCCCGGGGCTCAACGACGTGATCGCCGGGCTGGTCCGCACGCTGACCTACCACTACCGGGTCCGGCGCGTCATCGGCATCCGCAACGGCTACCAGGGCTTCGTGCCCTCCTACGGCCACGACGTCGTCGACCTGACGCCCGAGTCGGTGCGCGACATCGCCACCGACGGCGGCACGATCCTCGGCACCTCCCGCGGCCACCAGGACGCCGGGGAGATCGTCGACTGCCTGGAGCGCCTGCACGTCAACGTGCTGTTCGTCGTCGGCGGTGACGGGTCGATGCGCGGCGCGATGCGGATCGCGGCCACCGTCGCCGAGCGCGGGCTGATGATCGCGGTCGTCGGCATCCCGAAGACCATCGACAACGACATCCCCTACATCGACCAGAGCTTCGGCTTCCAGACCGCGTTCTCCCACGCCAGCGACGCCATCCGGGCCGCCCGCGTGGAGGCGACGTCGACCGCCAACGGCATCGGGCTGGTCAAGCTCATGGGCCGGCACTCCGGCTTCATCGCCTGCTACGCCGCGCTCGCCCGCAGCGGCGCCGACGTCGTCCTGATCCCCGAGGTGCCCTTCGGCCTCGACGGCGAGGGCGGGCTGCTCGCGCACCTGCGGCGGCGGGTCTCCGAGCGCGGGCACGCCGTGGTCGTGGTGGCCGAGGGGGCGGGCCAGGAGCTGCTCGGCCACGACGCCGACGCCGACGCCTCGGGCAACGCGAAGCTCGGCGACGTCGGCCCCTACCTGCGACGGCGCATCGGCGACCACTTCTCCGACGCCGGCATCGAGACCTCCATCCGCTACATCGATCCCAGCTACGCCATCCGCAGCGTCCCCGCCAACCCCTACGACTCGGTGTACTGCGTGCGCCTGTCGCAGGCGGCGGTGCACGCGGCGATGAGCGGGCGCACCGAGATGGTCGTCGGGCGCTACCGGCGCCGGTTCGTGCACGTGCCGATGGCGGCGGCGGTGAGCAGGCGCAACCAGGTCGACCCGCACGGCGACCTGTGGATGGCGGTGCTGGAGTCGACGGGGCAGCCGGTCCGCTTCGACTGACCCGGCGGTGGTCACGGGCGCCGTCCCGCCGGGGCGGGGCCGGTGTGAATACTGGATCTCGTGCAGGGGCTGGCGATGCGGTTCCTCGGCCACTCCACCGTGCGGCTGGAGCTGGCCGGGCGGGTCGTGCTGACCGATCCCGTGCTCACCACCCGCGTCGGCCCGCTGCGGCGCACGGTGGCCCCCGTCGCCGCCGACGACCACACCGGAGTCGACCTCGTCCTGCTGTCCCACCTGCACGCCGACCACCTGCACCTGCCGTCGCTGCGCCGCCTGCGCGGGGCCCGGGTCGTCGTGCCCCGCGGGGCCGGGGAGTGGTTGCGGGGCAAGGGGATCGGGTGGGTCGACGAGCTGGGGCCGGGGGAGGAGCTCGTCGACGGCGGGCTGCGCGTCACCGGGGTGGAGGCCGCGCACAGCGGGCACCGCTGGGGGCCGCGGTCCACCCGGGGGCCCCAGGCGCGGGCCATGGGGCACCTGCTGGAGGCCCCGGGCCTGCGCGTCTACGCCGCGGGCGACACCGACCTGTTCGACGGGATGGCGCGGCTGCCCCGCCCGGACGTGGCCCTGCTCCCGGTCTGGGGGTGGGGCCCCGACCTCGGCCCGGGGCACCTCGACCCCGAGCGGGCCGCCGAGGCCGTCGCCCGGCTGCGGCCGCGGGTGACGGTGCCCGTGCACTGGGGCACGCTCGCGCCCGCCGGGCTGGCGGTCGCTCCCGGCCGCCGGGGGGCGCGGATGCGCGACCGGCTGGTGGCGCCGCCGCGGGAGTTCGCCGCGGCCGTGGCGGCCGCCGGCGTCGGCACCCACGTCGCACTCACCGAGCCGGGCCACCCGGTCGTGCTGCCGTGAACGCCGTCGGCATCGACCTGTCCGATCCGACGGCGATCGGCTACCCCGTCGTGTTCCTCGGCGTGCTGGTCGGCTCGCTCGTGCCGGTCGTCCCGACGGGGGCCGTGGTCGGCGCCGCCGCCGCGATCGCCGTCAGCACCGGGCGGCTGTCGCTGCTCCTGGTGTTGCTGGTGTCGGTCGCCGGGGCGCTGATCGGCGACCTCGTGACGTTCGGCGTCGCCAGGGCGGGCAGCGCGGCGGCGCAGCGCTGGGTGGCGCGCGGGCAGTCGCCGGAACGCCTCGAGGAGGTGCGCGGGCGGTTCGCGACGCGCGGCGGGCTGCTCGTCGTCATCGGCAGGCTGGTCCCGGCGGGGCGCATCCCGGTGCTGCTGGCGGCGGGCGCGCTCGACTACCCGTGGCGCCGCCTCGTCCCGGCCGCGCTGCTGGCGTGCGTGCTGTGGGCCCTCGCGTACGCACTGCTCGGCGTGGTCAGCGGCGGGCTGTCGGACTCGCCGGTCGTGGCCACGCTCGTCGCCACCGCGCTGGTGCTCGCCGTCGCGGCGATCGGCGCACTCGTGTCCCGGAGCAGGAAGGCCCGCACATGACGCCGCCCGAGGGTGCCGGCCGGACGGTCCGCGGCGGCCGGGTGCTGCTGCGCGCGCTGGCCGTGTGGCTGCTGACGGCCGGTGCGCTCGTCCTGCTCGACGCGCTGCTCGTCGGCTTCGCGATGTCCGGCTGGTGGCAGCCGACGGTGCTCGCGCTCGCCCTCGGCGTCCTCAGCGCCGTGGTGTGGCCGCTGATCCTGCGGGTCGCGCTGCCGGTCGCGCTGTTCACCCTCGGCGTCGCGTCCTACCTGGTGATCGGCGCCGCGCTGCTGGTGGTGTCGTTCGCGATCCCGGGCGTCATGATCGTCAACCTGTCGACGGCGGTGGGAGTCGCGGTCGTCATGTCGGTGGTCGGGGCGCTGGTGTCCTGGCTGCTCGGCCTCGACCCCGACGAGCTGTTCTTCCGCCGCGCCGCCCGCCGCCCCGGCGCCACCTCCGAATCCGACGACCGGCCGCCGGGCATCGTGTTCCTGCAGGTCGACGGCCTGGGCCACGACACGCTGTGCCGCGCCCTGCGCAGCGGCGAGATGCCGGTGTTCTCCCGCTGGCTCGCCGCGGGCAGCCACCTGCTGACGCACTGGAACACCGACTGGAGCTCCCAGACGGGCGCGAGCGTCTGCGGGATCCTGCACGGCGACAGCTCCGACATCCTCGGTTTCCGCTGGTACGAGAAGGACCGCGACCACGTCATGGCGTGCTCCAACCCCGAGGACGCCGCGGAGATCGAGCGCCGCGCGTCCGACGGGCGCGGCCTGCTCGCCGTCGACGGGGCGGCGCACGGGAACCTGTTCACCGGCGACGCGCCCTACGTCTCGCTGACGATGAGCGCGGTGCCGGTGCTCAGCGGGCGGGGCAGGCGGGGGCGCCGGGTCACCGCGTCCGGGTACGGCTACTTCGCCTACTTCGCGAGCCCGGTCAACGCGCTGCGCACGTTCGCCGGTGCGGTGGCGGAGATCTTCCGCGAGCTGCGGGCGTCGATCACACAGCGGCAGCGCAACGTGTTCCCGCGCGTGCACCGCGGGCTGTGGTTCCCGTTCGTGCGGGCGGGCACGAACGTCATCGCCCGCGACGTCGTGGTCTCGGCGGTCATCGAGGACATGTTCGACGGCCGGGCGTGCGTCTACGTCGACTTCCTCGGCTACGACGAGGTGTCGCACTACTCCGGCGTCGAGCGCTGGGACTCCCTCGCCGTGCTGCGCGACATCGACCAGCACATCGGGCGCATCCACCGCGCCACCCAGCTCGCGCCGCGGCGCTACCACGTCGTGTGCCTGTCCGACCACGGCCAGACGCAGGGCTGGGCGTTCGCCGACCGGTTCGCCGAGTCGGTGGAGGAGCTGGTCGGGCGGCTGTGCGGGGCGCCGGACACCACCCGCGCGGCCGCCGGCCGGTCGGAGAAGGGCTGGCAGGCCGGAGCCGTGCTGGCCGAGGCGTCCGGGCGGGGGTTCGTCGCCAACCGGCTCCGCGAGCGGGTGGAGCGGGTGCGCGCGCAGGAGCACGCGCCGCACATCGCCGAGGACGCCGGGCGGGTGCCGCGGGTCGCGCCGGGTGTGGTCGCGGTGGCGTCGGGGCACATGGCGATGGTGTCGTTCACCGAGCACGCCGGGCGGGTGGAGCTGGAGACGATCGAGCGCGAGTTCCCCGACCTGCTGCCCGGGCTCGTCGACCATCCCGGGATCGGGTTCGTCCTCGTCCGCAGCGCCGAGTTCGGGCCGGTGGTGCTCGGCCGCGACGGGGTGCACCGCCTGGCCACGGGCGTCGTGCTGGGCGACGACCCGCTCGCGGCCTACGGCCCGCACGCCGCGGAGCTGGTCCGGCGCGTCGACGGGTTCGGCAACTGCGCCGATCTGATGATCAACAGCCGGTACGACCCGGCGACCGGGGACGCCCCGCCGTTCGAGCCGCACGTCGGCAGCCACGGCGGGCTCGGCGGGGCCCAGTCCCGCGGCTTCCTGCTGCACCCGGTCGAGCTCCCCTCGCCGGAGCGGGAGATCGTCGGGGCGGAGGACCTGCACGGGGTGCTGCGGGGCTGGCTGACCCACCTCGGCCACCCGGCCCCCGATGCCCCCCACCCCGCGGCGGCCCCCCACCCCTGACCCGCGAGTCCCCCGTTTCCCGCGGGCGAGTCCCCCGATTCCCGTCGGCGAGTCCCCCGATTCACGCCTGCGAGTCCCCTGTGGGTCGTGCGGAGAACGGGGGACTCGCGGACGGAGAACGGGGGACTCGCGGGGTGGGTCAGCTGCCGGTGCCCTCGGGCGCCTCGACCTCGCGGCGCAGGATCTTGCCGGTCGGGCCCTTGGGCAGCTCGTCGACCACCCACACGTGCCGCGGGTACTTGTACGCCGCCACCCGCTCCTTCACGAACGCCTTGAGGTCCTCCGGGGTGGCCTCCTCGCCGGACTTGAACGCCACCGCGGCGCCCACCTCCTCGCCGAGGTCGGAGTGCTTGATGCCGATGACGGCGGCCTCGGCGACCGCGGGGTGCTCGTAGAGCGCCTCCTCGATCTCCCGGGGGTAGACGTTGTAGCCGCCGCGGATGATGAGGTCCTTCTTGCGGTCGACGATCGTGTAGTAGCCGTCGGCGTCCTTGGTGGCGATGTCGCCGGTGCGGAACCAGCCGTCCGGGATCGACTCGGCGGTGGCCTCCGGGCGGCCCCAGTACCCCTTCATGACGTTCTCGCCGCGGATCGCGATCTCGCCGGGCTCACCCTCGGCGACCTCGTTGCCGTCGTCGTCGACGACCTTCATCTCGCAGCCGGGGACCTCGAAGCCGATGGTGCCGGGCCTGCGCTCCTTGCCCGGCTGGTTGAACGAGGCCACCGGCGAGGTCTCGGACAGGCCGTAGCCCTCCAGGATGGTGCAGCCGAACTGGTCCTCGAACGCCTTCATGATCTCCACGGGCATCGCCGAGCCGCCGGAGATGCAGGTGCGCAGCGAGGAGACGTCGGCGGAGCCCGCGTCGTCGTGGTGCAGCATCCCCGCGTACATCGTCGGGACGCCCTCGAACACGGTCACCTTGTCGCGCCCGACCACCGACAGCGCCTTGCCCGCGTCGAACCGGGGGATCAGCGTCAGGCACGAGCCGGTGGCGACCGAGGCGTTGAGGCCGCAGGTCAGGCCGAACACGTGGAACAGCGGCAGGCAGCCCATGATCACGTCGTCCGGGGTGATCTGGATCAGCGCGGAGACGGTGGTGCGGCAGTTGCTGTCGAGGTTGTGGTGCGTCAGCTCCGCGCCCTTGGGCTGGCCGGTGGTGCCGGAGGTGTAGAGGATGACGGCGGTGTCGTCGTCGGCGCGCTCGACGGCGTCGGGCGCGGGCTCGGCGTCACCGATCTGCTCGGCCGAGGGACCCATCGCCCCGACGATCACCGAGTCGATGCCGACGGACTTCGCGGCCTCGGCGACCGCGTCGCCGCCGCCGTCCCAGCCGAACACCAGCGACATGCCGGAGTCGTTCAGGTAGTACTCGACCTCGCGCGCCTTGAGCAGCGGGTTCATCGGGACGACGGTGGCCCCGGCCAGGAGCGCCCCGTAGAACGTGATCGGGTAGGCGGGGACGTTCGGGAAGACCAGTCCCACCCGGTCGCCCGGCTCGATGCCCCGTGCCTTCAGCATCCCCGCGACGCCGGCGGCGGCCGAGAGCAGGTCGGAGTAGGTCAGGACGGCGTCGTCCAGACGGACTGCCGGTCGGTCGCCGTGGTCGGCCGCGGTCTGCACCAGATTGGCTGCGAGGTTCGTCATGCGCGGACCCTAACCGGGACCGCTCGCCGTCACACGTTCGGAGCAACATCCGCCCGGATGACGGGGAGCAGCACGCGGTCGACCAGCGTCTCGACGAACTCCGCGTCGGCGGGCTCGTCGGTGAGCAGCAGGTGCTGCAGGCTCATGCCGCGGGCGACGTCGGCGACGAGCATCGGGTCGAGACCGGCGCCGGTCTCCCCGCGCTCGCTGGCCCGCGCGAGGACCACCTTCATCGACCGGGCCTCCTGCGAGCGCAGCAGCTCCAGCGCCAGCGCGCCGAGCTCGCCGCTGCCGGCGGCGACGGCGAGCAGGCCGTGGGCGAGGTTGCGGGTGGGCGCGGAGCCCGGGCGGTGCAGGGTGGCGATCAGGTCGCCGCGCAGCGTGCCGGTGTCGGGCACCTCGTCGGGGGTCGACCGGGTGACGGCGTGCTGCAGCGCCGCCGTCATCAGCTCCTCCTTGCCCGACCAGCGCCGGTACACGGTCTTCGCGCTGGCGTGGGCGCGGCGGTGCACCGCGGAGACGGTGAGCCGGTCGTAGCCGACCTCGGCCAGCACCTCGAGCGCGGCGTCGAGGATCGCCGCCTCGCGTTCCGGGTCCGGCGGACGGCCGGGGGTGCGGTGGGGCCCGGGACGGTGTGTGGGCAGGGCCATGCATCACATTCTGCGCGCCGGGGAACACCGGGGTGCGCGCGTGCGTCACACTGACAGAAACGACACACTGCCCTTTCCCAATCCTGGACGGACACCCCATGGACGTACCTGCCCTCGTGTGGGGGTTGACGATCGTCGGCATCGTCGGCCTGCTGCTGTTCGACTTCGTCTTCCACGTGCGCAAGGCGCACATCCCGACCCTGCGTGAGGCGGCGGTCTGGTCCGCGATCTACGTGGGCGCGGCGGTCGTGTTCGGCCTCGGCGTCTGGTGGTTCGGCGGCGCCACGCTGGGCACCGAGTACTTCGCGGGCTACGTCACCGAGAAGGCGCTGTCGGTCGACAACCTGTTCGTCTTCCTCGTGATCATGGCGAGCTTCAAGGTGCCGCGCGCCGACCAGCAGAAGGTGCTGCTGTTCGGCATCGTGTTCGCCCTGATCGCCCGCAGCGCGTTCATCTTCGCGGGCGTCGCCCTGATCAACCTGTTCAGCTGGGTGTTCTACCTGTTCGGCGCGATCCTGCTGTGGACGGCGTTCAGCCTGGTCCGCGGCGGTGACGAGGACGACGAGGCGGACAACTTCGTCATCCGGTTCGCCCGCAAGCACCTGCGCACCTCCGAGCACTACGACGGCGACAAGCTGTTCACGATGGAGAACGGCAAGCGCGTCCTCACCCCGATGCTGCTGGTGATGATCGCGATCGGCGGCACCGACCTGCTGTTCGCGCTCGACTCCATCCCGGCGATCTTCGGTCTCACCTCGAACGCCTACATCGTGTTCACGGCCACCGCGTTCTCGCTGATGGGCCTGCGGCAGCTGTTCTTCCTCATCGACGGCCTGCTCGACCGGCTCGTCTACCTGTCCTACGGCCTGGCGATCATCCTCGGCTTCATCGGCGTCAAGCTGGTGCTGCACGCCCTATACCAGAACAGCCTGCCGTTCGTCAACGGCGGGCAGCCGGTCCCGGTCTACGAGATCAGCACCGGGCTCTCGCTGCTCGTCATCATCGGGGTGCTCGTCGTCACCGTCCTGGCGTCGCTCTACAGCGCACCGGGCCGGGCCAAGAGCGTGTCCTCGGCGGCGCGCAAGCACGCCACCGAGGCCCTCGACGAGGAGCTCGACGCCGACACCCGCGCGGCCAACTACACGATGCTGGCCGCCGACGAGCAGCGCATCAAGGAGCTGCCCGACAACAGGTACGGCACGGAGGTCCGCGAGGACGCCGAGCTGCGTGAGCTCATCGAGCGGGCCCACCGCGAGCACGCCCTGAGGTGAACCGCCCGTGCGCGGAAACCGTGGTCGGGGCCACGGTTTCCGTGCACGGGTCAGCTCACCAGGGGGTCGCGGGGCAGCCCGAGCAGCCGCTCCGCCACCTGGTTGCGCGCGATCTCCGAGGTGCCGCCCGCGATCGTGATGCAGCGGGCCCACAGGTAGCAGCGCATCACCAGCTCGTTGCCGCCGGCCACCGCCGCGGTGCCGGCCAGGCGCACCCCCAGGCTCGTGACGCGCTGGGAGTGCTCGGAGGAGAACAGCTTGTTGAGGTTGCCCTCCGGCCCCGGCTCCGTCCCGCCGACGGCCCGCGCGGCCTGGCGCAGCAGCAGCAGCCGCTTCGCGAGGTCCTCGGTGATCAGCGCCCCGACCTCCTTCTCCGCGACGTGCGAGTCGGGCGACGCGGCGGCCAGCGGCAGCAGGTCCTTCGCCCGGAACGGCAGCGTCCCGGCCCCGCCCCCGCCGATCGAGACGCGCTCGTTGCCCAGCGTCGCCCGGGCCACCCGCCAGCCCTGACCGACCTCGCCGACCACGTCGGCGTCGGGCACGAACACGTCGTCGAGGAAGACCTCGTTGAACAGGGCGTCGCCGGTGAGCTCGCGCAGCGGCCGGACGTCGACGCCCTCGGCGCGCAGGTCGATCGCCATCATCGTGATGCCCGCGTGCTTCGCGCCCGAGGAGTCGGTCCGGACGGTCGCGAAACCCCAGTCGGACTCGTGCGCGCGGGTCGTCCACACCTTCTGGCCGGTGACCCGCCAGCCCCCGTCGACGCGCACGCCGCGCGTGGAGATCGCCGCGGCGTCGGATCCGGCGCCGGGCTCGGAGAACAGCTGGCACCACTCGGTGACGCCGAGCAGCGCGTCGCGGATCCAGCGTTCGTGCTGCTCGGGCGTGCCGTGCTGCATGATCGTCTGGATGTTCCAGGCGGTGATCCCGAGCCCCGGCACGTCGACGCCGCGGAACTCCTGCTCGATCACCAGCTGCTCGGTGGCCGAGGCGTCGCGGCCCCACGGCGGCGGCCAGTGCGGCACCAGGTAACCCGACTCCACCATCGCCGCGCGCCGCCCCGCCGCGTCCTTCCCCTCCAGCGAGGCGACGAACTCCCGCGCGGCCGCGCGGTGGGCCTCCGCCTCGGGCGGCAGGTCCAGGTCCGGGGCCCGGGTGACGCCCTCGCGGACCAGGCGGGCCGCGTCGCGCTCGGCGTCCCCGGTCTGCGCGACGACGGCGGCGAGGGTGATCGCGCGGCGCAGGTAGAGGTGGGCGTCGTGCTCCCAGGTGAAGCCGATGCCGCCGTGCAGCTGGATCATCGTCTCCGCGGCCCGGACGGCGGCGGGCACCGACCGCGCGGCGGCGACGGCGGCGGCCAGCTCCGCGTCGGGCGTGCCGGCCGGGGCGCGCGAGGCGTCCCAGGCGGCGGCGACGGCGAGCTCGGCGTCGACGAGCAGGTCGGCCGCCCGGTGCTTCACGGCCTGGAACGTGCCGACGGTGCGCCCGAACTGCCGGCGCTCCTTGACGTAGGCGACGGAGGTCTCCAGGCAGGCGGTGGCGATCCCGGCGGCCTCGGCGGCGGCCAGGACCCGGGTGAGCCGGCGCGCCACGGCGGCCCCGCCGGGCAGGACGCCGAGCACGGGGGCGGCGTCGAGGGTGACCAGTGCGCCGCGGCGGGTCCGGTCGAGCAGGGAGTCCGGGACCGAGCGGGTGACGGCGTCGACGACCACCACGTCGTCGCCCGCGACCAGCAGGAACACCTCCGCGAGTCCGCCGCCCAGCACCAGCCCGGCGTCACCGGAGGCCGTGGTGCCGTCGTGGGTGAGGCCGGGCCCCAGCCCGACGGCGCCGACCCGCGACCCGTCGGCCAGCCCCGGCAGCAGGGCCGCGCGCAGTTCGGGGGTGCCGGCCTCGGCGAGCACCGCGGACGCGAGCACCGTCGGCAGGAACGGCCCGGGCGCGACGACCCGGCCCAGCTCCTCGAGCACGACGGCGAGTTCCGGCAGCCCCGCGCCCTCGCCGCCGTGTTCCTCGGGGAC
Organism: Pseudonocardia hydrocarbonoxydans; assembly: GCF_006539565.1. GTDB lineage: Bacteria > Actinomycetota > Actinomycetes > Mycobacteriales > Pseudonocardiaceae > Pseudonocardia > Pseudonocardia hydrocarbonoxydans. The sequence continues at coordinate 38,278 of NZ_BJNG01000011.1, forward strand.
CGCGAGCCCCAGCCAGCCCAGCGCGGCCAGCTCCTTCCAGATCGCGGGCAGCGCCTCGTCGGGGGAGTCGAGCAGGGCGCGGGCCGCCGCCCGCTGCCCGGACAGTGCGGAGCGGGCCACCTCGGCCAGCGTCCGGTGGTCGTCGGTGATCGCCAGAGCCATGTACTCGACGGTAGCCCCCGGACCGGGCCCGCGGGAGGCGTGTCCGTGGCCGATCCGACGCGTTAATCTGCGCGCGACGACAGGCAGGGGGACCGATGCAGTCGCTGGAGCTGGTGACCGACGGGCGTCGGGTGCAGGTCCCCATCGGGCGGCCGTTCGTCATCGGGCGGGGCCCGACCGCCGATCTCGACCTGCCCGGCGAGCACGTCTCGCGCACGCACCTGGTCGTCGAGCACACCGGCGGGCGCTGGACCCTCACCGACCACTCCCGCTTCGGCACCTACGCCGACGGGCGGCGGGTCACGACGATGGCGCTGACCGGCCCCACGGTGGTGCACCTCGGGTCGCCGCCGACGGTCACGGCCCTGGAGTTCCGGCCGGCCGGGGCGCCCGCGCGGCCGATGCCGCCGCGACCGCCCCTGCCGCAGGCGCCGCCGGGCGGGGTCCTGGCGCGCCAGGGCGGCGGGGCCACGATGAGCTACAGCGTGGCGAGCGCCGCCCCCGCCGCGCGGATCACCGTGGGGCGCCTGCCCGACAACGACGTCGTGCTCGACGACCTGCTGGTCTCCCGCCACCACGCCGAGCTGTACCGCACCGGTCCCGGCTGGCAGATCACCGACCTCGGCACCGGCAACGGCACCTTCGTCAATGGGATACGGGTGCATCGGGCCGCCGTCGGGCCGCGCGACGTCATCGGCATCGGGCACGCGCTGCTGCAGCTCCAGGGCGACCAGCTCGTCGCCGCCGTCGACACCGGCGACGTCGCGTTCGAGGTGCGCGACATCTCCGTCGTCACCGACTCGGGCAAGACGCTGCTGAGCAACGTCGGGTTCGGGCTGGCCGGCAAGTCGCTGCTGGCCGTCGTGGGGCCCAGCGGCGCCGGCAAGTCGACGCTGCTGCGCGCGCTCACCGGCAGCCGTCCCGCCGACACGGGGGAGGTGCGCTACGCAGGCCGCGACCTCTACGCCGAGTTCGACGAGCTGCGCCACCGCATCGGCCTCGTCCCGCAGGACGACGTGCTGCACCCGCAGCTGACGGTGCTGCGGGCGCTGCGCTACGCCGCGCGGCTGCGCTTCCCCGCCGACGTGCCCCGCGCCGACCGGGAGCGACGCATCACCGAGGTGCTCCACGAGCTGGACCTGACGAAACAGGCCAAGCAGCGCATCGACACGCTCTCGGGCGGCCAGCGCAAGCGCACGTCGGTGGCGCTGGAGCTGCTCACCAAGCCCACCCTGCTGTTCCTCGACGAGCCGACCTCCGGCCTGGACCCCGGCCTGGACAAGTCGGTGATGCAGACGCTGCGCGGGCTCGCCGACGACGGGCGCACGGTCGTCGTCGTCACCCATAGCGTCGCCAACCTCGACCAGTGCGACCGGCTGCTCGTGCTCGCCCCCGGCGGCCACGTCGCCTACTTCGGGCCGCCCCGCGAGGCGCTGGAGTACTTCGGCCAGCCCGACTTCGCCGAGATGTTCCTGCTGCTCGGACGGGTGCCGGGCGAGCAGCTCGGGATGCGCTTCCGGCAGTCGGTGCAGCACCGCCGCTACGTCGCGGGCGCCACCGGGCACACGCCGCGGGTCGAGACGCGCGCCGCGCCCGCGGTGGCGCCGCCCCAGCAGCGCTTCGGCACCCAGCTCGCGGTGCTGTGCCGCCGGTACCTCTCGGTGATCGCCTCCGACAAGCAGTACGCGATCTCGCTGGCCGTGCTGCCGCTGTTCCTGGCCCTGATCGCCCGGCTGGTCCCCGGGGAGTCCGGGCTGTCGGCGAGCGCCGCGATCGCCGCGCGCGACGTGCAGCCGCTGCAGCTGATGCTTGTGCTGGTCGTCGGCGGGGCGCTGGTGGGGCTGGCCGCGGCGATCCGCGAGCTGGTGAAGGAGAGACCGGTCTACATCCGGGAGCGGGCCATCGGGCTCTCGCTCGGGGCCTACCTCACGTCGAAGGTGCTGGTGCTCGGCGTCATCACCGGGCTGCAGGCCGTCGCGTTCACGCTGCTGGCGCTGCTCGGGCGCAACCTGCCCGACGAGCCCGTGCTGTTCGGGTCGCCGCTGACGGAGGTGTTGCTCGCCGTCGTCGGGGTCACCGTCGCCACGATGGTGCTCGGGCTGGCGATCTCGGCGTGGATCGACAACGCCGACCGCGGCATGCCGCTGCTCGTCCTGGTCCTCATGCTGGAGCTGGTCGTCAGCGGCGGGATCTTCCCGGTGCACGGCCGCCCGGTGCTGGAGCAGCTGTCCTGGCTCGTGCCGTCACGGTGGTCGTTCTCGATGGGGGCGTCCACCGTCGACATGAACACGCTGATCGGCGACCCGGACCCGCTGTGGGAGCACACCGCCGGGCAGTGGCTGCTGTCCGCGGGGGCGCTCCTGCTGATCAGCGCGGTGCTGGTGACGCTCACGGCGGTGCTGCTGCGCCGCCTCGACCCGGTGCGCGCGAGGCGCTGACCCGGCGGCTGGTCCAATGGCCCGGTGATCGACGACGACCGACCGACCGGACCGCTGTCGGGGGTGCTCGTCGCCGACTTCTCCCGCATCCTGGCCGGGCCCTACGCCACGATGCTTCTCGCCGACCTCGGCGCCACGGTGATCAAGGTGGAGGGTCCGCCGACGGGCGACGACACCCGCACCTGGACCCCGCCCGTCGCCGACGACGGCACGGCCACCTACTACCTGTCGATCAACCGGGGCAAGCGCTCGATCGTCCTGGACCTGCGCGACGCCGCGGACCTCGCGCTCGCGCAGCGGCTCGCCGCCCGCGCCGACGTCCTGATCGAGAACTTCAAGCCGGGCGGCCTCGTCCGGTTCGGGCTCGACCACGCCGCGGTCTCCGCCGCCAACCCGGGCGTCGTCTACTGCTCGATCAGCGGGTTCGGCCCCGGGTCCGCGCTGCCCGGCTACGACCTGCTGGTGCAGGCGACGTCGGGGCTGATGAGCGTCACCGGCGAGGCCGACGGGCCGCCGCTGCGGGCAGGCGTCGCCGTGTTCGACGTCATCACCGGGCTGCACGCCACCGTCGCGATCCTCGCCGCGCTGCGCCACCGCTCCGCCACCGGCGAGGGGCAGCACGTGGAGACGAACCTGCTCTCGGCGGCGCTGTCCGGGCTGGTCAACCAGACCTCGGCGGTGCTCGCGGGAGGGGTCACGCCGGGGCGCCTGGGCAACGCGCACCTGAGCCTGTTCCCCTACGAGCCGCTGCCCACCGGCGACGGCGAGCTGATCGTGATCGCGGCCAACGACGGGCAGTTCCGCAGGCTGGCCGAGGCGATCGGCGCGCCGGAGCTGCTCGACGACCCGCGCTTCGGCTCCATGGGCGACCGCAACGCGCACCGCGCCGAGCTCCGCCCGCTGCTGCTGGAACGCCTCGCCACCCGCTCCGCGCAGGAGTGGTTCGACGTCCTCGGCGAGGCCGGGGTGCCGTGCGGCCCGATCCAGACCGTCGACGAGGGGCTCGCCCTCGCCGCCCGCCTCGGCCTCGACCCGGTGGTGGCGCCGGGTGGTGTGCCGAGCGTCCGCAATCCCGTCACCTACTCGGCCACACCCCCCTCCTACCACCGTCCGCCACCGGCTCTCGGCGCCGACGACGCCGAGATCCGCGCCTGGCTCAGCGCCTGACCCCACCGCGGCCGGGACTCGCGGCCCCGGAAAGAGGGACTCGCGCGCGGGGAACGGGGGACTCGCGCGCGGGGAACGGGGGACTCGCGCGCCGGGAACGGGGGACTCGCGGGGGATCCCCGCGAGTCCCCCGTTCTGCGCCCGCGAGTCCCCGGTTTCGCGCCCGCGAGTCCCCGAGACGCACCGAAGCCGCGACACCTCGTTCGTGTCGCGGCTCCGGGTCCGGCCGGGTGGTCAGTTTCCGCCGAAGGGGCTCTGGCCGAACGGGGTGTTCGGCGAGCGGCCGCCGCCCGTGGTGGAGGCGGCCTGGTCCGGGGCGCTGCCGAGGGTCACCTCGACGGTGCGCTCGGCGCCGCCGGCGGTCACCGTCAGCGTCACCTGCTCGCCGGGGGTGCGGGCACCGATGCGGGCGACGAGGTCGGCGAAGTCCTCGACGCGGGCGTCGTCGACCTTGGTCACGACGTCGCCGGCCGCCAGCCCCGCCTGCGCCGCCGCCGAGCCGGGCTCCACGGCGCCGATCTGCGCGCCGCCGCCGTCGCCCGCCGCCGGGTTGCCCTGGACGCCGAGCACCGGCTTGGTGGCCGCGCCGGTGTCGAGGATCTCCTGCGCCACCCGCTGGGCCTGGTCGACCGGGATCGCGAAGCCCAGGCCGATGCTGCCGGTGCTCTCGCTGCTGCCCGTCGCGATCGCGGAGTTGACGCCGACGACCCGGCCCTGCAGGTCGACCAGCGGGCCCCCGGAGTTGCCCTGGTTGATCGGGGCGTCGGTCTGCAGCCCGTTGTAGACCACGGCCGAGCCGTCCTCGCCCTGGACGGCGACGGTGCGGTCGAACGCGCTGACGATGCCGGTCGTGACCGTGCCGGTGAGCCCCTGCGGCGACCCGATGGCGACGACCTGCTGCCCGACCTGCAGGTCGGCGCTGCTGCCCAGCGTGGCGGGGGTGAGCCCGGAGGCACCCTGCAGCCGCAGCACGGCGAGGTCGTAGCTCGGGGAGCTGCCGACGACGGTGGCCTCGTAGGCGGTGCCGTCGGCGAGGGTCACGCTGATCGGGCCGGTGGCGCCCGCGACGACGTGGTTGTTGGTGAGCACGGCGCCGTCGGCGGTGAGGACGATGCCGCTGCCCTCGGCGGTGCCCTGCGCCAGCGGGACCCGGATGTCGACGGTGCTCGGCGTCGCGACCGCCGCGGCGCCCGCCACCGTCCCGGGGTCGGCGTTCGCGGCCGGGGCCGCGGCCGACGACGTCAGCGTCGTCGAGGGGCGGGAGCCGTCGCCCAGCAGGGCGTAGGCGCCGCCGAAGCCGGCGCCGCCCCCGACCAGGCCGGCGATCAGCGCGGCGGCGACGATGCCGGTCATCGGCCGCGGGCGGCGCGGCCGCGGCTCGACGAGGGTCGGCGGGCCGCCGGGGCCGGTCGGCCCGGCGCCGTACGGGGCGGGCGACGGCGGTGGTCCCCAGTGCGCGCGGGCGCCGGCCTGCGGCGCGCCGGGCGCGGCGGCGCCGGCGTAGGCGGGGACGGGGTGCTGGTCGGCGCGGGGGCCCTGGGGCGCACTCGCGTCCGGGCCCTGCTCCCTGTTCTCGGTCATGACCCCACCGTGCCCGCGGAGTCTGGGAGGGGCCTGAGACGTCGCTGGGAATCTCCCACCGGTCCGCCGCTGTCCGGGCCACCGACGCCGCGAGCGTGCCCGGCGGCCGCGGACCGGCCCGGGTGCGGGGCCGGTGCGCGCGATCGTGAGGACCGGACGGCTCGGGTCAGCGCACCAGCTCGACGATCGTCGCGTTGGCCGTGCCGCCGCCCTCGCACATCGTCTGCAGGCCGTAGCGGATGTCGCGGTCGCGCATGTGGTGCACCAGCCGCGTCATCAGCACCGTCCCGGACGCCCCGAGCGGGTGCCCGACGGCGATCGCGCCCCCGAGCGGGTTGAGCAGGTCCTCCTCGACGCCGAACTCGGCCTGCCACGCCAGCGGCACGGGGGCGAACGCCTCGTTGACCTCGAACGCGCCGATGTCGGAGACCGACAGCCCGGTGCGGCTGAGCACCTTCGCGGTGGCCGGGATGGGGCCGGTGAGCATCTTCAGCGGGTCGGCGCCGCTGACCGCGCCGCCGTGGTAGCGCGCGATCGGGGTGAGGCCCAGCTCGGCGGCCCGCGTGGCGGACATGACCAGCACCGCGGACGCGCCGTCGGAGATCTGCGAGCTGTTGCCCGCGTGGATCACCCCGTCGGCGCGGAACACCGGTTTCAGCGCGGCCAGGGTGTCGGCGGTGGTGCCGCGGCGCAGGCCCTCGTCGGCGGTGAGGCCGGGGGCGTCGGGGACCGGCGCGAGCTGGGCGTCGAACGCGCCCGCGTCGATCGCGGCGGCGGCGAGGTCGTGGGAGCGCGCCGCGTACTCGTCGAGCCTGCGGCGCGGGAAGCCCCAGGCGGCGGCGATCCGCTCGGCGCCGATGCCCTGGTTGAAGTCCCCGCCGGGGAACTCGCCGCCGGTCAGGTCGGCGGCGTAGCGCTCGCGGACCAGCGGGCCGTAGGGGCGGCCCAGGTCACGGCCCGCCCCGAGCGGCACCCGCGTCATCGACTCGACGCCGCCCGCCACGACCACGTCGTACTGCCCGGCGAGCACCATCCCCGCCGCGAAGTCGAACGACGACTGGCTCGACCCGCACGCCCGGTTGACCGTCACCCCGGGGACGCTCTCCGGCCAGCCCGCGGCGAGCACGGCGTAGCGACCGACCTGCGCGGCCTGGTCGCCGACCTGGTTGACGCAGCCCCACACCACGTCGTCGACGACGCCGGGGTCGAAGCCGGTGCGTGCGGCGAGCGCGCGGAGCACCACCGCGGACAGGTCGACGGGATGGACGTCGGCGAGCGAGCCCTTCCGCCTGCCGATCGGGGTGCGGACCGCGTCGACGATGACGGCCTCGGGCATGTGATCTCCTCCACTGGGGCATCCGCTGGGACGTCCGGTGCCCCGAGGGTAAGGTGGAGGGCGCGAAGGGGAGTAGCTCCCAACGTCGCGGTCGACATACTGGCGCTCCGCCTCCAGCGGGCTCCCGGCCGCACGGCCTGCATCCATCGGGACGTCCAGTCCTGGCTAGGCGAGCGAGACCTTCGATCCGGTGACTGCATCCGGGTCGAAGTGGTCCGCCCACCTCGATCCGGTCCGAGATCGAGGGACGTGTCCGCATGGACGGCTTTCTGGTGGCGTGCGCGGTGAGCGCCGTCGTCGTGTTCGTCGCCGAGCTGGGCGACAAGTCGCAGCTCATGGCCCTGGCCTTCGCCACCCGCTACCGCGCGTGGACGGTGGTACTGGGCATCACCGTCGCGACCTCGGTGGTGCACCTGCTGTCGGTCGCGGTCGGGCACGGGCTGGGGGCGGCCCTGCCCACCGGCTGGATCTCGCTGGTGGCCGCGTTCATGTTCGTCGGGTTCGGCGTGTGGACGCTGCGCGGTGACTCGCTGAGCGACGCCGAGCGGTCCCGGGCCGCGCGCGCCGGCGGGTCGGCCCTGCTCGCCGTCACCGTGGCGTTCTTCCTGGCCGAGCTGGGCGACAAGACGATGCTCGCCACGATCACGCTGGCCACCCAGTACGGCTGGGCCGGGGTGTGGGTGGGCTCCACGGTGGGCATGGTCGCGGCCGACGCGCTGGCGATCGTGGTCGGCCGGCAGCTGGGCAGGCGGCTGCCGGAGCGCACGATCGCGGTCGGGGCGGCGCTGTTGTTCCTGCTGTTCGGTGCCGGCCTCGGGGCCGAGGCGGTCGCGCAGCTCACCGGCGAGCCGGTGTGGACCGCCCTCGCCCAGGTCCTCGACCACCACGCCGCCGGGTGGATCGCGCTCGGGATCGGCCTGGCCGCGGTGCTGCTCACGGCCTGGGGTCGCCACGTCGCCCGGGTGCCGGGGCCGCAGGTCGCGCTCGGGGCGGCGGCCGGCTGGGCCCGCGCCCTGTTCGCCGTGGCGACGGTGCTCGGCCTGGCCGCGCCGCTGCTGGTCGGCACCGACGTCCTCGACCCGATCGCGCTGTTCGACGACCCCGGCGTCGTCGTGATCGGGGCCGGCCTGGCCCTGCTCGGTGTGACGCTGTTGCTGGCGGCCCAGGCCCAGGTGGTGCGGTCGCAGATCGCCGCGGGCGGCGGGCGGGTGCTCGCCACGAGCGGCCTGCGCCGCTGGGTGCGCCATCCCGGCCTCACCGGGACCGTGCTCGCGATGGGCGGCACGCTGGTCATGGTGCCGACGGTGCTCGGCGTGCTCGCCGCGGTGCTGCTGGTCGTCGCGGTGCAGGTGCAGGTCCGGGCGGTGCGGGAGCCGATGCTGGCCCGCCTGCACGGCGAGACCTACACCGACTACGCCGCCCGCACCGGCCGGTTCCTGCCACGGGTCATGCCCGTCGAGCACCCGGGGCTGCCGCACCGGGAGCACACCCGCGTCGGTTAGTTCGGGGCGTCAGCCGCCGACCAGGGCGGGCGTGCCGCGCTCGGCGAGCTCGGCCTCCTTCTCCCGGATGATCGGCAGGACGTGGGTGCCGAAGTGCTCGACCTCCTCCTGGAAGTGCAGGTAGCCCAGCAGCAGCAGGTTCGCGCCGCGGCGCTTGTACTCGATCGCGCGGTCGGCGATCTGCTCCGGCGTGCCGATCAGCTGGGTGCGGAAGCCGTCGTTGTACTGGACCAGGTCCTCGAACGAGGAGTCCGCCCACATGCCCTGCTTGTTCCCGGTGGACGCCCCGGCCTGCTGCACGGCGTCGCGGAAGCCCTCGACGGCCGGCTTGTTCGCCTTCGCGATGATCTCGCGCAGCGTCTCGCGGGCCTCCTTCTCGGTGTCGCGGGCGATCATGAAGCCGTTGAGGGCGAACTTCGGCGGCGTCGCCCGGCCCGCGTCGCGCGCGTGCCCGAGCACCTCGGTGACCTGCTCGGTGAAGCCCTCGTAGTCCTTGCCGTTGGAGAAGTACCAGTCCGACACGAGGCCGCCGTTGCGCCGGGCGGCCGAGGAGTTACCGCCCTGGAAGATCTCCGGGTGCGGACGGCCCGGGACGTCGAGCGGCTTGGGCTTGAGGTCGAAGTCGTGGATCCGGTAGAAGTCGCCGCGGAACTCGGCGGAGTCGCTGGTCCAGATCTCGCGCAGGACCCGGATGAACTCCTCGCTGCGGCGGTAGCGCTCGTCGTGCTCGAGCCAGGGCTCACCGAGCGCGGTGAACTCGGCCTTGAGCCAGCCGCTCACCACGTTGACGGCGATGCGTCCCTTCGAGAGGTGGTCGGCGGTGGCGACCCACTTCGCCAGCACGCCGGGCTGCCACAGGCCGGGGTGCACCGCGGCGATGACCTTGAGCCGCTCGGTGGCCAGCAGCAGCGCCAGCGAGAAGCTGGTCGACTCGTGCTGGTGGTCGGCGCCGTAGCTGGCCATGTAGCGCACCTGGCTCAGGGCGTACTCGAAGCCGCTGTTCTCCGCGATCTGCGCGAGCTTGCGGTTGTAGTCGTAGCCCCAGTCAGTGCGCTGCTCGATCGTGCTGGTGACCAGACCGCCGCTGACGTTGGGCACCCAGTAGGCGAATTTCAGGGGGGTGTGGAGCGATTCCTCGGACATGCGACAGCCTTTTCTGGGATCGGTGCAGGAAATGATCGGAGAAACGCCGTGGGAAGCGGCAGCAGTGCGCTGAGCTGCGCGGATACCGCCTCAGTGACAGGCGGCGGAGGCGACGCGGAGCAGGTCGACATGGCGTCGACAACAGAGCACGCGCGCGAACATGATTCAGACCTTTCCCGGTCGGTCGCGCCCGTGTCAACCGTGAGCGGCCACGGCCACATCGATTTCCCCGATCCGGTATGAACCCGGGGGGCGGCGGCGTTGTACCGGTCATGACGCGCACGCTCACCGACCTGCACCGCGACTGGGACGCCTGGCACGCCGAGCGCGAGGACCAGCTGCGCGAGCCGCACGGCTGGCTGAGCCTCACCGCCCTGCACTGGCTCACCCCCGAGCCCCGCGCGATCGACGGGCTGCCCGGCCGCTGGAGCGCCACCCCGGACGGCGTCGTGATCACCGCGGCCGCCGCCGACGGCCTCGCGGTGCGGGGCGTCCGCGGGCCGCGGCCGGTCGAGGGCACCGTGACCCTGCACCCGGTGAACGGCCTGCCCGGATCGCTCGTCGAGGTCGGGGACCGGGTCGTCGAGATCGCCCGGCGCACCGACGAGCACGCGCTGCGCGTGCGTGACCCGCAGGCGCCCACGCGTGTCGGGTTCACCGGGGTGCCGACGTTCGACGTCGACGAGCGCTGGGTCCTCGACGGCGTGTTCGAGCCCTACGCCGAGCCGGCGCCGGTCACCGTCGACGCGGTGGTCGACGGGCTGCGACACCACCTCACCGCGGTCGGCGTCGTCCGCTTCGACCTCGACGGCGAGGAGCGCTCCCTCGTGGCGATGCCGGGCAAGCAGGGCGGGCTGTCCCTGCACTTCCGCGACGCCACCAACGGCGTCACGACCTACCCGGGCGGGCGCTCGGTGCAGGTGGCCGACCCCGTCGACGGGCGGGTGGTCGTCGACCTGAACCGGCTGGTCAACCTGCCGTGCGCGTTCACCGACTTCGCCACCTGCCCGCTGCCGCCCGCCGGCAACGTGCTGCCGGTGGCGGTGCAGGCGGGGGAGAAGCTGCCCCGCCGGGTGTCCTGACGGCCTAGGCCCAGGCCCCGCCCGACAGCGCGGCGGAGCGGGCGCGGAAGCCGACCGTGCCCTCGACGATGCCGTGCACGAGCTCGGCGCGGTTGCGCCCGGTGGCCGGCACCGTGGGCCCGAGGGCCCGGGCCAGCTGGCGCAGCACCGGCACGGTGAACCGCCGGTCGGCCAGGTGCGCGACGATCCCGTCGCGCGTGTCCATGGCCCGGATCGCCTCGACGTCGGCCGACAGGTCGACGGCGGGTGCGGACCGGCGCGGGCGGGTGGGCGCCGCGCACGGGGTGAACACCAGCCGGCCGCGGCCCTCGGCCAGGGCGCGCAGCTGCTCGGGGGACAGGTCGTTCAGCAGGCGCTCGAGCGCGTCGGACGGCAGGCTCACGCGGCCATCCCCTCGGTCCCGTCGATGTGCGCGGAGACCTCGGAGACCAGCTCGCGCAGCTCCCGGGTGAGCGCCCGGCCGGTTCCGCCCAGGATCACCGGGACGCCGTACTCCGGCGCCGGGCCGTAGACGGCCTTGCTGTCGCGGATGGTCGTGGTCAGCGGGGCGACGCCGCCGGCCTCGATCCGGCTCATCACCGCACGCTGCGCCTCGATCGGCCGGTCGTCGTGCAGCTGCACCATGGTGAACACCACCGACGCCGGCGGGCGGCTGATCGGGTCCAACGCGCGCGCGTTGTACTCGTCGACGAACTCGCGGATCTTGAGGCCCAGCGAGTCGATGCCGTTGGTGGACAGGTAGTCGGGCTTGGTCGGGATCAGCAGCAGGTCGCTGGCGGCCACGGCGTTGCGGGCGATGAGGCCGAAGTTGGGCGCGCAGTCGATCAGCGCCACGTCGTACTCGGCGAACGCCGGGTGCTCCAGCCCGGCGCGCAGCCGGCTGTGCAGGTCCAGGAAGCGCTCCGGGGCCGACATCAGCTGGGCGGCCAGCGTCGTGTCGACGTCGGAGAGGTCGCGGTGGGCGGCGATGAGGTCGAGCCGGCCCGGGGAGCGCGACAGCTTCTCCCGCACGCGGCGCGGCGTCGAGACCAGGCCCTCGGGGCTGTGCAGGGCGGTGCCGTCGTCCAGGCCGTCGAACCAGTGCTTGATCGTGCGAGAGGGCAGCAGCTGTTCGGCCCACTCGGGTGGCGTGAAGAACGAGACCGTCAGGCTGGCCTGCGAGTCGAGGTCCAGTAGGAGGACCTTTCTCCCTCGCGCGGCGAGTCCGGCACCGAGGTTGGCGGTGAGCGTCGTCTTGCCCACGCCGCCCTTGTGATTGATGATCGAGACGACCTGCACGGCTCTCCTCCCACAGTGACGCGGCGCAACGATGCCATACGCCCTGTGCACGCCCTGATCAGGGTTCGCGGGTCCCACACCACCCTTTCGGAGGGCCTCGGAGACCCCCGCGGTGCGCAGCGTCCCGGCCGGATCCCCGTGGTGGGACGGGGTGTCCCGAGTGGGTGGTGCGTCACACCCCGGTCGCTCACGCAGCGGCGGCACGGCGTCTCCCACCGTCACGACCGGGTCCGGCGCGCGGTGGCCGGTACGACTGGTGCGACGAACGACGTGGCGGCCGTCCGGAGAGCGGGACGGCGGACGCGCCGACCGGTCGCGACGGTCGCCCGCGGGGCACTCCTAGAGTCCGGGCATGCCACCCGACATGCACAGCCTCGCCGACGACCTCACGGCCGAGACCGCCGTCCTGCGGGCGCTGCTCGCCGATCTCGACGACGCCGGCTGGGAGGCGCCCACCCCCGCCGCGGGCTGGGCGGTGCGCGACCAGGTGAGCCATCTGGCCCACTTCGACGACGCCGCGGTGCAGTCGGCCACCGACCCGGACGCGTTCCGGGCCGGGCTGGCCGCACTCGTGGAGTCCGGGATCGACCCGGACCGGATCGCCGAGGGGTACCGCGACCTCGCCCCCGCGGCCCTGCTCGACTGGTTCGAGACCTCCCGTGCGCGGCTGGTCGCGGTGTTCGGCGACCTCGACCCCGGCGTCCGGGTGCCCTGGTACGGGCCGCCGATGAGCGCGGCCTCCTCCCTCACCGCCCGGATCATGGAGACCTGGGCGCACGGGCAGGACGTCGCCGACACCGTCGGGATCACGCGCGAGCCGACCGGGCGACTGCGCCACGTCGCCCACATCGGGGTGCGGGCCCTGCCGTTCAGCTACCTGCTGCGCGACCGCGCCGTCCCCGACGTGCCGGTGCGGGTGGAGCTCGCGGCCCCGGACGGCGGGACGTGGACCTGGGGCCCCGACGACGCCGCCGACCGCGTCACCGGGCCGGCCCTGGACTTCTGCCTGCTGGTCACCCAGCGCCGCCACCGCGACGACCTGGCCCTGGAGGCCTCGGGCCCGGTGGCGACGGAGTGGCTGTCGATCGCGCAGGCCTTCGCCGGCGCCCCCGGCCCGGGCCGGCCCCCGGGGTCGCCGGCCTGAGCGCCCGCCCGGCCCCGAATCGCAGGAAGGCCACCTTCACGCAACCAGGTTGCGTGAAGGTGGCCTTCCTGCCACGGCGACGGGCGGGTCAGCGCGCGGCGGGCTCCCGCTCGTCGGTGTCCCGGCGCAGCGCCCGGCGGATGACGGGCAGCAGGAGCAGGACCGCGATCACCAGGTAGACGACGATCGACAGCGGCGTCGAGACCAGTGTCGACCAGTCGCCGTCGGCGATCTGCAGGGCGCGGCGCAGCTGCAGCTCCGCGTCCGGGCCGAGGATGACGCCGATGATCGCGGGCAGCACCGGCAGGCCGTAGCGGCGCATGAGGAACCCGATGCCGCCGATCACCAGCAGCACGATCAGGTCGACGGGCTGGCCGCTCACCGCGTACGCCCCGACGCAGGCGAAGAACAGGATGCCCGCGTAGAGGTAGGGCCGCGGGATCTGCAGCAGCTTCGCCCAGACCGGGGCGAGCGGCAGGTTGAGCACCAGCAGCAGCACCAGGCCGATGAACAGGCTCGCGATCAGCGTCCAGACCAGGTCGGCCTCGTTGACGAACAGCAGCGGCCCCGGCTGGATGCCGAACTGCTGGAAGGCCGCGAGCATGACCGCCGCGATCGCGGTGGTCGGCAGGCCCAGGGTCAGCATCGTGGACAGCGTGCCCGCCGAGGAGGCCGAGGCCGCCGCCTCCGGGCCGGCCACGCCCTCGATCGCGCCCTTCCCGAACAGCTCGGGCCGCTTCGAGAGCTTCCGCTCGGTCACGTACGACATGAACGTCGACATCTCCGCGCCGCCGGCCGGGATGGAGCCGAAGGTGAACCCGATGAACGGCCCGCGCAGCCACGGCTTCCAGGTGTGCGCCAGGTCCTCGCGCGAGAGCCAGGGCCGCCCGACCGGGATGACCTCGTCCTGCGTGCGGCGCAGGTGCGCGGCCACCCACAGCGCCTCGCCGACGGCGAACAGCCCGACCGCGACGATGATGACGTCGATGCCGTCGGCGAGCTGCGGCACGCCGAAGGTCAGCCGCGCCTGCCCGGAGATCGGGTCGAGCCCGACCAGCCCGATCGTCAGGCCGATGGCCAGCGCGGCGAACCCGCGGACCCGCGAGGTGCCCAGCACCGCGGTGACGGCGACGAAGGCCAGCACCATGATCGCGAAGTAGTCGGGCGCGCCGATGTCGACGGCCACCGAGGCGACGAGCGGGGCCAGCAGCACGATGCCGACCGCCCCGACGATCCCGCCGATGAAGTGCCCGATCGCGGCCGCGGCGAGCGCCTGCGCCCCGCGGCCCTGTCTCGCCATCGGGTTGCCCTCGATCGCCGCGATCACCGACGCGGACTCGCCGGGGGTGTTGAGCAGGATCGAGGTCGTGGAGCCGCCGAACATGGCCCCGAAGTAGATGCCGGCGAACAGGATGAACGCGCCGGTCGGGTCGAAGGCGTAGGTGACGGGCAGCAGCAGTGCCACCGCCATGGCCGGGCCGATGCCCGGGAGCACGCCGATCGCGGTGCCCAGGAGCACGCCGATCGCGGCGAAGAGCAGGTTGCCCGGCGTCAGCGCGGCGGCGAAGCCGCCCATCAGCGAGTTCAGCGAGTCGATCATGATTCCGCCTCCGCGGGAAGAAGCACGTCGTCGGGCACTATCCGAACACCCCCATCAGCGGGCCACCGGGCAGGTCGACGCCGAGCAGGGTGTCGAACAGGATCCAGGTGGTGAGCGAGACCCCGGCCGCGATCAGCGGATCGCGGGGGACCGAGCGCGAGCCGAGCGCGTAGGTCGCGCCCCAGAACAGGCCCGTACCGGCCAGCGGCCAACCCAGGACCGGGATGGCGGCGGCGGTCGCGACGAGCACGCCCGCCAGCAGCAGCACCGTGCGCTTGTCGGCGGGCACCGTCAGGTCGACGTCCTCGCCGCCCTCGGCCTCACCGTGGCCGCCGGAGAGGACGTCGCGGGCCAGCAGCACCGCCAGCAGCACCAGCAGCGCGCCGACCAGCAGCGGCACCGCGTGCGGGCCGAGCGGGTCGGAGCTCGTGGCGGCGACCGAGCCGAGCAGGCTGTCGACGACGACCACCAGCCCGACGAGCAGCAGCAGCGCGGAGACGCCCAGCTCGGAGCGCTCCCTCAACCAGACCGTCACGACACCAGCCCCAGTTCCCGCAGCACACCGGCCACGCGGTCGTTCTCGGCGGCGAGGAACGCGCCGAAGTCGTCGCCGACCAGGAACGCGTCGTCCCAGCCGTTGGTCGCCAGCGCCTGCTCCCACTCCGGCGTGCCGTGCAGGGCGGTGAACGCCTCGACCAGCTCGGTGCGGGCGGTGTCGTCGAGCCCGGGAGGGGCGACGATCCCGCGCCAGTTGGTGAACTCGACGTCGATCCCGGACTCGGTCAGCGTCGGCGCGTCCAGGCCCGGCGCGCGCTCCGCCGAGGTGACCGCGAGGACCCGCAGCTCACCGGCGGCCACCTGCTCGGCGAACTCGCCGAGCCCCGACACCCCGAAGGCGACCTTGTCGCCCAGCACCGCGGCGAGCAGCTCGCCGCCGCCGTCGTAGGACACGTAGTTGACCGCGGCCGGCTCCAGCCCGACGGCCTGCGCCATGAGCATCGGCGCCAGGTGGTCGGGGCCGCCGGGGGAGGACCCGCCGCCGACGGGCACCGCGCCCGGGTCCGCCGTCCACGCCGCGACGAGCTGGTCGATGGAGGTGTAGGGCGAGTCCTTGCCGACGACGACGATCTCGCTCTCCTGCGTCAGCCGCGCGATCGGCGTGACGTCGGCCAGGGTGGCGGGTGAGGAGTTGGTGAACACCGCGCCGACGACGCCCAGGCCCATGGACATGACCAGCCGGTCGTTGCCGCTCTCGTTGACGGTGCGGCCCAGCCCGACGGTGCCGCCCGCGCCGGGCAGGTTGAACACCTCCACCGCGCCCGAGGTGCCCGAGTCCTCCATCGCGCGGGCCGCGGTCCGGGCGGTGATGTCGTAGCCGCCGCCGGGCGCGTTCGGGACGAGCACCCGCAGGCCGCGCAGCTGGGTGCCGTCACCGCCGCCCGCGGCCGCGCCGATCAGGGGTGGCACCAGCAGCACCGCGGCGATCGCCGCGACTACTCCCCATATCCATCGTGGCAGCAGGGTCCGGGGACGCATGGGCCGTCCTCTCCGTCGAGGTGTGGTGCGGGTCATCGTGCGGGCCGACGGGCGGGGTGTCTCGCTTGGCGACGCAACGGTCGTTGTGGTCGTTGTGGACACGGGCGTGCGAAGCTCCGGGCATGACGGCCCCCAGGACGCTGGCGCGCCAGTTCCTCGGCTGGCAGCTGGGGATCGTCGCGCTGCTGCTCGCCGCCGTCGCCGCGCTGGCCGTGACGCAGAGCGACGCCGCGTTCCGCGAGACCCAGGGCCGGCGGATGCTCTCGGTCGCCGAGGACGTCGCGGCCACCGCGGCGCTGCGGCAGAGCCTGGAGGCGGGCGAGTACGGGCCCCTGCCCGGCATCGCGACCACGGCGCGCAACCTCTCGGGGGCCGACGGGATCGCGGTGGCGGACGCCGACCTCGTCGTGCGCACCGCGGCCGACCCGTCCGCCGTCGGCGGCCCGTTCGCCCTCGGTGACAGCACCGCGGCGGCGGGCCGGTCCTGGGTCGGCTACCCCGACGGGCGCACCGTCGTCGCACACGTGCCGGTGCTCGACGACGACGCGGTGGTCGTCGGGATCGTCGAGGCCCGGGTGGCGGCCCCGCCGCTGCTCACCGGCCTCGTGGCGGCCCCGGGGCAGACGGCCGCCCTGCTCGGCGTCGCGCTGGTCGTCGGGGTGGTGGGGTCGCTGCTGCTGGCCCGGCGCGTCCGGCGCCAGACGCTCGGGCTGGAGCCCGCGGAGATCGTCGAGCTGGTGCAGCGGCGGGAGGCGATGCTGCTCGGCGTCAAGGAGGGCGTGGTCGGCATGGACGCCGCGCACCGCGTGACGCTGCTCAACGGCGCCGCCCGCGAGCTGCTCGACCTGCCCGCCGACGTGGACCTCGACGCCCTCGACGGCCGGCTGCGCGACGTCCTCACCGGCGCCAGCGCGGGGGAGGACCAGGTGGTGCTGCGCGGGGCGCGGGTGCTGGTGCTCAACCGGATGCCGGTCGTCGTCGACGGGACCGAGGTGGGCGCGGTGGTGACGCTGCGCGACCGCACCGAGCTGGCCACGCTGCAGGACCGCCTCGACGCCTCCCGGCACGTCACCGACACCCTGCGCGCACAGACCCACGAGTTCGCCAACCGGCTGCACACCATCGCCGGGCTCACCGAGCTGGGCGAGCACGACGAGGTGCGCCGGTTCGTCGCCGGGGTGGTGGCCGAGTCCGACCAGTGGCGCCGCGAGGTCACCGAGCGGGTCGGCGACCCGGCCGCGGCGGCGCTGCTGGTGGCGAAGGCGAGCCTGGCGACCGAGCGGGGCGTCGCGCTGCGGCTCGCCGGCGGCACCCGGCTCACCGCCGCCCGCCGCGACGCGGCGTTCTCCGCCGACGTCGTGACGGTGCTGGGCAACCTCGTCGACAACGCCATCGACGCCGCCGGTGCGGGCGGGTGGGTCGAGGCCGGGCTCGACGGCGACGGGGACGGCGGCGTGCGCGTCACCGTCCGCGACTCCGGCCCCGGGGTCGCGACGGAGCTCGCCGACGAGGTGTTCCGGCACGGCTTCACGACGAAGGCGGCCGAGGAGCCCGGCGGCCGCGGGCTGGGCCTCGCGCTCGCCCGGCAGGTGTGCCTGCGCCGGGGTGGCACGATCGCGGTGCACAACGAGGACGGTGCGGTCTTCACCGCGACGCTGCCGGGGGTGGACTGATGCGCGTGCTCGTCGTCGACGACGACTTCATGGTCGCCCGCGTGCACAGCGCCTACGTCGCCCGCATCCCCGGCTGCGCGGTGGTCGGCGTCGCGCACACCGGGGCCGACGCGCTGCGGCTGGCGGCCGAGCTGCGCCCGGACCTCGTGCTGCTCGACGTCTACCTCCCCGACGTCTCCGGCCTGGAGGTGCTGCGCCTGCTGCGCACCGGCTCCGCCGACGACCCGTTCGTCCTGATGATCACCGCGGCCGACGACTCCGTGACCGTCACCGGGGCGCTGCACGGCGGGGCGGCGCACTACCTGGTGAAGCCGTTCGACGCGGCGGTCCTCGCCCAGCACGTCGAGCGGATCGGGCGGGTGCGCGGGCGGCTGGCCGGGCTGGACCGGGCGGGGCAGGACGACATCGACACCGTGTTCGGTGCGCGTCCCGGCGTCGCGACGCGGCTGCCCAAGGGGCTCACGTCGACGACCGCCCGGCTTGTCGAGAAGGTGCTCCGCGACGCCGACGGCGACCTGTCCGCGAGCGAGTGCGCCGAGCGCACCGAGCTGTCGCGGGTCAGCGCGCGGCGCTACCTGGAGCACTTCGTCGAGACCGGGGCGGCGGTGGTGCGCCTGCGCTACGGCGGCACCGGACGCCCGGAGCGCCGCTACCGCTGGGGGTCCTGAGCGGCGACCGCCCCGGCCGTCGGCGTCAGCGTCGTCTGGGTGAGGATCGCCGCGGCCAGCGGCGCCACCACGGTGCGCGTGATCGCGTGCCCCATCCCCGGGATCCGCACGAGCCGGCCGCGGCCCAGCGCGCGGGCCAGGTGCCCGGAGTGCGGCGGCGGGTTGATCGGGTCCTCCGGTGCCTCGACGACCAGCGTCGGCACCTCGACGGCGGCGAGCTCGGCGCCGCGGTCGAGCCCGGTCTGCGCGGCGCGGGCGTGCGCGGCGGGGTTGTCGTGGCGCCCGGCGTGGGCGATCACCCGCCGCTCCAGCGCGCGGAACTCCTCGGCGTCGAACGGGGTGCCGGTGCCGCTGAGCGCCCGCCAGTGTGCGACGCGCCAGTCGAGCTCGGCCGGGGCGTCGCGGGGGTCGGCCAGGTGCTCCCACAGCGCGAGCAGCTCCGCCGGCGGCGCGGGCAGGTCGGGCGAGCCGTACCCGCCGAGCGCCGCGGTGCAGAACACCGTGGCCGTGGCGACGCGCCCGGGCGCGTCGAGCAGCACCAGCTGGACCAGCGTGCCGCCCATCGACATCCCGACGAGGTGCGCGCGCGGCACGTCGAAGGCGTCCAGGACGGCGACGACGTCGGCGGCCAGGTCGGTGACCGCGTAGGGGTGCTCGTCGAACGCCCACGTCGAGCGGCCGGTGTCGCGGTGGTCGTAGCGGATCACGCGGTGCCGCTCGGCGAGCCGGTCGACCAGCGCGTCGGGCCAGACCAGGCCGGAGGCGTTGGCGCCCATCACGAGCAGGACGGGCTCGGGCTCGGGGTCCGGGCCGGTGGCGGGCAGGTCCTCGGCCCACAGGCGCACACCGGGGGCGACGTCGACGAGGCGTTCCACGGGACCAGCCTGTCACAGCACGCTGCCCGGCCCCGCGGGTGTGCGGGACCGGGCAGCGGGGGGTGGAGCGTCCTACTTCAGGGCGTCGAGCAGCGCCTGGCGCTGGCGGTCGCCGAGGCCGGCGGCGCGGCGGGACACGTCGATGCCGGTCTGCTCGAGCAGGGCCGTGACCTTGGCGGGGCCGTAGCCGGGCAGGCTCTTGAGCAGGTCGGCGACCTTGGTCTTGCCGACGATGGTGTCGGACTTGGCGCGGTCGAGCACCGCGGGGATCGTCTCGTCGCCGCGGGCGATCGCGTCGCGCAGCTCCTTGCGGGCGGTGCGGGCGGCGGCGGCCTTCTTGAGCGCGTCTGCACGCTGCTCGGGGGTGAGCGTGGGCAGTGCCATCTCGGGTGTCTCCTCTCCGTGCGTGCACCCCGGACGGGTGTCGACGCAGGTCATCTTCGCCGACCAGCCTGACAGAACCGCACGGGGCACGCGGGACGGGCCCCCTGGTCGGGGGCCCGTCCGGTGGGAATCAGGTCGCCGAGGGCGCGGGCTCCTTCGACAGCGAGGGCGGCGCGGAGTCGGCCGGGCCGTGGTCGTCGTCGACCATGGTGGCTTCGTCGAAGGGGTCCTGACCGGCGAAGACGCGGTCGGCCCTTGCCCGGTCGAACTCGCCGACCCAGTGACCGATCAGCACGGTGGCCACGGCGTTGCCGGCGAAGTTCGTCACGGCGCGGGCCTCGGACATGAACCGGTCGATGCCGACGATGAGACCGACGCCGTCGACCAGGTCGGGGCGGTGGCTCTGCAGGCCCGCGGCCAGCGTCGCCAGGCCGGCCCCGGTGACGCCCGCGGCCCCCTTCGAGGCGACGATCATGAAGACGAGCAGCGAGATCTGCTCGCCCAGCGCCAGCGGCGAGCCCTGCGCGGTGGCGATGAACAGCGACGCCATCGTCAGGTAGATCGCGGTGCCGTCGAGGTTGAACGAGTAGCCGGTGGGCACCGTGATGCCGACCACGGGACGGGAGACGCCCAGGTGCTCCATCTTCGCGATCAGCCGCGGCAGCGCCGACTCCGACGACGAGGTGGACACGATCAGCAGGAACTCGCGGCCCAGGTAGCCCAGCAGCGTGAAGATGTTGATGCCGGCGAAGACCCGCAGCACCAGGCCCAGGATGCCGAAGACGAAGATCGCGCAGGTGACGTAGAAGCCGGCCATGATCTGGAACAGCGCGCCGACCGCGGCCCAGCCGGTCTCGCCGACCACGGCCGCGATCGCGCCGAACGCGCCGATCGGGGCCAGCCACAGGATCATCGTCAGGACCTTGAAGACCAGCCTCTGGAAGTACCCGATGCCGCGCAGGATCGGCTCGCCCTTCGTGCCGAGCGCCTGCACCGCGAAGCCGACGAGCAGCGCGACGAACAGCGTCTGCAGCACGCTGGTGCCGACCAGCGGGCTCACCAGGGTGTCCGGGATGATGTCGAGCCCCTCGGACTCGGGGGCCTCGTAGGCCTCGTCGGGCACCACCAGGCCGGCCCCGGGCTGCACGATGTTGCCGACGAGCAGCCCGATGGCCAGCGCGGCGGTCGACATCGTCAGGAAGTAGCCCAGCGCGATGGCGCCGACCCGGCCGACCTTGGCCGCCTGCTTGACCGCGCCGATGCCGAGCACGATGGTGCAGAAGATGATCGGCGAGATCATCATCTTGATGAGGTCGACGAAGGCGGTGCCGACGGGCTTGAGCGCCTTGCCCACGTCGGGTGCGACGATGCCGACGGCGACGCCCAGGATCACGGCGACGATCACGGCGATGTAGAGGAAGTGGGTGCGGTCCCGCTTCGCGACGGGCTGCGCGCCCGGACTGGTTGACTCGGTGCTGGTGGACACGGGTTCCCCTTCGAATCCGATCGGCCGGTGCGTTGCGTGCCCGGGACTGCGGGCGGCACCCTTCCGGCACAGGATGGGGGGGCTTGTGGTGCGCCTCACCCTTTCGTTCATTTCGGTCGACGGAGCGTATGCAGCGTGATCCCCCTGGGCCCGATGCGCCGCTGGAGCCTCGCGGCCCAGCTGTTCGCGCTGCAGGCGGTGCTGGTCGTGCTGGTCCTCGGCGGGGTCGGCGCGGCCACCTACCTGCAGTTCGCCGCCGACAACGAGCGCGAGACGGCCGAGGAGATGCTCGGGGTCGCCCACACCCTGGCCGCGGTGCCCGAGGTGATCGACGCGCTCGACGACCCGGACCCCTCGGCGGTGCTCCAGCCGCTGGCCGAGCGGGTGCGGGCCGACACCGCCACCGACTTCGTGGTGGTCATGACCACCGGCGGCGTCCGGTTCTCCCACCCCGACACCGCCGAGATCGGGCGGGTCTTCCGCGGCACCATCGCCCCCGCCGCGGCGGGCGCGACCACCTTCACCGAGACCTACACCGGCACGCTGGGCCCCTCGGTCCGGTCGGTCGTCCCCGTCGTCGACGACGGCCGGGTGGTGGCGCTGGTGTCGGTCGGGCGCACGGTCACCGCGGTCTCGCGCGAGCTGGGCGAGCGGCTGCCGGTGCTGGCGCTGATCGCCACCGCCGCGTTCGGGCTCGCCGCCGCCGGGTCGTGGCTGCTGAGCCGGTGGCTGCGGCGCAGCACCCACGACATGGGCCCGGCCGAGCTGTCCCGGATGTACGAGTACTACGACACCGTGCTGCACTCCGTCCGCGAGGGCCTGCTGCTGCTCGACCGGGGCGGGCGGGTGCAGCTGGCCAACGACGAGGCCCGCCGGCTGCTGGCCCTGCCCGCGGAGGTCGCGGGGCGTCGCGTCGACGGGCTGGGCCTGCCCGACGCGCTCGGGTCGGCGCTGGCCGCGGGGGAGCGCCGCTCCGACGAGATCCACCTGACGGCCGACCGGATCGTCGTGGTCAACCAGGCCCCCGCCCGCTGGGCCGGCCGCGACCTGGGCACCGTGGTGACCCTGCGCGACCACACCGAGCTGCGGGCGCTGAGCACCGAGCTGGAGACGATCCGCGGGTTCGCCCAGTCGCTCAACGCCCAGGCCCACGAGGCCGCCAACCAGCTGCACACCGTCGTCTCGCTGATCGAGCTGGGCCGCGCCGAGGAGGCCCTGACCTACGCCACCGCGGAGCTGGAGCTGGCCCGGCACCTCACCGACGCCGTCCTGGCGGGCATCGCGGTGCCCGAGCTGGCCGCGCTCGTCGTCGGCAAGGCGGCGGAGGCGGGGGAGCGCGGCGTCGAGCTCGGGCTGGGCGAGGGCGCGCGGGTGCCCGACGGTCTCGCCGACCCCCGCGACCTCGTCACGATCGTCGGGAACCTGCTCGACAACGCCGTCGACGCCGCGCTGGACGGTCCCGAGCCCCGCTGGGTGCGCCTGGACGCGGGGATCGACGACGAGGGGTTCGTCCTGCGGGTCAGCGACAGCGGTCCGGGACTCGAGGACCCCGAACAGGCGTTCACCAGCGGCTGGAGCACCAAGCCCGCCGACGGCATGGGCCGCGGGCTGGGCCTCGCGCTCGTCCGCCGCGCGGTGCACCGCCACGGCGGCACGGTCTCGGCCGGCGACGCCCCGGGCGGCGGGGCCGAGCTGCGGGTGCGGCTGCCGGTCGCCGCCGCGGTGCGGGAGCCGCAGCCGTGATCCGCACCCTCGTCGTCGACGACGACCCGGTCGCGCTCGCCGCGCACGCCGCCTACGTGGAGCGGGTGCGCGGCTTCGCGGTCGTCGGCCGGGCCCCGGCGGGGGCGGAGGCGCTGCGCCTGCTCGCGACCACGGCCGTCGACCTGGTCCTGCTCGACGTCCACCTGCCCGACATGAGCGGCCTGGACGTGCTGCGCCGCATGCGCGCGGCGGGCCACACCTGCGACGTGATCATGGTGACCCGCGCCCGCGACCTGGAGGTCGTGCGCGCCGCCGTCGCCTTCGGGGCCACCCAGTACCTGATGAAGCCGTTCCCGGCCGGGGTGGTGCGGGCCAAGCTGGAGGGCTACCTGGCCTACCGGCAGAACGACCCCGGGCCGTTGGTCGCCCAGTCCGACGTCGACGGGATGCTCGACGCCCTGCGCGCCCCGACCGTCGACAGCGGCCTGCCCAAGGGCATCAGCCGGGAGTCCCTCGACCAGGTCTGCGGGGTCCTCGCCCCCGACGCCGGACGCACCGCGGTGGAGGTGGCCGACCTCGTCGGCGTCTCCCGCGTCACCGCCCGCCGCTATCTCGAACACCTCGCCGACACCGGCCTCACCGAGCGGGCACTGCGCTACGGCACCACCGGGCGTCCGCAGGTGGAGTACCGGTGGCGCCCCCGCGGCAGCACCTGACCCCGGGTCAGCAGCTCTGGGCGACCGAGACCGGGACGGAGGTGAGCGGGGCGTCGTCGTCGGTGTCGTCGTCGGTGGGGCCGGTGGCGGTGTCGTCGTCGGCCTGGTTGGTCTCCGGGATGTCCGACGGGTCGGCGGCCGCGACCGGCGGGGCCGTCGCCGGGTCGCGGTCGAGCGCCTCGCGGACGACCTGGCGCATCAGGTCGAAGTCGGGGTCGCCGGTGTTGAAGCGGCCGTCGGACTGCTCGGGGTCGGGCAGGTTCGGGTCGAACGCCACGCTCTCCAGCGCGATCGGGCCGTCGGCGACCGAGAGCAGCGCGGGCAGCGCCTGCTGCGGGATGTCGGTGGAGACGCTGTCGGTGGTGGCCCGCGCGATCGACTGGAAGTTCGTGAGCAGCTCGGCGGGCTGGTTCTGGTCGAGGATGTTCTGGATCAGGCAGCGCTGCCGCCCCATCCGCACGTAGTCGGTGGAGTTGGTGCGGGACCGGGCGAAGGCGAGTGCGTTCTCGCCGTCGAGCTGCTGGATGCCGGGCTCGATGTAGCCGGTGGGCCGCACCTCGCGGCCGTTGGGGCTGATCCCGCCGATCGGGATGCGGTCGGGTCCGACGTCGACCCGGACGCCGCCCAGGGAGTCGATGATCGCCGCGAACCCGGCCATGTCGAGCTCGACGTAGTAGTCGAGATCGAGATCGAGCATGTAGGAGACCGTCTGGTGCAGCAGGTTGAGGCCGGGGTCGGCGGTCGGCCCGGCCGGGGCCAGGTCCGGGTACTCGTGGCCGTAGGCGTAGACGGCGTTGAGGTAGTAGTTGCCGTCCGGGCCCGCGCTGTCGTGGAAGCCGTCGGGGAACTCCTCCGCCATCGGCGACCCCGGCGGGAACTGGGCGTAGGCGATGTTGCGCGGCAGGCTGAACAGCGTCGTGCGGCCGGTGGCCGTCTCGATGCTGGCCACCATCATCGTGTCGGTGCGGGTGCCGGTGCGGTCCGGCCCGGCGTCGCTGCCGACCAGCAGCACGTTGACGCGCGGGCCGAGGTCGGCGGCGCCGGCGTCGTCGGCGAACAGCTCCCCGAGCACCGAGCGCGAGGAGTTCGCCAGGTTGGCGGCGAAGCCGAGCGGGGTGGCCACGAGCAGGCACAGCGCCGTGACGACGGCGACCCCGACCGCCCTGCGCCCGGGATCGAGCCGTCGCGGCTGGGCGAGCACCCAGGTGCGGACGATCACGGCGATCCAGGCGACCGCCACCGCCACCAGGACGACGGTGGCGACGGCGAGGCCCCCGGAGGACAGCAGCGGGGTGAGCAGGTCGGAGCGGCGCAGCGTGGCCAGCGCCCCGACGACGGTGACGATGCCCAGCAGGAACGGCCCGAGGATCAGCCAGCCGGTGCGGCGGCGGTGCAGCATCAGGTGGCCGCTGCCGGGGGCCGCGGTGGCGGCCGCGGTGGCCAGCAGTGCGAGGCCCAGCGTGCGGGGGCGGCGCCGGCCGGTACGGCGGACCGGTGGGGGGGTCGGGCGGGCGGTGCGCTCCGCGTCCCCGGCGGCCCTCGGGACGCCGGCCGTCGATGCGGTGGCCTTCTGCCCAGCGGTCTTCTGCCCGGCGGCCTTCTGCCCGGTCGCCTTCTGCCCGGTGGCGTTCTGCCCGGTCGCCTTCTGTCCGGTGCCCTTCGGGGTGGCGGTCGTCGCCGCAGCGGTCGTCGAAGCAGTGGTCGTCGATGCGGCGGCCTTCGGCCCGGCCCCCTGGAGGCCCGCGACGGCCGCGGCGCCGGTGACCCGCCCGCCCGCCGGACGTGCGGAGGGCGGGTCCCCCCGGCCCGTCCGGCGGCCCGTCACCGGGTCGGGACGGCCGCGCAGGGGGCCGTCACCGGCGGGGGTGTGGGGGACCGGGCGGGTCCGCACCTCGTCGGGCCGGACGCCGGGCAGGGGCGGGGTGATCCGGGTGACCTGGTCGGCCGGGTCGCGCCGGGGTGCGCCGGTGCGACGAGGGGGACCCGCGGGACGGGCCGACTGCCCTCCGGGCGGCTGCTCGGCCGGGGGGCGGCGCGGCTGCTGCGGGGGGACCGCGCCGGCCGCGCGCACCCGCAGGCGCTCCCGCTCCACGGCGGCCCGCTCCCGCTCGAGGCGCTCGCGCTCGAACCGGCGCGGCCACGGGGCGTCGACGCGGGGGGTCTCGGTGCGGGGGCTGTCGGTGCGGGGGGTCTCGGCGCGGGGAGCGCGGTCACGCGGGGGGAAGGGCCGGTCGTCCACTGCGCGTCACCCCCGCCCTGTCCGCTCCGGACCCTGCCGGTGCTCGTCCTTCCCGTGGACCGTTCCGGTGGTCCCGGGGCCGTCCCACCGGTGCCCGGGGGGTTCGTGCCGTCACGCCCGGCTCGACGGTGAGACCGCCCCCGAGAGTACTGGGCGTGATCGCCGCCGGCCGTCGCGCCTCGTCGGGCCGAGGTGGCCGGGTCGCCCGGCAGGAACGACGCGATCTGTCACCGGTCCATGAGCCGACGGTAACCACCGACCCGGATACTGGTCCCGTGTGGGTGGGTGCGGCGGCCATGGTGCTGGCCGGGGGCAGCGGCAGCCGGGTCGGTGCCGACCGGAACAAGGTGTACCTGCCCGTGGCGGGCCGGTCCGTGCTGGCCTGGTCGGTCGACGCGCTGGCCGGTGCCGCGGGCGTCGGCCCCGTCGTGCTGGTCGTCCGCCCGCAGGACCGCGACCTCGCCCGGAAGGTCCTCGACGAGGAGTCCGCGCACGGGGCCGCGGTGGAGGTCGTCGACGGCGGGGCGACCCGGCAGGACTCCGAGCTGGCCGGGCTCCGCGCGCTGGCCGGGCGCATCGGCACCGGCGAGGTCGACGTCGTGCTGGTGCACGACGGGGCGCGCCCGCTGGTGGGCGCCGCGCTCGTCGCCGAGGTGCTGCGGGTGGCGCGGGCGGCGGGGGGAGCGGTGCCGGGGCTGGTGCGGACCGACCTGGCCACCGTCGACGGGGCGGGCGGTCTGGTCGCCCCGGCCCGGCACACCGCGGTGCAGACCCCGCAGGGGTTCCGGGCCGCCCCGCTGCTGGCCGCCTACGAGCGGGCCGCGCTCGAGGGGTTCTCCGGCACCGACACGGCGTCGTGCGTGGAGCGGTTCGCCCCCGACGTCACGGTGCGGTGCGTCGCCGGCGACCCGCGCAACGTCAAGGTCACCTATCTGCACGACCTCGACGTCGTCGCCGGTGCCCTCACCGGGCCCTGACCGGCTCGCCAGGAACTTCCTTTACGCCGTTCGGCGTACCCGGCCCGTCGAGCACGTCGTTGATCCGATCGGCGGCACGACTGTGCCGCGGACCCGTTCCCCAGCACGGGTCCGTTGAGAGAACCACGCATCGAGGAGACCCAGTGTTCGAGGGATTCAGCAAGGCGTTCGTCCGTGAGGCGATCAACCGCAGCGCGGAGAACGCCGTCGACCGTCGCCGCTTCCTGCGCGCCGCGGGCATGACCGGCCTGGGCGTGGCGACCGTCGCCGGGAGCGGCCTGGCGCTGTCCGGTGCGGCGTTCGCGGGCGACGACTCCGACGCCGACGCCGCGGCCACCGACGCCGCGGTCCTCAACTTCGCGCTCAACCTCGAGTACCTCGAGGCCGAGTTCTACCTGCGCGGCGCGTTCGGCGAGGGCCTCAACGACGACCAGATCGACGGCTCCGGCAAGCTCGGCGCGGTCACCGGCGGCTACGCCGTGAAGTTCGAGTCCAAGCTGGCCAAGCAGTACGCCATCGAGATCGCGCAGGACGAGCGCGACCACGTCGACTTCCTCCGTGCCGCCCTGGGCGACGCCAAGGTCGCGCGCCCCGCCATCGACCTGCAGGACGCGTTCTCCGCCGCGGCGCAGGCCGCCGGCCTGGTCGGCCCGGGCGAGAGCTTCGACGTCTTCGCCAACGAGAACAACTTCCTCCTGGGCGCCTACGTCTTCGAGGACGTGGGCGTCACGGCCTACAAGGGCGCCTCGCCGCTCATCACCAACAAGACCTTCCTCGAGGCGGCCGCCGGCATCCTCGCGGTCGAGGCCTACCACGCGGGCCTGGTCCGCACGGTGCTGCTGGCCAAGGGCTTCGAGGACGCCGCGGGCGCCATCTCCGACGCGCGCGACAGCCTCGACGGCCCGGACGACCTCGACCAGGGCATCGTCGACGCCGACGGCAACGCGAACATCGTGCCGACCGACGAGAACGCCATCGCGTTCTCGCGTTCCGCCGGCCAGGTCCTCAACGTCGTGTACCTGAACCCGGCCTCGGTCACCTCGGGTGGCTTCTTCCCGAACGGCGTCAACGGCGGCATCAACACCTCCGACGACAACGCCTGATCGGGTCGACCTCCACACTTCGGGCGGGCGGGACCGGAACCCCGGGCCCGCTCGCCCGTTGTGCCTAGTAGTACCTGCTCTGCATTCCGACGGAAGGAAATCCCGTGCCGAACCTCGGTGGTTGGGAACTCATTGTCCTGCTCGGCGTCCTCCTGCTCATCTTCGGTGCGAAGAAGCTCCCCGACATGGCGCGCTCCATCGGCCAGTCCGCCCGCGTGTTCAAGGGCGAGATGAAGGGCCTGCGCGCCGACGACGCGCCCGCCCCGGCGCCGGAGGCCCCCGCGCCCGCCCCCGTGGTGCCCCCGGCCGTCGCCGCGCCCACCCCCACGGCGAAGCTCCCGGTCGTCGAGGCCGAGCGCGTCCACTGATCCACATGTGACAGAGGTCACGGAGGGCGGCCGTCGTGCCGCCCTCGCGGCGAGGGGGCCCGGCGGAAGCCGAACGGGCGTCCCGCCGATGATCGACGGGCCGCAGGTCGGGTGTGGTCACCCGATCACGGTTCCCGCCGGCGGTCGCTAGCCTCGCTCCGGATCCCGGCCGCACCGGCCGGGGGCGGAGGGGGACCACGTGACGACCACCGGCCCGGAGGTCGTGTCGACGAACCGGTCGCTGAGCGACCCGGAGCTGATGTCGATCACCGACACGCTCCCCGACGTGCGGATCCTGCCGGACGTCAGCGTCCTGAAGGTCGCTGGCCAGAGCCTGGTCGACCGCGGCCGCGCCGCGGTGTACCCGGTGGTCGAGGAACCAACCCCAAGACCGACCCGTCGGCCACGCTCATCGAGCGGATCACCGTCGACGAGCTGATCGCACGCGACCTGCCCGACCTCGTCGTCGAGCGGCCGGTGCTGGAGCTGATGGCCCGGGCGCGGTTCGTCCGGGAGATCCAGGTCGTCAACGGGCTCGAGCCCGGGCTGATCACGCGCGCCCTGCGCGGGGAGCACGTCGGGACGATCATCACCGCGGAGGCGTCGTCATCAGCCCGGCCAAGGACGTGCCGTCCGCCCTGATGCGCCAGACCCTGCTCGACCGCGACCTCGTGCGGCCCGTCGGGCGCCCGGTGATCCGGCTGCTGCCCTGGCTCGAGGTCGTCTCCATCGGGGGCACCGCGATCATGGACCGCGGCGCCGACGCCGTGCTGTCCGTCGTCGACGAGCTGCGCGCGGCCCTGCCCGAGCACCGGATGCTGATCACCACCGGGGCCGGTGTCCGGGCCCGGCACGTGCTGGGCGTCGGCCTGGACCTGGGTCTGCCCACGGCGGCGCTGGCCGGGCTCGCGGCCACCGAGGCGGAGCAGCACGGCCACATGATCGCCGCACTGCTCGCCGCCGACGGGGTCTCCTACGTGCCCCACGAGACCGCCGCGGGGCAGCTCGCCACGCACCTGCAGGCCAGCCGCGCCGTCGTCGCCAACGGCTACCCGCCCTACGGGCGCCACGAGTTCCCGCCCGCGGTCGGCAAGATCCCGGTGCACCGCGCCGACGCGGGCACCTTCCTGCTCGCCGACGCGTACGGGGCCGAGCGGACGATCTACGTCAAGGACGTCGACGGGATCGACACCGGGTCCGGGACGGTCGCGCGGATCGGGGCCGCCGAGCTGCTCGACGCCGCGCCCGCCGCGTTGCCGATCGACCCGCTCGTGCTGCTCCTGATGGCCACCGCCAAGCACGTCCGGGAGATCCGGATCGTCGACGGCCTCACCCCCGGCGCCCTGACCCGCGCCCTGGCCGGCGAGGACGTGGGGACCGTCGTCCACGCGTAGCTACAGCGCCGGGATCACCGACTGCCCGTACGCCTCGATCGTCGCCTCCCGGGCGTCGTGCATGGCGTAGATCGCGAACTGGTCGACGCCGAGGCTGCGCAGCTCGGCCAGCCGCTCGAGCTGCGCGGCGGGCGGGCCGAGCAGGCAGAAGCGGTCGACGACCTCGTCGGGCACGAAGTCGGTGGACCGGTTGCCGGCGCGGCCGTGGTGGGAGTAGTCGTAGCCGTCGCGGCCCTCGATGTACCCGGTGAGGGCGGCGGGCACCATCTCCGAGTGCGCGCCGTAGCGGGTCACCAGGTCGGCGACGTGGTTGCCGACCATCCCCCCGAACCAGCGGCACTGGTCGCGGGCGTGCCGCAGGTCGGAGGAGACGTAGGCGGGCGCGGCCACGCAGATCGTCGGCTCCGGGCGCCCGGCCGCGGACGCCGCCGCCTTGACCGTCTTCACCGTCCACTCCACGAGGTAGGGGTCGGCGAGCTGCAGGACGAACCCGTCGGCGCGGCGGCCCACCAGGCCGAGTGCCTTCGGGCCGTAGCCCGCCATCCAGACCGGCAGCTCCGGCACGCCCTCGGCGATCCACGGGATGCGCACCCGCGTGCCGCCCAGGTCGACCTCGCGGCCCGCGGCGAGCTCCCGGATGACGTGCATCGACTCCTCGAGCCGGGCCAGCGTCGTCGGCGGGCGGCCCTGCACCCGCATCGCCGAGTCGCCGCGGCCGATCCCGCAGATCGTGCGGTGGCCGAACTGCTCGTCGAGGGTGGCGTGCATCGAGGCGATCACGGTCCAGTCGCGGGTGCCCGGGTTGGTCACCATCGGGCCGACGACCAGCCGCGAGGTGCGCTCCAGGATCCGCGGGTAGATCGTGTACGGCTCCTGCCAGAGCACGTGCGAGTCGAACGTCCAGCCGTGGCTGAACCCCAGCGACTCCGCCCGCACCATGAGGTCGACGACGGTCCGGGCAGGAGGATCGGTCTGCAGAACGAGCCCGACATCCACGGGAACTCCTCCACGGGGGTGTGGCCGGGTTGCAGTGGGGTGGCTCTACTGCAACGGGGTCGGAGTGGAGCCACCCCACTGCAACGGGGGTGGCGGGGGGTCAGCGGAGGTAGCCGCAGGTGTCGCGGCGCTGGAAGCGGCCGTCGCCCTTCGCCCCGCGGTACTCGC
This sequence comes from Pseudonocardia hydrocarbonoxydans, assembly GCF_006539565.1. Lineage (GTDB taxonomy): Bacteria > Actinomycetota > Actinomycetes > Mycobacteriales > Pseudonocardiaceae > Pseudonocardia > Pseudonocardia hydrocarbonoxydans. The sequence continues at coordinate 68,998 of NZ_BJNG01000011.1, forward strand.
CGCCGTCGACGATCACGCGGCCGCGCGACAGCACCGCCTCCACGCGACCGGTGATCTGCTTGCCCTCGTAGCAGGAGTAGTCGACGGCCATGTGGTGCGTCTGCGTCGAGAGCACCTGCGTCGCGGTCGGGTCGTAGATCACGATGTCGGCGTCGGAGCCGGGCGCGATCGTGCCCTTGCGCGGGTAGAGCCCGAACATCCGGGCGGGGGTGGCGCAGGCGATCTCGACCCAGCGCCGACGCGAGATGTGCCCCTCGACGACGCCCTGGTGCAGCAGGTCCATCCGGTGCTCGACGCCGGGCAGCCCGTTGGGGATCTTGGAGAAGTCGCCGATCCCCATCTCCTTCTGCCCCTTGAAGCAGAACGGGCAGTGGTCGGTGGACACCACCGACAGGTCGTCGGTGCGCAGCCCCCGCCACAGCGCGGCCTGGTGCTCGACGGGGCGCAGCGGCGTCGAGCAGACGTACTTCGACCCCTCGAACCCGGGCCGGCCCAGGTCGTCGACGGAGAGGAACAGGTACTGCGGGCAGGTCTCGGCGAAGGCGTTGAGCCCCTCGTCGCGGGCCTTCGCCACCTCGGCCAGCGCCGAGGCCGCCGACAGGTGGACGATGTAGACCGGCGCGCCCGCCACCTGGGCCAGCTTGATCGCGCGGTGCGTGGCCTCGGCCTCCAGCAGCTCGTGGCGGACGATCCCGTGGTAGCGCGGGTCGGTCTCGCCGCGCGCCAGCGCCTGCTCGATGAGCACGTCGATGGCGATGCCGTTCTCGGCGTGCATGAGGATCAGCCCGCCGGTCTGCGCGCCGCGCTGCATCGCCCGCAGCACCTGCCCGTCGTCGGAGTAGAGGACACCGGGGTAGGCCATGAACAGCTTGAAGCTGGTGACCCCCTCCCCGACGAGGACCTCCATCTCCTTGAGCGAGGACGGGTTGACGTCGGACATGATCATGTGGAAGCCGTAGTCGATCGCGCAGTTGCCCTCCGCCTTGGCCAGCCAGGCGTCGAGGCCCTCGCGCAGCGCCCCGCCGCGCGGCTGGATCGCGAAGTCGACGATCGTGGTCGTCCCGCCCCACGCCGCGGCCCGGGTGCCGGTCTCGAACGTGTCGGCCGCGACGGTGCCGCCGAAGGGCATCTCCATGTGCGTGTGCCCGTCGACGCCGCCGGGGAGCACGTAGCGCCCCGTCGCGTCGAGGACGGTGTCGGCGGTCCAGTTCTGCCCGACGCCCAGCGCCACGACCCGCTCGTCCTCGACGAGCACGTCGACGGCCATCTCGTCGGCCGCGGTGACCACGGTGCCGCCGGTGATCAGGGTGCGACTCATGGGGTGGCCTCCTCGATCGCGGCGAGCAGGGCCGCCAGGCCCTCCGCCGCCTCGTCCGACGTGAGGGTCAGGGGTGGGGCGATGCGCAGGACGTTGCCGTGCAGCCCGCCCTTGCCCACCAGCAGGCCCCGGCGCCTGCAGCCCTCCAGGACGGCGGTGGCGATCTCCGGTGCCGGGTCGCCCGGGTCGCCGGTGCCGGGCCGCACCAGCTCCACGCCGATCATCAGGCCCTTCCCGCGGACGTCGCCGACGGCGGGCGAGCCGAGCGCGCGCAGGCCGTCGAACAGCGCGGGGCCCTGGGCGGCGGCGTTGGCCTGGAGCTTGTGGTCGAGCAGGTAGCGCAGGTTCGCGAGTGCACCCGCGGACGTCAGCGGGGAGCCGCCGAACGTCGAGATGTGGTTGGCGCCCAACGAGTCCATGACGGAGGTCGGGGCGATCACGCCGCCCATGGACAGCCCGTTGCCGATGCCCTTGGCGAAGGTCACGATGTCGGGCACCGCGCCGGAGGCCTGCCAGCCCCAGAAGTGCTCGCCGGTGCGGCCCCAGCCGGTCTGCACCTCGTCGGAGATCCACAGGATCCCCTTCTCGCGCAGCACCTCGGCGAACGCGCCGAGCAGGCCGTCCGGCCCGGAGGTGAAGCCGCCGACGCCCTGGATGGGCTCCGCGATGAACGCCGCGACGTCGCCGCCGACCTGGTCGAGCACCTCGCGCAGGTCCGCGACGCACGCCGCGATGTACTCGCCGTCGGACAGCCCGGCGAACGGCGAGCGGTACTGCTGCCCGCCGTGCACGTAGTAGGTCTGGAACGGCGAGAGCGACGTCGGCGACCAGGACCGGTTGCCGGTGATCGCGATCGTGGAGAACGACCGGCCGTGGTAGCTGTTGCGCAGCGCGAGGATCTGGTTGCTGCGCCGCAGCGACGACGCCAGCAGCAGCGCCGCGTCGTTGGCCTCGGTGCCGCTGGGGGTCAGGAACACCTTGGCCGGATCGTCGGCCCCACCCACACCCGAGACCGTGGCGATCTGCTCGGCCAGCTCCACCATCGGCCGGTTGAGGTACAGCGTGGAGCTGTGGATGATCTTCCCGGCCTGGTCGGCGACGGCCTTCGTCACCTCGGGCAGCGCGTGCGCCGTCATCGTGGTGAGGATGCCGCCGAAGAAGTCGAGGTAGCGGTTGCCGTCGGCGTCCCAGACGTGGCGGCCGTCGCCGCGGTCGAGCTCGATGGGCTCCTCGTAGTAGAGGGCCAGCCAGGACGGCAGGACGGCGCGGGTGCGTTCGTGGAGGCTCATGACTGCACCAGCGGGCCGTAGGCGTCGGGGCGGCGGTCGCGGTAGAACGCCCACTGCTGCCGCACCTCGTCGATCATCCCCAGGTCGAGGTCGCGGACGACGAGCTCCTCGTCGTGGGCCGACGCGGGCTCGCCGACGAACTGGCCGCGCGGGTCGACGAAGTAGCTGGTGCCGTAGAAGTCGTTGTCGCCGTACTCCTCGACGCCCACGCGGTTGATCGCGGCCACGAAGTACTCGTTCGCGACGGCCGCGGCCGGCTGCTCCAGCTTCCACAGGTACGAGCTCAGCCCGCGGCTGGTGGCGCTGGGGTTGAACACGATCTGCGCGCCGGCCAGGCCGAGCGCGCGCCAGCCCTCGGGGAAGTGGCGGTCGTAGCAGATGTAGACGCCGACGCGGCCGACCGCGGTGTCGAACACCGGCCAGCCCAGGTTGCCCGGCCGGAAGTAGAACTTCTCCCAGAAGCCCTTGACCTGCGGGATGTGGTGCTTGCGGTACTTGCCGAGCACGGTGCCGTCGGCGTCGATGACCGCGGCGGTGTTGTAGTAGTGCCCGGAGTCCTCCACCTCGAACACCGGCACCACCAGCACCATCCCGGTCTCCCGGGCCAGCGCCTGCATTCGCTGCACGGTCGGCCCGTCGGGCACCCGCTCGGCCCACCGGTAGTGCTCGGCCTCCTGCACCTGGCAGAAGTAGGGCGCGTTGAAGACCTCCTGGAAGCCCATCACCGTGGCGCCCTGCTCGGCGGCGGCCCGCGCGTACGACTCGTGCACCTCGATCATGGACGCGGTGTCGCCGGTCCACTTCGCCTGCAGGATGGCCGCCCGGACGATCCTGTCCGTCATGCGCCTCACGTCCCTCCGTGTCGACAGCGGCCCACTGTCGGACCGGGAGACCGGTCCGCGCAAGGGGATCGTCACTCTCACCCGCCGCGGGCGCGCCCGGCAAGATCGCGGGCCCGACCGTCACGTGCCGTTCACACGGCCGGTCGGCACGCTCCGCACGGCCACCGCTAGCGTTCCGTCATGCGGCTCGGCTACCTCACGCACGTGGCCGGAGCGGCCCCGGCGCAGGCCTACCGCGACACCGTGACGCTCGCCGTCGCGGCCGAGGAGCTCGGCTTCGCCTCGTTCTGGGTGGCCCAGCACCACGACGGCCACCTCGACGGCACGCTGCCCTCGCCGCTCGTGCTGCTCGGCGCCGTCGCGCAGGCGACCTCGACGATCCGGCTCGGCACCGCCGTCGTGGCCGCCGCGCTGGAGGACCCGCGCCGTCTCGCCGAGGACGCCGCGGTGCTCGACGTCCTCAGCGGCGGCCGCCTGGAGCTGGGCGTCGGGGCCGGGGCCGACGCGGGGGCCTCGGCGCGGTTCGGCCGCGACCACGACCGCCGCCACGCCGACTGCGCCGACGCCGTCGACGCGCTGCGCGCCCACCTCGACGAGATCGTGCCCGCCGCCCCCGGCCTGGGTGCCCGGCTGTGGCAGGCCACCGGCGGTTCCCGCGGCGTCGACGCGGCCGGGGCGCGCGGCATGGGGATCCTGTCCGGGCGCCCCGACGCCGCACCCGACCTCCCCCGCTACTGGGCCCGGGCCGCGGGGGAGCCGCGCGTCGCGGCGGTCCGGGTCGTCGGGCCGGGGGAGGCACCGGACGCCGCGCTGCGGCGCTGGCGGGCCGACCCCGTCCGGGCGTGGGCCACCGAGCTGGTCGTGCAGACCCAGCCCGCGCACGCCCCCGTCGGCACGCACCTGGCGACGCTGCGCGCGCTCGCGCCCACCCGGCGGGACGCGGACCGGCCGGCCCCGCTCGGTCCGCTGGTCGCCGCGCTGCGCACCGGACCGCGCCGGGTGGCGGCGGCCACGGACGCCTGACGGCGGTTCCGGCAGGCCGCCGGGCCGCATACGCTCGGTGCCGACGTGATCGTCCGACCACCGGGAGTGACCTCGACATGCGCCACATCGCCACGTTCTGCGGCCAGTGCAACTGCGGCTGCCCGGAGCTGTTCGTCGACGACGCCGCGGCGCCGGAGAAGCGCATCGTGATCACCGACGACTTCGGCCAGCGCATCCAGATGAGCGTCGGCCAGCTCTCCGACCTCGTCGACGACATCCGCAAGGGCGTCCTCGACGAGGTGCTGGTCACGGCCGGTTAGGAGGCGGGTGCCTCGGCCCGCCCGCCGGTCGGGGTGACGGCGAACCACTTCCCGCCGACGCCGTGGCCGTCGGTCGCGCCGGGCGCGGGATCGGCCGCGTAGCGGTAGACCGGCCAGCCGCCGATGGTGAGCTGCACGCCGCCGTCCTGACGGGTGATCGTCCCGATCGCGGCCTGGTCGACGCCCTCCACCGTGAGCGGGCTGCCGGGCTCGGCGAGCACCGGCGGCCAGGTCGTGGCGCAGTCGCCCGCGCAGTTCGAGGCGGGCGGCTGCGCGGTGTCGTCGTCGAAGCGGTAGAGCGTCCAGCCCAGGCCGTCGATGACGACGGTGCCCAGCTGGGCGGTGCTGTTGGCGGAGAGCACCGTGCCCTCGGGCGCGGCGAGCGTCTCGGGGGCGGTGGGAGGACCGTCCGGGGCGGTGCCGCCGCCGCAGGCGGTGAGGACGATCGCGGCGACGGCCGCGAGTGCGGCCGCGGCGAGGGTGCGGGCGGACATGGGGGACCTCCGGGTGGGGAACGTCGGCATCTGTCCACACGGACGGCCCAGCGCTGCGGTTCAACCGCACGGTGTCGCTTGTCATCGGTGTCACCTACTGGGAACCTCGACCGGAAGGCGTCCGCCACCGCCGACCGACAGGCCCGTCATGGCCACACTCGAACCACGCAACTTCCTGCAGCCCTGCCTGCTCCTGCTGCTGCGCGAGCGCCCGGACCACGGCTACGACCTGGCCGTCCGGCTGCGCCCCATGCACGACGGCGAGGGCGACGCGGGCGGGGTCTACCGCGCGCTGCGGGCGCTCGAGCGCCAGGGGCTGGTGCACTCGGAGTGGGAGACCTCCGACGTCGGCCCGGCCCGGCGGACCTACCACATCACGCCCGCCGGGCAGGCCTGCCTGGAGACCCAGGTCCTCGTGCTCGAACACGTGCACGAGGCGCTGCACGTGTTCCTGGAGCGCTACGCCGCGCTGGACACCGCCACCCACGGCCGCGCCCGCCGCTGATCAGCGGCCGGGCCCCGGATCGTCGGCGAAGGACCCGTCGCGGCCGGTGACGAAGTCCAGCGACGCCCTGGCCTGCGCCGGGTCGATCCGCTCCAGCGCGAACCCCATGTGGATGAGCACCCACTCGCCCGCCGTGAGCGCCGGGCCGTCGAGTATCCCGGTGTTGACGAGCCGGTCGACGCCCTCGACGCGGACCACCGCCAGGTCGCCGTGCGCCGTCCGCGGCTCGATCACCTCGCCGGGGATCCCCAGGCACACGGCGACCTCACATCCGGTTCATGGCGCGGTAGCGCGCGATCTCGTCGCGCGACTGCACCGCCAGCACCGCGGCGACCGCCGCGACCGCGACCAGTACCAGTGCCCCGATCCTGCGGATCATCGGCGAACCCCTTCCCTCGTGCCGACCAGCGTCCCGACCAGCTCGGTGACGAGGTCCGCGGCCGGCTCCACCGCCGCGGCCACCGCCGCGCCGAGCCCGATGCCCTCCTCCAGCGACGCCGGCTCGCAGCCGACGACCAGCACCCGGCCCACCGGCCGGTCGATGCCCATCGAGCCCGCCAGGTCGTCGAGCAGGCCGAGCACGGCGGCCGGGTCCATCCCGTGCGCGTCCAGCGCCGCGCCGTCGGGCCGGGGCGCGTCGACGTCGTGCTCCAGGGTGTGCAGGGTCCCCGGCTCGCTGCCGCGCCGTACGGCGTCGACGAGCACGACGGCGTCGTAGCCGTCGAGGAGCTGGTAGGCCAGGTGCATCCCGCGGATGCCGGTGTCGAGCAGCTCCACGCCCGCGGGCAGCCCGCCGCGGGCCCGCAGCGCGCGGACCACCTCGACGCCGAACCCGTCGTCGGAGAGGAACACGTTGCCGATCCCGGCCACCAGCACGGCCGGGTCGGACGACGGGCCCGCACGCCCGCTCACGGCACCGGCTCCAGCTCGTCGGGGCGGAAGTAGCGGAAGCGGCCGTGGGCGAGCTGCAGCTCGGCGGCCGGGTCGCCGTCCACCGACACCGCCACGTGCACCCCGCCGTCGACGTCGTGGACGACGGCCTGCACCGTGGCCGCCACCCCGTCGAGGAAGCGGTCCTGCGCGTCGGCGCCGCGGCCGGGCCGCAGCAGCACGTGGCTGCCCCGCGACACCGGGACGCCGCGGACGGCCACCGCGTCGGTGTCGGGGTCGACCGAGGCGTCCCGGCCGGGGTCCCACCACGGGACGCTCTCCGCGGGGGCGACCGCGGGGCCGTCGGCGCCCGCGGGGCGCATCGACCGGATCGCCCCGTGCAGCCGCTCCAGGATCTCCGGCGGCATCGCGTCGACCGCGTCGATGATGCCCGCGGCGCGCGGGTCGGTGGCCCGGGCCTCGGCCTTCTCCTCGTCGGTCAGCACCAGCGTGCGCAGGGTCAGGATCTCGTCGTTCTCCAGCCCGTCGAACAGGTCGACCGTGCTCTCCGGGGCGAGCTGCGGGTGGTCGGCGAGGATGATCGGCGAGGACAGGACGAGGTCGCTGCGCTCCGGCGGCCCGGCCAGCACCGGCCAGGTGTGCTCGTTGACGCAGCCGCGGGCGGCGGGCTCGGCCCAGCGCGGCCCGTCGGTGAGCGAGAGGAACGCCCCGCCCGGTGCGGCGAGCACGGTGTGCGCGGCGATCAGCGACGTGCGCAGCACCTCCTCGCGCGGTGCCCCGGGCCCGGCGATCCCGTCGTTGACGACGTCCACCCGCAACCGGTGCACCAGGTACGGGCCCGGCAGGTCGGTGAGCGAGACGACGACGCGGCCCTCCACGGGCCAGCACCGGCGCTCGATCGACCCGGCCGCGCCGAGCGTCTCGGTCGTGGTACCGCCCGGGAACCGGACGTCGACGGTGCACGGGCCGCGCAGCAGGTCGTCGACGGCGAACTCCGCGTCCACCTGCCGCGGCACCCCCTCCTCGAACCGCAGGTGCCGCCGCCCGTCGACGACCAGCTCCCCGACCGCCGCCTCGTCGGGGGTGCGGGGGGTGCGGGACTCCAGCTGCAGGCAGCGCAGCCGGATCCGCACGTGCGTCGCGGTGCCCGGTTCGAGCAGGCACTCGGTGCGGCTCGCGGTCGGCTCGGTGCCCTCGCCCGCGGGGGTGAGCACGCCGAACTGCCAGCGCAGCCGGTTCTTCTGTGCCGACGCGCGGTAGGGGTAGAGCAGGTAGCCCTCGAAGAGCACGGCGTCGGCGACGGCGGCCACGTCGTCGAGAGGGTCGGGGTCGAGGGGGTCGGGGTCGAGAGGGTCGGGGTCGAGCAGGTCACCCACCGCCGGCCTCCTTCAGCAGCCGGGCGAACGTGTCGTCCCAGCTCGGGGAGGCCTGCGCCGACCGGTAGGCCGACAGCGCGTCGAGGGTCTCGGTGTCGACCCGGACGTAGGCCGAGTTCGGGTAGTGGTCGTCCATGGCCGCCCGCCAGGTCGCGACCGGCAGCCGGAAGGCCGCCTCCTCGTGCCAGGGCACCAGCCCGACCTGCACCCCGTCGGGGCCGGCGTGGAACACCGTGCCGGTGAACAACAGCAGCAGCGGCACCTCGCCCCCGGCCAGGCCGTGGAGGTACTTCGTGGCGGCGATGTCCAGGTCGTAGGTCAGCGGCACGACGATCTCGGTCGTCGTCTCGCCGGTGAAGCCGAGCACGGTCGAGCCGACGGTCGCGAGCTGCAGCGGGTTGAGCGTCTCGCCCCAGCGCGCGGGCTCGCCGAACAGGTCGGTCAGCCGGGCCGCCTCCGCGTCGGAGTAGTCGCGGCCGCGGGGCTCGACCCGGATCTGGGTGCGCAGCGCGACCGAATGCACGCGCCGCGCGTCGTCGGTGGAGATCCGCAGGTCGAGCACCAGCGACGGGCCGGCCGCGAAGGGCTCGGGCCGGGCGCCGGTGCAGGCGAAGCGCAGCATCACACCGGTCGCGCCGCGGCGCGCAGGTCGTCGAAGAACCGGTCGATCTCGCGCCAGGCGTCGGCGCCGCCGTCGAAGCCGCGCCAGTGCAGCCGCACCAGCCCGACCAGCCGGTAGCAGGCGTCGATCGGCACGAGCAGGCAGTCGGTGCGGGCGTCCTTCCCCCGGCGCACCAGCAGCGCCTCGACGTCCGGGGCCAGCTCGGTGGCCAGCCGGCCCCCGCCGACGCCCGACGTCCACGCCTGGAGCGACAGCTCGCTCTCGGTGGCCCCGGCCGGGCTCGGATAGCAGGCGATCACCCGGTCCTGCACGGAGTTGCGCAGGAAGAACGCCATCCCGACGGGCACCTGCAGCGCGTCCCACTGGGCGTCGGTGAGGCGGAACCCGGGGTCGGACAGGTACCGGTCCGGCACGCGGCGGTGGCCGCCGCCGCCCGCGCCGGGGTTGTCGAACAGGAAGGCGCACGGGCCGCAGGCGCAGACCATCCGCCGTTGCGCCACCTGCACCAGGTGCGGGTGCTGTGCCGGGACCGGTGTCGCGCACAGCTCGCAGGTCTCCTGCGCCGGTTCCCGGTCCCGAGGATCGGCCAGGAACCGGCGCAGGCCCGCGACGGTCACGACGTGACCCTCTCCGCGGGGCGCACCCCGATCTGGAGCAGGGTGGGGCCGGCGGGGACGGCGTCGAACACGACGCCCGCGACCTCCGGGGCCGACTCCTCGATCGCGGCGGAGACGAGGTCCTTCACGGTGTCCGCTCCGCAGCCACCACCCGGCACCTGCACGTGCACCCGGCCCTCGCCGTCGATCTCCCCGAGGGTGATCCCCGACCCGTGCGCGCCGAGCCTGCGCCGCGCGGTGTCCATCGCGTGCCCGAGCCGCTGCTCGAGCGGCACCGGGTGCAGGTCGTGCACGGCCAGCAGCCCGGCGACGAGCGGGTCGGCGGCCATCCGCTGCACGAGCGTGTCGCCCGCCCCCGCCCGGACGATGGCCACCATCTGCTCCAGGCCGCACCCGTAGAACCGCATGAGGACGCGCACCAGCTCCTCCGCGGCGTGCCCGGCGGCCGGTCCGGCCTCGGCGGTGATCCCGTCGAGCAGCTCCTCGATCCGGGTGGCCAGCCCCGCCGGGTCCAGGTCCGTCGAGGCCATCTCAGATCGTGTTGAGCATCGTCGGCGAGGTCTCGCGGTACAGCGGCTTCTCGCTGCCGGTGTACATGTGCACGCCGCACGGCAGGCACGGGTCGAAGCTGCGCACCGCGCGCATGATGTCGATGCCCTTGAAGTCGTCGCCCCGGCTCTCCTCGAAGATCGGCGTGTTCTGCACGGCGTCCTCGTAGGGGCCGGGCGTGCCGAAGGAGTCGCGGACGCTGCCGTTCCACGGCGTCGGCGGGTACGGGTGGTAGTTCGCGATCTTCCCGCCGCGGATCACCATGTGGTGGCTCAGCACCCCGCGCACGGCCTCGGTGAACCCGACGCTGATCGACTCGTCGGGCACGACGAACTTCTCCCAGGTCTTCGTGTGACCGCCGCGCACCTCCGCCAGCGCCTTCTCGATGAAGTGCAGCGCGCAGCCGGCCGCGTAGGCCTGGAAGTAGGTGCGGGCCCGGTTGCGCTCGATGGCGTTGGACAGCGGCCTGCCCGCCTTGTCGGTGGGGCAGTGCCACTCGTAGCTCGCCTCGGGGCGCAGGACCGTCCGCGGCAGGTTGATCTTGACGCTGTGCCCGGTGGCCTGGATCTCGTCGATGTTCACCAGTCCGGCCAGCGCGGTGGCCCACAGTCGGGCCAGCGGGCCGCCGCCGGTGTCGAGGGCGAGGTGGTCGGTGCCGTCGAACCAGCGCGGCGACATCGTCCAGCTGTACTTGTCGTCGAAGTCGCGCTTCTGCGGGGCCGGGATCGTGTGCTGGTTCCACGGGTGTCGGCGGTCGACCGGGTTCCCGAGCGGGTCGTGCGTCGCGAAGATCTCCTGGTCGTCCCAGTCGCGGTAGAACGAGTGCCCGAGCAGGATCCGGATGCCGAGGTTGATCTCCACCAGGTCGGTGGTGACGAGCTTGCCGTCGACGACGACGCCGGGGGTCACGAACATCCTGCGGCCCCAGCCGGTCATCGTCCGGTAGGCGAAGTCGCAGTGCTCCGGGTCGTTGAACGCGCCCCAGCAGCCCAGCAGCACGCGCCTGCGGCCGACCTCCTCGTAGCCGGGCATCGCCTCGTAGATGAAGTCGAACAGGTCGTCGTGCATCGGCAGGCAGCGCTTCATGAACTCCACGTAGCGCATGAGCCGGGTGTAGTAGTCGGTGAACAGCTGGATCGTCGCGTGCGTGCCGACGCCGCCCGGGTAGAGCGTGGAGGGGTGGACGTGGCGGCCCTCCATCAGGCAGAACATCTCGCGGGTGTACCGGCTGACCTGCAGCGCCTCGCGGTAGAACTCCCCGGTGAACGGGTTGAGCGCGCGCATGATGTCGCCGATGGTCTTGTAGCCGTGGTCGGCGCCGTGCGGGGCCTCGGTCCGGTTGGCCTGCTCCAGCACGCCCGGGTTGGTCTCCGCGATCATCTTCTCGCAGTAGTCCACCCCGACCAGGTTCTCCTGGAAGATGTTGTGGTCGAACATGTACTCGGCGGCCTCGCCGAGGTTGATGATCCACTCACCGAGGTGCGGCGGGCGCACCCCGTAGGCCATGTTCTGGTTGTAGACCGAGCAGGTGGCGTGGTTGTCGCCGCAGATGCCGCAGATCCGGCTGGTGATGAAGTGCGCGTCGCGGGGGTCCTTGCCCTTCATGAAGATCGAGTATCCGCGGAAGATCGACGAGGTGGAGTGGCACTCCACGACCTTCTTCCGCGAGAAGTCGATCTTCGTGTAGATCCCGAGGCTGCCGACGATCCGGGTGATCGGGTCCCACGACATGTCGACGAGGCCGGTGCCGTCGGTGTCGGTGCTCGCGGGCTTGGACTGCGTGGTGGTCATCGGGGTATCACCAGACCTTCTGGTAGCCGGTGGTCAGCTCGCGGCCGTTGGTGCGCCAGGCCGGTTCCTTGTCGAGCTTGCGCTCGGTGATCTTGCGCAGCCGGCGCATCACGCCGCCGACCGCTCTGGACGTCGTGCCGGAGACGAGGCTGCCGGGCGGGGCGTCCATGAACGGCATGAACTTGTCGGGGAAGCCGGGCATCGTGCAGCCGATGCAGATGCCGCCGACGTTCGGGCAGCCGCCGACGCCGTTGATCCAGCCGCGCTTGGGCACGTTGCACTTGACGACCGGTCCCCAGCACCCGAGCTTGACCAGGCACGTCGGCGACCCGTACTCCGTCGCGAACTCGCCCTGCTCGTAGTAGCCGCCGCGGTCGCAGCCCTCGTGCACGGTCCGGCCGAACAGCCAGGTGGGCCGCAGCGCGTCGTCGAGCGGGATCATCGGCGCGCTGCCCGCGGCCTGGTAGAGCAGGTAGAGGATCGTCTCGGACAGGTTGTCCGGGTGGGTCGGGCAGCCGGGGACGCAGACGATCGGGATGCCGGCCTTCGTCCGGAAGTCCCAGCCCAGGTAGTCGGGCACGCCCATCGCGCCGGTCGGGTTGCCCGCCATCGCGTGGATGCCGCCGTAGGTGGCGCAGGTGCCGACGGCGAGGATCGCCAGCGCCTTCGGGGCGAGCCGGTCGAGCCACTCGCTCGTCGTCATCGGCTGCCCGGTCTCGGGGTTGTTGCCGAACCCCGACCAGTACCCCTGCGGCTTGATCTTCTCGTTCGGGATCGAGCCCTCGACGACCAGCACGAACGGTTCCAGCTCGCCCCGCTCGGCCTTGAAGAACCACTCGATGAAGTCGTTGTTGCCGCCGACCGGGCCGTTGTCGAAGTCGATCAGCGGCCAGTGCACGGCGACCTTGGGCAGACCCGGCAGGGCTCCGAGCGCGATCTCCTCGATGCTCGGCTGGGTGGCGGCGGTGAGCGCGACGGAGTCGCCGTCGCAGCTCAGCCCCGCGTTGATCCAGAGGATGTGGACGACCGGGTCGTCCTGACCGGCTGCTGACATGGGCGTCGCCCTCCCCGGCTGCGGTGTGGACCACTGTTGTAGAGGTCTGCCGCCGGGCGGAGTAAGTGCGTTCCGGTGGTACCGGCGGGCCGCACCTAGGTGTGGTCCGCACCGACCGCGCGCACGTACCGGCCCCACGCGCACCCTCGGAGGTGCGCGCGGGGGTGACGGGGTGCGCGCCGGGGTCAGCGGCCGGCGGTCAGCCAGGCGCACCACTCGTCGATGCCCTGGCCGGTGCGGGCGCTGGTCTCGATGACGCGCACGCCCGGGTTCACCGCCTGCAGGTTGCGGTGGAACAGCGCGAGGTCGACGTCCAGGTGCGGCAGCAGGTCGATCTTGTTGACGAGCACCAGGTCGGCCGAACGGAACATCACCGGGTACTTCAGCGGCTTCTCCTCGCCCTCGGTGACGGCGTGGATCATGGCGCGGTGGTGCTCGCCGACCGCGAACTCCGCCGGGCACACCAGGTTGCCCACGTTCTCGACGAGCACCAGGTCGAGCGCGTCCAGCGGGAGCCGGGCCAGCGCCGAGCGCACCATCGGCGCGTCGAGGTGGCACTCCCCGCCGAACCCGTTGGAGGTGTTGAGCAGGCTGATCGAGGCCCCGAACCCGGCGAGGCGGTCGGCGTCGATGCTGGTCTCGATGTCGCCCTCGACGATGCCGACGCGCACCCGGTCCTGCAGCTGGCGCAGCGTCTCGCGCAGCACCGCGGTCTTGCCCGCGCCGGGGGAGGACATCAGGTTGACGCAGGTGACGCCCGCGGCGTCGAGGTCGGCGCGGTTGGCCGCGGCCGTCCGGTCGTTCTCGTCGAAGATCCGTTCCAGTACCTCGACGCGCTCGCCGCCGGTGGTGTAGCCGGTGTGGTCGCCGTGCCCGTGCCCGTACCCGTCGTCGTTACCGTGGCCGTCGTCGTGCCGGTGGAAGCGCCCCATCGCGATCAGGCCTCCGCGAGTTCCAGGGTGGTGATCAGGAACTCCTCGCCCGCGACGATGCTCAGGTCGCTGCCGCCGCAGACGTCGCAGACCAGGTTCATCTCGGTGAGGGTCTGCCTACGGTTGCACGGGAGGCACCGGACGACGGCGGCGACGTGGTCGACCACCAGCTGCGACCCGGCCAGCGGGGTGGCCTCGGTCACCAGCTCCCAGCAGAAGGTGAGCGTGTCGGGGACGATCTGGCGCAGCGCGCCGACCGTCAGGTGCACGGCCCGCACCGGTCGGCCCGCGGCGTGCCGCTCGACGGCGTCGACGATGGACTGGCAGATCGAGAGTTCGTGCATCGGACCTCCCGGGTGTGACGGTACACACACCCGGAACCCGTGCGGATCCACGGACGAGGCCTCTGGGCAACCGCCGCGTCGATCCCTAACCTGTGTGGTCCAGCTCACTCCTCCGCCCGGTGCAGGAGGCCGACGTGGCCGTGGACGTGCCCGTGACCCCGGCGATGACGCAGGTCCGCTGGCGGGTCACCGTCACCGGCGTCGTGCAGGGCGTCGGGTTCCGGCCGTTCGTGCACCGCGCCGCCACCGAGCTGGGGCTGTCGGGTTTCGTGGGCAACGACGCCGCCGCGGTGTTCGTCGAGGCGCAGGGGCCGCGGGCGTCGGTCGAGGAGCTCGTGCGGCGGCTGGCCGCCGACGCGCCCCCGCTGGCGCACGTCGCCGCGGTGCGGGCCACCGGCGTCGAGCTCCGCCCCGGCGGCGGGTTCGAGATCGTCGCCAGCGCGCAGGCGGGCGGCGCCCGCACCGCGATCCCGCCCGACGTCGCCGTCTGCGACGACTGCGTGGCCGAGCTGTTCGACCCCGCCGACCGCCGGTACCGGCACCCGTTCGTCACCTGCACGAACTGCGGGCCGCGGTTCACGATCGTCCGCGGGCTGCCCTACGACCGCCCGGCGACGACGATGGCGGGCTTCCCGATGTGCGCGGCGTGCGCGCGGGAGTACCACGACCCCGCCGACCGGCGCTTCCACGCCCAGCCGATCGCCTGCCCCGACTGCGGGCCCACCCTCACCTTCCGGTGGCACGGGGACGACATCCCGGTCGCACGGATGTCCCGACTCGCGGGGGTGGGGGCGGCGCGGGCGGCGCTCGCGGACGGGCACGTCGTCGCCGTCAAGGGGATCGGGGGGTACCACCTGGCCTGCGACGCCCGCTCCGAGGACGCGGTCGCGGCGCTGCGGGCGCGCAAGGCGCGCGGCGGCAAGCCGTTCGCGGTGATGGTGCGCGACCTCGACGCGGCCCGGGCGCTCGCCGAGGTCGACGCCGACGAGGCCGCCGTGCTCACCTCCCCGGCCCGGCCGGTGGTGCTGCTGCGCCGCCGCCCGGGTGCCGCGGTGGCCGACGGCGTGGCCCCCGGCAGCCCGTGGCTGGGCGTCCTGCTGCCGTACACGCCCGTGCACCACCTGCTGCTCGAGCACGGCGGCGCGCTCGTCATGACCAGCGCCAACCGCTCCGACGAGCCCATCTGCTTCACCGACGACGACGAGCGCGAGCGCCTGCCCGCGCTCGCCGACGCCGTGCTCACCCACGACCGCCCGATCCACGTGCCCTGTGACGACTCGGTGGTGCGGGTCGTCGACGGGCACGAGCTCCCGGTCCGGCGGTCCCGCGGCTACGCCCCGCTGCCGGTCGACCTGGGCCGCGAGGTGCCCGCGGTGCTGGCGGTGGGGGCCGAGCTGAAGAACACCTTCTGCGTCACCGACGGGCGGCTCGCGTTCTGCTCGGCGCACGTCGGCGACATGGGGACGCTGGAGACGCTGCGGGCCTTCGAGCGCGCGGTCGGGCAGCTCACCGGGCTGCGCGGGCGGCCGGCCCGACTGGCCGCGGACCTGCACCCGGCCTACCGCACCCGGGCGTGGGCGGAGGACCGCGCGGGGGAGCGCCCGCTCGATCTCGTGCAGCACCACCACGCGCACGTCGTCGCGCTGCTGGCCGAGCACGGTCGCCTGGGCGAGCCGATCGTCGGCGTCGCGTTCGACGGCACCGGGTACGGCACCGACCACACCGTCTGGGGCGGGGAGATCCTGCGCCTGGGCCCCGACAGCCACCGCTTCACCCGGGTCGCGCACCTGGCCCCCGTCCCGCTCCCCGGTGGCGACGCCGCGGTGCGGCACCCGCGCCGGATGGCGCTCGCGCACCTGCACGCCGCCGGGATCGCCTGGGCCGCCGACCTCCCGCCCGTCGCCGCCTGCACCGACGCCGAGCGCAGGGTGCTCGCCGCCCAGCTCGCCTCGGGCACCGGCTGCGTCCCGACCACCAGCGTGGGCCGGCTGTTCGACGCGGTGGCGAGCCTGCTCGGCGTCCGCCACACCGTCACCCA
The DNA here is from genome assembly GCF_006539565.1 of Pseudonocardia hydrocarbonoxydans. Lineage (GTDB taxonomy): Bacteria > Actinomycetota > Actinomycetes > Mycobacteriales > Pseudonocardiaceae > Pseudonocardia > Pseudonocardia hydrocarbonoxydans. The sequence continues at coordinate 84,964 of NZ_BJNG01000011.1, forward strand.
CGAGGGCCAGGCGGCGATGGAGCTGGAGGCCCTCGCGGCGGGCGACGGGCCCGCGCTCCGCCTCGGCGCGGACCTCGACCCGGCCCCGGTGCTCGCCGGGCTCGTCGAGGGGCTGCGGGCCGGGGTGCCCGTCGCGGCGCTGGCGTCGGCGTTCCACGAGGCCCTCGCGGCCGCCGTCGCCGAGGTGGTGGCGCGGGTCTGCGGCGGCGTGGGGCTGGTGGGGCTCACCGGCGGGGCGTTCCAGAACGTGCTGCTGCTGCGGCTGACCCGCAGGCGGTTGCAGGACGCGGGCTTCACGGTGCTCGTCCACCGCGTCGTCCCGCCCAACGACGGCGGGCTCGCGCTGGGCCAGGCGGCCGTGTCGGCACTGACCGCGCTCGACGAGGAGGGCCGATCGTGACCGTGGGAACCCTCGACCAGGAGCTGGCCGCCGACCTCGCCGCCGCCTCGCTCGTGCTGGCCCGCCGGTTCGCGGCCGGCGCCACCCTGTGGTGCCTCGCGCCGTCCTGGGAGCCGCACGCGCAGCACGTGGCCGTGGAGTTCGTGCACCCGGTGATCGTCGGCAAGAAGGCGCTGCCCGCGGTGGCGCTCACCGGCCCCGACCTCGTGGCCGCGGGCCGGGTCTCGGTGCGGGCGGGTGACGTCGTGCTCGCCGTCGCGGGCGCGGACGACCCGCAGGTCCGCGACGTGCTGCGCCGCGCCCCGGCCTGGGGCGCCACCACGCTGTGGATCGGCAGCGGCGGCCGCCCGCCGCCCGGCGCGGCCGACCACGTCCTCTGGCTCGACGACCCCGACCCCGCCCTGCCGGCCACCGGCGGGTTCGTGCTGCTCTACCACCTGCTGTGGGAGCTGACGCACGTCTGCTTCGAGCACCCCGGGCTGCTCACGGAGCAGGCCCCCGGGTCGGTCTGCATCACCTGCTCCGACGAGGGCAGGCTCGGCGAGGTCGTCGCGCCGGGGCGGGTGCGCACCGCCGGGGGCGTCGAGGACGTGTCGACCCTGCTCGTCGACCCGGTGGCCCCCGGCGACCTGGTCCTCGTCCACGCGGGCACGGCGATCACGCGGGTGGACCCGTGACCGACTTCCTCTACCCCTTCCTCGACGCGCAGGAGCGCGACCAGGACGCCCTGCTGCGCGACCTCGCCGCGTCCGCCCGGGCCAAGGCCGCGGAGAGCGGGGCCCTGCGGGCGTCCACCCTGGCCGCCTGCGCCGACGCGCTGGCGCGCGCGGCGGCGGAGATGGCGCGCCGGTTCGCCGCGGGCGGGCGGCTGTTCTGCTTCGGCAACGGCGGCAGCTCCACCGACGCGACGACCCTGGCCGACCTGTTCGCGCGCCCGCCCGGGCATGTACCGCTGCCGGCCTGGTCGCTCACCGCCGACCAGGCGATCCTCACCGCGCTCGGCAACGACGTCGGCTTCGAGCTGGTGTTCGCCCGCCAGCTCATCGCCCGCGCCGCAGCCGGGGACATCGCGGTGGCCATGTCCACCAGCGGGAGCTCGGCGGACCTGACGGCCGCGTTCCGGGAGGCGCACGCGCGCGGCCTGTTCACCGTCGGCTTCGCGGGCTACGACGGCGGGCGGTTCGCCACCAGCCCGGACGTCGACGTCTGCTTCACGGTGGCGTCGCAGAGCGTGCACCGCATCCAGGAGGCGCAGGCGTTGCTGGGTCACCGGCTGTGGCAGGCCGTCCACGAGGAGCCGGCGATGAGGGAGCTTGCGACCGGATCATCGGCACAGCATCCGATCGCATCGCCGACCGAGCGCAGCGAGGGAGAGCGATGAGATCGGACTACCTGAGCTCGGGTCCCGGCTTCGCCGAGGGCGAGGTCATCGAGCGGATCGAGGCGTTCCGCAGGCGCCGCCCCCGCCTGCGTGACGAGCTGGTGACCCTCGCGCACGGCGCGGGCGGCAAGTCGTCGGCGGCGCTGGTGGACGCGGTGTTCGTCGAGGCCTTCCGCAACGAGGCGCTGGAGGAGCTCGGCGACGGTGCGGTGCTCGCGCTGCCCTCGGGGGAGCGGCTGGCGCTGTCCACCGACTCGTTCGTCGTGCAGCCGCTGCGCTTCCCCGGCGGCTCGATCGGGCACCTCGCCGTGCACGGCACCGTCAACGACCTGGCCTGCTCCGGCGCGGTGCCGCGGTGGCTGTCGGCGGCGTTCGTGCTGGAGGAGGGCTTCCCGGTCGCGGAGCTGAAGGAGATCGTCGCCGACATGGCGGCGGCCGCCGCGGCCGCGGGCGTGCAGATCGTCACCGGCGACACGAAGGTCGTCCCCCGCGGCGCCGCCGACGGGCTGTTCGTCACCACCGCCGGGGTCGGGGTGATCCCGGCCGGGCGCACCTTCCCCGCGGTGCGCACCGGCGACCGGCTGATCCTCTCCGGCACGATGGGCGACCACGGGACGGCCGTCATGCTCGCCCGCGGCGACCTGGCGATCGAGGCGGACGTCGACTCGGACACCGCCGCGGTGTCCGACCTCGTGGAGACCCTGCTCGCCGCGGCCCCCGGCACCCGCTGGCTGCGCGACCCCACCCGTGGCGGCGTCGGCACCACCTGCAACGAGCTGGCGCAGGCCACCGGGCTCGGCGTCGTGCTCGACGAGGCCGCGCTGCCGGTGCGCCCGGTCGTCAACGGCGCCTGCGAGATGCTCGGCATCGACCCGCTCCACGTCGCCAACGAGGGCAAGGTCGTGGCCGTCGTCGGGCCGGACGAGGTCGACGACGGGCTCGCCGCGATGCGCGCCCACCCCCTCGGCCGCGACGCGGTCGTCGTCGGGGAGATCACCGAGCAGCCCGGCTCCACCGTCGTGCTGCGCACCGCCTTCGGGGGCACCCGGATCGTCGACATGCTCGTCGGGGACCCCCTTCCGAGAATCTGCTGAGCCCCGGATCTGTTAGGGAGACACCATGTGCCTGGGGATTCCCGGCCGGATCGTGGAGATCACCGATGCGGCGGGCTGTCTGGCGAAGGTCGACGTCAGCGGCGTGCAGCGCACCATCAGCGTCCGCCTGCTCGCCGACGACATGCCCGGGCCCGACGAGTGGGTGCTCGTCCACGTCGGGTTCGCGATGGCCAAGATCGACGAGACCGAGGCGATGCTGACGCTCGCCGCGGTGCAGCAGCTCGGCGAGGCCTACACCGACGAGCTGGAGGCGTTCCGGGGGAGCACGGCATGAGGTTCGTCGACGAGTTCCGGGACCCGGCCGCCGCGCGCACCCTGCTGGGCGCCATCGAACGGCTGGCCGCGCCCGACCGCCACCACAAGTTCATGGAGGTGTGCGGCGGGCACACCCACACCATCTACCGGCACGGCATCGAGCACCTGCTCCCGGCGAACGTCGAGCTGGTGCACGGGCCGGGCTGCCCGGTCTGCGTGATCCCGATGGGTCGCGTCGACGACGCCATGTGGCTCGCCGAGCAGCCGGACGTGATCTTCACCTGCTTCGGCGACATGATGCGGGTGCCCGGGAGCAACGGCAGCCTGCTGGAGGCGAAGGCGCGCGGCGCGGACGTCCGGTTCGTCTACTCCCCGCTCGACGCGCTCGCGCTCGCGACGCGGAACCCGGACCGGCAGGTGGTGTTCTTCGCACTCGGCTTCGAGACCACCGCCCCGTCCACGGCGGTGACGCTGGTGCGGGCCCGGGAGCTGGGCGTCGCCAACTTCTCGGTGTTCTGCAACCACGTCACGATCGTGCCGCCGCTCAAGGCCATCCTGGACTCGCCCGACCTGCGCCTGGACGGTTTCCTCGGCCCGGGGCACGTGTCGACGGTGGTCGGGAACCGGCCCTACCGGTTCGTGCCGGAGGTCTACGGCAAGCCGATCGTCGTCGCCGGGTTCGAGCCGCTGGACATCCTCGCCTCGGTGGCGATGCTGCTCACCCAGCTGCGCGAGGGGCGCTGCGAGGTGGAGAACCAGTACTCGCGGATCGTGCGCGACGAGGGCAACCCGGCGGCGCTGGCCCTGATGGGGCAGGTGTTCGCGCTGCGCCCGCACTTCGAGTGGCGCGGCCTGGGGTTCATCTCGCAGAGCGCGCTGCGGCTGCACGACGACTTCGCGGAGTTCGACGCCGAGCAGCGGTTCGCGATGCCCGGGGTGCGCGTGGCCGACCCGAAGGCGTGCCAGTGCGGCGAGGTGCTCAAGGGCGTGCTCAAACCCTGGGAGTGCAAGGTGTTCGGCACCGCGTGCACGCCGGAGACCCCGATCGGGACGTGCATGGTGTCGCCGGAGGGCGCCTGCGCCGCGTACTACAACTTCGGGCGGATGCACCGCGATGCGGCCCACCTCGTCGCCCGGGGTTAGGTCGCCCGGGGTCGGGCCACCCGGGGTCGGGCTGTTCGCCCGCTACGCCCACGCCCCCAACGCGCTCGGGTTCTGCGGGCCGCCGACGGGGCTGGGCCGCTCCGAGGACGAGGTGCGCGCGGCGGCCCGGCGGTTCTCCGGGGCCTGGCCCTACCTGCAGGTGCTGGCCCGGCTGACCGGCACCGCCGACCCGCTGGACGCGCGGCTCGTCGAGGCCTACTGGCTCGGGCGCGACCTCGGCGTCGACGGGGCGGAGTTCGGCGCCGCGCTGCTGGAGGTGATCGGGCCGCGGGCGGGGCGGTACTGGAGCCACCTGACGCCCGAGCTGGTCGGTGAGGCGGCGGGCGACCACGGCTTCCACGTGTTCGGGGTCTACCCGTGGTCGCGGCTGCTGGGCCGCGGGGCGGACGAGCACCCCGTCCACGTGCTGGACGGCTGCCGCATCCGCTGGGGCACCGTCCTGGCCGTCGACGGCGGGGTGCGGGTGGCCTCGCGCCGCCTGACGTGGGACGGGGTGGCGCTGGGACTGGGCGACCCGGCCGTCGAGCACGTCGCGGCCACCCACGTGCAGGTGCCCGTCGACGTCGGGGACGCGGTGGCGCTGCACTGGGAGTACCTGTGCGACCGCCTGACGGCGGACCGGGTGCACGACCTGGAGGCGTCGACGGTGCGGCGGCTGGCGGTCACGAACGCGCGGGTCGGGCCGTGACGCCCGTCCGGGACCACCCCGCCCGGGCCGGCGGACCCCGAGACCGGGGTAGGGATGTCCCCGAGCCGTCTCAGACCTTCTACCGATGTATCTCCGCCCGGATCACGGCATCGTCCCGTCCATGGAGCTCGTGCGGCTGGTGACCGAGGCGGCGCTGGCGTCGCCGTGGCTGCTGGCGGTGATCGTCGCGATGGCCGTGGTCGACGCGCTGCTGCCCGTGGTGCCCAGCGAGGCGCTGATCATCGCGGCCGGGGTGGCGGCGGTGACCGGGGAGCAGAACCTGGTGGCGGTGATCGGCGCCGCGGCGCTCGGCTCGTTCGTCGGCGAGTGCGCCGGGTACCTGATCGGGCGCGGGATCGGCCCGGCGGTGCGCACCCGCTTCGCCGCGGACGGCAGGCGTGCGGAGCACTACGACCGGGCCGCCCGCCTGCTCGACCGCCGCGGGGGCACGGTGCTGCTCACCGCCCGGTTCGTGCCGGCCGGGCGCACCGTCGCGACACTGGCGTCGGGCGCCACCGCCTACCCCTGGCCCCGGTTCCTCGGGTTCACCGCCGCGGGGTCGGTGCTGTCGGCGTCGTGGTCGGCGGTGCTGGGCTTCGTCGGCGGCGCCGCGTTCGCGCACGACACCGTCACCGCGCTGGTGGTGGGCTTCCTGTTCGCCTCCGCCGTCGGGCTGGTGCTGGAGGGGGTGCGCCGGTGGCGTGCCGCATCGCGCACGCCGGACCCCGTGGCCACCGCGCCCCGGCCGGTGCTCACAGCGCGGTGAACACCACCGAGTGGTGGCCGGTGGCGCCGTCGGGGAGCACCGGGGCCCGCTCCTCGGTCTGGGTCACCCCGTTCGCGTCGGTGGCCCGGACCGTGACGACGTGCGACCCCGGCGCGGCGTCGACGACGGCCCGCCACATCCGCCAGGTGTCGCCGCCGACCTCCGTGGCGAGCTCGGCGTCGGCCCACGGCCCGTCGTCGAGGCGCACCTCGACGCGGCTGATCCCGACCGGCTGCGACCAGGCGATCCCGGCGACGGTGACGGCCCCGGCCGGCGCGCTGCCCGCGCTGCGGGGGACGTCGATGCGCGACTGGGTCTTGACCGGCCCCAGGCGGCCCCAGCCGCGTTGCAGCCAGTAGGCCTGCTTCCGGTCGAACGTCGTGACCTCCAGGTCGGTGACCCACTTGGTCGCCGACACGTACCCGTAGAGGCCGGGCACGACCATCCGCACCGGGAACCCGTGCTCGGGCGGCAGCGCCTCCCCGTTCATGCCGACGGCGAGCAGCGCGCCGCGGTCGGGTTCGAGCAGTACCTCCAGCGGTGTGCCCGCCGTCCACAGGCCGTCGCTGCTGGTGGAGAGCACCTGGTCGGCCCCGGGCGCGACGCCGGCCTCGAGCAGGACCTCCCGCAGGTCGACCCCCACGAAGTCCGCCGTGGAGATGTAGTCGTCGCCCACCTCGTTGGACACGCAGATCATCGTGACCGTGCGCTCCCGCAGCGGGCGGGCGAGCAGGTCGTCGAAGGTGAGGGTCAGCTCGCGGTCGACCATGCCGTGGACGCGCAGCGACCAGTCGGCGGCGGTCTGCGTGGGGATCCGCAGGGCGGTGTCGATGCGGTAGAAGTCGGCGTTGGGGGTGAGGAACGTCGGCGTCCCCAGCTCCGGGAACGCCGCACCGGCCGGGATCGCCGGGGCCCGCTCGGCGAGCGCGACCCGGGCCAGCCGGGCCGTCACCTCCTCGCGGGAGCCCGCGAGCCTGCTGCCCAGCAGCTGGCCCAGCCCGCCCGCGGCGAGCGCGCCGAACCCGACCAGCGCGGAGGTGCCGACGAGCATCGTGCGGCGGTCGACGCCGGACCCGGCGCGGGGGGTGCCCGGCAGCGCGAGCGCGTGCAGCCGGCGCAGGGCCAGCACGCCCGCCCCGGCGGCGGCCGCGGGGGCGAGCAGGTCGACCGGGGTGAACGCGGGGGACAGGGCGACGGCGGCGAAGCCGAGCAGCCCGAGCCCGACCAGCGCCCGCACCCCCGGCTGCGGCCGCCCGCGGGAGAGCAGCCCGACCCCGACCGCGGCACCGACCAGCACCAGGGCCATCCCGGCGAGCAGCACCGGCTTGTCGGCCGTGCCGAACGCCGACTTCGCGACGTCGACGAGCCACTGCGGCGCCAGCGCGATCGCGGAGTTGCCGACGGCCAGGAACGGCGACGACACGGGGGACACCAGCCCGGCCACGAGGTGCCCGGCGCCCAGCGCGGCGGCCACGGACAGCACCCCGAGCGCCGCGGCGGTGCGACGGGGGACCAGGGGCGGGTGGACCGTCGTCGCGCTCACGTCCCCATCCTGCCGCGCCCCCGGCCGGGCGCGCCTTACGGATCGGTGGCGCTACGCTGCGCTCGACACGCAGCGTGACGAGACGGGGAACGCACCGATGGGCGACAGCAGGGGCCTCGACGACGCACCGGCCATCCCCGACGTCGACCTCACCCGGCCGTCGATCGCGCGCGTCTACGACTACGTGCTCGGCGGCAAGGACCACTACGAGATCGACCGCCGGGTGTCCGCGGCGTTGTTCGCGGCGGTGCCCGAGACCAGCGACCTCGCCCACGACAACCGCAACCACCTGCGCCGCGCCGTCACCTGGCTGGTGCGCGAGGCCGGGATCCGCCAGATACTGGACCTGGGCTCCGGGCTGCCGACCGCGGGCAACGTGCACGAGATCGCCCACGAGGTCGACCCGTCGGTGCGGGTGGTCTACGTCGACATCGACCCGATCGTGCTCGCCCACGGCCGTGCCCTGCTCGACGACGACGACACCACCACGGTGGTCACCGGCGACGTCCGCGACGTCGACGCGATCTTCGCGGACCCCGAGGTGACCGCCCTGATCGACACCACGGCGCCGTTCGCGGTGCTCGCGGCGAGCATCCTGCACCACCTCTCCGACGAGGAGGACCCCTACGCGGTGGCCGCGGCGATCACCGCGCGGCTGAGCCCGGGCAGCTACCTGCTGGTGAGCAACTTCCTCGACGACGACGAGCCGCGTGCGAAGGCCCTGGAGCGGGCGTTCCTCGACGGCGGCCTGGGCACCGGCCGGTTCCGCACCTGGGCCGAGCAGCAGCGGTTCTTCGCCGGGCTGGAGATGGTGGAGCCGGGCCTGACCTACGCCAACGACTGGCGCCCTGACGACCGCACACCCACCGACAGCCCGACGCACACGCTCTACGCCGCGGGCATCGGCCGCAAGGCGTGAGCCAACCGGTCTACGGGAGCCGCCCGATCAGCTCGGTCAGCGCCGCGCGGGTGTCGCGCGGGGTGAGCGCCTGCACGACCAGCCGCTCCCAGACACCGGCGTAGTCCTCGACGTCGGAGCGCTTGTCGAGGTAGACGGCGCTGTTGAGCTGTTCGAGGTACACGACGTCGGGCAGGTCGGGCTCGGCGAAGCGCAGGATCGAGAACGGGCCGCCCGCGGCGGCGTGGCTGCCGGCGCGGAACGGCAGCAGCTGGATCGTCACGTTCGGCCGGTGCCCGGCCTCCAGCAGGTGCTCCAGCTGGGCGCGCATCACCGCGGGGGTGCCGTAGGGCCGGCTCACCGCCGCCTCGTCGAGGACGGCCCACACCTGCGGTGCGCCCGGCTCGCCGAGCATCTTCTGCCGCGACATCCGCAGCTGCACCCGCTGGTCGACGTCGTCGGGCGGCGAGCCGCGGTGCCCGAGCAGGATCACGCTGCGCGCGTACTCCTCGGTCTGCAGCAGCCCCGGCACGAACTGCAGCTCGAAGGTGCGGATCACCTTGGCGGCCTGCTCGAGCCGCAGGTACATCTCGAACCAGCTGGGCAGGACGTCGTTGTGCTGCTGCCACCAGCCCCGGGCGTTGGCACGGGTGGCGAGGTCGCGGTAGCCCTCGCGCTCGGCCGGGTCGGTGACGCCGTAGAGGGTGAGCAGGTCGAGCACGTCGCGTTCCTTGCAGCCGACGCGGCCCAGCTCCAGGCGGCTGATCTTCGCGCTCGACGCCCGGATCGCCTCGCCCGCCGCCTCGCGGGTGACGCCGTTGGCCTCGCGCAGCCGGCGCAGCTGCGTGCCGAGCAGGATCCGCAGGACGGTGAGGCCGCCCTGGTCGGGCACGGCGGCCGGTGGCTGGGTACTCACGGTGCTCCCCCCATCACCGGGCAGCATAACCGCCACGGGGCCCCTGACCGTGGCCGTCCAGGACGCCGGCGACCCGGTCGATCTCGGCGGCGTCGAGGGTGCGCGGCGCGCGGCCGGTGCCCAGTGCGCGCAGCGCGACGTCACAGACGTACTCCAGGTAGGCCGCCCGGTCCAGGGCCCCGGCCACCGCGGGCGCGACGAGCACCGCCCCGTGGTTGGCCATCAGGGCGGCGCTGCGGCCGCGCATCGCGGCGAGCACGTGCGCGGCCAGCTCCGGGGTGCCGAACGTGGCGTAGGGCGCCACCCGGACCGCGCCGCCGAAGAACGCCGAGTAGTAGTGCGTCAGCGGCACCTCGTCGACGACCGTGGACAGCGCCGTCGACGCCGGGGCGTGGGTGTGCAGCACGACCTCGCCGTCGTGCGCGCCGTCGCGGGTGTGCAGCAGGACGTGCAGCGCGAGCTCGGAGGTCGGGCGCAGCGGGGCGTCGAGCGGGGTGCCGTCGAGGGCGTGCACGCCGACCGTGTCCGGCGTCAGCTCCGCGTAGTCGACGGCCGACGGGGACACCGCGATCCGGTCGCCGTCGCGCACCGAGACGTTGCCCGCGGTCCCGACCACCAGACCGCGCGCGACCAGGCCCCGGCACAGCGCGACGACGGCCTCCCGGGCGGCCCTCACCGGCCGATCCGCCCGCGCGTGCTGACCGCGACGGCGAGCGCGGTCGTCAGCGGCACCGCGGCCACCAGCCCGATGCTGCCCACCAGCGTCCGGACGATCTCGGTGGCGATCACCTGGCTGGTCAGGGTGTCGGCCAGGCCGCGCTCGGCCACGCTGAACAGCAGCAGCAGGGGCAGGGCCGCGCCCGCGTAGGCCAGCACCAGGGTGTTGACGGCGGAGGCGACGTGGTCGCGCCCGATCCGCATCGCCGAGGAGAACAGGGCGCCGGGACGCAGCGTGGGGTCGGCGGCGCGCAGCTCCCAGACGGCGCTGCTCTGGGTGACGGTGACGTCGTCGAGCGCGCCGAGCGCGCCGATCATGAGCCCGGCGAGCACGAGGCCGCGCCCGTCGACGGCGGTGCCCAGGGCGTTGGCCAGGCTCGCGGTGTCCTCGTCGGCGCCGGTCAGCCGGGCCGCCGCGGCGAACCCGACGCCCAGCACGCCGATCAGGACGAGGCTGCCGAACGTCCCGAGCACCGCCGTCGAGGTGCGGGAGCTGAACCCGTGGGTGAGGTACAGCGCGCAGAACATGATCGCCGTGCAGCCGACCACGGCGACCAGCAGCGGGTCGCGCCCGGCCAGGATCGCGGGCAGCACGAACCCGACCAGCACCACGCCCGTCAGCACCAGGGACCCCAGTGCCGCGAGCCCGCGGAAGCGGCCGAGCGCCACCACCGCGGCGCCGAACAGCAGGGCGAGCACCAGCAGCGGGACCTCGCGCTGGAAGTCGGCGATCTGGTAGCTCTCCGGGTCGGCCGGGTCGCCGTCGACGGTGAGCAGCACCTCGTCGCCGGTGGTGAAGGGGGCGACGCCGCGCACCACCGACACCAGCGTGACGATGCTGGTGCCCGCCGCGTCGCCGCCGGTCAGGCGCACGGTCAGCGCCGCGCAGCCGCGGTCGCCCTCACCGGGGGAGCAGTCGCTCTCCGCCGTGGCCGACACGGTGCCCGGGACCCGGGGCAGGGCCGCCGCGCCGTCGAGGGGCTGTGCGCGCTCGTAGGGGAACAGCAGCACGAGCCCGACCAGCGTCGCCAGCGCGGCGGGGATCAGCAGCAGCGCGATCGCGACGTGCACCCGCCGGTCGGCGCGGGGGGCCGGCCCGTGGCCGTGCCCGTGGCCGGTGAGCGCGGGGGTCTCGGTGGGGTGGTCGTGCGGGACGGCGTCACGGTGGTCGTCGTCGGCGTGCCGGGCGCCTGCCGCGCCGTCGCCCGGAGCGGGATCGGGGCCGGGGTCGCGGTGCCGGCCGGCGGGCCGGGGCGTGATCCCGATCGGGCCGGTGTCGTCCTCGGGGTCGCCGGTCGCGGCGGGCGGGCCGGTGCCGCTGCCGCGGTGGCGGGGCCCGTGCCGGGGGGAGCTCATCCGCCGGATTCTCCCGTGTCGCCGCGGGCACCCGGCGTCCGGTCCACCCCGCCCGCCGCTCAGCCGACCGCGCGCACGACCTCCACGACGACGCTGACGTCCTGGCTGCCCGGCAGCAGCGGCACCGCCGCCGACTCCTGCGCCGCGAACGCGTCGGCGGCGAAGGGCTGCGGGCCGGGCTCGGCCGGGATCTCGGTGATCGAGAGCAGCGCGCCCACCGACACCCCCGCCGCCTCGGCCATCTGCTCGATCTGCGCCTCGGCCCGGCGCACGGCGTCCGCGCGGGCGGCCGCGCGCTGGTCCGAGTCGTCGTCGAGGGAGAAGGAGATCTGCTGTACCCGCACCGCGTCACCCGCCGCCTGCGCCGCCGCGTCGATGAGGGCGCCGGCACCGTCGAGGTCGCGCAGCGTCGCCGTGACCTGGTTGGTCACCTCGTACCCGGTGACCGTGCCGTCGGGGGAGTAGCTCGGGGAGATCGACAGCCCGCTGGTGCGCAGGTCCTCCTCCGCCACCGCGCTGCCGCGCAGCACCTCGATCAGCGCGGCCGCGCGGGTGCTGTTGTCCTCCAGCGCCGCGGCCGCCGCCGGGGCGTTCGTGGCGACGCCGAGCACGACGGTGAGCGTGTCCGGCGGCGCGCCGACGGTGCCGACGCCGCGCGCCGAGATGCCGGGTGCCGGGGTGCCGGGCGCCGGGGCCGCCGACCCCAGCTGGCCGGGCGCGGCGCAGCCGGCGAGGGCGAGGACGAGACCGACGGCGGGGAGGAGTGCGCGCTTCATGCCCCCAGGACGGAACGGGGGCCCGTCCGGTTGCACGGGCCCGGCTACGCGACGGGGACGCGCGCCTCCGGCCCGCTCAGGCTCCGCCGGTGCGTCTCCGGGGCCAGCGCCAGGCAGACCACGGTGAGCAGGCACAGCGCGGCGATGATCACCGAGATGGCGAGCGTTCCGCCGGTCGCCCCGTAGATCGCCGCGAACGCCAGCGGGGCGAACCCGGCGCCGGTCCCGGCGAGCTGGTAGCCCAGCGACGCTCCGGTGTACCGCGACCGCGTGGCGAACAGCTCGGTGTAGAGGGCGGCCAGCGGCCCGTAGAGCGCGGGGTGCAGCAGGCCCTGCCCGACGACGACCGCCACCACGAGCAGGGCCGTCGACCCGCTGCGGATCAGCGGGAACAGGGCGAACGCCCACGCCCCGCAGGCCACCGCCCCGGCGATCATCACCGGCCGCCGCCCGAGCCGGTCCGACAGCGCCGACCACCCGATGATCCCGGCGACCGCGGCCACCGACGACGCGGTGAGCGCGTTGAGCACGGTCGAGCGCGCGATGCCGGCCTCGACCGCGTAGGACAGCGAGAACGTGGTGATCGTGGCCTGCACGACGAACGCGGCGAAGCCGATGCCGACCGACAGGGCCAAGACCCGGGGGTGGTGGCGCAGGACGTCGAGCAGCGGGAAGGCGGGCGGGGCCTCCGCGATCCCGGCCCGGAACACCGGGGTCTCCTCGACGCGCGAGCGGACGAACAGCCCCAGCGCCAGCAGCACGGCGCTGAGCAGGAACGGGATGCGCCAGCCCCAGGACAGGAACGCCTCCTCGCTCATCGTCGCGGCGGTGACCGCCAGGACCACGGTCGACAGGACGCCGCCGCTGGGGGCGCCCGCGTTGGTGAAGCTGGCCCACAGCCCGCGCCGGGAGGTGGCGTGCTCGGCCGAGAGCAGCACGGCCCCGCCCCACTCGCCGCCGACGGCGATCCCCTGGGCGACGCGCAGCACCACCAGCAGCACCGGGGCGAGCGCGCCGATCTGCGCCGGGGTGGGCAGCAGGCCGATCAGCACGCTCGCGACGCCCATCAGCGTCATCGTCGTGATCAGCATCTTCTTGCGGCCGACCCGGTCGCCGAAGTGGCCGAACAGGATCCCGCCGAGCGGGCGGGCGAGGTAGCCGGTGGCGAGCGTGCCGAGGCTCGCGATCGTGCCGACGACCGGGTCGAGCCCGGAGAAGAACACCGGCCCGAACACGAGCGCCGCGGCCGTGGCGTAGAGCAGGAAGTCGTAGTACTCGATCACGCTGCCGAGGTAGCTCGACAGCGCGGCGCGCCGGAGCTGGGTGGTGGCCGGGCCGGGTGCGGTCATCGCACTGCCTCTCGTCGGGTGGTCCGCATCACGTCCGAGAGTAGGCATGTCAATCGACGACCGTCAAACATCTGCCCAGTGTTGATCGTGGCTAGGCTTCCCCCGTGGACGAGGAACGGGACGGCGCCCGTCCGCAGACCGTGCTGCTGGCCTTCCTCGGCGCGTACGTCCTGGGCCGGGACGTGCAGGTCGCGACGGCCGGGGTGCTGGAGCTGCTGCGCCGCGCGGAGGTCTCCGAGCAGGCCGCCCGGTCCACGTTGAGCCGCGCGGCCCGCCGTGGCCTGCTCGAACGCACCCGGCACGGCCGGGAGGTCTACCTCGGGCTCACCCCGTCGGCCCGTCGCGTGCTCGACGACGGCAGCGACCGGATGTGGCGCACCGGCCCCGTCAACGACGACTGGGACGGCAGCTGGACGCTGCTGTCGTACTCGCTGCCCGACTCGTGGGCGAAGCAGCGGCACGCGCTGCGGGCGCGGCTGGTCTGGGCGGGGTTCGGGTCGCTGCGCGGCGGGCTGTGGCTGGCCGCGGGGCCGGTGGACGTCACCGCGCTCGTCGACGGGCTGGAGGCGGCCGCGCACCTGTCGGCGTTCACCGCGACCGCGCTGCCGCCCACCGACGTCGACACGCTGGTCCGCGACGCGTGGGACCTCGACGCACTCGCCGGGGACTACGCCCGGTTCGAGCGGCGCTGGTCGGACCCGGCGCGGGACCCGGCCGACCCGCTGGCCGCCCAGGTCGCACTGGAGGCCGACTGGCTGCGCACGATCCGCAACGACCCCCGCCTGCCCGTGCGGCACCTGCCGGCGTCGTGGCCCGCGGTCGGCGCCCACGACCTGTTCCTGCGCCGCCACCGCGAGCTCGCGCCGCGGGCTGCGGAGGTGGCGGCGCAGATCCTGCGGGTGCGCGAGGCCCGCTGAGTCGGGTCGCCGTCAGCTCAGGGCCTCCCGGCACGCGTCGAGGTGGGCGCGCAGGGCGGTGCGCTGGGCCGGGTCCAGGGCGGCCAGCATCCGCTCCTCCAGGGCCCCCACCTCGTCGGCGAGGGCGGCGAGCAGGGCCCGGCCCTCGGCGGTGAGGCTGGTGCGCAGCCGCCTGCCGTGGGCCGGGTCCGGCGTGCGGACGATGTGCCCGCGGGCCTCCAGGGCCGTGACGATGTCGGCCATGGCCTGCGGCGTGACGAACGAGGTGCGGGCGAGATCGGCGGTGGTCAGGCCGTCGCGGCGCTCCAGGACGGTGAGCGCGGTGTAGGTCGCGGTCGTGAGGCCGTGCGGGCGCAGCAGCTCGTCGAGGTGCGACCGCACGGCCAGCTCGACCTGCTTGACGACGTACAGCAGGGACGGCGGCACCCCTCGACAATAACAGGGTTCCTGTTAATCTCGGAGCCGTGCACCCACCCGACGGACTCGGCAGCTGGCCCGCGCGCCGCGCCCGGATCGACCCCGCCCGCACCGCGCTGGTCGGCCCGGGCGGCGGGCGCACCTACGGCGAGCTGGCCGAGCGCGTCGACCGGCTCGCCGGCGTCCTGGCCGCGGCCGGGGTCGGGAAGGGCGACCGGGTCGCGCAGCTCGGCGTCAACGCCGTCGAGGTGCTGGAGACGTTCTTCGCGGTCTGGCGCCTGGGGGCGATCGCGGTGCCGCTCAACCACCGCCTCGCCGGGCCCGAGATCCGGTACATGCTCGGCGACGTGGGCGCCTCGTTCCTGGTGGCCTCCCCGGACGCCGCCGCGCTCGCCGCCGGGTTCGCCGGGCCGCGGCTGGAGATCGGGCCGGCCTACGAGGAGGCGCTGGCCGGGGCCGGGGGCGCGGCGCACCCCGTCGGCCTCGACGACCCCGCGCTCGTCCTCTACACCTCCGGCACCACCGGCCGCCCCAAGGGCGCGGTGCTCACCCACGGCAACCTGACCTGGAACACCGTCAACCAGCTCGCCCACGTCGACGTCGCGGGCACCGACCGCGTGCTGTGCATCGCGCCGCTGTTCCACTGCGTCGGGATCGGGCAGATCACGCTGCCGACGCTGTTCAAGGGCGGGTCGGTGGAGCCGGTCGCGAAGGTCGACCCCGCCGCGATCCTCGCCCGGATCGGCGAGGCCGGGATCACCGGCTTCTCCGCCGTCCCGACGATGCTGCAGATGCTCTGCGACCATCCCGGCTTCGCCGCCGCCGACCTGTCGTCGCTGCGCGTCGTCCAGTACGGCGGGTCGCCGGTGCCCGCCCGCGTCGCGGCCGCCTGGCTGGACCGCGGGGTGACGCTGCAGCAGGGCTACGGCATGACCGAGGCGAGCCCGGGGGTCCTCATGGCCACCCGCGAGGGCTCGACCGCGCACCCGGTGTCGGTGGGCGTCCCGCACTTCTTCACCGACGTGGCGATGGTCCGCGACGGCGCCGTCGTGCCCCCGGACGCGGGGCCGGGGGAGTTGCTGGTGCGCGGCCCGAACGTGTTCGCCGGCTACTGGGGCCGGCCGGACGCCACCGCCGACGCCACCCTGGACGGCTGGTTCCGCACCGGCGACGTCCTCACCGTCGACGACGACGGCTGGGCCACCGTCGTCGACCGCCTCACGGACATGTTCATCTCCGGCGGCGAGAACGTGTACCCGGCGGAGGTCGAGGCGGTGCTGCTGGCCGTCGACGGGGTGGTGGGCGCGGCCGTCGTCGGGGTGCCGGACCAGCGGTGGGGCGAGACCGGCGTCGGGTTCGTGCAGCCGGCCGAGGGCGTCGACCTCGACCCCGACGCGCTGCGCGGGCACCTGACCGCGCACCTGGCCCGGTACAAGGTGCCGCGCCGCATCGTGATCGTCGGGGAGCTGCCCCGCAACGCGACGGGCAAGCTCCGCCGCGCCGAGCTGCGGGCGACCGCGGAAGGACTCCGATGACGCTGCAGGTGGAGGACCACGGTGCGGTCGCCGTCGTCCGGTTGGACCGCGCGGCCAAGCGCAACGCCCTCGACGACGCCACCGTGCTCGCCCTGGAGGCGTACTTCTCCGCGGTGCCCGAGGGGGTCCGCGCGGTGGTCCTCGACGCCGAGGGCGAGCACTTCTCCGCCGGCCTCGACCTCGGTGAGCTGGCCGAGCGCGACGCCTACGAGGGCCTGCTGCACTCCCGGATGTGGCACCGCGCGTTCGCCCGGATCGAGCACGGCGGCGTGCCGGTCGTCGCCGTGCTCAAGGGGGCGGTCGTCGGCGGCGGGCTGGAGCTGGCCTGCGCCGCGCACATCCGGGTCGCCGAGCCGAGCGCGTTCTACGCCCTGCCCGAGGGCAGCCGCGGGCTGTTCGTCGGCGGCGGGGCGTCGGTGCGGGTGCCGAAGCTGATCGGGGTGCACCGGATGGCCGACATGATGCTGACGGGCCGCGTGCTGGACGCCGACGAGGGCCACGCGCTCGGGCTGTCCCAGTACCGCGTCGAGGACGGCCACGGCCTCGATCACGCACTCGGGCTGGCGAAGAAGATCGCCGGCAACTCGCCCGTCACGAACTTCGCGGTGCTCCAGGCCCTGCCCCGCATCGCCGCGGCCGACCCGGAGCAGGGCTACCTGATGGAGTCGCTGATGGCCGCGGTGGCGTCGAGCAGCGAGGAGGCGCAGACCCGGATGCGGGAGTTCCTGGCCGGGCGTGGGCCGAAGGTGGCGAAGAAGTGAGCCGGATCGAGGCCTTCGCCGCGGCGGTCGGTGTCGACGACCACGCCGCCCTGCACCGCTGGTCGGTCACCGACCTCGACGGGTTCTGGTCGGCTGTCGTCGAGCACCTCGGCGTCGAGTTCACGACCCCGCCGACCGCGGTGCTGGGCCGCCGGGAGATGCCGGGGGCGCGGTGGTTCCCCGGCGCCGAGCTGAACTACGCCGCGCACGCGCTGCGCGGGACCGGTGGCGTCGCCGTCGTCGCGTACTCCCAGACCCGCGACGTGATCGAGCTGACCTGGGACGAGCTGCGCGACCAGGTCGCCAGGGCCCGCGCCGGGCTGGTGCGGCTCGGCGTCGGCCGCGGCGACCGGGTCGTCGCCTACCTGCCCAACATCCCCGAGACGCTCGTCGCGTTCCTGGCCACGGCGAGCCTCGGCGCGGTCTGGGCGAGCTGCGCACCGGAGTTCGGGGCGCGCGCGGTGATCGACCGCTTCGCCCAGATCGAGCCCACCGTCCTGCTCGCCGCGCCCGGCTACACCTACGGCGCGACGCCGGTCGACCGCCGCGCCGAGGTCGCGGCCCTGCGCGCGGGCCTGCCCACGGTGCGCCACGTCGTCGCGGTGCCCGGCGACCTGCCCGACGCCACGACCTGGGCCGACCTGCTGGCCGAGCCCGCCGGGCCCGCGTTCGACCCCGTCCCGTTCGACCACCCGCTCTACGTCCTGTTCTCCTCGGGCACGACGGGGAAGCCGAAGGCGATCGTGCACGGGCACGGCGGGATCACCGTCGAGCACCTGAAGAACCACGCGCTGAGCTGGGACCTCGGGCCCGGCGACCGGATCCTGTGGTTCTCCACCACCGCCTGGATGATGTGGAACGCGCTGGTCTCCGGGCTGCTGTGCGGGGCGTCGGTGGTGCTGGTCGACGGCAACCCGGTCCACCCCGACGTCGGATGGCAGTGGCGGATCGCGCAGGAGACCGGGGCGACGCTGATGGGCGCCTCGCCCGGGTTCCTCATGGCGTGCCGCGCCGAGGGGTACGTGCCGCCCCCGCTGCCCCGGCTGCGCCAGCTCGGCGCCGCCGGGAGCCCGCTGCCGCCGGAGGGGTACCGCTGGGTCGCCGAGCACCTCGACGGCGTGCTGCTCAACGTGGGCAGCGGCGGCACCGACGTCTGCACCGGGATCGTGCAGGGCAGCCCGTGGCAGCCGAGCGTGACCGGCGAGATCGCCGGGCCCGCGCTCGGCGTGGCCGCCGCCGCGTTCGACGAGGACGGGAAGCCGGTCGTCGGGGAGCTGGGGGAGCTGGTGATCACCGAGCCGATGCCGTCGATGCCGGTCGGCTTCTGGGGCGATCCGGACGGGTCGCGCTACCGGTCGTCGTACTTCGACGTCTGGCCCGGCGTGTGGCGCCACGGCGACTGGGTGCGGTTCTCCGGGTCCGGCAGCTGCGTGATCGCCGGCCGCTCGGACGCCACGCTCAACCGCGGCGGCGTCCGGCTGGGCACCGCGGAGTTCTACGCGGTCGTCGAGGAGCTGCCCGGGATCGTCGACAGCCTGGTCGTGCACCTGGAGGACCCGGCGGGCGGCAACGGGGAGCTGCTGCTGTTCGTCCAGCTCGCCGAGGGTGCCGAGCTGGACGAGGCGCGGATCGCCCGCGAGCTGCGCACCGCGCTGAGCCCGCGGCACGTCCCCGACCGGATCACCGCGGTGCCGGTGGTGCCGCGCAACCGCACGGGCAAGAAGCTGGAGCTGCCGGTGAAACGGATCCTGCTCGGCGCCGAGGTCGACGACACCGCCCGCGGCGTGCTCGCCGACCCCACCGCCCTCGACGTCTTCCCGGGCCTGCGATGACGGGGCCTGCGGTGACGGGGCCGGCGGTGACGACCGTCGCAGTGGTCGGGACCGGCGCGATCGGCGTCAGCTGGGCGGCGCACTTCCTGAACCACGGGCTCGACGTGGTGGCGAGCGACCCCGCGCCGGGCGCGGAGGACCGGCTCCGGGACGGCGTCGCGGAGATCGGCGCCGACCCGGCCCGGCTCACCTTCACCGCCGACGCCGGGCAGGCCGCCGCGGCCGCCGACCTGGTGCAGGAGAACGCCCCGGAGCGCGCCGAGGTCAAGCACGCGCTGTTCGCGGTCCTCGACGAGGCCGCCCGGCCGGACGTCGTGCTGGCCAGCAGCTCGTCCGGGATGCTGCCGACCGAGATCGCCCGCGCCGCGACCCGGCACCCCGAACGCGTCCTCGTCGGCCACCCGTTCCACCCGCCGCACCTCGTGCCGCTCGTGGAGGTCGTGCCGGGGGAGCGCAGCTCGGAGGCGGCGACGGACGCGGCGATGGCGTTCTACGCCTCGGTCGGCAAGACGCCGATCCGGCTGCGCCGCGAGCTGCCCGGGCACATCGCCAACCGGCTGCAGGCCGCCCTGTGGCGCGAGGCGTACTCGCTCGTCGACCGCGGGGTGGCCTCGGTCGCCGACATCGACACCGCGATCTCGCAGGGCCCCGGGCTGCGCTGGGCGGTGCTCGGCCCGTTCGCCAACCAGCACCTCTCCGGCGGGCCCGGCGGCATCGCGCACGTCCTGGAGCACCTCGGCCCGCCCACCGAGGCCTGGTGGCGCGACCTCGGCCACCCCGTGATGACCCCCGAGCTGGAACGCAAGATCATCGACGGCGTCGACGAGGAGCTGGCCGGGGTCGACCCGGCCGCGCTCGCGCGCTACCGCGACACCGTGGTCCGCGCGGTGCTCGCGGCCAAGAAGGAGTTCGACACATGAACAGGCCCGTGATCGACCCGACGACCATCGACGCCATCGACGTCCACGTCCACGTCGAGCAGGACGGCCACGGCTGCCTGTCGCTGGACCAGGAGCTGCTCGACGCCTCCGCCGCCTACTTCCGCGCCGACCAGGACCGCACGCCGACCGTCGAGACCATCGCCGCGCACTACCGCGAGCGCCGGATGGCCGCGGTCGTGTTCACCGTCGACGCGACGACGGCGACCGGGCACCCGGCCCTGTCCAGCGAGGAGATCGCCGACGCCGCCGCCGCGCACCCGGACGTGCTCATCCCGTTCGGCTCGGTCGACCCGCACGGCGGGGCGGCCTCGGTGCGCCGGATCCGCTCGCTCGTCGACGCGCACGGTGTCCGCGGGTTCAAGTTCCACCCGAGCCTGCAGGGCTTCACGCCCAACGACCCGGCGTTCTACCCGCTCTACGAGGCGATCACCGAGGCCGGTGTGCCCGCGCTGTTCCACACCGGCCAGACCGGGATCGGGGCCGGGCTGCCGGGCGGGCGCGGGATCAAGCTGCGGCTGTCGGACCCGATGCTGCTCGACGACGTCGCCGCCGACTTCCCGGAGCTGACGGTCGTGCTCGCGCACCCGTCCGTGCCGTGGCAGGACGCGGCGATCTCGATGGCGACGCACAAGGCGAACGTCTACATCGACCTGTCCGGCTGGTCCCCGAAGTACTTCCCGCCCCAGCTCGTGCGCGCGGCCAACTCGATGCTCCGGCGCAAGGTGCTGTTCGGCTCCGACTTCCCCGTCCTCACCGCGGACCGCTGGATCGCCGACTTCGCGACGCTGGAGATCAAGGACGAGGTCCGCCCGCTGATCATGAAGGACAACGCGGTGCGGATGCTGGGCCTGGGCTGAGCGGTGGCTCCGGTCACGCACGGCGGGGTGACGGGCCGCGGATCGGCAGGTGGGGGCGCCGGTGTGATTCGTCACCGGTGTCCGACCTTGACCGGCGCGGGGCGGCGGCGCCTACCGTCGGCGACCGTCCGGCCCACGATGGTGGCCGGGCGTTGCACGGACGAGCCGACACCGCCGCGTCACCTCGCACCCCGTCCCGCGGTCGTCGGTCCCTCGATCACACGAGGCGGGACGGGGGCCGGAGCCACCGGGTGACGCGGGATTCGGAACCTGGATCCACACGCATGTCGCGCATCTCCCTGTCCTTCCCCGCCCGACTGGCCCTCGTCGGCACCGCCGCCGTGGCCGCCCCGCTGCTGATGGCCGGCACGGCGAACGCCGCACCGGCCTCCACCTGGGACGCCCTCGCCGAGTGCGAGAGCAGCGGGAACTGGGACATCAACACCGGTAACGGCTACTCCGGCGGCCTGCAGTTCTCCCCGTCCACCTGGCGCGCCTACGGCGGTGAGGGCGACGCGCACGACGCCAGCCGCACCGAGCAGATCGCCGTCGCCGAGCGCGTGCTCGACGGGCAGGGCTGGGGCGCCTGGCCCGCCTGCTCGCGCGAGCTCGGCCTGCGCTGAGGACCTCGTGCGCGGGGACCGGGGCCACCGCCCCGGTCCCCGGGCCCGGGTAGGTTGACCACGTGTCCGACGGGATCCCCCGCAGCGGCGCCGCACGGTCGGCGCGCCTGGCCATGCTGCCGCTCGGCTTCGCCGGCCGCGCGGTCGCCGGGTGGGGCCGGTCGCTGGCCGGGGCCGACGCCGACGAGGTGGCCGCCGGCACCGCCGCCCGCAACGCCGAGCAGCTCTTCGCCGTGCTCGGGCGGCTCAAGGGCGGGGCGATGAAGCTGGGCCAGGCCCTGAGCGTCTACGACGCGATGGTGCCGCCCGAGTTCGCCGACGCCTACCACGACGCGCTCGCGACGCTGCAGACCGCGGGGCCGCCGATGCCCGCCCGCGAGGCGCACCGGATGCTCGCCGAGCAGCTGGGTTCGTCGTGGCGGGAGCGGTTCCGCGACTTCGACGACGAGCCGGTCGCCTCGGCCAGTCTGGGCCAGGTGCACCGCGGCGTCTGGCACGACGGGCGCGCCGTGGCGGTCAAGGTGCAGTACCCCGGTGCCGACGTCGCACTCGACGCCGACCTGCGCCAGCTCCAGCGCTTCGCGGGGCTGTTCGGCTCGCTGCTGCCCGGCCTCGACGCCCGCGCGCTGATCCGCGAGCTGCGCGCGCGGATGCTGGAGGAGGTCGACTACCGCGCCGAGGCCGACCACCAGCGCGCGTTCGCCGCCGCCCGCACCCCGGCCCTGCACGTGCCCGCCGTGGTCGCCTCCGCGCCGAAGGTGCTCGTCTCGGAATGGCTCGACGGCGTCGCGCTCGGCCGCCTGATCGGCGTCCCGGCCGTCGACGACGCCGAGCAGGCCGCGCGCGACGCCCACGCGCACACGATCGTCGAGACGATGTTCTCCTCGCCCGCCGCGGTCGGGCTGCTGCACGCCGACCCGCACCCCGGCAACTTCCTCGTCCTCGACGACGGCCGCCTGGCGATGATCGACTTCGGCGCGGTGGCGCGGCTGCCCGACGGCATCCCGCACGTGCTCGCCCGCATGCTGCGGCTCACCGCCGACGGGGACCGCGGGCCGCTGTCGGAGCTGCTGGTCGCCGAGGGCTTCCTGGCCCCCGACGCCCCCGACGCCGACGTCCTGCGCTGGGTCGGCGCCCTCGCCGACCCGCTGCGCGGGCCGGAGTTCCACTTCACGCGGGAGTGGATGGCGCGGCAGGGGGCGCGGGTCGCGAACCCGAACAACCGGGCGTTCCAGGGCACCGGCCGCGCGCTGAACCTGCCGCCGGAGCACGCGCTGGTGCTGCGGGTGCTGTCGGGCTGGATGGCGATCCTCGCGCAGCTCGACTGCACGGTGGCCGCCCGCGGGATCGTCGAGCGGCACCTGCCCGGGTTCGCGTCCGCGGGGTAGGCGACCTACGCGGAGTGCTCGCGCTCGACGGCCGTCGCGGAGTCCTCGGCCGTGCGCTGCTGCGGGATCCGCACGACCGGGATGGGCCCGGTGTCGAGGTAGCCCTGCCAGTCGTGGGTGGGGAAGCCCGCGTACCGGACGGCCAGCCAGTCGTAGTCGTTGCCGCGGCCGCCGCAGCGCTCGCACAGCTTCTCCCGGCCGAACCAGGTGCGCAGGCAGCGGCAGCACTGCAGGTGCGCCGGGCGCCAGCGCTCGTCGACGCGGGTCATGGCCAGCGAGCCGAGCACGATGACGGCGATACCGACGGTCAACGTCACCCAGATGAGCATTCCCGGGACCCTACGCATCAGGTGAACGATCCACTACGGAACGTGCGTTCTCGGGACGGCAACCGTCGCCGAACGGTCGATACCGGGCACTGCCAGGATGGGGTCGTGACCGCACCCGACCCGACCCTGACGTTGTGCGGGGCGCCCGTCCCGCTGGCCGTCCCCGCTCGCATCTACGTCTGCGGCATCACCCCGTACGACGTCACCCACCTCGGCCACGCCTCCACCTTCGTGTGGGCCGACACGGTGGCCCGCGTGATGCGCATGACCGGTATCGACACGGTCGTCGCGCGCAACGTCACCGACATCGACGACGAGCTCACCCGGGCCGCCGAGGAGCGGGGCAGGCCCTACGACGAGTTCGGGCTGTCCCAGGAGTTCACCGTCGACCAGGACCTCGCCGCGCTGCACGTCCGCAGGCCCGACCACGTGCCGCACGCCCGCCACCACGTCCGGCACGTCGTCGCGCTGGCCTCCGCGCTGCTGGTCGCGGGCGCGGCCTACGAACGCGACGGCGGCGTGTGGTTCCGCGGCTCCGGGGTGCCCGCCACGGCCGGGCTCGACGCCGACGCCGCCCTCGCGCTGGCCCGCGCCAACGGCGACGACCCCGACGACCCGCGCCGTGAGGACCCGTTCGACGTGCCGGTGTGGTGGCCCGCCGACGACCGCGGCCCGGCGTGGCCGAGCCCGTGGGGCCCGGGCCGCCCGGGCTGGCACGCCGAGTGCGCGGCGATGGCGCTGGCCACCCTGGGCGGCACCGTCGACGTCCTGATCGGCGGCGCCGACCTCGCCTTCCCGCACCACGCCTACCAGGTGGCGATGGCCGTGGCCGCCACCGGCGCCACGCCGTACGCGCGGCGGCGGATGCCGGTCGGCACCGTGCACGTCGACGGCGCGAAGATGGCCAAGTCGACGGGCAACCTCGTGCTGGTCGGCGACCTGCTCGGCCACCACCGCCACCCCGGCGCCGCGCTGCGGCTGCTGCTGCTGGACCGGCCGTGGGCGCAGGACTGGGAGTACCGGCCCGAGGACCTCGACGTCGCGGCCGGGCGGCTCGACCGGCTCTACCGCGCCGCGGCCGCCGGGGGCGGGTCCGACACCGACGTCGCCGCCGTCCGGGCCGCCCTGCTCGACGACCTCGACGTCCCCACCGCGATGGGGATCGCCCTCGACGCGGGCGGGGCCGCGGCCCGCCAGGCGGTACGGACGCTGGCCCTGCAGTAGGTGCCGCCCGGCGCGGTCTCGCTCAGCTCAGCCCGGCCAGCAGGTCGGCGAGCCCGCCGGGGGCACGGCCGGCTGTGCGGCCGCTCGTGCGGACCCGCCCGTCCAGGGCCGTGACGACCCGCAGCCCCCGGGCCCGCAGCCGCTCGACCAGCCCGTGGTCCTCGCCGTGCCGGACGGCCGGGAAGCCGCCCGCCGCCAGGTAGGCGTCGGCCCGGACGCCGAGGTTGGCGCCGTAGACGTGGGAGTGGCCGTCGGCGCGCAGGCCCGCGGCGACGATCCGGGCGTACGCGGGGCCGGTGGGCACGTCGAGGTCGGCCAGCCCGGCCACCGCGTGGGCGCCCGCGGCGGCGTGGCGCAGGTGGGCGGCGACCCAGTCCGGCCCGACCACGGTGTCGGCGTCGGTGCTGAGCAGCCATGTCCGGTCCGGGCGGGCGGCCAGCCGCGACAGCAGGTGCCGGACGCCCCGGTCGCGCAGCTCGCCGACGCACGCCGCGCCGTCGTTGATCAGCACCTCGACGCCGTCGGGGACCCGGTCGGCGGTGCGGTCGGTGCAGCGGTCGAGCACCGCCACCACCGCGGTCGCGACGCCCGCGGGCAGCGCGGCGAGCACGCTGTGCAGGCACGCCGCCACCCGCTCCTCCTCGTCGCGGGCGGGCACGACGACCCCCACGGCGTCCACTACGCCCGCCGCAGCACGTGCAGCAGGAAGCCCTCGTCGACGTGCGAGACGAGCGGGGTGAACCGCGGGTCCTCGAGCAGCACGCGGTGGGTCGCCCCGGCGTCGCGCGGGGCGTCGGCGGGCCAGCCCCGCCAGTGCGCGACCACGACGTCACCACCCGGGTCCACGGCCTCGGCCAGGCGGTCGACGGTGGCGACGAGCGTGGCGTCGTCGAGGTAGTAGAGGACCTCGCTGACGACGGCCAGGTCCAGCCCGCCGGGCAGGGCCGCGGCGTCCGGCAGCGCGGCCCGCACCGCCGCCACCCCGGCGGCCCGGGCGGCGGCCACGGCGGCCTCGGAGAAGTCGGAGACGTCGAGCCGGTCGCAGCGCGCGGCCAGCGCGGGGGTGAGCGCGCCGGTGCCGCAGGCCGGTTCGGCGCCGTGCCGGTAGCGCTCGCGGGGCAGGCAGGCCAGCAGTACCGCCCGCTTGCGCCGCTCGTACCAGCTCGTGCGGGTGTCCCAGGGGTCGCCGTCGCCTCCCGTGTAGAGCTCGTCGAACCGCTCGCGCGGGGCCGAGGCGGCCCGGGGGGCGCGGAACACGGTCTCGGCGCCGGTGTCGAAGTGGGCCAGCACCTCGGGTCCCACGATCGGCGGCTCGCCGCCGGGCCCCGGCCCGGTCTGGGAGGGGAAGCGGGCCAGCGCCCGCCGCTTCGCCGCGCGCGAGTCGTCGTCGAGCCGGTGGGTGCGGGCGTGGCGCCACGGGACCGCCGGGTCGTCGGGGCGCAGCCACGCCCACGTCCAGATCGGGTACGCCCAGCCGGTGGCCGTCACCGGGGCGGCGGCCGCGGCGGCGTGCCCCGCGGCGGCGTGGTCGGGGTGCGGGTCGCCGGTCCACGGGGCCAGTACCGCGTCGGCGCCGCGCAGCAGCGGCTCCAGCGCGGCGGCCAGTTCGTCCGCGTCGAGCGCGGAGTCGGGCATCCCGAGCCGGTGCACGGCGACCTCGCCCAGGCCCAGCTCGTCGAGCGCGTCGTCGAGCTCGCGGCGGCGGGCGGCGGCCAGCGCGGCCCGGCCGGGCCCGTCCAGCCCGGGGAACGCGGCCTCCCCGTCGGTGGCCACGACGAGCTCGAGCCGCCCGCCCGCCCGGTGTGCGGCGTGCATCAGGCCGCCGACGCCGAGCGTCTCGTCGTCGGGGTGGGCGGCGACGACGACCACGCGCCCGGTGAGCGCGGTGAGGTCGAACGGGGGTGGCGGCGGGTCGCGCAGCCAGGCCTGCGGCGGCGTCACGGGCCTCATCCGCGGACCCGGGCGCCGAGCGCGGCGAGGTCGCGCTCGGCGTGGTGCTGGCGGACGTAGACGCCCAGGTCGGCCAGGCGCGCACCGAGCCGGTCGTGCCGGGTGAGCACGGTGGACCCGGCCAGCCGCGGTGCCCGGTCGGCGACGGTGCGGGCGAGCCCGTCGGCGGCGGCGCGGGCGGTCCAGACCGCGGTGGTGTGGTCGGCGGCCGGGTCGGCGTCGATCGCGTCGGCGGTCCGGGCGAGCAGGGCGTCGGTGCCGGCCAGTGCGGTGTGCAGCGTGCCGAGGTGGGCCAGCCGGTGCGGGTCGTCGCCCGCCGCGCCGCGCACGTCGTCGACGATCCCGGCGGCGCCGCCCAGCCACACCGCGGCCACCCCGCCGCCGCCCCACCAGAACCCCTGGCGGGCGGTGTAGAAGCCGGGCGGGCCCACGAGCGAGTCGGCGGGCACCCCGGCGAACTCGACGTCGACGCTGTCGCTGGCCGCCATCCCGACCGGGTCCCAGGTGCCCTCGACGGGCCGTACGCGGGGGTCGCGCACGTCGACCTCGACGATCCGGTCCCCGGCCACGACCAGGGCCCGGTCCAGGGTGTGCGCGCCCGAGCAGAACCGCACGAGCCCGCACACCCCCGTGCCGCGCAGCTCCGCACCGGTGCCGCCCGAGCGGGCGGCCCACACGCCGTAGAGCGCGCCGGGGACGGGTGCGGCGCCGGCCTCGGCGAGGATCGCCAGTGCGTCGGTGTGGCCCTCGGCCAGCCGGGCGAGCACCAGGTCGGTGCGCCCCCAGCGGGCCAGTGTGCGCCAGCGTCCGGCGGTGTCGCCGTGCCCGGGCAGCGGCAGCGGGTCGCGCACGGCGTCGGGCAGTGCGGGCGCGGGACCCGGCGGGTGCGGGTCGAGCAGCGTGGTCAGGGGGTCCCTCCCGGGGTGAGGTGCAGGACGCCGCGGGCCGGGTCGAACTCGACCACCCCGCGGGCGGCCAGGTCGTCGAGCCAGCCGGTCATCGGCCAGCGTCCACGGCGGCGGTGGAACAGCCGGGCGTTGCGGACGATCTCCGCGATCCGGCCGGGCGTCTCGCGCGCCGGGGGGTGGTACTGGTGGAACGCGCTCGCGCCGCCCACCCAGAACAGGCCGACCCCGGCCTCGCGGGCGGTGCAGGCGAGGTCGGTGTCCTCGCCGCCGTAGCCGGTGTAGTCCTCGCAGAACCCGCCGAGCACCGCCCAGGTGGCGCGGGTGACGGCGAAGGACAGCGACCAGAACAGGTCGAACCGCTCCTCGGCCACGAGCTCGCCGTCCGGCGGGGCCGGGCGGGCGGGGTGCGGCGGGGCGAGCGCGGCCAGCCCGTCGGCCGGGTAGCCGCCGTCGGGGGCCGGGGGCAGGTAGTACACCGGCCCGCAGAGCAGCGCGGGCCCGTCGACGCGGCGCGCGGCGTCGGCGTAGCGGCGCAGCATCCCCGGTGCCGGGATGCAGTCGACGTCGAGGAACACCAGCAGGTCGGCGTCGGCGGCGGCCGCCCCGGCGTTGCGGGCCGCGGCCAGCGGCAGCCCGGAGTCCGGGACGTCCACCTCCAGCACGGTGACCGGCGGTGCGCCCGGCACGTCCGCGAGCTCCGGCCGCGCCCCCATCCCGACGACGACGTGCCGGTCCGGCGGGTCGTCGGCCAGCCCGACGCGCTGCCGGTGCAGGTGGGCGTCGCGGCCGCGGGTGATCGTGACGACGGCGGTGCTCATGCGGCGAGCCCGTCGAGCAGCGCCGCGGCCCGGGTGGCGGCGGTGCCGCTCGACCAGGCCGCCCAGCCCGAGCCGTCGGGCACCGCGGCGAGCAGCGCGGGCCACGCCCCGGGCTCCGGCCAGGTGCCGACGGTGGCGGCGACGCCGGCCAGTGCCCGCGCGGTGGTCACCTGCTCGCCGTGCGGGCGGCGCTGGGGGACCACCACGGCGGGGCGCCGCGCCGCGGCCACCTCGGCCAGCGCGTTCTGCCCGGCGTGGGTCACCACGGTCCCGGCCGCCGACAGCTCGGCCCACACGTCCTCGACCCAGCCCAGCCACGTCAGGTTCGGCGGCCCCCCGGCGCCCGCGGGCCCGGCGACGACCCAGTGCCGGTCCGGGGTGGCGGCCGCGGCGGCGCACAGCTGGTCGGCGGTGACGTCGAGCCCGCCCGCGCCCCACAGCACCAGCACCCGGCACGGGTCGCCGGGCGGGGGCACCGGGCGGGCGTCGAAGCGGGACAGGGTGCCCAGGTGCACGGTCTTGTCCTCCCAGGCCGCGGGCCAGTCCGACGGCCGGGGCGGCCACGGGGCGAGCAGTCGTTCGGCCAGGTCGTAGGCGGTGCGGTGGGCGCGGTCGGTGCGCTCGCCCGGCTGGGCCATCACGACCACCGGGACGCCGTGCAGCCGCGCGAGCAGCGCCACCTCCACCGACACGTCGACGACGACGAGCCGGGCCGCGGCCACCACCTCGGAGATCGCCCGCATCCGCGCCCGCAGCCCGGGGTGGCGGCGCGGGACCCAGTGCAGGGTGCCGCCCGCGGTGACGTCGCGGGTCTCGCCGCCGTCGTCCCCGGGCAGCTCCACCCAGCGACCGGCCCACCCCGCGGGCCGGGGGCGCGAGGAGAGCCCGACGACCGGGGTGCCGGTCGCCGCCGCGATCGACGCCGCCCGGTGCAGGTGCCCGCTGCCCTGGTGGTGCACGTAGTAGGCGATCACGCGGCGATCTCGTCGTAGAGGGCCTCGTAGCCGTCGACCATCGCCGCGACCGAGCAGAACCGCTCGGCCCGTCGGCGGACGGCGGCGCGGTCCAGCCGCGCGGCGGCGTGGATCGCCGCGGCCAGCCCGGCGGCGTCGCCGGGTGCGGCGAGCACCCCGCAGGTGTCGTCGAGCAGCTCGGGCAGCGCGCCGCGGGCCACCCCGGCGACCGGGGTGCCGCAGGCCAGCGCCTCCGCGACGACCAGCCCGTACGGCTCGTCCCAGCACGGCGTCACGACCGCCACCGACGCCGAGCCCACCAGCCGGGCCAGCGCGGCGTGGTCGAGGTGCCCGACCCAGCTGATGTCGCCGCCGAGCAGCGGGGCGACCTCGGCGTCGAACCAGCGGCGGTCCGGCCGCGGTCCGGCCAGCCGCAGCCCGGTGCCGGCGGCGCGGGCGGCCCGGATCGCCTCGACGGGCCCCTTCTCCGGCACGATCCGGCCCGACCACACCGGGGTGCCGCCGCCCGGCCCGGCGGGCCAGGCCGCGGTGTCGACGCCGTTGCGCACCACGCGGACGTCCGGGACGAGCCCGCGCCACTGCTGCGCGGTGCTGCGGCTGACCGCGGCGAACCGGGGTCCCGACCGCGCCCGCGGCAACCGGATCGCCGACTCCAGCCACGGCGTCGGCGGCGTGTGCAGCGTGGTCAGGACCGGCCGGGGCACCGACGGGCCCATCGCGACGGGCAGGTAGTGCAGCGAGTTGTTGTGCACGACGTCGTAGGGGGCGTCCGGCGCGGCGAGGTCGAGCATCAGCGACAGGTAGGCGTGGTGCTCGGCGAGGAACCAGTCGGCGGGCATCGACACGTCGCTGCGCGCGTGCGACGACAACGGGGGCAGCGGGGCCATCTCGTGGACGTCGAGCGCGGGGTCGGAGCCGGCCCCGCCGAACACGGTCACCCGGTGGCCGCGCTCGCGCAGCCGGGTCGCCAGCTGCCAGGTGTGCGCCTCCAGGCCCCCGGGGAAGGGTTCGCGGATCGGGTACCGGGCGGAGGCGACCAGTGCGACGCGGTGGGTGCTCAACGTCGGGTGGGGCGGACCGGCGGCATGCAGGACTCCTGGAGATCAGCAAGGAAGGACGGGACCTCGGATACCCCGCCCCGGGTCACCTCACGCCTGCGACGCCGGTCACCACCCGAGCAGCTCCAGGCGCGCGGCGTGCCGCTCCAGCCCGGCCGCCACCCACTGCGGGTGCGTGCGGTACCAGTCGAGCTGGGCGTCCCGGACCTCCGCGTCGTCGACCGGGTCGCCGTCGACGAGCCAGTGTGCGCGCGGAGCCGCGTCCAGCCCGAGCGCGTCGAGCACGGCGGCGTCGAGCGGGGCCCGGATGCCGCCGAGCAGCGCGCGGCCGGGCTCGGCGGCGTCCGCCGGGAGCCCGAGCGCGGCCTGCACGCGGCGGGCCAGCGCGATCAGGACGGGGTTGCCGGGGTGGTTGAGCGTGTGGGCGGCGTCGACGCCGAGGCCGAGCAGCAGGTCGGACACCCCGACGTCGGTGCCCCGCTCGCGCCGCGCCAGCTCGTCGACGGTGAGGTCGGCCGCCGCGCGCAGGGCCACGGCGTCCGGGGGCGGCGCGGGGGGCAGCCCGGCGGCGGCGGTGAGGGTGCGCAGATCGTGGTAGGGCACGACGGGCGGCACCGCCGCCATGTCGGACGGGTGCCGCACGATCACCGTCCACGGGTGCAGCCCGGCGTAGCGGACCACCGGCCAGCGCAGCACCCGCGCCCCGGTGGGCAGGTGCGCGGCCAGCTCGGCGGTGCCCAGCGGCAGGTCGCGGTAGCCGTCGCGGACGGGCTGGCCCAGCAGCACCGTCGTGCGGGCGAGCAGGGCGTGCAGGTGCGGCAGGTCGTCGGCGGTGAGCTCGTGCACCGGCGGCACCCGCACCGGCCGCGGCGTGAAGGTCGGCGACCCGGCCAGCAGCACCCGCAGCGACTCGGCCTGGCAGTTGCCGTGCACGAGGGCGACCGGGCCGGTGCCGCCGTCGTAGAACTCGCCGTAGTGGCGACGCCGTCCGGGGTCCACGTGACGCATGCTGCACCCGCGGTTGGGGACCCGCCCGGCGGGGAACCCGGCCGGGTGCGCGTCGCGTCGGTCCCCGCAGGTCACGTCTACGTGCGGCACCTCGCCGACCCCGGGGCGCGCGACGGGGTCGTGCGCCTGCCCGACCCGCCCGTGCCCGGCGCCCCGCCCGGGCGGTGGTGGCCGCCGCCGATGCTCGAGCCGTCCTGGGTGCGCGACCACGCCGCCGACTTCGACGTCCTGCACGTTCACTTCGGCTACGACGACCGCACCCCGGCCGACCTGACCGCGCTCGTCACCGCGCTGCGCGACACCGGGCGCGCGCTCGTCGTCACCGTGCACGACCTGCGCAACCCCCACCATCCCGACCCGGCCGCCCACGACGCCGCGCTCGCCGTCCTCGTCCCGGCCGCCGACGCGGTGCTCACCCTCACCCCGGGTGCCGCGGCGCGGATCGCGCGCCGCTTCGGCAGGGAGGCGACGGTCGTGCCGCACCCGCACGTCGTGCCGCCGGACCTGCTGGGGGCGCCCCGCCCGTCGCACGACGGATTCGTGGTCGGGCTGCACGCCAAGAGCGTGCGCGCCAACGCCGACCCGGTGCCGGTCGCCCGCGCGCTCGCCGGGGTCGTGGCGGAGCTGCCCGGCGCCCGGCTGCAGGTCGACGCCCACGACGACGACCGCGGTCGGGCCGTCGCCGCCGCCCTGCCCGGGTTCGACGTGCGGGTGCACCCGCCGTTCACCGACGACGAGCTGTGGGCCTATCTCTCCGGGCTCGACCTCTCCGTCCTGCCCTACCGCTTCGGCACCCATTCGGGCTGGCTGGAGGCGTGTCACGACCTGGGCACCGCGGTGCTCGCCCCCGACTGCGGCCACTACGCCGAGCAGGGCCCCTGCCTGGTCTACGGCCACGACGAGCGCCGCCTCGACGTCGCCTCGCTGCGGGATGCGGTGCGCCGTGCGCACGCCGGGCCCCCGCCCGCGCGGGCCGATCCGGTGCAGCGGCGACGGCAGCGGGAGGGGATCGCGCGCGTGCACGCCGAGGTCTACGCGTCGGTGGCGCGGTGAGGGTGCTGCCCGTGGCCCCCGGCCCGGCCGGGCACGGCGTGGTCCGGCACGCGGCGCTGGTGGCCGCGCGCGTCGCCGAGCACGGCGTCGGCGCCGGGGTGCCGCCCGATCTCGCCCACGCCCAGTTCACCGACGCCTTGTGGGGCCCCGACATCGCCTCCGCCGCCGCCGCGTTCACCGCGTGGGCCGCCACCGCGCCCCGCCCGCTGGTGGTGACGCTGCACGACGTGCCCGGCGCCGACCCCGACCCGGCCCGCGACGCCCGCCGCACCGCGGGCTACGCGGCCGTCGTCGCCGCCTGCGACGCCGTCGTCGTGTCGGCTGCGCACGAGGCGGCGAAGGTGGCGGCGTTCTCCGGTCGCGCGGCGACGGTCGTCGACCTGCCGGTGCCGCGCCCCGTCGACGGCGGCGCGGAGCCGGGATGGGCCGACCGCCCGACCCTCGGCGTCCTCGGCTTCCTCTATCCCGGCAAGGGCCACGCCGACGTGCTCGACGCCGCGGCGCGCCACCCGTCGCGGCCGCGGGTCGTCGCGGCCGGCGGGCCGTCCCCGGGGCACGAGGCGCTGGTGGCGGAGCTGGGCGCGCGGGCCGCGGCGGCGGGCGTCGAGCTCGTCGTCACCGGGGAGCTGGGCGACGCCGACCTCGCCGCGGCCGCCCGCGCCGTCACGGTGCCGGTGGTGCCGGGGCGCACGGTCAGCGCCAGCGGCACGCTGGCCACGTGGTGGGCCTGCGGCCGCCGACCGCTCGCCGCGCGCGGTGCGTACGTGCGCGAGCAGGCCGCCCGCCGGCCGGGTTCCCTGCACGCCTACGACACGCTCGACGTCACCGCGGCGCTGGCCGACCCCGCCCGCACCCGGCTCGGCGCACCGCCGCGCTGCACCGCCGGGGCCGCCCACGCCGCGCTCTACCGGAGGGTCCTCGCGTGCTGACCGACATCCTCGTGCCGGGCAACCGTTACGACCTGCTCGACGCGCACCCGGCGCCACGGCCCGACGTCAGCGTCGTCGTCGTCCACTACCGCCAGCCCGACCAGCTGGCCCGCACCTGGCACGCCCTGTGCCGCCAGACGCTGCCGCCCGTCGAGGTCGTGATCGCCGACGACGGATCGGACCCGCCGCCCGTCGCCCCGACCGGTGGGCCACCGGTGCGGGTGGTGACCCAGGCCGACCGCGGCTTCCGCGCCGCCGCCGCGCGCAACCTCGGGGTCGCGGCCACCAGCGGTGAGGTGCTGGTGTTCCTCGACGCCGACACCGTGCCCGAGCCGCAGTTCCTGGAGCGGCTGACCGCGCGCGTCGCCCGCTGCCCCGACGTCCTGGCCGTCGGCCGGCGCCGCCACACCGACGGTTCCCGCCCGCTGCCCGAACCCGCCTGGCTCCGGGAGGGCTACGCCGGGTCCCGCGACCTCCTCGACGCCGACGGCACCTCCTTCCGCTACGTCATCAGTGCCGTGCTGGCGTGCCGGCGCAGCCTGTTCGACGACGTCGGCGGGTTCGACGAACGGTTCGTCGGCTACGGCGGCGAGGACTGGGACCTGGCCTACCGCGCCTGGAACAACGGTGCGGTCCTGGTGCACGAGCCCGCCGCGGTGGCCTGGCACGACGGCCCGGACTGGGCGCTGCGCACCCCGGACGACCCGGCGAAGGACGCCGAGAAGGAGCGGGAACGGGCCCGGCTGGCCGAGCTCGTCCCCGAGCCCGGCACGCGCCGGGGCAGCCCGCCGGGGGCCGTCCCGGACGTGCTCGCCTCGATCGAGCCGGTGCCCGGGGCCGCGCTGGTGGCCGCGTCGCTGCGCGACCAGGAACACCACGACCTGGCGGTCGGCGACGAGTGGACCGACGACCAGCTCCGCCGCGCCCGCGTCCGCCTGCACGTGCGGGGGCCGCTGCCGCCCTGGGCGGTCGGGGCCGCCGTCCGGGCGCTCGTCGACGGCGACCTGGCCACGGTGGTGCTGCGCCGCGGCGAGCTGGTCGCCGCCACCGCGTACAGCACCCGCGCGCTGGGCCGCGCCCGCCGCCACCCGCCGCACGCCGACGTCGAACGGTTCGCCTTCGGTCACCTCGAGCTGGAGCTCGGCCCGCCCTGACCGTTCAGCCCGCGCCCGCCGACTCGCACCGCATCCGCCAGGCGTCCCCGACCAGCTCGGCGAGCCGGGCGACGTCGACCCGCTCCAGCCGCACCATCACCAGCGGGAATCCGTCGTAGCCGGGCGTGGTGAAGAACAGCTCGGGCTCGCCGAGCAGCAGCGCCTGCTTCTCGGCCTCGTCGCCGACGTAGAGCACCGCGATGTCGGTGCGGATCTCCCGGCGCCGGCCCGGCACCCGCTCCGGGTAGGACCAGACGAAGCCCCGCCCGGCCACGCGGAAGTCGAACCCCGCGCTGTCGATCTCCTCCACCCCGGCCAGCGCCAGGGCCAGCCGTCGGACGTCGTCGGCGTCAGCCACGGCGGGCAGCCTAGCCACCGGACGAGATCGTCCCGGGCGTCGCTGTTCGTCCTGGCCGACCGGCGTCGCGCTCGCCGCAGCCACAGCGGTGATCCTCACCGGCTGCTCGGTGACGGGCGCGGCCCTGCCGCTGGTGGGCTGCGACGTCCACGGCAGCGACGTGGTGCTCACCGCGGCCGCACACCCCGTCAGGGCGCCCCCGCGGCGGGAACCGGCTTCGGAATCCACGCCGTGCCCGCCGCCACCACCGCTGCCCAGAGGTCCGGTCCGAGTGCTCCGGCCCGGTGCCCGGACCGCGGGATCGGGAACAGACGACCCGGCCGGGCAGGGCCGGTCGGCGGGTCCTGTCGTCGGGCACGGCCGGACCGCCTCCGATCGGTTCCGCGGGCACGCCGACGGCTCTCCCGCGCTCGGGTGAGCGGGAGACGGTCGAGCGGACCTCCACGGCGGCTCCCGACAGCTACCTGGTTCCGTTCAGACGCGGTGGTCGTAGGGTGCGGTCAGGTAGGTGTGCCCGGTCGGGGTGGTCCACTCCACCGACCGGTCCGGATGCAGCACCACCCGCCAGCCGGGTTGTTCCTTGAGGTCGTGGTGGGCGGTGCACAACGCGGCCAGGTTGTCCTCGCCGGTGCCCCCGCCGTCCTGCCACGCGGTCACATGGTCGAGCTCGCAGGTCGTGGCGGCGCGGCGGCAGCGGGGGTGGCGGCAGGTCACGTCGCGGGCCCGGACGTGGTCGGCCAGGGCTGCGGGGGGCCGGTAGGTGCTGCGGCCGTGGTCGAGCACCGCCCCCGACACCGGATCCACCAGCAGCCGTTTCCAGACGGCGTCGGCGGCGATGTCGCGGGCCAGCTGCGCCGGGATCGGGCCGTACCCGCTGATCTCACACGGCGCATCGTCGAACCCGGTCAACACCGAGTACGGCACCAGCACGGTGATCAACGGCTTGCCCGGGCTGACCGGCGCGGTCACGACCGGGTCGGCGGTGGGGTCGCGGATGACCAGCTTCCCGGTCAGCGCGGCAGCCAACAGGTCGGCCCGCCGCTGGTCCAACGACCGGTCGTCGTCCGCGCCCATCCCACGCGCGAGCCGGGTCAACCACTCGAACGAGGCCGCGGCGTCCGGGGCGGTCATCCGCGCCCACAGGGTCGCCATCCCGTCGTCCTGGGCGAACACATCGACCCGGCGTTCCTTCCTCGCCGCCCGGTGCCGCTCAGCGGCCCCCTCCGGATCGATCGCAGTGATCGCCCGGCGCAGCGCGGCGTCGAGCTGCGCCCACGTCTGCCCCGGCGCCTTGGGCAGCACCCGGTCCTGCACCACGGTCGCGACCGCATCGGGCAGCAGGGCGACCCGGTCGGCGATCAACCGGGCCCGCGACGGACAGATCCGCCCCGCCTCCAACACCTCCCGGGTGCCGCGCAAAGCGCCGTCCAGGCGCGCGGCGACCGCGAGCCGAACCCGCGCGGACCCGGGCGACACGGTCAACGCCATCGCGATCTCATCGGCCGCCCACTCCCGCGCGGGTACCGCCGCGGTGACCGGCCGGATCGACCCGTCCCCGCCCCGGCGGGCGAACTCGGCCAACACCGCGGACTGCCGGGCCGACGCCCAGGCGATCAGCCGGTCGAACCCGACCGCCGCATCGACCAGCTCCGCGTCGGGCAGCCACTGCTCATCGCGGGTGGCGAAGTCCAACTCCAACCCGAACACCCCGGACGGGCGGGTGTCGGTGAGCGTGGGCCCGGGCGGCGGCGGTTCGAGATCGGTGACGAACATATGTTCGACTATACCGGATTTGACCTGGTAAGACGAGAGCGCAAGAGGTCATGCCGTGATCGGTGGCCGGTCCTCGTGAGTGCCGCCTGGTGGTCGTCCCGACGGCGGTGGTGCGGCACTCGCGCGGCGTCGGCGAGCCGTCGGGCCACCCTGACGGCCGCTGCACCGGTCGGCATGCCGACCGCGGAATCGCGCCCCGGCCCGTCGCACCCGCCGAGCGCCGGACCGCTCGCCCACCCACCGAGCCGCCGACCACCCCGCCGGTCAACCTGGGCCGTCGACGTGACAACGGACAGCCCCGGGCCGAACCCCGACCAGCGCCGACCCTTCACCCACGCCCCGAACCACCCACGTACGCTCCGCTCGCCGACGCGGCACACGCAGGGGGGTCCGGGGATGCAGCCAGACGTGCGCACGGCCCTGCGCGCGCTACGCGACACGATCGACGGCGCCGGCCTCGCCCTGGACATCCCCGGCGCCGAACGCGCCAGGACCGACCGGGTCGAGCTCGTCCACCAGCTCGACGACTACGTCCTCCCACGCCTGGACCGCCTCGACGCACCCCTGCTGACGGTCGTCGGCGGGTCGACGGGCGCGGGCAAGTCGACGGTGGTCAACAGCCTGGTCCGGGCGGCCGTCACGCCGTCGGGGGTGCTGCGCCCGACCACCCGCTCCCCGGTGCTGGTCTGCCATCCCGACGACCTGGCCTGGTTCTCCGACACCCGTGTGCTCCCCGAACTCACCCGGACCACCGGCGCGGGCACCGACCACGCGACGCTGCAGCTCGTGCCGTCCACCGCCCTGGCGCCGGGGTTGGCGTTCCTCGACGCCCCCGACATCGACTCGGTCGTCGCGGCCAACCGCCGCCTCGCCGGGCAGCTGCTGGCGGCCGCGGACCTCTGGCTGTTCGTCACCACCGCGGCCCGCTACGCCGACGCCGTGCCGTGGGACGTGCTGGAGACCGCCGCCGCCCGCGGCACCGCACTCGCCGTGCTGCTCGACCGCGTGCCGCCCGGCGCCGAGCGGGAGATCGCGGCCCACCTGCACGAGATGCTCGCCGCGCACGGGCTCGGTGCGGCGCCGCTGTTCGTCGTGCCCGAGTCCGAGCTGGTCGACGGCCTGCTGCCCGACCCCGTCGTCGCGCCGATCCGCCGCTGGTTCGACGAGCTGGCCCGCGACGCGGCTGCCCGCGCGGCGGTCATCCGCCGGACCCTCGACGGCGCGCTGGACAGCCTGCGCCCGCGCGTCGCGGGGCTCGCGCGGCACGCCCGCGCCCAGTCCGACGCGGCGTCGCGGCTGCGGGCCGAGGCCCGCGACGCCTACGCGGCGGCGCTCGACGAGGTCGACGAGGGGATGCGCGACGGGGCGCTGCTGCGCGGCGAGGTGCTGGCCCGCTGGCAGGAGTTCGTCGGCACTGGGGAGCTGCTGCGCGCTCTGCAGTCGAGGGTCGGGCGCTGGCGCGACCGGATCGGCGCCGCGCTCACCGGCCGCCCGGCGCCGGGCGGCGACCTGACGGTCGCGCTGGAGTCGGGCGTCGCGCTGCTCGTGCACAGCGCGGCCGCGCGGGCCGCGGAGTCGGCGACGGCGGCGTGGCGGGCGGGCGCGGCGGGCACCGGGCTGCTGCGGGAGTCCGGCGAGCGGCTCGACCGGGTCTCGCCCGGCTTCCGCGACGACGCCGAGCGCCTGGTGCGCGACTGGCAGGGCGCGGTGCTCGAGCTCGTCCGGCGCGAGGGCGCGGGCCGCCGCACGACGGCCCGGGTGGCCGCGTACGGCGTCAACGCGACCGGGCTGGTCGTCATGATCGCGGTGTTCGCCTCCACCTCGGTGCTGGCGCCGCCGATCGAGGTGGCGGTGGCCGGGGGCACCACGGTGCTGTCGCAGAAGGTGCTGGAGGCGGTGTTCGGCGACCAGGCCGTGCGCGCGCTGGCCGACCGCGCCCGCGCCGACCTGCTCGACCGCGTCGCCGCCCTGCTCGGCCGCGAGGAGGACCGCTTCGCCGCGCTGCTGCACGGGCTCGCCACCCACCCCGACGACGCCGTGGCGCTGGAACGGGCCGCCGCGGCCGTGGAGCGGGCCCGATGACCGAGGTCGCGGCCCGGCTGCGGGCCCTGGACCGGGTGCTGGAGGCGGGCACCGGCCGGATCGACGAGGCCCGGCTCGACCCGGCCCGCCGGCTCGCCCGCCGCGCGGGGGAGCGGCTGCGCCTGTCGGGCGCGCACACCGTCGTCGCGCTGGCCGGGGCCACCGGCAGCGGCAAGTCGTCGCTGTTCAACGCGCTGGCCGGGGCCGAGGTGTCCACCGTCGGCGTCCGTCGGCCGACCACCGGGGTCGCGCACGCCGCCGTCTGGGGTGCCGACGGCGCCGGCCCGCTGCTGGACTGGCTCGACATCCCGCGCCGCCACCACGTCCCCTCCGCCGACCTGCCCGGCCTCGTGCTGCTCGACCTGCCCGACCACGACTCGACGGTCGTCGCGCACCGCCTGGAGGTCGACCGGCTCGTCGCGCTCGTCGACGTGCTGGTGTGGGTGCTCGACCCGCAGAAGTACGCCGACGCGGCCGTCCACGACCGCTACCTGCGGCCGCTGGCGCGTCACGGCGAGGTGATGGTGGTCGTGCTCAACCAGGTCGACCGCCTCCCGCCCGGCCAGGTCGACACCGCGCTGGCCGACGTCCGCAGGCTGCTCGCCGACGACGGGCTCGACGGCGTCCCGGTGCTGGGGGTGTCGGCGGTGACGCCGGGCGGTCGCGACGAGCTGCGCGCGGTGCTGACCGGGGCGGTCGCCGCGCACCGCGCCGCGCTGCGCCGGGTGTCGGCCGACCTCGACACCGTCGCCGCCGACCTCGCCGACGTCGTCGCGGGCCCGGCCCGCGCCGAGCCCGACGCGCGCACCGTCGCCGACCTGGACGCCGCGCTGAGTGCCGCGGCCGGGGTGCCCGCCGTCGGCGCGGCCGTCGAGCGCGCGTCGGTGCACCGGGCGACGGCGGCCACCGGCTGGCCGCTGACCCGCCACCTGCGCCGGCTGCGTCCCGACCCGTTGCGCCGCCTGCACCTGGACCGCGGTGCGGACGCACCCGTCGCGCGCACGTCGCTGCCGCAGCCCTCGGCGGTGGAACGTTCCCGGGTCGACATCGCCCTGCGCGCGCTGTCCGACGAGGCGGCCGCCGGGCTGCCCGACCCGTGGCCCGGCGCCGTCCGCGCCGCCGCCCGCTCCCACGAGGACGACCTGCCCGACGCGCTCGACCGTGCCGTCGCCGGCACCGACCTGGGGCTCGACCGGCCGCCGCGCTGGTGGCGCGCCGCGGGCCTGGCGCAGACGCTGCTGGCCGTGCTCGCCGTCGCGGGCGGGGTGTGGCTCGCCGGGCTCTACCTGCTCACCCTGCTGCGCCTGCCCGAGCCGCCGACCCCGATGGTCGGGCCCGTCCCGCTGCCGACCGCCCTGTTGTTG
This sequence comes from Pseudonocardia hydrocarbonoxydans, assembly GCF_006539565.1. Lineage (GTDB taxonomy): Bacteria > Actinomycetota > Actinomycetes > Mycobacteriales > Pseudonocardiaceae > Pseudonocardia > Pseudonocardia hydrocarbonoxydans. The sequence continues at coordinate 124,541 of NZ_BJNG01000011.1, forward strand.
GGTGGGCTGCTCGCGGGCCTGCTGCTGGCGCTGGTCGCGCGGGGGCTGGCGGGCATCGGGGCGCGGCGCCGCCGGGCCCGCGTGCAGCGCCGCCTCGACGACGCCGTCGCGCGGGTGGCCGGCGACCTCGTGGTGGCCCCGGTCACCGCCGAGCTGGCGGCCTACGGCGCCCTGCGCGACGCCGTGGCCGGGCTCGACGGCCGGCGCTAGGTCTTCTGCCGCTCGACGACGTCGCCGCTGCGCAGCTTGGCGTGGAAGTCGCGCACCTCGCGCTTCACCACCGGGGCCAGCAGGTACAGGCCGATGATGTTGACCAGGGCGAGCAGGAACAGCACGGCGTCGGCGAAGTCGAGCACCGAGCCGAGCGACAGCACCGACCCGGCCACGACGAACAGCGTGAACATGAGCTGGTAGATCCGCTCGCTGACGGTGCTGCGGCCGAACAGGTGGCACCAGGCCTTCTGCCCGTAGTAGCCCCAGGTGATGATCGTCGACACGGCGAACAGCACCACGGCGAGCGTGAGCACCACGGGGAACCACGGCAGCACGGTGGCGAACGCGTCGGAGGTGACCAGCACGCCATCCGGGGTGTCACCGCCGGCCAGCACGGTGGCCTGGGCGTCGCGCCACAGCGGGGTGCCCGCGATGACGATGGTCAGCGCCGTCATCGTGCAGATGACCACCGTGTCGATGAAGGGCTCCAGCAGCGCGACGTAGCCCTCGGTGACCGGGTGGCGGGTCTTGACGGCCGAGTGCGCGATCGGCGCCGAGCCGAGGCCCGCCTCGTTCGAGAACGCCGCCCGCTGGAAGCCGATGATCAGCGCGCCGAGCACGCCGCCCGCGACGCCGGCGCCGGTGAACGCGCCGGTGAAGATGGCGCCGAACGCGGCGGGCACCTGGTCGAGGTTGACGACGATGACCACCAGGCACGCCGAGACGTAGATGATCGCCATGGACGGCACGAGCCGGCTGGTGACGCGCGCGATCGAGGTGATGCCGCCGAAGATCACCGCGCCGACGAGCGTGGCGAGGACGATCCCGAAGATCAGCGCGGCGCCGTCGGTGCCCAGCGGCCCGGTGTCACCCCCGGTGACCGACTGGAGCTGGGCGAAGGTCTGGTTGGCCTGGAACATGTTGCCGCCGCCGACCCCGAAGAACAGGATGAACACCGCGGCCAGCCCGGCCAGGACGGTGCCCAGCACGCGGCCCGCGCCGCCGGGCAGCCGCTCGGCCACGCCCTTGCGCAGGTAGTGCATGGGGCCGCCGGACACGGTGCCGTCCTCGTGCACGTCGCGGTACTTGACGCCGAGCGTGCACTCCACGAACTTCGTGCACATCCCCAGCAACCCCGCGACGATCATCCAGAACGTCGCCCCGGCCCCGCCGACGCTGACCGCCACGCCGACCCCGGCGATGTTGCCGAGCCCGACCGTGCCGGACACCGCCGAGGACAGCGCCTGGAAGTGCGTGATCTCGCCGGGGTCGGAGTCGTTGCTGTAGCGGCCGCGCAGGATGCGCAGCGCCAGTGGGATGCTCCGGAACTGGACGAAGCCGAAGTACACCGTGAAGATCGCCGCCGCGATCACGAGCCAGGCGACGATCCACGGGAAGGTGGCGCCGAGGACGGTGACCTCGGCGAACACGAACCCGGACACCGCGCTGGAGATCGGGTCGAAGACGGAGTTGATCGCGTTCTCGATGGCGCTCAACGGCCCGCTCGTGGCGGGTGCGGCGATCACACTGTGGGGTGACATGGACGACAACGACACCCGACGAACCGGCGGAGCGCAAACGGAACGGGCATTCCGGTTCGAAACCGTCACCTGAGGCCGCGAACGGGACATCCGGGCGCCCCGGGGCGGTAGGTTCGGCCGCGGAAGGCACCGCACCCACCCCGAGGAGCCCGCCCGCGTGGAACGCACCGTCGCGATCACCGGCACCCGCAGCGTCGGCGACGCCCCCGACGACGAGCTGGCCCGGTCCTTCGAGGCCTACCTCCGGCCGTTCGCCGAGGCCCCGGCCCACTTCTACGTCGGTGGGGCGTCGGGCGTCGACACCGCCGCCCTGCACTGGCTCGCCGAGAACACCACGGCCGCGCTGACGGTCGTCCTGCCGTGCCGGATCGTCGACCAGCCCGCCGGGTCGGTCGCGCTGATCGACCGGCTGCGCGCCGAGGGGCGCCTCGCCGACGTCGTCGAGCTGGGCGCCACGCTGCTCGGCAAGGCCGCCTACCACGCGCGCAACCGCTGGATGGTCGACCGCGCCGCGCTCGTCATCGGCTTCCCGCGCGGTGCCGAGTCCGCGGGCGGGGGCACCTGGTACACGCTGCACTACGCCGCCGAGCAGGGGCGGCCCCGGCTGGTCGTCCCGCTCTGAGGCCGCTCAGCGCAGCGCCTGCGCGCCGATCACCGACAGCAGCTGCAGCTTCTCGTGGCTCTCGCTGCCCGGGACCGCCGTGTAGACGAACAGCAGGTGGGACTGGTCGGGGTCGAGCAGCGTCTGGCAGTGCAGCTCCAGCGCGCCCACCTCGGGGTGCACCAGCCGTTTGACGTCGTGCGGCCGCAGGCCGATCTCGTGCGCGTCCCACGCCGTGCGGAACTCGGCGCTGCGGGCCAGCAGGAGGTCGGCCAGGTGCGCCGCACGCGAGCCGGGGCCGCGCCGGGTGACCAGCGCGCGCAGCCCCGAGGCGTACATGCGGGTGAGGAACGGGTGCTCCTCCGGCGCGTACAGCTCACGCGTCGCCGGGTCGGTGAACCAGCGGTAGCCGCGGCTGCGCGCCGGGCCGGTGTACGCCGTCGCGTCCCCGGTGAGGGCGACGCCGAGCCGGGTCTGGCGCAGCGTCTCGCCCAGCTCGGTGACGATCTCGGCGGGGGTGTCGTCGAGCCGGTCGAGGATGCGCAGCAGGCCCGGGCCGACGTGGGTGCCGTCCGCGCCCCGCACGGGCGGCTCGTGCCCGGCGAGGCGGAACAGGTGGTCGCGCTCGTCGAGCGAGAGGTGCAGGCCCTGCGCGATCGAGGCCAGCATCTGCGTCGACGGCTGCGGGCCGCGCTCCCGTTCCAGCCGCGCGTAGTAGTCGGTCGACATGTGGCACAGCGCGGCCACCTCCTCCCGGCGCAGCCCGCTGGTCCGCCGCCGCCGTCCGCGCGGCAGGCCGACGTCCTCCGGCTGCAGCGCCTCGCGGCGACGCCGCAGGAACTCCGCCAGCCCCACCCGGTCGACCATGTCGCCCCTCTCGTCGGTGCCGTGTCGTTCCTACCGTCGGCGGGCGGTCCCAGCCACGGATCGTCGGGCCGTGGCTGCGCCTGCGCGCCCGGGTGAGGCTGGTGGCGAACCGCCGAGACCTCCAGGAGCGCCGTCATGGCCCGCACGTTCGACATCACCGTCCCCGACCTCTCCGGCCGGCGCGCCGTCGTCACCGGGGCCAGCGACGGCTTCGGCCTCGGCCTGGCGCGCCGGCTCGCCGCCGCCGGGGCCGAGGTCGTCCTGCCCGTCCGCAACCCGCGCAAGGGGGAGGCGGCCCTCGCCGCGATCCGCGCGCGGCACCCCGGCGCCGACGTGTCGTTGCGCGCGCTCGACCTGTCCTCGCTGGCCTCGGTGGCCGCGCTGGGCGAGACGCTGCGCGAGGAGGGCCGCCCGATCCACCTGCTGGTCAACAACGCCGGGGTGATGACGCCACCGGACCGGCGCTCCACCGCCGACGGCTTCGAGCTGCAGTTCGGCACCAACCACCTCGGCCACGTCGCGCTCGTCGCCCACCTGCTGCCGCTGCTGCGGGCCGGACGGGCCCGGGTGACCTCGCAGATCAGCATCGCCGCGCGGTCGGGCGGCATCCACTGGGACGACCTGAACTGGGAGCGCTCCTACCACGGCCAGCGCGCCTACAGCCAGTCCAAGATCGCGTTCGGGCTGTTCGGCCTCGAGCTCGACCGGCGCAGCCGGGCGGGCGGCTGGGAGATCACCAGCAACCTCGCCCACCCCGGCGTCGCCCCCACCAACCTGCTCGCCGCCCGCCCCGAGGTCGGACGCGACCGGGACACCCCGCAGGTGCGGGTCATCCGTGCGCTGTCGCGCCGCGGCATCCTGCTCGGGACGGTCGAGACCGCCCTGCTGCCCGCCCTGCTCGCCGCGACCTCGCCCGACGCTCGGGGCGGGCGGCTCTACGGGCCCGCCGGGTTCCAGCACCTCGGCGGCCCCCCGGCGGAGCAGGAGCTCTACCGCCCCCTGCGCAGCACCGCGGACGCCGCGCGCGTGTGGGACGTCTCCGCCGAGCTGGCCGGGGTGTCCTTCCCGGACGCCGGGGCGGAGCGGCCGGTGCGGGACATCGCCTGACGACGGCCTCAGCGTCGCCGGCGCGCCCGCAGCACGAGGTCCTCGACGTGGTGCGCACCGGCCCCGCCGTCCGGTGCGACACGCGGCCGCCGCTCGTCGCGCTCGACCTCCCAGCCGTCGTCGAGCAGCGCGGCGACCATCGACGGCGAGACGAAGTCGGCCGGGTCGAAGTCGCCGTCGGCGGGCTCGTGGTCCTCCATCCCCGCGTGGTGCACGACCAGCAGGGTCCCGCCCGGGGCGACGGCGGCCAGCAGCGCCCGCTCGGCCGCGGCGTCGGGGGTGCGCAGCAGGGCGGGGTACTGCGCGGACACCAGGTCGAACGACCCCGGCGCCAGCTGCGCCTCGACCAGCCCGGCGTGCACCCAGCCGACGGTGACCCCGGCGTCGCGCGCGTGGCCCGCCGCCCGTTCCAGCGCCACCCCGGAGACCTCGAGCGCGGTCACGTCCCAGCCCGCGGCGGCCAGCCAGACGGCGTCGGCGCCCTCGCCGCAGCCGACGTCGAGGGCCCGACCGGCCGGGAGCCCGGCGACCTCGGCCACGAGCGCGCCGTTGGGGCGGCCGCTCCACAGCTGCCCGCGGTCGGCGTAGCGGCGGTCCCATTCGGCCCGCACCGCAGGGTCTCCGAGGTAGGTGTCGCTCATCGGTCCACCGTCCCACCCGTCCGCCGGGTGGGACAGCCGTGTTGCCGGTCCGGCAAGGACGCCCACCGGGCACCTCGGCGCCCGGTCCGGCCCGCCGATCCGGTCGGGCACGACCGTCACGGCTCGTCGCGTGCTCCCCGGACCGCGCTCATCGACCGACCTTCATGTCTGCGTGCGGGGCGGGGAGTCGCGATACAGGGCAAGGGCGGCGCTGCCGGCGAGGACGCCACCGCCGACGGTCATGACGAGGCCGGGGCCGGGAACCCAGCCCGCGAACCCGACCAGGCCCAGGACGTGCACGACCTGCCACAGCGGGAGCGCGAGCGCGACGGCGGCCAGCACCGCCGCGTGCAGCGCAGCGATGCGGGGGGACCGCACGGCGGCGCCCGCCAGCCCGAGTACCGCCGCGTACATCGTCCACAGACCTGCTCCGCGCACTCCCGACACGTTGCCCGCGCCCGTGGCCAGCCAGGGCAGGAACGCCCCGACGAGGATCAGCACCGCGGCGAGGAGCAGCCGCCTGTTCGCGGGGTGGCGGCGCGCTCTCCGGCCTGTCTGGGGGCTCGCCTGGACCATTCGGCCAACGTAGATGTCGGATGGTCGTGCCGTCCATGGCCCGTTCGGCCGTGTCCGGATCGTTGTCTGAAGTCTGATCCGTAACCTTGACGGCGTTCGCGGCCTTCTGTTTGCCTCTGCACCGGCGTGTGATCTGGATCATCCGGCCGGTGGATCTGTGGAGGAACGAGTGGACACAGCGCAACGAAGTGAGTATTGGCGCCGCAACCTGCGCCTGATGAGCGTCCTGCTCGCGATCTGGGCGCTCGTGTCGTTCGGCGCGGGCATCCTGTTCGTCGACCTGCTCAACCAGATCGTCGTGCTCGGGTTCCCGCTCGGGTTCTGGTTCGCCCAGCAGGGCTCCATCCTCGTGTTCGTCATCCTCATCGCCGTCTACGTCTGGCGCATGGACAAGCTCGATGCCGAGTTCGGGATCGACGAGTACGAGGAGGAGGTCCACCACTCATGAGCCAGATCCAGCTCTGGACGCTCGTCTTCGTCGTCCTCACCTTCGGCGTCTACATCTACATCGCGTACGCGAGCCGGGTGTCGAGCACGGCCGGCTTCTACATCGCCAGCGGGGGCGTTCCCGCGCCGGCCAACGGCGCCGCGATCGCCGCCGACTGGATGAGCGCGGCGTCCTTCATCTCCCTCGCCGGCATCGTCGCGTTCACCGGCAACGGTTACGCCGGGTCCGTCTACCTCATGGGCTGGACCGGCGGTTACGTGCTGCTGGCCCTGCTGCTGGCGCCGTACCTGCGCAAGTTCGGCAAGTACACGATTCCCGACTTCGTCGGCGACCGGTACTCCGAGTCGGCCCGGCTGGTCGCCGTCGTCGCGGCGATCGTCATCTCGTTCGTCTACGTCGCCGGGCAGATGGCCGGCGTCGGCCTGGTGTTCCAGCGCTTCCTCGGCGTCGGCACGGTCGCGGGCGTCATCCTCGGCATGGTCATCGTCTTCTTCTACGCCGTGCTCGGCGGGATGAAGGGGATCACCTGGACACAGGTGGCGCAGTACTCGGTGCTGATCGTCGCCTACCTCATCCCCGCCGTCGCGATCTCCGTGCAGCTCTCCGGGATCCCGGTGCCGCAGATCGGTTTCGGCCAGATCCTCGCGGAGCTCGACGGGCTGCAGCGCGACCTCGGGTTCGAGGCGTACACCGCGGCGTTCACCCAGACGAACATGCTCAACATGGTGCTGATCACCGCGGCCCTGATGTTCGGCACCGCCGGGCTCCCGCACGTGATCGTGCGCTTCTACACCGCCAAGAGCGTGCGGGCCGCCCGCTACTCGGCGCTGTGGGCGCTGTTCTTCATCGCGCTGCTCTACACCTCGGCCCCGGCCATCGGCGCGTTCAGCAAGCTCAACTTCATCGACCAGATCGCCGGGACGCGGATCGACGCCACCCCGACGTGGTTCAACACCTGGAGCGACGTCGGGCTGATCACGCTCGACGACGCGAACGGCAACGGCCTCATCGACTACGGGCCGGGCGGCGGTGAGCTGACCGTCAACAACGACATCATGGTGCTCGCGGCGCCGGAGATCGCCGGGCTCCCGGCACCGGTGGTCGGCCTGGTCGCCGCCGGCGCCCTGGCCGCGGCGCTCTCGACGGCCTCGGGTCTGCTGCTGGTCATCTCCTCCTCCGTGGCGAACGACGTGTACTACAAGCGGATCAACCCGCGGGCGACCGAGGCGCGCCAGCTGCTCGTCGGCCGGATCGCGATGGGCGCGGCGATCCTGGTCGCCGGGTACCTGGGCATCAACCCGCCCGGGTTCGTCGCCCAGGTGGTGGCACTGGCCTTCGGCCTGGCGGCAGCGAGCTTCTTCCCGATCCTGGTGCTGGGCATCTTCTGGAAGAAGACCACGGCGATGGGGGCCACGGCCGGCCTGGTGGCCGGCCTGGTCACCACGATGGCCTACATGTTGTGGACCATCGACATCTACGGTGACGGCGAGGGGATCCTCGGCATCGCGGAGACCGGTTTCGGCACGGTCGGCATGTTGATCAACTTCGTGGTCACCATCGTGGTCTCGCAGTTCACCCCGAAGCCGTCCCCGGCGATGCAGGAGCTGGTCGAGGAGATCCGCTACCCCGGCAAGAGCAAGCTCGTCGCCGCCCACGCCGAGGGGCACCTCGACGAGACCGCCGCCGAGGAGGGGATCATCGACGAGCCCCCGTCGGGCCGGGCCGGGCGCGACTGACGGCGCGGGCCGCGCAGATCCCCGGCCGCCCGACGCCGGGGATCTGCGCGGCGCGATCCGGTCCGACGTGATGCCCGTCGACGCACCGGCCGAGCAGGACGGGTCCTGCGTCGTCGCCTTCCCCGGCGCCGGGATGTGGATCACCACGACGACCGTGCCCATCGATGCCGGCGTCCTCCTGAACCGGCGTGCGGCCGCCCCGGCGCCCACCGATCAGGAGTCCGTGCAGCACGCGACGGGGGCGGCCGGCCAGGCGCAGCTCGGCGTCGATCCAGCAGCCGACCGGCCGGGCGGCGGCCCCCGCCGCGGTGGCGGCCAGCCAGGCGGCGTGCACGGCTGCGCCCGCGGTGACCAGCGCGGCGGGTGCGGATTCGTCCGGGCGCGCCGGACCGGCGATCAGCAGCAGGCGGGCCGCGCCGGCCAGCCGGGTCTGCCCGCAGCTGTGCCCGGCGAGCCGCGCGAGCAGTGGCGCCGAGCGCGCGCGGGTCACCTCGACGGCGTCCACCGTGTCGCCGCCGACGGTGCGGGCGGCGGCGAGCGCGGCCGCGGCGCCGTCGGGGTGGTCGACGACGAGCTCGTCCCAGCCTGCGCTGCGGCGGGCCAGGATCGCCCGGGGCGGCACGGGGGGCGGGGCCACGATCGTCGTGGGCGGCAGGTGCAGGGCGTCGAGCGCGGCGTCGACCAGCGGGTGCCCGGCCGGGGTCCGCCGGTACGGCGGCGGGGCCGTGACCAGTACGCCGCCGGGGGCGGGCGCGCCCGCCGTGTCCCCGACC
>NZ_BJNG01000012.1 GCF_006539565.1 Pseudonocardia hydrocarbonoxydans
CCCGCCGTGTCCCCGACCGTGGCCCGGGCCGGCCGGCCGCCGGCGGCGGCCGCGGCGAGCAGGGCGGCCACGGCGTGGCCGAGGTCGAGCAGCAGCACCGGCAGCGAGCGCGGTCCGTAGCGCCACACGGTGCGCCGCGCGGTGAGCGAGAGCAGCAGGCGCGTGCCCGGGCCGGCGTCGGGGGGCGGGCCGTCGAGGGCGTGGGCGATCGGGTCGTGGGCGAGCAGGTTCCGCCCCGCGGCGACGTGCACGTCCACGGGGTAGCGCCCGCCCGCCGACGGCGCCCGGCGCAGCTGCACCCCGTCGGCCCGGCGCCGCGGGTCGGCGGCCGCGGCCAGATCGAGCAGCCCGCCGAGGCCGCGGTCGGGGAACCGGGGGAGCGGGTGGGCGGGCCCGCGCGGGGGCAGCGACGGCGGTGGGGGTGTCGCGCCGGGGGGATCGGGCACCGCCCCGCTCCACGCCGCGCACAGCGCGGCGCGCACCGGGTCGTCGGTGGCGTGCGGCATCTACAGGAAGGTGGGCGGGACGAGGGTGAGCCCGTCCGGACCGGTGGCCGGGTCGGCGTCCGTGGCCCAGCCGCGGGTGGCGGCGGCGCCGCGCCAGCGGGGCAGCCCGACGTAGCGGAACGCGGCCGGGGCGTTGGGCACGAGCCCGGTCGCGCACGCGCGCACCACCCGCAGCGGGGTCTCCGCGACGTCGGGGGTGGTGAGGTCGACGTGCACCACGCGGGAACCGGACCGGGCCAGTGCCGCGCGCAGCGCCGCCAGGTCGCCCACCGGCCCGTCGGGCAGCGCAGCCTGCTCGGGCGGTGCGGTGAACCGGCCCAGGTGCGCCTCCTGCACGCGGGGGTCCATCCACACCTGCACCTGGGCGCCGAGGTCGCGCACGGCGGCGAAGCGCGGGCCGGCGTCGTCGAGGTGGCGGCGGTCGGCCCGGTGGGGCAGGTAGAGGCCCTCGGCCAGCACCCCGGCCCGGATCGCCGCGAACACCCAGCCGTCGGCGTCCAGGAGCCCCCGGGTGAACACCCAGGTGTGCACGGCTTCGAGCACCGCCTTGGTGGCCGCCTCCGCGGGGTCGAACCGGGCGGCCCCGCCGCCGCCGACGATGCCGGTCTCGGGGTCGACCACGACCGCGGCCGTGCAGGCCACCGGCAGCTCGGTGGGCAGCTCGACCAGGTGCACGGACAGCCGCGTGCCGGCCAGGGCCGCGGTGAGCCCGGGTACGGCGTCGACGGGGATCCCGCGGCTCGGCCCGCCCAGGTGCCACCACAGCTCCAGCGCGTCGCGCTCCACCAGCTCCAGCAGGCCGCGGCGCAGCGCGTCGTCGGCGTCGGTGCCGGTGGCGATGCCGGCGTAGTTCAGGGCGTGCAGCCGCGGCTCGCGCCGCCGGGCGCCGGAGTGGTGGTTGAGGTGCACCCAGGACGCGGGCACCAGGCACTCCCCGGCACCGTCCTCGCAGCCCACCACCCAGGCGATCCGCAGGTCCTCGGTGAAGGGCCGGAACGGCCAGCCGGGCTCGGCGTGCTGCCACGGGGCGAAGAACGGCAGGTCGGCGGGGCCGAGATGGGCCCGGCCCTCGGCCCGCAGCTCCGCCGCCGTCGCGTACCGCAGGCCGGGCGGGACGCGGTTGCCGCAGTAGCGCTCCACCGCCTCGCCGACGGCGGCGGCGCGCGCGCCCGCCACGTCGCCGAAGGTGGTGCCGAGGCTGACGCGGTCGGCGGGCCACGCGCCGAGCCGGCGGGCGTCGGCGACCTCCGCGGTGACGGAGGTGTAGGCGCGGGGGGCGCCGGGCACCGGGGCGCCGTCGACGAGCCGGCGCACGATCCCCAGCAGGGGGTCGACGAGCGCGGACGTGGGCAGGACGGACGTCATGCGGCGGTCTCCTCGATGACGGAGGCGGGGACGGCGGAGGCGGGGACGGTGCCTGCGGCGGGGGCGGCGAGGGGCAGGTGCAGCGCGGCGGCCCGCACCGAGCGCCGGTCGGGGCGCAGCGTGCGGGCGTCCGCGTGGTCGGCGCCGGTGTGCGGGTTGCGGGCGTGGGCGGGGAAGTGGTGCCCGGCCACCTCGACGACCAGGCGCGCGTCCGGCGGCAGCACGAGCCCGACCGGCGGGGTGTCCAGCCGGACCGGTCCGCGCGGGGTGGTGCGGCGGACGGCGGTGCCGATCACGCCGCGCCGGGTGGGGGTCGCCCACCAGACACGGGCGTACCAGTCGGCGTCGGGGGCCTCGGAGGTCACGTCGAGCTCGACGCCGACGCTGCCGTGCAGCTCCCCCCGCACCGGGGCGACGGTCTCCAACAGCGCGCGGCCGGGGTGGTCGCCGCCCGGCGCCGACGGGAACGGGTCGGCCGGGTCGGCGGTGAACGCGGCGTCCGCGAGCCGCAGCTCGATGCGCCGGCGGTGGGGCCGCGGGTGGCGCCACCCGCCGTCGGCGTCGACGGCGAGCAGCTCGCGGTGCCCGCCGGCGCCGTCGTCGAGCACGGCGCGGGCCCAGCGGGCGTAGACCTCCCCGACCCGGCGCCCGGCGAGCGCGCGGCCGGGATGCGGCGCGTCGAGCCCGTGCCCCCAGGGGCCGAGCAGCAGCCGGGCCGGGCCGCCCCAGGCCCGGGCGAGTTCCCGGGTGTCGGCGGCGAACGGGTCGGCGGTGCCGCCCACGGCCAGCAGCGGCGGGCGCGCGGTCACCAGCCGCGGCCACAGCGCCGGGTCGCGGCGCGGGGCACGCCACAGGGCCGCCCATCCCGGCGGCCGGGGCCGCAGCAGGTCCGGCAGCGGCAGCGTCGTGGGGTCCACGGGCCGGGCCGGTGCGGACCGGCGCCGCCCGCCGTGCTCGGCCCACCACCCCGCGCGGCAGGCGAGCCGGGCGGCGCCGCCGGGCTCGCGCACCGTCTCCCCGGCCCCGAGCGCCGGCACGGCCACCAGCACGCCGGCGACGTCACCGGGCCGGGCCAGTGCCGTGCGGACCGCGCAGTGCGCCCCGTAGGAGGCCCCGGCGAGCAGCACGCGGCCGTCGCACCACGGCGCGGTGCGGGCGTGGTCGAGCACGTCCGCACCGTCGTCCTCCTCGTGGGTGTACGGGCGGAACCGGCCGCCCGAGCCGTACCGGCCGCGGACGTCGAGCACCAGGCAGGCGAACCCGCGTGCCGCCCACCCGTGCGCCTCGCCGGCCAGCCGGCCGCGGTCGTACGGCGTGCGGACGACGACGGCGGGCCACGGTCCGCGACCGGCCGGGCGGGTCAGGGTGGCGGCCAGGGCGCAGCCGTCCCGGGCCGGGACCGTGAGATCGGTGCTCACGGGGCCGAGGCGGGTACGGGCAGCACCGGGTGGTCGGCGATCGCCCCGGTCTCCAGGTCGACGACGCGCAGGCGCCGGCGCGGCGGCAGCGCCTCGGGCACCAGCGAACCGGTCGCCACGGGTGGGGCGTCGCCGGCCCAGGTGCGCAGGTCACGCGCGGCGAGGGCGCCGAGCAGGGCCCGGTCGGCGGGTGCCGACGAGGCGTCCGGCGTCGCGGACCAGTACGCGCGCAGGCTGACCGCTCCCGAGCCGGCGGCGGCCAGCCGCCGGGCGCGCACGTGCGCGTGCCCGACATCGCCGGGGCGGCCGCGACGGGTTCGAGGAGGGCGTGGCGCCCCTCGACCGAGACCCGCTGCCAGGCGACGCCGGCCGCCGCGAGGCCGTCGAGATCGGCCCACCAGCCCGGGGCGGGACCGGCGTGCAGCGCGCAGACCGCGGCCACACCGCGGGCGAGCACGTCGTCGACGCCCACCGGCCCGGCGACGGGATCGGGCCGCGCGCCCGCGGCGGACAGCGCCGTGCACGCCGCGTCCGCGAGCGGGCCGCCGCCCAGGACGAGCACGTGCCGGCGGTGCTCCGGCCAGCGCACCGGGTCGCCGAGGTGCCCGGCATCGGCGAACGCCGCCAGCTCGTCGGGCGCCGGGCCGGGCGCACCGTCCCACCATGCGCGCAGGCCGTCGAGCCGGGCCGCCGGCAGGGCCACGTCGAGCAGGCCGCCCCCGGCGTCCCGCAGCACCGGGCCGCGCCCGGGCACGTCGAACAGCGCGGCGCCGGGCCGCAGCCGGTCGGTCATGTCCTCATCCCCTCTCGGCGACCGGGACTCGGCCGCGCCCCGGCCCCGTGCGGTGCACTCATCTCCCGGTCACTCGCCGTCCTCGACGATCGACTCCTGGTCGACGTCGAAGGGGTTCTCGACCAGCGCGTTGCTGTGGCTGGCGGAGTTGTGCGGCAGCGCGCGCTCCATCTCGACCTGCGTGAAAACGTCCTTCATCCTCTAGATCACCTCCTTCCGTGCTCGGCCTCTCCAGCCATCACTAAGTGATAACCGTTGTCAATAGTGATGCTCCCGTGACCCAGCACACGGCGTCACGGGTTGCCTATCGACAATCATTGTCGTCTAGGGTGCGCCTGATGAGCGATTTCCGGCGGTACCTCGCCGCCCGCGTCGTGGCCGTCGCCGGCACCCTCGTCTCGCTCGTGGCGATGCCGGTGCTCGTGTACCAGCTCACCGGCTCGCCGGCGTGGACCGCGGCCGTGGCGGCCGCCGAGGCGCTGCCCTACCTGCTGTTCGGACTGCTCGCCGGCGCGCTGGCCGACCGCTGGGACCGGCGCACGATGATGATCACCGCCGACGTCGTCGCCGCGGTCGCGCTGGGCAGCGTCCCGCTCGCCTGGTGGCTGGGCGTGCTGGGGGCGCCGCAGGTGCTCGTCGTGGCCGTGGTCGTGCAGACGGCGTTCGTGTTCTTCGACGCCGCGAACTTCGGCGCGCTGCCCACGCTGGTCGGGCCGGACCGCATCACGCAGGCGTACTCCACGGTGTTCGGGGCGACCACGGCCGTCGAGCTCGTCGTGCCGGCCCTGGCCGGGCTGGCCGTGGCCGTGACCGCGCCGGCCCCCCTGATCGGCCTCAACGTCGTCACGGCCCTGGCCGCGGCCGTGCTGGTGCGGGGGATCGGCGGGCCCTTGTCGGTGCCCGTGCCGGAGGGGGCCCGGCGCACGGTCGTCGCGATCCCCGTGGCGATCGGCGAGGGCCTGCGCTTCCTCGCGGGCCAGCCGGTCGTGCGCACGCTGACCCTCGTCGGCACGGCCAACGCGGTGGCGGGCGGGGCGTGGGCGGCGATGCTCGTGCCGTGGGCCGACCGCGTGCTCGGCGTGCCGCCCGACGGCGACCCGCGGATCGCGCTGTTCTTCGCGATGTACGGCGCGGGCGGGATCGTGGCCTCCCGGATCGTCCCGGCACTGGCGCGGCGGGTGGGCGGGGCGCGGCTGGCGCTCGGTGCGCTGCCGGTCGCGCTGGCCTGCGGGTCGGCCGTCGTGGCGGCCGGGCACTGGGTGTCCGGGCTGCTCGCCGCCGCCTGCTGGGGTGTCGCGCACGCGACGGTGGTGCTCAACGCGATCACCTACCGCCAGCAGGTGTGCCCGCCGGACCGGCAGGCGCGGGTCAACACCACAGCGCGGATGCTGTCCTGGGGCCTGGGGATGCCGCTGGGGGCGGGGCTCGCCGGCGTCGTGGCCGTCACCGATCTCGGTCCGCGCGGCGGCCTGGCCGCCGGTGTGGCGGTGCTCGGCCTGGGCGTGGTCGTGGCGTGGGCGACATCGCCGCTGCGCGCGGCGGCCCGTGCCGCCCGCGCGACCGCCGGGGGGCCGGCGTCGGCGGCGCCCCGGCCCGGCCCGTCCTGATCAGGGGCGTCACGGGGGCGCGGCCGGCTCGTCGTAGGAGACACCGAGCCGGCCGCCCGACCGGTCGGCGTGCACCCTCCCGACGACGCCGAACACCTCGCGCAGCAGCCGCTCGTCGATCACCTCGGCCGGCGGGCCGTCGGCGTGCACCCGCCCCTCGCGCAGCGCCACGACCCGGTCGGCGCAGCGGGCGGCGTGCGCCAGGTCGTGCAGCACCGACACCACGGTGAGCGACCGCTCCGCCGCCAGCCGGCGCACCAGATCGAGCACCTCCAGCTGGTGGCGCACGTCGAGGAAGGTGGTCGGCTCGTCGAGCAGCAGCACCGGCGCGTCCTGGGCCAGTGCCAGTGCCAGGCGCACCCGCTGGCGCTCGCCGCCCGACAGTCGGTCGACCGGCGCGTCGCCGAACCGGCGCACCCCGCAGTCGTCGAGGGCGGTCTCGACGGCGTCGTCGACGCCGCCACCCAGCATGCCCAGCGGGCCGCGCACGGCGTAGCGGCCTTGCGCGACGAGCCGGCGCACGGTGAGCGCGCCCACCGCCGGCAGCGCCTGCGGGAGCACGGCGAGCCCGCGCGCCACCTGCCGGCGCGGGAGGTCGAGGACGGGCCTGCCGTCGAGCAGGGCCCGCCCGGCGTCGGGGCGGTGCAACCCGGCCAGCACGCGCAGCAGCGTGGTCTTGCCGCATCCGTTGCGCCCCACCAGCGCCAGCCACTCGCCGGGTGCGACGGCGAGGTCCACCCGGTCGAGCACCGTGCGCGTCCCGAACCGCACCCGCACCCCGTCCGCCCGCAGTGGCGTCGTCATCCGGTTCCCTCCACCGTGGCCCGCGACCTGCGTCGCACGATCCCGATCAGCACCGCCGCGCCGAACACCGCCGTCACGGCCCCGGCCGGCACGCCGATCCGCCCCGCGTCGCCCGGTACCGCCGCGGTGAGCAGCTGGGCGGCGACGTCGGCCGCCGCGACGGTGCCCGCACCCGTCAGCGCGGCCAGCGGCAGCAGCACCCGGTGGTCGGACCCGGCCACCGCGCGGGCCGCGTGCGGGGCGAGCAGGCCCACGAACGCCAGCAGCCCGGCCGCCGCCACCGACGCCGCCGTCGCGACGACGGCCACCAGCAGCACGACGCTGCGCCACCGGCTGACCGCCAGCCCGAGCGCGCGGGCGTGGTCGTCGTCCACGGAGAGCAGCCCGAGCACCCCGGCGAGCAGCAACCCGGCCACCAGGCTCACGGCCAGCGCGGGCCACAGCGCGGCCCAGTGCTCCCAGCCGCGCCCGTTGAGGCTGCCGACCAGCCAGCGCGTCATCGAGCCGGTCAGCTGCGGGCGGGCGGTGAGCAGTACCAGTGTGGTGCCGCCGAGCACCGCCGACACCAGTACGCCGAGCACCACCAGGCGCATCGGGTCGCCGCCGGACCGGGCGGCCAGTGCCCACAGCGCCGCGCCGCCGAGCGTGCCGCCCGCCAGGGCGACGGCCGCGGTGCCGGCCGGGGAGGCGACGTCCCCGCCGACGACGGTGGCGACCACCGAGCCGAGCATCGCGCCGGAGCCGACCCCGGTGACCTCCGGCGCCGCCATCGGATTGCGCAGCACGCCCTGCAGCACGGCCCCGGCGACGCCCAGGCACGCCCCGGCGGCCAGCCCGATCAGGACGCGCGGGGCGCGCAGGTCCAGCACGATCGCGGTGGTGAGCGCGTCGGCGCGGCCGGCCAGCGCGGCCAGCGCGGTGCCCGCGTCGAGCGTGGAGCCGACCAGCAGCTGCACCCCGGCCAGCCCGGCGACCGCGACGGCGGCGAGCAGCCCGACGAGCGCCGTCCTCACGCCGTGCCCCGCCGACCGAGGAGCACGGCGCCGAGCCCGACCGCGACCACCGCCGTCAGCCCGCCCACCGGCAGCTCCACCGGGTACAGCACCGTGCGGGCCGCGAGGTCGGCGGCCACGACGACCAGCGCACCCAGCCCGGCGGTGCGCAGCGCGCGACCCGGCAGCCCGGCGCCCGGCGCCAGCCGCGCCGCCAGCTGCGGGGCGAGGAAGCCCACCCAGGCCACCGGCCCGCACACCCCGACCACCGCGGCGGTGAGCACGCAGGCCACCGCCAGCACCGCCACCCTGGCCCGCGCCGCCGGCACGCCCAGGACCGAGGCGGCCTCGGTCCCCAGCCGCAGCACGGCCAGGGCGGGCAGTGCGAGCACGGCCGCGGTACCCCCCACGACCAGCCCGGGCAGCACCGTGGCGACCGTCGTCCAGGTCGTGCCGGTGAGCGAGCCGAGCAGGTAGCGCACGAGCACGCCCTGGTCGGTCGACTCCGACAGCGCCGCGGCGGCCAGCAGCACCGCCTGCAGCGCGGCGCCGACCCCAGCGCCGACGAGGAGCACCGCGCTGGGCCCCAGCGCCCCGCGCACCGCCACCACGGTGAGCACCGCGCCGAGCGCCGCCCCGGCGAGGGCGGGGAGCAGCGGCGCGTACGGCACGGCCAGCCCGAACACCACCGTGATCGTCACCGCCGCCGCGGCCCCGCTGGACACCCCGAGCAGCTCCGGGACGGCCAGCGGGTTGCGCAGCGACTCGCTCAGCAGCAGCCCGGCCACCCCCAGCGCGGCCCCGGCGAGCACTCCGAGCACGAGGCGCGGGGCCCGCAGCTGCGTCACGACGACGTGGTCGAGCCCGTCGCCCGCCACCAGCACGGCGGGCAGCCGCTGCGGCGCCACGAGCGGCGTGCCCAGCGACAGCGCCGCCACGACCAGCGTGGCGACGGCGAGCACCCCCGTCAGCAGGACGACCGGCGGACGGGTGCGGGACGTGCCGGGCGACCCGGTCGTCACGCCCCGGGGACCAGGGCCAGCGCCTCGTCGATCACCGCGGTGAGGCTGCGGGTGCCGCGTCCGCTGCCCCACAGCCGCGGCTCCACCTCGAACACCTGCGCGTCCCGCACCGCCGGGATCTGCGCCCACACCGGGTTGTCGGCGAGCTGGGCCGACAGCGTCTCGTCGTCGGGGGAGAACAGCAGCGAGTACACCAGCGCCACGTCCGGTTGCCGGGCCAGCAGCTCCTCGACGCTGAAGGTGGCGGCGGTGGCGAGATCGGTGCCCTTCGCCTCGAAGGGGTAGTCGAAGAGCTGTCCGAGCAGGTGGCCCTTGAGCGAGGCGGAGGTGTCGACCCCGATCGAGTCGGCGCTGCCGTACATCAGCACGACGGTGCGGTCGGCCCGGCCGGTCTCCCGCGCGGTGGCGACGGCGTCGGCGAGCCGGTCGCGGAACGCCCCCTCGGCGGCCGTGGCCTGCTCGACGCGGCCGGTGAGCGCCCCGAGCGCCCGCAGGTACCCGACCGACTCCTCCCACGTGGCGGGCTCGGCCAGCCACAGCGGCGCGAAGCCCTCGACCGCGGACCGCAGCCCCTCGTGCACCCCGCTGAGCCCGATCACCAGGTCGGGGTCGAGCGCGGCGATCGACTCGACGTCCTCGCTGCCGAAGCTGCCCGCCACCGTCGGCACCCCCGCCGCGGCGTCGCCGAGCAGCGCCGGGTTCGCCAGCAGCGCCGGCGTGCTGGTGCCGGCGGGGGTGAGCCCCAGCTCGACGACGATGTCGTCGCACAGCCCGGACAGGCACACGATCCGCTCCGGAGGGGCCGGCACGGTCACCGTCGTCCCCGCCGGGTCGGTGACCGACAGGGCCGGTTCCAGCGGCGCCACGGTGCGGTCGATCTCCGGAGCCGCCGACGGCCCGGGGGCGTCCGGGGCCGCGGCACCGCAGCCGGCGAGCAGGGCGGCCGCCAGCGCCGCGGCGGCGGCGGTGGTGGCCGCCCTCATCGTGACCGCGGCCCTCATCGCGCACCCGCCCCGGCCGGCGCCGGCGCGTCGCGCCAGCCGAGCAGGTCCGCGGCGTCGCGGCGCAGCGCCGCCGGATCGTCGTCGGGCACGAACTCCAGCAGCACCTCGGCGGTGCCGCCCTGCTCGGCGAGCTCCGCGAGCACGGGCCGCCACAGGTCGGTCCGCCGCGCCAGCGGCAGCCGCTCGGTGAACCCGTCGGCGCCCCAGGAGAAGGCGTGCACGACCTGCGGCGCCAGCGCGCGCACCTCGGTGACGCACTCGTCGGTGTCCGGCAGCTCGCGCGGCTGCCAGTGCGTGACCAGCGCGGGGTGCGCGACCTCGGCGTGCAGCGCGAGCGCTGACGCGAGGGTGTCGGTGAGCGAGTCGACGTGGTGCTCCACGGTCAGCCCCAGCCCGGCCGCCGCGGCCTCGTCCGCCGCGGCCCGCAGCGCGTCGACGACGGCCCGGCGCCGTTCCGGGGACGCCTGCGCGCTGCCGTGCACCCCCGCCCAGACCCGCAGCCGGGGTGCGCCCAGCTCGACCGCCGTGCGCACCAGCTCCGCGACGGCGGCGGGATCGTCCTGCCCCGCCTTGTGGTAGCTGCTGTAGCCGCCGACGGCCAGCCCGCGGTCGGCGCACTGCCGGCGCGCCAGCCCGGCCGCCCGCAGGTCCCCCGCGGGGACGTGCACGTCCCCGCCCCACTCGACCAGCTCCAGGCCGCAACCGGCGGCCAGGGCCGCCACCTCCACCACCGGCAGTGACCGGAACGTCACCGACACCACACCCACTCGCGTCATAGTTGACAACGATAGTCGTTTCGGGTGGGTGGTGTCCCCCCCGTTCCGCGGTTCGTCACACCGGGTGTCGGCGGCGGTCGGCCCCGGTGCCCGCCGATCCGGGTGGCGGCTACGCCGGGCGCCGGATCGACTCCACGCGCGCGCGGAGAGACGCGGCCGGGGCCTCCCACGTGATCTCGTCGCCCGGCCGCGTCCCCAGCAGCGCCCGACCGAGGGGGCTGTCGGGTGTCACGACCGGCGCGTCCTCGTCGGGGAACCGGGTGAGCTGCACGGTGTCCGACGATCCGTCCGGGAAGCGGAGCGTGACCGTGCTGTACAGGCCGACCCGCTCGGAGGTGTCCCCGTCGGGCCGTCCCACCTTCCAGAGGCTGTGCACGAGGTCGCGGACGCGCCGGTCGATCCAGTCGATCTCGTCACGGAGCGCGAGAGTCGTGCCCTGGTCGCCGAAGTCGTGCTGTGGGTCCTCCTCGGACAGGAGGTCGTCGGTGAGCTCGCGCCGACGGGTCCGCAACAGGTCGAGCTCCTCGAGCAGGGCGTGGCGCTCGTCGTGGGTGGCCGCCGTCATGGTCGCACCGTCCCACACGCCCGACCGTCGTCATCCGGCCTGCGGTGACGGACCTCGGCCGGTCACCTGGCTCCTCCGGGTCGAGAGCGGCCGGGCCCGTCGATGCCGCGACACGGGGAACGCAGAGCGGAGCAGGGATGCCACGCGGGAGGGGTGTCCGAGGGGGACTCGGACACCATTCTGTGGCAATTCTGCCCCGCTTCGAGGGTTCATGTGGATGACTGTCGCATGGCGGAAACTGAAGCGTAAGCCTGTGGAATACGAATTCGGTACGACGCCGCAGAGTAACATGGTGGGCGGAAGTTTCGTGCATGTTGTGCGTTCAGGGCCACATCTTGGTGATGCGGCCGCGGTCATGGACGTGCCAGAAGCCGACCTCGGTGTTTCGGACGGCGCGATGGATGGTGGGCATGGCGTCGAGGAAGCGCTGGGCGATCTGGTCGAGGGTGGCGTTGCCGTCGGCGAGGCAGAACAGGTGGCCGCTGGTCAGGGCGTTGAGTTCGTCGGTGCGGTAGCGGATGCGCCGGTCCTTGGTGAGTAGGGTCCAACCGCGCCGGCAGCCTCGGCGATCCATTCGGCATCGCCGATCTCTTGAGCATCGCGCGGGTAGAAGTCGGCGATGAGGTGGACGATGTGCCCGGCCGCGCGCAGCCTGCTGGCCGAGGTCTTCCCGAGGCTGCGGTCGAGGAAGAACTCAGGCAGCTTGTCGGAGGACATTCTCGACGACGGTCTCCGTCAGGTCGTATTCCTCGGCGACCGCGCTGATCGGTTCGCCGGTGCGCCAGAGTGCGACGACATCCTCCACTTTCACCTTGTTGGCGGTGAGTACCGGGGAGCCCCAGCCGAAGCGGGGGTCGATGACGACCTCGGCGCTTGCTGGGTAGTGGTGGAGCCGGAGTCGGACGGCGGTGCCTGTGTCGTCCCAGTCGATGTCGCGGAGGTGGTGCTCGAGAACGTCCTTGATGGCGTGTTGGTGGTCGCGGGCGCGGATCATGGACTCGTCGGCCAGGCGGACGAAGACGGCGACGCCGTCGGTGGCGATCCGACGTTTGGCCAGGGCGTAGGGGTCGGCGAACTCGGCGCGCACGATCGCTGCTGCCTTGCGGATCTCGTCCATCGGCAGACCGCCGGCGCGCAGAGCGCGCAGGACGTGGGCTTCGACGATGCCGACGAAGGGGACGCGGGGCCATCCGCGTCGTTCCGGTCGGACGGCGTGCACCAGGGGTTCGTCCGACCCGACGGAGAGCCATACGTTGAGGGTGCTCTCCGGCATCCGAAGATGCCGCGCAGTCTCTCGTGCGGTGAGCAGTGGGGTCCGGTAAGGGTTGATCGACATGGCATCTCCTTCCGGGCCGCTACGAGGCTACTCGGAGTCGGGAGCTGACGGGGTCCGCTGTCGCATGCGCAGCGGGGTGTCGTCGGGTTCGAGCCAGGGCGGGCAGCGCAGAGGTGCGACGGCGGCGCTCGACATGGCTGCGATGTCAGTTCACGGCACCGCAGTCCAGGCTCCGAGCCCGAGGCGGCGGCAGCACTGCTTGTACTTGCGTCCTGAGCCGCACCAGCACGGTGCCGGTCGTGCTGGCGGCCATGCCGTCATCGGGATCGTGACGGTGCGTAGGTCCGGGTAGGCGTTGAGATCGTCTTCACGGGGTGTCGTGGCCTTCCTCGCGGTCATGAAGGCCGCGAAACCATCCGCGTCACCGGGCAGCTGTTGGACTGGCAGTCCCTGCTGCTCCAGGATCGCGCAGTGCCGTTCGACACGGCAGCGGTGCTCGTCCCATGTCGCGCCCACGTGAGCGGCCAGGTGCGGCCAGCGCGTTACCAGGATGTGGAACTGCTCCTCGGGCCAGAACACCGAGAGGGCCGCTGTGGCGTACTGGTAGGTGCCGGCGGGGGACCAGCCTGCCTCACTCATGACGTCGACCGTCCATCGCCGAAGAGCGTTTCCCAGCCGGTCAGGGCATCGACGAGGTCGTCGACGGGGAGGTCCACCGCAAGGGCGCGGCACCGCCGAATGACCTCGGCTGCTCGCTCGTCGGCGAAGTCGGGTGAGTACTCCAGCAGGGACTCCGAGCCGCCGTCGCGGCATCGGTGCAGACCGTGCATGATGCCCACCGCCATCTCCGTCGCGGCGGCGGTCATGCCCAGCCGGGCGTGCCGCTGCAGATCGTCGAGGAAAGGCTGCAGCAGCTCGTCGAGGATCTCGGCGGCGGCCTCCACCGGGTGCACGTAGCCGATACCGGGTTGGTATCCCGCCCGGTCGTTGAGGCCGTCGATCGCCACGAAACGCAGGGTTGACTCCACGCCGTCGGCGACCCCGATCGGGTCCACCGTCGAGAGCCGCCGTGTCGCGAGTTCCTCGGCTTGTCCTCGCAGGTCGGGTCGCGCGGTGAGCAACGCGTCGAGCAGCTCACCCTTCTCCGTCGCGGTCAGGGCGTTCAACGCCGGTGTTCGTGCTGGCATGGATCCTCCACCTGCCGTGACTCGCCCTGTGCGGTCGATCCCGTGGCGACCTTCCGCGGGCGGCGACGATACCCAGGCGGGTGCGCGCGCCGCTTCGCTGGGCACCGCTCCGTAGTCGCTACCCTCCGACCGTGGGCGGACTCAGCGTGGCCGAGCTCGACGAGCTGATCGCGGAGGCTACCGTCGACTGCTACGACGAGGACGAACAGGTCCTCGGCCTCTACACCGTGATGGTCGACGAGCTCGCCGTCCCTTTCCGGACGACAGTCCTCGGAGTCGTGGTCACCGTCGAGGACCTCGATCTGACCGGTCGTGGGCACATCGTCGCCCGCTGCTCGCGCGGCGGGATCCGACAGGCGATCCCGGTGGTGGACGTCCCGCTGCCGACGCTGCCTCCGCGGGGCGCGCGGTGGATCGAGGCGTATCGGCGCTGGGCCGGGTGATCCGCCGTCGGACGTCGTCCGGTCGTCGGCCTTCGTCGATGGCGGACGGTGTGCAGCCACGCGAGGACGAATCCTTCGATCCCGCGTCGCGCGAAGCTGGAGAGGTGCCTCTCGCAGTGACGTCCGCGGGTTCACCGGTGCGCGGGCCGAGGGTCGACGGCACGGTGTGGAGCGCGATGGCCCGCGACGACTCTCGTGTCCGTCGCAGTCGGCGGCCCGGATGAGCCGAGCTGTGACGGGCCCGCCGTCCTCCCCGTCCGAGGCCGAGGTGGCTGCGCTGCGCGCGGAGAACGCACGGCTGCGGCGGCTACTGGACCTGACGGCCGAGCAGGCCCGCCCGCCTGCCGCCGCGCAGACGGGACTGTTCCTCGATCGGCCCGGTCCGGTGGCCGCGTCGTCGTCCGCGCCGGACAAGGTTCGGTTCTTCCGCACGCTGTTCGCCGCCCGCACCGACGTGTACGCGATCCGGTGGGACAGCGCGCGGACGGGTCGTTCGGGCTGGTCACCTGCCGTCGAGGGCGGGTGGCGCAAGGGCACGAACCGGCCCTACCTGCGCCTGACGGACCGGGTCGTCGAAGCGCACCTGAAGGGCGAGATTCATCTCGGCCTCTATCCGCTGCTGTCCGGCGACAGCTGCCACTGGCTCGCGGCGGACTTCGACGGCCCGTCCGCGATGCTCGATGCGCTCGCCTACGTGAAGGCGGCACGGGCGGTCGGGGTTCCGGCGGCTTTGGAGGTGTCGCGGTCGGGGATCGGCGCGCATGTCTGGATCTTCTTCACCGGCCCGGTGCCCGCTGCGACTGCGCGGAGGCTCGGGTCCGGCTTGCTGCGGGAGGCGATCGCGTTGCGGGGGCGGATGAACCTGACGGCCTACGACCGGCTGTTCCCCTCCCAGGACGTGCTCCCGGCAACGGGCGGGATCGGCAACCTGATCGCCGCGCCGCTGCAGGGCCGTTCCCGCCGGCACGGGGCGACGGTGTTCCTCGAGCTGGCCACGCTGGAACCGCACACCGACCAGTGGTCCTACTTGGCCTCGGTGCATCGCCTGTCCCCGGGGGACGTGGAGCGGCTTGTCAAGCAGGTGGCCCCGCCGGCCGTGGGTGTCGGCGTCACAGGGCTCGTGCCGGCCACGGCATCAGGTATCCAACCGCGTCCGGCGCCGGTGGTGAACCTGCGGCTCGCCGCGGGGGCGTCGGTCGACATGGCCGAGTTGACCCCGGCGTTGCTCGCGACGCTCAAGCACGCGGCGTCGATGCCGAACCCCGCCTTCTACGACCGGCAGCGGCGTCGCTTCTCGACCTGGGGCGTCCCGCGGTTCCTGTACTCGTTCGACGAGACGCGCGACGGCCGCCTGGTACTCCCGCGCGGACTGGCCGACCTGCTGGCCAGCACCGTGACCGAGGCCGGTAGCACACTGGAGATCGAGGACCAGCGCGCGGACGGGACCCCGCAACGGTTCGTGCTCGGCGCGACGTTGCGCGACGACCAGGCCGCCGCCGTCGCCGACCTCGCCGATCACGACCACGGCGTGCTCGTCGCCCCGCCCGGCGCGGGCAAGACCGTGATCGCGTGTGCGTTGATCGCCCGACACGCCACCTCGACGCTGGTCCTGGTCGACCGCAAGACCCTCGCCGACCAGTGGCGGGCCCGGCTGGCCGAGCACCTCGGCGTCACCGCGGGCCAGCTCGGCGGTGGCCGGACGAAGCTGCGCGGCACGGTCGACGTGGTCACCCTGCAGACGTTGTCCCGGCGTGACGACGTGGGGGAGCTGACCGCGGGCTACGGCTTCGTCGTGGTCGACGAGTGCCATCACATCCCGGCCGCGGCGTTCGAGAACGCCGTACGGCAGATCCCGGCCCGGCGTTGGCTCGGCCTGACCGCGACCCCGTACCGGCGCGACGAGCTCGACGACCTGATCGCCCTGCAGCTCGGCCCGGTCCGGCACACGATGAGCCCTCCGGAGCCGGGCACCCTCGAAGCTGCGGCCGCCGGCGGCGTGCCGGATCGCGTCCTAACCGTCCACCCGACGGGGTTCGTCTACCGCGGCGAAGCTGATCCTTCGGCTCCGGGCGGGATCGCCGCGGTCTACCGCGATCTCGTCGCGGACGAGGCGCGCAACCAGCAGGTGCTCACCGACGTTCTGAACGCTTCGGCCCGCGGGCGGAACTGTCTGGTCCTGACGCAGTGGACCGCGCACGTCACGCTGCTCGTGGACCTCCTGCGGGCCGCCGGGCACGACCCGGTGGGGCTGCGCGGCGGGATGGGGGCCAGGCAGCGTCGCGAGGCCCTGGATCGGCTCCAGCCGGGTGACGGGCCGCTGCTCGTCGTCGCGACCGGCCCGTATGTCGGCGAGGGCTTCGACTGTCCCGCCCTGGACACGCTGTTCCTGGCTGCGCCGATCGCGTTCAAGGGCCGGCTGGTCCAGTACGTCGGCCGAGTACTGCGCTCCGCGCCCGGCAAGCACACCGTCGAGGTACACGACTACCACGACGTCGAGACCGCGGTCCTCGCGTCCTCGCTGCGCAAACGCGCTCCCGGGTACCGCAGCCTGGGCTTCACGGACCCGAGCACGACGAGGCAGCGTCCACCGCCCTCCCCAAGTTGAGCACCGTACCGGCCGGTTCTGCTGAGCGGATGGACATCACGCAGCAGCCGGCCGGAGTGGACCTGCTCGAGGAGTGGGTAGCGCGGAAGCGGCGCAAGCCGGAACCGGCCGAACCCGAGCACCACCGCCCGCCGGGGATCAGGTTCGCCTTCTACGGGCGCACCTCGACCCGCGTTCCGCAGTTGATGGGCACATGAGCGGGGTCTGGTCGGTGTCGTGCCTGGTCAGCGGGTCGCGGCTCCGCTGAAGTGCCCGAAAGCGTGGGCACACGTTTCGGCGGATCGATGCTTGCGTGACCTGGCCGGAGTGTGGTCGGGTGCGGTCATGTAGTTGCGGACGACCGAGCGGAAGAACCTGAACGGCTCGGTCGTGCGCTACCTCGCTCTGGCCCACAACCAGCGGGTGGACGGCACGACGAAGACGAACGTGCTGCTCAACCTGGGCCGGGAGGACCGGCTTGACCGCGACGGGCTGCGCCGGCTGGTGCGCTCGATCAACCGCTACCTCGGCGAACCCGACACCGATGCCGGCACCGACGCCGCGGCGGTGACCGGCACCGACGCGGCCACCGACGGGCTGCGGCTGATCTCCTCGCGACCGGCCGGGGCGGCGTGGCTGCTGCACGGGCTGTGGACGACCCTGGAGGTCGACACCGCGCTGCGGAAGGTCCTGGGCGGGCGCCGGTTCAGCACCGATGTGGAGCGGGTGCTGTTCGCGCTGGTGGCCAACCGGGCGATCGACCCGTCCTCGACGCTGGCCGCCGCCGAATGGGCCAGCCACGACGTGGCCATCCCCGGCCTCGATGGCATGGATGAAGACCACGCCTACCGGGCGATGGACCTGCTCGTGGAGGCCGACACCGACGCGAGCGTGCAGGAGGCGGTGTTCTTCGCCGTCGCGGACCTGCTCAACCTCGAGGTCGACCTGCTGTTCTTCGACACCACCAGCACCTACTTCGAACGCGACACCGAAGACCCCGACGGCGAGAACGCGACGCCGGGGTTCCGCCGCTACGGGCACTCCAAGGACCACCGCCGCGACCTGCCCCAGATCATCATCGGGCTCGCGGTCACCCGCGAGGGCATCCCGGTCCGGTGCTGGTGCTGGCCGGGCAACACAAGCGACCAGGCCATCCTCCCCGAGGTCCGCGACGGGCTGCGCGGCTGGCGGCTGGGCCGAGTGGTGACCGTGGTCGAGCGCGGGTTCCGCGACCTCAAGTCGACCATCGAGCTGCGCCCGGTGTTCCACCGGCTCGAGCCCCGCATCCGCGCCCACGTCCTGCTCTGCTGGCTCGCCCTGCTGCTGATCCGGGTCGCCGAGCGCCGCACCGGCCAGACCTGGCGCCAGATCAACCGCGAACTCGGCCGACTGCACGCGATCACGCTGACCGGACCGGCCGGCACAGTCGTCCAGACCACCGAGCCCACCACCGCCCAGTCGAGCATTCTTCGGGCCTGCGGACTCACCCCGCCACCCCGGATCACCACCCTGCACCCCGCCTGAGCAGCACAAACGCTCCCACCCGGCCTCCGAGCGGGCGTGGACACACGCCACCCTCGTCGCCACACGCCCGTTCCCGCAGGTCAACCCACGAACTCAGCCCCCACGTCTGCCCACGAACTGCGGAACCCGGGGACCGCCGACTCAAGTAATCCTGGTCTACATCCACGCGTTTCGCCATCGGTTCGGGGTCGAGCCGATCTGTGCGGTGCTGTCCGAGCACGGCATGACGCCCCCTGCTGAGCGAGCTGTCGTCGGCGGGCCGGCGCTTCGACGCGGTCATCGTCGGCGAGTACGAGCGGGCGTTCTGCGGCGACCAGTTCGCCCGAGTGTCGGTGTTGCTGGGCCGCCTGGGGGTTCAGGTGTGGTTGCCCGAGGCGGGCGGCCCGGTCGACCTCGACGATCCGATGCACCAAGCCCTTGTCACGGTGCTGGGCGCGCAGTCGCAGCGGGAGGTTCTCCGGTCACGTCACCGAGTGCTGGCCGCCATGCGGACGCAGGCCCGCGAGCAGGGCCGATATCTGGGCGGTCGGCCGCCCTACGGGGTACGGGTACCAGCTCGTGGACGCCGGGCCACACCCGAACCGAACACACGCCGGGTGGGGACGGCGGCTGCAGCGCCTGGACCCGGATCCGGAGACGGCGCCGCACGTCCGCTGGATGTTCGCGCAGCGATTGGCGGGCTGTCTCGCAGCGTGGCCAGCATCGCCCGGGAACTCACCAAGCAAGGCGTGCCGAGTCCGTCGGACGCGGATCCGGAGCGGAATCGGCACCGCACGGGCGGGGCGTGGCGGCTCCGCACGGTCGCGGTGATCCTGGCGAACCCGCGGTACACCGGTCGCCAGGTATGGGATCGGCAGCACGAAGTGCACGGGGAAACGATCGGATCGGCTCCGGCGAGAGGGTCGGTGGTGTCGGCGGCGACGGCCCACCCGGCCCTGGTCAGCGAAGCGGACTTCCTGGCTGCGCAGCAGGTCCGCGCCGCCCGACCCACCCTCGACGGCGAGACGCGTCGGTACCTGCTGTCGGGTTTGGTGCAATGCGCGGTGTGTGGCCGGCGTCTGGACTCCCATTGGGTCCATGATCGAGCCGGGTATCGCTGTCGCCACGGCCACAGCAGCGCCTGCCCGCCGGCTCCGGGCCAGCCGAAGACCGTCTACGTGCGCGAGGGCCGCCTCATCCACGAGCTTGCTGACCGGCTTGCATCCGATCCGGGGGACGCTGCAGGTACCGTGGCCACACTACGAAGGTTGCGATCGCTGATCACGCACGACGGGACGAAATGGATCTTCACGCCTGCCTGAGCTGCCAACCCGCCGTGGGGTAATCCAGTGTCCGAGGGGGGACTTGAACCCCCACGCCCGTTGAAGGGCACTAGCACCTCAAGCTAGCGCGTCTGCCATTCCGCCACTCGGACCGTTCGCGACCGTGGCCGCGCACTGGGAAGACAATAACCGACGGCCCCACGGCGGTGTGTACGGGGCGGCGCACGGGACGCCCCGGTCGGGCAGCGATGGTAGGAAGGCCGCGTGACCCGCCCCCAGGACCGTCCGGCCGACGACACCAGCGCCGTCGACGAGGTCGTCGACCTGTGCTCCGAGCTCATCCGGATCGACACGACCAACACCGGCGACCCCGACACGGTCACCGGCGAGCGGGAGGCCGCCGAGTACGTCGCGGCGAAGCTGACGGAGGTCGGCTACGAGATCGAGATGGTCGAGTCCGGCGCCCCCCGTCGCGACAACGTGTTCGCCCGGCTGCCGGGGTCCGACCCCTCGCGCGGGGCGCTGCTGGTGCACGGCCATCTCGACGTGGTGCCGGCCGATGCGTCCGAGTGGTCGGTGCACCCGTTCTCCGGGGCGGTGCAGGACGGCTACGTGTGGGGCCGCGGGGCCGTCGACATGAAGGACATGGTGGCGATGACGATCGCCGTCGCCCGCCGCTTCAAGCGCGCGGGGGTGGTGCCGCCGCGCGACATCGTGTTCGCGTTCCTCGCCGACGAGGAGGCGGGCGGGGCGTACGGCGCGCACTGGCTGACGAAGAACCGGCCGGACCTGTTCGAGGGCTGCACCGAGGCGGTCGGAGAGGTCGGCGGGTTCTCGCTCACCCTGGCCGAGGACCGCCGCGTCTACCTGATCGAGGCCGCCGAGAAGGGCATCGCCTGGATGCGGCTGCACGCCCGCGGCAAGCCGGGGCACGGGTCGTTCCTGCACGACGACAACGCCGTCACCCACGTCGCCGAGGCCGTCGCGCGGCTGGGCAACCACACCTTCCCGCTCACCCTCACCGACACGGTCCGGGCGTTCCTGGAGCGGATGAGCGAGCTCACCGGCCTGGAGTTCCCCGAGGACGACCTGGAGGGCTCGCTGGCCAAGCTCGGGCCGCTGTCGCGGATCGTCGGGGCCACCATCCGCGACACCGCCAACCCCACGATGCTCAACGCCGGCTACAAGGCCAACGTCATCCCGTCCACGGCGGAGGCGGTCGTCGACTGCCGGGTGCTGCCCGGGCGCCAGGAGGCGTTCCTGCGCGAGGTCGACGAGCTGCTCGGGCCCCACGTCACGCGCAGCTGGGTCACCGACCTGCCGCCGGTGGAGACGGAGTTCGCCGGCCCGCTCACCGACGCGATGGCCGCCGCGCTGCGCACCGAGGACCCCACGGCAGAGACCGTGCCCTACATGCTCTCCGGCGGTACCGACGCCAAGGCGTTCGCCGAGCTGGGGATGGCCTGCTTCGGCTTCGCGCCGCTGCGGCTGCCGCCCGACCTCGACTTCGCCTCCCTGTTCCACGGCATCGACGAGCGCGTGCCCGTCGACGCCCTGCAGTTCGGCACCCGGGTGCTCGATACCTTCCTGAGGAGCTCGTGATGGATCTGGACGGGAAGAGCGCGCTGGTCACCGGCGGCGCGTCGGGCATCGGTGCGGCGGCCGCGCGGCGGCTCACCGCGTCGGGGGTCGGGGTGGCGGTCGTCGACCGCGACGCGGCCCGGGCCCGCGAGCTGGTGGACGAGATCGGCGGGCTCGCCGTGCCCGCCGACGTCACCGACGCGGCCACGATGACCCGCGTCGTCGAGGAGGTCGAGGACCACTTCGGCGGGCTGGACATCGTGTTCCTCAACGCCGGCACCACGGCGGGGCAGTCGGGCATCGAGCACCTCGACGTCGAGGCCTACCGCGCGATCATGGGCGTCAACGTCGACCACGTCGTGTTCGGGCTGGCCGCCGCCGTGCCCGCGCTGCGCCGCGCGGGCGGCGGCACGATCGTCGCGACGTCGTCGCTGGCCGGGCTGGTGCCGATGCCGGGCGACCCGATCTACACGCTCACCAAGCACGCCGTCGTCGGGTACGTCCGCTCCGTCGCGCCCACGCTCGCGGCCGACGGCATCCGCGTCGCCGCGCTGTGTCCCGGCTTCGCCGACACCCCGCTGATCGCGCACGCCAAGGAGCAGTTCGGCGACTTCCCGCTGCTCACGGCCGACGACGTCGCGGACGCGCTGGAGGAGGTCCTCGACCGCGCCGAGGCCGGCGAGTGCTGGTTCGTGCAGCCGGGCCGCGAGGCCGCGCCGTACGGGTTCCGGGGCGTGCCCGGGCCGAAGGGGGCGGGCGCGCCGCCCGCCGTGTCGTGGGAGGACCACCGATGAAGGGCTGGAGCGTCGCCCGGCTGGGCGAGCCGTCCGACGTGCTGGAGTTCGGCGAGCTGCCCGACCCCGAGCCCGGGCCCGGCCAGGTGCTGGTCCGGGTGCACGCCGTGGCCTGCAACTTCCCCGACATCCTGGTCTGCCAGGGCCGTTACCAGGAGAAGCCCGAGCTGCCGTTCACCCCCGGGCTGGAGATCGCCGGCGAGGTCGTCGCGGCGGGGGAGGGGGCCCGCGCCGCCGTCGGCGATCGTGTGCTCGGCACCCCGCCGATGGGGCGCGGCGGCTACGCGGAGCTGGCCGTCCTCGACGCCGCGTCCACCTTCCCCTGGCCCGACGGCATGACGGCCGGGCAGGCCGCGGGCCTGTTCGTCACCTACCAGACGGGCGTGTGCGCGCTGGTGCGGCGCGGGCGGCTGCAGGCGGGGGAGACGCTGCTGGTGCACGCCGCCGCGGGTGGTGTGGGCAGCGCCGCGGTGCAGATCGGGAAGGCGCTGGGCGCCCGGGTGATCGGCACCGCGGGCGGTGCGGCCAAGTGCGACGTGGTGCGCGGGCTCGGCGCCGACGAGGTGGTCGACTACGCGGCCGAGGACGTCGTGGCGCGGGTCAAGGAGCTCACCGGAGGGCGCGGCGCCGACGTCGTCTTCGACCCGGTCGGCGGCGACATCTTCGACCTCTCGCGCCGCATCGTCGCCTTCGAGGGCCGGATCCTGGTGATCGGGTTCGCGGGCGGGCGCATCGCCGAGGCCCCCACCAACCACGTGCTCGTCAAGAACTACGAGGTCGTGGGCGTGCACTGGGGCTTCTACCGCACCATGGACCCGCCGCGGATCGACGAGTGGCAGGCCGTCGTCGAGGACCTGTGGGCGCGGCGCGCCATCGACCCGCTGGTGAGCGCCGAGCTGCCGCTCGACCAGGCACCCGAGGCCCTGCGGCTTCTGGGGTCCCGCGGCACCACCGGGAAGGTGGTGCTGGTCCCTTAGAGGCGGGGTGCCCTAGAAGGAGATCTCGGGCAGCATCCGGTTGCTGCGGCGGCGGCGCAGCGTGACCTTGCGGACGCCGCCGGGGTAGAGCCGGACCCGGGACAGCTCCCAGCCGCCGAACTCGGCCTGGATCGCGAGCCGTACCGCCGCGGTCACCCGGGACACGTCACCCGGGATGTCGATCGGGCGGTACTCCCACTCCCCGTCGACCGCGTCCCCCTCGACGTCGGCGGTGGTTGTGCTGCGGGCCACCGGCACCTCCGAAACTCGTCCGTGTGTCGCCGCGGTGAACGGCGGGTGGCCACACACGATAGGCGCGGGCGCCACCCGGTGCCAGGGTTGTCCGCTTCGGGTCTCAGCCGCTCACGTCGTCGAGCGCCGCGCGGATCTCCGCGGGCAGCGTCACCGCGTCGGTCGCCATCGACGCGGCGAGCTGCGCGGCGTCGCGGGCCCCCACCACGGCCGAGGCGACGCCGGGCAGGTCGCGCACCCACGCCAGCGCGACGGCCAGCGGCGAGGTGCCGAGGCCGTCGGCGGCGGTGAGGACGGCCTGGACGATGCGGGCCGAGCGCTCGGTGCGCCGCTCCTCGACGTAGGGGGCGAGGGTGGCCGAGGCGCCGCGGGAGTCGGCCGGGGTGCCGTCGGCGTACTTTCCGGTGAGCACCCCGCGGCCGAGCGGGGCCCAGGCCAGCAGCCCGACGCCGTGGTGCAGCGCGGCCGGGACCAGCTCCGCCTCGACATCGCGGGCCAGCAGCGAGTACTCGACCTGCGCCGACACCGGCACCGTGAGCGCGCCCAGCGCCCGGCCCCGCTCGGCGACCGTGGCCAGCTGCCAGCCCCGCGGCGCGACCAGCCCGGCGTAGCGCACCTTGCCGGCGAGCACCGCGACCTGCACGGCCGAGAGCGTCTCGTCCAGCGGCACGTCCGGATCCCAGGCGGGGAACTGCCACAGGTCGAGGTGGTCGACGCCCAGGCGGGTCAGGGTGGCGTCGAGGCCGGCCAGCAGCGCACCGCGGGCGGAGCCGTCGCCGAGCGGGCCACCGGGCTGCGACGCGCGGCCCGCGATCACCAGGTACTCGCGCGGCACGGACGCGGCCAGCACCGCGCCGAGCGTCTCCTGGGCGAGGCCGTCGCCGTAGCCGTCGGCGGTCTCCACCAGCGAGCCGCCGGCGTCGACGAACGCCGTGAGCTGCGCGGTCGCCGCGTCGACGTCGGTGTCGGCACCCCACGTCAGCGTGCCCAGGCCGATGCGGGAGACCTCCAGACCGCTGCTCCCGACCCGTCGCTTCTGCACGCCGGGGAGCCTACGGCGGGCGCGATCATCACCCCCAGTACGGTCGCTCCACGTGACGTGGCTCGAAGTTCTCGTACTCGGTCTGGTGCAGGGCCTGACGGAGTTCCTCCCGATCTCCTCCTCGGCCCACCTGCGGATCACCAGTGAGGTCTTCTTCGGTCGCGACGCGGGCGCGGCGTTCACCGCGGTGACGCAGCTGGGCACCGAGGCCGCCGTGGTCGTCTACTTCGCCAAGGACATCGGCCACCTGATCGCGGTGTGGTGGCGCGGCTTCTCCACGCCGATGGTGCGCATCACCGACGACTACAAGATCGCCTGGTTGGTGATCATCGGCACCATCCCGATCGCCGTGCTCGGCCTGCTGTTCGAGGACCAGATCCAGACCGTCGGGCGCAACCTGTGGCTGGTGGCCACCACGCTGATCGTGTTCGGGCTGCTGCTCGGGCTCGCCGAGCGGATCGGGCGCCAGCAGATCGAGCTGCGCAAGATCACCCCGCGCGACGGGATCCTGCTCGGGTTCGCCCAGGCCATGGCGCTGGTCCCGGGCGTCTCCCGCTCCGGCGGCACGATCACCGCGGGCCTGTTCCTGGGCATGACGCGCCCCGCGATCGTGCGCTACTCGTTCCTGCTGGCCATCCCGTCGGTGTTCGCGGCGGGCCTGTTCCAGCTCCCCGACGTCTTCGCGAACGACGGGCCCAGCGTGCTGCAGATGATCGTGGCGACGGTGATCGCGTTCGTCGTCGGGTACGCCACGATCGCCTGGCTGCTGCGCTACGTCGAGGGCCACAGCGTGTACGTGTTCGTCTGGTACCGGGTCGGGCTGGGCCTGCTGCTGCTCGCCGGGCTCGCCACCGGCCGGCTCGCCGCGACGTAGGGTCGGGCGGTGACCACCCTGATCCTGCTTCGGCACGGGCGTTCCTCGGCGAACGTCGCCGGTGTGCTGGCCGGCCGCACCCCCGGCGTGGAGCTCGACGAGACCGGCCGGGGCCAGGCCGAGAAGGTCGTCGGGCGGCTCAACGGCGTGCCGATCGCCGAGATCGTCTGCTCGCCGATGCTGCGCTGCGAGCAGACCGTCGCCCCGCTGGCCGCCGACCGGGAGCTGACGCCGGTCACCGAGCCCGATCTCGCCGAGGTCGACTACGGCACCTGGACGGGCTCGGAGCTCAAGAAGCTGGGCAAGGAGCCCCTGTGGAAGGTGGTGCAGAGCCACCCGTCCGCGGCGGTGTTCCCCGAGGGCGAGGGGCTCGCGGCGATGCAGGCCAGGGCGGTGGCGGCGGTGCGCCGCCACGGCGCCCGGATCGCCGCCGCGCACGGCCCGCAGGCGGTGTGGGTG
Organism: Pseudonocardia hydrocarbonoxydans; assembly: GCF_006539565.1. Lineage (GTDB taxonomy): Bacteria > Actinomycetota > Actinomycetes > Mycobacteriales > Pseudonocardiaceae > Pseudonocardia > Pseudonocardia hydrocarbonoxydans. The sequence continues at coordinate 25,108 of NZ_BJNG01000012.1, forward strand.
GCGTGCAGCCACGGTGACGTCATCAAGGCGGTGCTGGCCGACGCGCTGGCCACCCATCTCGACAACTTCCAGCGGATCATGGTCGACACCTGCTCGATCAGCGTCGTGCACTACACCGAGACGCGCCCGTTCGTCGCGCGCGTCAACGACCTGGGCGGCGACGTCGCCGGGCTGGTGCCGCCCGCGCCGAAACGGCGCCGCCGGGCCGCGTCCGCGCGCAGCTCCGACGCGGTGGTGGGCGGTACCACCTGACGTGCGGCGTGCCGTGCGCGACGCGCCGGGCTACTCTGGACGAGCCATGTCACGCGTCATCCACGTCTTCCGCCAGCCCGAGCGCTTCGTCGCCGGGACCGTCGGCGAGCCCGGCGACCGCTCCTTCTACCTGCAGGCCATCGAGGACTCACGCACCGTCAGCGTGCTCCTGGAGAAGCAGCAGGTGTCGGTGCTCGCCGAACGCATCGCCGCCCTCCTCGAGGAGGTGGCGCGTCGGTTCGGCGACGACCGGCCGGGTGCCGCGGGCGACGGCACCGACCTCGACCCGCTGGCCGTGCCGCTGGAGGAGGAGTTCCGGGTCGGCACGATGGGCCTGGGCTGGGACGCCGACTCCCAGTCCGTCGTCGTGGAGCTGCTCGCGGTGAGCGAGGAGGAGATCGACGAGTCGGTCGTCCTCGACGACACCGAGGAGGGCCCCGACGCCCTGCGCGTGTTCCTGTCCCCGACGCAGGCGCAGGCCTTCGCCGACCGCGCGGAGAAGGTCGTCTCCGCGGGCCGCCCGCCGTGCCCGCTGTGCGCCGAGGCGCTCGACCCGCAGGGCCACGTCTGCGTGCGACTCAACGGCTACCGCCGGCGCACCCCCGTCGAGGACTGAGGCCACCCGCCGGTGACGATCGCATCGGTCCGCGACCCGGTGGTGCCCGACCTGCTCCGCCACGGTCGCATCGAGATCACCGGCCGTCTCGTCGACGCCTCGAACGCCACGCTGTTCGGCACGGTCGGCGCCGACGGCGTCGAGATCAGGTGCGTGTACAAGCCCGTCCGCGGGGAGCGCCCGCTGTGGGACTTCCCGGACGGCACGCTGGCCGGGCGCGAGTACGGCGCGTTCCTGGTCTCCGAGGCGGCGGGGCTGCACGTCGTACCGCCCACGCTGCTGCGCGAGGGCCCCTTCGGCCCGGGGATGGTGCAGGCCTGGGTCGACACCGACGACGAGCGCGAGCTGGTCGACGTCTGCTCCCCGAAGAAGGTGCCCGCGGGCTGGATCGGCGTGCTGCGCGCCCGCGGCGACCGGGGTGAGCCCGCCGTCCTCGCCCACGCCGACACCCCGGCGCTGAAGCGGATGGCCGCGTTCGACGTCGTCGTCAACAACGCCGACCGCAAGGGCGGGCACGTCCTCGCGGGCACCGACGGGCACCTCTACGGCGTCGACCACGGCCTGACGCTGCACGTGGAGGACAAGCTGCGCACGGTGCTGTGGGGCTGGGTCGGCGAGCCGCTGCCGGGCGAGGTCGTCGAGGCGCTGGAGAAGCTGCGCACCGAGCTCGACGGCACGTTCGCCGACGTGCTGGGCGAGCACGTCACGCGGCGCGAGGTGCGCACGCTGTCCTCGCGCGTCGACGCCCTGATCGCCGAGCCGCGTTTCCCCGAACCCTCGGGGTACGGCCCGGCGATCCCGTGGCCGGCGTTCTAGCCCTCCGCGGGCGCCATCAGCTCCAGCGCGATCCCGTCGGGGTCGCGGAACTCCAGCAGGAACCCCATCCCGATGTCCTTGACGGGCTCGTGCGCCACGCCGAGCGCGTCCAGCTTCGCGACGACGGCGTCGAGGTCGGCGCGGGAGTCGACGCCGAGGCTCAGGTGGTCGAGCCCGACGCGGTTCTCGTCGAACCGGTCGCCCGCGGGCGCCGTGGGGCGCAGGCCGAGCAGACCGCCGGGGACCTGGTAGATCACGCCGTCGAAGACGAACCACAGCTTCTCGCGGGTGGCGGCGTCGGCGTCGGCGGGCACCTCGAAGGCGACGTCGAAGCCGAAGACCTCGTCGTAGAAGGCGCGGGACCGGGCGATGTCGGTGACGGTCAGGCGGACATGGGAGTAACCGGTGATCGGCATGTGCGCATGGTTGCACGCGACATGATCGCGCGCAGCATCAACCTGCGGCGAGCAGCACGATCCCGGCCAGCGCCAGCCCGGCGCCGACGCGCTGCACCGTCGCCGGGCGTTCGCGCAGCAGCACGAACGCGAGCACGACCGTCACCACGGGGTTGAGGGTGGCGATCACCGAGACGACGCTGAGCAGCCCGATCCGGGTGGCCTCGCCGAACGCGAACGTGCCCAGGGCGAGCAGCAGGCCGGGCGCGAGCACCAGCGCCCCGTCGCGTGGCCCGACCCGGACCGGGGCGCGCAGCACCAGGACCGCCACGCCGGTGCTCACCACGAGCGCGACCCGAGACCACACCAGCGCGCCCGCCGAGGAGTCGGCCGCGGCCCCGGCGTAGGTGGCGAGGAACGTGCCGAACAGCGCGGCGGCGCCCAGTGCCCAGCCCAGGCCCTCGGTGCCCGACACCCCGCCGGCCGCCGAGCGGCGCGCGGCCAGCACGATCCCGGCCAGCACCAGCGGGATGCCGGCGAGCTGCCACGGGCCGGGCCGGTCGCCCGCGAGGAGCCCGACCAGCACGGGCACGACCGCGCCGCCCGCGGCGACGGGGGAGACGATGCTGAGGTTGCCGGTCCGCGCCGCGCGGTAGAAGCAGGCCAGCGCCCCGGCGTTGGCCACCCCCGCGGCGACGGCGAGCGCCAGGCCGCGCGCGTCCATCGTCAGGTCGGCGCCGAGGGTGAGCAGCACCGAGACGGCGAGCCCGGCGACCTGGCTGCCCAGCAGCACCGCCCCGAGCGGCATCCGCCTGCCGAGGACCGGGGCCAGGTAGTTCGCCACGCCGTAGCCGAACGCCGTGCCCAGGGCCAGCAGGATCGCGATCACCGGTCGTCGTCCACCCGTCTACTTCAATGTTCATCACTTGTGCGCTACGTTATTGAGCACTCAAGTCAATGCCTCACCCGGGAGCGTACCCATGATCGTCGTCGCCTGGATCCTGCAGGTCGTCCTCGCACTGGCCTTCCTCGCGGCCGGCGGGATGAAGCTCGCCCGCCCCCGGCCCGCGCTGGTCGGAGCCGGGATGGGCTGGGCCGAGGACTTCTCCGACCCCGCGGTGAAGACCATCGGCGCGCTGGAGGTGCTCGGTGCGCTCGGCCTGGTCCTGCCGGCCCTGTTCGGCGTGGCGACGTGGCTGGTCCCCGCCGCCGCGATCGGGCTCGCGCTGACGATGGCCGGTGCCGTGGTCGTGCACGTCCGGCGCCGGGAGACCTTCGTGCCGCCGCTGGTGCTCGGCGTGCTCGCGCTCGTGCTCGCGGTGCTGCGGATCGCCTACCCTGGATGAGGTGACCCCCATGCCGGCGGCGTTCATCGGGCACGGCAGCCCGATGAACGCGATCGAGTCCAACCGCTACACGCGGGCCTGGCGCGCTCTGGGAGAGGCGCTGCCCCGGCCGCGCGCGGTCCTGGTGATCTCGGCGCACTGGTACCTCAACGCCACCGCCGTCACCGCGATGCCCCGGCCGCGCACCATCCACGACTTCTACGGGTTCCCCGACCCGCTGTTCGCCGTCGACTACCCGGCCCCGGGAGCGCCCGACGTCGCCGCGGAGATCGAGGAGATCGCCAAGCCGACGTGGGTGGGCCAGGACCTGGACAGCTGGGGGATCGACCACGGCACCTGGTCGGTGCTCACCCACATGTTCCCCGACGCCGACGTGCCGGTGCTGCAGCTGTCCATCAACGCCACCCGGTCCTTCGACGAGCACCTGGCCCTCGGGGCGAAGCTGGCCCCGCTGCGCGAGAGCGGCGTGCTCGTCGTCGGCAGCGGCAACGTGGTGCACAACCTCGGCGGCATGGACCCGCGCCGCGCCGACCAGGGCTTCGACTGGGCGCACCGCTTCGACGACGCCGCCCGCGCCACCATGACCGCCACCCCGGACGCGCTGCCCGGGATCATCGGCTCCCGGGACTTCGCCGCGGCGGTGCCCACCCCCGACCACTTCATCCCGCTGCTCTACCTCGCCGGGCTCGGTGCGGCGGCCGGGCACGGCACCGACGTGCTGGTCGACGGCTACGCCTACGGCTCCCTGTCGATGACGGCCTACACCCTCGACCTCGACGGTCCGGTGACGGCCGACGGGCCCTCCGGGGCCGGCACCGTCCCGCCCGGGCATCCGCCGCAGGACATGAACATCTGATCAGCGGCCGTAGGACTCGAACCACGCGCGGTCGATCCACGGCGGCAGGTGCGGCGGCACCGTCATCTCCGTCGAGCGGTCCCGGAAGGTGACGGTGGCGCCGCCGCCGGGCCGCACCCGCACCCGGATGTCCTCCAGGTTGTGCGGCTCGCCGGGGTCCTCGCCCCAGGTCGTGGCCACGAACGCGCGCATCGGCGCCGAGTGGGTGGCGGCGACGACCAGCAGGTCGTCGACGGCGGGGTCGGCGGCCTCGGCGATCCCGCGCCACAGCCGGTGCGCGGCCACGTGCGGCGGCTCGAAGTACAGCGTCGGGTTGCGCAGCCAGTACTCGATGGGCCCGCCCGCCGCGGCCACCGAGCGGTAGTCGGAGTCGAAGCGGTCGTACTCGCGGGCCCAGTCGGGCAGGTCGCCGGTGAGCGTCAGCCGCTCGGTGACGGCGGCCGAGGTGTCGACGCCCTGCCCGTGCAGCGAGTGGCGCAGGTTGTCGAACCACGGGTCGGGGTACAGCGGCTCCGGCTCGATCCCGGCGTCGACCAGCGCCGCCCGCAGCCCCACGGCCGTCGCGATCGCCCGGGCGGTGCGGGCGTGCGGCATCCGGACCGTGGTGCCGGGGCGGATCTCCTTGGCCAGCTCGGCCCCCCGCTCGCGGGCCTGCTCCTCGCCCAGCGGCGTGAGCCCGAGGTCGCCGTCGTAGCCGACCGTCTCGCCGTGCCTCAACAGCACGACCTCGTACTCCGACACCCGCACCCTCCCCGCAGTGGACGACCGGCCCGACGCTACGTGCGCCCACCCGCCCCCGGGCCCCGCCGTGCCGGATACCGGAACACCCCTTCCGCGAGTCCCCCGTTCCCCGCCCGCGAGTCCCCCTCTTCCCGCCCGCGAGTCCCCCGCTTCCCGCTCCCGGGCCGGGGACGGGCGCCGGCGCCGCGACGGCGCTAGCGTCGGGAGCAGGCGGCCGCGCGTGGCGGCCGCGGGAGAGGGAACACCGTGGAGATCGGTCTGCACGTCGCGGACTTCACCTACCCGAGCGGGCCGACGGGGCTCGCCGACGACCTCACGCGCATCGTCGTGGCCGCCGAGGAGGCCGGCGTCACGCGCGTCAGCGTGATGGACCACCTGTGGCAGATCCGCCCGCTGGGTCCGAACGAGAACGACATGCTGGAGGCGTACACGACGCTGGGCTTCCTCGCGGCGCGCACCTCGCGCGTCCAGCTGCTGGCCTGGGTCACGGCCGTCACCTACCGGGAGCCGGGGATGCTCGCCAAGCTCGTCTCGACCCTGGACGTGCTGTCGCAGGGCCGGGCCTGGCTGGGCATCGGGGCCGCCTGGAACGACGAGGAGGCCACCGGGCTGGGCCTGCCGTTCCCCGGCACGTCCGAGCGGTTCGAGCGACTGGAGGAGACCCTGCAGATCTGCCGCCAGATGTGGGGCACCGACGACGGCCCGTACGAGGGCACCCACTACCGCCTCGGCGCGACGCTGAACGTGCCGCAGCCGCTGCGGCGCCCGCCCGTCCTCATCGGGGGCGGCGGGGAGAAGAAGACCCTGCGGCTGGTCGCGCAGTACGCCGACGCCTGCAACCTGTTCCCCGGGCCCGAGCTGGGGCGCAAGCTCGACGTCCTGCGCGGGCACTGCGCCGACGTCGGCCGCGACTACGACGAGATCGAGAAGACGGTGATGTTCCCGCTCGACACCGGCGAGGACGGCGAGCACGTCGACGCCCTGCTGGCGCAGCTGCGCACGCTCTCCGGGCTGGGTGTGACCCTGGCGCACGGCTGGGTGCCGCGGGTGTGGGAGCCGGGGCGGCTGGAGCTGATCGGCCGGGAGATCGTGCCGGCCGCGGCCGAGCTGTAGGGCGGGTGTGCGCTGCGGGGGGATCTGGGTACGGTCCGGGCATGACTGAGGCGACGAGCCGTATCGGGGTGACCGGGCTGGCCGTGATGGGCGCGAACCTGGCCCGCAACATCGCGCGGCGCGGGGTCCCGACCGCCGTGCACAACCGCACCACCGCGAAGACCACGGAGTTCATGGCCGCCTACGGCGAGGAGGGCCCGTTCACCCCCGCCGAGTCGCTGGAGGACTTCGTCGCCTCCCTGGAGACGCCGCGGCGGATCATCGTGATGGTCAAGGCGGGCCGGCCCGTCGACGCCGTGATCGAGGAGCTGACGCCGCTGCTCGACGAGGGCGACATCATCATCGACGCGGGCAACTCGCACTTCCCCGACACCGTGCGCCGCACCGAGGAGTGCGCGGCGAACGGCCTGCGGTTCATGGGGATCGGCGTGTCCGGCGGGGAGGAGGGCGCGCTGCTCGGGCCGAGCATCATGCCCGGCGGCGACCCGTCGGCCTACGCCGAGGTCGAGGAGATCCTGACCTCGATCGCGGCGGTCGTCGACGGCACGCCGTGCTGCACGCACGTCGGGCCGGGCGGGGCCGGGCACTACGTGAAGATGGTGCACAACGGCATCGAGTACGCCGACATCCAGCTCATCGCCGAGGCCTACGACCTGCTCACCCACGTCGGCGGGCTGGACGCCCCGGCCATCGCGAAGATCTTCGAGGAGTGGAACACCGGCGACCTGGAGTCGTTCCTCATCGAGATCACCGCGAAGGTGCTCGCCAAGACCGACGAGAAGACGGGCGGCCCGCTGGTCGACGTCATCGTCGACCAGGCCGAGCAGAAGGGCACCGGCACCTGGACCGCCGTCGACGCCCTCGGGCTCGGCGTGCCGCTCACCGGCATCACCGAGGCCGTGTTCGCCCGCGGCCTCTCGGCACTGCGCGACGAGCGCCGGGCCGCCTCCACCACGCTGGCCGGCCCCACCCCGGGCGACGGTCCGGACGGGCTGGTCGACGACATCCGCCAGGCGCTCTACGCCAGCAAGGTCGTGGCCTACGCGCAGGGGTTCGCCCAGATGCGCGCGGCGTCGAAGGCCAACGACTGGGACCTCGACCTGGGCGCCATGGCCACCATCTGGCGCGGCGGCTGCATCATCCGGGCGCAGTTCCTCAACCGCATCCGCGACGCCTACGCCGAGCACCCCGACCTGGACAACCTGCTGATGGTGCCCTACTTCACCCAGGCCGTGGCCGACGCGCAGGACGCCTGGCGGCGGGTGGTCGTCACCGCGACGCAGCAGGGGGTGGCGATCCCGGCGTTCGCCAGCTCGCTGAGCTACTACGACGGCTACCGTCGCGAGCGCGGCCCGGCCAACCTCATCCAGGGACTGCGCGACTTCTTCGGCGCCCACACCTACCGGCGCACCGACGCCGAGGGCAGCTTCCACACCCGGTGGGGGCAGGACGGCGCCGAGGTGCGGACGGACGGCTAGGGAGGATCGTGCGGGCATGACAGAGCAGGTGTTCGTGCTCGGCGGTGCGCAGACCGACTTCGCCGTCCACTGGACCAGGACGAGCGACGAGCCGCTGCGCGCCATGCTGGCCGACGCCGTCACGACCGCGCTGGCCGACGCCGACGTGGCCGCGGCCGACGTCGGCACCGCGCACGTCGGGAACCTCGCCGCCGAGCTGTTCACCGGCCAGGCCCATCTCGGCGCGCTGCTCACCACGCTGGACCCGGCCTGGTCGGCGCTGCCGACCAGCAGGCACGAGGCCGCGTGCGCGTCGGGGAGCGTCGCGGTGCTGGCCGCGACGGCCGAGATCGAGGCGGGCCGCTACGACGTCGCGCTCGTGACGGGTGTGGAGCTCATGCGCAACGTCGGCGGGCGGCAGGCGGCCGACCACCTCGGCTGCGCGGCGTGGGTGGGGCGCGAGGAGTTCCCGGACGGGCTGCCCTGGCCCACGCTGTTCGAGCGCATCGCCGAGGAGGTCGACGAGCGCGACGGGCTCGACCGCGACCACCTCCGCCGCATCGCCGAGATCAACCGGGAGAACGCCCGGGCCAACCCGCTGGCCCAGACCCGCGGCTGGACCGACGTCGTGACCGCGGCCGACGACGCGGCCAACCCGCCGGTGGTGGGCCGGATGCGCGCGGCCGACTGCGGCCGGATCACCGACGGTGCGGCGGCGGTCGTGCTGGCCGGTCGCCGGTACGCCCAGGAGTGGTCGCGGCGCACCGGCCGCACCCCCGCGGTGATCCGTGGCTGGGGCCACCGCACCGGCTCGCTCGGGCTGCAGGACAAGCTCGACGCGAGCCGCGGGGCCGCGTACCTGTTCCCGCACCTGCGCACCGCGATCACCGAGGCGTACGGCCGGGCCGGGATCGCGGGCCCCGAGGAGCTGGACGCGATCGAGCTGCACGACTGCTTCACCATCACCGAGTACGTCGCGCTGGAGCACCTGGGGATCCCCGCCGCGAGGGCGATCGACGACGGGCGCATCGCCCGCGGCGGCGCGCTGCCCGTCAACCCCTCCGGCGGGCTGATCGGGGCCGGACACCCCGTGGGCGCCACCGGGGTGCGGATGCTGCACGACGCCGCGCGTCAGGTCACCGGCCGGGCGGGGGAGACGCAGGTGGAGGGCGCGGAGACGGTGGCGACGCTGAACATCGGTGGCAGCGCGGCCACGGTCGTCAGCCTGGTGGTGGGGACGGTGGCCGGCTGACGGCACGGCAGCACGGCGTGGGCGGGATCGCGGCGTCGCGGAGGATCCGGGCCGGACACCGATCAGTTCCGGCGGGGCGTGTCGTCAGAGGGGTGTCCGCACCGCACCGAGTCCCCCTGGAGCGACCGTGTCCCGCACGCTGTTCGTCAACCTCCCCGTCGAGGACCTCGACGCCTCCGTCGCCTTCTTCACCGCGCTCGGCTTCACCTTCGACCCGACCTTCACCGACGCGAACGCCTCCCGCATGATCGTCAACGAGCACACCTCGGTGATGCTGCTGGTGAAGAAGCGGTTCGGCGAGTTCACCGACAAGACCATCGTCGACGCCCGCACCTCGGTCGAGGCGATCTTCGCGCTGTCCGCCGAGAGCCGCGAGGAGGTCGACGAGCTGGTGGGCACCGCGATCGCGAACGGGGGCACCCCGGCGCAGGACGGGCCGCAGGACCACGGCTTCATGTACGGCAACAGCTTCCACGACCTCGACGGGCACAACTGGGAGGTCATGTGGATGGACACGGCGCAGCTGCCGGCGTGACGGGCAGCGACCGGAGCACCTCCCGCGCCGCCGCCCGCCCGGCGCGGTTCGCACCGATCGTGCTGGCGCTGGGGCCGTAGCCGACCAGGTGCACGCGGGGGTCGGCCACCACCCGGGTGCCGTCCATCGCGATCCCGCCGCCCGGCCCGCGCAGGCGCAGCGGGGCGAGATGGCCCAGGGCGGCGCGCCAGCCGGTGGCCCACAGGATCACGTCGGCGGCGTACTCCGACCCGTCCGCCCAGGCCACCCCGGTGGGCACCAGCCGGTCGAACATCGGCCGCCGCACCAGCACCCCGGCCTCCTGGGCGGCCCGTACCGCCGGGGTGCGGAGCAGGCCGGTCACCGACACCACGCTGCCGGGCGCGAGCCCGGCCCGCACCCGCTCCTCGACCCGGGCCACGGCGGCGCGGCCGTCGAAGGCCTCCTCGGAGAACACCGGCGGGCGCCGGGTGACCCACGCCGTGTCGGCGGCGACGGTGGCGATCTCGATCAGCAGCTGCACCGCCGAGGTCCCGCCGCCGACGACCACGACCCGCTTCCCGGCGAACTCCGCCGGCCCGCGGTACCCGGCCACGTGCAGCTGCCGACCGTCGAAGGTGCCGGGGTGGCGGGGCACGAACGGGCGGGTCCAGGTGCCGGTGGCGTTGATCAGGGCGCGGGTCGTCCAGGTGCCGCGGTCGGTGTCCACCCGCAGGTCCGGGGCGTCGTCGTACACCCCGCGCACGTGCACCGGCCGCCGGACGGACAGACCGGACTCGCGCTCGTAGGCGGCGAAGTACTCCGGCACGACCTCGGCGGCGGGCCGGGTCACGTCGGCCGGGGCGATGGGCAGCCCGGGCAGGTCGTGGATGCGGTGGGCGCCGTCCACCCGCAGCGTCGGCCAGCGGTGCCGCCACGCGCCGCCCGGGCCGTCCTCGCCGTCGAGCACCACGAAGTCGGCCCCGGCCCGGGCCAGCCCGGACGCGGCCGACAGCCCGGCCTGCCCGGCCCCGATCACCACGACGTCGGTACGCACACCCGCCACAACACCGCCGCGCGCCGCTGCAGTCCCTCAGGCCCTGCAGTCCCGTCACGCAGGGGCGGGGACCCGGGGCGGGAAGGGGGTGGCGGCGAAGCGCCCGGTCCAGGCGGCCACGTCGGCGATGGTGCTGTTGCCGCCGCACACCACCAGGCCCAGACGGGCGTCCGCGCCGACGCGGTCGAGGACCTGCGACGCCGCCGGTACCAGGCAGCCGGCCGCCGGCTCCGCCCACACCTTCGCCCGCTCGGCCAGGGTGAGCGTGCCGCGCACGGCGTCGGCGTCGGACACCACCAGGACGTCCTCGACGCGGGCGCGCACGTGCTCCAGGGTCAGCGGCGTGACGTGCGGGGCGCTCAGCGTCGTGACGATCGAGGTGGGGGTGATCGGCACCGGGGCGCCCCCGGCCAGCGCCCGCGACATGGCGTCGGCCCCCTCGGTCTCCACGCCCCACACGCGGGCGCCCGCGAAGGCGGTCGCGACGCCGGAGAGCAGCGCGCCCCCGCCGACGCTGACCAGCACGTCGGTGACCTCCGGCGCGTCGGCGGCGAACTCGAGGCCCACGGTGCCCTGCGCGGCGACCACCACCGGGTCGTCGAAGGGGTGCAGCAGCGTCATGCCGCCCGCGACGAGCTCGTCCAGCAGCGCGAAGGCGGCGGTCACGTCCTCGGTGAGCCGGACCTCGGCCCCGGCGTCGCGGCACCGCGCCACGACCCACCCCGGCACCGACGAGGGCATGACGACCGTGGCCCCGACGCCCAGCGAGCCGGCGGCGTCGGCCACGGCCAGCGCGTGGTTGCCCCCGCTGACCGCCACGACACCCGCCGCCCGCTCGGCGGAGGACAGCCCGAGCAGCTTGCGGAACGCCCCGCGCGGCTTGAACGACCCGGTGCGCTGCAGCAGCTCCAGCTTCAGCGACACCGGCACGCCCAGCAGCGCGGCGAGCCCGGGCGAGGCGACGGTCGGGGTGCGCAGCACGTGCCCGGCGATGGCGTCGGCGGCGGCGGTGATGTCGTCGAGGGTGATCAGATCGGCCACGCCCCCCACCGTACGTACCCGCCGCTTCAGCGCAGCGGGACGACCTCCGGGGCCCCCATCCGGGCGGAGTCGGCCGTCTCGTCGTCGGGCATCTTCTGGCTCTCCCGCTCGGCGTCGACGCGCTTGCGGTAGTGCTCGACCTCCCGCGCCACCTGGTCCTCGCTCCACCCCAGCACCGGGGCGATCAGCGCGGCGACCTCGTCGACGCACCCGGTGCCGCGGTCGAAGGTCTCAATGGAGATCCGGGTGCGGCGGGCGAGCACGTCCTCCAGGTGCCGGGCCCCCTCGTGCGAGGCCGCGTAGACGGCCTCGGCGCGCAGGTAGTCCGGCGCCCCGGCGAGCTCGTGCCCGAGCGTCGGGTCGGCGACGACGAGGTCGAGCACCTCGTGGATCAGCGACCCGTAGCGGGTGAGCAGGTGGGCGATCCGGGCCTCGTGCAGCCCGTAGCGCGCGGCCAGGACGTAGCGGGAGTTCTTCAGCGCCGAGAAGCCCTCCGCCCCCAGCAGCGGCACCCGGTCGGTGACCGATGGCGGCACCTTCTGGTCGAGTGCGTGCACCGCGGCGTCGACGGCGTCCTTGGCCATGATCCGGTAGGTCGTGTACTTCCCCCCGGCGACGACGACGAGCCCCGGCGCGGTGTGCGCCACGGCGTGCTCGCGCGACAGCTTGGACGTGGCGTCGGACTCGCCCGACAGCAGCGGCCGCAGCCCCGCGTAGACGCCCTCGACGTCGGCGTGGGTGAGCGGCTGCTCCAGCACGTCGTTGACGTGGTCGAGCAGGTAGTCGATGTCGGCGGCCGACGCGGCGGGGTGGGCCTTGTCGAGGTCCCAGTCGGTGTCGGTGGTGCCGATGATCCAGTGCCGCCCCCACGGGATGACGAACAGCACCGACTTCTCGGTGCGCAGGATCAGCCCGGAGTCGCCGCGGATCCGGTCGCGCGGCACGACCAGGTGGATGCCCTTGCTCGCGCGCACCTTGAACTGCCCGCGCTCGCCGACCATCGACTGGGTGTCGTCGGTCCAGACGCCGGTGGCGTTGATGACCTGCTTGGCGTGCACCTTGAACGTGGCGCCCGACTCCAGGTCGTGCACCTCCGCCCCGGTGACGCGCTCGCCCTCGCGCAGCAGCCCGACCACCCGCGAGCGGGTGGCGACGTGGGCCCCGTACGCCGCCGCGGTGCGGGCGATGAACATGGTGTGCCGCGCGTCGTCGACCTGCGCGTCGTAGTACTGCAGCGCGCCGACCAGAGCGTCCTTGCGCAGCGACGGCACGATCTTCCGCGCGCCGCGGCGGGTCAGGTGGCGGTGCAGCGGCAGGCCGGCGCCGTTGCCCGAGGCCTTGGCGAGGGTGTCGTAGAGCGCCACGCCCGCACCGGCGTAGAGCCGTTCCCAGCCGCGGTGCTTGAGCGGGTACAGGAACGGCACCGGCCGGATCAGGTGCGGGGCGAGCCGCTCGATCAGCAGCCCGCGCTCCGACAGGGCCTCGGCGACCAGGCGGAAGTCCAGCATCTCCAGGTAGCGCAGGCCGCCGTGGATGAGCTTGCTCGACCTGCTCGAGGTCCCCGACGCGAAGTCGCGGGCCTCGAGGAGCCCGACGGTCAGCCCCCGGGTGGCGGCGTCGAGGGCGGCTCCCGCGCCCACGACACCGCCCCCGACGACCAGCACGTCGAGTTCGGTCGACGCCATCGCCTCCAGCGCGGCCTCGCGGGCCTGCGGAGAGAGCGCGACCGATCTCATGGTGATTCCCTTCGTCCGTTCGTCCGTGGATGGGCCGACTCAGCCCACGTCCACCCAGTCCAACGTCCGGGTGACCGCCTTCTTCCACTGCTCGTAACCGGCGTCACGCTGCTCGGCCGACCACTCCGGCGTCCAGCGCTTCGACTCGTTCCAGTTGGAACGCAGCTCGTCGGTGTTCTTCCAGAATCCCACCGCGAGCCCCGCCGCGTACGCCGCGCCCAGCGCCGTGGTCTCCGCGACGACGGGCCGGCTCACCGGCACGCCGAGCACGTCGGCCTGGATCTGCATGCACAGCTCGTTGGCGGTGATGCCGCCGTCGACCTTGAGCGTCTCCAGGTGCACCCCCGAGTCCTTCTCCATGGCCTCGGCGACGTCGCGGCTCTGGTAGCAGATCGCCTCCAGCGCGGCCCGGGCCAGGTGGGCGTTGGTGTTGTAGCGCGACAGGCCGACGATCGCGCCGCGGGCGTCGGATCGCCAGTAGGGCGCGAACAGCCCGGAGAACGCGGGCACGGAGTAGACGCCGCCGTTGTCCTCGACCTGGCGGGCCAGGGTCTCGCTCTCCGAGGCCCCGGAGATGATGCCGAGCTGGTCGCGCAGCCACTGGATCGCCGACCCGGTGACGGCGATCGAACCCTCCAGGCAGTAGACGACCGGCTCGTCGCCGAACTTGTAGCCGACGGTCGTGAGCAGCCCCGCCTTGCTGCGCACCAGTTCGGTACCGGTGTTGAGCAGCATGAAGTTGCCGGTGCCGTAGGTGTTCTTGGCCTCGCCGGGCGCGAAGCACACCTGGCCGACGGTGGCGGCCTGCTGGTCGCCGAGGTCGCCGGTGATCGGCACCTCGCCGCCGAACGGGCCGTTGGTGAGGGTCGTGCCGTAGCCGCCGGGGCAGGAGCTGGGCTCGATCTTCGGCAGCATCTGGCGGGGCACGCCGAAGAAGCCGAGGAGCTCGTCGTCCCAGTCGAGGGTCTCCAGGTTCATCAGCATGGTGCGGCTGGCGTTGGTCGGGTCGGTGACGTGCACCCCGCCGTTCACGCCACCGGTGAGCTGCCAGATCAGCCACGTGTCGGTGTTGCCGAACAGCGCGTTGCCGCTTTCGGCGGCCTCGCGCGCCCCGTCGACGTTCTCCAGGATCCACTGGATCTTGCCGCCGGAGAAGTACGTGGCCGGGGGCAGGCCCGCCTTCTGCCGGATGACGTCGCCGCGCCCGTCCTTGTCCAGCGCGGTGGCGATCCGGTCGGTACGGGTGTCCTGCCAGACGATCGCGTTGTAGAGCGGGCGTCCGTTGCGCTTGTCCCAGACCACGGTGGTCTCGCGCTGGTTGGTGATGCCCAGCGCGGCCAGGTCCGACGCGGACAGCCCGGTCTTGTTGAGCCCGGTCTGGATGACCGCGGAGGTGCGCTCCCAGATCTCGACGGGGTTGTGCTCGACCCATCCGGCCTGCGGCAGGATCTGCTCGTGCTCGAGCTGGTGGCGGCCGACCTCGTTGCCGCCGTGGTCGAAGATCATGAATCTGCTGCTGGTGGTGCCCTGGTCGACGGCTCCGACGAACTCGGCCATTGAGCTCTCCCTCTACGCGTTCTGGTTGGTGTCGGACGCCGCGCCGCGGGGCTCTGGCACGGTCGGCTCGGAGACGGTCAGGCTCTCCACCTCGGGCGGCAGGAACCCCTCGATCATGAACTTGAACAGCGCCCCGCCGATCAGGCCGCCGATGATCGGGGCCACGATCGGCAACCACCAGTACGGGGTGCCGTTCTGGTCCACCCACGCCGTCTGGTATCCGGTGAGGAACGAGGCCAGCCGCGGACCGAAGTCGCGGGCCGGGTTGATCGCGTAGCCGGCGTTGGCGCCCCAGGCCATGCCGATGCCGACGACCAGCAGCCCGACGACCACCGGACCCAGGTTCGCCAGCGGCGGGTTGTTGGCCGCCGTCGTCAACGCGAAGACCACGAACACGAGGATCGCGGTGCCGACGATCTGGTCGAAGAAGGCGGTCGGGATGGTGGCCGGCCCCGACCCGTTGCCGGGCAGCGTCGAGAAGATGCCCTGGGTGTCGGTGAGACCGGGGTCGACCGACAGGATCAGGTCGGAGTAGACGAACCGCACGATCAGCGCCGCCACGAACGCGCCGGCGGTCTGCGCCAGGGCGTACGGCAGCACCTTGCGCCAGGGGAAACCCTTGAACGCGGCCAGCGCGATCGTCACCGCCGGGTTGATGTGGGCGCCGGAGAGCCGGGCGGCCACGTAGACACCCAGCGTGACGCCGATGCCCCAGGCCCACGCGATCGAGTCGTGGTCGCCGAGGCTGCCGTCGGGGGTGGTGACGACCTGCGCCACCACCCCGACGCCGAACAGGATGAGGATCATGGTGCCCAGGAACTCGGCACTCAGCTCCCCGAGGTACGAGTTCTTCATCGGTGAAGTCCTCTCTCGTCGGCCGCCCCCACAGCAGGCCGTACGCCGACGCTAGGAACCCGTCCGGTGCCGGTCAACGTCCGGTGTTCGACATTGTCGAACCGCCGTTCGGACGCACGTCACACTCGATAGGGTCACGGTGATGCCGGGATCCATCCAGTCGATCGAGCGGGCCGCAGCGATGCTGCGGCTGCTCGGCAGCACCGGTCGCTCGCTGGGGATCAACGAGATCGCCGCGGCGCTGGACCTGCCCCGCCCGACCGCGCACGGCATCGTCCGCACGCTGCGCGAGGTCGGGTTCGTCGAGCAGGACCCGTCGGCGCGCTACGTGCTGGGCAGCGCGCTGCGCGAGCTCGGCAGCGGCGGCTGGGACCGCCACGACCTGCGCGCCCGCGCCATGAACTGGGCCGACTCGCTGGCCGGCAGCACCGGGCTCGCCGTCGAGCTCGGCGTGCCCGACGGCCCCGCGGTGCGCCTGGTGCACCACGTCTTCCGGCCCGACGGCACACCGCAGTCGATCCGCACCGGCGACGAGCGCCCGCTGCACGCCACCGCGGTGGGCAAGTGCCTGCTCGCCTTCGCCCCCGTCGCCACCCCGCCTCCACGCGAACTCGTGCTCACCCGCTACACCGGCCGGACCTGCGTCACGGTCGCGGCGCTGGAGGCCCACCTCGCGGTGGCCCGGCGGCGCGGGTGGGCCGGTGACAGCGGGGAGTGCGAGCCGGGTCTCGGCGGCGCGGCCGCGGCGCTGCGGGGCAGCGGGGGGCTGGTGGCGGGAGCGATCGCCGTCGTCGGGCCGGTGGAGGAGCTGTTCGGGCTCGGCGGCGAGCTGCGCCCGGCCGTCGCGGTGCACCTGGTGACCGCGGCCCGGGAGATCTCCGCGTCGCTCGTCGAGGGCACGCCGTGACGGCCCGGACTCGCCCACGGAATCCGGGGGACTCGCGGGCCACCCCCGCGAGTCCCCCGGATCCCGGCCCCGAGTCCCGGGGTGCCCGGTGAGGGGGAGCGGGTGGTCGCCGCGATCGACCAGGGCACGACCTCCACGCGCTGTCTGCTGTTCAACCGCTCCGGCCGGATGCTCGCCGTCGCCCAGCGCGAGCACCGCCAGCACTACCCGGCGCCCGGGCTCGTCGAGCACGACGCCGCGGAGATCTGGCGCAACGTGCGCCGCGTCGTCCCCGCCGCACTGCGCTCGGCCGGGCTCACCCCCGACGACCTGGTGGGGCTGGGCATCGCCAACCAGCGTGAGACCACCGTGGTGTGGAACCGGCACACCGGCGTCCCGATCTCGCGGGCCGTCACCTGGCAGGACACCCGCACCGACGGCATCGTCGCCCGCCTCGTCGACGACGGGCACGCCCCGATGATCACGCGGCTGTGCGGCCTGGCCCCCGCCACCTACTTCGCCGGTCCGCGGCTGCGCTGGATCCTCGACCACGTGCCGGGCGCGCGCGAGGGCGCCGAGGCCGGCGACCTGCTGTTCGGCACGATGGAGACCTGGCTGATCTGGAACCTCACCGGCGCCCACGTCACCGACGTCACCAACGCCAGCCGCACCATGCTGATGGACCTGCGCACCCGGGAGTGGTCCGACCCGCTGCTCGACGTGCTGGACGTGCCGCGCCGGATGCTGCCGGAGATCCGTTCCAACGCCGAGGTGTACGGGGTGTGCACCGCGGTGCTGCCCGGGGTGCCGGTGGCGGGCGCGCTGGGCGACCAGCAGGCCGCGCTCGTCGGCCAGGCCTGCTTCGCACCCGGCGAGGCCAAGTGCACCTACGGCACCGGCGCGTTCCTGCTGATGAACACCGGCGAGCGGATCGCCGAGTCGTCGCACGGGCTGATCCCGACCGTCGGCTACCTGCTGGGGGAGCGGCCCGTCTACGCCCTGGAGGGCGCGATCGCGATGACGGGCTCGCTGGTGCAGTGGTTCCGCGACTCGCTCGGCATGATCGGCACCGCCGCGCAGATCGAGACGCTCGCCGAGACCGTCGAGGACAACGGCGGGTGCTACATCGTGCCCGCCTTCTCCGGGCTGTACTCGCCGCACTGGCATCCCGACGCCCGCGGCGTCATGGTCGGGCTGACCTCGTTCATCAACCGCGGCCATCTCGCCCGCGCCGTGCTGGAGGCCACCGGCTGGCAGACGCGCGAGGTCGTCGACGCGATGAACCTCGACTCCGGCGTCACCGTCACCCGGCTCAAGGTCGACGGCGGGATGACGGCCAACCACCTGCTCATGCAGTTCGTCGCCGACGTCCTCGACGTGCCGGTGGAGCGGCCGCTGGGCTCGGAGGCGGTGTCGCTCGGGGCGGCGTACGCGGCCGGGCTCGCGGTCGGGCACTGGTCCGACGTCGAGGTGCTGCGCTCCAACTGGCACCGCGCCGCCGCCTGGGAGCCCGCCATGGACCCCGACCTGCGCCGCCGCGAGCACGCGAACTGGGGCCGGGCGGTCGACCGCAGCTACGGCTGGGTCCAGACCCCCGCCGACTGATCCGCGCACGGACGGCCCGACTCGGGCGCACGGATGTCCCGACTCGCGGGGGTCAGGTGGTGGACCAGTGCGCGTCGCCGGTCAGGGCGTCGACCAGCTCGTCGACGCCGCCGACGACCTTCGCCGCCCCGCTCAGCTCACCGGGCTGCGCGTAGCCCCACGACACGCCGAGCGTCGGGATGCCGAACTCCGCGGCCCCGTCGACGTCGTGGTGGCGGTCGCCGACCATGACGACGGGCTCGCGCGCGGGGTCCAGGCCCAGCCGGTCGAGCACCGACCCGATGACGGCGGCCTTGCCCAGGCGCCCGTTCGGCTGGTCCGCCCCGCCGACGAGAACGAAGTGCGCCTCGATCCCCACCCCCGCGACGATGCGCCGCGCCACCGGCTCCGGCTTCGACGTGGCGACGGCCAGCCGCAGGCCACCGAGCCGTTCCAGCAGCGTGACGGTGCCCGGGTAGAGCGGGGTCTCGGTGGCGGCGACGGCGTCGTAGGTGGCGCGGTAGGCGGTGATCGCCGCGGTCGTCTGCTCCGGGGTGAGGCCGAGCGCGGGCAGCGCGGTCTCGAACGGCGGGCCGACGAGCGGGAGCAGTTCGCGCGGTGTCCGGGTGACCCCGAGCATGGCCAGGGCCGCGCTGAGGTGCTCGGTGATCAGGGCGGCGGAGTCGACGAGGGTGCCGTCGAGGTCGAGCAGCGCGGTTCGCACACGGCCGAGCGTAACCGCGGCCGATACGGTGACGGGGTGACGGCACGGAGTTGGCGCAGACAGTTCACCTACGCACTGCTGCGTCTGGAGGACGTCGTCGAGGCCGGGATCGCCACCGGCGCCCGGATCGGCGGCCACCGGCACCCGGTGATCATCCCGTTCATCGGGCACGGCACCACCGCCCGCGCGCGGGTCGGGGCGCGGCTGGTGCTGGGCCGCCGCGCCGCGGTGGAGCCGTCCGCCCCGGCCGTCGCCATCGGGGACACCACGCCGTCGCCGCGCTCGCGCCGCGCGACCCTGCGGGTGAGCCTCGCGCGCTTCCTCACCGTCGAGGTGCCGCGCGCGGAGGTGACGATCCACGCCCCCGGCGGCGACGTCGTCGTGCGCACCAACCGCGACGGATACGTCGACCACGAGCTGGAGCTCTCCGGTGTGGAGCCGGGGTGGCTGGAGATCGGCCTGTCCGGCCCCGACGGCGCGAGCGCCACCGCGCGGGTGCTGCTCGTCGACCCGGCGGTCGACGTGGGCGTGATCAGCGACGTCGACGACACGATCCTGCACACCGGGCTCACCCGCGGCCTGGACTTCCTGCGCGCCACCCTGCTCACCGACGTCGAGGAGCGCACCCCGTTGCCCGGCGCGGCCGCGCTGTACCGGGCGCTGGTCGCGAAGCCGGGCAAGCCGGAGCGGCCGGTGTTCTACGTGTCGACGAGCCCGTGGAACCTGCACGAGATGCTGCTGCAGTTCGTCTCCATGCGCGGCTTCCCGCTGGGGCCGCTGCTGCTCACCGACTGGGGGCCCTCGCACACGGGCCTGTTCCGGATCGGGGCGCAGGCCCACAAGCCTGCGCTGGTGCGCCGCCTGCTCGACGAGCACCCGCAGCTGCGGCTGGTGCTGATCGGCGACAGCGGCCAGGAGGACCCGGAGATCTACGGCGACATCGCCCGCGAGTTCCCCGACCGCGTGGCCGGGGTCTACATCCGCCGCGTCACCGGCCTCGACCTGGGCCGCAACGACGAGATCGACGCCCTCGCCGCCGAGATCACCGCGCTGGGCGTGCCGATGCTGGCCGCCGACGACAGCATCCAGATCGCGCAGCACGCCGCCGAGCACGGCCTGCTGGACACCGAGGCGGTGGCGGCGGTGCGCGCGGACCTGAGCTGACCACCGCACGGCGCCGTTCAGGACCGCAGGGCGAGCACGTCGAACTCGCGCATCCACCCCGGGGCGGTGGCGGCGCAGGTCAGCGGGCGCCCGGGGTCGACGCGGCGCTCGGTCAGCTCGACCTCGACGTCGGGCCCGGCCATCCGCACCCGCCAGCGCCCGGTGCCCGGGGCGTCGACGGCGACGACCCGCAGCGCGTCGACGCCGCGGGCCCCGGTGACCAGCCGGGCGTGGTGCTGCGCGGCCTGGACGGCGGGCGGGTCGGTGCTGCGACCGCGCAGGAACGCGGGGTCGACGACCCCGTCGGCGTAGCCCGCCGCGGCCGCGACGCCCTGCGCCGGTGAGGTCCCGCCGAGGACGAAACCGTGCGGGAGCAGCACGAGCGCCGGGGCGAAACGGCAGCCGCCCACGTGCGAGCACTCCCAGGTGCGGTCGGGCTCGACGGCGGCCAGCGCGGCGGCGAGCGGGCGGCCGCGCACCGCGCAACACGTGTCGTGGCGGCCGTGCACGCACGCCAGGTACAGCGGCTCCGGATGCGCGGTGCCGGGGGCGGAGAGGGCGTCGACGAGGCCGGCGTCGTCGGTGACGGTGCCGGTGCGGACCGACTCGTGCCCGGGCCGGGAGTCGACGCGGAACCAGCGCCGGGGCCCGCCCGCGGACCGCCTCCCGGGGCGCCGGATCAGCAGCACCCGCCCGCGCGCGGTGCGCGCCCAGGCGTCCAGGGCGGTGACGACCGCGGGATCGAGGCCGGACTGCGCGAACGCGACCCGCCCCCACGGCCCCGGGTGCTCGACGAGGAACCAGCGCTCGCCGGGGGGCGCGGTGCCCTCCCGGGCGTCCCCGGCGGCGAGGTCGGAGCAGCGCGTCATCCCGGGGTGGCCGGGACGAGCACGCCCTCCCCGAGCAGCCGGCGCACCAGCACGACCTGATCGGGCCCGTCCATGTCCGGCAGGCTACCGACCGGGTGGGTCCCGCCGTCGAGCACCGCGCGCACCGCGGGAGCGGTCCGGGCCGGGAGCGCGATCTCGCGGTCGGCGAGCTCCAGCACGACCGTGTCGCCGCGGTCGACGACGCGGTGCCCGAGCCCGGCACGCAGCCGGACGGCGTCCCCGACGGCGAGGCCGGCGGCGAACGCGGCACCCGCGACGGGCCGCACCGGCTCGGGCCGGTTGCCCTCCCACACCCGCGCCCGCACGCGCCGCGCGACGTCGGCGACGGGCACCCGGCCCAGCGCGTCCACCAGCGCGTCGCGCACGGCGTCGACGTTCGGGGCGAGGGCGTCGGGATCGGCGACGTCGAGGCCCAGCGGCAGCGACGCCCGCAGCGCGGGGTCACCCGCCACCAGCGCCGTCAGCGCCTCCACGAGCGCGAAGCGCGTGACGACGTGCACGCCGACGGTCAGGTGCGCCGACACCTCGCCCTGCGCGGTGGCCGAGTGCAGCCAGCCGCGCGGCAGGTACAGCGCGTCGCCCGGCTCCAGGACGGTGTCGATCACGGGTTCGGCGTCGCGCGCCCTGGCGGCGACGGCGGCGGCGTGGTCGTTCCACGGCTGGTCGCGCAGCGGGTCGTCGTGGACGGGGGCGTGCACCGTCCAGTGCTTGGTGCCGGCGAGCTGCAGCACGAACACGTCGTGCACGTCGTAGTGGGCGGAGAAGCCGCGCGAGGCCGCCGGGGTGACGTAGGCGTTGGCCTGCACGGGATGGCCGAGCTCGGCGCCCAGCCGGGTCGCGAAGTCGGTCACCGGGGCCCACAGCCGGTGCAGCGCCTGCAGGACCACCGTGGCGCCGTCGGCGAACAGCGCGGCGACCCGGTCGTCGCGCACCTGGTCGCCGATCTCCGCGCCCACGCCCGCCGGCCCGGTGAACGACGACGAGCCGACGACGGAGCCGTTGCGGGCCAGCCGCAGGAACGGGGTGCGCAGGCCGCGCCGGGACAGCAGCTCGTCGACGCCGTCGAGGTCGAGCAGGTCGCGGAAGGACCCGGCGTCGGCCGCGCGGGTCAGCAGGGGCGCCCGGCCCCAGTGCCGGTCGGCGAACGCGGCCGGCTCCAGGCCGGTCGCCCGGAACAGCGCCGACGCCGGGCGGCCCGCGGAGGGGCGCCCGGCGTCGACGGAGGCGTGCTCACGCACCGCTGTCGGCGCCGCCGTCCGCGCCGCCGTCGGAGACGCCGGGGGTGCCTTCGCCCGCGCCGGAGTCGGCGGGGCCCTCGGCGCCGGAGTCGGCGCCGCCGTCCGCGCCGCCGTCGCTGACGCCGGGGGTGCCCTGGCCCGCGCCGGAGTCGGCGGGGCCCTCGGTGCCGGAGCCGTCGGTGGTGGTGATGTCGGAGTCGTCGAGTGCCATGGTGTGAGCCTCCTGGGGAAGATCGGGAAACGGTCCGCGCCGGACTACCCGGTTCGGCCGCGGATCACTCACGTCGATCTTGCCGGTACGGTCCGGCGGTGGACATCCGCGACTCCGGCCGCCTCGCGCGCGCACTCGAGCCCCTGCACGCCATGATCTACTTCGCGCCGGAGACGGAGCAGCTGCTCACCGCGGCCGGGCTGAAGCCGGGGCGGATGAGCTACTTCGCCGGGCGCGCGGCGCCGATGGGCGCGGTCGGGCCGGGGGTCGTGGCAGCCACCTTCTACAACTTCAACCCGACGCTGGTCGCCCGCAGCATCCCCGACGCCTGGACGCTCGCGAGCCCGGAGTCCCTGGTCGCGGCCCGCTTCGCCGCCGCCGACGCCGCGCTGCGCCGGATGCTGGGCGAGGAGGTCGTCGCGTCGCTGGAGGTCGCCGAGGCCGCCGCGCTGGCCCGGCAGGCGGCCGAGTCCTGCGCCGTCGACGGGCGCCCGCTCGCGGCCGGGCACCTCGACCTGGAGTGGCCGACCGTGCCGCACCTGGTGCTGTGGCACGCGCTGAGCATCCTGCGCGAGCACCGCGGCGACGGGCACATCGCGGTGCTCTCCGGGGCCGGGCTGTCCGGGCTGGAGGCGCTGGTCACCTACACCGCCACCGGTCGCGGGTTCGTCACCTCCTTCGCGATGGCCAGCAGGGGCTGGTCGCAGGAGCAGTGGGACGGCGCCGTCGCCGGGCTCGCCGACCGCGGCCTGCTCACCTCCGACGGGGCGCTCACCGAGGGCGGAGCGGCCCTGCGGAAGGGCATCGAGAGCGACACCGACCGGCTCGGCGCGGGCCCCTGGGAGCACCTCGGTGCGGAGGGGGCGGCCCGTCTCGGCGACATCGGCGGGGTGCTGGTGCGGGCGCTGCTCGCCGCCGGCTGCTTCCCTGATGGCGTCTTCGCCACGACCCGGTAATCTCACCGACGGTAAAGGGTCGGCCAAGGAGGGCGCCGTGCTGGAGATCACCGGGCTGACCTGGGGCGTCACGATCGGGCTCGTGGTCGGGCTGCTCGCCCTCGACCTGATCCTGGCCGCGCTGCGACCGCACAAGGTCGGGTTCCGGGAGGCCACCGCGTGGTCGGTGTTCTACATCGCCGTCGCCGTCGCGTTCGGACTGTGGTTCATGGCGAGCTACGGGAGCGACTTCGGCACGCAGTACTTCGCGGGCTACATCGTCGAGAAGAGCCTCTCGGTCGACAACCTGTTCGTCTTCGTGATCATCATGACGACGTTCGCGGTGCCCGAGGAGCACCAGCACAAGGTGCTGACCTTCGGCATCGTGCTCGCCCTCATCATGCGGGCGATCTTCATCGCCCTGGGTGCCACGCTGCTGTCGCTGTTCTCGTTCATGTTCCTGCTGTTCGGGCTGCTGCTGATCTTCACCGCCGTGCAGCTGTTCCGGCACCGCGACGAGGACCCCGACATCGAGGACAACGGCGTGGTCAAGGCCGCGCGCCGGCTGCTGCCGGTCACCGAGGAGTACGTCGAGGGGAAGCTGGTCGTCCGCGTCGACGGGCGGCGGATGGTCACGCCGCTGTTCATCGTCCTGATCGCGATCGGCAGCATCGACCTGCTGTTCGCCCTCGACTCCATCCCGGCGGTGTTCGGCGTCACCGAGGAGCCCTACATCGTCTTCGCGGCCAACGCCTTCGCGCTGCTCGGCCTGCGGGCGCTGTTCTTCCTGGTCAAGGGCCTGCTCGACCGGCTGGTGTACCTCTCGGCCGGCCTCGCGGTGATCCTGGCGTTCATCGGCGTCAAGCTGATCCTGCACTGGGCCCACGTCGACATCTCCCCGGACGTCCCGGAGATCTCCACGCCGGTCAGCCTGGTCGTGATCGTGGTGGTGCTGGTCGTCGTCACGGTCGCGAGCCTGATCAAGACCAGGAGCGACCCCACCGCCAAGGCGCACCCGGGCTCGCTCAAGGCGTCGCGCAAGAAGGAGCGCGAGGACGCCTGATCGCCCGGGGGCAACCCTGCGCAGCGGCGCTACTGACGCGGCAGGCCGGCGCCGCCGAGCGGGGTGAGGTCCACCAGCTCCGGCGGCCCGGCCAGCAGCCCCAGCACGTCGCCGATGCCGACCTCGCCCAGCTCGCCGGACAGCGCGCGGTCCGACGCCGCCTCGTCGGCCCACACCTCGGTGACCCAGACGGTGTCGGCCTCGTCGGGCGAGGTGTTGACGATGTACAGCTCGCAGCCGGGGGCGTCGCGCAGGCCGTCGGCGACGCGCAGGAGGGTGTCGGCGAGCGCCGGCCCCTGCCCGGGCTGGGCGACCATCCGGACGTACCGGCCGACGCGGCTGCTCGGACGACTCATGGGCCCGACCGTAGCCGCGCCGCCGCCGCGGCGTCCGGCCGGGGACCGTCCGGTGTGCGGGACGTGCAGCGCAGCGTTATCGTGTGATCACCCGAACGAGTCGGCCGACGGTGAAGGGGTCCGTGAATGCCCGGCGATGCGGAGCGCGCCGCACCCGAGCCCGATCCGGTCGAGTGCGACGACCGGCTCGTGGAGGCCGCCCGGATCGGGCTGCTGCACCAGGACGCGGCCGACCCGCTGGTCCGGGTCCTGGCCGGGCTGCACGACCGCGCCCGCCGGGCCTGCGACCAGCGCCCGGCGTTGTAGCCTCCCGGGGCGGGCAGGTCGTCCGCGGTGGGGGGTGCCCGATGAGCCGACGACCGGGCCGCGGCTGATGCGGCTGTCCGCCGAGCAGGCCCGGGAGCGGTTCGCCGCCTCCCGCGTGGCCCGCCTCGCCACCGTCTCGGCCCGGGGCGTGCCGCACCTGGTGCCGGTCACCTTCGCGGTGCTCGGCGAGCGGGTCGTGTTCGTCGTCGACGACAAGCCGAAGACGACGACCCGCCTGCGGCGCCTGGACAACATCGCCGCGCAGCCCGCGGTGTGCCTGCTGGTCGACGTCTACGACGACGACTGGTCCCGGCTGTGGTGGGCCCGCGCCGACGGCACCGCGACGGTCCTCGACACCGACGACGAGGCCGTCGACGCGCTGGCAGCCCGCTACCCGGCCTACGTGGCCCGCCGCCCGCGCGGGCCGGTCGTCTCCATCGCGGTGTCGGCCTGGACCGGCTGGGCCGCCTCGGCCGGCTGACCCCCCCGACGCGAGCGGGCCCCGCACCCGTGACGGCGTGCGGGGCCCGGCCCGGGGGGTGCGGGACTCAGCTGGCGTTGACCTTGGGCAGGATCTCGTCGTTGATCCGCTTGAGGTCGTCCATGGTCTTCGAGGTGGGCACGTCGCGGAACGGCGGCCAGATCAGCGGCATGGTCAGGCCCGCCTCCTTGTAGGCCTTGAGCCGGTCCTCGATCTGCTGCGCGGTGCCCGCCAGCAGGTTGGTGACCTTGCCGTTGTCGCTCTGGTCGAGCGGCTCGTCGGTGATGACCGTCCAGATCATCGTCGACATCTCGAAGCCCTCCGGGAACCCGCGGCCGAGCTCGTTGAGCTCGCGCTCCATCTCGCCCTTCCAGCGCTTGATGTCCTCGGGGGTGTCCTGGATGCCGATCCAGCCGTTGAGGCCGTACTTGGCGATGCGCTTGGCCGAGCGCTTCGGGTCCTTGAGGCCGGAGAAGAAGATCGGCAGCGGCGTCTGCACCGGCTTGTGGCCGAAGCCGCCGGGCTCGAAGTCGGCGAACTCGCTGTGGTGCTCGTAGACGTCGTTCTCCCAGATGCCCTTCATGATCTCGAGGGTGTCGCGCACGTGCGCGTGCCGGCGCGGGAACAGCTGCGGCACGCTGGACGCGGCGAACTCCTCGGGCATCCAGCCGGAGCCGACCCCGACGTTGAGCCGCCCGCCCGAGAGCTGGTCGATGGTGGCGAGCTCGGTGGCGAGCACGGCCGGGCCGCGGAACGGGGTGTTGGTGATGCTCATGCCGAACCGGATCTTGGACGTCTTCGCCGCGAGCCAGGGGAGCAGCGGGTAGCCCTGGAGCCACTTGCCGCGGGCGACGACCGGCAGGCCGTTGGGCAGGCCGTCCATCATGCCGAACGGGTGCTGCAGCTCACCGCGGTCGGAGGACTCCGGGACGAACACCCGGTCCAGCGTCCACACGGAGTCGAAGTCGCGGTCCTCGGCGAGCGCGGTGAGGTCCTCGATCTCCTTGACCGTCACCTCGTCGCGGAAGTTCGGCAGGTACAGAGCGAGCTTCATGGGGTAAAGCCTCCTCGGGTTCTCGTCGTCGAGCGTTCCCGGCTCCGGGCAGTGCGGGTCCTGGCTGACGATCGGCTGGCCGGGTCACGGCGTGCGGGAGCGTGCCGGAACAGGCTCCTGTGACCACCGGCACGCAGTCTGCTCCGGCCACCTCAATCCGACCTCATGTGGATCTCAACGGAGCCTCAACGGCACCGCCGACCGGGTGCTCGTCACCGTCCGCCGCCTCTATGTTCGGACCATGACCCCGTCCGGTGCGACGCCGCACGAGCCCGACCCGCTCTGGACCCCGACGCAGGCCCGCATCGAGGGCTCCGCCCTGCGCGCCTTCCTCGACCGGCTGGAGGAGCGCGAGGGGCGGCCCTTCCCCGACCACGACGCCCTGCACGCCTGGTCGGTGGAGGACGTCGGCCGGTTTTGGCTCTCCGTCGTCGAGTACTTCGGGGTGGAGTTCTCCGCCCCGTGGACCGAGGTGCGCACCGCCGAGGAGATGCCGCGCACCCGCTGGTTCACCGGGGCGCGGCTGAACTGGGCCCAGCACCTGCTGCGTCGCGGCGCCGACGCCGACGCGGCGCTGGTGTGCGTGCGGGAGGGCGGCACGCCCGCGCGGGAGATCACCTTCGCCGAGCTGCGGCGCTCGGTGGCCGCGGCGGCCGGGTGGCTGCGCCGGGCGGGGGTGCGGCCGGGGGACCGCGTGGGTGCCTACCTGCCCAACACCGAGCACGCCGTGATCGCCTGCCTGGCCACCGCCGCGGTCGGTGCGGTGTGGGCGTGCTGCTCCCCGGACTTCGGTGCCGACGGCACGATCGGCCGGCTCGCGCAGCTGGAGCCCACGGTGCTGATCGCCGCCGACGGCTACCACTGGAACGGCCGGGAGATCGACCGCGGCGACGTCGTCGCGCAGCTGCGCGCGAACCTCCCGACCGTGCGCCACGTCGTCCACGTGCCCTACGTGTTCGACCGGCCCGCCCCGGACGGCGCGACGCCGTGGTCGGAGCTGCTGGCCACCGACGCGCCCGCGGAGTTCGAGCAGGTCGAGTTCTCCCACCCGCTGTGGGTGCTGTTCACCTCCGGGACCACCGGCCTGCCGAAGGGCCTGGTGCACGGCCACGGCGGCATCACCCTCGAGGGCGCCAAGTGGGCCGGGCTCTACGCGGGGATGCGGCCGGGGGAGCGGATGTTCGCGTTCACCTCCACCGGATGGGCGCTGTGGAACATGCAGGTCGACACGCTGATGCACGGCGCGGGCATCGTCCTGTACGAGGGCAGCCCCGGCTTCCCGGCGGACGCGGTGTGGGAGGTCGCGGCCCGCACGGAGGCCGACGTCATGCTCATCGGCGCGGCGGTGATCACGGCGACGGCGAACAGCGGGGCCGTGCCACCGCGCAACCGCCTGCGGCACGTCATGGTCAGCGGCTCGGCCCTGCCCCCGGCCGGCTACCACTGGATCATGGAGAACGTCGGCGACGACCTGCGCATCGACTCCACCAGCGGCGGCACCGACATCTCGGGCGCGTTCGTCGGGGCCAACGAGTACACCCCGGTCCGGGCGGGCCGCATCGGCGGCGTGCTGGCGGGCGTCGACTGCGCGGCATGGGACGAGGACGGGAAGCCGGTCGTCGACGCGGTGGGGGACCTGGTGATCACCCAGCCGATGCCGTCGATGCCGGTGCACCTGTGGAACGACCCCGACTCCACCCGCTACACCGAGTCCTACTTCGACACCTGGCCCGGCGTCTGGCGCCACGGCGACTGGGTGACGATGCACGCCGACGGCAGCATCTCCATCCACGGCCGGTCGGACTCCACGCTCAACCGGCAGGGCGTGCGGCTGGGCAGCAGCGACTTCTACGACGTGCTGGACACCCTGCCGGAGATCACCGAGACGCTGGTGATCGGCCTGGAGCTGCCCGACGACGCGTACTGGCTCGGGCTGTTCGTCGTGCCCGCGGATGGCCACGCCGTCGACGACGAGCTGAAGCAGAAGATCGTCACCACCCTGCGGACCCGCCTGACCAACCGGCACGTCCCGGACGAGATCGTGCAGGCCCCGGCCGTGCCGCACACGCTGAGCGGCAAGAAGCTGGAGGTCCCGATCAAGAAGCTGCTGAGCGGGCGGCCGCTGGAGAAGGCGGCCAACATCGCCTCCGTCGACGACCCCGACGCGCTGCGCTGGTACGCCCGCTTCGCCGCCGAGCGCACCACATGAGGCTCGGCGCGACGCTGGCCCACCTGTCCCCGGGCCCGCCCCCGCCGACGGCGGAGTGGGCGCGGCGCCTGGCCGGGGCGGGCTTCGAGAGCCTGTGGATCCACCAGGTCATCGGGCGCGGCTACCTGGTGCCCGACCCGTTCGTCACGCTGGCGGTGGCCGCCGCCGTCACCGAGGGCGTGGAGCTGGGCACGGCCACCGTGCAGATCCCGCTGCACCATCCCGCCGAGCTCGCGCACCGGGTGCTCTCGCTGATGGCCGTGTGCGGCGACCGGCTGACCCTCGGCGTCAGCCCCGGGTCGACCGCCGTCGACTTCGCTACGCTCGGCCGCGACCACGCCACGCGCTTCCGGGTCTTCCGGGAGAACGTGGGGCGGGTGCGGGAGCTGGTCACCCACGGGCGCGACGCCGACGCCGACCTCGGCCCCGCCCCGTCGCGGGTGCCGCCGATGCTGCTCGGGTCGTGGGGGAAGAACGTGGAGCGGGCGGCGCGGGAGTTCGACGGCTGGCTGGCCTCGGGCTACCGGACCACGCCGGACCAGATCGTCGAGGCCCACGGCCGGTACCGCGCCGCGGGCGGACGCCGGGCGATGGTGTGCGCCATCCCGGTGACCGGTGACCTCGGAGCCGTCGGCGAACAGCTCCACCGCTACGCCGAGGCCGGTTTCGACGACGCCGTCGTGGTGATCGAGCCGGGTGGGCCGGACCCCGAGGAGGTCCGGGCCCTGCTGCCCTGAGCCGGGCGGCCGGGGTGCTCGACCTTGCGCACGAACGGCGACGTCATCGCCCGCAGGAACGCGCCGTAGCCGACCCCGAAGCCCATCTCGTCGCCGACCTCGACGAGGTGGTCGCCGAGGTCGACGACCAGGTGGTCGCTGCTCGTCCCGAGGACCGTGACGCCCTCGGGCGGCCGCAGGCCGTCGGGGTCGACGTCCTGGCGGCCGAGGGCGAGGATCGCCTGGTGCACCGGGCCGGTGCCGGTGCGGGCCGGGGCGTCGCCGAACGCGGCCTGGGCGCGGTCCCCCCAGGGCCGGGCCGGTTTCACCGCGACCTCGATGACCTCGGCGACCACCGTCGAGGCGTCGGTGTGCAGGCCGGGGATCGGCGTCCGGTGGAGCGGATCGACGCCGAGCAGGATGGCCTCGCCGAGCCGCAGCTCGTCGACCCGGCCGACGTGGCCGGTGCTCAGCGCCCAGCTCAGGTTCGCCGAGTTGCCGCCGGAGACGACGTCGAGGGAGATCCCGTGCCGCGCCTCGACGTGCTCGACGAGCGCGCTGAGCACGCCCATGTTCCGGTCGTCGGGCACGACGCCGTTCTGGCAGGCGAGGTTGGCGCCGAGCCCGGCGAGCCGTAGCCAGGGGTGCCCGAGCACGGCCCGCACGGCCTCGGGGGCGTCGTCGGGTGCGATGCCCTCACGCAGGTCACCCAGCTCGATCATCAGCACGACGCCGTGCGCCCGTCCGGTCCGCGACGCCGCGTGGTCGAGCGCGGCCAGCACGGTGGGGCCGGTGTTCAGGCTGACGTCGGCGACGTCGACGACCCGCCCGGCCTGGCTGAGCATCGGGGTGCGGATCAGCGTGCGCAGCGGTGCGGACAGCCGGGCGAGGTTGGGCACCCGGGAGTCCCCGAGGCCGCAGGCGCCGCCCCGGAGCATCGCCGCGGCGACCCCGGGCGAGCCCAGCACGGCCTTGGTGACCCCGGTGACCCGGATGCCCACCCGCGCGAGCCGGTCGACCAGGATCCGGGTGTTCTGCTCGATCTTGCCGAGGTCGGTGTCGATCCGCGGGGCCGTCACACGGGGTCGGAGAGTGCTGCGGCGAGGGCGGGGAAGGCCGCCAGCACCATGTCGACCAGCTCCGCGGCGGGGCGCGTCAGCGGGTCGGTGACCGGGAGCCCGAGCTGCGTGCGGTGCTCCTCGATCGCGTCGGCCAGCTCGTCGCCGGTCATCTCCTCGTGGTTGATCGTGACCCCGATGACGCGGGTGTCGGCGAACGCCTCGATCAGCGCGATCTCGCTCGCTGCCGTCGGCATCGGGACCATCGGGAAGTCGCCGAGCACCACCCGCTTCGGGGCGTGCTGCACGATCACCCCGGCCGGGCGGCTGCCGCGCAGGATGTGCGCCGACGTCAGGTACGCGGGATGGCTCAGCGCGCCCTGGCCCTCGACGACGATCACGTCGGGGTCCTCGCCCTCGAACGCGGCGACGACCTGGTGCTCGACCTCGCCCGAGCAGAACTGGGGCACCAGGGCGTCCAGCGCGACGCCGTACCGCCCGCCCTGGATCAGGGTGGTCTGCCCGGTGCCGACCATGACCGCCTTGATGCCGCGTGCGTTGAGCGCCTGCACCAGCAGGGTGGCGGTGGTGCGCTTCCCGATCGCCCCGTCGGTGCCCAGCACCGCGATCCGCGGGCAGGTGACGTCGGCGATCCGCCCGGAGAACAGGTGCAGGTCGCGCTTGGCCCTGGGCCGGCGCACGTCGGTGACGGTGACGCCGGCGGTCGCCGCGGCCGCGACGAACTCGGCGTCGTCGTTGAGGAACTCGTGCAGGCCGTTGATCACGTGCATCCCGCGGGCGATGCCGTCGAGCAGCACGATCCGCTGGTCGTCCGACAGCAGGCCGTCGGCGGGCGCCAGGCCGCAGATCAGGTAGTCGGGCACCCGGCCGGCGTGCGCGACGGCCTCGTCGAGCGAGGCCAGCACCGGGATGCCGTTCGCGACACCGTCCAGGAGGCGCCCGGCGTCGACCCCGGACCGGACGCTGTCGACGACGCTGAGGATCTCGTACCGCTCCGAGTGCCGGACCAGTCCGTTGGCGGTCTTGCCGTCCTGCTCGCCGAACTGCCCCTCGCAGTAGACGACGGCGGTGGAGCCGGTGGGCAGCGCGAAGGGCTCTGCGGGGGCGGTCGATCCGGACACGACGGGACGAGCGGTACCACTGACGAGCGAGGGCATGGATTCCTCTGAGAAAGTCTCAGAGAAGGCGACGGGATCGTGGCGGGGCGGTGAGCCCGACGGTCAACGAGTGGTCTGCCCTGAGGGTCGGCGAGATTACCGACGCGTGAAGCCTACCCGCTCGTCCCCGGCCCCGCTCCCGCCCGACCGGCGGCCACCGGGTGGATGCGGGGTCACTCACCGGCCCTTCACGTGCGGCGGGCGACCATGGCCCTCGGCCGACGACGAGAGGGCGCGATGACGATCGACCAGGTGCTGCGCACCGGTCTGCACCACCGGATGCCGCGGCCCGCGGCGGTCGTGCGGGTGGTCGCGGGGGTCCTGTTCGTGGTGTTCGGCGTCCCGAAGTTCACCGACCACGCCCGCTGGGTGGCCGACTTCGCCTCCTACGGCCTGCCCGGGGTGCTGGTGTACCCGACCGGCCTGGTCGAGGTGCTCGGCGGGCTCGCGCTGGTGGCCGGCCTGGGCGTCCGCGCGGTCGCGGCGGTGCTGGCGCTGGTCATGGCCGGGGCGGTGGTCGGCGGCGGGATCGTCGGGGGCAACCCCGCCTCGCTGACGCTGGCGCCGGCCCTGCTGGTCGCGTCGGTGTTCGTGTACTGGTCCGCCGGGCGTGCCCGTCGATAGCTGTGGTCGGCCCGTCGAGCGGCGCGAGGTGGTCGTCGTCGGCTCCGGGTTCGGCGGGCTGGCGGCCCTGATCCGGCTGCGGGACCAGGGCCACGACGTGCTGGCCATCGAGCAGGCCGACGCGATCGGCGGGACCTGGCGCGACAACTCCTACCCCGGGGCGGGCTGCGACGTGCCGTCGGCGCTCTACTCCTACTCCTTCGCGCCCAACCCCGGGTGGAGCGCCCGCTACGCCGGGCAGGCGGAGATCCTCGACTACCTGCGCCGCACCGCCGACCGGTTCGCCGTGACCGGCAGCGTCCGCCTCGGCACCCGGCTGCTGCGCGGCGAGTGGGACGAGGGCACCCGGCGGTGGCGGCTGCAGACCTCCACGGGCCCGATCTCCGCGCGCTGGCTCGTCGCCGCGGGCGGCACGCTGCACGAGCCTGCCTGGCCGGACCTCCCCGGGCTGGACACGTTCCGCGGCCGGGTCTTCCACAGCTCGCGCTGAGACCACGGCCACGACCTGCGCGGCCGCCGGGTGGCCGTCGTCGGGAGCGGGGCGTCGGCGCTGCAGTTCGTCCCCCGGATCGCCCCGCAGGTGCGCCGGCTGGTGCTGCTGCAGCGCAGTGCCCAGTGGGTGCTGCCGCGGTTCGACCGGTCCGTCACCACGGTCGAACGGCAGCTGTTCCGCTGGTTCCCGCCCGCCCAGCGGGTGGTGCGCCTCGGCGTCTACCTCGCCGCCGAGGCGGTCGCGCTCGGGGTGCGGCACCGGTGGCTGCGCCGCCAGCTGACCTGGCTCGCGCGCACCCACCTGCGGCGCACCGTCACCGACCCGGACCTGCGCTCCCGGCTGCTGCCCGCGGAGGACATCGGCTGCCGGCGGCTGCTGCGCTCCAACACCTGGTACCCGACGCTGGTGCGGCCCAACGTCGCGGTCGCCGGTGACGTCCGCGAGGTCCGGCCCGCATCGGTCGTCGACGGTGACGGGCACGAGCACCCGGTCGACACGCTGATCCTGGCCACCGGCTTCCACGCCGCGGAACCGCCGGTCTACCGGCTGCTCCACGGGCCCGACGGCGTGTCGCTGGCCTCCCGGTTCGCGGCCACGGGCGCGCGGGCACACCTCGGCACGGCGGTGGCGGGCACGCCGAACCTGTTCCTGCTCGCCGGCCCCAACTCCAACGTCCAGACCTCCTCGGTGACGGTGCTGGAGGCCCAGGTCGACCACGTCGCCGCCGCGCTGTCCGCCGCCCGTGACCTCGGCGCCGACCGGGTCGAGGTGCACCCGGAGGTCGCACGGGTGGGGGAGCGGGAGGTGCGGCGCCGGCTCGTCGACACGGTGTGGGCGACGGGGTGCCGGGCGTGGTACCTCGACCGGCGGGGCCGCAACACCACGAACTGGCCGGGCACCACCACCGAGCTGCGCCGCCGGCTGCGGCGCTTCGACCCGGCCGGGTACCTGTTCGGGCGTGCGCCCGCCGTCGACGGACCGCGCGGCGAGCCGGTCAGCGCGCGAGGGTGGCCGCGGCGCTGACGGCGCCGCTCAGGACCGCCGTGCCGAGCGCGGTGCCGACGAGCACGCGCACCATGAACGGGACGGGCTCGCGGTCGAGCAGCCGGTCCACGCCCCACACGACGGCGATGCAGCCCGCGAGCGCGAGCAGCCCCGTGATGACGGACATCGCGGGCCCGGTTACGGGACGAGCTCGATCCAGCCCCGGATCACGTCCGGGGTGACCTGATCCACGAGCTCGGGGTGGCTGTCCCGGACGTGCTGCTGCACCGTGCGGATCACGGCCGCCTCGTCGTCCTCGCGGGCCTGGTACCCGCACTCGCAGCTGACCTGGTTGAGCATGACCGACTCCTCGTGCGCCGGGGCGGGCGGTGGGCCCGCCGTCGAAGGTGGAGCGGCCAGTGTGCCGGGCCGGATTGCGGCAAGGGTGTCGCCACGTTGCCGCGACGTTGTCACGATGGTGCGGTGCGCATCCAGCTCCACGGGCACCTCACCGTCGCCTGCGACGGCCGCGCGATCGACACCCGGCTGCCCGGTCGCCGGGCCCGCCTGCTCGTCGCCCACCTGGTCGCCCACCGGGCGGTGACCGTCGACCGGGCCACCCTGATCGAGGAGCTGTGGTGGCCCGCGACGCCGGGTGACGGCGCCCCGCGGGTGTTCGACGCGGTGCTCTCGAAGACGCGGGCGGCGCTGGCCCCGGCCGAGATCCGTGGCCGGGCCCGGCTGCGGCTGGTCCTGCCGCCCGGCACGCTGGTCGACGCCGACCGCGCGGCGGCGGCCCTGCACGACGCCGAGGCGGCGGCGGGCCGGGGCGACTGGCGGCGGGCCTGGGCCCAGGCGCTGAGCGCGATGTTCGTCCTGCAGCGGGAGTACCTGCCCGAGTTCGACACGGAGTGGGTGCTGCGGCACCGGGCCGAGGCCCGCCTCGCCCACGCCCGGGCCACCGCCTGCTACGCCGAGGCCTGTCTCGAGCTCGGGGGCGGGGAGCTCGCCAGCGCCGAGCGCAGCGCCCGCCGGCTCGTCGCCGACGACCCGCTGGCCGAGCGCGGGTACCTGCTGCTCATGCGGGCGCTTGACGCCCGTGGCGACCGCTCCGCCGCGCTGGCGGTCCACGCCCGCCTCCGCGAGATCCTGCGTGACGAGCTCGGCGTCGCCCCGGGCCCGGCGGCCGACGCGCTGCACCGCGCGTTGCTCGGCGCACCGCAGGTCAGCCGGCGTCGTCCATGCTGAAGGCGAAGAAGGTCATGCGGTCGCGGAGCCGGCCGAGGGCGCGCACCGACTCGCCGCGCTGCTCGCCGGCGGCCTCCTCGAACGTCTCGACGGCCTCGTCGTAGGCCGCCCCGGCGATCACCAGCGCGCGTTCGGTGTCGTTCCAGCGCTCGAACCAGGCGTCGGCGTGCTCACCGGCGAGCGTCAGGCGCTGCGGGTGCGGGGCGGGCAGGGCCGCGGACAGCGCGGTGGCCTCGGTGAAGGCGGCCCGCGCCTCGTCGTCGCGGCCGTCGGCGAGGGCGGCCCGTGCCACGTCGCAGAGCGCGGCGATCCGGTGCGCAGCGGCGCCGTCCATCATCCCGACCTCCCGTACCGCGATGGCGGATGGAGTGTGGCGCACCCGGGGAGGATCGGCCACTCGGCGGACCCAGCGGGTAGTTCTGCACACTCCGACCCGTCCCGAGCCGTGTCGTCGCGGGTCTGGGCTCCCTAGCGTGCCGTCGCACCGGGCCCGCGACGGCGGGCCGCAGACCGAAGGGGATCCCATGCCACCGACACACCGCGCCCGACGGATCGGCCCGGCCGCAGTGCTCGCGCTCGGCCTGGTGGTGATGTCCCAGGCACCGGCAGCCGCGATCGAGGACCCGTTCCCGCTGGGTGTCTGCGACGGGCTCACGCCCGTCACCGCGGCGCAGGCCGGCTACCGGGTCTCGACGAACTTCCCGAGCGGCCCGCAGCAGAACGGGGTCGTCCTCGTCCTCACCGCGGACGACGCCGACGACTTCATCATCACCACCGACCGCGACGACACGGTCTTCAGCGGCGGCGGCGACGACATCGTCTGCAGCCTCGGTGGTCTCGACCAGGTGAGCTCGGGCACCGGCGACGACCGCGTCTTCCTCGGCACGGGCGACGACATCGCGCACGGGGAGGGTGACGACGACCTGATCGACGGGGAGGACGGTCACGACACCCTCAGCGGCGATCACGAGGCGTTCCCCACCGTGGGCGGGATCGACGTCCTGCGCGGCGGCCCCGGGGACGACACCCTGGCCGGCCAGGGCGGTGCCGACAACCTGACCGGCGGCCCGGACCGGGACTCCGGCGACGGCGGGGGCGGGGGCGGGCTCGATCTCTGCCGGCTCGAGAGCCCGGTGAACTGCGAGCTGTAGCCACGGTGTGCCACCCGGACCGGACGTCGCGACCTGCGACCGAGCACGGAGGTCGCGGCCCGGGTCGGTGAGCCCGGGTGCCTGCGAACCGCTCCGTCGCCCGTCCACGGCGGGGTTCAGAGGTACTCGGCACCGGTGTGGTGCCCCGGTGCCGGGCTGGCGAAGGGCACGAAGCGGAACCGCACGCCGGGGTCGTCGTCGGCGAGGCTCGTGACGATCACGCCGGCGGCGCTGCTGAGGTCGAGCTGGGCGAGCAGCCGGGTGAGCGCCGCGGGGGCGTCGCCCGGGTCGTGGGAGGTCTGGATCAGGGTGCGGTGCAGGGCGCTGACCACCCAGCCCTCCCGGCTGCCGCTGCCGATCGAGTTCGGGAGCACCACGTCGAGCAGCCAGCGTGACGGCTTGCCCGGCAACGCCGGGGTCGGGTGCGCGTCGACACCGACGACCTGATCGGCCCGCACCAGGCCGTCCGCGACGGTCTGCACCCACACGTTCGTCAAGCTCACCGCGACCTCCCCACTCGGACTTACCGGTATCCGCAACTGGCACAAATATACCTCTTGCGATGCCAAAAATCTGTAGCTACCATCGCAGGTATCTGGAGGCGTCCCCGGGCATCCCCGGGCGTTCCGGAGCATCGCCGCCCTTGTCGTCGACCAGGAAGGAGTGGCCTGCGATGCTGATGCGCACCGACCCGTTCCGAGAGCTGGACCGTCTGACCCAGCAGATGCTCGGCAACAACCCCGGTACGTGGTCCCGTCCCACCGCCATGGCGATGGACGCCTATCGCGCCGGGGACGAGTTCGTGGTCTCGTTCGACCTGCCGGGCGTGTCCCCCGACGCGATCGAGCTCGACGTCGAGCGCAACGTGCTGACCGTGAAGGCCGAGCGGCGCCCCGTCGCGACCGGGGAGCACGTGGAGATGCAGGTGGCCGAGCGGCCGCTCGGGGTGTTCTCCCGGCAGCTGTTCCTGGGCGACACCCTCGACACCGACCACATCGATGCGGCCTACCACGCCGGCGTGCTCACCCTGCGGATCCCGATCGCCGAGAAGGCGAAGCCCCGCAAGATCAGCATCACCGACGCGGACAGCGCACACCGGCAGATCAACGCCTGAGTGCGGGCCGGGTCCGTCGGATCCGCCACGGGGAGGGCGACGACATGATCGGGCACCTCACACTCGAGCCCACAGCACCCGACCGGACGGCAGTCGAAGCCACGGCCACCGGGGCGCTGCTCCACGCGGGCGGGCCGTCGAGAGACGCCGCCGCGACCTGGGCCGATCTCGTCTGCGCCGATCGGGAACTGCTGGCCGCCGAGTTCGACGCGATCATCACCGCCAATTTCCCCGATAGCGCCGACGGACCCCGGCCGGACGACCGATCGGTCCCGGTCCTGACCGGGACCGGTCTCGTCCCGCCGTGCCGGGCGCGCCACCCGTACGCACCGTGGCCGCCGCGTGGGGTCCGCACCGTCGCCCCGCACCCGCGGCCCCGGGAGCGCGGGCCGCCCCCGCACGACGCCCGAACCGGGACGCGGCCGGCCGCACCACCCCTCCGCGGCCGGCCGCTCCCGATCGGGCACGCGTGCGGAGATCGTCATGTTTCCTGGATCAGACACTTGACCAGACCTGCAGTGCTGGCTTTATGATTTGTCCAGGAACGAGGTAAGACACCACCGGGACGGTGACCGGCCGAGACACGCGGAGGGTGAACATCACGACAGCCCCCGAACATCGCGATCATCAGTGAAGTCTTCGTCCACGCGGGGCCCGGCCGATCAGGCCAGGCCCCGCCTGACGTCGTGCCCGGTCCCGAACGGGGCCGGAACCAGCCCACGGACAGGGGAGGGAATCGAGGACGCGATGGGAGTGGGCCGACTCGACGACCAGGACTACCCGGTGCTCACCATGGGGCAGGCCGCGG
The DNA here is from genome assembly GCF_006539565.1 of Pseudonocardia hydrocarbonoxydans. GTDB lineage: Bacteria > Actinomycetota > Actinomycetes > Mycobacteriales > Pseudonocardiaceae > Pseudonocardia > Pseudonocardia hydrocarbonoxydans. Next base: position 63,166 of record NZ_BJNG01000012.1, read on the forward strand.
AACTGCTCGACGTGCAGCCGGCGTTCCTGCGCAGCCTCGACGCCGCCGGGGTGCTCACCCCGCACCGCTCCAGCGGCGGTCACCGCCGCTACTCGCGCCGGCAGCTGACGCTGGCGGCCAGGATCCGGGAGCTGTTCGACGAGGGCATGACACTCGACGCCGCCGCCCGGATCGTGGGCCTGCAGGACCAGCTCGACACCGCGAACGCCCGCATCGACACGCTCGAAGCGCGCGAGGCACGTCACCGCGGCTCCGACGGACCGGCCCCGCAGTAGGCGCTTCCCCGTCGGCCGGGGCCGGGCGGGGGTCGGACCGGCTCACGGGCACGGCGCCGTCCGAATTGACCGGTCGTCGTGCGGGAGGTCGTGGGCCGCGAACGACAACAGGCCGGAGCGAACCGCTCCGGCCTGCTGGGTGGTGCGCCGTCAGGGACTCGAACCCCGAACCCGCTGGTTAAGAGCCAGCTGCTCTGCCAATTGAGCTAACGGCGCCTGCCTCGCGCCCCACCGCCCGGCGCTCGGAAACCCTAACAAGGTCCTCCGGGCGGCCGTGCTGCGGGGTCCCGCGGCATGGGGTGAGTGACGGGACTTGAACCCGCGGCCCCCTGGACCACAACCAGGTGCTCTACCAGCTGAGCTACACCCACCATGCGTACCCGGCCGCAGCCGGGAACCCGACAAGCTTAGCGTGACGTCGCGCGCTGCTGACCCCGGGGGGCGAGTGCGGCGGCGACGGCCTGGGCCTCCTCGGTGCTCGGGCCGGGCTGGGGGACGAACAGCGTGCCGCGGTAGTAGGCGAGCTCGCGGATCGACTCCTCGATGTCGGCCAGCGCGCGGTGGGCGAGGCCCTTCTCGGGCTTGGCGTAGAACACCCGCGGGAACCAGCGGCGGCACAGCTCCTTGATCGAGCTGACGTCGACCATGCGGTAGTGCAGGTGGGCGTCGAGCTCGGGCATGTCGCGGGCCAGGAAGCCGCGGTCGGTGCCGATGGAGTTGCCGGCGAGGGGGGCGGTGCGGGCGTCGGGGACGTGCTCGCGGACGTAGGCCAGCACCTGTTCCTCGGCCTGGCGCAGCGTCACCGCCGAGCGCCGGACCTCGTCGGTGAGGCCGGAGTGGGCGTGCATGTCGCGGACGACGTCGGGCATGGCCGCCAGGGCGGACTCGTCGGCGTGGATGACGATGTCGACCCCCTCGCCGAGCACGTTGAGCTCACCGTCGGTGACCAGGCAGGCGATCTCGATCAGCGCGTCGCGCGTCAGGTCGAGTCCGGTCATCTCGCAGTCGATCCACACCAGGCGGTCGTTCACCGACGCAGCGTATGCGGTCGGGCCGTCGACGGTGACCGGAACACGCCATCGCCCTCGTCGCGCCCGGGTGCACCGGTCGTCCGCGCCGCCGGGACGGGCCCGGACGGTGCACGTCGAGAACCTCGTGGTGGTGGCCGAACGGCCGGTCGGGCGTGCGGTTCGTCGGCGACCGACCGCACGCCGGAGGGCGATAGGGTGCGCGCCGTGGGTGACGACTCGGCAGCACAGCAGATCGCGTCCGGCTACGCCACCGAGGGGGCGGCGCTGGAACTGGGGGCCGTGATCGTCGACGGCGTCGTGGACCCGTCGGCGCGGGTGCGCATCCCGTTCGCCACGCTCAACCGGCACGGGCTCGTCGCGGGCGCCACCGGCACCGGCAAGACCAAGACGCTGCAGGGCCTGGCCGAGCAGCTCTCCAACGCCGGCGTGCCGGTGCTGCTGGCCGACGTCAAGGGCGACCTGTCCGGGCTGTCGCGGCCGGGGGAGCCCGGCCCGAAGATCGACGCCCGGGCCCGCGACACCGGCGACGACTGGACGCCCACCGCGTTCCCCGTCGAGTTCCTGTCGCTGGGCGGCAGCTCCTCGGCGGTGCCGATCCGGGCCACGATCACCCAGTTCGGGCCGATCCTGCTGAGCAAGGTGCTCGACCTCAACGACACCCAGGAGTCGACGCTCGGCCTGATCTTCCACTGGGCCGACCAGAAGCAGCTGCCGCTGCTGGACACCAAGGACCTGCGCGCGGTCATCCAGCACCTCACCTCCGACGAGGGCAAGGCCGACCTCAAGGGCATCGGCGGGGTCTCCTCGGCGACGGCCGGGGTGATCCTGCGGGCGCTGGTCAATCTGGAGGCCCAGGGCGGCGAGGACTTCTTCGGCGAGCCGGAGTTCGAGCCCGCGGACCTGCTGCGGGTCGGGCCGGACGGCAAGGGGATCGTCACGCTGCTGGAGCTGGCCGACCAGGCCGCCAACCCGCGGCTGTTCTCCACCTTCCTCATGTGGCTGCTCGCCGAGCTCTACGAGGACCTGCCCGAGGCCGGTGACCTCGACAAGCCGAAGCTCGTCTTCTTCTTCGACGAGGCGCACCTGCTGTTCACCGACGCGTCGAAGGCGTTCCTGGAGCGCATCGAGCAGACCGTGAAGCTCATCCGGTCCAAGGGCGTCGGGGTGTTCTTCTGCACCCAGCTGCCCACCGACGTGCCCAACGCGGTGCTCTCCCAGCTCGGCGCGCGCATCCAGCACGCCCTGCGCGCGTTCACCCCGGAGGACCAGACGGCGCTGCGCAAGACCGTCCGGACCTACCCGAAGACCGAGCACTACGACATGGAGTCCGCGCTCACGTCGCTGGGCACCGGCGAGGCGATCGTCACGGTGCTGTCCGAGCGGGGGGCGCCCACGCCGGTGGCCTGGTCGCGGATGCGGGCGCCGCGCTCGCTGATGGCGGCCATCGGCGAGGACGCCGTGACGGTCGCGGCCAAGGGGTCGCCGCTGTTCGGCAAGTACGGCACCACCGTCGACCGCGAGTCGGCCTACGAGCGGCTGACGGCGCGGATCGCCGAGGCCGCGCCGCCGCCCGCCGACCTCCCGCCGCCGCCCCCTCGCGAGGAGCGGGAGGAGCCGGGCTTCGTGGAGAAGGCCTTCGCCTCGCCCGTCGTCCGGTCGTTCCTGCGCTCGGCGGCCAGCGCGCTGGGCCGGGAGATCACCCGGGGGATGTTCGGGACGCGCCGCCGGCGCTGACGCCTACCCCGGCAGCAGCGCCTCCAGCTCGTCGGCGGCGGTGACGGCGCCGTCGCGGGACCGGATGCGGGCCCCGACGGCGGCCGCGGCGGCCCGGTGCGGGCCGTCGCCGAGCAGCTCGCCGACCGCCGCGGCGATCGCGTCGGGCGGGCTGTCCGGGCGCAGCACCCGCCCCGCCCCGGCCGCCTGCACGGCCGCACCCAGCATCGGGTGGACGAGCTCGGGGTGCCCCGGCAGCACGAGCACCGGCAGGTCGTTGGCCAGCGCGCGCAGCGTCGTGGCGTGCCCGCCGTGCCCGACGAGCAGGTGGGCGCGGGAGAGCACGTCGGCGTGGTCGAGCTCGCGGTGCACCTCCACCGTGGCGGGCACCCGCAGCGCGGCGGCGTCGACGCCGTCCCCGGTGCCGACGACCGCGTGCCCGTCGAGCCCGGCCAGCGCGTCGAGGATGCGCTGGAGCAGCTCGGTGCGGCCCGGGTGGTCGGCGGTGCCCACGGAGACCGCGACGAGCGCGTCGGGCTCGCGGGCGGGGGGCCGCAACCGGCCGACGACGGCGCCGGTGTGCACCGCGCCCGCGGGCAGCGGGCCGTCGAGATCGGGGTCGGTGGCCACCAGCACCCGCGCGGCCCGGCCCCACAGCGCGGCGGGCCGCATCCGCCGGAGCCGGGCGGCGAGCCCGAGGGGGCCTGCGGACCAGCGCTCGGCCAGGTAGCGGTACAGCGTGGGGACCAGCACCGCGGTCGGGATGCCCGAGCGCTCCGCCTCGCGCAGCGCCGACAGGCAGGTGGCGTCGACGAGCACGAGATCGGGGCGGCGGCGCCCCAGCTCGGTGCGCACGTCGAGCCCGGTCCCGGGGTCGAGCGCCAGCGCCACCCGCGCGGCGAGGAACCGGTTCTCCGGCACCGCGACGGCCCGCGCGGCGTGGGCGTAGGCGGCGAACCCGAGGCCCGCGCCGTGCACCGCGGCGTAGCGGTCGGCGTGGTCGAGCACGCGGACGTCGTGGCCGCGGCGCACCAGCTCGGAGCCGATGCCGAGCGGGGCCGGGCCCGCGGCGCGGGTGACGATCAGGACGCGGGCCATCGGGCCTCCTCCGGGACCAGGAACGGGGTGAGCAGGCGGGGCACCGTGGCGTCGGCGAGCGCGACGCCGTCGGCCGCGGCGACGTCGAGGACGGTGTAGCCGCCCTGGCCCGCCGCCGTCACCGCCTCGACGGTGACGACGCCGGCCCGGCGCTGGAACACGCTCTGCCGGACGGTCATCCCGAGCACCCCGTCGCGCTGCAGGGCGACGGTCCGGCGCACCAGCGATCCCTGCCGGGTGACGAGGAACCGCGCGGTGAGCTCGTGGCCGAGCTGGGCGTAGCGGTCGAGGCCCAGCAGCACGGCGAGGGGGAGCAGCAGCAGCGACAGCGGCCCCGCCCACGCGGGACCGACGGCGAACAGCCCCGCGCACACCACCGCGGCCGGAACGACGGCGCGGGTGAGCCGTCGGGTCCGGGCGGCGGGCGGGTGGGTGCGCAGCGGGGCCCCGGTGATCTCCGCGGGATGCGCGCGCAGCGCCGCCGACGCCACCCGGTGGGCCTCGCCGCGCGGCGCGGGGGGCTGCAGCGCGCCGCCCTGCGCGTCGGCGGACAGGCCGGTCGACAGCGCCCGGCACTGCGCGCCGCGTCCGGCGCGCAGCAGCAGCGGCTCGACGATCTCGGCCCCGCGCAGGCGCTGCTCCGACACCGACAGCGACCGCCGCGTCAGCAGGCCCCGCTTCACCCGCAGCGTGCTCCCGCCGTCGCCGGCCTCGCGGGTGAGCCGGTAGTCGTACCAGCGCTCGGCGTAGAGCAGCAGCGAGCCGACGACGGCGAGCACGAGCAGCACCGTCACCACGACCAGGACGCCGAGCCAGAGCGGGGCCGCGCCGAGGCGGTCGGCCGCGTCGTCGACGGCGCCGATGTCGCGGGGGTCGACGCCCAGGTCGTCGACGAGGTTGAACACGGTGGCCCCGATCGCGCCGATGCCCGCGATGGAGGAGAACGTCAGCGGGGCGAAACGCAGCCAGGACCAGTCCAGGCGGGCCAGCGGCTCGGCCTCCGGGGCCTCCGGTGCCGCGGCGACGGGCGCGTCGGCGGGGGAGCGGGAGAGCAGCTCGCGGCGCAGCAGGTCGGCCTCGGCCGTGCTGACGGCGTCGAGGCTCAGCCCGGCCGACTCCAGCGGCGACCCCGACGCCGCACCCACCTGCACCACCGACAGCCCGAACGCGCGGTGCAGCAGGCGGGCGGTGAGGTCGACGGTGCGGATGCGGTCGCGCGGGACCGAGCGGCGCTGCCGGCGCAGCCAGCCGGTGTGCAGCTCGACTCGCTCCGCGGTGATCCGGTACCGCGTCGTGCGCCAGCGGACGACCCCGGCCGCCACGACGACGACGGCCGCGGCGACGGCGATCCCGATCCGCGCCGGGTCGGCCCCGCCGCCGGTGATCATCAGGATCAGCACCAGCGGCAGCAGCCGCCCGAGGCTGCCGAGCGGCCCGACCACGAGCATCCGGGGGTCCAGGCGCCGCCAGGGCGGCCCGGCCGGGTCGCCCGGGGTCACGTCGCGTCCCCGGGGGTGGCCTGGGTGGTCTCGGTCAGCGTGCGGGCGAGCTCCGCGGCGTCTCCCGCGTCCAGCCCGGCGATCTTGACGGCCCCGCGCGACGACGCCGTGGTGACGGTGACGGTGGCCAGCTTGAGCAGCTGCTGCAGCGGCCCGTGCTGGGTGTCGACGGTCTGCACGCGCGAGATCGGCGCGATCCGCCACTCGCGCACCAGCCAGCCCGACAGCGTGTAGACGGCCTCGTCGGTGATCTCCCACCGGTGGATGCGGAACAGGATCCGCGGCACGACCAGCAGATAGGCGAGCACGCCGACGACCGTGGCCGCGAGCGTCCACGGCCACACGGGCGCGCCCGTCGTCAGCAGCATGACGAGCTGGGGCGCGCCGAGCACGACGAGCCAGGGCAACGCCCGCAGCTGCCACCAGCGGACGGCCCGCGGGCTCACCCGGTGCGCGGGCGGTCGCAGCGGCGGTTCGACGTTCATGGTCGAGATCATGCCCGCACCGTGCGGGGCGGGGGCGTTCAGACCGGGCGGACCGAGGTGGCGTGCAGCGCGACGTAGGGCAGCGCGGCGATCCCGCAGGACGGCGGGCGCGGCCCGGCGCCGGGCCGCTGCGCCACCTCCACCGCCCACCGCCGCCCGGACGGCCCGTGGACGGTGACCGTGCCGGGGCGGGCGAGGGGATCGAGGGTGAGCGCGTCGGCGTCGCGCAGGCCGGTGACCTCGCGGACGGCCAGCTCGGCGACCTGCCCCGCCGCCGACCACGTCGACCGGCCCCGGCTCAGCCCCGCCTCCGTCTCGCCCAGCGCGGCGGCCTTGCGGGCGGCGACCGCGGTGGCCGGGTCGAGCCGGCCGTAGAGGTAGCCGGTGGGCAGCACGAGCGCGGTGGGGGCGAAGCGGTGCCCGCCCAGGTGGCTGCACTCCCACACGTCCGGCTCGCCGACGGCGGTGACGGCGACGGCGAGCGCGCGGCCGTCGACGGCGCAGCAGCGGTCGCGGCGGCCGTGCGTGCAGACCAGCAGCAACGGGTCGGCCACCCGGTCGCCGGGCAGCGGGCCGGTGGCCGGCAGCGGCACCGCGGCCAGGTCGCGGGGGCCCTCGACGGTGAGCACCGTGGTGTGCGAGGTGCCCGGGACGGTGTCGGCGAGGAAGACCCGCGTGCCGGTGCCGGTGTCGGCGCGGCGGCCGGGGCGGCGGACGAGCAGCGGACGCCAGCCCGCGGCGCCTGCGCGGGCGGCGAAACCGGAGACCGACGGGTCGGGATGGGAGGCGATGTCACGCGGCCACGCGCCGCGGTGCTCGATCGCCACCCACCGGGCGGCCTGCGGTGCGGTGCCCGCGAGCGGCTCGTCGAGGGCGCGCGCGAGCACCGCGCACCGGCCCTCGGGTCCCGCCATCGGGCGAGGCTACCGTAAGGGTCACCTAACCCGCTCGGGTGACGGGTCAGCTCGTCAGCTCGCGGTGCACGACCTTGCCGGTGGCGTTGCGCGGCAGCTCGTCGAGGAACACCACGTCGCGCGGCACGGCGAACCGGCTCAGCTCGGCCTTCACCCAGCCCCGCACCGCGTCGGCGTCGGCCGTCGCACCGGGCTCCAGCACCACGAAGGCGGCGAGGCGCTGCCCGTACTCCTCGTCCTCGACGCCCGCGACGGCCGCCTCGCGCACCTCCGGGCGGGCGGTGATCAGGTCCTCCACCGGCCCGGGGTGCACGTTCTCCCCACCGCTGACGATCATGTCGTCGGCCCGGCCGGTGAGGTGCAGCCGACCCGCGGCGTCGAGCCTGCCGATGTCGCCGGTGCCCATGAGGTCGCCCGCCCGCTCGACGTCGGCACCCTCGCGCGTGTACCCCTCGAACGGCATGTCGTTGCCGACGAACACGCGCCCCTCGGTGCCGGCGGGCACCTCCTCGCCGCGCTCGTCCAGGACGGCCAGGCGGGTGCCCAGCGGTGCGCGCCCCGCGGTGCCGGGCGCCGCGCGCAGGTCGTCGGGCCCGGCGATGCTGACCCAGGAGACCTCGGTGGAGCCGTAGAGGTTGTAGAGGCACTCGCCGTAGCGGTCGAGGAACGCGGTGGCCAGCCCCGCGGGCAGTGCCGAGCCGCTGACGGCGACGACCCGCGCCATGCCGGGGGCCGCCGGCTCCTCCATGGCGCGCTGCAGCATCACCGGCACCGCGAACACCGCGTCGCAGGCCGCCGCCAGCTGCAGGAACCGGGCCGGCTCGAACTTCGCGCTGAGCACCACCGGGGAGCCCAGCAGCATCGCGAGCTGCAGCGCGGCGTGGCCCCAGGTGTGCAGCAGCGGCGCGGCGATGTGCACCGGCTCGCCCGCGCGCAGCGGGATGGAGCCCAGCACCGCGGCGATCGGCGCGAGGTTGTGCGGCGGGGGACGGCGGGCGCCCTTGGGCGGGCCGGTGGTGCCGGAGGTCAGCACGATGGTGTGGCCGCCCGCGGGCCGGAACGGCAGCGTCCCCGGGCCGCCGCGGGCGATCGGCTCCGCCACGTCGCGCACCACCCGGCACGAGCCGGGCAGGTCGGTGAACTCCTCGTCGGCGAGCAGGGTGTGCACGCCCAGCTCGTCGACGACCTCGGCGCGCTGGCCCGCCGACATGCCGGTGTTGAACAGCACGACGTCGGCGCCCAGCTTGCCCGCCGCGATCTGCATCTCCACGGCGCCGCGGTGGTTGCGGCACAGCACCCCGACCCGGGTGCCCTCGCCGACCCCGTCCGCCGCCAGCGCCAGCGCGAGCCGGTCGGTGCGCTCGTGCACCTGGCCGAAGGTGAGGGTGCCGAGGTCGTCGACGATCGCGGGGCGGTCGGGATGGCGGGCCGCCCCGGCCTCGTACCCGGCGGCGACGGTGAGCCGGTAGCGCACGGCCGCCGTCGCCATGCGGGCCAGGCGGTCGGGCCGGACCGGGCCCAGCACCCCCGCCCGGCCGAGCTCGCGCAGCGCGCGCGCCGTACCGGTCGCCTCGTCCGCCACCGCCCGCACGGCGGTCCACACCCTGTTCGCCCCGATCACGCCGCGATCCTCGCAGTGCGGGTCCGCGGACGCAGCGCGGCCCGGTCGCGCTCAGGAGGCCGCGAGAGCCTCGCGCGCGCGACAATCGGGCCGCTGTGGGGAACCTGTGCGTCCGCTGTGGAACCGCACGGCCCCGCATTCCGTCCAATCCGCCGTGTTCACCACCGACGCCACCGCGTTCCTGTCCGAGATCGCCGCCGACAACACCGCCGCGTTCTTCGCCGCCCACCGCCACCGCCACGCCGGCGCCCTCGACGCCCCGCTGCGTGACCTCGCCGCCGCGCTGGCGGAGGAGTTCGGGCCGTTGCGGGTGCTGCGCCCGCACCGCAACCGCCGCTTCCGGCCGGACCTGCCGCCCTACCGCACCGACGCCGGGCTGGTCGGCGCCGACCCGCCCCGCGCGGTGCTGCTGTCGGCCACCGCTTTCACGGTGTCGGTGGGGCCGTGGCGGTTCGACCGCGGCCAGCGTGCCCGGTTCCGTGCCGCCGTCGACGACGAGCTGGGCGCGCTGCTCGACGGCTGGACCGTCGCGTCCCCGCGGCTCACCGGCCTGCCCCGGGGAGTGCGCACCGACGACCCGCACCTGCCTCTGCTGCGCCTGGACGGGCTGCAGGTGCAGCGGTCGTGGCCGGTGGGGGACTGGCTGGGCACCGGGGAGCCGCTGCGGCGGGTCCGGGAGACCTGGCGCGCCGCGGGCCCGGTGCTGCGCTGGCTCGACCGGCACGTCGGCCCGCCCGACCCCGTCGTCCCCCGCCCCCGCCCACCCGCCGTGCCGACCGTGGCCGAGGAGCCGGGGTGAGCCGGGTGCCGGACGGCGTGGTGGCATCGGGGCAGGGGTCAGGGCCGCACCGCGCGCAGGGCCGCGTCCACCACCACGTCGGCGTAGGCGGGGTCGCGGGGGCCGGCGGGGGCGAACAGCACGTGGCTGAGCACCGCGCCGGTCACCAGCTCCAGCAGCAGCGTCGTCGGCGTGCCGACGGGCAGCTCGCCGCGGGCGATCCCGCGCCGCACGATCTCCCGGGCGGCGAGCAGGCGGCTGGTGTTGAGCGTCTGGGTCAGCCCGGCGAGCAGCTCGGGGTGCACGCGGGCCTCCATCGCCGCGCGCAGCGTCACCAGCCCGGCGGGGCCGGTGTAGCCGTCGAGGAGCTGGCGGGCGAGCTCGGTGAGGTCGCCGCGCACCGTCCCGGTGTCGACCGGCACCGGCAGCGGGCTGCGCACCTCCAGCGCCTGCACCAGCAGCGCGGCCTTGCCCGACCACCGGCTGTAGAGCGCGGCCCGCCCGACCCGGGCCCGGCGGGCCACGGCGTCCAGGGTGAACCCGGCCCAGCCCGTCTCCGCGTACACCTCGATGACGGCGTCGAACACGCGCCGTTCCAGGTCGGGATCGCGGGGGCGGCCACGGGTCACATTTACGGACAGTACCTGTCTGTATTAGCGTCCGGGTCGTGACGTCAGACGAACGGCGACCGGTGCTGGTCGGGGTCGGGCAGGTCCGCGGCAACCGGGAGCGCACGGTCGAGGGCTCCCGGGAGCCGCTGCCGCTCATCCTCGACGCCGTGCGCGCGGCGGCGGCCGACGGCGGGGTCGACCTCGCGACGGTCGACTCCGTGTTCACCGTGCACGTCGCCAGCTGGGCCTACGACGAGCTCGCCGCCCGGATCGCCCGGGAGATCGGGGCCGGCCCGCGGCACACCGTCGACACGACCGTCGGCGGCCAGCGCCCCGCGGAGCTGCTGGAGCGGGCGGCGGCGCGGATCGCGGCGGGCGGGTCGCGGGTCGCGCTGATCGCCGGCGGGGAGGCCCAGGCCTCGGTGCAGGCGTTGTGGCGCAACGGGATCGACCCCGCGCAGCGCTGGAGCGCCACCCCCGGCGGGCCGCCGTCGTTCGAGGAGAGCGGGCTGCGCAGCGACGCCATGGCCGCGACCGGGCTGATCCTGCCCACCCGCGTCTACCCCTTGTTCGAGAACGCCCTGCGCGCCGCCCGCGGCGAGACCCCGGAGCGGTCCGCGCGCGCGTCCGCCGAGCTGTACGCCGCGTTCTCGCAGGTGGCGGCCGCGAACCCGGCCGCGTGGAACCCCGAGCCGCGTACCCCCGAGGAGATCGGCACCGCGGGCCCGGGCAACCGGATGGTCTGCGAGCCCTACCCGTTGGCGCTCAACGCGATGCCGATGGTCGACCAGGCCGCCGCGGTGCTCGTCACCTCGCTGGCCGCGGCCCGCGAGGCGGGCGTCCCGGAGGAGCGGATCGTGCACGTGTGGGGCGGCGCGGGCGCCCACGACGCCGTCGACGTGCTGGCGCGGCCGGGCTTCGCCGCGTCGGACGCCCTGGCCGACGTCCTCGACCGCACGCTGTCCGCCACCGGGCTCGCACCGTCGGACCTCGACGTCATCGACGTCTACAGCTGCTTCCCGGTCGTGCCCAAGCTGGTCGGGGCGCACCTGGGGATCGCGCCCCCGGTCGGGGTCACCGGCGGGCACTCGGCGTTCGGCGGGCCGCTGTCGAGCTACACGCTGCACGCGCTGGTCGCCGTCACCGAGCGGCTGCGGTCGGTCCCCGGCACCGCCCTGGTGCACGGCAACGGCGGCTACCTCACCCACGAGCACGCGCTGGTCGTCAGCACGACGCCGCACGACTACGTCGGCGACCCGGAGTCCCGCAGCACCGCGCGGCCCGGGCCCCCGGTCCAGGAGCGCGTCGACGGCGAGGAGGTGACGGTGGAGACCGCCACCGTCGAGCACGGCCGCGACGGCACACCGGCGCAGGCGTTCCTGGTGGCGCGCACGGAGTCCGGGGCGCGGTACTGCGCGGCGACGGCACCCGGCGACACGGCGAGTGCCGACGCGCTGTCGTTGCGGCACGGCGAGACCGTCGGGCGCAGGGTCCGCGCGACGACGAAGGGCGAGCACGTGGTGGTGGAGTCATGAGTGTCGATCCGTGGCGTACCGACGAGCGGCGCGCCCTGCGCGCGCTGGTCGCCGACTTCACGACCCGCGAGATCGTGCCGCACCTGGCCGACTGGGAGCGCGACGGCGAGGTCCCGCGCGCGCTGCACGAGAAGGCCGCGGAGGTCGGGCTGCTCGGCGTCGCGTTCCCCGAGGAGGTCGGCGGGGGCGGCGGCGACGCGATCGACGGGTTCCTCGTCGCGGAGCAGATCATCCTGTCCGGCGGGTCGGGCGGACTGGTCGCGGCGCTGCTGACGCACGGCATCGCGCTGCCGCACATCGTGGCGGCCGGTGACCCGGACCTGATCGAGCGGTTCGTGCGTCCCACCCTGGCCGGGCGCATGATCGGCGCGTTGGGGATCACCGAGCCCGAGGGCGGGTCCGACGTCGCCGGGATCCGGACGCGGGCCCGCCGCGAGGGCGACGAGTACGTCGTCGACGGGGCGAAGCTCTACATCACCTCCGGCGTGCGCGCGGACTTCGTCACCACGGCGGTGCGGACGGGCGGCGACGGGCACGCGGGGGTGTCGCTGCTGGTCGTCGAGAAGGGCTCGCCCGGGTTCGGGGTGTCGCGCAGGCTCGACAAGATGGGCTGGCTCTGCTCCGACACCGCGGAGCTGTCCTACGCCGGGGTCCGGGTCCCGGCCGGGCACCTCGTCGGCGCGGAGGGCACCGGCTTCCTGCAGATCGCGCAGCAGTTCCAGAGCGAGCGGTTGTCGCTGGCCGTGCAGGCCTACGCCACCGCGCAGCGCTGCTACGACCTGACCAGCACCTGGATCCGGGAGCGCGAGACGTTCGGCCGGCCGCTGGCCTCGCGCCAGGTGGTGCGCCACCGGATGGCGGAGATGGCGCGGCAGATCGACGTCGCGCGCGTCTACGCGCAGGCGGTGACGACCCGCTGGCTCGCCGGCGAGTCGATGCTGATGGAGACCGCGATGGCCAAGAACACCGCGGTCGCCGCCTGCGACCACACCGTGTACGAGTGCGTGCAGCTCCTCGGCGGCATGGGCTACATGCGCGAGCACGAGGTGGAGCGGCACTACCGCGACGCGCGGCTGCTGAGCATCGGCGGCGGCACGACGGAGATCATGAACGAGATCATCGTGAAGCTGCTCGGCTTCTAGCGGGCCCGCCAGTAGCCGGTGGCGTAGACGGCGCGGCGGTCCAGGCCGCGGTCGTCGAGCAGGTGCCGGCGCAGGTCCTTGACACACGCGCTCTCACCGGAGAGCCACGCCTGCCCGCGCCCGGGCGGGAACTCCGCCGCCCGCACCGCCTCGGCCAGCGGGGTCCCGGCGTCGCGGTCGCCGCGGTGGACCCAGGTGACACCGGGCAGCGGCTGCTCCTCGGCGGCGTCGGCCACCTCCAGGAACGTCAGCGCCGGCACCCCGTCCGGCAGCGCGTCGAGCACCGTGGCGACGGCGGGCAGCGCGGTCTCGTCGCCGATGACGACGTGGAAGTCGGCGGTCGGGTCGGGCTCGTAGCGGCCGCCCGGCTCGGAGACACCGACCCAGGCCCCGGGCCGCGCGTCGGCCGCCCAGGCCGCGGCGGGCCCGTCGCCGTGCAGGACGAAGTCGACGTCGAGCTCGCCCGCGCCCGCGTCGAACCGCCGGACCGTGTACGTCCGGATCGCCGGCCGCGCCTCACCCGCCGGCCACACCGGGCCGCCGGACGCCGCCCGCGGCACGGCGGGCCGCTCCTGGCCGGGCACGGGGAAGAACATCTTGATCCGGCGGTCCGGGCCGTCGCCGGGGAAGCCGGCCAGCTCGTCGCCGGCCAGCGTCACGCGGATCATCCGCGGGGTGACCCGCTCGCTGCGCCGGACCTGCAGCAGCCGGGGTGCCGTCGTGCTCATGCCCCCAGTGTCCCGCGGCCCGCATCGTGGGCGCCCAGGCCCGTCCAGGCCAGGTCCATCAGGTACTCGGTGGCCTGCTCGGAGGTGACGGTCCGCGCGCTGCCGCGCCACACCGCCAGCCGCTCGCAGGCCCCGACGATCACCTGTGCCCAGCCCGCGAGGCGCTGCGGATCGGTGCCGGGGGCCTGGGCGGCGAGCAGGGCGGCGATGAAGTCGGTCTGCTGGGCGCGGATGCCCTCCAGCGCCTCGCCCGCGACCGTCGACTCGCAGTACAGCAGCGTCCACTCCGGTTCGTGGCGCTCGAGGTAGTCGAAGAACGCGCGGGTGCCGCGGCGCAGCATCTCCTCGGGGGTGTCGGCCGAGGCCGCGGCGCCCGAGGTCACCTCCAGCAGCTCGGCGCGGGCGCGGGAGATGCAGGCCAGCAGCAGGCCGTCCTTGGAGCCGAAGTGGGTGTAGAGCACCGGCTTGGTGACGCCCACCCGCTCGGCGACGGCGTCCATCGAGGCGCTCTGGAAGCCCCGCTCGCTGAACACGGCGACGGCGGCGTCGAGGATCTGCTGCTCGCGCTCAGCCCGCCCGACCCGCCGCCGGGGGGAACCTGTCGTCGTCACGGCGTGACCCTACCGCAGGTAACTTACCCGTGGTAACTTACCGGCGGTAACAGCAACTCGGGGAGGTTCGGGCATGACCGATCAGACCGTGGACGTGGCCATCGTCGGCAGCGGGTTCGCCGGGCTCGGCGCCGCCGTCAAGCTCGCGGAGGCCGGCCGCGGCGACTTCGTCATCCTGGAGAAGGGCGAGAGCGTCGGCGGCACCTGGCGGGACAACACCTACCCGGGCTGCGCCTGTGACGTGCAGAGCCACCTGTACTCGTTCTCCTTCGCCCCCAACCCGGACTGGACGCGCACCTTCGCGCGTCAGCCCGAGATCCGCGCGTACCTGGAGTCGATCGCCGACCGCTACGGCCTGCGCGACCGCCTGCGCTTCGGCCGCGAGATCACCGGCATGGAGTGGGACGGCTCCCGCTGGGCGGTCAGCAGCGCCGACGGCTCCGTCGTGCACGCCCGCGCCGTGGTGTGGGGCACCGGCCCGCTGCACCTGCCCTCGACGCCCGACATCGAGGGCCTCGAGGACTTCCGCGGCACCGCCTTCCACTCCTCGCGCTGGAACCACGACCACGACCTGCGCGGCCGGCGCGTCGCCGTCATCGGCACGGGGGCGAGCGCGATCCAGTTCGTCCCGCAGATCCAGCGCGAGGTCGGCTCGCTGACGCTGTTCCAGCGCACCGCCCCGTGGGTGCTGCCCAAGCCCGACCGCGAGATCCCCGCCGTGCTCCGCTCGCTCTACCGGGCGTTCCCGGCCGCGCAGCGGGTGCAGCGCTCGCTGGTCTACGCGCGCAACGAGATGCTCGTCGGCGGGTTCCTCAAGCCCGCCCGGATGAAGGTCATCGAGGGCTTCGCGCGGGCCTACCTCGACCGCAAGTTCGCCGACCGGCCCGACCTCAAGGCCAAGCTGACGCCGGACTTCACCATCGGCTGCAAGCGCATCCTCATGTCCAACGACTACTACTCGGCGCTGAAGCAGCCGAACGTCGACGTCGTCACCGACGGGATCGTGCGGGTCACCGAGAAGGGCGTCGTCACGGCGGACGGGATCGAGCACGAGGTCGACACGATCATCTTCGGCACCGGGTTCCGGGTCGGGGAGGGCATGGGCGAGGTGGCCGTGACCGGGCGCGACGGCGTCAAGCTCGCCGACGTCTGGGCCGACGGCCCGCAGGCCCACCTCGGCACCACCGTCGCCGGCTTCCCCAACCTGTTCCTCATGATCGGCCCGAACACCGGGCTGGGGCACAGCTCGATGGTCTTCATGATCGAGTCGCAGACCAGCTTCATCGTCGACGCGCTGCGCCTGCTCGACGCCCACGGCGCCACCGCGCTCGACACCCGCCGTGACCGCCAGGACGCCTTCAACGCCGAGATCCAGAAGCGGCTGGAGGGGTCGGTGTGGAACTCCGGCGGCTGCAAGTCCTGGTACCTCGACGCGAGCGGCAACAACCGCACCGTCTGGCCCGGCTACACGTTCGACTACCGCCGCCGCACCCGGAAGGTGAACCCGGCCGATCACGAGCTGGTTGCATAGGGGCGTGTTCGTCTACTCCCTGCCGATGACCACCCGGTTCCGCGGGATCACCGTCCGGGAGGGCCTGCTGGTCGAGGGGCCCGCGGGGTGGGGCGACTTCTGCCCCTTCCCCGAGTACGACGACGCCGAGTCGCGGGCCTGGTACGACGCGGCGCACGAGGCGGCTTTCGACGGCTGGCCGGCGCCGGTCCGGTCGTCGGTGCCGGTGAACGCGATCGTCCCGGCCGTGCCGCCCGCCGTGGCCCACGCGATGGTGCGGGCGTCGGGCTGCGGCACGGCGAAGGTCAAGGTCGCCGACGCCCCGGGCTCGCTGCCCGAGGACCTCGCGCGCGTCGAGGCCGTCCGCGATGCGCTCGGGCCGGGCGGGCACGTGCGCGTCGACGCCAACGCCCGGTGGACCGTCGAGGAGGCCGTGACCGCGATCCGTGCCCTGGACCGCGCGGCCGGCGGGCTGCAGTACGTCGAGCAGCCGTGCGCGTCGCTGGAGGATCTCGCCGCGGTGCGCCGCCGGGTGGACGTGCGGATCGCCGCCGACGAGTCGATCCGCCGCGCCGAGGACCCGCTGCGCGTCGCCGTGGCGGGGGCGGCGGACGTCGCGGTGCTCAAGTGCGCCCCGCTGGGCGGGGTGCGCCGCGCGCTGGAGGTGGCGCAGGCGTGCGGTCTGCCGTGCGTGGTGTCCTCGGCGCTGGAGTCCGGCGTCGGCCTGGCCGCGGAGATCGCGCTGGCCGGGGCGCTGCCGTCGCTGGAGTTCGCGTGCGGGCTGGGGACGGGGGCGCTGCTGGCGGCCGACGTCGTGGACGACCCGCAGGCCCCGGTCGACGGGTTCCTCACCGTGCCCACCCGCGCCCCCGAACCCACCCGCCGCCACGAGGTGCCGGCGGACGCCGCCCGTACGCGGTGGTGGCTCGACCGTCTCGAGCGGATCCGGCCCGCCGCGCAGGCCTGACCTGCCCCGGCCCGTCCTGCGCCGCCGTGGTCGCGCCGCCTCACCGCACGGGTCTGATCGCTGCCGCCCCCCGGGACCTCGGCCTCCCGGTCTCCTCCCGGCGCTCCTTTGCTCTGCACACCGATACGCAACGCGATGCGTATCGGTGTGCAGAGCAAAGGAGGGCGTCAGTGGGCCCCCCGCCGTCGGGCGGACGCACCGGCGGGCGCCTAGCGTGGCGACGTGTCTGTGATCGTCGTGGGGGCCGGGATCGCCGGGATCGCGTGCGCGCGGGAGGTGGCGGCCGCGGGCCTGCCGGTGCGGGTGCTGGAGCGCTCGCGGGTCGTCGGCGGGCGGCTGGCGAGCCGGCGGCTGGCCGGGCGGCCGGTCGACCTGGGCGCGGCCTACTTCACCGTGCGCGACCCCGGTTTCGCCGCGGTCGTCCAGGGCTGGGAGGACGCCGGCCTGGTCCGGGAGTGGACCTCCGAGCCCGCCGTGCTGGGCGACGGGAGGCGCGGCTGCGCGCCGGGCCCCGTCCGCTACGCCGCACCGGGCGGGCTGCGCAGCCTGGTCGCCGACCTCGCCACCGGGCTCGACGTCCGCCTCGGGCACCGGGTGACGCGCGTCGGCCCGGGACCCGTCGTCGACGGCGAGCCCGCCGACACGGTCGTCCTCGCGATGCCCGACCCGCAGGCCGCGGCGCTGCTCGGCACGGCGTCGCCCGCCCCGGACTGGACGCCGGTGATCGCCGTCGCCGCGGCGTGGTCGCGGCGCCGCTGGAGCGAGCTGCCGGTCGCATTCGTCAACGACCATCCGGTGCTCACCCTCGTCGCCGACGACGGCGACCGCCGCGGCGACGGTGCACCGGTGCTGGTCGCCCACACCACCGCCGAGGTCGCGCGCGCCCACGACGAGGACCCCGACGCCGCCGTCCCGCTGGTCCTCGACGCGCTGGCCGGGCTGCTCGGCGTGTCGGTGGAGCCGGAGTGGACCTACGCCCACCGCTGGCGCTACGCCTCGCCCGCACAGGACCGCGACGAGCCCTTCCACCTCGGTGACGACGGCATCGCCCTCGCCGGCGACGGCTGGGGGAAGGCCCGGGTGGAGACGGCCTGGCGGTCCGGCACGCTCCTCGGGCGCGCCCTCGCCACCCGCGTGGGCGCGGGTTAGCGTCGTGGTCATGTCGCCCCTGCCCCCGGCGCTGGCGGCGGCCCTGCCGCGGCAGCACCTGCTCACCGACCCCGCCACCGTCGCGCCCTACCGGCACGACGAGGCGGAGTGGGCGCCGTACGGCACCCCGCTGGCCGTCGCCCGGCCCTCGACGACCGCCGAGGTGGCCGCGATCGTCAGCGCCTGCGCGGACCACCGGATCCCCGTGGTGACGCGCGGGGCGGGCACCGGGCTCTCCGGCGGAGCGAACGCCGTCGACGGGTGCGTGGTCCTGTCGACCGAGCGGATGCGCGACATCGTCGAGATCGACCCCGCGGAACGGCTCGCGGTCGTCCAGCCCGGCGTCGTCAACGACGACCTGCGCGCGGCCGCGGCGAAGGAGGGGCTGTGGTACCCACCGGACCCGGCCAGCGCGCCCTGGTCGACGATCGGCGGCAACGTCGCGACCAACGCGGGCGGGCTGTGCTGCGTCAAGTACGGGGTGACGCGCGACTACGTGCTCGCGCTGGAGGTCGTGCTGGCCGACGGGCAGGTCGTGCGGCTCGGGCGGCGCACGGCCAAGGGCGTCGTCGGCTACGACCTGGCGGGGCTGATGGTCGGCTCGGAGGGCACGCTCGGCGTCGTCACCGAGGTGACGGTGAAGCTGCGGCCCGCCCGCACCACCGCCCCGCGCACCGTCGTCGGCTTCTTCGACTCGCTGCCCGCGGCGGGTGACGCGATCGCGCGGGTGACGGCGGCCGGTCTGCAGCCGGCGATCTTCGAGCTGGTCGACCGGGTGTGCCTGCAGGCGGTGAACGACTGGAAGCGGGCCGGGCTGCCGACGGGCGCGGCGGCGCTGCTGCTCGCCCAGACCGACCTCCCCGAACCCGCCGCCGAGTACGAGGCCGAGCAGATCCACGCCGCGTTCCTGGCCGCCGGGGCGAGCGAGGCGATGCTGTCCACCGACCCCGTCGAGGCCGAGGCGCTGTTCGACGCCCGGCGCCTGGCCTACCCCGCCCTGGAGCAGCTCGGCCAGGCCATGCTCACCGAGGACGTCTGCCTCCCGCGCGGCCGGATCGCGCAGATGCTGGCGAGGATCGAGCAGATCGCGGCGCAGCGCGACGTCGTGATCGCCACCGTCGCCCATGCCGGTGACGGCAACCTGCACCCGCTGATGCTCACCCCGCACGGCGACGACGCGGCCCGCGTCCGCACCCAGGCCGCCTTCGACGACATCGTCGACGCAGCGCTCGACCTCGGCGGCACCGTCACCGGCGAGCACGGCGTCGGGCTGCTCAAGCGCGACGGGGCGCTGCGCGAGCTCGGGCCGACGGTCGTCGCGATGCACCGCGCCGTCAAGGCGGCCCTGGATCCGCACGGGATCCTCAACCCGGGCAAGGTGATCGCGTGACCCTGCTCCCCACCCTGCTCGACCCGTCCGACCGACCCGCCCTGCGCGCGGGGGAGGACGCCCTGACCCACGCCGAGCTGGCGTGCGTCGCCGACGCGCTGTCCGAGCGGATCCGGGCGACCGGCGCGAAGCGGATCGCGGTGCACGCGGTGCCCGGGATCCACACGGCCGTCGCGGTGGCCTCGGCCGTGCTCGCCGGGGTGCCCGCGGTGCCCGTCAACCCGAGGCTGGGGGAGCGCGAGCTGGCCCACGTGCTGGGCGACTCCGGGCCCGGCGCGGTGCTCGCCGCCCCGGGTGCCGACCTGCCCGGCGGGCTCGCCGACCTCCCGCGGATCGACGTCGAGCTGGGCAGCACCGGCGGCGGAGCGCCCCCACGCGACCCAGGCCCGGCCGCGCCCGCGCTGGTCGTCTACACCTCGGGGACGACCGGCCCGCCCAAGGGCGCGGTGCTCTCCCGCGGCGCCGTCGCGGCCAACCTCGACGCGCTCGCCGACGCCTGGTCCTGGACCGGCGACGACGTGCTGGTCCACGCGCTGCCGCTGTTCCACGTGCACGGCCTCGTGCTGGGGGTGCTCGGCCCGCTGCGCCGCGGCGGGGCGCTGCACCACCTTCCCGCCCTGGACGCCGCCGCGCTCGCCGCCGCCGTCGACGACGGGGCAACGATGGTGTTCGGCGTGCCGACGCAGTACCACCGGCTCGCCGACCAGCTCGGTCCCGATCCGGACGCCGCACGCCGGATCGGCCGCGCCCGGCTGCTGGTCTCGGGCTCCGCGGCGCTCACCGCCGTCGACCACGCCCGGCTGCGCGCCGCCACCGGCCTCGCGGTCCGCGAGCGCTACGGGCTCACCGAGTCGCTGATCCTCACCGCCGCCCGCGCCGACGAGGAGCCCGAGCCCGGCACCGTCGGCAGGCCGCTGGCCGGCACCGAGGTGCGGCTGGACCCCGTCGAGGGCGACCCGGAGCTGGGCACCGTGCACGCCCGCGGCCCCGGCCTGTTCGACGGCTACCTGGGCCGCGACGGCGGCATCGGCGCCGACGGCTGGTTCGCCACCGGCGACATCGGCCGCTGGACGGAGTCGGGCGCGCTCGCCCTCGTCGGGCGCCAGGCCACCGACCTGATCAAGTCCGGCGGCTACAAGATCGGGGCGGGGGAGATCGAGAACGCCCTGCTGGAGCACGCGGGCGTCGCGGAGGCGGCGGTGTTCGGCGTCGCCGACGACGACCTGGGCGAGCGGGTCGTGGCCGTCGTCGTCGCCGCGGGGCCCCCGCCCGCGGAGCGGGAGCTGATCGACCACGTCGCCGCGCAGCTCGCCCCGCACAAACGGCCGCGCGAGGTGCGGTTCGTCGACGCGCTGCCGCGCAACGACATGGGCAAGGTGCTCAAGGCCCGTTTACGCGAGGGCTGATCCCGGGAATCCCGACGGAATGCCCGACACCACGAAACGGTCCACCAGCCTGCACCTCCGCGGCGCCGCCGAGGCCGGGACGCCCCGGCTGGCCGGCCTCCCGGGGGTGCACCGGGAGGAGCCGTCGCCGGTGGAGGTGCTCGAGGTCGAGCGCTACGACACCGACGACCTGCGGCTCGCCGCGGCCGGGATCACGCTCGCCCTGCACCGCGGCGGCGGTCCGGCCCACTGGCGCCTCGACCTGCCCGACGGCGATGACGACGAGCACCTGCGCGTGCCCGTGGGGGCCGACGTGGCCGAGCCCGCCCCGGTCCCCGCGGAGATCGACGAGCTGACCCGCGGCGCCGCCCGCGGTCGCGCCGTGCGTCCCGTCGGCCGGGTGCGGACGACCCGGACGGTCACCCGGCTGCTCGCCGCGGACGGCACGGCCGTCGCCGAGGTGACCCACGACCACGTCTCCGTGGCCACGCTGGGCCGCTCCACCGACGTCGTCACCTGGACCGAGGCCACGCTGGACGGCGCGCCCGGCGCACCGGAGGAGCTCACGGCCCGCCTGCTCGAGGCCGGGCTGACCCCGGCCCCGCCCGGCGCCGCGGCCGCGCTGGACCGGTTGCTGCGCCCGGCCCGCCCCCGTCGGGTACGGGGTGGGAAGAAGGGCTCGGCCGGCGCCGCGCTGATGGCCTACGTCGCCGCCCAGGCCGACCGCATCGCGGCCGAGGACCTGCGCGTCCGCCGCGACGAGCCCGACGCCGTGCACCAGCTCCGCGTCGCCGCGCGCCGGATGCGCAGCGCCCTGCAGGCCTTCCGCCCGCTGCTCGACGTCCGCCGCACCGAACCCGTCGTCGACGCGCTGCGCGTGTTCGGCCAGGCCCTCGCGCCCGCCCGCGACGCCGAGGTGCTGCGCGAGCGGGTGCTCACCGGTCTGGCCGACCTCCCGCCGGAGCTGCGGCTGGGGCACGCCGAGGCGTTCACGACGCGGCACTTCGCCCGCGTCGAGGCCGAGGCCCGCGCCGCCGTCCTCACCGAGCTCGACGGCGACCGCTACGCCGCCCTACGCGCGGCCCTCGACGCGCTGCTCGACGAGCCGCCGGTCACGAAGCGGGCGCGCGGGGCGTCGGGGATGCGGAAGGGCGTGGCGCGGGCGGAGAAGCGGCTCGCGAAGGCCGTCGACGCCGCGGTGCGGCCCGGGCCGGAGCAGACCGAGGCCGTCCACGCCGCGCGCAAGGCCGGCAAGCGCCTGCGCTACGCGACCGAGGTCGCCGGGACGAAGGACAAGCAGCTCAAGCGGCTGCAGAAGGCGCTGGGCGAGCACCAGGACGCGGTGGTCGCCCGCGGGGCGCTGCGGGAGCTGGGCGCCGCGGCGCACGCGAGCGGCGAGAACGGGTTCAGCTTCGGCGTGCTGCTGGGCCGCGACGTCGAGCGCGCGGCGCGGATCGAGCGCGACCTGCCGCGGCTGTGGGCGGCGGCGCGGCGGCGGACGTAGGGCAGGATCGCCCGCGTGAGCGACGACCGCGACCCCGTGGCCGACCTGCGCCGGGTGGCCTTCCTGCTGGAGCGTGCGCACGAGTCGACCTATCGCGTCCGTGCCTTCCGCACCGCCGCCGCCGTGTTGGCGAGGCAGCCGCGCGAGGAGCTGACGCGGCTGGCGCTGTCCGGTGAGCTGGTGCGGCTCAAGGGGGTCGGGGAGGTCACGGCGCGGTGCGTCGTCGAGTCGCTGACCGGCGAGGAGCCGGTGTACCTGCGCCGCCTGGAGGCGACGGAAGCCACGCCTCTCGACGAGGCCGCCCAGGCGCTCAAGGACGCGCTGCGCGGGGACTGCCACAGCCACACCGACGCCTCCGACGGCGGGTCGCCGCTGCGCGAGATGGTGGAGACGGCCCGCTCGCTCGGGCACTCCTACCTCGTCGTCACCGACCACTCGCCGCGGCTGACCGTCGCCAACGGTCTGTCCCCGCAACGCCTGCGCGCCCAGCTGGAGGAGATCGGCGAGCTCAACGCCGAGCTGACGGACTTCCGCGTCCTGACCGGCATCGAGGTCGACATCCTCGACGACGGAGCGCTCGACCAGGAACCGGAGCTGCTCGACCAGCTCGATCTCGTCGTCGCCAGCGTCCACTCCAAGCTCCGGATGCCGCGGGCGGAGATGACCGAGCGGATGCTGACCGCCGTCGCCAACCCGCTCGTCGACGTCCTCGGGCACTGCACGGGGCGGATGGTGACGGGCAACCGCAAGCGCCCGGAGTCGGAGTTCGACGCCGACCGGGTGTTCGCCGCGTGCGCGGAGTACGGCGTGGCGGTGGAGGTGAACTCCCGCCCCGAACGCCTCGACCCCCCGAAGCGCCTGCTGCGCCTGGCGGTGGAGGCCGGGTGCGAGTTCACCATCGACACCGACGCCCACGCCCCCGGCCAGCTCGACTGGCTCGGCAACGGCTGCGAGCGGGCCGTCGCCTGCGCCGTGCCGCCCGACCGGGTCCTCAACACCTGGCCGGTGGACCGCCTCCTGGACCGCACCCGGTCCTGACCCGACCCGCGGGTCAGGCCAGGTCGAAGTCGGCGAAGTCGAAGCCGGGGGAGACCACGCAGCTCACCAGCGCCGGAGCGGGCCCGAGCAGGCGGGCCGACTGCCAGACGCCGGCGGGGACCGTCCACTGCGGGGCGGTCGCGTCGAGGACGGTGCGGGTGCCGGGCGGGTCGCCCGTCGTCAGCTCGACGGCCGATCCGGAGTGCCACAGCCACAGCTCGGCGGAGGCGACCCGGTGCCGGGCCGAGACCGCGTCGAGCAGGTAGAGGATCGCGGTGGCGCTGGGGCGGGGGCCGCGCGGTGTGTCCACCGTGACAGGGGAGGTCCAGGTGCGCCGGTACCAGCCCCCCTCGGGGTGCGGTGCGAGGTCGTGAGCTGCGGCTTCCCGGGGGATCGGCACCCGTCGATACTGACGCAACGCGACGCGCCGACCCGATGGAGGGCCGCCCGAACCGGTGTCACCGCTGGCGCCGGACACCCTGCGCGGTCGATGATCGTGTCGGCCTTACGGCGGGCCCGTGGGTGGGGCGGCGGCGAAAAGATCTGGGGCGTCGTCACCCCACCCACGTCTACCGGTGCTCCTGCGCCTCATCGGGCCAGCTCGGCCGCGGTCGGCGGGTCCGCCCCGCGGCGGGAGCAGGTGATCGCCGCGGCCCGGGCCGCGTGGTCGAGCAGGGCGTCGAGCGTGGCCGCGTCGAGGGTGCGCAGGTCGTCGCGGCGCGCGGCGCCGAGCAGCCCGCGGTCGTACAGCCCGGCGAGCAGCGCGGCGGAGAACGTGTCGCCCGCCCCCACGGTGTCGACGACGGTGACCGGCACGCCCGGCCGCCGCGTCCGCACGCCGTCCGCGGTGCCGGCCAGCACGCCGTCGCCGCCCAGGGTGACGGCGACGACCGCGGGCCCGCGCGCGAGCCAGTCCTCCAGCGCCGCCTCCGGGGCGAGGCCGAGCCACTCCAGGTCCTCGGAGCTGACCTTGACGACGTCGGCCACGGCGAGCAGGTCGTGCACCCCGGCCAGGACGCCTGCCGGGTCGCCCATCAGAAGGGGACGGCAGTTCGGGTCGTAGCTGACGGTGGCGGTGGCCGCGGCCCGTGCCAGCAGGGCGCGCAGCGGGGTGGCCCCGGGCTCGGTGGTCAGCGCCAGCGAGCCGGAGTGCACCGCCACGACGGGGCCGTCGAGGGCGTGCGCGAGCTCGCCCGCGGTCCACTGCCAGTCGGCGGTGCCGTCGACGCGGAAGTCGTAGCTCGGCACCCCGTCGTCGTCGACGGTGACCAGCGCCATCGACGTCTGCTCGACGGCGGGCACGGTGTGGTCGAGCGCGACGCCGTTGCCGGCGAGGTGGGCGCGCATCCGGCGGCCGAGCGGGTCGTCGGCCAGGCGGGCCAGCATCCGCGCGGGGACGCCGAGCCGGGCCAGCCCGACGGCGACGTTGGCCGGGCTCCCGCCGGGGGCGATCTCCAGGTAGTCACCGACCGGGGCGGGCACGAGGTCGACCAGCGCCTCGCCCGCGACGGCGACGACGCCGCCGGTGACGATCGGGCTAGCCACGGACCGCACCGTCGAGGTTCGCGAGCACACCCTCGTGGATGCGGCGCAGCCCCTTCGGTGCGAAGGTCCGCTCGAAGAACCCGCCGATGCCGCCCGCGCCGTTCCAGGTCGTGACGACCCGCACGGTGCTGCGGTGCGTGCCCTCCGAGGTCACCGTCCAGGTGCTGACCATCGAGGAGTTCGCGTCGCGCTCGACGATCGTGGCGGCGTCCGGCCGTTCGACGGTGACGAGCTGGTCGCGCACCCGCTTGCTGGTGGCCGCGAGCGTCCAGTGCACCCGCCCGTCGGGCTCCGTCCGGTAGTCCGAGTAGTGCTCGGTGAGGATCGTGGGGCGGACCTTCTCGTAGTCGCCGAGCGCCGTGCTCACCGCCTCCGCGGGGGCCTCGATCGTGCGCTGGGCCGTCGCCGTCACCTGTGCCATGGCCGACATCCTGCCGGACCGACCGGATCGTCGGCGCCGGGTGGGCCGTCGGCGGCACCACGGGCCGGAACGTGCCGGACCCCACCGGCGTCCAGGTCCGCGGGACCGGTCGAGCAGGCTGGCAGCGTCGGACCCGATCGTCCACAGTCGGGGGATGGCTCTCCGGCAACCGCTGCTGCACGACCTCACCGTCACCCTCGCGGCCCCCACCGTCTGCCTCGCCGGGACCGACGGCCAGATCCGCGCCGTCGGCGTGCAGGGGGTGCTCCGCGGCGACGTCCGGGTGCTGTCCGAGGCCGTCGTGACCGTCGGCGGGGAGGAGCCGGAGCCGGTCGCGCACGCCGCGGACGGCGCCGGGGCCGAGCACGCGGTGGGCCTGCTGCGCGGCCTCGGCGACTCCGGGCCGGACCCCACCGTGTGGCTGCGCCGCGACCGCCGCGTCCGTGCCGACGGGGTCGACGAGACGTTCGCGCTGGTCAACCGCTCGGGCCGGGCCGTCGACACGGAGGTCGTGCTGCGGGTGGCCGCCGACCTGGCCCCGGTGGAGACCTTCCGGGCGGGCCGCCCGACCACCGCGGCGGTGGCCGAGCCGACCGCGGACGGGGTCCGCTGGTCCGGTGGCGACGTCACGGTGACGCTCGCGGCGCCCGGTGCGGAGCCCGACGCCGGCGGGCGGCTGCGCTGGCCCGTGCACGTCCCGGCCCGCTCCACCACCACGCTGCGCACGTCGTTGTCCGTCACCGACCCGGGTGCCGTCGTCGGCCCGGCGGCGCTGCGCCTGGCCCGCCCGGACGTCCACGCCTACGACCCGCGCCTGGCCCGGCTGCTGCACCGGGCCCTCGACGACCTCGACGCGCTGCTGCTCACCGAGTCCGGCCACCCGGACGACCCGTTCGCCGCCGCGGGAGCACCCTGGTTCAGCACGCTGTTCGGCCGCGACTCGCTGTGGACGGCCACGCTGCTGCTGCCCGTCGACGTCCGGCTGGCCGCGGGAACGCTGCGCACCCTCGCCCGCAGCCAGGGCACGCGGGACGACCCGGCCACCGGCGAGCAGCCCGGCAAGATCATGCACGAGCGCCGCCGCGCCGCCGCCGAGTACGCCGGGATGAGCCTGCCCGCGCTCTACTACGGCACGATCGACGCCACCCCGCTGTGGATCTGCCTGCTGCGCGACGCCCGCCGCCACGGCCTGCCCGACGCCGAGGTCCGCGCGCTGCTGCCGCACCTGCACGCCGCGCTGGGCTGGATCCGCGACAGCTCCGACCGCGACGGCGACGGCTTCGCCGAGTACTTCGACGACTCCGGCCGCGGCCTGGCCAACCAGGGCTGGAAGGACTCCGGGGACGCCGTGCGGTTCGCCGACGGCTCCGTCGCCGAGGGCCCGGTCGCGCTGTGCGAGGTGCAGGGCTACGTGCACGAGGCGCTGCGCGCGGGCGCCGAGCTGCTGGAGGCGTTCGACGACGGCGACCCGGCCCCGTGGCGGGCCCGCGCCGCCGCGCTGGAGTCGCTGTTCCGCGCGCGCTTCTGGGTCGACGGCGTCGACGGCGGCGCGTTCCCGGCCCTCGCGCTCGACGGCGCCAAGACGCCCGTCGACTCCCTGACCAGCAACATCGGCCACCTGCTGGGCACCGGGCTGCTGTCGCCGCAGGAGGAGAACGCGATCGGGGGGCGCCTGCTGGAACCGGACATGGCGAGCGGCTTCGGGCTGCGCACGATGTCGGCGCGGGACGGCGGCTACTCCCCGCTGTCCTACCACTGCGGGTCGGTGTGGCCGCACGACACCGCGGTGGTGGTGCGCGGGCTGTTGCGCAGCGGTCAGGCCGGCCGGGCCGCCGCACTGGGCGTCGCGCTGCTCGACACCGCCGACGGGTTCGACTCCCGCCTGCCCGAGCTGCTCGCCGGCTTCGGCGCAGACGAGGTGGGCACCCCCGTGCCCTACCCGGCGTCCTGCCGCCCTCAGGCCTGGGCCGCCGCGGCGGCGGCCGGGCTGCTCACGGCGCTGCTGGGCCTGTACGTCGACGTGCCCGGCGGGGTGCTGCGCCTGGCCCCGCCGTCGCCGTCACCGGTGGGGGCGCTGCGGGTGCGCGGGCTCGCGGTGGCCGGCGGGACGCTGGACGTGGACCTCGACCGGGACGGGCGGGTGACCCACGTGGCGGCCCCGGCGGGGATGCGGGTGGAGCTCGGCTGAGACCGGCCGGGGTCAGGCGGGGGCCGGGTCGTCCCAGGCGCCCCTGGCCTGGCCGGCGCTGGTGACCTGCTTGCCCGCCTCGATGACGTGGTCGAGCTGCGCGTCCTCGACCCCCTGCTGGAGGGAGTCGTTCCAGGCACGGGCGTGGGGGGCGGCGGCCCGCGTATGGGCGACGGTGTCGCGCATCGCCTCGACCAGCTGGTGCGCGGTGTGGCCGGACGCGGCGAGGGTGTCGAGCAGCCGGGAGATCTCCCGGACGAACCGGTGGGCGAGCTCGATGGCCCGGAAGATCACCTGCAGCGTGCCGGCGGCCATCGAACCGCCCGCGGTGAGCAGGGCGACCGCCGCGGACAGGACGGCGATCTTCACGACCAGCCAGACGAACTCGACGATCTGGTCGCGGATCCAGGTGCGCACGGTCGCGACGCCTGCCCCGGACAGCAGGATCACCGACGACAGCCGCTCGGCCATCCCCGCCGCCGACTCCAGACGGCTGGTGTAGCCGGCCACCGCGGTGCGGTAGGCGTCGGCGGCGGCGCCGTCCCAGTCCGGTGCGCCGCCCGCGACCGCGCCGCGGTAGTCGGCCGCCACGGCGTTCAGTTGCGTGGCGACGTTGTGCCACGTCTGCGCCTGGGCGGTGATCTGCGTCGGGTCGCCGGCAAGTGCGTCGAGCGGCTCGTGCAGCCACCAGACGTGCTCGATGAGCCATCCGATCCCTGCGGTGGCCAGCCCGTCGAGCGGATTCATCACCGTGTCCAGGCCGTCGAGGACGGCGGCGGCCCCGGTGAACACGATCTGCACGGGATCCGGGTGCTCCGCGGTCCACGCCGCGTTGAGGTCGGCGACGCTGGACAGGGCGCCCGCGCCCTCCCAGCTGCCGAGCGGCTGGGCGTCCTCGTTCGCGGCCTCGACGATCAGCGGGTCGGGTGCGCTCATCGATGTCCGAACAGCAGGGCGGTCCGGCGTTCGGTCTCCTCGTAGGCATCGCGGGTGGTGCGCAACCGGTCCCCGAAGCCCGCCGCCTCGTCGCCCAGCCCCCGCACCGCGTGCGCCCCGATCGCGGCCGCCGCCGTGACGGTGACGGCGAACGCCTGCCCGACCAGGCCGTAGGCCAGGTGGTCGAGCGGCTGCCCGGCGTCGGCGGCGCGGCGCATCGGCGCCGCGACCGAACGGTCGACGAGATCGATGTGCGGGCCGATGTCGCCGAGCCGGAAGAAGCCGTACTCCGCGCTCACGACGGCGTCCCCGGTTGCGAGCGGACGACCCGCATCGCCTCGCTGTCGGCCCCCAGCAACGGGGCCACGGCGTCGTTGACCCGCCGGTCGGCCTCGGCCTGGGCCCGCGCTGCGGTCTCGACGACGAGCGCGGCGAGCTGGGTACGCGTCAGCGACTCGCTGCGTTCGGAGAACACCAGCCGGCGCAGTGCGCCACCGGGCACGACGGTGACCGTGACGGCCCCGTCCTGGCTCGACGCGGTCCCGTCGACGCCCGCGAGCGCGGTCCGTGCGCGGTCGGCCCGGGCCGTGAGGTCGGCGAGCCGGTGCTGGTAGCTGTCGAGCCACTGTCGTCCGTCCATGCCCGGGGACGGTACGGAGTGCACCCCCCGCTCCGCGGGCGTTCGGGGAAACTCACGTAGCGTCGTGCCACGTGATCGACGAGCGGGCGCAGGCCCTGGCCCAGGTGGTGCGCGGCGGGCTCGTGGAGTCGGTGCACCGCGGGCACCTCGTCGCCCTCGACGGCGACGGCGTCCCGGTGCTGCGCCGCGGCGACCCCGCGGTCACGGTCTTCGCGCGGTCCGCGCTCAAGCCGGTGCAGGCCGTCGCGATGCTGCGGGCCGGGCTCGACCTCGACGGCGAACTGCTCGCGCTGGCCTGCTCCAGCCATTCCGGGGAGCCGCTGCACGTCGACGGCGTGCGCCGCATCCTCGCCGGGGCGGGCCGCACCGAGGACGACCTGGCGAACACCGCGGGCTACCCGCTCGGCGAGGACGTCGGCGCGACCGGGCGGGCCGACGGGTTCGGCCCGTCGTCGCTGGCGCAGAACTGCTCGGGCAAGCACGCCGCGATGATCGCCACCTGCGTGGCCGCGGGATGGCCGGTCGCCGGCTACCGCGACCCGGGCCATCCGCTGCAGGAGGCGGTGCGCGAGGTCGTCGCCGAGCTCACCGGCGACGGCGCCGAGCACGTCACCGTCGACGGCTGCGGCGCCCCGCTGTTCTCCTGCACCCTCACCGGGCTGGCCCACGCCTTCGCCCGCCTCGCACTGGCCGCACCCGGCACGCCCGAGCGGCGGGTGGCCGCGGCGATGGCGGCGCATCCGCAGTGGGTCGGCGGCTCCGCCGCGACGTCACCGCGCTGATGGCCGGGGTTCCCGGGCTGGTCGCCAAGGACGGGGCGGAGGGGACGTTCGCCGCCGCGCTGCCCGAAGGGTCGGCGGTGGCGGTCAAGGTGCTCGACGGCGGGATGCGGCCGCTGCCGGTGGTCGTCGCCGACGCCCTGCGCGTCCTCGGCGCCGCGGTCCCCGACGACGTGGGCCGGCGCGCGGTGCTCGGTGGCGGCGAGCCGGTCGGGGAGATCCGCCCCGTCCGTGGGTGACGGCCCGGCCGCGGCGCGACCGTGGCAGCGTGATCTGCTGGACGCCATGAGAAGGCTGCTGCTCCCCGCACTCCTGGTCGTGACGCTGGCCGGCTGCACCTCCGCCGAGACCGCCGCCCCCGCCGCGTCCCCCTCGTCGGCGCCCGCCCCGTCGAGCGTCGCGGCGCCCGCCCCGGCTGGCCCGGAGGGCGGGGTCCCCGGCCTCACCGGCGACCCCGCCGACCTGACGGTCCCGACCCAGGCCGCGGCCGGCACCGGCGCGCCGCCCACCGAGCTGCTCACCGAGGACGTCGTGGTCGGGGAGGGCGCCGCGGCGACCCAGGCCGACACCGTCGACGTCCGCTACACCGGCACGCTGTGGACCGACGGCTCGGTCTTCGACAGCTCCTGGTCGCGTGGCGACGCCCCCATCCAGTTCCCGCTGAACCGGGTCGTCCCGGGATTCTCCCAGGGCATCGAGGGCATGGCACCCGGCGGCCGCCGCGTCATCGTCATGCCGCCGGACCTGGCCTACGGCGACAACCCGCCCCCCGGCCTGCCCGCGGGCGCCACGCTGGTCTTCGTCGTGGATCTGGTCGGGATCAGCTGAGCGGGCGGAACCCCCGCAGCCGCAGGCTGTTGGCCACCACGAACACCGAGCTGAACGCCATGGCCGCCCCGGCGATCATGGGGTTGAGCAGCCCGGAGGCGGCCAGCGGCAGCGCGGCGACGTTGTAGGCGAACGCCCAGAACAGGTTGCCCCGGATCGTGCCGAGCGTGCGTCGCGAGAGCCGGATGGCGTCGCCGACGGCCCGCAGGTCGCCGCGCACGAGGGTGAGGTCGCTCGCCTCGATGGCCACGTCGGTGCCGGTGCCCATCGCCAGGCCGAGGTCGGCCCGGGCGAGCGCCGCGGCGTCGTTGACGCCGTCGCCGACCATCGCGACGACCCTGCCCTCGCCCTGCAGGCGCACGATCACGTCGAGCTTCCCGGCGGGAAGCACCTCGGCGATCACCTCGTCGATGCCGACCTGATCGGCGACGGCGCGGGCGGCGCGGGCGTTGTCGCCGGTGAGCAGCACCGGGTGCAGGCCCAGACCACGCAGCTGCGCGACGGCCTCGCGCGAGGTCGGCTTGACCGTGTCGGCGACGACGAGCACCGCGCGGGCCACCCCGTCCCAGGCGACGACGATCGCGGTCCGCCCGGTCTCCTCGGCCGACTCCCGGGCCGCGGCCAGCGGCTCCGGCAGCTCGACGTCGGCCAGCGCGGCCCGCCCCACGACGATCTCGTGCCCCTCGACGGTGCCGCGCACCCCGAGTCCCTCGACGTTCGCGAAGCCGGTGACCGCGGGCAGGTCGCCGAACCGCTCCCGGGCCCCGGCCGCGACGGCCGCCGCGATGGGGTGCTCCGAGGCCGCCTCGACGGCCCCGGCCAGCCGCAGCGCGTCCTCGTCGCCGGCGACCGACACCAGCGACATCCGCCCCTCGGTGACGGTGCCGGTCTTGTCGAGCACCACGGTGTCGACCCGCCGCGTGGACTCCAGCACCTCCGGTCCCTTGATCAGGATGCCCAGCTGGGCGCCGCGGCCGGTGCCGACGAGCAGCGCGGTGGGCGTAGCCAGCCCCAGCGCGCACGGGCAGGCCACGATGAGCACCGCGACCGCCGCGGTGAACGCGGTGGCCGCGCCGGCGCCGGTGCCGAGCCAGAAACCGAGCGTGGCCGCGGCGAGTGCGATGACGACGGGCACGAACACCCCGGACACGCGGTCGGCGAGGCGCTGCACGGCGGCCTTGCCGCTCTGCGCGTCCTCGACGAGCTTCGCCATCCGGGCGAGCTGGGTGTCGGCGCCGACGCGGGTGACGCGCACGACCAGGCGCCCGCCGGCGTTGACGCACGACCCGACCACGGCGTCGCCGGGCCCGACCTCGACCGGCACCGACTCCCCGGTCAGCATCGAGGCGTCGACGGCCGAGCTGCCGTCCTCGACGACACCGTCGGTGGCGATCTTCTCGCCCGGCCGCACGACGAACCGGTCGCCGACGGCCAGCGCGTCGACGGGGACCCGCACCTCGGTGCCGTCGCGCAGCACGGTGACGTCCTTGGCCCCCAGCTCCAGCAGCGCGCGCAGCGCCGCCCCGGCGTGGCGCTTGGACCGGGCCTCGAACCAGCGCCCGGCCAGCAGGAACGTCGTGACGCCCGCCGCGACCTCGAGATAGATGTTGCCCGCGCCGTCGCTCGGGGAGATCGTCAGCTCGAAGGGGTGCACCATCCCGGGCGTGCCCGCGGTGCCCCACAGCAGGGCGTAGAGGGACCACGCGAACGCGGCCAGCACGCCCATCGACACCAGCGTGTCCATCGTGGCCGCGCCGTGGCGCAGGTTGGTCCAGGCCGCGCGGTGGAACGGCGCGGCCGCCCACACGACGACCGGCCCGGCGAGCGCGAGCACGATCCACTGCCAGTAGGTGAACTGCCAGGCCGGCACCATCGACAGCGCGACCACCGGCACCGACAGCACGATCGAGACGATCAGCCGCTCGCGCAGCGGGTCGGCCTCCTCCGCCGCGGGTGCGGGCTTCGCGGCGGGCAGCGTGGCGGTGTACCCCGCCGCCTCGACCTGCGCGACGAGCACGGCCGGGTCGACGCCGTCGGGTGCCTGCACGCGCGCCTTCTCGGTGGCGTAGTTGACGCTGGCGCTCACCCCGTCGAGCTTGTTGAGCTTGCGCTCGACGCGGTGGGCGCACGACGCGCACGTCATCCCGCCGATGGCCAGCTCGATCTCGGTGAGCGTCGCGGTCATCGGGGTCCCTCCTCGTGCGAGTGCGGTTGCGTCTCGGCCGGCTCCGCGGCCGCGGCCGGGCCGGTGGGCACCGTGAACTCCGCGGTGCGGACGACCCCGCCGTGGGAGAAGTCCAGGAACAGCCGGTAGTCCCCGGCGCTGGGCACCTCGGCGACGAACCCGATCGCCGGGCCGGCGGGCCCGTCGTCGGGGTGTACGTGCAGGTAGGCCAGGTCGCCCCCGCGCAGCGCGACGAGGTGGCCGTACGCGCCGAGGTAGGGGTCGAGGTCGGTGACGGGCACGCCGTCGCGCGCCACGGTGAGGGTGACCGGGGAGGCCTGACCCGGGGTGAGCTCGCCGTCGAGGGTGACGGTGTAGCTCCCGACCTGGGCCGTGCGGGTCGGGGCGTGCTCGACGGGGTCGAACGCGCCGGGCACCGACACGTCGACGCCCAGGGTGAGGGGCTCGCCGCCGGTGGGCACGAAGTCGGCGAACACGCGGTAGCTGCCGCCCTCCCGCAGCTCCAGCGGCACGGTCCAGGTGCCGTCCGCGGCCATCTCCGGGTGCACGTGCCGGAAGCCGGAGCCGTCGCGGCGCACGACGACCAGGTGCATCCGCTTCTCGTGCTCCACGTCGAACGCGGTGACCGGGGCCCCGTCGACGCCGGTGATCGTGAACGCGAACGGCCCGCCGGAGTGCGTGGTCGAGGCGGGTCGCAGCGTGTAGCCGCGCTCGGTGGACGCCAACCCCGGGGGCGCCGCCGTCGTCCCGGGGGCGCCGTGGGCGTCCGCGGTGTGCGCCCCGGCGTGATCGGCGGCCGCGGGACGGGGGTCCCCGACGGCGGCCCCCGTCGCCCACGCCCCGGCCGTGACCAGGACGAGCGCGGCGCCGTAGGCGGTGAGCTTGGTGACGGCGTGCATGGTCAGGCGGCCACCGCGTACCCGGCCTCGGCGACGGCCGCGCGCACGGCGGCGTCGTCGAGCGGGGTGTCGCTGCGGACGGTGACGGCACCGGTCGGCAGGTCGACCGCGACGTCGGTGACGCCGTCGATGTCGCTGATCTCCTCGGTGACCGAGGCGACGCAGTGCTCGCAGGTCATGCCGGTGACGGTCCAGGTGTGCTCGGTCATGGTCTTCTCCTTGCGCGTTCGACGTGCGGGGGAGCTAGGAACGGACGAGGCGCGCGATGGCCGCGCTGGCCTCGGCGACCTTCTCGTCGGCCGCCCGGCCGCCCTCGGCGACGGCCTCGGTGACGCAGTGGCGCAGGTGCTCGTCGAGCAGGCCCAGCGCCACGGCCTCCAGGGCCTTCGTGGCCGCGGAGACCTGCGTGAGGACGTCGATGCAGTACTTGTCGTCCTCGATCATCTTGGCGATGCCGCGCACCTGGCCCTCGATGCGCTTCATGCGCTTGAGGTAGGCGTCCTTGTCCTGGGTGTACCCGTTCACGACTCCACCATACTCTGCGGGGGTACCGTACGCAGATCCAGCCTGCGCAGGAGCTGCGCGTTCGCCGCCACCACGACCGTCGACAGGCTCATCGCCACCGCGGCCGCGGCCGGTGGGAGGGCGAAGCCGACGCCGGCGAGCACGCCCGCGGCCAGCGGCACCGACGCCACGTTGTAGCCCGTGGCCCAGACCAGGTTCTGCACCATCCTGCGGTACCCGGCGCGGGACAGGCGCCGGACCGCGAGCACGGCGCGCGGGTCGTCGGAGGCCAGCACGACCCCGGCCGACTCCATCGCCACGTCCGTGCCGGCGCCGATCGCGATCCCGACGTCGGCGCGGGCGAGCGCGGGGGCGTCGTTGACGCCGTCACCGACCATCGCCACCCGCAGCCCGCGCGCCTGCAGCCGGGCGACGGCGGCGTCCTTGTCGGCGGGCAGCACCTCGGCGAGCACCTCGTCGACGCCGAGCTCCGCGCCCACCGCCTCCGCGACGTCGCGCGCGTCCCCGGTGATCATGACGACGCGCACGCCCGCCGCGTGCAGGCCGTCGACGGCCGCGCGTGACTCCGGCCGGACGGCGTCGGCCAGCGCGATCGCACCGGCGACGGTCCCGTCCCGGACGACGTGCAGCACGGTGGCGCCTGCCGGGGCGGGGGAGTCGAGCGGGCCGAGGGCGAGCTCGCGCAGCAGGGCCGGGCCGCCGACGGCGACGTCGTGACCGTCGACCACGGCCCGGACGCCGCGCCCGGCGAGCGACCGGAAGCCGCGGGCGGGCGGCACGGCCGGGGCCGCGGCGACGATCGCCCTGGCCAGCGGGTGCTCGGAGTCCGACTCGGCCGCCGCGGCGAGCGCGAGCACCTCGTCGCGGGTGCCGCCCGGGGCGGGGGAGACGGCGACGACGGCCGGCTCGCCGCGCGTCAGGGTGCCGGTCTTGTCGAACAGCACGGCGTCGACCGAGCGCATCCGCTCCAGGGCGAGGCGGTCCTTGACCAGGATCCCGGCGCGCGCCGACATGGCCGTCGAGATCGCGATGACCAGCGGGATCGCCAGGCCGAGCGCGTGCGGGCAGGCGATGACCAGCACCGTCACCGTCCGCTCCACGGCGGAGCCGAGATCGCCCAGTGCCGTCCAGACGGCGAAGGTCAGTGCGCCGGAGACGGCGGCGAACCAGAACAGCACCGCCGCGGCCCGGTCGGCGAGCGCCTGCGCGCGCGAGCGGGAGGCCTGTGCGTCGGCGACCAGGCGCCGGACGCCGGCCAGTGCGGTGTCCTCGCCCACGGCCGAGACCCGCACCCGGATCGCGGAGTCGGTGGCGACGGTCCCGGCGACGACCCGGTCACCCGCCGCGCGCAGCGCGGGGCGCGACTCCCCGGTGACCGTCGACTCGTCCACCTCGGCGGCGCCCTGCGTCACCGTCCCGTCGGCCGGGACGCGACCGCCCGGGCGGACGAGCACGACGTCGCCGACGGCGAGGCCGGCCGTCGGCACCGTGGCGACCGTCCCGTCGGGGGCGACGCGCTCGGCCGTGTCGGGGAGCAGGTCCGACAGCGCGTCGAGGGCGCCGGAGGCCTGCCCGAGCGCGCGCATCTCCAGTCAGTGCCCCAGCAGCATCACCACGACCAGCAGGGCGAGCTCCCACCAGAAGTCGAGCATGAACAGGCCCAGGGTGGTGGCGGTGCTCGCCACGGCGGCGACGGTGATCGCCAGCGCGACCAGCGTCATCATCCCCGGCCGGCGCGACCGCACCTCGCCCACGGCGCCGGTGAGGAACGGCCACCCGCCGTAGAGGTAGAGGACCGGCCCGAGCGTGGGTGGGATCCAGGAGGCCCAACCGGGCACCCCGTAGCCGAGCAGGTCGGCGAACATCGGGCTCGCGGCGACGACGGGCACCGCGAGCACCAGGCTGATCCAGAACCGGTCGCGGAACCGGGCGGCGTGGTCGGAGTGGTCGTGCGCGTGGTCGGTCGCCATCACGTCCTCCTCGTGATACCCCAGGGGGGTATTGGCAGGGACGGTAGCAGGCAACCGGACGGCCCGGTCGGGTATTCCGCGCACCCCCGCGGGGCGGACCGCTCGCCGGACGGGGGCCTGCGGGGCGGCGCCCGCCCCGCTCAGCAGTCCTCGGCCTGCCGCACGACGCCGAGGTCCACCATCGACTCGCGGGTGATCTCGGCGCCCGGCTCGGGGGTCTGGGTGCACACGCGCCACTCGACGTCCTCGACCTGGGTGCGGTCGGCACCGCTGAGGTCGCGGGTGGTGACGCGCACCTCGAAGCCCGTCGGCTGCTGCACCGCGTCCTGCGCGGCCTGCAGGTTCTGCCCGACGACGTCGGGCATCGTCCAGGTGGGTCCGGACGACGCGCAGCCGGCGATGCCGGCCACCGCGAGCAGGGCGAGGGCGATCCGGCGTCGGGGCACGTCTGTATGTCGTCACCGCCGTCCCGGTGCTACCACCGGGTACAGCGGTTGCCCTGGAGCGGAGCGGGTAACCGCCCGGCATGGACACCGACAAGAAGCTCCGGGCCAGCGCCGTCGTCGCGGCCCCTGCCGACGCGGTATTCGCGCTCCTGTCCGACCCGCACCGGCACGCCGAGCTCGACGGCGCCGAGTCGATCCGGGGCGTCGAGGGCGACACGCCCCCCATCTCCGGCATCGGTCAGGTCTTCACGATGAACATGCACGCCGACGACCTCGGCGACTACCGCATGGTCAACTCCGTCAGCGCGCACGTCCCCGGCGCCCGGATCGGCTGGGCGCCCAAGGTCGACCCGACCTGCGAGCTGGCCGGGAAGCTGGACGGGATGGAGGCCAGCGGGCACACGTTCACCTACGACCTGCGCGAGGTCGACGGCGGCACCGAGGTGACGTCGACCTACGACTGGACCGGGGTGAAGGACCCGCAGTTCGAGCAGATGTTCCCGCGCGTCTCCGAGGAGCAGCTGGCCGGATCGCTCGACCGGATCGCCGCCGCTACCCGATCGGGAGTGTGACCAGCACCGTCGTGCCCCGGCCGGGCGTGCTGTCGACGACGAGCGCCCCGCCCATGGCCTCGGCCAGCCCCCTGGCGAGCACCATCCCCAGACCGGCTCCGGGCTCCGGCCCGGTGTCGGCGCCGAGCCGGTCGAACGGCACGAACAGTCGCTCGACCAGCTCGTCGGGGATGCCGGGGCCGGAGTCGGACACCGACACCGAGCCCGGTGCGGCGCTCACCCGCACCCAGCCGCCGCACCGGTTGTAGCGCACCCCGTTCGTCACCAGGTTGATCAGTACCTGGCGCAGCCGTCGTGCGTCGGCGTGCACGGTGCCGTGGGCGTCGGACCCGTCGATGCGCACGTCGCGCTCGTCGGCGAGGGGCCGCAGCAGATCGACGACCTCGCCCACGAGCGCGCCGAGGTCGACGTCGGTGCGGTGCAGCGGGAGCGCGCCCGCCTCGATCGCGGCGATGTCGAGCACGTCGTCGACGAGGGCGAGGATGTGCGAGGACGCCCCGGCGATGTGCCCGAGCGCGGCGGCGCGGCGCTCGGGGCTCAGTTCGAGGGTGCCCAGCAGCTCGGTGAACCCGGTGATGGCCTGCAGCGGCGTGCGCAGCTCGTGGCTCAGCGACGACAGGAACTCGGACTTGGCCCGGCTGGCCGACTCCGCCACCTCCTGGGCCAGCTCGGCCTCCCGGCGGGCGCGGCGGTCCTGCTCGGCGGCGCGCCGCGCCGTCACGTCCAGGACGTTGACGCTGAGGTAGAGCGGCTCGCCCACCGCCCCGCGCACCACCGACGCGGTGACGCCCGCCCGCACCGGCTCCCCGTCGACGTGCAGGACCGTGGTCTCGAACTGCACCGAGTCGCACTCGCCGCCGGTGCACCGGGCGAGGGCGGCGAGGGCCTCGGGCGCCGTTGCGGGCTCGAGCACCGACGCGAGCCCGGCGGCGAGCAGCTCCTCCTCGGTGCGGCCGAGCATCACCCGCAGGGCCCGGTTGACGCGGGCGAACCTCCCGTCGAGCCCGGTGAGCGCCATCCCGATCGCGTTGTCCTCGAACGCGCGGCGGAAGCGGTCCTCGCTCTCGGCGAGCGCGCCGTAGAGCCGGGCGTGCTCGATCGCCACCGACGCGAGGTGGGTGAAGCGCTCCACCAGCCGGCGCTCGCGGGGAGTGGGCCGGTGCGGCACGTCGTGGTAGACGGCGAAGGTGCCCAGCACGCTCGGCGCCCCGGCCACCCCCCGGCCCCGGATGGGGCTCGACCAGCACGCCCGCAGCCCGTGCGGTCGGGCCAGCTCCCGGTACCCGGCCCACCGGGGGTCGGTGACGATGTCCTCCGCCACGACCTCGATGTCGAGGTGCGCGGCGGTGCCGCAGGACCCGGCCAGCGGCCCCGACCGCATGCCGTCGATCGCGGCGGAGTACGTGGCGGGCAGGCTCGGCGCGGCCCCGTGGTGCAGCG
Source organism: Pseudonocardia hydrocarbonoxydans (assembly GCF_006539565.1). Lineage (GTDB taxonomy): Bacteria > Actinomycetota > Actinomycetes > Mycobacteriales > Pseudonocardiaceae > Pseudonocardia > Pseudonocardia hydrocarbonoxydans. The sequence continues at coordinate 101,524 of NZ_BJNG01000012.1, forward strand.
TGTCGTGCCGGGCGTCGAGCAGCAGCACCGAGCAGCGGCTCGACGGGATGAGCTCCTCCAGGGCCTCGGTGACGGCCGCGAGCATCTCCGGCAGCGCGGCGCCGCCGGAGATCAGCTCGAGCACCGTGGTCTGCCGGTGCAGCAGGTCGAGGCTGTCGGCGTGGTCGAGGTCGGCGGTCCGTCCCGCCGTCGGGGCCGCCACGCTCAGGGCTCCAGCTGGTAGCCGACGCCGCGTACCGTGCGCAGCCGCCGGGGCCGGCCCGGGTCGGCCTCGATCTTGTTGCGCAGCCGGTGGACGTGCTCGGTGACGGTGGCCTCGCCCTGCCAGCCGGGCTCGCTGCGCCACACGCTCTTGAGCAGCTGCGCCCGGCTGAACACCTGCCGGGGGTGCCGGGCGAGGTAGGCGAGCAGGTCGAACTCGCGGGCGGTCAGCTCCACCGGGCGGCCGTCGACCTGCACGTCGCGGGTGGCCGGGTCGACGAGCAGGCCGGTGACCGCCGCGGGTGCGGGGGGCTGCGACCCGGCGCGCCGCAGCACCGACCGGACCCGTGCCGCGAGCTCGCCGGGGGAGAACGGCTTGACCAGGTAGTCGTCGGCGCCCAGGTCGAGCCCCACGATGCGGTCGGTCTCCCCGCTGCGCCCGGACAACACGATCACCGGCAGCGTGCCGGTGCCGCCCGGGGCGCCGCGGACCCGGCGCAGCACGTCGAGCCCGCCGACACCGGGCATCGACAGGTCGAGCACCACCAGGTCCGGCCGGTCGGAGGCGATCTGCTCCAGCGCGGCCGTGCCGTCGCGGGCCTGCGACACCGCGTACCCGTCGGCCTCCAGCTGCCAGGACACGACGGTGCGGACCCGCTCGTCGTCGTCGACGACCAGGACACGGCGTCGTGTGTGCTCCGTCACGGGGCCTCCCTCGGCTCATCGTGCCCGCCGGGCCCGGCGGCGGGCAAGCCGCCGGTCACCCGGCGGGGACCCGCCCGGGGACGAGGTCCATGTCGCGGTCCAGCGTGGCGGTGCGCATGACGATCCGGTCGAGCAGGTAGTTCTGCCGCACGTCGAAGGGCTCCCGTCCGGTGCGTCGCGGGAACCGGTCGACCGCGCGCCGGACGTAGGACGAGGTGAGGTCCAGGAACGGCAGCCGGGGGGTGTCCGCGGCCGGGACGCGCGGCGTCGCCGAGGCCAGGCCGCGCCGGCGCAAATGGCGCACCAGCCGGGCGACGTAGCGCGACGACAGGTCGGCGCGCAGCGTCCACGAGGCGTTGGTGTAGCCGAAGCAGAACGCCAGGTTCGGCACGCCGCCGAGCATGAGACCCCGGTAGACGACGGTGCGGCCGACGTCGACGGGCTCGCCGTCGACCTCCAGGTCCATCCCGCCCAACGGCAGCAGCGTCAGCCCGGTCGCCGACACCACGACGTCGGCATCGAGCACCCGCCCCGACTCCAGCCGCACGCCCTCGGGCACGAACCGGTCGATCCGCTCGGTCACCACCGACGCCCGGCCGTCGGCGACGGCGCGGAAGAAGTCGCCGCCGGGCACCACGCACAGCCGCTGGTCCCACGGCTCGTAGGCGGGGGTGAAGTGCTCGTCGAGGTAGGCGGGGTCGTCCAGGAAGCGCCGGGCGCCCGCCCGCAGCAGCTTCTTGGCGGTCTCCGGGCGCCGCCGGCACAGCTGGTAGAACGCCGAGGTCAGCAGCACGTTCTTGGTGCGCACCAGCGAGTGCGCGACGCCCGCGGGCAGGAACCGGCGCAGCGCGTCGGCGACGCCGTCGGTGCGCGCCAGCGCCGTCAGGTAGGACGGGGAGCGCTGCAGCATCGTCACGTGCCCGGCCGTCTGCGCCATCGCCGGTACGAGCGTGACGGCCGTGGCCCCGCTGCCGACGACGACCACCCGCCGCCCGGCGTGGTCGAGGTCGGCGGGCCAGAACTGGGGATGCACGAACCGGCCCGCGAAGTCGTCGAGGCCCGGGAAGTCGGGCTGGTGGCCCTGCTCGTAGTCGTAGTAGCCGGCGCAGACGTAGAGGAACGAGCAGGTCCAGGTCGCCCCGCCCCGGGTCCGCACCGTCCACCGCGCCTCGTCCGACGACCACTGCGCGCCGGTCACCCGCGTGCCGAACCGGATGTGCTCGGTGATCCGCGCCTGCGCGGCGGTGTCGCGGATGTAGTCCCGGATGCGCTCCCCGCCGGCCATCGACTCCGGCTCCCGCCACGGCCGGAACGGGTAGGCCAGGGTGAACATGTCGGAGTCCGACCGCACGCCGGGGTAGCGGAACAGGTCCCAGGTGCCCCCGATCGCGTCGCGGGACTCCAGGATCGCGTAGGTCGTGCCCGGTGCGTCGTGCTGCAGCCGCCAGGCGGCGCCGATCCCCGACAGCCCGGCCCCGACGATCAGCACGTCGACGTGGTCAGTGGTCATCTCCCGAGTCTGCGCCACCGGGGCCCGCGGCGGGGAGGGCACACGGCGGCGGCGAGCACCGGGTCCCGTGCCGAGCGGGCGCCCGTGGTGCCCGGCGGCGTCGGCGGAACGGCCCTCGGCGTGCGCCACCCGCCCGCCGCACCATGATCACCGTCTCGGTGCGTTTCCGGCGGGGGATCGCCGGAAACGCGCCCAGACGGTGATCATGGATGGACGGCCGGCCGTCGTCGTACGAGCGGTCGTCGTGCCTCAGATCAGGCCCGCCTCGCGCGCGGCGATGACCGCGCGGGCGCGGTTGCGGGTCCGCAGCTTGCGCATGGCGCTGTGCAGGTAGGCCTTCACGGTGCCGACGGTGATGCCGAGGTGGGCCGCGATCTCGGCGTTCGTCGCCCCCACCGCCACGTGCTGCAGCGTCTCGACCTCCCGGGGCGAGAGCGCCGGGCCCGCCCCGTCGCCGCCGGCGACCCGCGGGGCCGCGTCCGGGCCCTCCGCCGGTGACCGCTCCGGGCCGGGCTCGGTCAGCCCGTGGTGGATCCGGCTGAGGCGGTACCGCAGCTCGGGGTCGGTCGTCCGGTCGATGAGGTCGGCGAGCTCGTCGATGGCGGCGTCGCGCGGGTCGCCGGTCGCGGGACGCCCGGGCGGGGCCTGCCACTTCAGCAACGCCGCCGCGTCCCGGGCGATGTTGGCCGCGACCACCCCGGCGTTGCGCACGGCCACGTCGCCGATCGGACGGCTCTCGCGCAGCGCCCCGTACACGACACCGCGCACCGCTCCGTGCACGACGACCGGGCAGGCCAGCAGCGAGGTCAGCCGCTCGTGCTCGACGACGACCTGGTCGTAGTGGTGGGTGATCGACGTCGTGGTGGCGTAGTCGTTGACCCGGCACACCGTTCGGCGCACCATCGCCGCTCCGCCCAGCCCCCGCCCGGACAGCACGCTGACCTGGCGCAGGGAGTCGCCGAGGGTGCCGATCAGGTGGTCGATCGTCAGCTGCTGCGCGTGGCCTGCCGGGCTCGTCGTACCGGCGAAGAGCACCGGGAGCCCGGTGGCCGCCTGCAGCTCGTGGAGCCGACGCGGCAGGACCGTGTCCACGGCGCGGGCGATGGCGCTGTCGTCCGGCACGGACAACCTCCTTCGTCACGGCCGCGGTGCCCGACCCGGGGCGTCACGAGGTGAAACGAGTCACCCGGCCGCAGGTTGCCGTCCGGCCCGGTCCCGCCGGTACTGACTTTGGTTGGTGCCGCCGTGACGTCACCCGCCCCGCCCCGTTGTGCCTCGCAAGCACCCACCTCTCCGTGACCCGCTCGACGAGGAGCCGCGATGTCCACGCCGACCACCGAACCGCCGAAGCCGGTCTCCCTGAGCCGGGTCGCCGCCGCGAGCTGCGCCGGGACGACGATCGAGTTCTACGACTTCTTCATCTACGGGACGGCCGCGGCGCTGGTCTTCCCGAAGGTGTTCTTCCCGGCGCTGGGGCCCACCGCGGGCACCGTGGCCTCGTTCGCGACGTTCGCGGTAGCGTTCTTCGCCCGCCCGGTCGGCGCGGTCATCTTCGGCCACTACGGCGACCGGATCGGCCGCAAGCGCACGCTGATCTCCACGCTGCTGCTGATGGGCATCGCGACCGTCCTGATCGGGCTGCTGCCCGGCGCGGACACGATCGGCGTCGCCGCCCCGCTGATCCTGGTGTTCCTGCGGTTCTGCCAGGGCTTCGCCGTCGGCGGGGAGTGGGCGGGGGCGACGCTGCTCACCGCGGAGTACGCGCCGAAGGAGAAGCGCGGCCTCTACGGGGTCTTCCCCCAGCTCGGCCCGGCGCTGGCGTTCGGCCTGTCCTCGGGCACCTTCCTGATCACCGGCCTGGTCATGGGCGACGACGACGAGGCGTTCCTGACCTACGGCTGGCGGATCCCGTTCCTGCTGTCGATCCTGCTGATCGGCGTCGGGCTGTGGGTGCGCCTGTCGATCGAGGAGACCCCGGCGTTCCGCGCCGCCATGGAGCAGGCGAAGACCGAGGTCGTGACGGCCAAGCCGAAGCGGCTGCCGTTCATGGACGCGGTCACGGCCCAGCCGCGCGAGGTCCTGCTCTCCGCCGGCGCACTGGCGATGCTGTTCACCTTCTTCTACATGGGCACCGCATACCTGACCTCCTACGGCACCAACCCCGACGGCGCCGGGCTCTCGCGCCCGACCGTGCTGGGCATCGGCGTCGGGGTGTCGATCGTCTTCGCCATCGCGACGGTCGTCGCGGGCATCCTGTCGGACCGGTTCGGTCGCCGTAACCTCATCCGCGCCGCGTGCGTGGCCGGCATCCTGTGGGCGCCCTTCCTGTTCCCGCTGCTGGACACCGGCACCCCGCTCGCCTTCGCCACCGGGCTCACGGTGACGATGGTGATTTTCGCGATCGCCTACGGCCCCGCCGGGTCGTACCTGCCCGAGCTGTTCCGGGCGAAGTACCGCTACACGGGCGCGGGCCTGGGCTACAACCTCGCGGGCGTGCTGGGCGGGGCGATCCCGCCGCTGCTCGCCCCCGGCCTGGCCGCGTCGTTCGGGTCGATCGCGATCGGCTTCATGATGGCGCTGATGGGCGTCCTGTCGCTGATCTGCGTCTCGGCGCTGCGCGAGACGAGCAACACCGCGCTCGAGCACGAGGCCGACTTCGCGGAGCGGGCGTCCGTCTGACGGTCGCCCCGGCACGTGACCGGCCCCCTACCGGCTACCACCGGTGGGGGGCCGACGTGCGTCCCGGCCGGTCCCGGCAGTGTGTTCCCCCGCCGTCGGGGTCCCCGCCTCCCGGGAGCCGGCCGTCAGGACGCCGGCCGTCAGGGCCGCGGTGGCCGCGCCGAACAGGAACGGTGCCGACGCGCCCGCCGTCGCGGCGAGCCATCCGGCGAGCGGCCCGCTGACGACCATCGCGCCGAGCAGCACCACGGCGAACACGGCCATCACCCGGCCGAGCATGTCGGGCCGGGCCTGCTGCAACCGGGCGATCACCGCGCCGAGCAGCACCGACCACCCCAGGCCCGCGACGGCGAGCCCGGCGAGCACGAGCCCCGGCGCGAGGGCGACGACGAGCTGCCCGGCGGCGACGAGGGCCGTCGCCGCCGCCGTCGTGTGCGGGCCGGGCAGGCCCCGCGCCGCGGCGACCAGGGTCCCGACCAGCGAGCCCGCGGTGAACACCGCCAGCGCGGCCCCGATCGCGCCGGCCCCGCCGCCGAGCCGTTCCTACACCAGGATCGGCACGCTGACCTGGTAGGAGAACGTGGTCGTCGCGACCACGGCGAGCACCACGACCGGCCGCCGCAGCGCCGGGACGCCCCAGACGTGGGCCAGGCCGTCGCGCACCTGGCGCGGTGCGCGGGGCGTGCGCGGGCTCGGCCCGATCGGCAGCGTCGCGAGCACCGCGACGTCGACCAGGAACGACAGCGCGTTGATCCCGAACGTGACGGCCGCCCCGAACGCCGGCACGAGCAGCCCGCCGAGCCCGGCGCCCAGCGTCATGCCGACCAGCAGCAGCGTCCCGGACAGGGCCGCCGCGGCCGGGGCGTCCGCGGGCGGGACGAGCTGTGGGACGAGCGCGCGCCGCGCCGGGGTGTCGACCGCGTTGACGATGCCCCAGGCCGCGGCGAGCACGCCGATCACCGGCAGCGTCAGCAGCCCGCAGGCCGCGGCCACCGCGAACGCCGCGGCGACGAGCGCCAGCCCGGCCTCGGCGGCCATCAGCACCGTCCGCCGGTCGAACCGGTCGGCGAGCGCGCCGCACCACGCCCCGAGCACCAGCGTCGGGAGGAACTGCAGCGCCACCACCCAGCCCAGGGCGCCCGGGTCCAGTGCCACCACCACGGCCGAGAGCGCCACGACCTGCGCCCACGAGCACGTCACCGAGGGCAGCTGACCCGCGGCGTAGCGCCGGAAGGCGCGGCTGCGCAGGGGCGCGAGCGCGGTGTCGACCGCGGTGGCCACGCCTCACACCACCGTGAACACGGCGGCGACGGCCAGTGCGACGCCGAACAGGTAGGTGCCCATCGCCCCGGCCATCCCGGCCGCGCCGTGCTGGGCGAGCGAGGGCGAGCTGAGCATCCCGTAGGCGTGCAGCAGCCGGGCCGCCGTCGCGCCGACGATCAGCGGGATCGCGACGGCCGCCGGGCTCCCGAACCCCACCACGAGGAACAGCACGGCGAGGTAGGGCACGTACTCGCTGGCGTTGCCGTGCGCGCGCTGGGCGATGAGCAGCGGCGACGCCGGGTCGGTCGGGGTCTGTGACCCGCCGGCCTTCGCGGTGACGCCGCGCATCCGCGAGACGTTGAAGCCGAGCAGAAACAGCATCGCGCCGAGGACGGCGACGCCGAGGACGGCGGCGACCAGCGCGGTGGACGAGGTGGGGGTCATGCCGGTGTCCTTTCCAGGAGGGAGGGGGCGAGCAGGGAGCCGTCGAGTGCACGGCCGACGACGTCGGCGCACAGCGACCAGCCCAGCAGGGCGTCGGCCTTGCGCAGGCCGCCGACGCTGGTCACGTTCACCTCGATGAGGTGCGGGCCGATGACGTCGAGACCGGCGAGATGGACACCGTGCCGGCGCAGGGTCGGCGCGAGCCGGGCACAGATCTCGCGGTCCCGGTCGGTGAGCGGGGCCGCGGCCATCCGGGTGTCGCAGATGCGGAAGTCCCCGCCGGTGGGGAAGCGGTGGACGGCCCCGACCGGCTCGCCCTCGACCACGAACACCCGCTTGTTGCCCGCGGTCACCTCGCGCAGGTAGGGCTGCAGCACCGCGGCGCGGGTGCCCGCACCCGTCACGGTCTCGACCAGCGAGGCCAGGTTGGGGTCGTGGTGGTCCAGCCGCAGCACGCCGCGGCCGGCGAACCCGTCGACCGGCTTGGCCACCACCGTCCGGTGCTCGGCGACGAACGCGCGGACCGTGGCCGGGTCGGCGCTGACCAGCGTGGCGGGCGTCAGGTCGGGGAAGTGCAGCGGCAGCAGGTGCTCGCTGCAGGCCCGCAGCCCGGCCGGGGCGTTCACCAGCGCCGTCCGCTGCGGGTCGACGAGGTCGAGCACCAGGGTGGCGGTGACGAACCGGTCGTCCAGCGGCGGCTCGGTGCGCACGAAGACCGCCGCGGCCTCGTCGAGCTCCAGGACGGCGGGCGTCCCCGCGCGGAACCACGGGTCGGGCACGGTCCAGCGGCAGCCCTGGTCGGGGACGCTCGGGGCCAGGTGCAGCGGGGTGGCGAGGCAGCGGGCCCGGCCGTCGCGGGCCTCCAGCGCGAGGGCGCCGGTCGCCCACACCCGCGCCCCGCGCCGCTGCGCGGCGTGCATGAGGCCGATGCTGGTGTCCAGGGCCGGGTCGAGCCGCTCCAGCGGGTCGACGACGAACACGACGTCCGCGGTCATCGCGCCGGCACCTCCCCGAGCGCGGCCTGCGCGCAGGCGGCGATCGCGAGCAGATCGGCGGCGTGCGGCGTCCAGCCGTCGGCGGCGGCGCGCCACGCGGCGGGCAGGTCGCCCATCCCGGGCAGCAGCAGGTCCAGGGCCTCGCGGCGGGCGCGGGGGTGGGTGAGCAGGGTGTGCACGGTGTGCACCGCCGCCGCGATCCGCCCGTCGGGCTGCGCGTCGAGGTAGCGCACCTCCAGGTAGCCCCCGCGCGGGCGGACCGGCGGGAACAGCGTGGACAGGTGACCCCGCGCGTCGAGCCCGGGCAGCGGCAGCCGGGGTGCCGCGGCGGCGAAGGCGAGGTAGGCCCCGACGGGGTCGGCCGCGTCGAGGTGGCGGCCGTCGTAGGCGCAGCGGCGGGGATCGACGCGCGTCCAGATCCCGGTGCGGGCCCCGTCGACGCCGGCCGGGCGGCCGTCCAGGGTCGGGGAGTTGGCGAACGCCGCCGCGAGGTGCGGCCCGGCGAGGTTGGCGACCAGCCACTGCTCCCGCCCGGCCCGCCCCGGCCGCAGGTCGACGCAGACCTGCAGCGACGCGGTCAGCCGCATCATGCGGCGACCGTCGGGTCCGTGCCCGTCGAGCGCGCGTTGCAGGGCGAGGTAGCGCGCGGTCGGCCGGTGCAGGGGGACCTGCGTGCAGTCGTGGTGCGGGTCGGTCCCGGCCGCGATCAGCTCGACGCCCACCCGCGCGGCCCGCTCCCGCACCCGGCGCAGCAGGCCCAGGACGGTGTCGATGACGGCGGGCAGCGGCTGCGGGGCGGGGCTGAGCTCCAGCTGCCCGCCGGGTTCGAAGGTCGGCCGCGCGACGGCGGCGAACCGCGCGTCGAGGACGGGGGCGAGGCGGGCCGGCGCCGGCCGCCCGCCGTCCGCGAGCGGGACGAGCTCGATCTCGACGCCGACCCGGTCCGGCCCGGTCCGGCCCGGTCGCGGGGGCGAACGCGCGGCGCACCGCGCTCTCCAGTTCCATGCGCGAACGCTCGCCCGTGTCGCGGTCCCGGACATCAGTACCGGCACGGAGGTGCGGTACGGATCCCGCACACCGAGCGGCTCCACGCCGTCACCGGTCGCCGCGGGGTACGGCTCGGGGGGTGCCGGCCCGGCGCCCGCGCCGGCGCTGCGCGTCGACCTCCGGCCGGCGACGACGGGGGCCGTCGGCCCACCGGGTCAGGACCGGGCCCGCGGTGGCGAGGATCGTGACGTAGGCGGCGACGAGAGCGCCCAGCCGCGGATCCGCGGCCGCACCGACCAGCCCGATGACGACGATCGAGAACTCACCGCGCGTGATGAGGGCGGTGCCCGCGCGGAGCCTGCCGTCCCGGTCGACGCCGTCCCGGCCCGCGGCGTAGGCACCGGTGAGCACCTTGGTGACCGCGGTGACGGCGGCGAGCGCCAGCGCGGCGGGCAGGACCGGCAGGAGGTCGGTGGCGTCGATCGAGAGGCCGATGGCCAGGAAGAACGCGGCGGCGAACAGGTCGCGCACCGGGGCCAGCACCTCGCGGGCGCGGTCGGTGATCTCGCCGGTGAGGCTCAGACCCACCAGGAACGCCCCGACCCCGGCCGAGATGTTGATCGTCTCGGCGAGGGCGGCCACGAGCAGGGTGACGCCGACGATCCGCAGGAGCAGCTGCTCGGGTTCCGGATGGGACAGGGCGCCGCCGATGCGGTGCCCCCACCGCCGGGACGCCAGCAGGGCCATGGACAGCGCCCCCACGGCGACGAGCACGCCGAGCAACGCCTGCCACCAGGTACCGCCTGCGGCCATGACCGCCAGCACGGGGAGGTAGATCGCCATCGCGAAGTCCTCGAGCACCAGGACCGCGAGGACGGAGGGCGTCTCCGGGTTCTGCAGCCGCCGCAGGTCGACCAGGAGCCGGGCGACGATGCCCGACGACGACACCCACGTGACGCCGGCCATCGCCAGGACACCGACCGCGTCGAGACCGAGGAGCAGCCCGGCGATGGCACCGGGAGTCGCGTTGAGCACCGCGTCGACCACGACGGACGGCCGGTGCCGCCGCAGGCCCTCGGCGAACTGGTCGCCGGAGAACTCCAGGCCGAGCACGAGCAGGAGCAGCACCAGGCCGATCTGGGCGCTGGTCTCGATGAAGGTCGCCGAGGCCGGGACGAGCCCGAGGCCGCCCTCCCCGACGGCGAGCCCGGCCAGCAGGTACAGCGGTACGGGGGTCAGCGACAGCCGGTGGGCGATCGTGCCGAGCACGCTCAGCACGATCAGGAGGGCACCCAGCTCCAGCAGCAGCGCGATGGAGTGCGACATGCCCGGTCACCCGGACCCGGACGGGCCGGGTGGGTGGCCTCCACGGGGCACGGCCCCGGTCGTGTCTGCCGGACCCGGCGGAGCCGGGACCCGTCCTGCCGGGCGGGGTGGAGCGGCCGGTGCGGTCACCGGGCGACTATCCCCGGCGGGCCCGCGTCCCGGCATCGTCCTGCGGTGGCGAGGGCCCGGCCGTCCGTTCGTCCTGCCGGCACGTGTCCGCGACCGGGCGCGACCCCGTCCCGCGCTCCCCGGCCGTGGGTCGACCGCCCCGCCCGTCGGCGACGGCTGCCGTCGACCCTGCCGGGCCGGTCGGGAGCCGGCAGTTCCGCCACGTCGGGCCGGTCGACCCCGGCTCTCGGGCTGGAACGGTCGGGGGGACCGTCGGCGCGGGCCGGCGTCGGACCGGAGAGGCGGCCGATCGATGAAGGGTGTTCCCCATCCGCTGCACCGACCCGCCCTCGTGCTGGTGGCGGCCGCCGTCCTGGCGGGATGCACGGCGGGCGACGAGGAGCCGGCGCCCGGGCCCGCCCGGTCGCTGGAGGAGGAGTTCGTCTCGGTCGTCCGGCAGGCCCTGCCGTCCGTCGTCGAGATCACCCACGACGGGGGGGTCGGCTCGGGGGTCGTGTTCGACGGCGAGGGGCACATCGTCACCAACGCGCACGTCGTCGGCACGGCCACGGCCTTCGACGTGCGCGTCGCCACCAGCAGCGCGGTCCGGCGGGCGACGCTCGTGTACTCCTATCCGGTCGAGGACCTCGCCGTGATCCGGGTGGAGGACACCGCCGGGCTGGTACCCGCGCGGTTCGGCGAGCCGAGGGACCTGCGGGTCGGCGAGATCGTCATGGCGGTCGGCAGCCCGCTCGGGCTGGAGGGCAGCGTGACGCAGGGCATCGTGTCGGCCCTGGGCCGGTCGGTGCCGGAGCCACCCGACCCGGCGAGCGGAACGCCGGGCACGGTGCTGCGTCAGACGATCCAGACCAGCGCACCGATCAACCCGGGCAACAGCGGGGGAGCGCTGGTCGACCTCGACGGGGAGGTCGTCGGCATCCCCACCTCGCGGCCGTCAACCCGGGGATCGGCGGCACGGCGGCGGGTATCGGGTTCGCGATCCCGGCGGACATCGCCCGGGACATCGCGCGCCAGATCGTCGACAACGGACGGGTCCTGCGATCCGGACGGGCCGCGCTGGGGGTCACGGTCGTCACCGTGACGGACGAGCGCGGCGAGCCGGTCGGGGCCGGTGTGGCCGCCCTCGATCCGGCCGGCCCGGCCGCCACGGCCGGCGCGCAGGCGGGCGACCTGATCACGCAGATCGACGGTGACGAGGTCCGGACCTCGCAGGACGTGCAGGCGGCGATCGCCGAGCGTCGGCCGGGCGACGTCGTCCGCCTCACCGTCGCACGACCACCGGCCGCCGAGCCGTACACGCTGACGATCACACTCGGCGAGCTGCCCGCCGCCTGATCGGGTGCGGTGGTCGGCCGGGCGTCGCCACCGTGCCGCCGGCCCGACCGCGCGGGAGTTCGCCGACCACCTCGGGCACGAGCGGGTGAGCACGACCCGGGAGGTCTCCATGGGCCGTCGCGTCCACCGCCCCCGGGCGTGAACGGTAGGTACCCGGTGGGTGGATCGTGCGTGCCTCCGCAGGCCATGGCGCTGACCTGGTGTCGTGCGCCCTCGGCAGGACTCGAACCTGCGACCTAGAGATTAGAAGGCTCTTGCTCTATCCAGCTGAGCTACGAGGGCCGGAGCGGGACGAACCGCTCATGCCGAGCCTAGCGGGCCCCCTACCCACCCCGCCTGCCGAGCGGTGTGTCTCCCGGGTGTCGTCGTGGTGTCGGAAGTTGACCTCATGAGAAGGTGTGCGTATGCCCCTGACGCTGCGCTCGGCGGCCGGGTCCGACGTCGGTCGGCGCCGTCCGCTGAACCAGGACTCCGCGGTCACGAGTCCGCGCCTGCTCGCCGTCGCCGACGGCATGGGCGGGCACGCGCACGGCGAGGTGGCCAGCTCCGTCGCCGTGACCGCGCTGGCCGATCTCGACAAGGACCTCGCGGGCACCGATCTCGCGGGCACCGACCTGCTCGGCGCGCTGGCCCGGGCCGTCACGGCCGCGGCCGACCGCCTCACCGGGCTGGCGCGGGAGAACACCGCGCTGCGCGGATCGGGCACCACTGTCGTCGCCCTGCTCTTCGACGACGCGCGGGTGGGCATCCTGCACGTTGGCGACTCGCGCGCCTACCTCGTCCGCGACGGCGAGCTGGTGCGGCTCACGCGCGACCACACGCTCGTCCAGGCCCTGGTCGACGAGGGCCGCATCTCGGTGCAGGAGGCGCGCGAGCACCCGCGCCGGTCGATGCTCATGCGCACGCTGCAGGACGGCAACACCGTCGAGCCGGACCTCTTCCACCACGAGGCGCGGGCGGGCGACCGGTACCTGGTGTGCTCCGACGGCGTCACCGCGGTGCTCGGAGACGACGAGGTCCTCGACGTGCTCGTCGGCGCCGGGACGCCGCAGGGCGCGGTGGAGCGGTTGATCGAGCTGGCCAACGAGGGCGGCGGGCCGGACAACATCACTTGTGTGGTCGCCGACGTCGTCGAGGGCGAGGACCCCGTGTCCGACGCCGGGCCGGAGCTGGTCGGGGCCGCAGCCGCGACACCCGGCTGACGGGCGACCCGCCCGGCGGCGCCACGGTCACCGTCGACGTGCCCGCCGGACCGGCCCCGCCGCGCGCTAACGGCGGGCGACGAACCGGCGCAGCGGCACGGGCAGACGTGATCCGGGCCCGGCGCGTCGCGTGAGCGCAGCCGCCAGCCCGTCGCGGACGTCCGGGGTGAGGTCGGGCCACAGCCCGGCCGCGGGCAGCGCGTCGACGGCACGGCGCGCGGCGGCGGAGTCGGGCAGGGGGAGGGTGAGCGGGAGCCGGTCGTCGGCCAGCACCGCGAAGTCCGCCGCGCTGAGCAGCCATCCCGCGTCGTCGAGCGCGGCCCGGTGCCGCCACGGCCCGCGGTGCACCGGGCGCAACGCGCCACGCCAGCGCAGCTCCGCGACCGAGCGCACCGCCACCGACGGGGTGACGACGACCAGCGTCCCGCCCGGCCGCAGCACGTACCGTAGCTCCGCGAACGCCGCGTCGACGTCGATGACGCGGTGCAGCGCGAGCAGCAGCACCACCGCACCCGCGCCGCCGCGGCCGACGGGGTCCGCGTGCAGCCGCCCGTCGACGACCCGGGGGAGCACCACCGGGTCCAGGTGACGCACCGGCGCCTCCGCCCAGCCGCGCACGTCGCCGCCGTGGAGGGCGTCGAGGATGTGCACCGACGCAGTGTGCCCGGCCCCCGGCCGCCCGCCGTACCTGCGGCTAGCCTGGCTGACATGGCGAAGACCCCCGTCGAGACCGCCGCCCGCCCGTCCGGACCGGCGGCCCTGGTCGCGGTCGGGACGACCGTCGCCGTACTGATCGCGGCAGGACTCACCCTCCTGTCCGGCGCGCGCCCGCTCGTCGCGCTGGGGCTGCCCGATCCGGGGGTGCTCACGACGGTGGGACTGCCCGCGGTGCGGGCGGTCGCCGAGGTCGCGATGGTGCTGACGATCGGGGCGCTGTTGCTCGCCGCGTTCCTGGTGCCCCCGCAACGCTCCGGCTACCTCGACGTCGCGGGTTACCGCGCGCTGCGCACGGCCTGCTGGACGGGCGTCGCGTGGGTGGTCGCAGCGGTACTGCTGGTCCCGCTCACCGTCGCCGACGCCCTCGGCCGCCCCGTCGCCGAGGTGCTCGACGCGCGGCTGCTGCTCGACGCGATCCCGCAGCTCGCGGCGTCCACGGCCTGGTCCTGGACCGCGGTGATCGCGCTGCTCGTCGTCGTCGGGACCCGTAGCGTCCTGACCTGGGGCTGGACCACGGTGCTGTTCGGCCTGTCGGTGGTCGGCCCGCTCCCGGTGACGCTGACGGGGCACTCCGCGGCGGGGGGGGCGCACGACCTCGCCACCGACAGCCTGGTGCTGCACGTGCTGGCGGCGTCGCTGTGGGTGGGCGGGCTGGTTGCGGTCGTCGCGCTGGCGGCGGCCCGAGGGCCCGACCGCGCCGCCGCCCTGGCGACGGCCGTACCGCGCTTCTCCCATGTCGCGCTCGTGTGCTGGGTCGTGCTCGCCGTCACCGGGATCGTGAACGCGTTGACCCGCATCGCCCCCGGGGCCCTGTTCGGCAGCTACTACGGCGGCCTGCTGCTGGCCAAGGCGGGCGCACTGCTGGCGCTGGGGGCCTTCGGGGCACTGCACCGGCAGCGCACGGTCGGACCGGCGTCGCGGGGGGAGCCACGGGCGCTGCTGCGCCTGGGCGGCGTCGAGATCCTCCTGATGCTCGCGACGATCGGGCTGGCCGTCGCGCTGGGGCGCACCGCGGCACCCGACGACGGCAGCGGCGCACCGTCACGGGCCGAGGCCCTGATCGGTTACGACCTCGCCGGGCCTCCCACGCTGGAGCGCCTGCTGTTCGACTGGCGCTTCGACCTGATCTTCGGCTCCGCCGCGATCGTGCTGGCGCTGGCCTACCTGGTGGGGGTGCGCAGGCTGCGGGCCCGCGGTGACGGGTGGCCGGTCGGCCGCACGCTGGCCTGGCTGGCGGGATGCGCGGCACTGCTGGTGGCCACGAGCTCGGGGATCGGGCGCTACGGCCCCGCGATGTTCAGCGTCCACATGGGCGAGCACATGATCCTGTCGATGCTGGTGCCGATCCTGCTCGTGCTCGGCGGGCCGGTCACGCTCGCGCTGCGGACACTCCCGTCCGGTGGCCGCAGCGGGCCCCCGGGGCCGCGCGAGTGGCTGCTGGCCGCGGTGCACTCACCGCTGTCGCGCTGGTTGACGCACCCGCTGGTGGCGCTCCCGCTGTTCGTCGGCTCCTACTACGCGCTGTACTTCTCCGGGATCTTCCCCGCCGCGCTGCCCGAGCACGGGGCGCACGTGCTGATGAACCTGCACTTCCTGCTGGTCGGGGCGCTGTTCTTCTGGCCGATCATCGGGATCGACCCGTCGCCGCGCCGGCTGCCCCCGGTGGCCCGGCTGGCCGTGGTCTTCGCGTCGGTGCCGTTCCACGCCTTCTTCGGGGTCGCCCTGATGAGCAGTGCGACGGTGATCGGCGGCGACTTCTACCGCGCGCTGGCCCTGCCCTGGGTGCCCGACCTGCTGGAAGACCAGCGGCTCGGCGGTGGACTCGCGTGGGCGTCGGGGGAGCTGCCGCTGCTGCTCGTGGTCATCGCGCTGCTGATCCAGTGGTCGCGTCACGACGAGCGGTCGGCGCGACGCGATGATCGTCGGGCCGAGCACGACGGCGATGCCGACCTCCGGGCCTACAACGCGATGCTCCACCGTCTGGCGACGGAAACCGGGCCGTCCGTCGCGCACAGCGACATTTCGAGAAGTTCCCCAGGTCACACCGATGAGCGTGCCGACCTCGCCGATGGGGAGCCGAGCGCCCGTTCCGACGCCAACGGGACGTCCGTCCCCGCAGGTCACGGCCTCGACCGGGATGGATCGGACCGGTCCGAACCGCCCCGCTGACCCCGACCGTTCATCGCCGACGAACGCGACGGACGCGACGCTGGGTGACGGTTCCGGGCATGTTTCCGCTGGTCAGCGCGGTCCAGGGGGGGCGATTTGACTTGGTGTCAACCCCCCGCGTAACTTTCTCTTTGTCAGCGCGACACCGGACAGAACGAAGCCCCTCAGGGGCCCGGTCAACAGGTGAGCGAGGACCGCCCCACTGGGACCCCCCAGGATCCGCGAGGATCGGGAGGTGTACGGTGGGAACACAGCCCCAGAACGTTGCATGACTGCGAC